>NZ_CP104067.1:1255833-2511666 GCF_026651875.1 Alicyclobacillus fastidiosus | reverse complement strand
AGGCACTCTATGACGCGGCGGCACGGGACAGCGAAGCGATTGAGGAAGGGCACATCCAGCGGGTACTCAATGACCAGGAATGGCAACGCGGGGCTGTTGGCTGATTGATTCACGGCTGAAATGACTGACGGATGAACGCTCATACTGCTGGCAGATTGGCACTACAGCCGCTCCGCCAATAACGGTGACCGAGCCACCGACAAACAGCGTGAGCGGCTACAAAATGGCTGGATTCCTCCAATGCGCTCTCGCTTACTTTAATATTCTCCTTTAATTACAAAAAATGAGCCCCGAATTGTTCCAGCTAGTTTAGACTTCTGCCTAGCAAACTTAAACTTCCCTTCTAATTCCTTTGGTACCTCCATCCCCTCAGAAAGCTTAAAACCAACGGCCCGCTTCTTAGGGTCATCAACCGTATACATGACGTTGACCTCAAGACCATCCTCATAAAAGACGTAGGCCCATTTGATATTTTCCACTTGAAAACGCGACGTTTCTAAAGGTTTGGCCGCAAACTCAATATCACGTTCTTCTTTCAAAATTCGGTTTACATAATCAAGTGTCTCCCGGCTTTCGCCAGCTGGTACAACCGTAAATTCATGCTTGTATTTGTTCATAAAGTAACGGGCTTCATTAGCACGTAAACCAGCAAGCGCTTCTGCTAAAGGTGAAGACTCTAAACCAACCGTAGACACATTTTTAAAATCAACGATATAGGACATTTCCACGGCTCCTTTTATCTCTTTATTTCCTAATAACAGGAATCCACATTTCTTGCTGCCGCTGCTTCCTGAAGGCATTTATATGCTTCTACAACGGCCCGATCCCGTCGCGCTATTTCCTTTTCAAGTTCTATATCCGCTTGCTCCAGCTGCTTTAAATGCTCATGCACTCGTATGGCACAAGCCTCGTTCATTTGCAAAGAACGTACATGACATGTACGAATAGAATGTTATGCCTATATGCTTAGAACGCAAATCGAACCCCGAGTTTTTAGTCCGCCAACACTTTTTCGAGCTGGTTAGCCATGCTCTGCCAACCATACAGTGCCCCACTGAATGCTTGCTCTTCCTTGAATCCAGTTTGATCGAGATGCACATGGGTGGTTCCTTCGGCGTCTTGTTTCAAAGTCCATGTCACTGTCGTGTTTTCCACGCCACTTACCCATGTGTACGATAACCGATGAGGCTCGCCCACTTCGAGGACCTCGCAATTTACAATCCCATCCCACCATTGGTTCGGTTCGGTACGAAACTGAAATTTATGTCCCACGATCGGTTTGAAATCATTTTGCGGGAAAAGCATCCATTTCGCCAGAGTATTCGAGTCTGTTAAGGCGACCCATACTTTATCGATTGCACTCTTAAATTGAAAATCCAGTGACACGTCTTTTCCCATGTTTTGTTCCTCCTTTAACAAGCGATTTAAGGCAACCATTTTATTTGTCCAGAATTGTTGATAATAGGATACCCAATCTTGAATTTCTCGCAGTGGAATAGGATTGAGCCTATAACGTGTCTCCCGTCCTACTTTTCGATCCAAGACCAGATGGGCATCCTTCAGGACCGACAAGTGTTTGGAAACTGCCGTACGCCCCATTTGAAATTGAGCCGTCAACTCGTGCAGAGGCAATTCTTTTGCATCTGCCAACAGACGAATTAGTTTTCGTCGGGTTGGATCGGCTACCGCAGAATAAACGTCTCGTGTTTCACTTGTATCAGGCAAAACCACCCTCCCCCTTTAATATGACACCAATTGGTTTCCGATTCATTATAGGACACCAATCTGTGTCGTGTCAAACTCGCCCGACCTACTAGACGATCTGAGGGCTTCTGTCGCTAACCTGCCCAGTAGTGCAGTAACACCCGACCATCAGTCGATGTATGTTCATGCGGTTTGAAGCAACAGTGCTTATGGGATTTATGCCTCCTTTAGCTCAATAAGAATCTCTATAAATTGAACCTATCCTTAATCATTTGAGCAACTTCCTGAGCACTTAGATTCGTATTGTTTATTCTTAAATACTCAACTTTCGCAGAGTGAAATGTGTAGCTAGCCCTTGTGCGTAAAGACTTGAACGGATTAGAATATTAACGTTGACAAATCAAAAGCACCACTTCCTTTGGTATAGTAAATGCGACCAAACACTACCATACCGGAAGAGGTGCTCTCCTATATGATAGGTTATGAGACGGAAAACAACAATCAATTGCCTGTCGAAATTCGTCCTGCCTTTCAAGAACTAAAGGTCCTTAAGCATCTGCGTAATGCTGGCATCACCAAGAGGTTTGGGGTTGCGTGTTCCTACCTATTCCAGCTTGTGTTTGTGCTCATCTTCCATCATCGAAACTGGTTTCAATTTCTTGATAGCGCAAAGTCAGAATCATATCCTGGCAAGGATGCTGTGTACCGTTTTCTCAATCATGCCGGATTTGCATGGCGACGCTTTCTCCTATTGCTCAGTGTGGAGGCCGTGAACAAAACCAGTTCGTTAACATCTGACAAGCGTGTCAGCGTATTCGTTGTCGATGACTCCATGTATGAGCGGAACAGGAGTAAGTGCGTGGAACTCTTGGCTCGATTCAAAGACCATGCACGGAATTGCTACTACAAGGGATTTCGCATGTTGACGTTAGGCTGGTCTGACGGTCATACATTCGTCCCAGTGGACTTTTCTCTCCTCAGTTCCGTCAAGTCGCAGATTCAAGGCTTGGGTCAATCGATTGATAAACGCACTCACGGATACAAACGCAGAATGGAATCACTTCTCCCGGCCCCAGATATCATCCCTGCCATGATTGACCGTGCTCTGTCTGCTGGAATGAATGCCTCGTACGTATTGATGGACAGTTGGTTCACGCACGCTCCGTTGATTCAAGCCGTGCTGGATAGGGGACTGGACGTCATCGAAATGGTCAAGGCGGACAACAAACGATATTTACTCGACGGACGGTGCCTGTCCTTGCAAGAGCTGTACTACGCTGCTACGCCCGTTCAAAGTACGAAGAAAGGAATCTTAAGGTCCATACATACTCAACTGCGCCCAGGCATCCCGATCAAAATGGTGTTCGTTCGTCACCGAACCAACAAGAAGGAATGGCTGGCTATCCTGTCTACAGATACGACGCTGACGGTCGAGAAAATCGTACAGATTTACGGCATTCGATGGGACATTGAAGTGTTCTTCAAATGCACAAAATCATTACTGCGTCTGCAGAAAGAGTTTCAAGGACGTTCCTATGACATGCTCATCAGCCACACGACGATTGTCTTTTCACGGTATATTCTGTTAGCTTGGCAGCACCGCCAGAGCACGGACGACCGTGCATTGGGGAATCTATTTCTAATGCTCTGCGACGAAGTGAGCGAACTGGACTGGGCCATCGCATTGAGCCAATTGGTTGAACTTGTAAATGATGTTTCCAAGAAGGCAGGCAAACGACTCTCGAAACTGATTCGCAGTCAACTACAGCGGTGGATCGACGGTTTACCCAGCTATATCAAGGCATATCTCCCTGTTTTGGCCTGCGAAAGTTGAGTTAAATAGTTTTTTCTGGTGATTTCTCCATCGTACGAGTTCAATCTATACTGTTCCAGCGTCTCTTTGAGGTGAGCTTCAGACCATTCGATATTTCTCTTTGTTGGCTTATGTTCCAGGCGATGAGGAGTCTTGTTACGCTCAAGTCGTTCTTGTAAGTCCGCTTCAAGTTCCACAAAATAAATTTCAGAACCTTCGGCTTCGAAAATCTTACAAACATTTTCTACCCAATCCCAGTCGCTTTGTAAGTCAAATGCCCATACATAGGTAAAAATTAACCCATCCACATTGCTTTTAGCGGCTGCCTCAAATATCTGCCGTCGGAATACCCCCGACAATCTCCATGTTTCTTCTGCATCTCCGAAAATCGCAAACAGCGGTTCAATCGTCATATGGTTGTGGAATAACTTCAATTGCGTTATCTTTTCGAGTTCATGTCCAACTGTCATTTTACCGACAGCTTGTGGACCGAATATCAAAACAAATTTCTTCACACTTCCACCCCCGATGATTCCAGTGATTTATATAAATATTACGAAATATGCTAATACACTCATACTGTTCTATCCTGTCCCTTAGTTCAACAACTTTCATCGAAAGGGTTCGCCAAAGGCGACGTGCCAGTGTAGATGCTTTGAATCCTGGTACTTTCCAAGATTGGTTAAAACCCTGCATGCCCCGTGTTCATTCGTTACCTGAATCGCAACCCTTTTAACGACATTCAACAACTCAAGAAGGATGTCGGTGTCTGCATCCTCTAAAGTAATTAGTGATGGTATATGTCGCTTCGGAATTACGACTATATGTACTGGATAAAAAGGACGTGTATGGTGATATGCCAGTACATTTTGGGTTTCAAATACTTTTTCAACAGACGTTTTTCCGCTTAATACTTCATCGCAATAAAAATCTTCGGTCATGGTATACCTCCCGTCTATCTCTTGTTCAACATTCCTGCCCTTTGATATGAACGACACCGTCAAGCCCCGTGTCGTGATGGGGTTAAAAGCCCGGACCGAAGGCAAGGTTCGTCGACGGTTGGCACACTGATATCCGTGGGTTGGTTACCACATTTCGTACCTCCGTCATGGGGCTGCCTCGGACTAGTCACGTGCGTCAGGTTCTGAACCTTGCACAAAAGGGGGACGAGGTTTCCCCGTACCGGATTCCTGTGCCTTCAGTCCCGACCTTCAACCCTAACTACAATCGTTCTTTATTACAGTTCTATCCCACAAAAGTTACACTGCAGTCGATGTTTCCATCTGACGCTCTGCCTCGCATGCGATGGCCCATATAAATCCCAGCAATTCTCTAGCTACTGAAGTGACGGCTACATTGTGATGCTTACCTCTAGATACCATCTTCATATACTTTCGATGAAGTCTGTCTTGTGCTCGCCAAGCAATGTCCTGTACCTTGGGACTCTGCCCTTCTTGCCGTTTTCGAATCTTTTGGTGCTAGGTTGTAATAGTGGACACAACGAATCGGGAATGTAAGAATAAGGCGATTCGAGGTGAGCCACATGACACAGAAGTACGACAAGGAATTCAAACTTCATGCAGTGCAATTGGCTTTGGAGAGTGGGAAAACGACGAGCCAAGTAGCTCGGGAGCTAGGCGTATCACAAAAGACGTTGTATGGCTGGATGTCGAAATATAAGGAGGATCCGTCCGCCCCGTTTGTTGGGAGTGGGAACCTCAGGTCAGAAGCTCAGACAATTCGTGACTTAGAGCGAGAGCTACGTGATCTTCGAGAGGAGAATGCAATCCTAAAAAAAGCTATGTGCATCTTCACCAACGACCGGAAGTAAGGTATAAATTCATCCACAGACACCGCTCCAAATTTTCAGTTGAGAAGATGTGCAAAGTGTTGGGTGTATCTCGGAGCGGGTATTATGCCTGGCGTGAACGACCTGAGAGTAAGCGAGCCAAACGTCGGAAGCGAATAACGAAGCGGATTCATCAGATATTCGTGAAATCCCGTCGTCTTTATGGCAGTCCTAAAATCACGCAGATCCTGCGCCAGGAAGGCGAGCGTGTGGCGCAGAAGACCGTGGCCAAAATCATGCGAGAGAATCAACTGAGGAGCCGTACCGTTCGCAAGTACAAGGCGACCACGTATTCGAACCACGATTATCCGGTACAGGAGAATGTACTGAATCAAACGTTTGTAGCAGAGCGACCCAACCAGGTGTACATGGCAGACATCACCTACATCCCAACGGACGAAGGATGGGTCTACCTGGCTAGCCTAATGGACCTTTATAGCCGTAAGATTGTGGGCTGGCGTGCGGGAGCACGGATGACGAAAGAGCTGTGCATCAGGGCACTGGAGCAGGCATACGAACGCCAAGACCCAACAGAAACCGTGCTGCATCATTCGGATCGTGGGAGCCAATATGCCTCTCATGACTATCAGGACAAGCTGCGAGAATACAAGATGGTCGGTAGCATGAGTCGCAAAGGTAACTGTTTTGATAATGCGTGCATCGAGTCGTTTCACAGCATTATCAAGCGAGAGCTCGTCTATCTGGAAAAGTTCAAAACGAGGGAACAGGCAATCCGGCGGATCTTCGAATACATCGAGGTCTGGTATAACCGGGAACGAGTTCACTCATCAATCGGTTTTCTAACACCGGTTGAATTCGAAAGAAGATATTTCCACGCTATAAGAGCTGCAGCAAGCTGAACGATAACAGGCATCATATCAGAATATTAAAACTTATAATTTCTCTGTTTTGGGGTGTCCATTCTATTGACTTAATACCACTTTCCTTTAATGGCCGGTTTGTATCGGTAACACCATGCTGCCTCTCCTAGAACCCGTCTGAGATGTGAATTCCCAGACTTCGTGATTCTACCCTGCTTTCGAGATACACCACTCGAATACTCGGATGGTACCAGTCCGGCATATGCCATTAACTGCTTTGGATTATGGAAACGACGAAACTCCCCAACCTCAGCGACCAAAGAGGTTGCGATGACCTCTGCAACACCCTTCAGTGTTTGCAAAGCCTGAATCACTGGAGCTCTCTCGCTTTCCGTTGCCTCCAAATGTATAGCTGCCTCAAGACGTTTGAGACGTCCCTCAATTTCGTCTAAATGATGCAAATACTCCTGGTACACCACTTCTTCTCGACGATCCGTCCATTTTAGACCGTCCAACCACCGACGATGCATAGCTCCCCAAGCACTAAGCTTAGTTTCAGGACGCCGATTGTGTCTGAGTAGGAACTTGGATAGCCGATGCCTTGCCCGTGTACGGTCTTCCACCGCATCTTCCCGTGCCCGCACTAAATCCCGTAATGACTCGTTTTCCTCATTTGGAACAAAGACTGCAACCAACTCTCCAGCCCTGAACAATTGTGCCAATCTCAACGCATCTCGCTTGTCTGTCTTCACTCGATCTCCTTGGCGAACCGGAATGAGGGAAGGTGCGACAACGGTACACGGCATCTCCATTGCACGCAGTAGTCGATAGAGCCCGTAACCTGTTGGACCAGCTTCGTAACAAAACTCCAGTTCGACTTCATCTGAATCCAATCTATTTACCAGACTCCTTACAGCTTCCACCGTATGAGGGAACATTCCGATATATCTCGGTTCCCCTCGACCTTCGTCTGCTACCGCTACTGCGATATTATCCTTGGATACATCCAAACCTACAAACTTTGTGATAGTCTTCATAGTATCGGCTCCCTTCGTATGTGGCTCTGCACTGTTCTCTCAAGTTTCACTGTAAACCACGATGTGCGAAACGGAGCCGGTGTCGTTCATTATGACTAGCTGAAGAAAATTAAGCTTGATACATTGTGATAGCCATTCCTTTTTCTCCAACAATTTCCCATCCGATTTCGACAACGATATTGCGTTCGGGGAAAAGGTCTTTGACACGTTCAGTCCAAAAGTGCTGCACGACCTTACAGAACTCATCAAATATGGCGTCGTTGTCCACTGACTCATTTCGAGCCAACAAGAAAAATTCACCAAGAGAGCAGGTATTCACGAATTGCTCAATTTTCTTCTTATCGCCCGCAAATTGGTGTTCAAGTGATTCGTAATCGCCGTTATTGGACTAAGGGGCAGAATAGCGCAGTACGAACTATATTAGCGTTATTAGTTGGGCTGCAAGTGCTGGACGTAATGGAGGATGTCATGATGATCGAGGTTAGAACTATTGAGCAACACGATTATGAAAGAGCGCACGCCTTTCAGAGTGAGTATTTGGATAGGGAAAAATTTCCTGAATTTGTACAAAGAGTCGCAGCAAATCCAGATTTGTACTTTGTTGCAGTCAACGGTGATGAACTGATCGGCATATGTTATGGACATCCATCCAAAAAAGATGAATCGGTGATTACTTTGCAAGGGATCGCAGTGGATTTAAACGAAACAAAAGGATATGCCAGAGTCGGGATTGGATCAAGAATGATACGTGTCTTTGAAAGCGCAGTTAAAACAAGAGGTTATAGGAAAATCGCTGTAGGTTCAGCGGACGATCCGACAGTTGAGAAGTTTTATTTGAAAAACGGATTCAAACCCACTGAACTCGTTGCCAAAGGTTTGCATTATGAGGAATACGAAAGGATCTCTATCGACGATTACGAAGTTGGGAATGTAAGAAGAGAAGAATTGTGGCGTAAATACGCTCCTAAGGAAGTTATCTTTATCTTTGAAAAATCTATAGGGTGAAACTGAGAGAAACCAGCAAAACCTAAAGAGGCTGTTTGAATCAACACTAGAGCACAATTCCACAGATTTAATCAGTGATCTCGCATATTATAAAAGTCCAATGTTCATCGTTGTTGTGTTTTAATAATTTAGCTGCTATACAGTAATTACCACAATGGAATTTAACAGCTTCATGAAAACAGCCAACGCACGGCACACATTGTACTGCGCGTTGGCTGTTTTGTTATGTCAGATGCCACGTACTCAACGGTAAGACGGTTCATCACGATCCGAGAAGTAACTCTCGAATACCAGGATAGTGCATCCAAATATTGCGCATCGGAGCCTGCCATTGACTGCGATCGAAGTCGGTATGCGTCAAGCGAAAGTAGATTGCATAACGTACATTGGGCGAAATATTCGGAGCCGTCCCGTGCGCAAGCTGATAATGTGCGAATACAACATCGCCTGGCTCTACCGTGATTTGCACTGGATCCGGCATGTCGACCTTTGGCATTCCTTCGAGCAGCGCCTCGGCACCATGTTCTCGAAAGTATTCCTCGAACGTATGGTGTGTCCCCGGCCAGACTGTTAAATTTCCGGCGTTTTCTAGTCGGACAGAATTCAAGTAGACTCCGACGAGCATCGTGAAGTTTTGAATTGTACCTTGAGGAACTCCATTTGTCGGAGTGTACATGCCGTCTAGATGACTACCCGGTTTGTGTGGAGGGTCTTGCAGGCCTGGAAACCTCAAAGCGATTTGTCCGCCGCTAACGGCCGGAACATGACCTTGACCAAGCAGACTCTCAGAAAGTTCCCAAGCCGCTGTTTTGTTGAATAGGTCAGTGATAACTGGTTCGTGAACCAGCTCTTTGCAATAGGACTGGGCACGCATAATAACCATGTCTTCCGCGCTTAGACCTTCACCTATAGAATGGTTAATAGCCTTCAAGGCTGAATCCACCATAATTTGCGGGACGACGCCTGGAATTTTGATAAACCCATTCTCGTAAAACGCTTTCTTTTGAGCATACGTCAGGTTCATATTTACTTCCTCCCAAGTTCATTTTCACGTGGCACAGCTCGGGCTTATTTAAATAGAAGAAGTATTTACTCATGTAGATTATTCCGGTTCCATCATTTAATTCCTATTATTAATTATCTCAATTGGCGTAGTGACAGGCGGCTAAGTGGTCTGCCGACACCTGCCGCAACAGCGGCTTCTCGCTCTTGCACTGATCCGTGGCCAGCGCACACCGCGGATGATACGGACACCCAGACGGCGGCGAAAACGGTGACGGCATCTCACCTGGCAGCGCAACCAGGGGGCGTTTGTCTGCACTCGTCTCAGGCACTTTGAGAATGGAGTTTATCAATGCTCGCGTGTACGGATGCTTCGGCGCTTCGAACAACTTCTGCGCCTCGGCCTGCTCGACCACCTCGCCGAGATACAGCACCATCACCGTGTCACTGAGGAATTGCACAACCCCAAGATTGTGGGAGATAAAGATGTAGGCCATGTTCAATTCCCGTTGCAGGTCCTGCAACAACTGGATGATCTGTATCTGAACGGAGACGTCGAGTGCGGAAATCGGCTCGTCGCAGACTACTAGCTTTGGCCGCAACGCCAGTGCGCGGGCGATACCCACCCGCTGCTGCTGTCCACCCGACAGTTCGAACGGATAGGCCTGGCCAGCTGACAACGGCAATCCGACCCGCTCAAGCACTTCGTCGACGCTCTTGCGGCGCTCCGTCGCCGACCCGCCTATCTTCTGGATGATCATCGCGTCCTCTATCGCATCCGCAACTGTCATCCGGGAGCTCAGAGAAGCCAGTGGGTTCTGAAAAATAATCTGCATATCCCGCCGCTGTACCCGCATCTCTTTTGCTGACAGCTTCGCAAGATCCTGTCCCTGAAACACCACACGGCCTTCGTTCGTCTCCAGCAACCGCAATACCATGCGGCCCAGCGTTGATTTGCCCGAGCCGCTCTCTCCAACCAATCCCAGCGTCTGACCAGCCCGAAGCTCAAATGATACGCGCTCGACCGCATGCAGTGTACGACCGCGCACCTTAAATCGCTTCGATACCCCTTCGACCTGCAACAACGGCTCATCCGACATCTGCCATCACCTCCTCAGCTCGGTGACACGCAACATAGTGGTTCGCTCCTACGTGACGCAGTTCAGGAAGTTCCTGTCTGCAACGATCCTGCGCAAACCTGCAGCGAGCCGCGTAGGGACAACTCTGCGGTACCTCGTTCAACGTATCAGCCATTCCCGGAATCGGGCGAAGTTCCTTATCCCGGTGCCCAACCTCGATGATCGACGCCTTCAGACCGATAGTGTAAGGATGGGCGGGCCGTTTGAGAAATTCGTCCAGCGACGCGCTTTCCATCACTTTGCCTGCGTACATAACAATAATCCTATCGCAGAAATTCGTCGCCACGCCGAAATCGTGCGTAATCATGACGATGCTCATCCGCCGCTTATCCCGCAGTTTCTGCAAGAGCGACAGGATCTGCATCTGCACAGTCACATCCAGTGCTGTCGTCGGCTCGTCAGCAATAAGCAATTGCGGCTCACATGCAATTGCCATGGCGATCATCACCCGTTGCCGCATGCCACCCGAAAACTCATGCGGATAGTTGCGAAAGCGCGTCTTCGGCTCCGGAATCCCCACTTCCTCTAGCAGATCCAGCGTGCGCGCAAACGCACCCTTTCGGTTGGTGTATTGATGGGTGAGCATGGCTTCCATGATTTGATCGCCAATCCGCATCGTCGGGTTCAGACTGCTCATAGGGTCCTGAAATACCACGCCAATATCCCGACCACGGATATCTTCCAATTGCCTGCGCCGCAGTTTCAAAAGGTTCGTACCCATAAACTTGGCTGTCCCGGACATTACCCGGCCAGTACCGCGCAAGAGGCCAAGCACGGACAACAGCGAAACCGACTTTCCTGATCCACTTTCACCGACGATGCCCAGCGTCTCACCGGGTGCGACCGAAAAGCTGACACCGTTGACCGCGTATACGGTGTCGTCGGTCCGTTCGAATTGCGTGTACAGGTTCTCTACTGTCAATAGGTCCTCAGCCATTAATATCCTCCTTTCGGGTTGAGTGCTTCCTGCAACCCGTCAGCCACGAATAGGAACGACAGCAGTGTGATGGCGAACACTCCGGCTGGAAAGTACAGAAGCCACGGGTATCCCAGTACGTTGCTTCCCGCTTGCGCGATCATATTTCCAAAACTCGGAAGCGGCGGAAGCAACCCCATGCCGACCACGCTCAAGCCAGCCATGACTGTCAGGTCCCCAGGAATCCCGAACGCGAGCGCCACGAGCATGCTGCTGACGACATTCGGCAACAGATAGCGACGGGCAATGTGTGCTCGCGTCGCGCCAAGCGCCCTTGCCGCCTCTACCATCTCCCCGTTTCTCATACCGAGAACGAGACTGCGAATCAGACGAGCATATCCGGCCCAGCCCGTGACGCCGATGGCCATCAGGATGGGCAACATACCGCGCCCGAATTTAACAACCAAAATCAAGTTGAGAAAGTAGGCGGGAAACGCGAACATAAAATCGACCAACCGCATGATGATCATGTCGGCGACACCACCCTGCAGGCCAGCCCACAGCCCAAGCGCTGTCCCGATAATGAAGCTGACCAGCGTGGCGCCAAACGCAATCTCCAGCGCATTTTGCACGCTCCACAAGATTTGACTTAACATGTCATGGCCGAGCCCGTCCGTACCAAACGGGAATTTTGCAGACGGAGGGTGATTTGCGTAGAGAAAATTCGTTTGAGCATAGTTTTGCGGCGCAATCCAGGGACCGATGATCCCGATGATAATAAACAGGATGACCCATACCAGTCCTGCGACTGCCAGCCAGTTACGTCTGTATCGGCGCCATGCTAGGGAGAGCTGTGAGCGGCGCCTCGTGGCCTG
This sequence comes from Alicyclobacillus fastidiosus, assembly GCF_026651875.1. Classification (GTDB taxonomy): domain Bacteria; phylum Bacillota; class Bacilli; order Alicyclobacillales; family Alicyclobacillaceae; genus Alicyclobacillus; species Alicyclobacillus fastidiosus. Next base: position 2,499,505 of record NZ_CP104067.1, on the reverse strand, counting down.
CACGGAGGCATTTGCCGTCGTCATGAAAACAGCCAACTGTGTAACCACCTTTCTCCACGATGTCGATTGTCTCTTTAGAGTAGTGAGCCGTGTTTTCTATTCGAGTTGAACGCGCGGATCGAGCAACCCATAAAGAAGGTCCACTATCAAATTCATCCCCATAACCATCAGGCAAAGAATGAACACAGACGTAATAGACAAGGGCACATCCTTCGACGAAAAAGCAGTGGAGAGCAAGTTGCCCACGCCGGGAATCGAAAAGATCTGCTCAACCCACACCGTGCTGACGACCGTGAAGGCAAATGCCGGGCCGATCACGGTGATAAGTGCCGTCAGCGAGTTACGCATCGCGTGACGAAAGACGATGGGCCAGTACCGCACCCCTTTGGCCTGCGCCGTACGGATGTACTCCTGTCGCAAGCCTTCGATAAGGCTTCCGCGCGTGTAGCGCGTGACGACGCCGATATTGGCGGCCGAAAGAGCAATGATTGGCAACACCGCTTCTCCGATCGTTCCCCACCCGTTCACCGGCAAGACGCCTGGCAACCAGACACCAAACAGCAACACCAGCAAGACGGCGAGCACAAACGACGGAATAGCCTGACCGGCCACCGACAGCGTGGTCAAGGTAGAGTCGATCCACGTGTTGCGTTTCAAAGCTGCCAGCACGCCCAGCGGGATGCCGACAATGATGGAAAGAACGACGGAACCAACAGCTAACACAGCGCTAATCGGCAACGCTGTCGCCAACTGACTGGAGATTGTCACCGAAGGGTTTTCGAACGAGTTCCCGAAATTAAAGGTGAGCGAGTGCCAGACGTATTTCACCACCTGCTCCCATACCGGCTGGTCTAGCCCATAGCGGCTTTCAAATTGGTTAATATATTGATGATAGAGTGCTGGATCCTGAAGTTGCAGCTGACCCATCCCCGCGCCGATGTTGGCGGAATTAAAAAAACTTCCCGGAGAGTAGTACATCAAGAGATAAGCAACGGTGAGCACGAGCGAGATGGTGATAATAAGGGCAATGATGCGTTTGACCAGAAATCTCATCAGGCCCATATTCCGGATCCCCCTTCTTTAGAATGAACGGTCGCGGGGCCCACGCACCGTGAATTCGACGGCCCTGAACCAGAACATGGTTAGTTGGTATGCAGATACTGCATTTGGAAGAGGTTTCCCCATGACCATGGGTTCGCCTCAATGCCAGTGAGGCCCGGTTTCTCCAAATAGAAGGTTTTAAAGTAGTACAACGGGATTCCATACCCTTGCTGCAGCATGAAGTTGTCGATGTTCGCCGTCAGGTCATCCTCGGCCTTCTGGGAGATCGCTCCGTTCAGTTCGGCATTCCACATCGTGGCTAAGTAAACGTCATGCGGCATATGTTCGTCGTCCCAGACCTGGCCGTTGAGTCCTATGTTCGCTCCGCCGTTGCCCGCGCTGTAATCGCCGACGAATTTCCATGCATTCACCCACGCCGTATGTTTGTCGGCCGGGGTCTTTGCCTGTTTCCAGGCGTTCATCAGGTTCGTCCATTGCTGCGCGTTCGTAGCTTGCCCGGAGGCAACCAGCACTTTTTGGTATGCCGCTGGCTGCTTAGCGGTCCACGCATCCAGATATTTAATATCCGCCTCCGCAGCTTTTTGCAGGGGTAGCCAATCCGACCATTTGACACCCATATTCGGGTTGTCCGGGTTTCCGAACTCCTTTACATCGTCGGGATCGTACGTGGGATAGTAGTAGTTTGAAGCATGAACGCGGTAGTCGAGCGGTCCAACTGTTCCAGCAAACAGCACCTCTTGGTTGGCGCCTATCGGCAAACTGTTGGCGTCGCTGAAATTCGGGGTTCCGCCGCCGACCACGTACCCTGGATGAATGCCTTGATTCAAGCCGCCCCATACGATGTTTCCGTACATCGTAGAGGCCTCGGGCACAATTTTAAAATTGATGTCCAGATTCTGCTTGAGCTCCTCTGCGAGAGCTTCCGCGATGGGCACACTGTTCGGATTGTCCGACGTCGTTTGGGTGTACAGGTAAAGCGTCGGCATTCCCTTGCCGCCTGGATAGCCTGCTTGAGCGAGAAGCTGCTGCGCCTTCTGAACATCGTACGGCAACGGCTTTTGCAGCGAATACGTCGGCCAACCCGGGAAACCAAAAACGTTCGTTATTCCGCCCATCCCACTGAGTACATTATTGACGATAGGCGCACGGTCAATCGCCATGGCAATTGCCTGCCGCACCTGCAGTTTCTCAAGCGGGGAGGCTTCCGTCGATTTATCCCATTCCAAGTACTCTACCTGGTTATCAGATTGCGAATGAAGTTGCGCCTTGAGCTGAGGATGGGTCACTACGTACCTGTAGTCGGACGGGGTAGGGATGACGGCTGCGTCCAGCCTGTCGGCCATAAAATCCTCAACAGGTACAGTGGGTCCCGGGATGACGTTAATCATCTGGACGTTTCCAACGTTCACCTCACCAGGAGCGCCCACGTAATTGGGGTTGCGAACTAGCGTAATCTTGCCATTCGGCATGAAAGATTTGATGATATACGGTCCGTCGCCAACAAAATTCTGCGGTAGGTACCAATCGTTCGGATGCGCTTTTATGGACGGTGCATATAGTGGCATTGAGCCTGAAATCACCATAGCACCCAGGATGTTGTGCGGCACACTTAATGTGAGTTGAATCTCGTACGGGTTAATGACCTTGAGGCCCACCTGACTGGCTGGTACACTGCCTGCATGGTACTGCACGACGTTTTTGACATAAGTCATCACGCTGGCCCACACCGCGCCGGTCGTGTTGTCAGGCGAGGCCACACGCATCCACGCGTAATAGAAGTCGTTTGCCGTAACAGGCTTGCCGTTTGACCACTTAGCGTTATGGCGCAGATAGAACGTCCATACCAGACCGTCCTTGGAAACCGTATAGTGCGTTGCGATTTTAGGCACAATCTTGCCGGTTGGGCTGTACCCGTAAAGACCTTCCATAACCGTTCCTTGATCAATCAAGATCTGCGCTCCCCATTGCGACGGATCGAGCGTGGAGATGGTTGGAGTGGTAGGCAACGGAATGGTAACGGCGGTTGGCGACGCTGTCTTGTTGTCATGACTTGCTGAGGTTTGTGAGCAGCCGGTCAGTGCGGTTGCACTGAACACAGTTGCGGCCGCAAGCGCCGAAATTTTGGCTTTTCGCATCTTCACTTGACCTCCCTGAAAGTCGGTTTCAGTCACACCACCGTTTTTGACCTTCATCGGTTCGTACGCTTGGGAACACACCCAGATTCGACATTTTGTCGGTTCCGGCCAACCACCTGTTGATCCGCTTTTCTAATCATTTCACCGACGTTTTGTTACATGTAAGCTATCCATCACCCCCTTTCCCCGGTCAAGGTGCCGATCCTAAGAACCAGAGAAACCGCTTTCACGTCTTGCGAAAAGTTATGTCCATCTGCAATAACTTATACTTGTTCATAACTTGTTCTTCTTAAACCCACAGTCAGAACAATCACCAAGTAGTCTGGAATTAACAAGATAATAATATATAACAGAATTTTATGAAAGATATATTTATACGGTTCTGGTGCAAAGATTACTAGAAAAAGAGAGCAATCCATCTCTCATATTTTGGTTATGCAGATAGGGCAAACAGGCGGTCCATAAACGCCCCGATGGAAACGGGTGAATACAGTATCTCAGCCTGTCCTTTCCTCAGTATGTGCATGGCCTCAATTCCCTTAAGTGTTCTGTCAGCAGTTTGAAACGATTTGAATTCAAGCATCGGGTTCGTGATCTTCTTGATGAATCGATGGTCTTGTTCAACAAAGTTACGAAATTGCTTATGTGATTATTGAAGATGATGAAGGAACACCGCAATCAGTTGTCCTTTATATGGCCGGAACACGAGAAAACTTCTGGGATGAAATTAAAAAGTACATACACTAAAGCACCGATACAGTCATCCTAAACAGAGACACCATTGAATCATCTTTTTCGATTCGATGGTGTCTCTGTTTACATGGGGGTCTGGGGGCGATAGCCACCAGGCAGGGTTTGGGGCGCGGCCCCAACAAGCAGGCCGAAGGGTATTCAGACGACCGTTTGAGCGGAGCAAAAACGGCTAGGCGAATAGCCACAGGCAAAAACTGACTACTTCCCCTTACATCACGCTTATGACAGGCTTGTCTACTTATGACGTTTGTAGACCGAAAGACCCGAGTTCCTCCCACGCGTGTACTTTCCCACTCCCATCATTATCCATTCTACCTGGGATGAACCTCTAATTCAATACTGCCTATTAAGGATGACGTATATACATGAATGGTACTCAACAAGACGGTTGCAAGCGATAGCACGATTCGTCTCACCAACGAAAATACCTTGGATCAATTGTCCATTGATATTAGGACTATTATGCTTCCACCACGAATACAACATAAACGTTGCTCAAAAATCCCAAAAGAATGAGCAGCTCGTACATGGGTTTGTAAGGAGGATATTTTAACATGGCAGATGATTTCGGGAAAAAAAGTCAGTATGAGTACTTGTATGACGCTCTTGCAAACAAGTACCCAGGGTTGGTTAGCGCTGGAGATGGGGCATATGTGTTTCAATTTAGTCAAGGCCCACAAGGGGCAAGTTGGATTACCGGAACTGACGCTAATGCATATGGAATTGCTAATGCTGTTCCGGTCGATCTCGGGGGATTTTATGTACCAGGCGACAGCCTAGATAATTCATACTCCACTTTGATTAAATCAATTAAACCTAAGGATGGTCAGGATAATCCTGCTTATAAGAAGAAATTGATCCAGGTATCTGATTTAAGTTCGCAAGAAATCACTCTGAGGGATGCTGCAACTAAGGACTATTATTCTTGGGCAGCAAACAATACAAAGTCAGATGGCACGCCAGCAAAGAGCTTCGATGAATGGTTGACCTACGCATTCGGTGGTAGTTCTTGGGGAGTCAAAATGAATGAACTAGCTAGTCAAATTGACGAACTGAACTCCGAAATGTCCGCAATTCTAAAAACGATGGACGCAGGATTGAGCGATGCTTTGAGTAATCTAGGTACCGATACAATGCCAATCAGTAGAGGAGGAAAAGCGATACAGGTACCCGCTGTGACCATTTTAGGGGATTTAGCTAGTGATAAATCTCGATGGGACGGATACGGGACCGATGAGTTTGATTTTGACATCACGATCAACAAAGATGCCGTTATAAAGTACCCATGGAAAACTGTATACGAGACGACAGTCAAACATGATTGCTTTGAGACGAGTGTTGAGACTCATGTAAATACTTCAAGAATCATCGCTGACGTAAACTACAACCTTCGATTTACTGCGAAAGGACTCCAAGGATACCAAGTTTCACGTGGTAAGTGGTATTACCCCGCCTATGTAAATCCTAATGTTCAGCTTGTTGACGGTATCGTCGGTCTTACCAATGACAGCTTCTTCGGTGTGAATGGAAGTTTGCACCTAATTCCTGAGACAATCCTAGTTATGTATCGCCCGACGATTAAGTTGACGGTATCCGAGCAGACCTATAAGCAGCAATTTGCTGCCAATGCAGATGCTGGATTAGATTGGGTCGACTTCTTTTCATTCCGGTTCAAGTTCGACACTATCGCATCACTTCAACCGGTAGACAACGGAGATGGCACAACGACCATAACGTTTTCAAGTCCAGAAAATGCGAGTCCTCAAATTATTGGTGTGACATCTAAAGTTGTCTATAACGAAAACTAGTAATCTGAAGAAAGGTATGACGTTAACATGCCAACTGTACAAGGCGACCATGGTACGAACATGGGTAACACTAATGGAACATTACGTAAGGAAATCCGAGATGACATCATTTCTGAAATCGGGAATATTGCCGACGTTATGCGAACAGCCGATAGTATCTATTTATCGGACAATTTTCACCTTGATTCGAAGCAGATAGGTCAGGCTTTTAAGGTGGAGATTCAATATCGAAAGAATACAAAGCAGACGGTTTCTGTAGCATTGGTTGATCAAGGTGCCACGAATGTAGGTGACCTCCGAACGGCCCTGACGAATAGTTTAAATGATGGTCACATTTGGATTGTGACATAACTGCTTTTACAATTATTGAGTTAACGAATCCATTTGTGAGAGCAAGTAGGCACGCACAAACACACTTCTTAAACACCATGACCGCCTTAGAGACATTCTAGGCGGTCATTTCGTGGCGACGAAAGAAACACAAAGTAATTGAGTTTGCAAAGGGAAGCCCATTGCGGCTTCCCTTTAAAGAAACATACCATTGATCACACTAAAGCTTCTTTCAGTTCACGACAGCAATCACCACATACACGCTTTTCTTTGAAGGTGGTGAGGTTGTCAGCTGAATTACAGAATGTACATGAGGATTCATACTTACGGAGAATGATACGGTCACCATCAACAAAAATCCCCATTGAGTCTCTATTATCAATACCCAATGTTCTACGTAGCTCCATTGGCATTACAACCCTACCCAATTCGTCTATTTTTCGGACAATTCCCGTAGCTTTCACTGCACTCACCTACTCCTCTCTATAGAATGCAATGTTACCATCTATGTAAGGATCGTGTCCTAAAAATGGTTTATATTCCATACCATACATGAACTTGGTCTTATTGAACTCCTTCGTACTCTAATTCATCTTTTAAGACGGTCTTCATTAAATGTCCATTTCTACCGCCAAGTAATTCCTCAACGCCTAATGCATATAATATAGAGTTTTAAATTGAACTTTTTCCTGTGGAGTTCTTGGCGCGAAGAATGTTCAATCCGTCAGACAATGTGATAAATGTGCCAAAAACCTTCTCGGGTGTATGTATCGTGATTTTGATGGCGTCAATTCGTAACTTATGCATTAATCTTAAACCTCATTTTAAATAGATTCTCAATGGCTGTTTCGCTAACTTTTCCAATTCTTTCTAAAAATTGTTTTTCAGATTGTAATAACTCTTCCTCTGCGAGCAACGATGCCAAGAATGTCTCACCCTGAGAGCCGATAGAAATTTTACCAGTATTCTCTTGAATAACGATGTAGTCTTCAGCTAGGGCCAGACCAATCGCACGATTTAAAGCAGGATCAAATCGGATTATTGGAAAATCGGTTTTATTGCTGAGCTGCAACAGACGATGGATAGACGCTGCGAATTCGGGTGACTTAAACGCCCAATTAAAAATTTGCAGCTTTAATATTGACGCTGACTTGTTCCTGTAGGATGAGAAATGTATAACCAGCAAAATTTGGGCGATTTTCTGCATAGGTCGCAGTTCCACAGAAAGGGGAATTCTCCTTCGTACAAAGTGCACTTCCTTAACAAGATCGTACGGAAAATCCACGATTACACACCTCCAAAATTCAGCGGGCACCTAATCAACCAATCAGAAACAGCTTCCCTGCACAGATCCTCAACCACACCAAATTCAAATATTGAATCGAATTTCTCCGATTTGAGGGCTTCCCTATAATCATCCATAGTCTGTCTCAAAAACTGTGAGGGTGGCAATTCGGTCAACAAACTATTTACCTCTAGACTTGATTCCACTGATGACTTTATACTCATCTGTTTCTCATAAAGAATCGGAAAGTCCTTTTGAATACTTTCTGTTACTTTCGCACCCAAAATGTAATCCTTTACCATACGGTCTACAAGTGTGTTTGTCTTGTTTTCTTGGTTGGTCTGACCCTCGAAAATCTGATTAATTTTTGTATAAAGTGTTTGGATAGCTTGTGATTCACACTGTTTCCAGTTCGCAACATCAGATGTTGCAGGTGGTTCTACCGCAACGCTTAGCTTTTCATTCAAAAACAATTTGACCCAAATGAGCTCTTGGATGAAATATCCTTCGTCCTTAGCCAAAACATCAAAGTCACTACCCAACAGATCCTGCATATGTGTTAGCTCCCTGTATTCCTGAGCCTTTGTCTGACAATGTTTAATCAATTCTTTATTGGTGATCAAGGGGGTAAGAAATATCCATTGTCTAATCTTGGTCGGTCCTAAAAATTCTTTTAGTTACCCTTATTTTTTGCAGCTTATTCAAATCCCTTGTGACTTTGTCTTTTTGTTCCTCATAAAGCTTTCCTGGCTCATACTCTTCGTCAGGGCAATAGCACTGAAAAACTAATCCGGTACGAGTAAATCCCTCTATTCCATGGTCCCCCTTTGTATGAGCAACCATTTCCTGATATCCCTCTGAATCGTATTTCTTTTTAAGAAGAAGCTGACAGTGTTCTTCCCAACTATCACCATCGTATGTTCCGTGCTTAGTTCGAATCACATTGCATTACCATCCTTCGCTGAATGACTACAAAATCCCGATCAACTATAACTGCGAAATTCAACATTTTTCTTCTTTCTCCTCCCACTTGAGGGGGGAATACCTTTTTTGTGTCATTTGTTCATGGAGTTAAACGGATCATTAGGCAACAAGGCACTTCGCGTAAGCAGCAAAAAGCCCTGACAGATTTCTGTCGAGGGCATAGTATATTCCATGAGATCTAACGCTTCGCCCAGAGTTTCTGCACGAGTGAAAACTGGTATGCTTGTCCTTCACATCAGTATCACTTAAGCGGACATATCTTCGAACCATCGACATATCCGTGTGACCGAGCATCTTCTGTAGCGAAAATGGATCGCCACCGGCCTTTATCCAGTGAAGCGCAAATGTATGACGAAATGTGTGTGCCGAGACACGTACTCCTTCAATGCCAGCTTGCTTACCGTACGTCCGACGTCGCTCATCAAAAGTGTCTCCGGTCATTGGGTGCCCGTAGCTCGAATAAAACAAGTAGTTCGCTTGCGGCCCGAAATCTTTGTTTTCGCGCACTAACTCCACGAGCAGCCTGGCTGTCTGTTTTGAAATTGGCACTGTACGATCCTTCCACGTCTTTGCTTTCTCCCACGGTACCGTCAGCGTAAGTTGTTCAAAATCTACATCATCCACTTTTAGTGAGAAAAGTTCACTGATACGAAGTCCAGTGTCTAATAACGTCACCATGATTACGTAGTCTCTAAATCCAGCGAACGAACTACGGTCCACTACCGACAGCGGCGTCCTAACTTGTCTTTCCTGAAAAGCCGATATATGATCTTCATCTGTCTTTTGTAACTTGATGTCCTTGGCCGGCGACTTGGCCACATGCCCTTCTCGCTCACACCAATTGAAAAACGCCTTCATCGTTCGTATGCGAACATTTACCGTTACAGGCGACAGCCCGATAATGGATCGTTTTATCCTCCGTGGATGGTCGTCATATTTTTCCTTTTCAGTACTCATCCATGTCACATACTCGCGCAAGATGGCTGGAGTTATTTGCGTTAATTTAATCCCCGGGTGCTTCGAATCCAACCAGTTCATTAGATACCGAAAGTGCCGGCGATAATCTTTGATGGTTCTGTCAGAGGATCGTTCGGATATTTTCGCGGTGAGAAATTCCTGCATAGCCTGTTCGCTCGAAGTAGCCACTGCATCCTGAATCTGTTGCTGCTGCTCTACGGTTAATGCCCGACGTGTCCTTTCACGTTTGACAACCGTCTTGTCTCGTCTTTTGTCCATGTTTACGTTTCTCCCTAATGTTGATTACGGAAGAACGTTGGAGTGACCCATATGTATCCGATGGGTCGCGGCGAACTCGTCTGCGCTGTAGACCGAATGTCCCGGCGAACTATCACGGAGACTGCCATTTATTGCGGTCTATACAAACGTTATACAAAAGTTGGTGAAACGAAAAAAGCCCGCACCATTGGCGGACTTTTTCTATGGCGGAGAGGGTGGGATTCGAACCCACGGTGCCCTTGCGAACACGGCGGTTTTCAAGTCCACCGATTGTGTTTCTTTGAGTATATTTGAGTGTCTAAGAATTTAGTAATGGCGCGGGTTTTCATGACTTGAGCCGTTTTCTTATTTAACCAGTTTGGGCCGTTAGGCACACACTGTGCACACAAAAAGGGGCCTCATTCAACTCCATCAATATAGGAACAGTAGCCGGGAAGCAGGAGATTCGAAACCATTGTAGGCTTATTAATACAAAGCAATAAAGTTATCATACCTATTGTCTTGCGCCACTTGAAATTGAAGAAAAACGCTATGAAGCGATAAACCGTGTTGTATGTATTTATACAGTTGAAGTGTTGCGCTCCGCTGTTATCGCCCCCTTCTCAAGAATAGAGAAAGCAAGTTTATGAACTTAAAATGCGCTGTCCCAAAAGTCATCGTAGATGGTTGGTGAGCCAGCCCCCTACAATCCAGTTGATGACTCATGTCCACATAAGAAGTTGCTTTTCTCAATGCCATTGCAGACCTTAGATTCTCATGAAATAAAGTAAAAGTATCTTATCGGTTCGCATCTTCCCTTATGGTGAACACCAACATGGGCTTCACGGTAAAGTTTGATATATAGGACCATTAGAGTGATGACTAGCGTACCGAGTGCGTTAGGCGATATTATTTTGGAGATACCCCTCTTTTGTCTCGTTTCACATTATTCAAGCGAACTGAAGGATTTTAATTCAGATACATCGGATTACCGATTGGCGGTCTCCTCCTTAACAAACCGATTTCCCGACATGTTCTTCACCTTATCGGACAATAGTTCGTCCTCAACCCGCCAATCGTCTTTCATGGTGGGTTACGTCACCTCAAACTGCTTTTTTGTGAAACGATTGCTAATCATCAACTAGCAGACTGTCAATATAAACGCGACAAACTGTCAATGTGTTGTTTGAACTCGATCATAACTCGCCGAACCTCGAAATACCATGAACTGTACCAGCAAAATGGATGCAAAATTCTCATTTGCGGTGTACCCAGTTGTACTGTGATAGAGGGGGATACGATCATGAAGGGAAAAGTAGCTGTCATGTCGCAACCAGGGAGTCTGACATTACGGGAGTATGATTTGCCTGATCCAGGCCCGGGAGCTGTTCTCACAGAAATCATACGAACCAATGTCTGCGGTTCGGAACTTCATATTTGGAAAGGCCATCATCCTACCAAAAAATCTGGGGTGATGGGACACGAAGCCATCGGGCGAATCGCAAAACTAGGCGCAGGGGTCACCAGTGATTTTGCTGGGAACCCTGTTCAGGTTGGCGATCGGATTGTCGCAGCCTATTATCTAACCTGCCGTAAATGCCCACCTTGCCAACAGGGGCAGTTTCACCTATGTGAAAACGCATACAAGTACTGGTCTAAAGAAGCAGAAGAGGCTCCACACTTTCACGGTACATTTGCAAGTCACTACTACATTCACCCTGATCAATATTTTTACAAGGTACCTGATAACGTCCCTGATGCAGCAGCGGCAAGTGCGAACTGCGCGCTGTCACAAGTGTACTTTGGTCTCGAAAAAGCCAACCTCCGCTACGGCGAAACGGTCGTCATCCAAGGCGCGGGTGGACTTGGCCTGAACGCTTGCGCCGTGGCAAAAGAACTCGGTGCGACCGTCATCGTCATCGACGCATTAGAAGGACGACTGCGTCACGCGAAAGATTTTGGAGCCGACTATACCATTAACATGAACGAATACGATACCACTGAGAGACGGGCAGAGGTTGTTCGCAGTCTTACCGGCGGGATCGGCGCAAATGTGGGAATGGAATTGACAGGCGTCACAGTAGCGTTTAATGAGGGTATCCACCTCGTACGTGCTGGCGGACGATATGTAAGTATTGGCAATATCTCTCCTGGACAAATGACTTCGTTCGATCCTGGTCTCATGACCCGCAAATCTATTCAAGTGATTCCAGTTGTTCGCTACGACCCATGGTATCTCAACAAATCTCTGAAGTTCCTGGAAAGGAACATCAACAAGTACCCATTCGCTGACATGCTTGATGCGGAATTCTCCTTCGACCAAATCGCCGACGCGATGGATCAGTCCGCAAAACGTAAGGTAACTCGCGCATCCATTGTTGTTGGAAAGTAGGGGATAACAATTGGAAACGAAACAAATCTTCATCGACGGTAAGTGGGTCAACAGTGTTTCCGGGGAAACATTTGTCACGGTTGATCCAGCTAATGGCGAACCAACTGCATGGATTCAAAGAGGGAACCAAGAGGATATTAACCGTGCCGTAAAAGCTGCAAGAAATGCGTTCGAGCAAGATGCGTGGCGTGACATATTACCTGCAGAGCGAGGCCGGATTTTGCTCCGCATGGCGCAACTCATTCGTGAGAAAAAAGACGATTTAGCTAAGCTTGAAACACGAGATGCGGGTAAACCACTTTCGCAATCCTACGCTGATGTCGAGGTGGCAGCGCGCTATTGCGAGTACTACGGTGGCGTGGCCGATAAAATTCTTGGTGAAACCATTCCCGTGCGCCCAGATATCCTCGATTACACGATTCGGGAGCCAATGGGGGTTACCGCGCACATTGTTCCGTGGAATTACCCCATCCAAATTGCTACCCGAAGCCTTGCACCGGCTTTGGCAACCGGCAACACGGCTGTCATCAAACCAGCTGAAGACACCCCGCTTACCGCGTTGTGCCTTGCTGAAATTGCACAGGAAGCCGGAGTACCAGATGGCGTCGTCAACGTCGTCACAGGCTTCGGCCAAGAAGCTGGTGCAGCACTCGCGAAGCATCCAGATATTGATCAGATCACATTCACAGGTTCCGTACCAACGGGTATTGCCGTCATGAAGATGGCTGCAGAGAACGTGAAACCTATCACACTCGAACTGGGTGGCAAGTCCCCAAATATCGTCTTTGCGGATGCCGATTTAAGCGAAGCAGCAGATTGGGTGGTTCGGTCCATCATCCAAAACGGTGGGCAAACTTGTTCTGCAGGTTCGCGTTTACTCGTTGAAAAGTCAGTAGAAAAGCAATTTGTCGAGCTCATCGTCGAACGTATGAAACGACTCCGTATTGGCCCCGGACTCGAAGATCCCGATCTCGCTGCAATCGTGTCAGAAAAACAATTGAACAGGATTGAATCCTATATGCAGGTTGCACGGGACGAAAATGTGACAACCGTAACAGGTGGTTACCGGGTAACAGGCGGATCGTTATCCAAAGGCTATTTCTTTGCACCCACGGTATTTTCAAATGTTCGCCCAGACAGCCGTTTAGCCCAGGAGGAAGTATTTGGTCCCGTGCTAGTCGTCATCCCGTTTGAAAGTGTCCAGGAAGCCGTCAGCCTCGCGAATCACACGGAGTACGGCTTAGTCACTGCAGTCTGGACGACCGATATCAACAAGGCGCATTTCGTCGCTTCCCGCGTTCGATCCGGCCAAGTATTTATCAACAATTACGGCGCCGGCGGCGGCATTGAAATGCCATTCGGCGGATACAAAAAGAGCGGCTTTGGCCGGGAAAAGGGATTAGAGGCCCTAAAACACTATACCCAACTCAAGAACATCGCCTTGAGAATTAAGCCATAACTGATGTTTCTAGCCGAAAACACAAGGAGGGATATTTTTGGCAGGGATGAAACTATACGTTCTCGATAATGGAACGATGAAAATGGACAAAAACTTGATGATTGCCAGTTCCGTGATTGCGAGCTCCACTGAACCAAATAAACCGAATGAACATATCGAGTTCCCTGTTTATACAGTCCTCATCGATCACCCAGAAGGAAAAATCCTTTTCGACACCGCGTGCAACCCGAACGGAATGGGGAAAAATGGCCGCTGGATCGAAGCGACACAGAATCTATTCCCCTACCTTGCAAGTGAAGAATGCTACCTCCCCAACCGCTTGGAACAAATGAGGGTTCGGCCCGAGGACATCCGGTATGTCGTCGCGTCTCATCTCCATCTCGATCACGCCGGATGCCTCGAAATTTTCACCAATGCGCAGATTATTGTGCACGAGAACGAACTCAGCGGCGCCTTGCGCACATACGCGAATAACGCACAGGAAGGCGCCTACATCTGGGCTGACATCGATGCCTGGTTAAAAAACAATTTGCACTGGAAAACCATCCGTCCCCACGAAGATAATTTACAACTCGTGGACGGAATCAAAATTCTAAACTTCGGCAGCGGGCACGCCTGGGGCATGCTGGGCTTGCACGTTCAACTGCCTGGAGAAGGTGGCATTATTCTTGCCTCCGATGCGGTCTACTCAGCAGCAAATTACGGACCACCAGTCCGCATCCCAGGCATCATCTATGATTCACTCGGCTTTACAAACACCGTAGAGCGGATTCAAAGACTCGCCCGGGAAACCAACTCACAAGTATGGTTCGGACACGATGCCGCACAGTTTGCGTCGCTTCGGAAATCGACTGAGGGCTTTTACGAATGATAATGTAACCATTTAGGTGATACCATAGAGTACATTCCCACGTAACCAGATGGAATCTACGGGGCCGTGCAGTTTGCGGCCCCATCAAATAGGCCCAAAACGTCATCATGAATCGTCTTAGAACTTCCTTTTGACCTGCTGGGTACTAAGTCTGCAGTGGGGTTGGTTTCGATATCCCTTGCGCCACAGTTTACAATCTTACGATCCATAACATGCCAGCCTCCCCCCAAGGATTTATTGGCCAATATTAACACCTATGGTTTTTTCGCACCAGAACCACTTAGATTCGACTGAGTGGGTCAAGGCTCGGAAGGCCAGCGAAAGACGAGCAAGCAGTACACTAGCCAATAGAGAGAAAAGACGCCAGTGAACGTAACGTGAACGAGGTAAGTTTGGAGAAAGGCAAGCGCAAGTATGGTGCCATGTCCGCTCGCACTCATGAAAAACAAAGCATACTTGATCTCCATTTGGAATTAGCCAATTCAAATGATGCGGGCAGTGGGTGGTCTCCTACCCGTCATTTTTGAGGACAACTTACACCGTCAGATTCGTACGTTATGCCCGATCAGTAATACCATCCCTTTGTGCAACTCGAAGTAACTCCCCTGCTCAGTTAAATATCTTCAGGAGATGTAATTCGACACTTCGATTAAATTAAAATCAGGATCTCTAAAATACACCGACATTATTGCTCCAACAGCACCAGCGCGTTGAATCGGGCCCTCTTCAATGGCTACACCAAGCTGCTTTAAATGCTCTACGACAACATCTATTGGTGTTCTTGTAATAAAGCAAATATCTGCTGAACCTGGGGTTGGCTTATTTGCTTTCGGCTCGTACTCATGTCCAGCTTCGTGAAGGTTAATCTTCTGAATTCCAAATCGTAGTGCTTTGCGTCCATTACCAAAAGTATAGATGCTCATTCCCAATACGCTCGAATAAAATTCACATGTTGTATCTAAGTCACGTACTGTTAAAACTAAGTGATCCAGCCGCTCAACCACCATCCAAATCCCCCAAAAATCCGGTATTGAAAATTCTTTAATGGCGTAGGATATGCGTCCGCATTTGTGTACCATTATTTATTGGGGAACCTACTCCTGCTGCCTTCAGTCAATATAAGTCTAATTGGCATTGGTATTCACAAATACCAGTATTGCCAACTAACCAACTCAATTGTGACGTAGAGTCGAGCCTCGTTCATAATAACCTACTCTTCGGCAAGAAGTTTGAGTAACCGTTTAGCTCTTTCGAAAACAGGTAAATCAACCATCTGCCCATTGACTTGAATGACCCCGACACCGTTTGACAGTGCTTTTTGATAAGCCTCAACATTCTGTTTGGACTGCAATAAATCGGTGTCACTTGCGCCGAATATCCGATTTACTATATCGATTTGATTCGGGTGAATGACTAGTCTACCAGTGAAACCCAGCTGCTTTGCCTTTTTGCTCTCCCTCGTAAACTCAGTCAGCACACGAAATTCCTGATGAACCGAATCAACGGCCTCAATGTTCAAGTCCAGAGCGTACTGTTATCCTATATTTTAAATACTCACATATAATCACATGTAACTGTAAGGCTAAACTGGAACTCACTCGAGCCTGGCAAGTGAATTAGTCTCCATATCGCAACCTCCTTTTTGGGAACAAAATTAAGATATGATACTTCAGTTTCGGTGCGATCTTGTACGGTCGCACCGAAACTGGGTTAATCATTAAAAATTAAAACTTAATGAGTATCCTTGAAGAATCTCCTTTTGCCAGCTTATCGAAACCTTCATTAATTTCATCCAAGGAAATAACATCGGCGACCAATTTATCCACCGGCAAACGACCAAGTTTAAATAAATCAATAAAATTCGGGATATCTCTGTCTGGAACACAACTACCAACGTAGGAACCCTTTAAGGTTCTTTCTTCTGCCGTTAAACCAACATATGGAAATGAAAAATGATGTTGAGGATGGGGTAGTCCTGTTGTAACTGTTGTTCCGCCTCGCTTTGTAATCCCATAGGCAACTTCCATAGCAGGCACTACTCCTGCAGTTTCAAATACGTAATCAAGCCCACCACCTGTTGCTTCACGAATAAGCTTTACAACATCGGGATCTTTCGAGTTAAATGTATCCGTTGCTCCTAACTCTTTTGCTTGTTTTAGTTTTGTTTCGCTGATGTCTACTGCAACAATTCTGCTTGCACCTGCGGAAACCGAACCAATAAGTGCACTTAAACCAACACCCCCAAGCCCAACAACCGCAACTGTACTGCCTAATTTGATATCTGCTGTGTTAACGACTGCACCCACTCCAGTAATAACTGCACAGCCAAAAAGCGCTAACTTCTCAAATGGAATATCCTTGGCGACCTTTATTAAAGAATTTCTAGATACGACTGCATACTCCGAAAAAGCAGATACACCTACATGATGATTTACATCTTCATCATTTGTGTGCAATCGAATACCTCCGCCGATTAATGTTCCTGCTGTATTCGCCTCTGCACCTGGTTCACATAGGGCAGGGCGTCCTTCCTTACATGGCACACAGTGTCCGCAGCTAGGAACAAAGACACATACAATATGGTCCCCTGGCTCTAGATCATTGACGCCTTCTCCAACTTCTACCACCACACCTGATGCTTCATGCCCTAGCGCCATGGGAAGTGGACGCGGTCTACTCCCATTTATTACAGACAAATCCGAATGACAGAGACTAGCTGCCTTAATTTGAATTAAGACTTCTCCACGCTCTGGGGAATCTAACTCTAACGTTTCAATTTTAATTGGTTTGCTTTCTGCATATGGTGCAGATGCTCCTGATACACGTAGTACAGCTGACTTGACCTTCATATTTATCGGCTCCCTTTGGTAAATTTGACAATCTATAAATCTTGAAAATACTCAATACAGCTTTATACCGATGAACTTCGTATCTGTCATCTCCTCAATGGCATACTTAACCCCTTCTTTACCAATTCCACTATTTTTCACACCACCGTACGGAATATGGTCATAGCGGCGTGTGGATACTTCATTTATCCAAACGCCACCTGTTTCAATTGCATCAGCTATACGCATTGCCTTGTTGATATCCGATGTGAACACACCTGCATGCAACCCTAAATCTGTATCATTTGCAAAAGTAATGACTTCCGATTCTGTAGAAAATGGCATTACACTAACGATAGGTGCAAAAACCTCTAAGCAAACAACTTTCATTTCTGGAGTCACATTCTCCATCACAGTTGGTTCCAGCATCGCATTGTTGCGGTTCCCCCCTGTTAATACGGTCGCTCCTTGACTGATAGCTTCTTTGATCCACAATTCAGCTCGTTGTGCTGCGTCTTCTGTAATCATCGGTCCGACGTCCGTCGATTCATCAAGTGGATCTCCTATTTTTAGCGCTTTTACTTTCGCAACGAGTTTTTCTACAAACCGGTCATACACATTTTCATGTACGTATATTCTTTGAGCAGACACACATGTTTGACCAGCATAGGAAAAACCACCCATAACAATAGCGTTAACAGAAACATCCAAGTCTGCATCTTCAAAAATGATATTGGGTGCATTGGACCCCAATTCCAGGGTTACTTTTTTCCGCTTTGCCATATCGTTAATTTTCCACCCGACTGTACCACTGCCAGTAAACGTTACCCTCTTAACTTTTGGATTTGTAACCAGCGGTTCTACAAGTTCTTGGCCAGGACCCATAACAATATTGAGTGCTCCTTTTGGCAATCCGGCTTCTTCGAATAATTGGTATAGCATTACTGGTGAAAAAGGAGTTTTTTCTGCTGGCTTCAATACAACTGTATTACCTGCTGCTATCGCTGGAGCAACCTTATGAAGTACAAGATTTAATGGAAAGTTAAATGGTGTAATAGCAACAACTACACCTAAGGGCACGCGTTTCGTAATTCCTATCTGACACTCTCCGCCTACTGCACTATCCATAGGAATTTGTTCGCCATGAACTGACTTGGCTGCCTCTGAGGCAAATCGTAGAACTTGGACAGCCCGAGCCACCTCTCCTCTACTTTCACGAATCGGTTTTCCAGCTTCCAAAGATAGTATCCTAGCAAACTTTTCAGTTGTTGCTTCTAAAAGGTCCGCAGTTCTTCGTAAAATATCTGATCGCTTATGCGCCGACAGCGTCTTCATAGTATCTTGAAATACACGATGCGCAGTATCGATCGCATCTTTCACATCTTGTGCAGTTGCACAGAACATGCTTCCAACAACTTCATTGTTGTATGGATTAAATACTTCTAGTTCAGTTCTTCCTTCTTTTCTTTCGTCGCCATCAATAAAAGATCCATAGCACAATCTATCCAGCCCTATCATGTCAGCGTGCCCCCGTTTTTTACATGGTAAGAATCAATCTATAGAAAAATTTAGTCCCATGATGTTTTTGCTCCCTCTTATACGGACTAATCTGATGTGACTTTGCATTACTCATAAAAACCTTCTGTTGATTTGATGAACTTCCTGAATTGCTCGGAATCGTGTCCAAACCAAACTTGTGAATTTGTTCTTTCAGAGTATTTTTTAATTTTCTCCACTGCATTCAAATAGCCAAGTGAGTCGTAGATAATTCCTGGCAATTTAACGGGAGGGCCATAATTTTCACTCGAGTAAACTGCATCTGAAGCTAAAATGATGCCACCTTCACCAGGCAACTCAACATGTAATCCCAGCAATCCCCACGCATGTCCGGGACCGAAGTTAAGTATTTTAATCCCTTCTGCAAGCTTTAACTCATCTTCATGAGGCTTGACGATTTTCCATCTTAAATCGTTCTTTATCCAAGCATTTACATCGGCCCAAACATACGCGCCCATATCTTTTGTCAAGGCATACTGTTTCATTGTGTTTGAAAGTTCAGTGTCGTGCACAATTATGGTTGCATTTGTAAACAATTCGAGGCATCCTGCATGATCAAGATGTAAGTGAGAAGCAACGACATATTTGATGTCTTCAGGTCGTGTGTTCAGTTGTTCTAGACGATTAATCAAGTAACAGGACTCATCTTGAAAAGAAGGAAAAAGTTTTTGTAATCCTTCCGGCCAGCGGCCGTTCTTTCCCATCCCCTCCGGATTACAGCCAGTATCAAAGAGGATTTTACCCTCAGGATGGTCAATCAACACTGCATATACTGGAAATTCAATGAACTCTGAAGGCGGATTGGGATTGTCAATGCTTGCCGGATTGTGCATTGCGATCATAAAGTTTTTATCCATTTTCATCGTCCCTGTATCCAACACATATAGCTTGGGTTTGCTCATTACTCTTCCTCCCGACAATTAGTAGATGGGTGTAGTGTGGGTCTCCTTCATCTGGTTCGCTGCTTTCTAACTAGACAAATTAGTTTTTGACAACGTTTACATATCAGCAGCTATGTTTACAATCCTTTCATTATCCCCCTCTCAACACTCTTAATAAGGAATATATTCGACTTGGGAAATGAGTAGCACGCTATCCTTTTACGTTTGATTCTACAGAAGGACAAAATTTAAATTCGTTTCCAACAGCACCAATATGAAGTCAGTCACCTTAACATTTTGACAAACAAACCATTCTCAACGGTTTTACGAACCGTATCTTCAGACGGAGGGTTAGTGATAGATGCATGCCCCGTACCTTTTGGCTATAGAATTTTTCGTGGTCAATTCCGACAATGTTCGCCTCTGACTCCCCTGTGTTTTCGATGAAACAGACACATACCTTATTCATTCGTAGAAACGCCTCCTTGGATTCTGCTTGGTCATACAATACAAACAGAGTTTCGCAATTGGTAAACCTAGAGACTCACCGGTTCAGCATCTTCCCAACCTCCTGGTCGTAAGAAAACTTAACCATTGCTATTTCTCGTGAACGTCATCCACTTACTGTAACTTCATACATATGCCCTTAGTCAAGTCTAACTCGGCTCGATAACGTACAACTCCATCTTTTTATATCTCATTGCCTGTATACAGTTCTAATCACGCGTACCTCCTGTGCTCTTGATACCCTAATGCCCCCACAAATCCGTAGGACAAGTGCCACTGGCACAAAGACTATCGACTCCTCCTCTGGTTGTACACTTCTACCCTCCGGCTTGTTTGGTTTCTAAGCTTACTAAAAATGAGGAATGAGACAATTTGCACCGTCTCATTCCTCATAAGCAAAACTATCTTAATGTAAGTTGCTGCATTTAAAAATTCACACGGAAGTTCCTATTTCTTCGCTTGTTACTACTTCCAATGGCTTTCTTGTGGCTGAAATAGTAAATGGTAGTATTACAATCGTTATAAAACCGGTGATACCCATATAAACAAATGCCGAAGTGAAGCCGTGGGCTCCACCCCACGCATAAATTGAGGTCGCCAAAATTGGTCCAACAGCGCCACCAAGATGACCGATACCATCTGTCAAACTGACACCCGTTGCACGTGCCCTTGTTGGAAAACTCTCCGAAGTAAGCGCATACATAAGTGGCAGAAAGAATCCGAGTGATCCAGATAGCACAAATACCGCAGTATAAATTAAGGAAGGTGAACTGAAAAAAGCAATAGCAAGAAATCCAACAGTCCACACCACCATACCTACTAATATAGTGTACTTGCGTTCAAAACGGTCACCGAGCCATGTTGAAAGGATAGACCCTACTGGGTAACCTATAGAAGCGGCTAGCATGAATCCTATACTACCTGTTAGTGTGTACCCTTTATCGACAAAGAATGTCGGTGCCATACCAAGCCAGGTATAACAGCCAAGATACCAAACGAACCACATTACTAACAGTAAAATAACTCTGCCAATATAAGGGGACCGCAATAATTCAGCCGTGGGGAATCCTTTACCTTGAACTTCATCTGCTGTTGTGACAAGCGGAGGAAGGCTTCCCTTTAATTTCTTAGAAACATAGGATTCTGCGTCATCAATAATATTTTTTGCATCTTCATATCGGTCTTTTGTCAATAACCATCTTGGTGATTCTGGGATTTTAGCGAAAAAGAACAGTGTAATCACACCAAGTGCACCAAGAAGAAACATTCCACGCCAACCCCAGTTGAAATTAGGAACTAAGATTAAAGCAATAATTGGTACTAAGCCTTGCCCAACCATGGAGAAAATATTGGCCATAGCGGTGTAACGACCACGTAAGGAAGCCGGTGCTAGTTCTCCGATATATGCAGAAATAGCAGCTATTTCTGCACCTATTCCCATACCTGTAATGAACCGCCAAATAATCATCCACCAAAGACTGAAACTGAAGGTTGTTGCAATACAACCAATGGTAAACAATAGTGTAGCCGATAAAATGGCCTGTTTACGCCCGATAACGTCAGCTAAGTTACTATTAATCCACGCCCCGACAATGTACCCGAGGAGACTTGCAGTGATTGGGATAGAAGCTTGACTAGCGGTAAGATGCATTAACTTACTAAAGACAGGCAGGCCAAACGCCACATTTGTTATGTCAAAAAACGCTATTAGATAACCCACACCGACAATCCACAAGACGGTTTTGGCATATGGCCATACTGGTAACCGATCAAGCCTTGCTAGCAATTCGGCATCACGTGAGGCGGCTGTATGACTTTTTTTCATGCCTCTTTCCCCTTTCAAATTATGAATTCAATCGAGTAGTTTTCCACGCTATACCTCTCTTGAATGTCCTTTAGGAACCACGACCTTTCATAATATTGCTAATTCATACTTCAAATTTTTTATCGTCTCACTACCTGTGGACGTTTCTCCATTCACTTTGCTGTTGATATATATCGTTTCCATGTGTATCGAATGCAACAAGGGCGGGGAAATCCTCAACCCAGACACGAGCAATCGCTTCCGGACCCAAATCTTCATAAGCAATGATCTCTCGTCGTTTAATTCGACTCCCTAAAAGCGCACCTGCCCCGCCTGTTGCCACAAAATAGACAGCCTTGTGGGTCAACATGGCTTCTTTAACCGTATCTCCACGGTATCCTTTCCCCATCGTGGCAACTGCTCCACGCTCTAGCATTAAGGGCGTAAAAGAATCCATTCTAGAGCTCGTTGTAGGTCCAGCAGCACCGACCACAAAATCAGCAAAACCAGGTGACGGACCCACGTAATAAATTAACTCTCCTTGAACATCAATTGGCCATGGTATATTCTGTGTAGTTAGTTCGTTCAAGCGTTTGTGCGCTTCATCACGTGCTGTGATGAAAGAACCGGTTAGAAATACCCTATCTCCTGCCCGTAACTCCGCCAATTCCGTTTTATCAATAGGGAATGTTAAACTCCACGTATTCATGGTCTCACCTCACAAAACTGCCGTTTGAACCCTTGCTGAATGACATTGTAAATTAACAGCTACGGGTAACGATGCCATATGAAGTGGATGAGTCTCCACATGTACGGCTAACGCAGTTATAGTCCCACCAAGCCCCATTGGACCGATGCCAAGGTTGTTAATTTCCTCCAATAGTTCTCTTTCAAATTTTGCTACATCCGGGTTTGATGTTCCAACCTCCCTCAGTAGTGCATGTTTCGCGAGTTGACCGACAGAATCGAAAGTCCCCCCAATACCTACTCCAACGATGAGTGGTGGGCATGCGTTCGGACCAGCCTGCTCCACAACGTCTAACACAAATTTTCGCACACCATCGATTCCTTCAGCGGGGACTAGCATTTTTAATTGGCTCATGTTGTCTGCTCCCCCCCCTTTTGGCATAACACGTAGTCGTAGTTGGTCACCAAGTACCATCTTTGTATGAATTACACCTGGTGCATTAAACCCTGTATTCTTGCCGTGAAACGGGCTATCCAATATTGACCCGCGTAGATGCGCTGATTGGTACCCTTGCTGAATTCCTGCATTTACTGCATCTTCGAACATGCCTCCAACAATGTGAACATCTTGACCAATCTCCGCAAACACAATTGTAACGCCGCCGTCTTGGCATAGGCTTACACCCGTTTGTTCTGCTCGCTGTGCATTTTGAAGAATCTGGTCTAACACTTCACGACCAACTGGGGACAACTCTTCTTCTCCGGCCTTTTGAATGCGCTCAATAACATCTGGCGGTAAACGTAAGTTTGCCTTTCTACACAATTCGGCTACAGTACTTTCAATTTCCTGAACAGAAATCGCTTTCATACAAGCCCTCCAAGACGTTGTTATTCATCTAATAACCGTTTAGCCTGGTCATATATAGGAAAGTCTACCATTTGTCCATTCACCTGAACGACTCCTTGACCTCTTAAAACCGCATTTTCATACGCATCAACAATCTCCTTTGCTTCAAGAATTTCGGATTCAGAAATTGAGAATATTGCATTTATCACATCTATTTGGCTTGGGTGTATTGCAAATTTTCCTGAAAAACCCATTTCGCTCGCTTGTTTTGCTACAGTACGGAGACTCTCCGAATCTCTAAAATTGAGATAAACGGCATCAACTGGGGCCTGAATTCCTGCAACCCGTGATGCGATGACTAAAGTGCTTCTCACATAATCATGTAACTCAGAATTTAAATTTTTAACCCCTATGTCCCGGGAGAAATCAACTGAACCAAACGCTAAACGACTAACTCTTTTTACAGAACTAGCAATCTCATGCACATTCTTTAATCCGGCAGCTGTTTCGATAATGGGCAGAATTGAGACCCGCCCGATTTCAAGGCCTCTCTGTTTTTCTATAAGGTCCAATAGATAGGAAAAGCATTGTAATTGGTTTGCTGATTCAACCTTTGGCAACACAAAACCACTTAAATGTTCTCCACACAATTCGATAACCTCATCTAAGAGCGTTGGCGTGTTGAACCCTGTTACCCTTACATATATCGTCTGGGACCAAGGTTGCTTTAGTACCTGTATTATATTTTGACGTGCTTGAATTTTATTATCACTTGAAACAGCATCTTCCAAGTCAAAAATTAACGCGTCGGATCTCGAGGTTCTTGACTTCTGAATCATCTGAAGATTATTCCCAGGTACAAATAGCCATGTACGAATTTGTTTCAACGTGATTCTCTACCCTCTCATACAATTCATCACTATTTGATGATATGAATATAAAGCATAAAGGATACTGTATCCCGACATAAGGAAAAACATTGAATAGAATTTCATTCAGGTTTCTCGTTCTCTGACAACAATGAATGTACCCACAGCATGTGCCACGGTCTTTAATTGGGTATCTATAATTGAGCACTGAGCCACCACTGTTGTCCTACCCCAATGTAGAAAATCAACAGAGGCACTTAAACTCTTACCGGTTCCTTGTTTTAGAAAGTTCATTTTCATTTCGACTGTGAAGACCTTTTCTTGGTCACGTAATTTCTTAAGAATCTCAAACCCAATGGCAACATCGGCAAATGTATAAAGTGCTCCACCTTGTGCAACTTTGTAAGTATTCTCATTATACGTACCTAGTGTCATTGTACACTGTCCACCCTCATTCCAATGTATCCCCAAAAAGCGTGCAAAATAGTGGAGTCGATTCACACATTCTCCGGAAGAAAGAACTTGAACGATACGCTGAACCTCTCTCAACTGCTCTTCAGAAAAAGTAGACAATGTATCAACTATATCACGTACAGCATCTTCAGCCATTTGGTACACACCTTTTCAATGAAACATTCCCTAACAAAACAACCCCTGCCAACACCACCTGCAGGTTTCAATACCACCTTAGTCAGTCATCGCCGAAATCCCAATTTCTCTCAGGATATTCTCAGTATGTTCACCAACTTTAGGAATAGGTCCCATTTTAACAGTTGAGCTTTCGGTAACTCCCGGTGGTAACAATGCCTTAACGGTTCCTTGTGGAGTCTCTACGTCTATCCAGCGGTCTCGAGCCTGAAGTTGAGGATGCGTAAAGAATTCAGTCAAAGTATTTAATCTGGCATTAGCAATCTTAGCGTCTTCCAGCCGTTGCTCAACCTCAACTGCTGTAGTATGAGAAAATGTGTCTAGGATTATCTTTCTTATCTCTTCAGCATTATTATAGCGACTTGCATTTCCATGATAACGTTCATCAAGTGCCATTTCAGGTTTCTTTAAGACAATCGTGCAAAATTTCTCCCATTCTCGATCATTTTGTATACCAAAAAACACTGATTTCCCATCACCAGTGGCAAAAGCACCATAAGGAAAAATTGTAGCATGAGAAGAGCCTGTTCTTGCAGGGTCAGCTCCTCCATAGGCTGAAAAATACATGGGATACCCCATCCATTCCCCAAGTGCTTCAAGCATGGAAATCTCTATATACTTTCCAAGACCAGTTTTTTGTCGTTGAATTAGTGCTGTCAATATGTTGGTATAAGCATACATTCCTGACGCAATATCTGCGATAGAAATGCCCACCTTTGCAGGCGTTTCAGGTGTTCCGGTGATTGATACAACACCAGCCTCACATTGAATTAACAGGTCGTATGCTTTCCTGTCTGAATAGGGCCCTCCCTTGCCGTATCCAGATATTTCACAGACAATAAGTTGAGGAAAGCTGGTGTGCAGCGTCTCAAAGTCGAACCCCAGTCGCTCGACAGCCCCTGGTGCAAGGTTGTGTAAAAATACATCAGCAGTAGATAACAACTTTCGCAACACAGTTTTCCCATCATCGGATTTTAAATCTAACGCGATAGATTCTTTAGAGCGATTCAGCCATACAAAGTGACTCGACTGGCCATGCACGGTACGGTCATATTGTCGCGCAAAATCGCCCGTACCTGGACGTTCCACTTTGATTACCCGTGCCCCTAAGTCAGCCAATTGACGGGACGCAAATGGAGCGGCCACTGCCTGCTCTAAGGCAACTACAGTGATGTCAGAAAGCACTGGGATTCCGTCTAATGGAGAAACCATTTTAACCCCCCGTTAACCGTAAAATTGATTATTAATCTTCTGCCTAAAATTACAGTGTACTTGAGAGAGCTCTAGCTTCAGTTCCAATAGCGTTCAGTACATCTATATCGAGTCCTGTTTGAATACCCATTTCATTCAACATATATACAAGTCGCTCTGTTGAAACATTTCCGGTGGCACCTGGTGAGTAAGGACATCCGCCAAGTCCCCCAACAGAAGAATCAAATTTGTTCACTCCGGCTTCGATTGCTGCAACCACATTAGCCAAGGCCAAATGAAACGTATCGTGAAAGTGACCAACGAAAGAAGCCTCGGGATAGAGGTCCTTAAGGCGAGAAAAACGTTCATACACTAGTTTGGGATTTGCCCTCCCATTCGTATCGCCAATGTCAATCTCATCCGCTCCAAGTTTAACAAATGCCTGACAGACATGATTCACCTCTTCAAAAGTAACATGGCCTTGAAATGGACATGAGAAAGCCATAGAGACATAAGCTCTAACAAAAATGTTATTTCTCTTTGCCTTTTCAAAGACTACCTTACATTCTTCCAGAGACTCATCTGTGGTTCTGTTTATATTCCTTTTATTGAATTGCGTACTCGCGCCGATAAATACTGCGATTTGCGGAACACCGATAGAAATTGCACGGTCAATAGCTCGCTCATTCGGTGTAAGAGCGATATGAGTTAAGCCCAATTCATTACAATATGCTGCAATAGCCTCTGCATCAGCCATTTGAGGAACCCACTTCGGATGGACAAATGCCGTTGACTCTATCCTCTTAAAACCAACTTGTGCAAGTCTATCAATTAAGTGCTTCTTTTCCTCGACTGAAATTGGACGTGGTTCGTTCTGTAATCCGTCACGTGGGCCGACTTCAATGACCTCAACCTTTTCTGAAAACTTCATAACACCCCACCTTAGTAAATTAGTAGGAACGAGGAAGTCCTAACACATGCTCACCGATATAAGACAAAATTAGATTCGTTGAAATCGGGGCCACCTGGTAGAGACGTGTTTCCCGGAACTTACGCTCTACATCATACTCCTCAGCAAAACCAAATCCGCCATGAGTTTGAAGACAAACATTTGCAGCTTCCCATGAAGCATCAGCAGCCAGCAGTTTGGCCATATTTGCCTCAGTACCGCACTTTTCTCCCGCATCGAACAATTCAGCTGCACGGAATCTCATCAAATCTGCAGCTTCAATATTTACGTACGCACGCGAAATGGGGAACTGAACCCCTTGATTTTTACCAATAGGTCGATTGAATACTACACGATCGTTCGCATAGCTGGTTGCACGTTCAACAAACCACTTACCGTCACCAATACATTCTGAAGCAATTAGTATTCGTTCTGCGTTCATCCCATCCAATATATATTTGAAGCCTTTTCCTTCTTCTCCGATCAGGTTTTGCGTAGGCACTTCAAGATCCTCAAAGAACAACTCAGTAGTCGCATGGTTCATCATGGTACGAATGGGGCGAATAGTCAGCCCGTTCCCGACTGCCTCTCTAAGATCCACAAGTAACACACTGAGACCTTCCGAGCGTTTCTTCACTTCTGATAAAGGGGTAGTCCGAACTAGAAGAATCATTAAATCAGAATGCTCAGTACGTGAGATAAACACTTTCTGTCCATTCACAACGTACTTATCACCTTTTCTCACTGCGGTCGTCTTTAACTGTGTAGTATCCGTACCAGTAGTAGGTTCAGTTACTCCAAACGCTTGTAGCCTCAGTGATCCGTCAGCAATGGACGGGAGATATTTATTTTTTTGCTCTTGTGAACCATGCCGCAACAAAGTCCCCATTGTGTACATCTGCGCATGACAAGCACCTGCATTGGCACCCGAACGATTTATTTCCTCCAATATGATCGAAGCTTCTGTTATCCCTAAACCTGCACCACCAAATTCTTCAGGGATCAACACCGATAAATATCCACTCTTGGTTAATTCATCTACAAATTTTTCAGGGTACTCATTTGTCTCATCCAATGTACGCCAATATGAATCAGGATACTTTTGGCAAATCCTCCTTACACTACGACGCAGTTCTTCATGTAGGCTCTTGTCTACCATTGAATATACCTCCACTTAGATATTAGTTTGGAAGAACGTTAATTTGGTAGTAGTTGTTATTGACCTTTAAACTGCGGCTTTCTCTTTTCATTGAAAGCTCTTACACCCTCATGCCTGTCTTCTGTGTCTACAACTTTGTTGTACCAGCTAATTTCACGTTCTCTTCCCATGTCGTCTGGCAGCCCTATCAGCTCATCTATCGCCGCCTTACAATAGCTTACAGACAAAGGTGCATTCTCTGTAATTGGCGTTGCGAGCTCCAAAAAGGCCTCTTCTAATCGATTGATGGGAACGATGTTATTCACAAGCCCCATCTCAGCCACTCTTTTTGCATCAAATTTTTTGCCAGTCAAAATAATTTCTTTTGCATGATGAACACCAACACGTTTACTTAATAGGCGTGTACCGCCACCGCCAGGCATGATGCCTCTGGTTACTTCGGGCAAACCAAAAATCGCATTTTCCGATACAACCCACATATCACAATTTAGAGCTAGTTCCATTCCACCTGCTAGGCAAAATCCACTAATTATTGCAATTGTCGGCATTGGCAAATCAGCGATTGCATAGAACATCTGTTCAAATAACCTATGTTGTTCGTGCCACTGTTCTTCAGTCATACCATTACGTTCTTTCAAATCTGCTCCGGTGCAAAATGCACGTGAGCTACTAGATTTGAGAGCAACAACTCGGATATTTCCTTGCTCTACAATTTCAGCACAAATCCGAATAAAATCTCGAGCCATCTGAGAATTAAATGCATTCATGACATCTTCACGCTGCATCACAATTTCAGCTATGAAGGGGTTCGTTTTATTAACTTGCCATGTTACATATGCCATCAAGCATCTCCCCTTATATACTTATTTTCGGGTCAACCAATACTATTAAAAAAAGTACTTACATCTGATAGGTCATCAATCGATAAAGACCGACTTACTAATTCGTTTATTACGGTTTCATCCAAATACCTTTTCACTAATGATGTAAATTTATTCTTCAGCTCTTCTACACTGACCGGGTTTTCAAAATCTCCCCTCGGATAATCAGTAAGGGCTTCTAACTTTTGACCATCTACTGTGAAAATTGTAACCCTTGCCCCCCACTTTTCTGGATATCTTTCGTTAGCATCTGTATCCACAAATACTCGAACTTTACCGAGTATGTCGCGAACAATGTCATCATTTAAATTCTCTTCTATAAATTCATCGAGTCCGGCACGTCTCTTAACAGCAGCTAAGGCTGTACAGTATTGAATGCTAAACTTCCCGTCGTAAACTGACGTAGGGTTAGGATTATCAGTGATATCAAGCGCTACTTGATAAGTTCCAACCTCAATTCGTTGAATTTCTTCCGGGTCCAAGTCATGCTCACTCACCAATTGAATAACCAAATCGATTGCATGATGAGTGTGCCGACATGACGAATGGATTTTGTAACAATTTTCAAGCACCGTAAATCGTGTCCCTAGCCTGTCTAAAACCTTTGACTCATCGAAGGAACTCGCCATTGCATTCATAAAGCCTCTTTTTCCTTCAAGAATCTCCAAAGCACCTGTAAATCCTTCTTTAGCCAACATCGCGGCCAGCAATCCATTGTAGCCAGCTTTTCCTGAATGCAGATGCTTACTCATAGCGCCCGTTTCGATAAACTCCCACAACCCGGCCGCTTGCGTACCCGCTGTGCCAAGTGCATGGCAGGTTTCGTCAACCGACAACTTGAGAAGTTTAGCTGCTGCTGCTGCTGCTCCGAATGTACCTACCGTACCAGTGGTATGAAAGTATTGATAGTGGGCGGGTGTAACCGCTTCCCCAATGCGTATACACGTATCAAACCCAACGACAATGGCCTCAATTAACTCTCTACCTGAAGAATGTAAGTGTTCTGCCAACGCAAGCGAAGCAGGAATAACCACCGTACCTGCATGTATAATGGACGCCTTATGAACATCGTCCAACTCAATGATATGGGAACTCGATCCGTTGACTAGCGTTGCCCACAACGCCGTAGCTCTTAATCGTCTATCTCCTACAATTTTTAGGGGTTTCTCCAGTCCAAGGCTTCCAATAATCGTAGCCTGTTGTTCTTGCACCCCCTGCGCTGCCAGTACTCGGGAGACTATCTGAGCAGGCGGCATTTGTGAACCAACAACGGCATTTCCCAACCAATCTAAAAATGCCACCTTTGTTGTTTCGACTACTCGTTCTGGTAAATCAACAAATCGTAAATCGCAAACGTATTCGGCAAGTTTTTCTGCCATGGCCTTAGTGTTAGACATAGTCCACCTCAATCCCGGATACTGTATCCAATAAAATTATAAAAACGTTTTAAAATATCAACAAAATTACAATATTACATTAAAATAAATTATATGCACACATTTAAAAAATAAAGAAGATACGCTTAAGAGTCCGCATCTTCTTGATTTAATCTGTTCACAAAATAGCCTTGACTCTCAAGTTGAGTCAACAATAAGTCTCGGGAACGTTCAATATGACGATAACTAATCTCTTCAACCTGATGATAATCCTTCTTCTCAAGTGCTTGGACAATCTCACAGTGTTCATACTGTGATTGCTCTGCTTGCCCTGTTACAAAAATCGGTGTGTATGGTGGTAATCCGTCCCAAAGCGTCTCAACCAGGTTAATGAGACGATTCCATGGACATTTTGAGCGTAACAACTTATGGAACTCTGCGTTCAATTGTGAAAACAAGTACTTGTCATCTTCTCCAGAGCAATTCTCCATTTTGAAACATAACAGTTTTAATTCCTCAAATTCAGCTGCATTTAAATTCTCAGCAGACATCCGATTAGCCATGGGCTCTAACTGCATTCGAAGGGTGTAAACTTCTTGAAACGATTCTTTAGAAACTGGTGCCACAACCGCTCCCCTTCGTGACTCAATGATCACCAATCCTTCAAACGCAAGTCGTTTGAAAGCATCTCGGATGGGCATACGGCTAACACCAATTCTACTCGCCAGTTCTTCTTGTACTAAACGTTCACCTGGCTTAAAGGTTTGATTTACGATCATCTTTCTAATCACGTTCGTAACCTTATCCGCCAACGTTTCGTCCTGTATTCTCCAATCATTATTCATGCATCTTGGACTCCCTTTAGTCTGCTACAACGACTGGTTTGACTCTCGCCCAATTATCACGTTCCTGTGCGGGAGTTATTGATACATCAACTGATACCCTTACTATGTGGACTTGGCTTCCAATTTGAATCTGTCCATCAAAATCTTCAGAGCACGTTGAATATATGTTCGCTAACGCTGCACTACGATTTGCATCAGAAGCAGTCTTATTCCTTAAAATTGTTTTACTAACCTGCTCTATCAATTTATCTACAAGTACATCTAGCCCAAATACACACACTCTTT
Source organism: Alicyclobacillus fastidiosus (assembly GCF_026651875.1). GTDB lineage: Bacteria > Bacillota > Bacilli > Alicyclobacillales > Alicyclobacillaceae > Alicyclobacillus > Alicyclobacillus fastidiosus. The sequence continues at coordinate 2,467,897 of NZ_CP104067.1, read as the reverse complement.
CATTATTCAAGACAAGTTGTGCTATGCAATCAAGAGATTCGATCGGGAACAGATCATTTTGCTCAAAACCCTCGATTATCATATGTACACCCCTCTCGTTCTAAAACTTTGGATTATTATGATAGTAAGATCGATAAAAGATGTAACCGGTGAAAACAAAACAGGATACAGTATCCAATAACAGTTTACTGTCTTATATCTAACCTTCTCCATATCTCTCCGACGATTTTTGAAATTCTGTAATCCCTCACAAAACAACTTCCTGACATAGTAATTGATAAACACACAGATATAGTGGTAATTATTTTCTTGTAAACATCCAACCGCTTCCATCTTCATAAAATAGTATAAAAAAGTTACCCCAGTCACTACTATGACACGAGCGGCTATTTAATACATCTAAACTAAGTGTTTAACTTCACAACCACTTAGTGGCTAAGGACGATTCTCTGTAACTTCTGGATCCCATTTATCATGACGACTTAAACCAGACTTTAACTTTATGATACAAAGGTGAGTGAATAGGGAGATACCGGTGTTTTTAATGATTTCCATAATTTATGGATAATTTAGACTACATAGCAAACACTTAAGCATGTGCCATACACAAGCAATATAGAGAATCTAATCATCTACTATTGAATGCTATCCACAACTACAACAAGTGTAGAACAGCAATAAGGTATGGTTATGCAACATTACTGCATAATCGACCGGCTCGCTTATTTCTAAAAATCAAAACTACGAAATACACGGGTATCCAACTTATAACCCCGCAATTCACAGCAGAACATACGCAAACACCAGTTTAGTGGTAGACTTGACGTATATATTCTAATACGGAAGTGGTGTTCATTGGCAGAAACAATTACCGTGAAACCGTGGCGTATTTATGAAGTGGATTGTCCATTGCAGCTGTCCAAAGTTGATGAGCCTGATATCCTTGATACAGACAGAGCGGCACTGCAACGGCTGTTCCCACAATCAAACTTACTCCATCAGACCCATCCGTACCTGACCGTTGTAGGCATGCCCCTGAGTTTCAATCCCGAAAGTAAAAAGATGCTTTTCGGTTATCCGCTGGACGAAACGACCGTCGATGTGGCTGAAATGTGCAATGCATTTTATTCGCTATCAAGCGATGTACAGGCTATATGCGGATTCATTGAGCGGTACGGATTGTTTATACCGTTTGTGCCACTCACCCTGTCCCCTTCTGTTCTGCACTTGCCATCCATAACTTTGCGCGACTTAGACAAGTTTAACCGCGAGTTTAGAAAGAAGTACACAACGCTGAATTTTGTCCCTTACGTATGCGAAGACGTGGATGAACATGGGAATTTAACCCTAACCGAAATAGCGTTATTCGGAAAGTGGTTGTACTTTTTCGAGTTATTTCGACTGTGGCACGCAGCGGCACTGTCCGTGCAAGTCAAGGATGATGGAACGGGGCTTTGGCACGCCGCACATGTTTTCTCTCCAGGATATCCAAAAAGATGGCGACAGAACGAATTACAACTTCGCCAAATGTTGTTTCGCAAACTATGGCGGTCATGCCATGTGTCCGATTCATCTTTCTTAAAACGAGGTCGGATAGAGGTTGGGCCTGATGATTGGAGTAATTCATATGCGACCACACAAGAATGGGAACGCTATGCGTTGCTGAACCACAATCGTCCGTCTTATCCGTGTGCGGTCGTGATCGAAAGAATAGCTGAAACATACCGCGTGCAAGAAGATACTCCCCCGCCGCCCGTAAAATGTTGCACCTGTGGGCGTAGCTTAAAGGGACAATTCTACGAATACCACATTCTGTGCGCTGAATTGGGTCATGAATGGCGATATTGCTACAAACATTTTCAGAGTGGTAAGGACGCACCGGCAGGAGTTACAGGAAGGACACGGCTTGTCAACATCCTGAATAAATACGAAAAATCTAACTCCAAAGCCGCTGCAACATTAGAAAGCATTCGTAAAGAAATGAGATGCAAACAACAAAAACACCGGAAAAAAGCGGCCAAAGAGCAGTACATGAAATAAACTGTCTACTCATGTCTACTCAAAACACGAACGACACCTTAAGTGGGTTTAATCTACCTGCGTAAGGTGTTTTTTGTTGTAAGGGGGTGATTGAAGATGAGTCCGTCGGATCTAGACACGCGCCATCGTCGATACATCTCAGCTTGTGAGTTAAGCAAGTTGACTGGACTTTCAGAGGATGCCATATGGCGATACGCAAGAAACGGTTCTTTACCGTGCATTCGCCTCGGGCGCAAAGTCTTATTCAATCCACAATCAGTTTTCGAAACGCTTGAGGGAAAGGAGCCCGTCAAAAATGACTAAAAAACTAGTTGGCGCACATGAGATCGCGGAATTGTTGGACGTAACGACGCAGAGGGTGTACGACTTGGCGAGGCAGAATATTATTCCCCACGTTCGCCTAGGCCGCGTTGTGAAGTTCGACCTGGAACGGGTACAGCAATGGATTGACGCTGGTGGGACACCGCTACCGGGAGGCTGGAGGCGAGAAGCATGATTGAACAAAAAGCCGCGTCCATCAACGCGGCCAATCCGAATTTCACTATATCAAGTGTACCACAATCCCATTGTCTTTTGGAGTGGGCGTTGTGGTACGCAATAAATGGTTTGGCGGTATTCCCTTGCAAAGCACGGGATAAGACCCCTCTCACTGAGCACGGATGGAAGGACGCGACAAAAAATCCTAACGTCATCCGTGCATGGTGGCGTAAATGGCCGAATGCAAACATTGGTATTGCTTGTGAACTTTCTAATATTGTCGTTATCGACATAGACAGTCCGGCGGCGGCCAAATCCGCCTCTGAACAAGGACTGCCAACAAGTCCAACAGTCAAAACCGCAAAAGGTTGGCACGTCTGGTGCAAAACAGCCAAGCCGATGCCATCTCGCGTGGGCATATTGCCTGGCGTCGATATTCGGGCTCTTGGTGGATACGTGATTGCACCGCCATCTGTCCATCCATCGGGAGGAAGGTACAAGTGGATTCGCGGACGCGGGTTGTGGGCATGGCCATTGCCGGATGTGCCGGAATGGATATACGAGCTTCCGGGGGTAAAGAGCAGGACAGATATCGCCGCATTGGCAGCGGGAGTACCGGAAGGAAGACGAGATGTGAGTCTTGCGAGTGTGGCCGGGCACCTGTTACGCAGACGCGTTGAGCCACACTTGGCCGAAAGTCTGGTGTACGCCTATGGTCGATACCTGTGCGACCCAGCATTGGAGGATGCCCAGATCGCTAAAGTGTGGAATTCTATCGCAGGACGAGAATTGCTCCGCCGACAAAGGAGGCTTCGTTGATGGGTGACGTGACCGACATTCAGGATCTGAAGGTCAAACGCGAATCCAAGCGCACCTTGGCAGACGAATTGGCCGCTACTCAAGAAGAGTCTGAAAGTCAACGGGACAAGCTCATCAAGATTGGTATGACCGCCACGCTGTTCCATGACGATATAAGCGGCGACCGTGTTGGGTATGCCACCATCAAGCGCAAGGAACACCGCGAGGTGTGGCCTATCCGCTCCAAACGATTCAAAGACTGGCTTCGCGCACAATATGTAAACTCACAAGATGGTAAAGGCGTATCGTCCCAAGCCGTTCAAGAAACCATCGACACGCTTGATGCCATCGCGTGTTGGTCGGAAGCCAGTTCGGCCCACAAAGTACACCAGCGTGTAGCATGGGATGAGAACGATGGAATATGGATTGACCTATGTGATGAAAAATGGCAAGCGGTCAAGGTCTCTGCCAATGGATGGGAAGTCGTCGATAAACCCGATGTGTATTTTACCCGTAAGCGAGGTATGCTCGCTCTTCCACAACCGGTGTCTGATGGGGATTGGTCATCTCTTTGGTCCATAGCCAATCTTAAAACAAAGGAACAACGCATTATGGCTATTGCGTGGTTGTTGGGAGCACTGCGCCCCGCTGGACCATATCCCATTCTGGTAGTCGAAGGCGAGCAGGGTTCGGGCAAATCTCTCCTATCCCGTTTGTTGCGCGGGTTAATCGACCCAAACGAAGCCACTAGCAGAAGACCACCGCGTGATGAGCGTGATTTGTTTATCGCAGCCGGGAATAACCACGTAGTTGCTTTTGAGAACTTGAGTGGATTACCCCAGTGGCTATCAGACGCATTGTGCGTGTTGTCTACGGGCGGGGGCTTCGCGACACGGGCTCTTTACGAGAATTCGGAGGAGACCATCATCAATGCGATGCGACCGATACTGCTGAATGGCATTGATGCTATCGCAACGCGCGGAGACCTTCGGGATCGGACGCTCCTACTTACTTTAAACCGCATCCCTGACGACGAACGACAATCCGAAGCCGAAATATGGCATGAGTACGAACGTGTAAAGTCACAAATATTCGGTCTTCTGTTGGACGCCGTAAGTGCCGCTCTACGCTACTGGGACTCGACAAAACTGGAAAAGGCCCCTCGCATGGCGGACTTTGCGCGTTGGATTATTGCCGCAGAACAAGGGGGATCATTGCCTTGGGACCCAGGAGAATTCCTTGAGGTATATTTAAGTGCTCAAACGCAGATGACCGCGCAGGCGATAGAATCTGACAAACTGGCACAGGCCATCATCGATATGATGCGACGTGAACATGAAGGTGGAGAATGGACAGGAACGGCTACCCAACTAGCCCACACACTAACACCATACGTCGAAAACCCAGACTTCAAGCGCGACACATGGCTTTACAACCCAAGGGTGATGGGAAACAGATTGCGCCGAATTGCACCAGACTTGAGAGTGCAGGGGCTAGATATCCGTTTCGGAACCGTTGGGCATGAGAAGACAAGGATCATCACGTTAGAAGATAAGGGCAATTCCTTGTCCGCAACGTCCGCAACGCCCGCATGGGGCGAAAAAACCAATGGTGGCGCGGAAAGTTGGGCAGACAAGCATGCGGACAATGATCTATCCTTGTCCGCAAAATCCCGATTCTTGTCCGCAACGATGTCCGCAGAAAAATCCAGTAGTGGCGCGGATTTGTCGGTTGTTGCGGACAACGCGGGCAATGCGGACAAGCATTTTCCTACTCTATCTATTGGGCCTGACGTTGAGGTGTTCGACTAATGGACGCACCTTCTATCATCCGAAAATTAAAGCTCGATGGCATCACCCTATATCTGTTGCCCGAAGGCAAGCTAGCGGCCCGTCCATCCAACAGACTTACGGATCGCCACCGGGAGTTGATTCGGTCACACAAGCGGGAGTTAGTGTCTGTGCTTGCTTCTCCCGCCTACCACATTATTGTGGATGGACAAAGTGTGGCATCACAGCCATCCAAAACGGATGCCTACCATGCGTTTGAACGTGTCATTCGACAGGCGGCTGCGAACCGAACACAAGGGAAGCATACGATCAGTATTTATTTAGTTGACACCACAGGCGCAACCATTCGATCAGCCTTTTTCCCACCTTAGCGTGGGCGAACCGTAAAGATGGAGGTCAGTGAGCGTAGACGAAGTCTCTGAAGTGTTACCATAAGCTATTTGACCACACAAACCCCATGTTGAATGGAGATGGTAAACTTGGCGAAGTGCAGTGCTAAAACGAGGTCTGGAGCACCATGTCAACGAGACGCAATGCCAAATGGGCGGTGTTACCTGCATGGCGGCGCGTCTACTGGTGCACCACCCGAGAAAATGCGTGGTAACAAAAACGGGTTGGTAACAGGTGCAAGGGAATCAATCTCCTATGACACGCTTGATGAAGTCGAGCAACGTCTATGGCACGAGATAGATGTGGATGTCCTGGCGCAGCTAGATGAGCAGATCCGGCTCAGTTTGATTCGCCAGCGCCGTATGATGCAACGGATATATCAACTCATGGAAGGCCCGGAAATGGTCGACCGTGAAATGACAGAGGGAGAATCAGAAAACGAACAGAGTGGTAAAGGCACGTCCCGGAGTCTTACAAAGGAAGTTGCTGATGAACGTATCCTACGCATTGAGGAGGCACTGACACGGATACAAACGGTGCATGTACGGTTACTTCAACAGAAATATGCCATTTTGGAAAAACAGGATAACGACGACGAGGAGTCCAAGGGTGCACTCCGCGAATTGGCTAGGGTAATTGAAAATAGTCGGCGGATGCTACAGAAATCAAGTTGAGAGTGATGAAGAAAAAACTCTAACCCCCAACTATCATAGACAACAATACGGCATCGGGTCCTGAAGATTCGATGCCGCATCATTTTGAGGTGAAGCCGGAATACATATGCCTGAACAACGAATGCTCGTCACCTCTACGTCTCGTGGTGGGGATTTTGACATTCATCTCACATAGCACTAGCATCTGGCGGTGGTTTCTATAACCACCTACCACCTTATAAATGCAGTATTCTCAACGATAAATTCAGTCTAGTGTGCCTATTGTGTGCCCTGTTTGATTGAGATATTATCAGTTTTGAAAGACCATCAAACAGGAGATGAGGTGCACATGCCGAGAAGTGGGCAAATCGTTAAGCGCGAAAATGGTAAATACTTGGCGCGCGTGTATGTAGGTAAGGATGTAAATGGCAAGCGTCATTTGGTGTCCAGAACTTTCGACAAGAAGAAGGACGCTGAAGCATGGCTGGCTGAACAGTTGGCAGCGAAAGCCGCTGGTACATTCCAAGCACCATCAAAAGAGACATTAGCTGTTTATCTGCGCCGATGGCTGACAGAAACAGTGGCATTCCGGGTTCGTGAACGAACACTGGACGACTACACACGACTGGCCGAGAAATACATCATTCCTCACTTGGGGCACATTAAGACATCTGAACTGCGAGCAGACCATGTTCAAAAATTCTACAATACCCTGTTTGCCAATAATGGCGTTGACACTCCCCGCCATGTTCACTGCGTACTGCATTCCGCATTAAATCAGGCCGTAAAATGGGGACTTGTTAGCCGCAATGTTTCTGACCTTGTAGATGTCCCCCGCGCCCCACGACGTGAAATGCGTCCACTTAACCCTAATGAGGTTCAACGTTTCTTTGAAGCAGCACGCGATGATCGTTATTATGCTTACTTTGTTCTTTTGGTAGACGCTGGTCTCCGTCCAGGTGAGGCACTAGCTCTAACGTGGGATGACATTGACCTGAAGAGCGGTGTCGTACACGTTACTAAAGCTATATCAACAGGAAAATCGAAACGCTACTTTGGTGAACCTAAGACCCGGAAGTCTCGACGTAGTGTTCATATCACGGATGGAACTGTAGCCACCTTAAGGGCACACAAGGCACGCCAAGCCGAAGAGAGAATAAAAGTGGCCGAGTATTGGGACGACAAAAACTTAGTTTTCCCTAATGAACTAGGCGACTACTCCGATGGGACTAAAATATCAAAACGTCACTTCAAACCAATCTTACGTAAAGCAGGATTGCCCGAAACAATTCGAGTCTACGACCTTCGCCATACAAGCGCCACGCTACTTATGGCTGGTAATGTCCATCCTAAAATCGTTGCAGAACGGTTAGGCCACTCCACTACAAACCTTACTCTGGACACGTATAGCCACGTCGTTCCCGGTATGCAGGAACAAGTACTGCAAGTCATGGGGACGCTGCTTGGATCACAAAAGGCACATGAAAACAATTAAGAACGCAAAGAAACACGGGGTTCCGAGTTCATTTAGAACTCGGAATTTCCGCGCTACATAAGACCTTTTATTTGGAGCCGAGGACATACTCGAACCGGTCACGAGCTTATGGACCGGCGGATTTCAGGTTCCCTATGGTCTTCCCTAACTCGTTTGGTACTCAGCTATGCCGTAAAACAGGGACGCGGGTTCGATTCGAGGAATCGTATCAGTCCAAAACCACGACCTCCACCATATCCACCTCATGTCTCGGACGCGGTTTGGATCTGGTTTGGTGTAGGCTAATCCCAGTTGTATCAGGAAATCCTGTCCCATTTGAACCGTTACTTTTTACAACCACAAATGCCAGCGTTAAATTCTGACTACGGATTTGTTAAGAACATCGTCTTCCCCTGCCGATGCATTACCAACCCCGCTTGCCCTAGTAGACGTCCCAGATTAATCAACCATTATAATTTCATCATCTTGGAACCATCCATTTGCTAAGGCTGTACTCTTCACTGCGTCTTTATTGTTCGTGTAGGCGATTACCCCTAGGCTTTTTTGTGCCCTCGTGCAAGCGACATAGAATAACCTGGTGGTACGTGCCATGCTAGAATCTTTACCAGTGCGTTCATTTTCAAGGTCAGTTTCCGTCTTGTTTCTTGATCCGAACAATTTTTCGTAACTGAACCAGGTCCCTCTTGAGGCTTCATCGTCCATTATTACAACCACTCGTGGAAACTCCAATCCTTTAACGCCTTGATGAGTCGCATACTGCGTATTACCGCTTACATAGGAAGCGTAGCATTCTAATTGTGTAAAAGGAGCGGCTAACGCTGCTCTCAATGCACAAACCTTTTCGTCCAGCGTACCCGGATCGGGATTAGCTAATATGTCATCTGTTCGCTTCGGGAGTTGGAAGAGCCCACTTGTTTTTATTGAGTCTAAAACGTCTAGACAAGAAGGAACCCTATTCTCGTTCCAGAGAGAAAGCAAATCATCAACGGCATTCGCAGCGATTTGAATGAGCTCTGATTGATTTTCCTTTTTACTCGTGAAAGACTTTCGGTCTAGTATTGGAGAAAATCGCCTCAAAATTCTAGAAACTTCAAAATCACGCTTGTTGAAATGTGCATTTACTAGTGGCAAAACGATATTCGATAGAAATGATAACTCCGGCAAAGTGCCGTCGCGCAGGGAAGTGTCAAACATTCTTACTTTATTAAGAGGCGCATATAACTCTTCGAATCCCAATCGACTCGCTGCCATATGGTGTTCCAGTATAAGGCTTTTGCACTCTTCAGGTATCAACCATTGATCATCACTAGCCTCTCTTGCCATGATCTCAGCGACCTTTTTCTCAACAGTTGCCTTAACCGCAGGTGAACTCACGATGAACAGGCGAACTGTCCCAACCTCTGCGTCAGAACGGGCCTTTTGTCTCTGACCATCAACCTCCTTGCGGATGGCATTTGCTAAAGAGACAATACGAGTGGCGCTCCTGTGGTTCATTACTTTAGTAGGTTTCTCCCAATCCGCAGGTATGCAGGCAGCTAAGTTATCCTTACCGTCCATGTATATTTTTTGCATGGCATCTCCAAACATGCCGATAACAAAATCTTCCTTGTGGTTTTTGTACAATGTGAGCATGGCATCGATTAGTTCTTTCTTTGTATCTTGGCTTTCATCAATTAAAAGAATAGGGTATTTACTGACCAGTATTTTCTGCATGGTATCCTTAAACGTTATAAATTCCGCCCCCATCTTCACAACTTCATTATGATTAAGAGAATCAGAGCCCAAATTCTCACCGTTGGGATTATATGAAAGCCTTTTAATTCGTTCTAAGTTGGCGAGACGCTCCTTGTTTTTAAGAATTTTCGTTGCACGTGCTCTGTAGGCATCAGTCCCGATACGTCCCTTTGATTGCTTACTATCTAATTCAGCGATTTCTGATGCAATATTAGCTCTGACCCATTCTTTAATATCACTTTGATAATTCCTAATAAGTTCCCAAAGGAAACTGTGGATTGTTGACACGGTAAATATGGAAGTATGCTGCATCCTCCTCAATATTTCATTACAAGCAGCATTCGTATAAGTGATCACGGCTATTTGCTTTGAATTCGCCGATAAGTCAGACCCAAATTGACGTTCTAGAAAAGTTAGTGCCTTAATCAAGCTTGTGGTCTTTCCTGAGCCTGCCCCCGCGAAAGTGAAGAAGCTTTTCGGCATTTGATTATCAAAGCATTTTTGAATCTGCTCGTCGACATGATCATCCATATGATTGTCTATCTCAAAACGCTGATTTTCCACGATAATCATCCTATACTATATTATTCTTACAGAATTATCTGCTCCTGTAGCCAATCTAGGCCTTCTCCGATATACGGCGGAATAGTAATCTCATTGGGATCAAATGAATAGATTAGGTCAAGTGCAAACTCTGCCTTTTTATCAGACTGGCTATTTCGGAGTGTATCGTATAAGGTCTCATGCAGCTCCGCAAAAGTCTTCGAACTAACCATAACATCGTGTGCTTTTTTAATAATCCCATGACCAGTTTCATCTTTGTAAAACACGGGTAGGTTAGTATATATCAAGCAATCTTCAAAGGTACTTGAGAGGGCCTCGATATCTTGTTGACCATTAAAAGTCACGGATACAGGAGTCTGATATGCGATTCGAACAGAGTAGCGATAAGGCGTATCGAACTCAAATGCTTTGTCTTTAAAAGGGATATCCAACAGCTTATCCAAGGATTTTTCGTTCATCAACCAATCGGTGATCGCAAAGTTGCTGCTTATCAGATTTTTACTCCGCTCTGGACGGGCAGCCCTGTGGTGGCCATAAGGTTCGACCGAATCGAGATCTGTGATTACAAGAGTCGTCAGACACAGTTTTTCGATTAGCGTTTTTAGTCTGTGTGAATGCTTGCCACTAATGCTTAGAATGGTGATATACCGCTCATTAAGCTGCGGGTATCCATTTCTAATAAAATGGGGAACTAGCATACTCTCCGCCGCCCCTTCCACTAGGATCGCCGCGTCCGCGAAAAACAAATCGCAATGCGTCGTTTGTAGGTAACGGGTCACGAATCTTTCAGTATCATCGTCTTTACCGAACACCTCAGATAGATTGACAATCTTTGAGGTTCCAACTTTGCATTGCTCAGATTCGGGAAGCCGTTTGAAATAACGCAAATTTGCAAACTTCACTTCCCGCGCTATGTGACTGGAGTGTGTACTAACGATAAGTTGAGTCGCGAAATTGGGATGGCTCCTAAGGAAAGCATGATTTCTTAACACGTCATATGCTTTTCTGATAAACACCTGCTGGACCTGCATATGTAGATGGGCTTCTGGCTCCTCAAGCAATACAAGGTGTAATGGGGCTCTACGTTGACCACCATCTGTTTCTTCACGCTGTGCTTTCCCTTCTTGCATCCAATCATCCCTGAACCGCATTAGTTGAAAGACAATAGAAATCAGATTCTGATAGCCCAAACCGTTGTATTTTTCTGGCAATTTCATCTCGTTGGCGTCTTTTGTATTCAAAGTATACTGAACGGCGGAATCGTGCTTTAACGCTTCGGTAGCACTTACTTTGGTCGTGATTGTAATTTTGGGGTTACTTACGCCTGGATATCCGAGGCCTTCCAGCTCCGCTATGGCCGAGGAAAATTTATCAGACAGGTTTTTATTGAAGGCGGATGTAGCTCGTTCCATAGCATGTAAAATATCTAAATCTTCTGGTGTTGGTGTTTTTTCAGGGTCAAGATGCTTGTCATAATAGCTTCGAAGCTGCGTTGACAGGCTCCCACCAATCCTTTCCTCTGTTCTGGAGAATTCAGGGTCGGAAAGACCACGTTGAGCTTCGATCATGTCAACTTGGATCAGCCCGTCCAGAGGATTTTGACTGAAACATTCCATTTCGAAGATAGTCTTTTGTGGCACATCTTGGTGAGCTTTATCCGGGTCAAGAATATACGCCTTTAGGACAAATGACGTTGAGAGCTTCTTTTCTATGAACTCGCACAAGTCTTTGGGCCATAGCGTCATTTCAGAATTTTCACCGATAGATTCCGTTTCTCTCGCTGCGTTATAAGCTTCGCGATACTCTAAAAACAACTTCGAGATGTCTTTGGGCTGTAACAGGAAACGTGTGCCTAATAATCCAGTCCTCCACTTTAGGGTAGGTATGATGTGGGATATGTATTGAATTTCTCTATCTTCAACCTCAAGCCAAACATCCAAAGTCGGCAAAATCCCTTCCCATCTGTCGATACTCTCCGGCATTTGGCAGTCAGAACTTCCCCATTCATCTCCAATAGATTTTATTACAGCGTGATTAGCCAGCGTGATATCGTTAAATAAGAAATGTCGATTTGCTAAGAATTTTCCTAAAGCATCCATTGCAGATGTTTTTCCACTATTGTTTGCACCCACAAATAAGGTGGTTTCATCACTAAATTCTATTCGACATTGTTTAAGTCTTCTAAAATTCTGTATTTCAACAAATGAAATCTTCATGATAATTCCCCTTTCGTAGGGGCTAGAAAGTATTGCCCACTTTAAAGTCATTATAAATTTTGGTTAGTTGAGGAACAAGATCCTAGTCATGGAACACCCTCTTTTCGTTCCTAGCTGAGCTCAGTGCTTATCCAGAATTTTAAGCAAGAGTTTGAGCATAACGAAAACCAAACAAATAATGACCATTGGGGTCTACTCTTGTATTAAAAGCAAAAACCACGAACCCGTAAGTCGGTTCGTGGTTTTTGATTGGTGGAGGCGAGGCTCCACAACCCAAAATCCTCAAATACACGCTTTATGTGTGATGGAGGATTGATGACCGTGAAATCCCATTCCCAACGCAGTACTTCAGACCTTGAGCGCTCAATCAAGCACCAAGTTTTAAGGCATCGAAACCATCACGCAGACGCATGGATAGAGATGAATCGCCTTCTACAAAACCGTGCGACAATATCCGTGTACTGCGACTTTAGTGTTTTCCAAGGTTGCTTTCATCTGGGGATTTGTATTGTGGGGCTAGGCACATGCCGATTGTATGGCTCATCCGTGGTTACGCAGTTCCCACAGTACACCGTTCTCGGTGAACTCCAGGCCCTGCGGTTCGCCATCGGCTGCGTTAGAGATTTTCTCGATTCGAATGGTGTTGATAAGGAGTTGCATTCAATACACATGTTCACCGACGTGGACCATATTGAGCAACTCCTCAGTGTAAATTCAAGAACGGCGCACGAATCAATTCGCAAGTCAGTTCGCCGACTTAGGCGTTCGATAAAACGTTTCAACAAGCAATCTACCAACCCTACGTTGGGAGTATGTTATGTCGGCAAACCCAATGAAAGAAACCTGTACTATAAAAGTGCGCATCAAGTGGCAAGAAACGTAGCTGGATTACAAGGTCGGCGAGTCAACAAGGGCTCTGAAAAAATTCATTGCCACCCGTCCGAGGTCAATCGTTGGTTGACTATCTGATGCTAGGTCGGATAAACTATATCATTTTCAAAACAAGAGGAATTTGTCCTCGGTGGTGCGTTGTGTGACCAATAGCGTATACAATGAGTTGTCGCTTATTCAGATCACCCACTCGCAGTGATAAGCCGGGCGAGTCGAGGTCTTCCTGGGACAGGCCCTCTAGCACATCACGGCTGAATCGCAAAATTGCAGCCCACTCCTGTTGAATCGCCGACACATCCCATTGACCTGCCTTGAATGGTGCTTGAGTGTCGAGTTCCAGTGATTGCCCTGCGACCGCCGAAAAAAACTTCTTCTCCACCCGTGTGATATGATCGATAATCGAGGCGATGTTGTTAAACCCATCATTGGGGCGCTGCAACCATTGTTGTTCGGTTAAACCGTCTAGCATCTTGTCAATGCTGCCGTGAATCATAGACAGCACTTCGAAGTGGTCAGAAACTTCCTTCAGCATATGTCGGTCACTCCTTCTGGACTTATTGAGCCACTATGATGTATTGGTTTGGATTGGGATATGAGATTTCACCGTGGAGCCCCAGTGCTTCGGCTTCACGCAACAAGGATTCAGCAGAGAGACGCTCTTCCAAGGGTGGTCCCATTTCCATCGGCTTCTTTTCCCACTCGATCAGAAGTACCCGCCCGCCCGGACGAAGAATCCGTTTGAACTCCGAAAGTGTTTGTTTCAAGTCGTCCACTTCATGAAGAACCAGCGAACAAATTACACGGTCGACACTGTGATCGGGTAGGGTGGTATGTTCAGCAGGGCTTTCCACTAGCGTTATATTTTCTAGTTCTTCATACGCCGCCCTTTCTTTGAGCAAATGTAGCATCTCAGGCGAAACATCCACTGCGTAAACGGTCCTCGGCAACCTGGCTAACGGGATCGTAAAGTAACCCGGACCACACCCAATATCGGCGACGGTGTGTCCCTGCTGAACATCTAACATCTTCACAATGTCATTGGGCGGTAACATCTTGCGACGTTCGAGGTTATCTAACTTCTCCACGTGCTTCGGATCGAACCTGTGTCCCATCTGGCTCCTCCAAATCGTTATTTAGCCTCGTCTACCGCTTTCTTGAGCGTCAGCTCTACACCTTGCGCTATATCGAGTAACGCTGGATCTCCTAGAACGTTCATCAGTGCAGTGGGCTTCGGCAACCCGATATGCGTCTTTCCTTCAGACTGATATACAACCACCTTACATGGTAGGAAATAGCCCACAAGTGGGTTTTGAGTCAAAACCCGTTTAGCTTCATGGGGATTACAGACTTCCAACACTCGGTATTGCATGTCCAATTCCACGCCTTTTTCATGAAGCTTAGCCGGAAGATCCAATTGCCAGAGGACTCCAAATTTATTTTCTTTCAAAGCCGTCTCAAGAGATTCTACGGCTTCATCCACGGTTTTTTCCGTAACAACTGAGTAATGGAAGTCCACGTTCGTTCGCCCCCTTTTGTTACATCACATCAGCGAGTTGACTCACAAGCTGTCCTTTCGGCATATATCCCACCAATTGCTTAACGGGCTGTCCATTCTTAAAGACAATCATGGTCGGGATACTCATGATGCCATACTTCGATGCAGTCGTCGGGTTTTCGTCAACATCAAGCTTGGCCACCGTGAGTTTTCCCGCTACGTCATTTGACAGTTCCTCAAGCACTGGGGCCATCATCTTACATGGCCCACACCACGTGGCCCAAAAATCCACAAGAACAGGTTTATCTCCCTGTAACATCTGTTCAAAGTTGGCATCAGTCACTTTCACCGTAGCCATATCGCATCCTCCTATCGACTCTTCATCAAGAGATCAATGGCTTCCTTTATTACTTGATCGGCACTCCCGCCACCAGCAATTTCATCCCGAATGCACTGCTCCATATTCTCACCCACGACGTACATTATCACTCGGTCCACAGCGGTCCGAATGGCAGACAATTGCGTTACAACATCCTTGCATGGCTTTTCTTGTTCCATCATGCCGAGCACGCCTCTGACTTGTCCCTCGATACGATTCAATCTATGTTTCATTTTGTCGTTATATTGCACCGTACATTCCTCCTGTCTCGCTTATACTATACCCCCTTCCGTATCAACGTGCTCATACGAAAGTTCACCCCATTACTTTTTCCTTACGTCCTTTCCATGCCATGATTCCACCAGATGCATTCCGCACATCTGTGAATCCCTGTTTCACGAGTGTTCGAGCCGCCTGCTGACTTCTTGACCCACTTCGGCACATCAAAACGACTGGGCGCTCCGTGTTCATTTCATTCAATCGAGATTTAAGCTGACTGAGTGGAATGTTTTTGAACCCAGGTACATGGCCCGTGCTAAACTCACCCGGTTCACGTACATCCACGAACTGAACGGTTGCTTTGTCCTTTGAAAGCAAAGCCTGAACTTCATCTGGAGATATCGACTTCACACCTTTTACAGGCAGCATACGATACGCAAGGTAACCTACGACAACAACGACGATTGCGACTTCAATCCAGTTCACAGAAACACCCCTACCAATGAAATGCTTTAATGGCCTCCAGATTCATGTACAACATATACAAAGCCACAAGGATGATAATCGAAGAAAAAATGATTTGAAGTCGACGGACATTCCGACCAATGGCGGTACAGGCCCGTACACCTGCGACGCCTCCAACCACGCCGCCAACGATGTACAAGGCGACTACCAACCAGTCCACCAAACCCGACACAGCATAGGACACCGCCGTCGTTACACCAAATGCCCCCACTGAGAATAGGGATGTCCCAATGGCTTCCGCCATCGTCAGCCCCGCTGAAAATACGAGTCCAGGGACGATGAGAAAGCCTCCCCCAATTCCAAAAAATCCGGAAACGAGCCCCGTCGACAATCCTGTTGGGATGACACGGGTCAGCTTGGATTTCCCTTGTTCTTCAGACGCCGCCGTGCTCTGCTTTTTAGGCCGTAACATTAGGATTGCAATCACAATCATCAAGATGGCAAACAGGAAGAGAATGACCTTATCATTCACCATCTTTCCAAACACAGATCCAACATACGCTCCAACAGCACCTGGTAAGGCGAATGCAATCGCCGACTTCCACCTTACGTTCCCAGCACGCCAATGAGGAATCAGATTCAAAAACGCATTGACCGCAACGGCAAAGGCTGTGCTGCCGATTACGACATGAGGGTCATGAAAACCAACAAGGTAGAGCATTAGGGGGACAGCAAGGATTGAGCCGCCCCCACCAATGAGCCCTAAGATAAACCCCACAATCCCGCCAGACAACAGTGCCAGCGTCATCTGAATTCCAGACAGGTGTGGCATAAAACTTCCACCTCCTTATACCCATATGGGTATATTGCGGTGCAAAAAAATTTAGATATGGTGTACAACGAAACTACCAATAATGAAAACGACATATCCCCCCGCCACGACGTACAAAACTTTATGAAGGGGGCAAAGACAGCTCCAAAATCGCTTCAACACATGTTCCTCCGTCAGTAGCATCAGCCGTGTACAGCACAGCGATTCGGACCGATTTCCATCTCCCGCTGCTCGTCTTCATCCGGGGTCATTTTACCCATGTTGGTTAAACGAATTTCGTGATATGCGTTCGGCTGAGGTGGAAGATTGTTCGTTACCATCTGATGAAAGTCGGCTTCGTCAGAAACCAGCAACCCGGCATTCGTCGAATATAGTTGACCAAGGTTCGCAGAAACGGATCCATCCTTGTTCATTTCATTGATATCTGCGTAGTGCGCCGGAAGTAATATAAGCTTTGACGACAGATCCTGATACGTCCCGTATAAGGTCTTACGCAGATCAATGGCCCAGTCTCCGGCTACACCGGCTAAGTCAGGACGACCAATGGACTTAACGAAGAGAATATCCCCCGACAACAGATATTTGTCATCCACGACGAGCGATGTACTTCCAATGGTGTGGCCAGGTGAATAGACGGGCAGAATCCTTACCCTCGCCGAACCAACGTGAATCTCCTGACCATCCTCAAGTACCTGATACCCGAACTGTGTTTCTGTTGCATCCTTCGGTGGCAACCAGTAGGTGGCCCCCACTTTTTCAGCCAACCTCCGGCCACCTGAGATGTGGTCAGCATGAAGATGCGTGTCCATCGTGTGCTTGATGGTAAGTCCATGTTCCTTCGCAAACGCTTCGTATGCATCAGTCATTCGTGCGGTGTCTACGATTGCCGCCTCACCGTCAGATACAACCATGTACGACAAGCAACCCTTCCCGACACGGACAAACTGATACATTGCGCCGCCAGATGACAGATCACCGACTTTAACTGGACGGAGATATTCACTCCATGCTTTCATCCCGCCTTCCAGATACGTCACGTTGTCCAGTCCTGCCTCAGCAAGCTGTTCCGCAACATACTGCGATGAACCTTCCTTTGCACACACAACTAAAATCGGTTCGTCTTTCGGAAGCCGTTCGAGCGCCACTTCAACGCCATCCAAAAGGTCAAAATATGGGATGTTGATACTCGTTACGGTTGGACCTTCAATTTTCCAGTCCGCATAGGCATCCTCATTGCGAACATCCAAAATGTACAGCGGAGCCGAGCTTAAAATCTGCTCGAAAACCTCCGCCGACGATTGTGTTGTAACTTTCACTTCCGTCACTACGACTCCCTCCCTTATACGTCGGATTTAGTCGGGCCCTGCCAGTCGCTCATTCCAGGCACCACATTTTTCACGTTTTGAAAACCGTGTTCCGCAAGAATCTGGCACGCAACGTCACTTCTATTTCCGGTTCGGCACACCACGAACACTGGTTGATTCTTATACTGGGTTAACTCCTCGATGCGTTCCTCGAGTTGTCCCATCGGCACCAAGATTGCTCCTGGAATGTGTGAAAATGCATACTCCGCTGGTTCACGGACATCCAAGATGACCGGACCTTCTGCAAGCTTTTGTTCCAGTTCTTCATTGGAAATCACATGAGGAAACGTCTTCTCGGGCTCTGTTTCCTCTGGTCTTGACTTTCGAATGTAGTGACGAAATACCTTGTCTTCTGTCTGGGTTCCCAAGAATTGATGACCTGTACGGGACGCCCAACCTTTCACATCTGCAACGGAACCAGGGTCCGTCGCAACCACTTCCAGCACCTGTCCTGGTTCCATTTGGTCAATTGCTTTTTTGGTTCGAACAATGGGCATCGGGCAGGACAAACCTTTACAGTCAAGTGATTGATCTACAGCAAATGTACTCATGATGTACCTCCTCAAGCGAATATTAGAATGTGACCGATACGTCAGCGTCGTAAGCGAAGTCGAGGAATGTGACTGCTCCGCCGACTTCAACCCCGTCAATGAAATCGTCAATCGTGAGGCCCATAACATCCATCGTCATCTGGCACGCAATTAGTTTTACGCCGCTCTCTTTGGCAATCTCCATCAGTTCAGCGATGGATGGAACGTTTGCACGCTTAAACCCTTCCACAAAGTGTTCTTTGCCTGGCCCCATCGTGAGCATTTTTTCTGATTGCCTGTGAATAATGGAAAGTCCTTCGAAGGTGAAGAAGATAGCAACTTCGGCATCAGTCGCTGCTCCCGCCGTAGCGATATTCAATACCTTGTACGCACTGTCCAGTCCACCGTTTGAAGCAATAATTGCGATGCGTTTTTTGTTATCAGCCATGTTGAAATCTCTCCCTCTTAATTGAAATTGTCCTTTTGGGAAATCACTCAACGTCCCAAGACCAGCCGTTCATACCGCCCATCATGTTTTTCACTTTGGAGTACCCGTTTGCCATTAGGTATTGGCAGGCCTTTGCGCTACGACCGCCACTTCGGCAAACCATGATGGTTTCACGGTTTGGGTCGATTTCGTTCATGCGGTCCGGTATCTGCCCTACTGGGATGTGCTTTGCTCCAGGAATTTTTCCGGCTGCGACTTCGTTGTCTTCACGAACATCAATGACTTGCAAGGCCTCACCCCGTTTGATGCGCTCTTGTACATCAAGCGGGAGAATGTTCACAACTTGTGCCATTTGAATCTACCTCCATTTTCAAAGTTTTCGCTACGTGAACCAATGTTATGTTTTTCAACATACGGTATGGGGTATATACGGCACGGGGTATATATTAAACCGAAGGAGAATTGTTGTCAACCAGCCACAGTTCACATAATTTGGCCCAGCAGGAAGATGATAAGGATTGCGGATTTTTTCAGCTTAGGGAGGCATTCACTTTGCCAAGTACCATATCCCGGTCAGATTACACTTTTATCGGCGCATTCATTTTCGGTATGGGCCTGATTGGAATGTTAGATGGGATTGTGTTTCATCAAATCCTTCAGTGGCATAGCACCTACATGCTTACCAATCGATTCAATCAAATTGTAAGTGATGGACTGCTTCATTTGATTACTACGGGACTGATGGTTACGGGGGCCATTCTATTGTGGACCGATCCTGCGACCGACAAACGCTTGTCAAACCCCAGGTTCTTGAGCGGTTTATTCTTTGGTGCCGGAACGTTCAACTTCATGGAAGGAGTTATAGATCATCACTTGCTGCAAATTCATCACGTACGGCACGGCCATCCGTATCAAACGCAGTATGATTTGGCTTTTGATTTGTTTGCTATTCTTCTGCTGTTCATCGGGGGAGTGTTATACAGAATGGCACAAAAAATCCGTTGAAACGGTGATTAGTGTCCCGTTCTGAGAGTTCAACATCACATGGTTCGTAAATACCACACACAGGATGTGAAATTACGGATGGTTCACTCCACATCTGTGATCTACGGCCATTGGCCGTCATGGCGTTTTGCTTGTCGTATAAGCATTTTTCACTGACGACTTTTTGTGGGCAAGTTAATAGAAATGGGACCATCCGGTCGAGGTAATAAAATATAGGCCAGAATCCCGGCCAGACGAGATTCCGCTCCAGCTTCTCCTCCGCTTCATCTTCGTCCTCAAAGAAGATGAGCCACACACCTACAGCTAGAAGGGCCACACCGCCAATTAAAGCGGCCCACTGCCCGGTAAGATGTCCAGCGCCTTTGCCAATAACCAAGCCAATGAGCGGCATCAGCGCTTCTGCGCAGGCAAATGTTAGAGCGATTTTGAGTTTGTCTTTGGTTTTTACCATCCCCAACGAAATGGACATCATCAGCGTATCCATTCCTAGCGATAAAATCAAAGCAATCATCTTCAAAGCGACCACTGGGACTTCCCCATTTCATAGGCCGGAGCCGGTCTTCCTTAACAACGAAAGTCCCGGCCCCGCTGCTTCGATGGGCTTCATTTGTGAAGGTGGTAAATTTGAAGCAACCCGATTCCTATCAACATTAAACCTTAAGGATTGAACAAGCGGTTTTTACACGCCCAACGCTCTTCTGCTTTTCATCTTGTTGCTCCTCCACATCGCTCACCTTCCAAGTGGTATCAAGGCATCTGTGATCACCCGAATGCCGATTGCCTGCATCACAGGCTCGTGAATGTCTGCCAAAAGGTCGCAACTGTCAATCCAATCAGAAGGGCAACCATGCTCCATCCCCAAATGCGGCCAAACAGTTTGGTTTTATATGCGCCCATTAACTTCTTATCACTTGTCATCAACACGAGGAAGATGAGAAGAGGCGCCATCAGAATCCCGCCTACGACTTGCGTGACGATGGAGATGAAGTTCAGTGGCAAATTTGGGATCAATATGGCGAGTGCTGCTAAGACCAGACTGCCAATGTAGACTGCGTAGAATTTTGGTGCCTCTTTGATCTTGTCATTCAAGCTTTTGGACCAACCAAATAATTCTGCAATGCTCCAGGAAGAAGACAAAGATACGGTTATCGACGCCAGGAATCCTGCGTCAAACAAGCCAATTCCGAATAGAGTGGCGCCCCATCGCCCGACCGTATGATGGAGTCCATTTATGATGTCAGAAGGGCCCGCACTGCTGGCATTTTGCATGTGGCCAAAAAGCGATGCACCAATCACAATGATTGCGGCTGCAATGACCACCTGAAGGATAAGCCCTACGGCAGTATCAATGCGGCCTAAGCGCAGCTCTTTTGAACCAACTCCCTTGTCAATCGTGCCGCTTCCCTGGAAGAAGATCATCCATGGTGCGATGGCATTCCCAATCGTCGCAATCACGAACCACAACACCCCAGCTCGCAACGCATGCGGAACGTTCCATGCAATGAAAGCATGCCCAATCGCTGACATACTCGGGTGCGTCATTCCCGCAATCACAAGGTATACGACGTCGAGTAAGGCGATAAACAGTGCGATTCTCTCTTTCGTAAAGTATCCGGTGAAGACAACGAACGAAGCGACAAAGGCTAAACAAAGCAAATCGCTGAGCCACATCGGAATGCCGAGTAGAACCAGGCCAGCCGTCATGCCGATGAATTCCGTAATAAGCGTCAAAAGGTTTTCGAAAGCAAGTGTTGAGATGTGATAGTAGCCCCAAAACTTACCGTAGCGTCGCCGGGCAAGCCTTGAAAATCCCTCGTGCGTGACAGCGCCAAGACGCATGCTCATCTCTTGGACCGTGTAGGTCAGTGGGAACAGACACAACACCAACGGAACAAATAATCCAATTCCGAACTGAACCCCAGTTACGGCATAGGAAATGACTCCCCCTGCGTCATTATCACCAAACGCAGCCAACAACCCCGGCCCCAGAAGCGCCCAAAATACCCACAGGTGTCGTCGCCGGCCACGCTTCCGCCCGCCGACGGTTTGTTCAAACTTTGACGCTTCTTTGTGAGATGCCCCGTATTATCGGAAACCAGTGGAACTTGGCGGTTTTCCATGCATTCTCCTCCTCATGTGCTGTTCGACGGCTGTACCCGGCCTTTATGAGGGACTACCAACACCCGTGTCACGATCTCAACAGCCGTTGACATAACATACACAGCGAGGACACAAAGCGTGTCAAAAGATGCCGAAAAAAATTCAACGTACGTGTTGACCCAATAATGACCCCAATCCAAGGAGGCGTTTGGAACGTGGAATTCAAATCTGCGTCAAAACTCGAGAGTACCGTTAAAACGCTATTGGTGGAGCGTTCCCTGTCGATGCGACAGCTTGCCAAGTCTACAGGAATCAATGTTTCTACAATTTCAAAGATGATTTCGGGTAAACAGCGGATAAATCCAGACTATTTGCAGCGGATCACACATCATCTCTTCGTGCCGGTTGATACATTGTTCGCAGCGGCAGGGTTTGATGTTGGATCATCATCAACGTTGCCGTCTGAAGATCCATCGGTCGAAACCCTAGAGACATTGTACTGCAAACAGGTCTTAAGATTGAGCAACTCAATAAAAGGACGATTGAACAGGAACGTCCGCAGGTACGAACTTTACGCAAAGACAAGTGAGGGCCGGAAAGTGATTATTGCCCAATTCCCAGTTAAACGGGAACAAATCAGCGCAACAGGAACGTTCGTAAATGAAATGGATACGTTATTCCACCGTTTTACTCAACCAGACATAACTAATGAAGAACAAGCCGTGATAGGCAGTGGCCTACTGTACTTCATTTTGGCAACTGACGTGATCCCGGATTTCGTTTTTCCAATCGGTTATTTGGATGACGCTGTGGCTCTACAGTTGATACGTGACCGTCTTGCGCATTTCGCATCGCATAGTTGACGTTTTCTCATCATCACGTTGCACGTTTTGCAACACGGACACATATCGTGTTGATGTATCACAATACCTTAATGCCGACGTGTAAAAGTGAGGAGGGGGAAATTTGGAGCCATACAGTTTGTTATTGGTGTTTTACCGCCGACCATGAAACCGGCAAACTGGTCAACACTTCAGCCTGACTCCGGGTATACGGAAATGTCCACAATCGAATGTGAGGAGAAAGCCCCTGGATCAAGGAGGAGATTCCATGGAGGAAATCTGGCTAACAAGAACTCCTTTTCCGACCTCAAGGTCTCAACTACGGGAAATGATGTCCGACCAAAGGGGGAAGTTTGAAAAGCTAAGAAGAGCAATGTCAATGACAGTCATCAATGAACTTTTGAAGAACCCTAAACGATCAGAAAGCATTGATGCAGCCGAGATTGACAAACTGATCTCCGTATTGTCAGTAGCAACAGAATTGGGACACAAGGTTGTAGTCTACAGAGGTGAAAACCAGCGGTGGTACATTCAAATTTCTGCGTAATGGGCCCGATACGTTCGGATTGAGACCGGCCTTGTATGGAACGGTCTCTCTCCTCGTTTCGGGTTTTCTATTGAACCAATTTTGTTGAAGCTTGAAGTTCTTTCCACACAATGTCAATTGCAATGGCATCATCGAGATACCCAAGCGGAAACATATAATCAGGGATGATGTCGGTGGCGAGAATGAAATATAGCAACGCACTGCCGATCAACTGCTTATTCTGTGGTTCTGTCTCTTCGTCAACGTACAGCCGGTACATGACGTTGAGTTTTTCAAGTAACGGCCCTACCCCGCTGACCTGCTCGACCTTTGACTGAAAACTGTTTTCGATTACCGTTTTGCCTTCGGCTGTACTTGCGTACGTTCTGTATTTCTGAAGTTCGGCCATTATGTGGTTCACATCAAGGTTCTCAATCTCAGGAAACGGGAGATTTCTGAGTTGGTCCGCTATTGGGCTTGGCGCTTTATCTTCGTAAAAAGCCCCCACCCCATTGCTGGGGAGGTCATCTGAAATCTCATAACCAGCCGCTCTCCAGAGGTCGATAGACGGAATTTGAAGAGCTTCCGCAATCTTACTCAAGTGTTCGGGGCGGGGTTGCTGTTTACCAGAGACCAATCTTGAAATGATGGAGGGATCCAACCCGCATAGTTTGGCCAGCTTACGCATACTCAGATTCGCTTTGTCCAATTCTTGTCGAAGAAATGTCCCAAAGTGTCCGTCACCTGCCATCTGAATACCTCCAGCAGAACTGACATTTATCCACGAAGGAACCGCTGACCAAATGCAGCAGATACCGTGGGTAACACGTGAAGCGCACTCACCAAAGCGGCGTTTCGTTGACAGTCTTAATGACAAGATATCAACAGCATCCATATTTTATGCCACACGCAGAATCTCTGACCATCACGGAATCGCCAAGCTTTGTTCTACCACAATGACCACAGGTCCCATTTGTTCGCAAACACACCCATGAGACCCTTCCCCGTGCCTACCTTCACAAATTTCGTGGCAAGAAGTATCATATTGTCATATTATGGTATAACAATATGAGGTGATGACCCAATGCTGATGGCGAACGATGCGTTGACTTTGAGAGCCAAGTTCTTTCGTGGTTTGGCCGATGCTTCTCGACTGGCATTGTTGCTTGCTCTACGAGAAGGCGAAAAAAATGTGACTACACTGATCGAAGAAACAGGACTGACGCAAAGCAATGTTTCCGGACACCTGGCGTGCCTTAAAGACTGCGGCCTGGTCGAGAGCCGTCAGGAGTGGCGGAATGTGTACTATCGTTTGGCGGACGAACGGGTCGAAGGCCTTTTGCGGGCGGCAGATGAGATATTGGCAATTACGGCAGAACGTGTGTCGAGATGTGTGAACTACTCCGCTGACGATGTGAAAGATTCGGTGAAAGAATGTCGATAACGTGTTCACCCACATTGTATCTGTTAAAAAGGGTGTTTCCATTGAGTTAATATCGATTCTTTGGATGATCGTCGAAGCAGGTATGGCCATTGGAGCTGGACTTATGGCTCACTCCTTGGCTCTGGTGGCCTTCGGTGTTGACAGCATTATCGAGTTGATATCTGGGGCGGTCTTGTTGTGGCATTTAACGATTGAAGCAAACGGTGCAAGCCTAGAACGAGTCAAACGAGCTGAAAGGACCTCATCCTGGGTTGTCGGAATCGCTTTGCTCCTATTGGCTCTTTACATCGTTATCGCATCCGTAGATAAACTATGGACTCATCAGGGTGCAGAGTCCTCATATTTGGGGATTGGCTTGTCTATCGCTTCAGGCGTCATCATGCCATATTTGTCACGAGCAAAGAAACGGATCGGTTCTGAAATCGGCAGCAAGGTACTTCGAGCCGATGGATCGTGCAGTATTGTCTGTGCCTATATGGCTTGGACGGTTCTGGCCGGTGTGGTCCTAACTGCATTACTAGGCTGGTGGTGGATTGACTCCATTGCGGCGCTGGCACTGGTATACTTCGTGGTCAAAGAGGGATGGGAAGCGATTCAGGAGGCACGTGGTAAGGAAGATGCGTGCGGCTGCTGTCATGATGATGATTGCTGCTAATCGCACGGATTACTCATGACAGGGGCGACCATAGGCTCCCTTGTCATGATGCAAGACTGACCTATTTCGGACCAAATAACATAACCGTGACTCCAAGGAGGCATATTCCCGCTCCGACCCACTCGGATAAACTAGGTACGTCCTTCGCCAACGCCCAGCCCCAAAGCAGGGACATTACGATGAACACACCACCATATGCCGCATAAACCTTACCGAACGACGAGAACTCCTGACGAGTGGCTATCACTCCATACAGAAACAGGATGACCCCGCCAGCAATCCCAACCCAGAGTGGCTTTCCGTTTCGTAACCACAACCAAACGAGATAGCCTCCGCCGATCTCAGCCAAACCGGCGAAGAAAAACAAAACATACGCTCTGAACACTTCATCATCACCTGTCCACGTGGTCCTTATGCCAGCGCACGTATCCAGTCCTTCTTGCACCTATACCAGGCAAACAACAGTGCCCGCAGCGCACTATCTCCGGCGATACATGCCCATACAGCAGGGAGTCCCAGCCCTAGCTTCCATGCAAAAATGTAAACCCCAAGCGTCCGCACAACCCATATCCCAATCGTCGTGACGATCATTGGATATTTGCTGTTCCCACCTGCCTGTATGGCTGACGTATCAACCAAGACGGCTGCCAAAAAAGGTTGGGACACAATGTCAATTCCCAAGATAATGGTCAGCAGATGGATCACTCGTTGGTTGTGCGTGAAAAGCAAGCCAAACCAAGGGCTGGTTGCACACAGAATGGCTGTCACTGCCGTCATGAACACTGCCGACTGAATGTAGCTGGCTCTGCGGTACGCCAGTGCATCTGACTCATTCCCACTACCTATTGCCTGTCCAATCGTCGTCGTGGCGGCGGTGGCAAACCCGCCTCCAACGGTATATGCAAAGGTCGTGACGGTCCCCGCAATGTTGTGTGTGGCATAGACGTCGACACCCATCCGTACGATCAGCCCAAAGTAGATGACTTGACCAAGCCGCATAGACAGTCGCTCGATGGCGGCGGGAATCGCAAATTTAATCATGCTGAAAACTAAGGCCTTACGGAACACGATATCCTTCACAGTGAGAGCCAATACTTCAACCTGGCGGGATTTTGGGCTCTGGTGCAAAAATTCACGAAACCACAATATACAGTGGTGAAGCTTCGTTGCATACACACTACATATGGTGTATTAAAATATTTCTGCACCAGAACCCAGCTACCCAAGTTCGCAGTCGGCGACTTTGCAACTGTCGCGAACTCGGCGTTGTACCATGCAGGTGCTATCGTATCTACTCCCAACCCGACTGTGACATGGGGTGGGACAGTTATCGAAACAAATACTTCTTCGGTTATCACCTTTATACATTTGTTGCTGCCGATAGCCCCTACGACCTACCGCTCTATCCCAGGTTGCAGCGAGCTTCCCGCCATGATGCGACATCGTGGGTGGTTAGTGCCCGCGAGTTTGTTGAACGCTTCCGTGATTACACCTGGGACAAGGCAATTTTAGACGCTGCACACGACGCGCTGGCCAATTTACGAGTACCTTCATTCGCGAAGTATTAAGCCGTTCATTGATTTGAACTTGCGCAGTACAGGAAGTAAAGGAGTTCAGAAGGATGACATCACATTTTCCCCGACTGGGATCCCCTTCTGTAAGAAGGGATTGGAGATGAAAGACCGTGGATATGACAGTACACGGGGTCGACGCAAATACTATTGTCCGCTCGTCGTAAAAGGCGTGGTGACTTGTGATACGCCTTGTTCCGATTCACCTTACGGAAGATGCGTTCACACATACACCAAACACAATCCTCGCTTGTTCCCACCCGTTGCCCGCAACATCAACGAGTGGGTCAATGTCTACAAACGCAGAACCACCTGCGAGCGTAGCAACAAGCGAGTAAAAGAGGATTACCGCCTCGAAGCTGCCAAGCATCGCAGTACCATGATGTGGACAGTCCGCATCTACGGTATCGCCATGTGTCAACACATGGACGCTTGGTACCAAGAGAGCAATCTAGACCTGAGATCGATGCTCTTGTCAGCCTGAGAATACCCCAATCATACCATCTCCAGCGATGACTTTTTGAAAATCGGATCGTCATCGCTCTGTTTGCTATACCCTTTTTTTATGGAACATCGTCCCAACAACCATGAAACCGTCGATTTCCAGTGCATTTCTGGAATTCCACCTGTTTTATCTCACTTTTCAAGACCCCAATGCTGAGAGGCTATTCCAATAAGCATATTTCCTTTATTTTACATAGACCATGTAGAGAACTTAATTATAAAAAACTAATGAGCCTCCGACCTTTGCGAGAGGAGACTCATTAGCATCACGGTATCACATACCAGCCCTGCATCTCCGAATCGCGAACACGTCGGGTAAGGCTTCTTCATTTTGACCGACTTCGGATATTGTCTTGAGTAATGTCCCAATGGGAGGTATCCCAAACAGCTTGTTTGTTTTGGACCATAATCAACTGTGGCGACTGATGGGTCACATTCAAATCATTTGCAATTTGGTTGGAGACATCTCGGGACTCAATGACCTTTACGAGCACATACTCGGTTTCGCCTCGCGGTGCTGAGGTAACAAAGGACTCAAATTCTCTTCAGGCGTTCGTACTAATTGGGCACCTTGTGCTGTGTTTTAACACCAAAATGGGCTTCTCATCGGACTTGCTCAGTACTTGCTCCCACTCATCCAGACTCGTAATTTCATGCAATTCTGCCATTGTGAAAGAAACTCCTCTCCGGGTCAGGCAAATCTGTTCAAAAGGTACATCAATGCGCAATAAGAATCCGAGTCAATAGTGCAACATGATTTCGTCTTTATGTATCTAATTCCCTCATGTGGTTAGGGACATCAAGCTGTCCGACAAGACAAAGAAGTTCTGATTAACCTGTTGTTATCATAAGCTTCTTAGACAGGCTGTAGTAAGAAAATTTTATGACGAGGACAACGCATGAATACCGTCTATTCAGCTTTGTTGACAGGGTGTATATCATTTGCTGCTACAAATATAGACGATATCTTCGTTCTCACTGCTCTCTTTTTACAATCTAATTCATCGAAGCGAAAAGCATATATTGTTGTCGGTCAGTATTTTGGCATGTGTTTACTCATTATACTGAGTTCCATAGGGACATTTGGAGCACTGATTATCCCAAGGACATGGTTGGGATTCCTCGGCATCATCCCCATCTATATGGGAGTAAAAATGTTCTATACAAAAGACGAAGAGAAACCCAATTCCAGGAACGTATTAACTGATCTAAGCACCTATAAAGTAATGCTCATTGTAATTGGTAATGGCGTCGATAACCTTAGTGTGTACATCCCTTTGTTCGCGCAAGGACAATGGATTTACAAGACAATTATAGTTACAATGTTCCTCATTCTTACTGGCGTGTGGTGTTGGATCGCCTATAAAGCCATACACAACCCATGGTTGGGTAGTTTCATAAAGAAATACGGACATCTAACAGTTCCCATTACTCTGATTGGTATCGGCGGATATATCATGCTAGAGGCGGGTTCATTCTACATGTTGGTTAAATGATTTCTTCGTCAGCATTACAACCATAAATTTAAGGACTTTTACCTTCAGCATTTTACAGTTCAAAGAACTTTTTAACAGGCTGTTGCCTTGGTTCCTTTGTCCATTCATCACACACCTTCACCCCATATACTTACAGATATCAGAAAGCAGAGGCGTGAGGACTTGGCATCGGTTCTAACTTAGACAACTGTAGTGTTGGTATCGCATACGGAAGTAACAAAATCAAGTTTCCCCACTGGGTCAATGCAATCGTCAATGCTGTCGGATTTTTTACAACGCTCCTCGGAGCATACCACTGGGGAGATCATCTCACACTACCTTAATCAGAGTCAGGCATCGTGGACATCCTGCATTGTACTTGTTTGTATTGGAGTATTTTTCTGGTATTCAGCGTACATTCATCCCCGAATTTCTCAAAAACAAGACAAATGCGTATCAAAAAGCCAGGGTGGAAACAAGGAATTGTTCTCGGCTTGGCACTGTCATTCACGAATTTGATAACTGGGTTTGGAGCTACAATCTCCAATGCGGCGTCTTTTTGGGCAACCGTTGTCAGTGTCACGGTCTGGGGATACATCATGATTTGGGTTGGCAACATTGTAGGTATCGGTGTACTCGCCAGATTATTATGGAAATACTCTTCATTTGTTCAGGCTTTTTACTGATTGCCGTTGGCATCCATCAGGTTTACTAGTGGTTACACGAAGAATGTGTATATCCCCATTCCAAGCATTTTCACCTCGTGAGTCCCCCCTATAAGACAGGCATAGCTTTGTATAAGATGACATACATAATACGCAGTACCATACTCGGGGTTTGCGGTGCATGAAAAGGGGTAGCACTTTATCGTAAGGGGTTCCGTTTTGGAGTAGAAAATACAAAATGGCACCCCGAAATGACATGGCTTTGACATTTCATTTGACACGAAAAGTGGCACATCAATTGGTGTGCCACTTTTTTTCATCAAAAATCCTTGACACAAAGAAAAGGACATTTTATTATTCAGTTAAACTTAATAAGAGTAACGTAATAAAATTGGAGGTACTTCTAATGAGAAAGAACGAATTAGGGCGTTTTTCGGACGCGTCGTTCCTTATTCTGTCAAGCTTGGCGAACGGTCCAAAACACGGCTACGCCATGATGGAAGACATTCGTGCGTTTAGTGGTACGCAATTAGAACCAGGGACACTTTACGGCGCGATTACACGCTTAGAGAAACAGGGCTGGATAGAGGCACTCCCCACGAATGAAAGACGGCGACCATACCGCATTACTGGCGAAGGCGTGACTGTACTTCGTGAACAAGTTGCAACATTGGAACAGGTCGCTTTAGTTGGAAAGAGCCGATTGGCAACGATGGAGGGATTTTAATGCGTTGGTTGCTACAACTTTACCCTCGCCAATGGCGTGAACGGTATGAAGAAGAAGTGTTAGCGGTCTTGGAAGAACATAGGGTCTCACCTGCAACAGTCATCGACCTGTTGATGGGTGCTCTAGATGCGAACTTGAATTACGACGGTTTTTCGGAAGGAGTGATGTATATGGTAAACCGACTTCGTTCGGGCATGATCATGATTTTTTGTGCATTTATGTTGTTTGGAGTAGGTTGGGGAATGTTGCAACGGCTTAACGACCCAATGACTCTATTTCAAGCGGCAAATAAGGTTCACCCTGAGTTCGGAATTCTCCATACTGCAGTTTTAATCGTTGGTTGTTTGGCGTTTGTTGCTTTTTTGGTCGGTGGTCTTCCGATTTTCCTCATTTCCGTTAAGCGAGCTATCAAAAACAGGAAAAGAGACGCGTTAGTGCCTTTTGGGGTCGCGTTATCATGCCTTGTGCTGTTCATTCTCGAAACCGCTATTTTAGCAGACTGGCATCGGATTGCATTCGCCAAACATCATTTGGTCGGTTTTTTTCTAAGTTATTTGACTCTAGTCGCTATTGAATTAATCGTTGGGACGATTTCTGCCTCATTGACAATTTCCAGAACGGATTTCCAATTACGAGAACTAAAATTCATGTTTGTGCCCGAGATTGTTATTTTATTCGGCATGATTGTTTCCGTTGTTCTGTCAACAGTTCTTATCATCTTGATTACCGCCTACGCACCACAACTATTCATCACTCAGGATGTGGGTAGCCCGATGTTCATTACAGGCATCATCTTTATGGCTCTCGGAACAATATTCGCTTGGATGGGAATTCGACGAGGGACAATAAAAGGACTTGGGATATATCATGAAACACAGTTTGAATAAACTTTCGACTCGGTATTGGTTCACGTTACTTCTTGCTCTGATTACTGCTTTTGTTTTCGGTCAGCTCAACTATGGAAATCTGCTGCCAAATGCGGTGCCGTGGGGTATTCTCGCCCTTATTTTGACAACATGGCTCGGGACAAGTAAAAAGGACGCATTACGATTAGGAGCCACGTTTGGTTTTCTATTGTCCTATGCATACTTGTGGTTTGACAACCACAACATCCACTCCCTTACCCAGATCCTAATTCTGATCCCGCTGATTATCCTGCCATCCTTATTTGTGTTGTTGTGCGGGGCGGCACTAGGGTATTTAGGCTGGCAACTTCGAAAGTTGTTCATGAAGAAGACTTGATTACAGTGTGTTTTACACAAGCTTTGAAAAACTACTGAATGTGCGTTATTAATTACAGCCACGATGCCTCGTGGCTGTTTTTTACGCTATTCATGAAAAGTAAATGATGTCCTTCATGTCAAACTGCTTGTCCGTAATCCCTAGCCGTTGAGCTGGGGTTACAAATTCGTCGCCCGATTTGATTGGCTTACAGAAGTTATGGTACGTCCGTAAGATGGTGATGACGTGCCGTGCATACTTCGGATTGAAATTAGCGTAGATATAACTCTTGCCTTCACCGCTTGCTGTGACAAGTGGACGCTCCAAGATGGACAACCGACGACGAATTTGTTGCATAAAGGCGTTCGTTGCGTGATTGTTCACCTGAAGAACCATCTCCGCAATTTCATCAGGTGAATACGCCGACAAGTCGGTTGCACAATCCACTTCATAAAAACCTCTGTCTCGGGTCGGAAGCGGGTGTCGAATGGGTCGCTTGGCTTTCTTCCGATAGGTTTTTCCGCCGATCACGACTTCTTCATGGAACGAATGGGTATGAAATTTCGCTTCCATGAGTGATCTGGCAGCAGCATAGGGCGACTTCAAATCCATCCCCATTGCCCGTGCGTAATACCGCAAGTCTTTCCAGCCTTCCTTATACTCGGCATACGCTTGTTCACTGCTCTTTCCTCGTTCCAACTTACACAAGAAGTGGTGAGCTTCTGCCCGCCGAATTTCGGGAGCGAATACACGGTACAAGGAATACATGATGGAGCCGTCCTCGTCCGAAATGAACCGCCACTCTTTGGCACTCAACAATTGTTTCAACAACCAATAGTGAGCGATGGCAGTGTAGGTTTGATTGACATGAACGCCATCGGTGTACCTTGCTCGGTTCCAAAACGAGCGTATTGCCAATTCGTACTCCGCTTGCGTTTGTCCGTTGTATTCAGTTGGTGGCTGCGGACAGAATGTGAACGGGTTACGCAACCGCCCGTTCTTGCGAGCAAACAAATTCAAGTGGTCATCTTTGTATGCCAGTGTATCCTGCTGAATGGCGTCAAGGTCGACATTCCAATCGTAAGCCAAGTCCGCACGAAAGACATACCGCAAAATTACATCGCAACTGATGAGCACATGCGTTTCGAACATCTGTTGTTCGCGTTCACGAAAGCCTCGACCGCCTTGACCATGCCGCTTGATGTAGTTCAGGTAATAAACCAGTTGGTCGGTATCCACCCAAAGCGTATCGAACTGATGATTGGCTAACGCTTTTGTCTCATGCCGTTCCAAGAATTCCAAACACTTTTGATACAGCCATTCTAGCTTGTTGTAATAGGTTTCCGAACCTATTTTCAATGTCTCGCATATTCGTTTGACAGGCGTGCGAGCGATCAAAAGATCCGCAAACCGTGGCAGAATGTCGTTTCGTTTCTGATGATACGAAAACGACTCCCGTTGTTTTGGTAAAACGTGTGTGAATTTTTTGCATGTTTTACATTGCCACCGCTGAGCGTTCGATTTGCTCTTGCCTTGTTTGTAGAACGCCTTCGGATTTGAAAAGGGCGTTTCATTGGCGGTTGGACACGTCTCACGGTGAAACTCGTACTCAGGTGTCCAGTCTGTCACTTTGTCCAATGTCGCCAGTCGAGTGATTTCTTCTGCCACTGACCAGTTGGATAAGGGTCCAGAGTAACAGTTCCAAGTCATCCCAATAGTTGAACCCGTTGGATCAGGATTGCAAACGATGGATTTACTTTCTGACTTGTCCGAGCCAACGAGTTTGTATCGGTACGGTTTGTGCTTGACGGTCTCGAACCGCTCCTGCGGGCGACCAAACCACTTACAGAACGGGTTCGTACAGGCGTTTACTTGTATGTCGAAAGCCCTTCCATCTAGGTTTAGGCGGACAGGGCGGAATAGGACGTTGCGATATTTCTTCGCAAATTGAACAGGCGAAAGCAGGAGATAGTCTGTCTGACGCGAAGATAGTTCCCCAGAAGTGACTGGGCATTCAACCGTTGCAGTTTCTTCAATAGTTGCTTGACGCTTCAAATTAGCCAATGTTCTCTTCCTTTATGGGTGTATCTGAGTAGATTTGTTCCATTGCACGTTTGTTTCGGCGTTGCTTCTGCAACCAAGTTAGGAATTGGGGGTCGTCGCGGAGTTGAATAAGAAACATGTCCACCACTTCATCTTCGCTGTAACCCGTGTACTGGGCGTAATACTTCACAATGGCACTGGTTTGCGCGGATACCTTCCATTCAACCCTTCGCCTGTCCGTATTCTTTGGCTTAATGTACTCCATATTGCCCTCCCGTTCGACCTTTCGTTTGTCATGTCAATTGACAGGTGAATTGGCATCAAATTGACACTGGTAATAAAATTATTACCGCATTTTACATCGTTTAAACATGCTATGCCAATTGATCGGGAGAAAATGCGATAAACAGCGTCACAGTAACAAAAATGACGTGCCAATTGATGTGTCAATTAGCACGTCATTTAATGTGTCATTTCATATTTTCTACTCCAAAACGGAACCCCTTAACTTTATCGGCTCCCCTTTTCTTTTTCTCAAAGTTAAAAAACTATCCGAGTAACACATTACCCAATAATCCGAGTCCGTAGGAAACAACACCGACAATAATTCCTGCCATCGTCATTTCCAATCCGCTAGACCACCAGGAACGAACTGTAACGAGACTTTTCGCAGCCCCTACAATAAAGTGCGCCAAAATAGAGACAATCGCCGCAATGATTAGCGCTACAGTACCATGCACGAAAAAAACGGAAGTAAGGGAACAATTGCCCCTACAAACGTAGAGATGGATCCTGAAATCGCAGATGACCACGGGTTGCCTTTTCCGGACTCATGCAGTCCGTGCTTTTCTTGCGCAATGGTCTGAAGGAACATTGCGTCATCCTTCGCGATTGTCTGTGCTATATGGTTCGCATCCTTTTCATTAAAACCCTTTACTTGATAAATTAAAGACAACTTCTCAATCTCACGTGTCGGTTCATCTTCAATAGACTTGCGTGCTCGAGATAAGGTGGTCTCCATCAGCTCGTTCTCCGATTTCGTTGCCAACCAGGCACCTGCTCCCATTGACAACGTACTCGCCAATGCGCCAAAAAAACCAGAGATTAATATCGTATGACTATTGGACGTATAACCCGCTACACCCGCAATGATGCCGAAGATGGCACCTAATCCGTCATTTACACCATATATTGC
The DNA here is from genome assembly GCF_026651875.1 of Alicyclobacillus fastidiosus. Lineage (GTDB taxonomy): Bacteria > Bacillota > Bacilli > Alicyclobacillales > Alicyclobacillaceae > Alicyclobacillus > Alicyclobacillus fastidiosus. The sequence goes on along the minus strand of NZ_CP104067.1, from coordinate 2,433,144 downwards.
GTCACCAATCCATCCTGCCACATGATTCTGTTTTTCCTTACCTAAAAATTCATCCAGTCGTTGTGACGGAGAAAGAGTTGCCATGCTTATCACCTCATCATGGGAAAGTACAGTGTCAATATTGAATTTAGACTAAGCGAATAGTCAACCCTAATTTTGTAAATTAAGCACGCCTGTACCACGATAATTGAAATCCCCTAAATCGATGAGTTTCTGTGCCCTAACTTGTACCCTGATCATCCATTAGTACATACGCCGAGAAAATTTTGGTTGCATATTTACAATTCTGTGCATATCATAAAAGTGAAAGTTGCGCATGGGAAAAAGTTTTAGCTCTCGCTAATTGTCCGAATTGTATTGCCCTACATACTTGACGTGTTTGTACTTAATTCATGGGCAATTTCAACCTAAAAAGTTTCCCTTAACTAAAACTTTGTCCGTTGCCTAAATGTACTAACTCAGTACTGCTTCGTAACCAGATTGAAGGGAAGTGTATTTGATGAGTGCACCCGCAACTCAGATTCAAGTTGAAGAGACCAAGGCAGTTCTTGCAGCCCGAGCCGCCATTACCAGACAGCGAAGAGGACTGCGTGCCCTTCTTCCATTTCTCGGACCAGCGTTTATTGCCGCGGTCGCGTACATTGATCCCGGTAATTACGCCACGAACATTCAAAGTGGTTCTGAATTTGGTTACAAGTTGCTATGGGTGGTCGTTTTAGCAAACCTCATGGCAATGCTAATTCAAAACATGTCTGCAAAATTGGGGATTGCCACCGGACAAAACTTACCTGAGTTGTGCCGTAAGTATTTCCCAAAGTGGTTGTCCTACACAATGTGGGGGTTTTCCGAAGTCGCAGCGATGGCAACCGACATTGCCGAATTCCTTGGAGCAACGATCGGGTTGAACTTACTTCTTCATATCCCAATGTTGATTGGTACGCTAATTACAGGTATTGCAACATACCTCATTCTAATGCTTGACCGATTTGGGTTTCGCCCGCTTGAAAAGTTTATTAGCGCCTTGGTTATTGTCATTGCACTCTGCTATCTCGTGGAAACTTTTCTCTCTAAGCCTAGTTGGGGGCTAGTGGCTTACCATAGTGTTGTTCCTTGGATGGGCAACAGCAGCGCCGTGTTGCTCGCTGTGGGTGTCATTGGTGCGACCGTCATGCCACACGTGGTATATCTACACTCTAGCTTAACAAAGGACAGAATTGTTCCACGCGACGACACTGAAAAGAAGCGTATCTTTGGTTTCAGTACAAAAGAAGTAATCATTGCAATGACATTGGCTGGGCTCATCAACTTGGCAATGATGTACATGGCTGCATCCGTATTCAACGCTCACGGGCAAACGCAAATCGCCGATATCCAAACTGCATACAAGACGCTCACACCCCTTCTTGGGTCAGCATCGGCAGGCGTGTTCCTCGTGTCCTTGCTCTCATCTGGACTCTCCAGTTCTGCTGTCGGTACTATGGCTGGTCAAGTCATTATGCAAGGGTTTGTCGGCTTCACAATCCCGTTGTGGTTACGTCGAGTACTCACGATGCTCCCTACCGTTATTATTGTGGCACTCGGCATTAACGCTACAGAGACATTAGTTATCAGCCAAGTCATCTTAAGTTTGGTCCTTCCGATGCCAGTCATCGCCTTAATTTACTTTACCCGTCGCCGCGAGTTAATGGGTGTTCTAACAAACAAACGACTGGTGACGGTATCGGCTTCTGCGTGTGCTGTGATCATCGTTGTATTAAATCTGCTCCTGATTTATCAGACCTTCGGCGGTCCAATGCCCTCGTGAGTAGCCGATTAAGAGAGGTGAAATGCTCTGATGCCCTTTAGTCCGACACAGGAAGACTATCTTGAGGCAATTTGGGATTTAACCACCCGGCATGGATACGTCCGAGTAAAAGATGTCGCAACGGCATTAGGAGTCAACAGCCCCTCTGTCAGCAAGATGATTGAGAAACTTCATAAAGATGGCATCGTAGAGCGCAGGCGTTACATGGGTTTTCGAATGACTCCTGATGGGTATCAGCGAGGTCAAAAGTTACACGAACGCAGAACTATTATCAAGGAATTCTTAGAGAGTATGGAGTTAGATAGCTCAGATACGGTACACCAAACGGTTGAAGGTGTTGAGCATTACATTTCGGATGAGGTGTTGAACAACATGAGACATTTGCTCAAGTTCATTCAACTACATCCAGAATGGTGGGACCAATATCGTAATTGGCGAAAGTTCGAAGATGTCGGGATGAATTCGTGAAAGCCTTGAGGAGGTGAAAACATGGAATGCCTTGTCGGAACTGTTACCGTCGGCGCTTTACTGGTGACTCGGCATGTTGTTAGAACTCGTGTTTTACACAACTCAAAAGAAACAAAGCAATCTGTAACAAAGTCATCAAATTAATATGGATTACTCAAACACGAACTGTCTAAACGCTAACAAGTGTTATCAAGGGATTTATCTTTTTCTGCTGGAACTCGTCACATGAATCGGCTGGCATCAAAAGAACAATTCCGATTCGATTAATATTCACATTACTACAAACTAAAGGGGGTTCTGGTGCAAAAATATTTGAATACACCACATGTAGTGTGGAATCAGTTACGATACACCACTGTATATTGTGGTTTCGTAAATTTTTGCACCAGAGCCAAATCAAACGTACCTGAAGGGGAACGATCACCCGAACGTGATTTTACGACAGAGGTGAAAAAACCGCCCATATGGGCGGCTTGTGTCAATGTGGAGACACTTCTCGACGGACATTTGCGTAATGCATGTCTCGGAGTACGGCGAGTTTTTGATTCACCGCATCGGAGACATCGTCCTCCACTTGTCCAGAAAGTTCCTTGTATAAAAAGGCTAAGTTTGTGAGCAAACGAATATCATTGCGTTCGAAGCTGAATGCGGTAGCGTCAACGATACGCTGCCGATACTGTAGTATCCACTCTTGACCAGCTTTGACGATAAAGGCTACAGCACGAATAGACTCACTTGCTACTTCTACGTTGGAATCATAAAAGCCAGCAAGAATTATTTCTAATAGTGCCCATCCATCGTCAGTTAAATTTTCGTTCTTCGCTAGCCAACGCCCAGTCAACTCTATATACTTTCTACGCTGTTTGGGATTGGGTATTAAAATTCCATCTCGAAAAGCGCTCGGTGCAAGCCGATTTATCACGTTTGGGTTTTCCTCTAGAACTACGGCGAACGTGTTGGACAGGTTGTTTTTGTAACGTTCCAGTTCAGTATTGAATAAACTCGAATCGCCCAATTTGCCCGCTTCGTCAAGTCGATATATGAATATTAAGTACGCGGTCACAATTTCGTCCCTAGCATACAGCATACTCCGTTCGTCGGTTTGTTTCATTTTATTTTGACATGCTTCTAATAAATGTTGAACATTTTCTGCGGATATCCAAGTGACGATCCCCCCCAATCCTGTGAGTAGTGACAAATTCCGTGAACTGTTCTGACTGCAAAACGTAGTTGTGGCTTTGTCAATTAACATTTTCCGGAGACCTTCGTCAACTTCAGTTGCAAAAAACTTTAGTAAAAGAAATTTCTGGATAAAATCATTTTCTCCCCTGAATAGGTTGCCATTATGGTACAATGCCTCACGAATTAGATTCTTCACTGAATCGGAGATCAATTTGAACTGCATTAGATTGTATACGATTCCATATTCATTACTTTCAACGAGTTTCCCAATTGCTTCTTCGGTGATTTCCATTGGATGAACAAATTGCTCCCAAGGGAGAGAGCCAAAGCTCACCGAAAGTAGATGTTGCCCTGCAAACTGATTTATGATTTCTGTGATCCGATTTTGCGTGTGTTTTTCATGTCTGTAGTAAAAACTCATACCTAGTGCGTATTCCGGTGAATTCGGCCACCTGTTCCGGAAATATGTAGGCCAGTGAATCCGATAAATCGCGGCCACCGAATCCGGTAATTTGCAGCCACTTTTGACCGCCTCGTAACGTGGTTATATTCTACTTACCAGAATTATCTTCTATAGACAATGAACTTTTTAATTTACGCATCGATTCTCCATTGATTTCAAGCTTATAAGCGTTGTGCACAATGCGGTCAAGAATCGCGTCAGCAAGTGTGGGATCTACAAAATGCTCGTGCCATAGCTCGACAGGCAGTTGACTGGCAATACAAGTGGAATGCGTGTTTGTCCTTTCGTCTAATAGATCTAGGAGATCTCGACTTTCGGGGACAGACATAGGTGCCAATCCCCAGTCGTCAAGAATGAGCAGGTCTGCCTTCCGAATGTGGCGTTGTAATCGCTCGTAGGATCCATCCCCTTTGGCGATAAGTGATTCCTGAAGAAGTTTAGAAACTCGAAAATAACGGACATTAAGATTTTGACGGCAAGCGGCTGTACCTAATGCGCAAGCAATGAAGGTTTTCCCGACACCTGTCGGGCCGACTAGGATGAGATTATGATGTGCTTGGACCCATTGCCCGGTGGTCAGTGAACGAAGCAATCCGTGATCCAATGTTCGAGACACGTGATTCTCAATTTCTTCGGGTGCCGCGTTGATTTTCAAGCGAGCTTCCCGAATCAGACGCTGTTGGCGATGGTTTTGTCGGTTAACCCATTCATGGTCAACCAAGAGACCAAACCGTTCCTCGAACGTGAGGCTCTGAGCATTTGGATCCTGAAGCTGTTGTGTGTAGGCGTCCGCCATGGCACCGAGTTTCATCTGGCGCAGGTACTGAAGGGTTGGATTGGTTAGCATGAATCGTCTCTCCTCATGTGAGGAGGGCAAGATTGGCCCTCCCATAGAATTGTGATATTAGTTAAGCAGGCCCGATTGGTAGTACTGTGCGCCACGAACATTGTTGTGGTTCGGTGTAACCCTGTGATCTCTAGCAACCAAGTCGGCCTTGTCCAATCCCTTTTGGAGGATGGATTTTACACTCCGATACGATGGTGAATTGATTGTGAGTGCACGTAACGCTGCCGCCTCGAGTCGTTCGGTAGAATACTGTTTACCAAGACCCAGTAATCCGAGGCACGAGCGGTATCCCTGCTCTGGATGCTTGAACTTCTGCAAAATCCGTTCCACCAACATCCCAGTGTTTGGTCCAACGCTGTTTCCCCAAGAGATGAGTCGAGAGGGTGTCCATTCCAGATGCTTCTGGTGAGATTTCGGACGATGGAGTGGCTCGGTACGTGCTTGGCCAGGTGCAAACGCGCGTGCGTGACTAGCAATCCGTTTACCCTTAAAGAAAATCTCAACTGTGTTCTGTGTAATCCGAGCGTCCACGCGTTGACCCACCAACGAGTAAGGAACGCTGTAAAACGCTCGATGTACTTCGATGTGGTAGTCTATGTGTACGCCGCACAGCTTCCACTCTGCGTATTCGTAGGGTGTTGCAGGCAGGGGTCGGAGGGCGAGCTGGTCCGTGGCCGCAAACAGGGACTGACGCGAGCCCTCTAGCTTTTGAAATGGTTTGTGATTCAGCCGATTCACCAGTTCTTTAATTGCCTGATTCAATTCATGAAAGCTAAAAAACACGCGGTTTCGAAGTACCGCCATAATCCAACGTTCCACGATTTGGACGCCGACTTCTGCCTTGGGCTTGTCCTTTGGCTTTCTGGGACGGGCCGGTAAGATGGCACAACCGTAGTGAGACGCCATTTCTTGATAGCTTCGATTGAGTGTGGGTTCGTATCGGTCTGCTTTAAACACTGCGGACTTGAGATTATCCGGGACGACCAACTCAGGAACACCGCCGAAGAACGCAAAAGCACGGACATGACCACTGATGAATGATTCCACGTTTTGAGCTGGGTGTGCCTCTGCGAACGTGTAGTTGCTCGCCCCCAATACAGCCACAAAGATTTGTGCATGTTGCACTTCTCCGGTTTCTCGATCTACAACAGGCAGTGTGGGGCCGGCGTAATCCACGAACATCTTTTCTCCGGCGCGATGTTCCTGGCGCATAGTGATTTGTAACTGTCTTTTCCAAACCCGATACCGTTCACAAAACTGGCTATACTGATACCCGTCTGGATGTTGTTCCTTGTACTCCATCCATAGTAGTTGTAGGGTGACACCCTTTCTCTTCAATTCCTGATGGATCTTTTCCCACTCCGGCTCGAAGCAGTTCTTGGGGCGACCCAGGGGGCAGGAAACAGTAGAGACTCCAATTTTGAGTCATCCATGTCGTCGGGAATTGGCCAAGAGAGGCCGATTTCCTTAGATCTTGTGATGATTTTGCTGATTGTGCTACGGGAGAGAGATACGCTTTTGGCGATGGTACGCTCGCTGAGTCCAGCCTCAGCGTACAACCTAAGTACTTCGTGGATCTTGCGCATTGGTGTCCTCCTTCTGGGCAACGGTGACAACAACTCCTTTCTGTCCAAGAGACTGAGACAGATTCAAGAGATCTGTTGTTCTACCTGCCGCTAAAATTGGAACCAACGCTACGAGGGGAAGAACCAAAAACTAGCTCTCAAAAGTGGCTGTGATTTTCCGGAACAGGTGGCCGCGAATTTCCGGAACGAGTGGCTGCGATTAAACGGAACGCCCGGCCGCTATTTTCCGGAATGCGTGGCTTTTTTCATCCGGAATACGCACCTAGCACATGGATTATCTGCTCGGCTACTTGGTGAAATTGCATTAACAGTCGTCCATTGGTCAACGATTCAAAGAGCCTCCACGAAAAATCCTCAATACCCTTTATTTCCTCATCAAAAGAAACTGGAATGAGAAAACTCCATAATTTAGCAAGGGCATCAAACCATACTCCGATACATCCAAAATATTTCAGCTCGCCAGGTCGCTCAATCCATTTTAATAAAGAACTATAAATTTCATTGCTTAATTTCGACAACTCATCACGACTGTCAGTAGAAAGTTCCGATATTCGTGAAAAACTTAATCGCTTCGATAAGGTATCTGTGTGCCCAAAGTAAACAGCAAACTTTACTCCAATTACAGGGTTATTTTCAAAAAGCATAGCGCCCACTTTATCGTATGTGGAACCTTGCAAATACGCATCCGGCAACCCCATAGCTTGTACAAAATAAATGTAGTCCCATAGGTCGAAGTAGAGGTTCGTTGACTCGGAATTAAACGCTGCACGATGTTCGGATTTCACATCCATCTCCCAAACGTGGTACTCATTCCACCTTGTTTTAAGTTGTTCGAATTCCTTCAAGCGCTTATATCTTGGGTCAGGTGTCTTAGTAAATGAATTTTTAACTTCGACCAGACTTTCATGGACATTACGCATTTTAACAGAATGTAGTCTGGTGTACGTGCTGTCTCGTATTAGCAGAAGCGAATTGTAAGCCACAAACTGATTCCAATTATCTCTTGTGTCCTGAGCGGCTTTAATTGCGCGGTTGAAATACACACTGGCGAGAACGTCATCTCCCAAAATTAAAAGTGCATTTCCAATACGATTTAACCAAATCGGATCTTCCGATTCCAATACGATCCGCCCAACCAATTCTCGAACTTGATGGAGGTCAAATTCAAATTTGGCAGCGATAAGACGGATGAAGAGCAAGTTATTTTGTAAGTCCAAAGAAAGATCAGACTCTGTTGCCATGATCTCTTGGCACAAACTATTGGCATCAGCATATTTACCAATCCGACATAACGATTCAGCTTTTAATTGGTAAAACTCCTCTAGAACTCGCTGATTCCCCCACTCTGGATGCAACTTTAACTGCGTGATGAGATAGTCTATTAAAGTATGTTGACCAACCGACGTAAACGGATTAACAAATTTCAACCATTGAACAAAAATCCCAAATTTATATTCGTCATCGGAAAGGTTTTTAAGCACATCGATGATTTTCCAGAAGAAAATTCTCATAACTGCTGAACTAGAGCCGTCATTTGGGAGAACTTGCATATCATTAATCATGGCTTTTACGTCAAGAGCCTTTAAATCCTTGTACTTTTGAGTAAAGGAGTTATACTGACCCAGGGTCTTATAATCAGTATCCGACGTGTCTCCTTCGTTGTCGTGACGACTGGGTTTTAATATTTCGATATATTCCCTGATTCCTGAGAGAAATGTTTGTTTTCGGTTTAAATTATTTTGGACGGGTATCGGTAACAGGATAATGTTTCTTTGTTCCCAATAACGTGCTGTATACCGATCTATCTCGTCAGCAAACACAAACGCATAAGCCTTTCTTTGGAACTTTGGACTTAGCACATCGCTGACCCAACCATGAATAATTTTAAAATCGGGATCTGTCAAACTATACCCAACGAATACAATCGTATTCTCAGCAAACATTGATTTTAATTTCACAAACATCAGAGGATGACTATGTTCGTACGTGCGATAATGCTCTTCCGTAAACACAATGCTGGACGGACGTTCCATACTACCGTGAATTTTGTGTACCTTTAATGGGTTCCCCTTTGTCGGGATGTCAAGATCGTCTAAAATAACGTCATGAGAAATATATAAATCGTTCAATGCTCGCTCAATAAGATCGTCCTGATTGGTAGTAATAATGTCCCTCCACCCCAATGAAAGTAATTCCCAATGAGCATGGGATGGTTGGTATTTATCATAAGGAATTGCTTGTAACAGTTCGTTATAAAAAGCTTGAGTTCCAAACTCCTCTTGGTATAATTGCGCCACTAAGAGGTGATTTCCATAAATTTTTTCCTTGAATTTATTGATATCGTTTGAATAGAGATCTTTCCACAGCCGTTGTCCAATTTGTTCAATAAATGCTGTCCAAGTCTTGAAAGTTTCCTTGGTTGCGTATTCCGGATGAAAAAAGCCACGCATTCCGGAAAATAGCGGCCGGGCGTTCCGTTTAATCGCAGCCACTCGTTCCGGAAATTCGCGGCCACCTGTTCCGGAAAATCACAGCCACTTTTGAGAGCTAGTTTTTGGTTCTTCCCCTCGTAGCGTTGGTTCCAATTTTAGCGGCAGGTAGAACAACAGATCTCTTGAATCTGTCTCAGTCTCTTGGACAGAAAGGAGTTGTTGTCACCGTTGCCCAGAAGGAGGACACCAATGCGCAAGATCCACGAAGTACTTAGGTTGTACGCTGAGGCTGGACTCAGCGAGCGTACCATCGCCAAAAGCGTATCTCTCTCCCGTAGCACAATCAGCAAAATCATCACAAGATCTAAGGAAATCGGCCTCTCTTGGCCAATTCCCGACGACATGGATGACTCAAAATTGGAGTCTCTACTGTTTCCTGCCCCCTGGGTCGCCCCAAGAACTGCTTCGAGCCGGAGTGGGAAAAGATCCATCAGGAATTGAAGAGAAAGGGTGTCACCCTACAACTACTATGGATGGAGTACAAGGAACAACATCCAGACGGGTATCAGTATAGCCAGTTTTGTGAACGGTATCGGGTTTGGAAAAGACAGTTACAAATCACTATGCGCCAGGAACATCGCGCCGGAGAAAAGATGTTCGTGGATTACGCCGGCCCCACACTGCCTGTTGTAGATCGAGAAACCGGAGAAGTGCAACATGCACAAATCTTTGTGGCTGTATTGGGGGCGAGCAACTACACGTTCGCAGAGGCACACCCAGCTCAAAACGTGGAATCATTCATCAGTGGTCATGTCCGTGCTTTTGCGTTCTTCGGCGGTGTTCCTGAGTTGGTCGTCCCGGATAATCTCAAGTCCGCAGTGTTTAAAGCAGACCGATACGAACCCACACTCAATCGAAGCTATCAAGAAATGGCGTCTCACTACGGTTGTGCCATCTTACCGGCCCGTCCCAGAAAGCCAAAGGACAAGCCCAAGGCAGAAGTCGGCGTCCAAATCGTGGAACGTTGGATTATGGCGGTACTTCGAAACCGCGTGTTTTTTAGCTTTCATGAATTGAATCAGGCAATTAAAGAACTGGTGAATCGGCTGAATCACAAACCATTTCAAAAGCTAGAGGGCTCGCGTCAGTCCCTGTTTGCGGCCACGGACCAGCTCGCCCTCCGACCCCTGCCTGCAACACCCTACGAATACGCAGAGTGGAAGCTGTGCGGCGTACACATAGACTACCACATCGAAGTACATCGAGCGTTTTACAGCGTTCCTTACTCGTTGGTGGGTCAACGCGTGGACGCTCGGATTACACAGAACACAGTTGAGATTTTCTTTAAGGGTAAACGGATTGCTAGTCACGCACGCGCGTTTGCACCTGGCCAAGCACGTACCGAGCCACTCCATCGTCCGAAATCTCACCAGAAGCATCTGGAATGGACACCCTCTCGACTCATCTCTTGGGGAAACAGCGTTGGACCAAACACTGGGATGTTGGTGGAACGGATTTTGCAGAAGTTCAAGCATCCAGAGCAGGGATACCGCTCGTGCCTCGGATTACTGGGTCTTGGTAAACAGTATTCTACCGAACGACTCGAGGCGGCAGCGTTACGTGCACTCACAATCAATTCACCATCGTATCGGAGTGTAAAATCCATCCTCCAAAAGGGATTGGACAAGGCCGACTTGGTTGCTAGAGATCACAGGGTTACACCGAACCACAACAATGTTCGTGGCGCACAGTACTACCAATCGGGCCTGCTTAACTAATATCACAATTCTATGGGAGGGCCAATCTTGCCCTCCTCACATGAGGAGAGACGATTCATGCTAACCAATCCAACCCTTCAGTACCTGCGCCAGATGAAACTCGGTGCCATGGCGGACGCCTACACACAACAGCTTCAGGATCCAAATGCTCAGAGCCTCACGTTCGAGGAACGGTTTGGTCTCTTGGTTGACCATGAATGGGTTAACCGACAAAACCATCGCCAACAGCGTCTGATTCGGGAAGCTCGCTTGAAAATCAACGCGGCACCCGAAGAAATTGAGAATCACGTGTCTCGAACTGTGTTTTGTCAAGAAGATTTCCCTGGTTTTATCATCACTTTTTCCTTGGTGTAATCATCGATTTTTCCCTGGTGTGATCAACTAAAATCCCCTGGTATTATCACGAGAATTCCCTGGTGTATTTCCAGTTCTGTTTGGGTCATTTTTGCCGCATCAATGCGTGTTTTAGTCGGTAGCTTTCTCCCTCAAACACAACAAGTTGTCCATGGTGCGCCAGACGGTCAATCATTGCAGCAGCCATCTGGTCATCCGTGAAAATACCGCCCCATTTGGAGAACTCCAGATTCGTGGTGATCACCAAACTTCGTCTCTCGTAACTAGCTGCAACCACTTGAAATAATAGCTGCGCCTCTTCACGGTCCATCGGAAGGTAACCCCACTCATCAATGACCACAAGCTGAGCCTTTTCTAGTTCCTTCATTATGCGTTCTAAAGATCCAGCGCGTTTGCTCTCGCTCAGTCGTGTCACCAGGGATGCTGCGGTGAAAAACCTCGTAACAATTCCCATCTCACACGCTTTCGTTCCTAAGGCAATGGCAAGGTGTGTCTTACCAGTGCCGACAGGACCATACAGAACGAGGTTCTTTTTCTCCTGGACAAACTGACACGAAGTCAGTTCATCCAGGGACAAGGTAGAGGGCAGGCGAAGTGAACTGAATTCGTACCCCTCCAGCGTTTTTCGTACAGGGAACGCAGCTCGTTGAAATAAACGAATTCTCCGCTGACGCTCGCGGTGCTCCAATTCCTCCCGGAACACCTTATGTAGAAACTCCTCCTGTCTTGGCGTAGCTTCTAAATCGCATAACCGTACCGCATTCTGACTCAGGATTAATTGTCGGCAGTATTGTGAGATTTCTAGTCGTATCTCACTGCGGTCCATGCACTTCACCTCCGAATGCGGGTAGTAAAACATCATACTGGCTCATGTCGGGTCCAGGCTCCCCTGGCGTATCCAGACCGTAGTGAGCAATCCGAGCCGCAACAACTGCTGCATTGACCTCAATGCCTTGTGTGCGTTTGCGAACAATTGCTTCCTGTATCGAAGTCACCGCAACGTCCAAGCCATATTGGTTAGACAAATCCTTCATGAGGCGTAACGCTTGCCGTAACCCACTCTTGTCCTGCTCATCCATGTAATCACGAACCTCGTAGGACATTTGGCTACGCATCAGGCTGTTTCGCCATGCTCCTGGTTTTACAATCAATTGATCTAGCATCGTTAACCAGTCGACTGTGTCTGTCCGCTCTGTACCGAACTCCCTTTCGTGGCGAGAGATAACGTCACCCGCTTCATCAAGTGGTTCAATGAAATGTGCGCCGATCCGGACAATAATCTCCCGGTCTGCATACAGCGGCGAGGAAGAATAAGTGTGCTTGCCATCAAGTATGAACTTGCCATAGCCGTTGGTCTTTACATGCCCATATCGGCAAGATTCAAACGGCGCGTTTGGGAGTGCTCGCATGGCTTCCTTGTCCTTCTCAAACAACTCGCAGATAGGTACTCCTTTCTTGTAGTGCTCGCGGCTATTATCCAAATCGCATAGTTCGAATAATTCAGTGTTCCACTCATGCAATGACACTTTGGATGGTAGGGGAACCATGTAATTTCTCCGAGCGTAACCAACCTTGTTCTCCACATTTCCTTTTTCATGACCGCTATTCGGATTGCAGAATGTAATCTCAAATCCGAAATGGGCTTGGAATCGCTTAAACAACTGTGTAAGGCGAACTAGCTCTCCAATTCGCCTGCCGGCTGCTGTGGCATTGTCAATCACAAGTCGTGACGGAACACCCTCAATATGATAAAAGACGTCCATTAATCCTTGGCATAAGCATTCAGCAGTTTCACCGAGAAAGCACTGAACAAATCCTGCATTGCTATGCGGGAAAGATACCACCAGATACTTCGTAACGCGTCGCACGCCGTTTACAATCACATCACATTCACCAAAATCAGCCTGAGCCTCTCCAGGATGCCACTGAAGTTCAAGATAGCCCTTCTTACTAAGGTGCTGGCGTTGACGAAATGCGGTCACGTATCGGTTCACGGTCGGGTACGAACAGTTGAACTCCGGAAACTTTTTCACGAGTCGGTCATATACTCGCTTCCCCGTATGACGTTGCTTGTACCGATTTTTAGCATCTTGAAGAAGCCATGCATCAATGGTTGGTTTGTAGGGATCCAACTTGGATGGCTTAGACACTGGCACAGGCAGCCTTGGGGAGAAGTCCTCCTGCTTCATGTATTTCCGAACGGTCTTGGGATCTAGCCCCAATTCCTTTGCAATCTGATACGCTCCTTTCTCTTGGAGTTGCAGTTCCTTGATCCGGTGAATCTGCTCCATACTCATCGTCATCCTTTCTCCTCCTCGCATTTCTACAAAGAGGATTGTAAGAAGCAAATGACACAATTAGGAGAGATACACCAGGGAAATTTCCAGATCAGATCAGGGATTTCCTGATGACATCAGCAAGGATTTCTTAATGATTAGATCAGGGAATTTCTGATGATCGAAACCTCCATTTTTATTTGACCATACACATCTCGAACATTGGATCACGGATTGCTTCGTTCACTGACCACCGGGCAATGGGTCCAAGCACATCATAATCTCATCCTAGTCGGCCCGACAGGTGTCGGGAAAACCTTCATTGCTTGCGCATTAGGTACAGCCGCTTGCCGTCAAAATCTTAATGTCCGTTATTTTCGAGTTTCTAAACTTCTTCAGGAATCACTTATCGCCAAAGGGGATGGATCCTACGAGCGATTACAACGCCACATTCGGAAGGCAGACCTGCTCATTCTTGACGACTGGGGATTGGCACCTATGTCTGTCCCCGAAAGTCGAGATCTCCTAGATCTATTAGACGAAAGGACAAACACGCATTCCACTTGTATTGCCAGTCAACTGCCTGTCGAGCTATGGCACGAGCATTTTGTAGATCCCACACTTGCTGACGCGATTCTTGACCGCATTGTGCACAACGCTTATAAGCTTGAAATCAATGGAGAATCGATGCGTAAATTAAAAAGTTCATTGTCTATAGAAGATAATTCTGGTAAGTAGAATATAACCACGTTACGAGGCGGTCAAAAGTGGCTGCAAATTACCGGATTCGGTGGCCGCGATTTATCGGATTCACTGGCCTACATATTTCCGGAACAGGTGGCCGAATTCACCGGAATACGCACTTGGTCCCAACGTACTTTGGCTCCGCATTTAGTGAAAAGCCAGCCCCCACAAATAAAACGGCTTGTTTATTCAGCAGGTGTTGTTTAATTAACGCCAAATGTGCACTGTATTGCGATATGTTCGTCACAGTGAATTTCCACTCCTAATCGGATTACTGTCCGGTGCAGGCTCGCCAGCAAGATTCAAATGTTACATTAGTAAAAAAGAGTTGCACCGGTCCACATGTTATCTGAAAAATATTCATATATGGTATATTATGTCACAGAAAAAGACCTCTTGTAAAACGAGCAATTTAGGACATTTATCCGATGTGGTACAGTACAAGTTGTCGGTACTCAAATCGATAAACGCAGAAAACGCCATAGCGAGATCCCGCTTGGCGTTTTAGAATTCTACACAATTCCAAATGCCGATACAAATATTTCGTCCAATCTTCCTATCGATACAGATAAAACGATGCTCTGTTTGCCCGATTCCGCAAACACAAGACACGGAATACACTGTCGCATGATGAAGACATGGTATGACGGTCAGATGTTCAATTGGTTTAATATATTCCTTAAGGTAATGAGTTCTTCCTTCGTTAACGTAATGCCTTTACCCATTTTATCGTGTCCTGGTGACCAATCTCGAATGTCATACTTAGGTTCACGGTCACTCCAGCTTATGAGGTTAATTTCCTTTTTCCATCCTTTAGCACCTTCGGACAAAAAGCCAATATTTTGAGTGATTTCGAACTTGATCTCTGCCATAGTAAAAAACCTCCGGTTTTCTAAATCGCATGCCTCATCTGCAATTCAGCTTGCTTAATGACAAGTTCCGCTGCATTCGGAATCTCATCGGGTGGATATTTGTACTCTTTCAACAGTCTCTTGATAAGTGCCCGCATATTGGCTCGCGCGTCATTTCTCTTGTACCAATCCGGTGTTTTGTTTTTCTGAATCACTTCGAGCAGCTTCTTCGCCATCTCTCTCAGGACATCCGATTTATAATGCACCTTTATCAATTCCGGTCGGGACAGTGCATCGTAAAAAGCTTGTTCTTCAGGCGATAATTGTAAATCTACGCCTTCGTTGATGGCTGCTTCAATTTCTTTGGCGAAATCAATCAGTTCCGTGATCAGGACATCAATATTCTGAACCTGATTGTATTTCTCAACAATCGTTTTCAATTTAACTGAGAACATTTCCGAGCGAACCAAATTTGTTTTTTCGAACCACTTAATCTTATCATCGATTAATTTCTGTAAGACCGTTGCAGCGATATTTCGGCGTTTCATCGCCATGATTTTTTGTAGGTTTTCCGCTGACAGAAGGCTTTTTTCCTTTTGTCCGGTGATGACTTCATCACTGTCCTTGATAACCGCTTGTTCAATCATTTCCGTAATCTTTTTCTTAAACGCTTCGACATCGGGCATACCATCCCGTTCTACTTTAACGATGAATGACTTTATCGCAATGAAAAAGCTGACTTCAATCCTGATTGGATAATCGAGAGCGGTGGCACAGATCGTATAGGCACTTTGCAGCCTCGCCACGTGCTTCAAGAAGACTTCTTTGGCACGTTCCTTCAACACGTGTTCGACGCCGTTTTGAATCAGCTCGAAGCGTTTCTTAGGGTCCGCCTTCAAATACCCGCTGAATTCAAATCCGTGAAACATGTCTTCTAATATCTCGATTTCCGTCATGAGTATTTCTTTGGCTTTGTCAATTTCAGGAACGCTGTTTTTGTCCCGATTGGTGTAGGTGTTTAACGCTTCTTTCAGGTATTTTCCAAGCCCAATGTAATCGACAATTAAACCAGCTTTTTTATCCTGATACACGCGGTTAACTCTGGCAATCGCTTGCATCAGGTTATGCTCTTTCATGATTTTATCAATATACATCGTATCCATGCTTGGCACGTCAAAGCCTGTCAACCACATGTCCACGACAATTGCAATTTTAAATTCGCTGTTCGGATCTTTAAACTTGTTTGCAAGCGATTTCTTGTACTGCTTGTTACCAATAACAGCCCGCATCTCGTCGTCATCCTTGTTGCTTTCGGTCATCACAAGTCCGATATGGTTCGCAAGGTGCGGAGCTTTTTGCTTAATCAGTTGGTACATGCGGTAGGCGATTTTTCTGGAATAGGCAACGATCATCGCTTTACCCTTCAACATATCTTTTCGAATCTCATAGTGTTTCAAGATGTCATCGACCACAAGGTTTAGCCGGTCTTCATCCCCAATGATGGTTTCCATGGTGATGAGATCTTTTTTCAACCGGTCGATTTTCTCTTGCGAGAGACCCTGTTTTTGAATATTCGCCACTTCATTGTCAATTTTCGCGAGGACAGACTCATCCAAGTGTACTCTCGCCAAACGATTTTCGTAGTGCAAATCAACCGTGGCACCGTCCAACTTTGCTTGCGTCATATCATATACATCAATCAAATCGCCAAAGACCCCAATGGTGGACTTGTCATTTTGATTGATAGGCGTACCCGTAAAGCCAATAAATGCGGCGTTGGGTAATGCATCTCGCAAATATTTGGCGTAGCCGTAGACCAGCTTGGCTTCCAGTGTTTTCTTATCGATCTGAGTATCGGCATCCAACCCATACTGGGAACGATGTGCTTCATCCGCGATCACGACGATGTCATCGCGATTGGACAGCAGCCCCGTTTCTTCCGTGAATTTCTGGATGGTGGTAAAGACAATCCCGCCCGCAGAGCGGTTTTCTAGGAGTGCAATGAGGTTTTCTTTCGATTCCGATTGAACCGGCTCCTGGCGAAGAAAATCCGTTGCACTGCTAAACGTCTCAAAAATTTGTTCGTCCAAATCCACACGGTCAGTAACGACAACGATTGTCGGGCTATTTAACCGCTGGATCAGTCCTGCTGACAAGAACACCATCGAGAAGGATTTGCCTGACCCTTGCGTATGCCAAACAACCCCGCCTCTTTTATCGGTATCAATCGCTTTGACAACACTGTCAATCGCTTTGTTCATGCCGAAATACTGATGATACCCAGAAATAATCTTGGATTTTCCGGACGCGAAAAACGTAAAGTTTTGAATGATGTCTAAGAGCCGCTTTTGATCCAGCATTCCCTTCATTAACGTTCCGATTTGGGCAATATGTGGCTCATCTTTAATCGGTGAATTCTCGTCGACTTGTTTCCACTGCATATAACGATCATAGTCAGCCGTAATGGACCCAAACCGTGCATTGATACCATCACTGATGATACTAAACGCGTTGTAGTGAAATAATGGCTTAATCACATCTTGATACGTCTTGATTTGGAGAAAAGCGTCCTTGATTGTTGTTTCCTCGCGAACTGCTGATTTAAGCTCAATCACAACCAAAGGTAACCCATTGACGAACAAAACAACGTCAGGACGTTTTTCGCTCTTGTGAATGACCGTGAATTGATTAACCGCTTTAAATTTGTTGTTTTCGGGCGTCTCAAAATCAATGAGCTTCACAATTCGTGCGGGAACATCTTCTCCGTGCACTTCAATGCGAACGCCTTCAATAAGGTACTTGTAAAACCTCAAATTAGCGGCAACTAAACTGGCGTCATCGATGTACAGCAATTGGCGAATGGCAGCGTCAATGATATCCGAAGAAAGCGTTGGATTTAATTCGTACAGTGCATTCCTTAAATCATCTTCCAGAACTACTTTTTCATAGTCACGGACGAGGTTATAGCCGTTCTGCACCTTATAACTCAATTCGTCCTTCAAAAGTTCGAGGACAAGTTCCTCCAAGCTTTCTTCGGTAAACATCTCACATCACCGCCAGTTCATGTTCTACGGTTGAAACATCGATTTCTCCCGACATTAATTTGGAAAGTAGAGTGTCTCGTAAATTGCCAAGAGCCACAATTTCTCTTTCATTGTGCTTGATTTTATCCCCTAATGGAGTTACCAGCGCTTTAAATTTTTCCAATATTTCATCATTTGGTATAATTGCCTTAACACGTTTCAATACGCCACCAGATACTTCTTTAAAAGTCGATCCAGAAGCCATGCTTTCAATCAATTCCAGGTTTTCTTTCAGGAAATTATAAACAAACTCTGTAGGTATGTTTGATTTTGGAACAATTGATTTAAAACCCTGGTTTGTGGTCACCGGACACGCGGCGATAGCTGTATAACCAATGGGTGCTCTAGAGCTAAATAAAACAGTCCCCTCTGGCATTAGAGTAGCAGAGCTGTTTTTTAAACCTAATTCTGTTATATCCGTCGATCCTCTATAAATGTATTTATTTTTATTAGTAGATAAATCTCTAGGTGTAATCCAGGGTATACCTTTTGTAGTAAAAAACTCATCATTGTCCTTTGATGGAGTTCCCCCTCCAACAACCATACCTAAATCCTCGACTGTCCCATTTGACCATCCTTTAGGTATATCTTTATCCAGCTCTGAACACCATACCATCTCTCCACCACTTGACTTATAACGTTGTCCATTCTCGTTCGGAAACTCAAAATCAACAAACCATTGCTTAAAAATTATCTGAGCTATTTGTTCCAACACTTTATTCATGCGTGTGTTAACTTCAATTTTGTCATCGAGCGAAGAAAGGATAGATGCAATTTTCTTTTGAACATCCAATTTTTTGTTGGGTATTTCTAATGCCTTTATACTTTTCAAACTTAATGTCTTCTGGGTTGATCCAACTACATTTTGTTCAATTTGGTTTTTTACCACATTTGATATTAGGCAGTAGTACAAATAACGATTATCAATATTTGTTGGATTTATGATTGCTGTGTTTTGCCCCAGACAAAAAGGTGAATTGGTATTAACGAAGCTAAATTTACCGTAACTTCCAACACGGCTTACAACGATATCACCCATTTGAGGTCTGTACTTTTTTGTAAACTCTTTATAGACATCCACTTCAACCTTTAATGTTTGACTTAAATCGAGCATGCCATCTTTAATATCAGTTACTCTTATCATTGGAATTCCTGTTTCTGAATATGTCGGAGTCTGATGTAAAGAATCGTACACATTTGTTACTTCATCTAACTTAATATAGTCAGCCGTCTCAATATCAAAACTCATACCCAATCGCCCCCAAACTTTTCTTGATTTTCTCGTCAAGTAGGGAGGAATTTTTCATCAAATTTGATAGTTCTGCGACTAACTTCGGCATCTTCTCTGCAAACGGTTCTTCATCCGTGATTTCTTTGACACCAACATACCTACCTGGCGTCAATACGTACTCATGCTTTTGGATTTCCGAAGTGGATGCCGACTTGCAAAATCCGACCACATCTTGAAATCCATCATTTTCCAACCATTTATGATATGTGCTTGCAATTACTGAAATATTTTCATCTGTTAGCTCTCTTAACTTCCTATCTACCATGTCTCCCAAGTCACGAGCATCGATAAAGAGCACCTCATTACGACGTTTTTTTCCACGCCGTAAAAACCACAAACATACGGATATTCCTGTCGTATAGAAAAGCTTGTCCGGCAATGCGACGATACAGTCAACCAGATCTTCGTCGATAAATTGAGATCGAATATTGCCTTCACCTGTTACCTGAGAAGACAAAGATCCATTGGCTAGGACAATCCCTGCGACACCCTTAGAAGGTTTCAATTTCGAGAGCATATGCGAAAGCCATGCGTAGTTTGCATTGTTCTTCGTTGGAACACCCCATTTCCAACGAAGGTCCGAGACTAGGCTTTCTTGCCCCCAATCGCTGATGTTAAACGGTGGATTCGCCAAGATATAATCAAATTTTTCATCTTTGAATTGGTCTGCGTGGAACGTATCTTCATGGGTTTGACCGAGATTTGCTTCTATCCCTCGTATGGCTAGGTTCATCGTCGCCAATCTTCTTGTTTCTGCGTTCAGTTCTTGACCATATATGGACAATTCGAAGCTGTTTCCGCCATGTGCCTTGACGAATTTGTTTGCTTGGACAAACATGCCCCCAGAACCGCAGCAAGGGTCATAAATGGTTCCTTCGAATGGTTCAATCATTTCAACGAGAAGTTTTACAACTCCGCTAGGCGTATAATACTCGCCACCACCAGCGCCTAACATGAACGCGAACTTGCCAAGAAAATATTCGTAAACGCGACCAAGTGCGTCTTCTTCAATTAATGAGGTATCGGCGTTTTCAAAAACAAGTACCACTTCACCGACTCTACGTTGGTCGATGTCAGTACCCGAATAAATCTTAGGAAGTACACCTGCGAGGTTCTTGTTTTCCTTTTCAATTGCAATGAACGCCTCGTCGATGATCTGTCCGATGCTTGGCTTTGTAGCATTTTGTACAATAAATTCCCATCGCGCTTTTTCTGGGACGTAAAATACATTGAAACGCTCGTATTCGTCTCTATCGTTTTCAAACCCATCGCCTTCCGCAATGAGTTCCTGATATCGCTTTTCAAATCGGTCGGAAATATATTTTAAGAAAATGATTCCGAGAACGATGTTTTTATATTTGGACGCGTCAATACTACCGCGAAGTTTATCCGCTGCTGCCCACAATTTATCCTCAATACTTGAAACCAGTTTTTCGCTTGCCAATGTTGTCCCGCTCCTAGTCATCTTCTATAATTACGCTGCCCTTTATTTTAACAGGTTTACTTTATGTGAAAAGATATACTTGGTGGAAGTTATCCTAATTATAATTGCATATTCTTAAGCGATTAACACAGGTAACGATAGCAAGCTTGTACCGCGTCAGTACAAGCTTGCTTCAGTTTCAAGATTGAATTTTTTACATTGAGTGATCAAACCTTCAATGTAGTGGATGAGCATTAATCAAGAGTCCAAGCTTGTGGATTTGTTCTTCAGTAGTTTTTCGTTCCCAGTTTTCCTTTGCCGAACTCTGCGCACGTTTTTTGATTTCTTTATACCTGTCCAATTCACCCAATCCAAACAATGCTTCTTCCATTGTAGCCAAGATCCAATATCGGTCATCACGTTTCTCAAAATCCACTGCTTCCATCATTTTTTCACAAATGCGAACCACCTGTTTGCGAACTCTGCTTGCCAAAACATAATCTGCAATCGCCTCATTCTGGTCGCCGCTGATATTTCCACGAACATTGAGCAAATAGGCAAAATTGATGCCGTTGTAATAATCGCGTTTGATATAAAATCCCCGCTCATAGTACTCAACGGACTTGTCTAAATGCGTGCGTTCAATGGTTTCTTCCCACAAGCGTTTATATATTGCGCCGGAAAGCCCAAGTGTTTCGGGGTCAGTAGTCGTATCAGGTCCGACTTGGTCCAAAATCGAGAGAGCCTCGGTCAATGCTGAAATATGATCTGGCTTTTTGCTTTTATAAGTAGCTAAACACAGTTTTTGAACTACATAGACATTCTTTTTGTCGATGGAGTGAGCTAAAGTGAATAGCACCTTTGCAGTTTCAAACTCATCGCTATCGAGGGCTTGTTGCGCAGCAGCAACAATCTGACTGAGCGATCTATCATTGTCGCTTGCTTCAATAGCTTGAGACCAATCAGGCTGGAAAACTGGTGGCTGCAATCCCTGCAAGTACGTGTAAACAGGACTGTCAACTTGCGGATTGTGCAATATCTCGTTAATGGTATCGATTAACTCCTGTCGAAAACGCTCAACTTCTTCAAAGTCGATACCCTTGCCTAAATGTTCGTATTTCCGTATAACGGTGTGCTCTACGTCAAACGGGTATTTCAAGTCCTTTTCGGATATGGTGATTGTTGTATGCGGTTGTAACGCATGCCTGACCCCTAATTCGTACAGGGCATTCGGATTGTAAGTTGATAAATCCGCTATGACCACATCCGCGCTCAGTATGTATTGGTACATTGGTACATCAATTATTCCAGAGTGACGAATATCATCTGCTCGTACACATTTGAGACCTGCTGCTTCGGCTGCAGGTTTAATAATGTTCCGATAGGTCTTGTCCAAATCTAAAGTGCGAGCCGTACTGTAATCGGTCTTGGTGCCGTACCCCATGATGACAAAGCAAATACGCTTCTTGTCACTCATCTGACTCCCCCCGCTCCTTATCGGTATCCCAAATTTCTGTAGACTTCAGGTGGGTATATACGATTGCCCGTATCATGAGAATGTTTGAAGTTATTTAACGCATAGGAAATTATTGCTGGAGAATATGAAACGAATACTGCTCCAATATCGCGAATGATTTTAGGGCATCTCTCTGGGTCGTAGTTCCTTGTCCCGTTTAAGTTGACACCAATGATTCGGCACCCTTTTTCACGCGCAACCTCTGCTTCCCAACGTACGTACTTATACTTGTAACGAGTGTCTTCCCCGATTAATTGAATAAATGTGCCAGCCATATCGATTCTTTCGCGACATTTGCGCTTAATGTAAGCTTCATTTTCGGAGTTCAGTTCTTTGTGTAATTGGCAATCCGTAAAATCAAAATCAATTTTGTTATTCTCTTTCCAAGCTTTCATGAGATTGTATTCTCTAATATCAGTGCTACTAAATCCCACAAAGACGCGAGTTCTCCCCATTTGTTAGCCCCCTACCCATTAATGATCTCCATTTGTGCTCTTGCCGCTGGTAGTCTTATTTCCGTTCTTATTTCGTTGTTCCCAATCATGGTTCTCCTGGGACACCCCCCTTCAACAGCAGTCACAAAACGTTTAAATGCATCCCCTTCTTGATATGGGGAACACTTAGTCAAAAAGAGATATTTCTCACGATATAAACGTTCTGCGGACTGGCGATAATGAATCCAGTTTTCGTGGAATCCAAAAACCTCCATAAATCCAGTTACTATCGCAACGAGTACCCCGAGACTCCCTACAAGGACCTTTATCCAAACGAAATCGCTAACAAATCCAACCAGTAATGGAATTAAGGCAGAAAAGATGATTTGGCTTAACTTTAGCCCCTTGTACCATCGTTGGTTGAACTTGGACTTATCATCGAACCATTGTATCTGGTGGTCTACACGCTCGGAGAGGTAATTTTGTTCGTCCATGACATATCCTTTTGTAAAAAAATTTTGGATTCGAAATTAATCTTTAACGAAGTGACGCGCCCATTAAGAGGGCGCGCCTTTGACTTATTTTTTCAGTTCTTTGATAGCCGAAACAATGGAGTTGGTATTCCATTTAACAATTTTGTCTGCAGCGTTCTTAACAACCTGGGAAGTACGTTCAGATCCCCAAGGTTCGATTGCTAGAATAGGCTTTCGAGTTGAGAACTCTTTCTGAGCAATGTAAATCTCTTTGTTAATCCATTTGCTATACGTTGAGTATACACCCGCAAGAATAACCACCACATGACTGTAACTCATTTGCTTCTTGATTGCATCGTATAGCTCTCGCTCATTCTTTGCATCATGTACTGGGTCATCTTTTGGTACAGAGTAGTTACTATAAGTGAAGCCCTCCGCTGCGTCCAACAGTTTTACCAATCCTTTGTATTGATCCCCATAAGACCAAGCGTGACTGATAAAGAGATTGCACGTGTTAGCCATCACTGACACCCCACTCCGAGGTCTTCTGTGAAACGAACCTAATCACGCAAACGCGTCAAAAACAGTGGTTCAAAACGCTAGTCGCCGACTTCTAAGAAAGAACCTTGATTTATCAAGCTTTCTTGCTGAATTCAGTAGCCGTTTCAGTGACTTCAGTAGCGATCATCGTGACGGTCTACAGATGGACAAAATAAAAACGGGAAAGTAACACAATTAAAATCATGTACTCTCCCGTTAAATCTAGCTGCTCAAAGTTACGATTTAGCTCAGTACGTAACTTTGTTTATCGGTACTTGACTTTGTTTGTAGTACGTAACTTTGTTTGTCAGTCCGCAACTTTGTTTGTTCTGATCAATATGCATGATATGCCCACAATGCATATCATGCATTAATATGCAAAAGTCTCATTTATTCTGCGAAAACGTCTCACTTTATTTGAGAAATGTCTCACTAATTGTGCGAAATCACAAAGTGCATGTCGCTTCTAACCCTGAACAATTAGGCTAACACTTACTGTAGCCACACGCCTCACACTCGTAACAACCGCCCGTGTGGACGAGGCTGTTCTGGTGGCAATTCGGGCACAAATCCTTCTCCACCGAATAGGAACGCAGCGTCTTGCGCCCGACCGGTCCTTCCGTGGACTCCGTCGTCGCCGTCTCTTGGCCACTTGCCCACTGTTCATACGCAGCCTGACGCATCGGGAAGGTTTCCGCGTGTTCGATGATGGACTTTGCGATGGCGTCCGGCACAGACGTAATGCGGCGGCTGCCAAACCCGACCGCACTCGACCCTCCGATACCGGAAAAGTGTTTCACCAGTTCGGCTTCCTTGTTTGGGTTGGCTGAATCGCGCAAATACAGCGTGATTGCGCGGCCCAGTGCCTCGTTTGCCGCGTATACATCCGTTCCTGCCTTGCCGATATTGACGAAAATCTCCGTGGCCACGTGGTCCTCGGGGTCGTCATTGATGGTGATAAACGCTCTACCAAGCGGCGTGTCCTTGCGATATGTCGCACCATAGAGCACGTCTGGGCGCTTCCGCTTGATATACCCTTGCGTCGTTGGCGCAGCCGCCACCGTCGCGGCCACGTCCACCGATTGTTCCGTGGTCGTTTGCGACGATTGTTCCGTCTCTCCGTTTTCGTCATCAGCTTTCAGCGACAGGACTTGTTCCGAACGAGATCCGTCGCGATAAATCGTAATGCCTTTGCAGCCCAGTGAATAGGCGAGATCGTAAAGCTGCTTCGTGTCTTCAACGCTATACGAGTTCGGTGCATTACAGGTTTTCGAAATCGAACTGTCGATCCACTTTTGCAATGCGCCCTGTACGCGAACGTGATCTTCCGGGCTCAATTCCATCGCCGTCACGAAATAGTCCGGCAGTGGGGCGTCCTCGCCATGTGCCTTGAGATACTCATCGACGATCGCCGCGTGTTCCTCAAACATACCGAGGCGAGAATTTCGGAAGTAGGACCATGCGTAATATGGTTCACAGCCCGTCGAACACCCTACCATCGTACCCGTGGTGCCAGTCGGCGCGATGGTCATCGTCGTCACGTTGCGAACACCGTGGTGGCGAATCGCCTCGACGACGTGCGGACGCTCCGCCGCCATCTGTTGCATGAAGCCGGACTGGAGGAACTTGTCCGCGTCGAACCGCGGGAACGGACCGTTTTCCTCGGCGAGATGGACCGATTCGAGATACGACCACTCGGCCATCAGACCGATGAGGACGTCGATGAGCTTGACCGACTCTTCCGAGCCATAACGGATGCCACAGTAGAGCAACAGGTCGTGCAGACCCATGATACCAAGGCCCACGCGGCGCTCCGACATTTGATTCTCGCGGTTTGCCTCAAACGGATAATACGTCGCATCGATGACCGCATCCTGAAAGCGAATGCCACTGCGCGTGATGCGCTCGAGTTCTTCCCAACGAATGTGGTGCAACAAAAAGTCCGCTTCTTCATCCGAGAACTTCGCCTGCAAGATGGAACGGATATATGCTTCCTGCTCAGCATCCTCGAACTCCGTCTTGATGCCGCTGTCGCGAAAACCGTTCGCGAAGCGAGCCAATACGACGGCACCCAGGTTACAGATGCCGTTGGCCGGAAGCGGCTGCTCCCCACACGGGTTGGTCGCCACCAGAGGATTGAAATACCAAGAGTTGCTCATGCGGTTGGCGCGCCCCAGGAAGACGACCCCCGGTTCTGCCGATTTCCATGCGGACAGGCACAATTCGTCCCACAGTTCGCGGGCAGAGAGCGTCTGCGCCACTTGGATGTCACGGCCGCTGGCCAACCATGTGTCGAAGTTGCCGTCGAACTCGCCCGTTTCGGCAGGTGAGACAAACCCGATGTCCCATGCTTCATCGGCCGCCTTAGCCTCCATGAACCGCTCCGAAATCCCCACGCTGATGTTGGCGCCCGTGATGACGCCGTCGACCTGCTTGGCCCGAATAAATCGCAGAATATCCGCGTGCCGGTCGTTCAGGATGAGCATCAGCGCCCCCCGACGAGACCCGCCCTGCAACGTCAATTGGCAGCCCACGCTCATGATTTCGCCGACGCCAACCGGCCCAAAGCCGTCCCCGAACACCTGATTGCCTTTGTCGTACAACTGTCCCCAGGAGTACGCGCCAGAACTACGGCCATTGACGCCGCGAACATAGCTGTATCGAGGGCGAAGCGAAGACAAGACCACGCTGACGCGCTTGTCATCCTTCATCAGTTCCCACATGTCGCCGAGCGTCGACGCGATGGTACTGCGTTGGTCGCCAGGGTAGAGCACAGCGCCGACGAGCTCTGGCATCACCTTGACGTCGCTCTCGAGGATCTTTTCGTAGAGCTCCTTGGCCGAGACCGGTTCCGACTTGACGACCGGACGACCAGCTTCTAGCCAGTCCTCAATTCTACCGTTCCACAGTTCGTCGTACCCCTCGACGGAGGTGTCGGGAAAGACGAACGACCACGGAGCGTCCTCCTCGACCGCGCGCAAAAAGGCGCCGCTCAGGCGAACGACCTTGGTGCTGTGGCGGTACTCTGCCTCGAGGAAGTCATAGATATCCGCATGCCAGATGTCGAGGACGAGGCACAGATTGAGTGAGCGAGCCGACGCCGACACCGGAATGAGCGAGCCCTGTGGCGGAATTCGCGACAAGTTCATGCCGACGCCGCCGCTGCGCGCCTGAATCTCCAGCGTTTGCCCAAACGACTCCGCATAGTCGCGCAGGTTTGGCCCGACACTTGGAATCACAAAACAGTTGTAACTCGTCGTCTTCATACCCGTTCCCATGGACGCGTTGATGCGACCGCCCGGAACGTAGCGCCAATGGCTCTGCAGGTCGTAGAACGCCGCCCGCCAGCGCTCTGGGTCATTGGTGACCTCTGCAGCACCCGCTGCGACCCGCTGCCACATTTGACGCGGGCTCGTCTCGAGCAACACGTCAACCTGTTGCGTCGGCAATACTTCTTGCGCCCCGTCGCGCAGTTCCACAGTCACCTGGTCGTGATCCTTGTCGACGGCGACCACGCGTGCCAACTCGTGGTAGGCGCGCTTTTTATCGAGTACGGCCACGACGAGAGAGCCCACCTCGAGAGTCTTCTTCTGTACGTCCTTTTGCAGGTACCTGTCCGCGACGATCTTTTCCCCGGTCGCGTTCAACATGTCCTCTGCAGTGAATTGAAGCATGTGATCACCCGTGACACTTGCCATATTTTCGGCTTCCTCCATCCGCTAATCCGTGTAACTCTGAACGACGATTCGCGCGTTTACCGCTTTTCCCCGAGGAGTGACAACACCTCTTGAGCCAGCGTCTCAACGTCGCGAAACTCGCGATACACACTCGCAAACCGCACATAGGCCACTCCGTCCAGCCTCTTGAGCGCGTCCATGACGCGCTCGCCGATGGCCGAAGAAGGAACCTCCCGTTCGTAATCCATGCGCAGCGCTCGTTCAATTTCACTACACACCGCTTCGATTTGCTCCACCGAGATTGGGCGCTTTTCGCAGGCTCTCATGAGTCCGCGATAGATCTTCTCACGGGCGAACTCCTCCCGCTCCATGTCCTTTTTGACGACCATGAGCGGGCGCTGTTCAAGCCGTTCATATGTAGTGAATCTCCGCCCACATGACTGATTGACGCACTCTCGCCGGCGGCGAATGGTTGTCCCATCATCGCCTGGGCGTGACTCGACGACGCGCGTATTCTCCGCGTCGCAGTATGGACATTTCATGCCAATTCCCTCTTCTCGGCTAGCCTCGCGGTTTCATAGACAAACCACACATGTGGTGTGCATTAAAGTATCGACTTGCATTATACGCGCTATATGTACGATTGACAAGAGTGGTGATAGACCGGATAAACGCCGTCGTAGCGGCGTTTATCCCCGGCATCAGCCCCTATTGTCGAAATATCTTTTCGACAGATTCCACCGTTTCATCTGGGGCCGGTACATTCTGGTCGTCGGGGAACGATACGCCACTCTGCACGTGAATTGTGTAGACGCCCGCCTCTACTCCCGCTAGGACGTCAGTATAGGGATTGTCGCCCACAATCACCGTCTCTCGCGCTGTTGCACCATATCGCTCGAGAGCAAACTCGACGAATCGGCGATCCGGTTTCCCCGTGACCACAGGCTGTACGCCAGAGGCGGTCTCGACGAGGGCCCCTAACGACCCATTGCCAGGTAGAAATCCGTCTTCGGTCGGGTAGCGCGCATCCGAATTGGTGAGGACGAACCAGCCGAGGCGGTGGGCGATGCGCGTGATGACGGCGAGATCGAGATAGGTGACCAACGGGTCCATGCCGACTACGGCGGCCTTGGCCTCGTTCACCCACGCTTCGCTGAGCGCGGTGCCCTGTGCCCGCTTGGCCACAAAGCCGGCCTCCATCAAGGCCTCTTCGAGGCCGGTCTTGCCGACGTAAGCAACCGTCGATCCGGCGGGAATGCGCTCTGTGAGCGCGTGAGCGGCAGCCTGCGCCGACGTGCAAACCTCGTTACTCTGCGCGGCGATGCCGCACCGGATGAGGACGTCGACCACCTCGCTCGGCGTACGCGATGAGTTATTCGTAAAAAATACCGGTTGCACGCCGTTGTGGCGAAGGCGTTCTACGAACTCCGGTGCGCCCTGAATAACGTGTCCATCGCGCCAGAGGGTTCCGTCGAGATCGAGTAGGGCTAATTTAAATCGTCTTGTCATCTAGGATTACCTCCGGTTTCGGTGCCTGGAAATCGACGCCAGGCTCGTCGTGTTGCAGGCGATGGTTCACGGTACGCGCGAGTACGAATAGCAGATCCGAGAGCCGATTCAAGTACTGCTGCACAATCGGTAGAGACACACCTTCCTTAGCGAGGCTGACCACCCTGCGCTCCGCCCGACGCACGACCGTCCTTGCATGGTGCAAGTGTGCGGCGGCAGGCGTGCCACCGGGTAAGACGAATCTCGTGAGTGGGGGCAAGCGCGCGTCGAGGTCGTCGATCAGCCGTTCGAGTAGCGCGACGTCGCCGCCCGTCACGTAATGGTCAGCGCGCTTCTCCTCCGGTGTCGCGAGGTCTCTTCCCACGTCAAATAGATCCCGCTGCACGCGCGTCAAAATTGAACATAGATCAAGCGCGCCCGCGTCCGTCAAGTTCGCCGCAGCGACGCCGAGCACTGCGTTTGCTTCATCCACCGCGCCGTACGTCTCAACCCGCAGGTGGTCCTTCGCTATCCGGCGGCCGTAGATGAGACTCGTCTCCCCTTTGTCTCCGCCCCGTGTATAGATTCGCACGCGTCCATCGCCTCCAACGACCCGTTTTCACATCCTACAGTCTACCACGCATCACGCCTGTAGGCGCACATGACGAAGGATAGCCTGCGCCTGACGCCCGCGCAAACTGCCCGTAATCTATCCGTAATCAAAGCTTTGCCTTTCCTCTAGCGTACAGTTCGGGCGCGACCCGACGTTTGAGCGTCGCCGCGCTGGCTTTTAACCACTCACACCGCTGTTTGTGCCAGGTGCGCGCAGGTCGCTTCCACTCCGTCGGGAGTCGCCCCGACCGGATGAGCGCCTCTACGATGTCGCCACCCTCCACGTCGGCCCGCCTCGCTTCATACAATAGAGCGACGAGATCAGAAATGACGCGCTCCTCTTCCTGTTCTCCGCCCGATCGCAAAAAGTGTAGTCGAATGCAGTGCCCGAGTGCCGCCACCCGGCAGCTACTTGCAGCGTCGGTCGCACGATGAAGCGAAGCGCGAATGGAATCGTCCGTCAACAACCCCTTCTCGTCCCACTCTCTCACCATCGAGGAAAACACCTGTTGCGCATACAGCGACCGTCGAAGCGCCTTCAGACTGGCTCCCCATACAGGGTGTGTTCCTGTCTCTGACATGTGCGTTCGTCCCCCAAGAAATCATTCTCTGCTATGAATATGAAAGGTGCCGGGCTTCGGTGCCCACGAAGGAAATTGACCATCTGGGCGGAAACTCTTAACATGAATCTGGAACATCAGGGGGTGGTATCATGACGCAAACACTGCACTACGAGACGCTCAGTGAACATGTGGTTCGGGTCGAGTTGCCAACACCGACACTACCACCGCTCGAATCCACGAATACGTATGTGGTCTACCAGGGGGCGCAGGCCGTCGTCATCGATTGCGGAAGCGGCGACCCTGCCCTGATCGAGCAACTCGCGAACTGGATGCGAGGGCGAGGAATTTGCGAAGTACTGGCCTATGTCGCCACGCACTATCACATCGATCACACCCAGGGTATCCCCCTTCTTTGTGGACATTTTCCAGGGCCCATCTACGTCCATCCAATGGATCATACGGGCGCCGCCAAAGCGATGCAGTGTGCGCCAGACGTGCTTCAAAACCCGCCGGACGCCCTCGTCGTCGGGGACGTGCGCATCGAGATCAGCCACACCCCCGGTCACACGCACGGACACCTCCATCTCTGGATGGAGCGAGAGAAACTGATGTTCGTCGGGGATCATATGTCTGGACAGGGCACTGTCTGGATTGGTCCGCCTGATGGCCATATGGACGACTATTACGCCGCCCTCGTGCAAATCGAGCAGAGCGACGCGCACCTCGTCTTGCCCGGCCATGGACCGACTATCGCTTCGCCACAGTCGGCGAGTCGCGCCCTGCGCCAGCACCGCCTCGCCCGGGAGCAAGAGATCTTGACAATATTGGAACAAGCTCCGAAGACGACCGACCAAATCGTCGAGCTCATCTATGGAGATCGCGGTCTCGGGGCCGCCTTGTGGGTCGCAAAACGCACCATCCAGGCGCACCTGGCACGCCTGATTGACCTCGGCCAGGTGAAACGCCACTGCGCCGCGCCGGACTTTCAGATACGATACGCCATACATACACCGCAGGAGGGTACACACCTTTGAACGCAGAACCAAAGAATCGGCGAGAGTGGCAGACAAGCATCGTACTCGTCGTCATCGCACTCGTGTTTCACCTCTACTTCATTTTGCGTTCGTGGAAGACGCCCGTTCAGTTGTTCGGGGATGCCGTCCATTACGATCACGCCGCCGTCTACCTACTTCTTCGACACGTTTACTCCTATTGGAGCTACGGTCCCGCCGCACAGGTCACACCGGGTTACCCGCTCTTTTTGGCGTTCGCCTACGCACTCACCCACCTGGCATCGCACAACCATCAGGTCGAGATGCACGTGGCCCAAACGCTGCAGCACCTGATTGCCGCCGGCACCGTGTTTATCCTCTACCGTATCATGCGCTACGTACTGCCTCGTTGGGCCGGCGTCACAGGCAGCGTGTTGTGGATGATCTATCCACCGGTCAACTGGGCCGCCGACCAACTGCTCACGGAGACGCTCTACATCGCGACACTGCTCGCCTTTACCTGGACGTTCCTCATCGCATTGCGGCGCCCGACCTTCTGGTATTACGTCCTCGCGGGAGCGATGTTAGGCGTTACGACGCTCGTACGGCCGACGATTCTCCCACTCCTTTTCGCGCCGCTCATCTTGCTCCTCAGCCGCGAGTATCGACCGCGCATCGCGTCGCAGTTGGTGAACTGGGGCGGGTACGTCGGCGTATTCGTCCTCATCATGCTGCCGTGGTGGATACGAAATCTGATCACCATGCATCAATTTATCCTGACAGACCAAGATATGGGCAATCCTCTGCTGTTTGGATCCGACCCGAACTTTCAAGTGGATACGAGTTTGGCAGATGGCCTCACGTCGACGCAACAGGAGCAACTCGCTATCCATCGCATCGTTCAAGGGTTCTCCCACGAGCCGTTGCTCTATTTCAAGTGGTATACCGTTGATAAACTCGGATTGTTGTTCGGCACGCCGTGGTTTACGTCGCATTTGGGCGCCCATGCGGGGCTGCTCACGACGGCGACCTATTACTTTGCGAAACTCCACCTGGTCTGGGTCATTCTCGGCGCCATCGGCCTCGTCATCGGCATCTGGAAGCCTTACTTGCGTTGGTTGACCGCCCTGACGTTCTTTCTCATCGTCGTTCAGTTGCCGTTTATCCCCATCAATCGGTACGTGTTCCCGGTCATGCCGTACTTCTTTGTCGGCGTGATGTACCTGGTGGTCTTTGCGGTGTCTTTCGTCAAGAATCGACGAAAACCTGTTATCGGTGCCTAAAGCGTGGTATCCTGTTGGATGCAGGATCGACAAATGTGGAGGACGGCTTTACATGCGTATTGCAGTATTACTTCCTTGTTACAACGAGGAACTGACGATTGGCAAAGTAATTGCAGATTTTCAACGGGAATTACCCGACGCGACTATTTACGTGTACGACAACAACTCGAAAGACAAGACCGCCCAAATCGCACGCGAGGCTGGTGCGGTCGTTCGGAGAGAAATCCGTCAAGGCAAGGGGAACGTCGTGCGCTCGATGTTTCGCGACATCGACGCAGACGTCTACGTCATGGCGGACGGCGACGATACGTATCCCGCGGAATTTGTCCACAACCTCATGCAGCCAGTCATCGACGACGAGGCAGATATGGTCATTGGGGACAGGCACTCAGATGGGTCTTATGGAAGTGAAAACAAACGACCGTTTCACAACTTCGGCAACCACTTTGTCAAGGGCCTCATCAACCGCCTGTTCCGCAGCGGACTGCGTGACATCATGACCGGCTACCGCGTTTTCAATCGCCGCTTCGCAAAAACGATGCCTGTGAAGAGCGAAGGGTTTGAAATTGAAACGGAAATGACGCTTCACGCGTTGGACAAGCGGTTTCGCATCGTGGAGATCCCTATTGCGTACCGAGACAGGCCACCCGGCAGCGAATCCAAACTCAACACGTTCAGCGACGGGATTCGAGTGTTGAAAACGGTCTTCTGGATCTTCAAAGACTATAAACCGCTGGCGTTTTTCAGCATCATTGCGCTCGTCTTGTTCATCTTGGGGCTCTTGGTCGGAATTCCGGTCATCACCGAATTCTTCGCAAGCGGACGAATTGCCAAAATGCCGTCAGCGATTCTCGCAGTGGGACTGATGGTGCTCGCCACCAACTCGCTGACCTGCGGGTTCATCTTAGACACCATCGTGCGCAACCATCGCGACGAATACGAACTGAGGCAAAGTGACTATCATGGATAAAGAAACGTCCGACGAACTTCGCCGGACTAAAGGAAGATTCTCGTTGTTATATGTAATCATGATTCTCTCAAACGTCGTTCTACTCGTCGCGGGGCAGACGCTTTGGAAGTTTGGGCTTATGAACAAGGATCTGACCAACATCAAAAGCGTGATCGTCGCCATGTTCTCACCGTGGATCATCGGCGGGATTGTGCTCTACGTGGTGGCCACCGTCATCTGGATTTTTCTGCTTAACAAACTTTCGCTGAGCCTTTTGTACCCGCTCCAGAGCCTCGCCTACGTCCTGGCTATCGTGGTCTCGATTGTCATTTTCCACGAACACATCCCACCGTTGCGCTGGGTGGGGGTCGCGGTCATCCTCGCAGGTGTAAGCCTCGTCGCGATTAAGTGAGGGGGACTTGTGGAACGTTCAAGTGTTCGAGGCACCAATCCACACTCGGTGCCTCGGCCAATGCTTCGAGCATCGTCTGCGTTGGCAGCGCCGCCTGTTCCCGGCCCACTCGGATATCGTTCAGAACATCGCGAGGGCGCCTCCAGCCAGCCCATTCCAATTCCCCCTGATGGACGTGAAACGTCCGGCACTCCATCGTTCCTCGTGTAACAAAAAAACGCGTATCAAAGCGCACCGGCAGTCTAACTTCCGGTGGCGTTAACCATCGCCCGACAAAGCGAACGTCGCATAGGTTGAGTTGGAGATTCCGCTGCACGAGGCTCTCGGCCAGTGTCCGCTCTTCCTGCAGGAGCGCGGACTGAATTTCCTGGACGGCTGCCGCCGTGTCCGGAGCGTACCCTTCCGGATGGGCGACAGCGCCGAGCCACCCGATTTCCTCAGCCGTTTCACGAAGGGCCGCAACAGCAAACACGTCGTCATCCGCCCGAATGGCAGCTCTCGGCCACCCGATGGTACACAACCCGATGCACGCCTGGTCGGCAGGCTCAACGCCGCCGCCAGGAAATGCAACATGGCCAGGAAACGTGCGCATGGACTTGGACCGACGCACCACCAATACTTCCATTTCGTCCGAGTGATCGCGCAGCGCAATCAGCGTGGCCGCCGGGCGTATCGGGCGCGACTGCGCTTGTTCGTCCGTATGCACGCGCACATCTCCCCTATCCCGATTCAAATTCTTACCTGCATCCTTCACAACGTCACAAGAGATGGCTCCGGGGACGGCCATGCAAACGTGCCCTCGGCGACGGTGACCGCTTCGCCGGTCATGAGCACATGCCCGTCGTCGCGGATTCCAATCTCCAAATCCCCACCTAGTAAATGCACGGTAACCCGCTTGTCCACCAGGCCCTTGCGAACGACTGCCGCGACGCTCGCGCAGGCCCCGGTCCCACATGCAAACGTCACGCCTGAGCCGCGCTCATACACGCGAAAATCGATTTCGTTTCGGTTCAAGACGGACACGAATTCCGCATTGATCCGCTCAGGAAAGTCTTCGTGCGACTCAACCAGTGGTCCAATCGCTCGCACGTAGTCGTCGTCTACTTGATCAACCATTGTCACAAAATGGGGATTGCCGACGTTGACAATCGTGCCCTGAAGTTGTTGCGTGCCGACTTCCAACACGACTTCGTCATCCCCAATCATTCGGTTGCCCGCGTACCGAATACTGCCCGCCCCGAATCGCGGCTCGCCCATGTCGACCGTGACCTGCTTCACACTGCCGTCCGGTCTGACGTGGACCTGCGCCTCAACGACGCCAGCCTTGGTTTCGATGGAAAACACAGAGGTGTTTACGAGTCGATGCTCGTAGACGTACTTGGCGACGCATCGAAGGCCATTTCCGCACGACTCCGCCTCGGAGCCATCGGCGTTAAAGATACGCATGCGGACGTCCGCACACCGGCTCTCTTCGATGGTAATCAGACCGTCGGAGCCAATCCCCCGACGAACGTCGCTCACCAGTCTTGAAAGTTCCGGAAGCGAAACTTCGGGCAATGTCGTCTCGTACAAAGAAACATAGATGTAGTTGTTCCCCAGCGCCTGCATCTTCGTGAACTTCAAGCGTGACCCGCCTCCTGTTTCTTTAAAACTGGTTGTGGATGCACGCCGCGAACCCTGGCGGATTGTGCACACGTGCATCGTTTTTGTCTATTATAAGGCGACGGGCGAAAATGTTCCAAGACTTTGCGAAGATTCCCGTCGCGCCAACTCGGCAGTCTCTCCGACCGGGTCAATGTGTCAGTTGATTGCGCAATTGCTGAATCCGATTCCACTGTTTTTGGAGAAGGTCCCGCCGCTCACCAAACGGAATCGCCTCCCAGTGCTCACACAAGTGTTGGTTGGCACTTGCAAGTCGCTCCGTGGTATGCAGCAACAGCTCGGACTGCGCGTCGTCACACAATCCATCACCGTACGCCCGTTGTGCAATTTGCCTGAGTCGTTCCTGTTGCTTTTGTAACAGAGCATCGATATCCACTTCATCGAGCCTTCCCCACGTATGCATGAGTGCGTCATTTGCCAGTTCGTAGTTCTTCAGTACCTGTTCCATTAC
The DNA here is from genome assembly GCF_026651875.1 of Alicyclobacillus fastidiosus. Lineage (GTDB taxonomy): Bacteria > Bacillota > Bacilli > Alicyclobacillales > Alicyclobacillaceae > Alicyclobacillus > Alicyclobacillus fastidiosus. The sequence continues at coordinate 2,397,510 of NZ_CP104067.1, read as the reverse complement.
CCCTTGATGCTCCATTCTCCATCCTCCATCCGGAATCTGTATTGACGACGCTATCATACTTCTCCATGCCTGCGGTGAATAACAAGCTGTGTCCGTCTAACAAAGGTCATCTATGTGCAGGCCTGTGCAGGCCGTTCACGAACAAAAAACGGCTGTCTTGATATCCATCCCTAGCTAGGATGCGATATCAAGACAGCCGTATGTATTATGGTGCGGTCGAGAGGACTTGAACCTCCACGGGGTTGCCCCCACAAGAACCTGAATCTTGCGCGTCTGCCAATTCCGCCACGACCGCATGAAAATGCCGCAGATTCATGGAACCCCATGAACTTCTTCCGACGTGCTTCAGTATACAAATGCCGAGTGAAAATTGCAACACAAATTTCGAGGCAACCTGACCAAATACCCACTCGTACTCACCTCCTAAAGATGACGCACATGTTCCGTGAACAAGAGGAAAAAATACCCACACATTGCAACACAGACGTACACAGGGGGTTCCCATGAGAAGAAGTCATACCACGCTCGCCATCACCTGTCTTTGCGCCAGCGTCCTCGGCAGCGTAGCGTTTGCACAAAACCTGCACACAAACGTCAGCCGTACAACTCAGGGTAGTACAGCCCATCAGGCGGTCACCACCGCAACGGCACCGATTACCCAAGCAGCCTCTGGCCCAACTGCGGGTGGGAAAACAGATGTACTGATTGTCGGCTCATCTGTCGCACGAGGTTGGAAAGACGACCGTATCCACGGTGGTGGGTACCTCGAACGCGCGTTTCAGGCGATCGCTGAGGTCAGCGATACCGACTTCCACGTGGTCAACAGGGCCGTCCCAGGAAGTACGCTTCGCAGCGTCCGAAACACCTATCCTCAGTGGCTGGACAAGTACCACCCTGACTTGGTCGTGCTGGCTTGGGGCGGACTCAACGACCTGGCGAAAAAGACCTCCCTCTCGGACGTCCGGCGCGAAGTACGCTGGGAAATCGCGACAGCTCTCGCTCATCGAACCAGTGTCATTCTCGTCACATCCCCAGTTACGCGCGCGTCGTATACTACGTACCGCGCAGGTCAGGCTCGCCTCTTCAGGGCCGAAGTCGACGTCGCGAAAGGCTTTCACAGTCCGAATGTCCACGTGTTCGACGTGTTCACACAGATGAAAGCGTATTTACAAATACACCATCAAACGTACGTCCCTTATATGGGTGACGCGTGGCACCCGAACGCCCTCGGGCACGAGTTAGCCGCTCAGTTGTTCGTAGAGAATTGGGCAACATCGTTTGGGCCCCAGCGACTTGGTTTTCAAGTTCCACAATGAGCCACCGCACTGCTCCGAAATGAAAAACGAGGGGAGTCTGTGCGCAAATTCGCGCACGGAGACTCCCCCGCGTTTCACGTTCAGATTAGTGGCCTGGGTCAACCCAAATCGTTGCAAATGGGTCATACATCACAGGACTGGTGTAGAAGCCATGGACCCAAGGCTGTACGCAATAGTAACCAACGTTTTGGTACAGCGGTACCCAAACCGCATCGGACATGACTTGGTTGATGACCTTGCCATAGAGTTGATCACGCTGTTGTTGATTCGTCGAATACTCGGCCTGGTTCAACCACTGATCCACTTGCGGGTTGGAGTAGTTGTCCATATTATTTTGCGGAATTTGATTCGAGTTGAACAGCGTGTTCAAGAAGTCGGATGCATCTGGATAATCTTGGTTCCAACCGCTTCCAAACGCTTGCGCAGTGCCAGACATCGACTTGGACAAGAAGTCTTTCCACGTCACTTCATGCAAGTTGACGGTGATGCCAATTTGCTTCATCATCGCTTGGAAAGCTTGGTCCTGCTTCTGCGCACCCTCTGTGTTTTCATTCCAGAGATCCATGGTAAATCCATTCGCGTAGCCGGCTTTCGCCAACAACTGTTTTGCCTTGGCGACATTGTAGCTATATTGTGCCGACGGAGCTAGATTCTTCACATACCCTTCCATTGAATCTGGAAGCGGCTGATTCAAGCCCTTCACGGCACCGTTATTCAACTTCACGATTTGACTGTCGTCAAACCCGTACTCAATGGCCTTACGCACATTCACGTTGCTCAGCGGATTGGCCTTGCCGTCGATAGTAGGCGCCGTGTTCAAACCGTAGTAGAAAACCGCATTCATGTCCTGCTTCATCACGAGATTCTTGTACTTCGGCGAATTCATGATGGTTGGGTACTGGGAGCTCGGGATTCCGTCGCCACCCTCGAGCCACGGGCTCATGAACGCGGTTTGACCTTGTTCCCAATGCATCGCAGCGAGCTGACCATTATTGTTCACGTTGATGGTCACTTTGTCCAGGTACGGCAGTTGCGTTCCGTTCGAATCCTTCTTCCAATAGTGCGGGTTCTTCACCAAGACAACTTGGTTCTGGTTGTTCGTCTGCAACTCAAAAGGACCAGTGCCCATCGCGTTGGTGGTGTCCATTGCGGCGTTTCCGACTTGCTTGACGTACGTCGGATCGACCGCCGACAGGAATGGCATGGCCAAGATCTTGAGGAAGAACTGTTCTGGCTTATCTAGGTGAATCACCAACGTGTAGTCGTCAGGTGTGCTGACGCCGCTGATGGTTTTGGCTTGGCCGTTGTAGTACGCCTGCGCGCCCGTAATGTCCATGAAGAACTGGCTGCCCGGAGACGGCTTAGGTTGCAAATTCTTGTCGAGCAAACGCTCTAGTTCGAAGACGAAATCGCTTGCCTTAAGCGGGTCTCCATTCGAGAATTTAACGCCTTTACGGAGATGGAACGTGTACGTCTTACCGTCCGGCGAAACGTCCCAACTCTGCGCAAGGTCGCCAACGATATTGTATGTACCCTTGTCGTACGTAACCAACTGTTCGTACACTGCATAGTCCACTTCGGCAGAGGTCGTGTCGAATGCGATTGCTGGATCTAAGTCAGGAACAGCTTGGCTCATATCGAGCGTAATGCTACCACCTACGACTGGTTTTCCTGACGTCGCGGATGCGTTGCCGCCGGTCGATGCGTTTCCTGTCGTGCCGTTCGTACCACAACCAGCCAACAGAGCACCAATCATCCCGATGGAAGCAACGGTCCCGAGACCTTTCTTCCACGATGCTGTCATTCCATTTTCCCCCATTCACATCTGTTTCTGTTTCAGCACCAAAACCCTAAATCACGTCGAATTGTCGAAAAATTAAATCACATTCTATGGAATTTAAGGTTTAGTTAAAACATTAAGCAATATGAGATCGTTCGTCAAGACAACTTCATCCATACGAGAACATTCCCGAATTGTCTCGCTTTTATGACTTGTCCTTCAGCAGTTGACTGCATTTTTCAACACACACCCGATATCGGAATTCATAAATTTTACATTTAATTCACTTAATTCAGCGTTTTCAGTCCCGAGTCCAGCCGCGAATATCCGGTAGATGGTCGCACAAAATCGGCGACCCGGAGCGTTCCGAGTCGCCTCAAACCTCGATATATCCCTGGATGGCTGACGTGGTGAACTCAAGGCGCCACTTGGCTCACGGGGCGACGTAGCGCCTTGCTTGACGTCTGTGATGCGGGCCAATTCCGCCTGGGCTGCCATGCCAAAAGAACGGAGCGGTGGCAAGTGCTTCTGCTTGCGCGGTATGCCATATCTTCGATTTTTACCCGAATTTCGTCCACGGTTCCCCCGTGCATGACATACGCGTCGCAGGCGGACGTGATGAGGTCCTTCCCCTTTTCGCTTTCACCACCGGCGTACAGCACGGGGTTCGGTCGCTGGATAGGCTTGGGTGTCAGTTTGGCATCGGAGATATCATAATATTTCCCATGGTATGAAAAGATGGTTTGCGTCCATAGCCCTTTCATAATTTGGACAAATTCGCGGGTGCGATCGTATCTGTCGTCGTGTTCACTAAAAATACCGCCATATTGACGAGCCTCTTCGGCCCACCAAGCGGACACCACGTTCAGGGTAAAGCGCCATAGATGATGCCTTCTGCATCGCGGATGAACTCGATACCCGCGACATCAATCTCGTTTTCTTGCAAAAACCGCTCGTACTCCCCGATCATCGGTTCCGCGAACCCGTCGATCATTTGAAACTTCGGCTTGTTGTTGACCTGTTCCCCGACAGGGCAGAACAAGTCTCCAATTTGACACGCATCCGCAGGGCACAACTCAAACCCTTCACTCGTATCCACGCGCACGGCATAGAGAAGTTTCCCTCCGATAAACTCACATCACGTGATATATGACTCAGGTGACTGAATATACTCCTGGACCAAGGTGATTCCGTCGACCGGTTCCTTAAAATCCGGTCCCTTCACATAGGCATTCAACGCGCCGACGTCGTGAAACAGTTGAACGCCCAGGCCCTTCCCGGCACGGTTGTGCTTCGTGATAAACGGGCTCCCGCAAAACTTGTTCGCCGCTTCGAGAATATGCTCCTTGCCGACCGCTACAACCGTCTTCGGCGTGCGAATGCCCACAGTTTGCATCGAGAGATACTGCAGGGCCTTACTCCCTTGCAGTTGCAGTGCACGACTTCCGTTGACGACGACACGTCCGTGACGCCTCAGCCAAGCGAGCACAGCACTCGTGTATTCGGCGGCATAGCGGTGATCCCGCGTGTGCGAGGACGCGCCCATGCGACTATAAAAGATCCCCTCAGGCGGTGTGCCGTCGAGGTCTAAGTGTCCCTCCGCCAGATGCCACTCCTCGTAAGGCACCCGAAGTTCCTCTAGGCGCCGAGCGCCCTCGCTCAACAGCACGGCGATGATCGGCGGAAAGATGAGTTCAAAATCGACGCTACACGAAGAAAGTAGGTAAAAGTTTGTCAGATGGTGAAACGCGAACGAATGGTTCGACGAATACTGACACAATTTCAAATTCCTGTTTGCCGTTCTCGCCTTCGACACGGAATTGTCACATTCAAAGCGCTTACAGATGTCCCACGTCACACTAGCGTGCGTTAAGCTGTGAATGTAATCATTTCGCGAGTTCGCATCACAGTAGAGCCACGCTGAATAAGCCGTGGCTCTATTGTCGTTCTATCACCATCACTCCCCTAGTCGCCCCTCACCTACTCTCGAATGCGTGCAACTTGAGAGATGGATGTCATCTATCAGAATTTTTTGTCGCCTCTGCGAGAATCGTGTAAAAACATGCATGTTTTTGTGATTTTCCGGGAAACGTATCGTGCGTAAATCACTTGATGGAGTGAAACGTATGAGCCGTTCCAAAATATCTGTCCAGGTGGCCTGCGCAATTGGCGCATCCCTCGTCTTCGCGCTAGTCGCTCTTCCCTCGCCAGTGGAGGCAAAAGACCAGAATGTGACCGTCGTCATTACGGACCACGGTTTTTCCCCGAACAAACTCACGGAGCTCCTGCACCATCCCGTTCACCTGCACATCGAGAATAAGGGAAAAGAGCTTCATGAGTTTGCAATTCCTGAGTACCGAATCTACACGCGCACGCTCGGACCGGGTGAAACGTCAGATGTCGAGTTTTCCCCTTGGCAAGCAGGGTCATTTGTCATGTACAGCGACCCGAAGGCAGACAGCCATCCGGAATTTGAAGGGCGATTCATCGTCACAGACAAGTAGGTAAGGAGCGTAACGCGATGGAACATGGCTGGTACGAGCGACTGGAAAATTATTTTCCGGAGCACGAGTTGAAGAGTCCCGCGCAGATGGAGGAATTGTTCGAAGAGCATCCCGCGTACCTACGAGAACAGACGGACGAATACCTGATTATCTATGCGAATTTTGAGGAATTCATCTTCATCGATTACCTCTTGGTGAATCCCAAAACTCGCGGAGGCGGTATTGGAACTCGCGTCATCAACGCCTTCAAGCAGCGTGGCAAGACGTTATTGGCAGAAGTAGAGCCCGCGACACATGCAAATCCGGACACCGAGAAGCGCGTTCATTTCTACCTTAAGAACGGCTTTCGAAAAGCACAGAACATTGACTATACAAGAGAAACTGCTGATGGAACGTCCTATACCATGGATATCTACTACTGGAGCCCATCCTCCACGTCCGAACGAGATATTCTCGAACAAATGCAAGTGGTATGCGATCAGATTCACAATTTCCACGCAAAACAGCACTATGGTAGATTACCAGCGGATCCGGACGACGTCCTCACCTGGAAACCGTAATTCACCTCATGGGCCTGCTTGTGCGTCATGCACGTTCAGCAGGCCCACCTTCATTCCCACCGTTAGGCTCAGCTCACACCACGCCCAATCTTCTGTTCGTTTACACAAACTTCACTTGAGCCAAACACATTTTTAACACCACCAAGCTAAACTTTGCTTCGAGTTCATTTCTCTCAACCGTTTGTAAAATTTAAAGGGTTGCGGGAGAGTGATTGGAGTGACGTTCGTTGGGTAAATCCATGACGATTCAAAATTTACACGCCTGGTATGGGGTGCAACATACGCTCAAGGACATCAACATTCACTTGGAAGCTAAAATGGCGACCGCGATTATCGGGCCCTCCGGCTGTGGTAAATCCACGTTCATCCGCTGCTTGAATCGGATGCACGAAACGGCGCCGTATGCGAGAGTTCAGGGCCAAGTAAGGCTCGGTGACGAAGACATTTATGCGCTGGACCCAGTGGACGTTCGACGAGTCGTAGGGATGGTCTTTCAGAAACCGAACCCTTTTCCGACGATGTCCATCTTTGACAACGTCGCTGTGGGGTTGCGGCTTGGCGGCGTAAAACGCCAGACAGAACTGAGAGAGCGCGTCGAACAAAGCCTCCAGATGGCGGCCCTCTGGGACGAAGTAAAGGATCGGCTGAACAAACCGGCCACCGCGCTGTCAGGCGGCCAACAGCAGCGGCTCTGCATCGCTCGCGCGCTGGCCGTAGAGCCCGATGTCCTCCTCATGGACGAGCCAGCCTCAGCGCTAGACCCAATTTCCACGATGCGCGTAGAAGAGCTTGTACAGCAGCTAAAGAACGATTATACCGTGGTGATCGTCACACATAACATGCAACAGGCTGCCCGCATCGCCGACAAGACCGCATTTTTCCTACAAGGGGAACTGATTGAGTACGGCGAGACGACCGCCATCTTCACGAAACCGACCGATAGCCGGACAGAGGACTATATCACGGGACGCTTCGGGTGACCACAACATGCAAGCTGGAGGGATGAGCATGCAACAACGACAGTCGTTTGACATCGCTTTGAAGGAACTCAAGTTGAAATTGCTCCGAATGGGCGGTGACATCCAGGAAGCCATTCGAGTGGCGGTCTCGGCGCTCGAAGGTTCCAACGTCGCTTTAGCGAAGGAAGTGGTCGATAACGACATCAAGATCAATCGCCAAGACCACGACATTGAGGATTTGTGCATTCGTCTCATCGCCACACAACAGCCTGTAGCCACAGATCTGCGCAAAATCGTCTCGGGTATGCGCCTGTCGATGGACTTGGAGCGAATGGGCGATTTGGCGGTAGACATTGCAAAGTCCACCATCCGCTTGAACGGGCAGACACTCGTGGCGCCGCTCGACGATATTCAGGAGATGGCCAAAATCGTCGATCAAATGATTTCCGAAGCGCTCAACGCCTATGTCAACAACGATATGGAGGCAGCAAAGCAACTGGCATCTCTCGACGACCAGGTGGACCATCGATACCGGCGAATCGTCGAACAACTGTTCAACTTGAGTGCCGCTCAGCCGTCCGCTACTTCCCAGGCGATGACGCTTGCCTTCTGCGGGCGGTACCTCGAACGAATTGGAGATCACGCGACAAACATCGGAGAAAGCGTAATTTATATCATCTCCGGAGAGCGCTCGGACTTAAATTAAACGGCGTTTGTCAGCGTATATCTATACGTTCTAAGGCCGTCTTCAAACCGGATACTCGTTCGACAAAATGCGTCATATCCCGCGTCCAATCGATGTTTCTGTGACATAAGCTTCACAAATTTCTGTAACGAAAAATGATTGAACTTCACATCTTGGTGTTACACTATAAGCATACATCATGATGCGAAAAGGGCGTGACGCAAGTGAAGTCAAACACCCCAAAGGACCCGATAGTCACGCTACAGCGAGTGATTCAGTTTGCGGAACGCACAGCTGTGGCCTTGTCGGTCATATTAGTGGTGGGCACTGCGAGTTATTTATCGATAAACGCTTGGGTGTGAAGCATCTAACGTTCCGCACAACCCATTTGAACATAAATGAACCCGCACCTCTGCGCGATGTGCGGGTTCATTTATCAAAAGCATTACAGACGCCGCGCCCCAATGTAGTGCGAGGCCCAATAGTCACTAGATAAGCTGTCGATTTCCACTTTGACACTCGCCGCATTAATAAACTGACCATTCCCCACATATATACCATCATGAGAAGCGCCACTGCCGTAAGTGTCAAAGAAGACAATATCTCCCGGCAACAGACTCGACTCGGAAACGCTCGTACCCGTACCATACTGGCTATAACTGGTTCTCGGGAGGAGTGTTCCAAAATGCGCATATACATATTGGACGAAACCGGAACAATCAAATCCGCTTGGCGACGTACCACCCCACGCGTACGGAACACCCGTAAATTGTTCGGCGTATTGCGCAACCTGATACCCAAGCGCGTCTGTCAAGTCGGCCGCCGGGGAACCGCTGCGACTTCCAAGCGTAGCCGATCCGCCCTTGATGACGAGCCTCTGGCCCACATGGAGGATGCTGCTCGACGTAAGGTGGTTCCATGCCTCAAGAGACGACAGAGAGACTCCGTAGCGCTGACTGATAGACCAGAGCGTATCGCCTGACTTCACTGTGTACGACGAGGAGGACGAACTTGCGGTTTTTGACGTCGTAGCGGCCACTGTCTTCGTGTCGGAGGTACTGGTAGTTGTGTTGACGACGAGGTGTTGTCCTGGATGGAGTACATCAGATTTCAACCCGTTCACAGACTCGATGGATGAAACCGTGGTGTGATACTTCGACGCGATTGCCCAAAGAGAGTCCCCACTTCGAACGGTGTACTGCACGGTTTCGGCGTACACGGTGGAGAGGGATAAACCTATCACGGCGGTTGACGATAAACCCATCAGCAGTTTAAAACGCACAGAAGCAAGCCCCATTTCCGTCCTGCCGGGTGACCTATCGATTCGAATAGTCTTGAACGACATGCTGCACCAAATATGTGAATTAACCGATACTTTCCATAGCTTCTCTATGTATGATCATCGTGCAGACTATGTCAGAAAGAAGCGGTCCCCTGCCTCCAGCGCATAGAGAATGGACTTTTTTTGGCTGCGCTAGATTGATTATAACCCGAAAAACGTGTCGATATCAATCAAAAATTGATAGAACATGCAGATTGATGGGATGGCGGAATCATACACTAACAGAAGTGAAATCTGGTAACAGAGGATGTTTTACTCGCAATTATTCATAGGATAAAATAGACTGTGGATAAACTTGACTTGATGAGAGGGGCATTTCAATGGCAATTGATGCAGCAGCATTCCGACATGCCCTTGGTCATTTTGCCAGCGGCGTCACCGTAGTAACGATGGCACACGACGGTCAACTCTCCGGCTTGACCGTATCGGCGTTCTGCTCTCTGTCTCTCAATCCGCCGTACGTGCTAGCGTGCATTGATAAATCGTCCTCTACGCTCCACTTGGCCCGTCACGCAAGGGCTTTCGCGGTCAATATCCTCAGTGATCAGCAGAGCGATTTGTCAAATCATTTTGCCAGCAAGATGGATGACAAATTGAGTTCGGTGCGCTACCGGCTTGGACCGCTCGGAAGCCCGCTTCTCGATGGGGTTCTCGTCAAATTGGAATGCAAATTGGCGCGGGAAGTAGATGGCGGAGACCATATCATACTCATCGGTGAAGTCGTGCATGCAGAGGTGAGCGATAAAGGAAGCCCCCTGCTCTACTACGCAGGTCACTACGGGGAATTTCAATCGAAGTGATGAGAGTCATAAAAGTCCGCCTTATCCCATAAGGCGGACTTTTATTCGTTCGCGTGGCGCCGCAAGACGCCTCTAAAGATCACGCCGAGCCAACTGTTCTTTCCTCGTCGTCCACTCCCACGTTTGCACGATAGCCCTCGCCGCTCTCACAGCAGCGTCTGGATGCGCGATAGCGATAGCCGCCTTTGACATATCCACGAGCGACTCACCTTTAAATCGCTTCAACACAGATAGGAACTCTCTCCTGCCCTCTGCAATTTGCCCGGCGCCCAAGTGGGCAACCACTTTGGCATTGTGGTACTCCTGACCCGGTTGCGGCTTGTAAAAGAGCATCGGCGCACCCGCCGACAGGCACTCGGAAACGGAAATTCCGCCTGCCTTCGCCACGACGAACGAAGCGCGCTGGACGTAGGACGCTACATCGTCTGTGAATGACACAGCCGACAATCGCCCCGAACCATCCGATTGGGCGATTTCCTGCACCTTTTCGCGCATCTTGTCGTTGCGTCCACACAAAACCGCAATGTGCCGATCAGTGAACTGCTCAAGTAAGGCGGTGAGCACAAACGATAAATTCGGGAAAACTCCTCTCCCCCCCGCCGAGATCACAATGGCGCCCTGCGGCGCATCAGAATCCAGCCGACACACACTGAATTGGTCGCGAATTGGGATTCCACTGACGACGACTTTACTTCCTGCCGTTTGAAAACGAGCCGCTTCAAGGACGATGTCGTCGGTTGGCATGAGGTACAAGTCCACGTTCGCGTGAAACCAGCGACTGTGTAGTGCGTAATCGGTCAACGCGGTTACGATGACGGGGCGGCTAATAAGGGTCGGTGGGTATTTGGCAAGGGCGTGATCTGGGAACAACTGCACCACGATATCAGGCTGGTGAGCGAGTACCTTCGCCCATGTCGCCCGCCGCGACAGAGTAGCTAACAACTTCCACAAGACATGCTGTGGCGAAAGCCGACGGGTCCAATTATAGCTCCACCCATATAGAAAGGGCGCATAAGCGGTGAGCGTTTCGTAGACCCATTCGTTGAACGCGGCCAACGCACGGCTCGTCTGGCGAAATGGGTCTACTAACGAGACTTCCGCGCGATACTCTTGTTGAAGGACATCTTGAATCGCGTGTGCCACTTGACGATGTCCGTCCCCGAACGACGCATAGAACAAAAGCACTCTCATGGCTCAGCTGTGAACGAATAGGCCGAGGTGGCACCATAGTCTGCCGCAGAACCTTCCGCTGTCTCCACCCCTGCTTCAGGGGGAGACTGATAGCGCGCAATCATGCCAGCTTTGGTGGCCACTACGAGGCGCGGCTCCAGCATACTGCTGTGCGTACGCAAAATATCGTCTGCATGGGGGTTCAACATCTTAAGCACGTTCCTCAAGTGCCATTTGGTAATCCGAGTCATCAGACTGCTCTCGTCGAGTGGGAGCGTCTGAAACCCAAGGCGCTCAATGCCGCGATGGATAAACGTAATCCCGTACAAAACCTCTGCATCGCGATATTTGTCTCCTTGAACGGCGTTTGCAAGCGCCGGTAGAGATTGTCGAGCCTGACGGATGAGTTGGACCATCGCTCGAACAACGTTTTCGTTCTCGCGCAACCTGCGCTCGACGAGCGCATTGTTGATGTGGAGTTCGACGACCGGGTCGAACCGCTTGACAGAGACGCCGTCCACCGAAAACATCCGGCCCAGATACCTGCGTCTTGTTATGTAGAACAAGTGCTCTACCCCGGGCTCGATGTCCTCGAGATGACATATCTTGTGAAAAATGAGTTCCCAAACGTCGAAGATGCGCCGCAACACACGCTTTCGCATCATGACTCCCCCAGACAATCGCAGATTCTGACGAAGCGAAGCCCTCGGGACTTAACCGCGTCCGAGATACCGGGAATCGCTTGAACGACGCGTTCCGGCGCTCCGCGTTCAGCACCAAACGTATGGTCGCTGTCGTGCAACACGATGACACTTTGGTTTTGTAGCTTGCCAACAATTCGCCGGACCAATTCGTCCGGTTCCGTCACCCGCCAATCCCCCACCATGACGTTCCACGTGCAGAGAATCATCCGCTGGCGCCAAACGGCAAACAGCGATGCCAGATTGGCCGCTCCCCAAGTCGGACGGTACACGCGAACGGACAGGGGAAATGACTGTTCCAATACCTTAGCTGCTCCAACGCACTGCATGCGGGCAGCCAATGGGTGCAGAAACGGGACAAACCAGTGTCGGCTGCCGTGCACCTGCACATCGTGTCCCTCAGCTATCATGCGCTCAACAATGTCCCGATACTGCAACGCACGCTCACTGAGTACAAAGAATGTCGCCTGAATATCGTGAGCTTTCAACGCGTCGAGCAGTCGCGGCGTGTAAGTTGGATTCGGACCGTCGTCGAAGGTCAAGGATACCGTTCCGTCCATCCCAGTCGTACGCATCGATCGCCCGAACCCACGCGTCCAGACCGTCGGAAACGCGCAATAGAGAACTAAAAGGATAAGTACAATCAGAATCACAGTCAACCACCAAGCCAAGCTGACGCCCCCTCGTCTCCTAGGCAGGGCCTCCCCGTGCCTAGGTCATTTGTAACTCTGACGGGAACGCCTGTAAGGGACTTGTGACGGTACCACCGGCGAGATCGATCAGGCGTGACGCAATGTTTTCCGCCGCCCCAAGCACCGGGACTCTCTCCGCCGCGCGCCGCATGTCCTGGAGAATGTGCGGTTGGTGCATGATTTTCTGCAGAAAAGCTTGCGCTTCTTCTGCATGTTGCGCCCGCACGGCCACTCCGGCTCGGACCGCGTAATCGGCGTTGATTTCCTCCTGGCCAGGAATCGGTTTGAACAGCACCATCGGCAGGCCAATCGCCATCGATTCGGTCAGCGTGAGCCCCCCTGGTTTGGTGACGATGACGTCCGCTGCGGCCATCAATCTGTCGATCTCGCTCGTAAATCCGTACACTCGCACTTTATCGTTCGCGAGCTGCGCAAACCTGCGTTCCAAGCGACGATTTTGACCACACACGATGAGATATTGCAATCCTGAAGTCTGAATAAACGTCTCCCAGTCGGACGTGTCCCCGAGAACGCCGCTCCCACCGCCCATTAAAAGGACAATTGGGATGTCCGGCGACAGACCGAGTTGCAAAATCAGATCTTGGCGGTGACTCCGCAAGAATCCGACCGCGTCGGCACTAAACTTCCGGCGGAGCGGAATGCCAAAGACATCGATTCGCCGTTCGTCCACTCCATAGCGCACCAAGTCCCGCCGAACCTCGTCGGTGGCGACGAAATAGTGGTCGGAGTACTCGTGAAACCACTGCCGATGCGCCGTATAATCCGTCACGATGGACACATTTGGCGCTTGGACGATGCCGTGTCTCCGCAATTCGCCCACGACCCCCATCGGCGTCGGAAAGGTACTCGCGATGACATCTGGCGCAAACAGGTCGATATAATCCTGAATCCGCGTAATGCCAATGTGATTGACGTACCGCTGCAACGGGGAGTCTGGCTCTATCCTCGACATTGACTTGTAAAACAATCCATACAGACCAGGTGCCTTTTGAACGCCCTGGATCAAGCTAAATTTTGCAAATGATCTCAAGGCCGGGTTCAACAGACTCACATAGTCCACAACCTCGGCGGACGCGCCTCTCTCCTTGAGGGCCTCCTGCACTGCGTACGCCGCTTGGTTGTGCCCGGCGCCAAATGACGCCGTTAAGAGCAAAACGCGGTGCAATGGTCTCATCCCCTTGGCAACATTCCACACATAGTATTGTAAACGCCTGAGTGGAACTGGACAACTCGATTTGATTCTGGGTTTCGACAACTTTCCCCACCGGCACAAATAAGCGGAGAAGAAAATGTCCTCTCCGCTTATCCTATTCATTTGCATGTCCTTGTAGCCGTGGTATTAGTTAGTTGTTGTGCCGACCGAACCCCGAAGATTTCCAAACGAGGGCGCGAACGCCTAACTGGATGACGAGAATCACCACAAGCAGTACGAATGCGGCTGCATAGGCGAGGTTGCGCGCAGCTTCGTAGGGCTGGTCGAGATAGTCCCAGACGATGTATGTCAGGTACGGGACCTGTTGGTTCGTCAACTGCCCGGTCGGATTGTGCGTGCTCCAGCCTGCTGTGTACAAGAGCGGAGCGGTTTCCCCTAAGCCAATGGCGACGGCCAACAAAATCCCTGTCGCGATGCCGCCGGCAGCGGGTCGCCAAATGGTTCGGCTAATCGCCTGGAAACGGGTCATTCCTAGTGCCCACGCAGCTTCGCGCTGAGCGTAGGGCACTTGCCGCAAACTGGTCTCCGTCGTCCGGAGAATGTACGGAAGCATCATGATGGTGAGCGCGATGCCGCCGGCGAGCGCGGAAAAACCCCAGTGCCAGTGCAGTACCATCAACAGATAGCCAAAATACCCAATCACGATGGACGGTACGCCGGAGAGTACTTCCGCCAAGAAGCGCACGATGCCCGCCGTGCGCGTGCCAGCGAACTCCGACGTGTAAACCCCGCCTAAAATCCCCAGCGGGGCCGCAAACACGATGGCGATGAGCACCAACTCAAACGTACCGAGAATCGCGTTTTCGAGGCCCCCTGCCACCCCCTGCGTCGGTTGCACTAACATCGACCACCGAAAGGCCCTAACACCGTGCCAAACCACGGACGCGATGAGGTCGAACAGCGCGAACACGACCAGCGCTCCCGCGAGCCAAGCAAAGCCCCAACCGATGTAACCGGACACCTTTCTCCGCGTGCGACGAGCTTGAATCATCCATTCGCACCTACCTTCACCGATCTCCGTCCCGCTCTTCGATTGACGAGAAATCTAGCCAGCAGATTTGTAAACACCGTGATGGCGAGGAGTACCATGGCCATCTCCGACAGGGCATGCACCGCCATTCCAGATGCGTCAGTCTGCGCACTGTCCAACTGGTTGGCGATGAACGCGGCCATCGTGGAAATCGGACTGTAGAGATTGTGCGGCAAGATGTTGATGGCGTTGCCACTGACCATCAAGACGGCCATCGTCTCGCCCATAGCGCGTCCCCAACCAAGTGCGACAGCCCCCACGAGGCCGTCTTTAATGTAGGGCAGGCAAATATAACGAACGGTTTCCCAGGTGGTCATCCCGAGGCCAAGACCTCCTTCGCGAGCCAACAAGGGTACCTGACGAAACAGGTCGCGCGTCGTCGCGGTGATGATGGGGATAATCATGATAGCGAGCACAATACCGCTCGTCAAAAGTCCGTATCCACTGCCAATATCGCCGCCAAAAAACGGAATAAAACCGAAAATTCCCTTGAGGAAGGGACCGAAGTGGTGCGCAATCCACGGTGCCAACACGAGGATTCCCCAGAGTCCAATCACGACACTTGGGATGCCGGCTAGGAGCTCGACGAGAACACTGAGCACAAAGCCGATGGGTCCCCGGACGCGATACGCCAAGATCATGGCTGTCAAAATGGATACCGGAATCGCGATGACCAACGCGAGCAGTGAACTCGCGACGGTGCCGACGATGAACACGAGAGCGCCGTAAGATGCACCAGCCGGTACGCTGACGCCATGCTTGTGAATCATCGCGCCGTACAGGTTACCCATGTCCCACTTGATTGTGCTAAGAAACTGCCAACCCATGTAGTGTACGGTCGGCATCGATTGAACGACGACTATGATGGCTATCGCCAACAAAAACAGCACCGGGCTACTGGCACAGATGCCAGTAGCCAGCTGAAACACTCGGTCCGCTGCTTTGGAGGCGTTTGAAACACGCCGCATAACATTTAGCCTCCATCAGTTGCTAAGGTGGATTATTGACCTGCTTGAATCGAATTGATCTGCGCCTGGCTCAGCGGTTCGACATTGCTTGGCAGTGGCAGGAAGTTGACAGGTGCCAAATACTTCGAGCTGTTCCCCTTGCTCGGGTCGATCGCCCAGTTCAAGAAGTCTTTCATCGCCGTCGCATAGGAGGCGTTCTTCTGTGTCTGTTTCACAATCAGATACTCAAAGTTGATGATTGGATAGGAGTTTGCGCCCGGCTCGTAGATGAGCGAGATGCGCTCGTCCTTCGGCACGTTTTGCGCGCCTTGGCTTGCAGCGGCCTGAATGTCGGCAGCCGTCGGCAGGACGAACTTACCGTCCTTATTTTGCAGCGCCGCGTATCCAAGACCTTGCTGCGTCGCCTTGCTCAGCCAGCTGATGCCCACGTAACCGATGCTGTACTTGTTCTTCGCGAGCGCATCGACGACGCCGTTGTTGCCCTTAGCGCCCACCTCTGAGGAGAGCGACGGCCAGGAGACGGACGTTCCGTACGCGGTCGAGTTCTTCCATGTGGTATTGGTGTCTGTCAGGAACTGCGTGAACAAGAACGTATCGCCGGAGCTATCCGACCGAGTAATCGGGATGATGCCTTGGTGTGGCAGTGTTACTCCCGGGTTCAACGCGCGGATGGCACTATCGTCCCAGAACTTGATCTTGCCTTCGTAAATCTGCGCGATGACGTCGCCCGACAGTTTCAAATGACCTTTAACCCCTGGCAGGTTGTACATGATCTGCTGAGCGGATATCGCCACAGGAATGTTGAGCATGCCAGGTGACTGTTGCATTTGCGCATCTGCGAGATAAGCGTCCGAGGCGCCGATGTCGACCGTGCCCGCGATAGCTTGCGAGATACCCGTGCCGCTGCCGGTGGAAGCGGCCGTCATCTGCACGTTGGAATTTGCGGACTGATACGCCGAGATCCATTGGTCGTTAAAGAGGGGATAGAGAAGTGATGAACCGGATTCCGAAAGGCTGACTGGGCCTGTAGTGCTCGCGTTTCCCGCGCCTGCAGAGGTGCCGTTGGAAGCCGAATTGGACGTGGCATTGGATGATGTATTGTTCGTTCCACAACCGACTACCGCGACGATAGCGGCGAGCGCTGCAACTCCGGCGAACATTTTGCTTGAGTGAAGAGACATTTGATGTTTCCTCCCTGACCCCTTTTTGGTCGTCGTGATTTGTCCTAACGGGGTCAGGATAACAAGGCTATATGAATATCAAATAGATATGGTGTAAAGACTTTGTAAAGGTTCGATGTAAAACGACACAAGTCGCTACACAAAGCATAGACAGGTCACAAATCATCTTTGCTCTGCTCGTCGCGGCCGAGGCCCAATCGCTTGGCCACGGCACCGGTACTCGTCGCCTGAATCAAAATCGTACACAGAATCGCCAAGAATGTGACAGCTAAAATCGTCTGTGCCTGGGGAATCCCCTTCGCCACAGCCGTACCTGCAAGTGCCGCCGGAATGACACCTGTCTCGCGAACCCAGGTCATCAACGCGACCTCGCGCGCATTCCAGCGCGCCATGCCGTCAAACAGCACAGAGCCAAGCACCGTCGCCGGTCGCGCGACAAACATCAGGACGGCCACAATCAGCAATCCGCCCCACAAATGCGCCGCCACGGCGTGGAAATTCACCTGTGTGCCGAGCAGGACGAAGATCAGAATGCGAAAGATCATCGTGAGCACGCTGCCCGTATGCTCGATATGCGACTCGGTCTCGTCGGCAAGGGACCAGCCAAACGACTTTCCGTTCCCCGTGATCACGCCCGCCGCGAAGGCGGCCATGAATCCACTCGCATCAAACCAACTGGCGACGACATACGATCCGACGGCACACACCAGCATGACGATAGACCCGAACTCGTGAAAGACACCCCAAGCCCGCTTCGACACCGTGAACATCGTCGCGAGTCCGAACACCACGCCGACGGCGAGGCCGATTAAGGCGTCGTAGAAGAACTTGAGCACCGCCGGCCCCACCGACAGATGACCACCAGTTTGTACTGCCGTCATCAGCATCAACACCAGGACGGAAGCCGTGGCGTCATTAAACGCGGATTCGGTCTCCATCGTCTGCTGTAGGCGCTCGACGATGGGCACGCGGCGGAATACGGGAATGAGGGTGGCGGGATCGGTCGACGCGACGACGGACGCCAACAACCACGACCAGACCCACGGCGCGTGGAGCAAATAGTGCACGGCGACCCCGACGACGAAGGCACTGATGAGTACGCCTGTCGTGACGAGCAGTGCGATGCTGATGTACACGCGGCGCAGCACGTCAAAGCGCACGGACCGCCCGCCGTCGAACAAGATCACGGTCGCTCCAAGGTAGACGATGAACTGGTTTGCTTGTGATTCACTGGGTGCACTCACCAGGTGTAACACCGCTGGGCCAATGAGAATGCCAAGCACCAAAAAGACGGCGACGTCCGGGACCCGCGGCTTCTCGGACAGCTTGCTCACAATCAACCCCAGGCCGACGACTACAAAGACGACCATCAGCGCCTGTTCCCAGCCGCCCCTAACGTCCAACACATCAGTCCCTCCTGTCCATTTACAAAATGTATCCTTTGCGAAAAGAGGAACGCGGCCCAAGTTCGCCAACCGCGTGCTTACGCGGCGTATGCGGTTACGACGTCAAGAAGTCTGTCAGCACTCGTGTAAAGGGCAGCGGTTCCTCGACGTGCGGAGTGTGCCCCGCATTTGCGATGACCACCTTGTCACAGCGCGGGATCTGCGCGGACATTTCGGACGCGATCCCGGTAAATTTCCGGTCTAGCTCTCCGGTGATGAGCAGCGTCTTCGCCTCGATTTGTTGCAGATGTGGCCACATCGACGGTTGAGCCCCCGTGCCGATGCCCCGCAGACTAGCGGCCAGGCCCTCTACGCGCTGCGATTCGCGAATATCGCGCTGTTGCATAAACCGCTCCTCAGGCAGACGTTTCTGGGACGCAAAGAGAGGCACCTCCTCCCAATCCCGAACGAACGCTACAATCCCCTGGCGCTCCAACTTGGTTGCGAGCGCTTCGTCGGAAGCGCGCCTCGCTCGCCGCTCTTCCTCCGTAGGCAATCCGGGAGACGCGCCTTCGAGAGCAAGTCGATGGACGCGATGTGGATACGCGACGGCGAAGGAGAGGGCGATGCGCCCCCCCATCGAATAGCCGAATACGTGCGCTCGCGAGATCTCGAGTTCGTCCAAAAGGCAGGCTAGGTCAGCCAGCGTCTCCGCCATCGTATAGCGACTCGGCGCCAATGGCGCATCGGTTTGACCGTGGCCGAGCAAGTCCGGGATGACGCAGCGAAACTTTTTCCCAAGGGCGGCCACGACCGGTTGAAAGACCTGGTGGCTGCCCGTAAACCCGTGGAGCATGAGGAGGGGCGTGCCCGTCCCCGCCTCGTAGACCCGGTACTGCACGCCGCGAACCTCCATCGTGCGAAGCGCACCGTCCATCACTCCACCACCGCCTGTACCGCATCCTGGGCGAGGCGCTGCAATTTCCGATACAGTGCCGCACTCTCGGCATTTCCAAACCGAACCTCGATGACCTGAAGCCCCTTTTGCTCCCCGGTTGCCTGGCGCACCGCCCGCGCGAGCTCCTCGGCGTTCCCGACGCGTGTGAACACACCGCCATACGCCTGCGTGATCTCCTGAAAATCGAGTCCGTGCGGCGTCGTGAAGTACTCGAGTGTCTCACTTCGCTGCGCTTGGCTGAGGTGTTGAAAAATCCCGCCGCCGTCGTTGTGAATCAAGAGGACGGTGAGTGGAATTTCAAATCGCCTGGCGGCGAGCAGGCCGTTTAAATCGTGATAAAAGGATACGTCGCCCACGCAGAGAACGGTCGGATGCGACGCGCCTCCCGCCGCGATGCCGAACGCGGTCGAGACAATCCCGTCGATGCCGCTGACCCCTCGGTTGCCAAACACCGCGAGCGGAGGGCGGGAGGGGTTGACGAGTGCGTCGAGATCGCGAATGGGACGGCTATTGCCGATAAACAGTTGCGTGTTTGCCGGCAGCGCATCGACCAACGACCGCATGGCGCTCCCTTCAAACCAATGCTCCTCAGTGAACGCCTCGATTTGTGCGCGCACCACCCCGTCTGCGCGCCGCCACAGCTGCAGATGGTCCTGCCAGCGGGCGCCTTGGTCGAGCGGTTGTGACGCCAGGCGCCGCACGAGCGACAACTCGTCACCCGCGATGACGTCGGTGGCGACAAACGAAGCATCGCGGTACCACTCGGTGTCGTCGACGACGAATACCTGCGTCTGGCCCGGCATGCGCTGGAAAAAGCCCGCTAGCGACTTCGACGTCGGCTGTGCGCCAAAGCGGACGACCACATCCGGCAACGGTGCTCTGTCGCCTGCGGCGAGAAGGAGCATGTCGTAGTGTGCGATTTGCGTAGAGGAAGGAAGCCCATCGAGAAATCTCGCCTGCGACAACACGTCCGCGAACAGAGGAATCCCCTCAGCGTCGCAAAACGCCGCCACCGCCCTCGCCAGCAGAGCGGACGACTGCGGCCCGAGGACGAACAACGGGCGCTCGGCCGAGCGCAACGCGGCGTGTAACCGGTCCGTCGCCGCGGCGGCCGGCTGACCCGCCAGCGGGCGATAGAGCTTGGGGACCGGCACGCGGTGCGAAGCGTCCAGGTCCGCGCGCAGAGGCGGCAGCAGCGGTTCCACGAACGGGTAATTGATATGTACCGGCCCACAGGGCGACGCGAGTGCCACCGCCACGCCGCGGCCCGCCATCGCCGCGGCGTGGCGAGCGATCCCGACTGATCCGTCCGGGACTGGCATCTCGAGGGCCCACTTTACGTGCCCCGCGTACATTCCTGGTTGACGGACCGCCTGATTGGCGCCGACGTCGCGAAGTTGATGCGGCCGGTCGGCCGTGACGACAATCAGTGGCACGCGGGCCTCAAACGCCTCCATGACAGCCGGGTAATAATTGGCCGTAGCCGTGCCCGACGTACAGCAGAGCACGACTGGCGCATTCGTCGATCGCGCCAGTCCCAACGCAAAGAATCCGGCGGACCGCTCGTCCATATGCGTGTACACTTGAACGTCTGGCTGCTCGGCGAATGCCAAAGTGAGCGGCGTATTGCGCGAGCCGGGCGAAATCACCGCTTGCCGCACACCTGCCGCAACCAGTCCATCGACAAACGAATGAACCGGCCACAAATCCCAGTTTGCCATTCCCACATCCCCTTACCCGAGCGCGAGTCGCATCGGTTTCAATTTCATTTCTGTCTCTCGCCATTCCTCGTTTGGGTCCGACGCCGCAACGATGCCGCACCCCGCATACAGCGTCGCACGCGGGTAGGCGACGGCGGCGCTGCGCAAGGCGACGCTGAGGAGGCCACTCCCCGCGGTGTCGACGAATCCAATCGCGCCCGCGTAATATCCGCGCGGCCAGCCCTCGTGCTGGCGAATGAACTGCAGCGCGCCTGCCAGCGGCACGCCTCCGACCGCCGGCGTCGGATGGAGGAGCCGGGCGGCATCAAACAGGTGCATGCCAGGCTGCAGACGCCCGCGAATCGGCGTATACAGGTGTTGAACATTGGCCAATTTCTTGATCACCGGCGCACGAGGCACGGTGATGTCCTCTGCGACGAGCTTGAGCCGGTCCACCACGACTCGTACCACAGCCGCGTGTTCGATGCGGTTCTTTTCGCTGCTAAAGAGTGCGCCTGCGAGCGCCTCGTCAGTCGCGGCGTCTGCGCTGCGGTCGGCCGTGCCTGCTAGGCAATCAACCGCCATCGTGCCGTCGGTGACGCGGACGAGCTGTTCCGGACTCGCCGCGATGAGCCACCTTTGCTCCCACAGCATGGCGAACACATGGCTGCTTCCGTACGCGTCGAGCACGCGTGCAAGCGCCTCGCCGAGTGAAACCTGGACATCGACTGGCGTTTGACGGGCCAACACGACTTTGTGTAAATCTCCGCGTTGGAGTTCACCTACAGCCGTCTCGACGAGTTGCCGCCACGAGCCTTCGTCGTGCACCGCCCCAACCTCTGGCCGCGCCTGCGACGCAGTTGATTTCACTTCGATGTCACTAGGGGATTTCTGAAGCTCCGTGCAGATATCGGCCAACGTCTTGCGAACGGCTGCCGCGTCCCACTGAGCGGGGACCACGACGGTGACGGTCACACAGTCTGAACCCGCTTCTCGCATCAATGTCAAAGTCGGGACAAACCACAATGCGTGTGGCCAGCCCTGTAACGCACCCGCCACCGGCTGCGTCGGGTCAAACGCAAATCCGCCGAACCACGTAATCGCCACTTCCGGGTCGTCCAGTGAGCGGATGGCCGCTTGGATGTCTCCCATGGCGTCAGGCCCCGTCCCGTGCAGCACCTCGGCTGCGCCGAGGCCGAGGGCGACGCGGTTTGAGACGGGATCGGAGGAGAATACGGCCGGGATCGACAATTGCCAGTGCAAGACCCCGGACAGAGGCACGTCTGCAGGCGTCGTGGTGCGGATGATGCGCTTGGTGCCCCAGACGGCCGTGCGCCCGGCTTCGAAGGCCTGTACGACGTCGTCCACCATCTTCTGCCACAATTTCATCACGCTTCCAACCGCTCCTTTAAGGCCCTGCGCAACAGCTTTCCAGAAGCGTTCCTCGGCAGCGCGTCGACAAAGTAAAACGCTTTGGGAACTTTGTATCCGGCGAGGAAGGTCCTGCAATACTGGGTCAGCATCTCCTCCGTCGGACGCTCACCCGCACGCGCGACGACAAATGCTACGGGTACCTGCCCCCAGGTCTCGTCCGGCCTGCCGACGACGGCCGCCTCCCCGATTTGCTCGTGTTGCGCCAAAACCGATTCGACCTCTGCCGGATATACATTTTCCCCACCGGAGACGATGAGATCGGCGCGCCTGTCGAGGACGAATAAATACCCCTCGGTATCGAACACACCGATATCCCCAGTGTAGAACCAACCATCCCGGAACGACTTTTCGTTCGCATCTGGACGATTCCAATAGCCGGCGATCACGGTCGGCCCGGAAACGAGAATTTCACCCTCCACTCCGGCTGCATCGGTTGGCCCAAGTGGTCCGTCGATACACACGCGCATATTCGCGAGCGGTTTGCCGGAACTTCCGATTTTCCGCAGTGCATCGACCGACTGCAGGGTGGTCGCCTGCGTGTTGGTCTCCGTCATGCCGTAACTCTGATTGACGGGCACGCCAAAGGCCAACGCGCGCTCGAGCAGAGACTTTGGTGCGGCGCTTCCGCCCAAGAGCACACAGCGCACGGACGGAGGGTATCCGCCCTGTCGATTCTGCAGCATCCGCTGCAACATGGTGGGCACCACCGAAATCAGCGTAATGCCCCCAGCGTCCAGTGCGTCGTTCACGGCAAGCTCATCAAAGCCGTTGTGAATCACGACCGTCGTGCCATAAATCACACTGCGAATCAACACCGCCATACCGCCCACGTGAAAGAGTGGCATTGGCACGAGCCATTGATCCGCTGGGCTCAGACCTAGCTGTAGCGCAGAGGCCATCGCCCCCCACCAGTGGTTTTGATATGTAATCACGGCCCCTTTTGAGGTGCCCGTGGTTCCAGACGTATAGATGATGGCGTGGGCGCGCGTCAATTGGAGATGCATACGCTCTACGCGCTCGCTCGTGCGCTCCAACAACTCAATCTGCCGCATCCCGAGCGGCGGTTTGAACTCCCGGTTTAAATCTTTTGCCAGTGGCGTGGCGCCCTCGTCAAACAGGAGCAACGCCACCTCAGCGTCGGCAGCCTGCTTCGCCAACTCAAGGGCAGTAAGCCGCCAATTCAAGGGCACGACAATGGCATCGAGCTGCATAAGCGCATGCAACATGAAGGCGTACGTGGAGCCTCGTTTGGCGATGACCGCGACCCTGTCCCCCTGTGATACCCCTAATATCCGCAACGAAGCCGCGTATTCACACGCGGCGTCGTAAAGTTCTCGATATGTCCAAGTTCCCTCCGGCGCAACGATGGCCGGATGGGTTGGATGATGAGTGGCGCGTCCTCGCAGCCAATCGGGAATCGAACGGACGGGTTGCACTTCAAAATCGTGCATTTATCTCACCTCGACTCAGTTCGAAACTACAACTGTTGATTTGCCCACATGTCTGAGACCAATCCGCAAAGGGGGCCCTTAAGGCAGTCGGTCGAACTTCGTGAAATCGGGCTTGCGCTTTTCGAGGAACGCATTTTTGCCTTCCTTGGCTTCCTCGGTCATGTAGTACAACATCGTAGCGTCCCCTGCAAACTGTTGAAGTCCTGCGGCCCCGTCCGTGTCTGCGTTGAATGCCATCTTGAGGAAGCGGATGGCAATCGGGCTCTTCTCGAGAATCTCCTTCGCCCATTTGACGCTCTCTTCTTCCAGGCGATCCACCGGCACAACGGTGTTGACAAGGCCCATGTCCAAGGCCTCCTGCGCGGAGTACTGACGGCAGAGGTACCAGATTTCCTTCGCCTTCTTCTGCCCCACTGTCCGCGCGAGCAGCGATGCACCGTAACCAGCATCAAAACTGCCGACTTTCGGACCGGTTTGGCCAAAGCGCGCATTTTCCCCAGCGATGGTCAAGTCGCACACCAGGTGTAACACGTGCCCGCCGCCAATTGCGTAGCCTGCCACTACGGCGATGACCGGTTTTGGCAACTGACGAATCAGTCGTTGTAAGTCGAGCACGTTTAAGCGCGGTACCGAGTCGCTTCCGACGTATCCGCCGTGACCGCGCACGCGTTGATCTCCACCGGAACAGAACGCCTTGTCCCCCGCGCCGCGGAACAACACCACACCCGTGCTCGCGTCATCCCGGATATGATGAAAAGCGTCAATCATTTCAGCTACAGTCTCTGGCCGAAATGCATTATGTACTTCTGGACGATTGATCGTGACGCGCGCAATGCCTTCCGCACGTTCATAAATAATATCCGTATAATCCTTTACGACTTCCCATTGAAGTGTCACGTGGAACCCTCCCGAATCCACTCGAGTCATGTCGAGCGGTGCTTCGCAACGCCCATAATTATAGAACTTGTCCCAGTCAGGGTCAAAATTGCGAACGAACTGTGAAGGAGTCATACCATGTGGATTTGCAAGTGCGGTATCGGTGATGAGGGGGTCTGTGTAGTGAGTAGTGATCGAAGGGCTTCCACAGCAAATGCGAGCACGCCAAACCACAAGGCCGCCTTCCTCGAACGGACAACGGCCTCGCACTTTTGCCTATCCCTCGCGGTGACGAGGCCGTGGAACTCCCTTCGCCCGATTAGAGGCGAAAACTCATGAACAAACCAACCGACAGCAACAGGCCGAAGATGGTATTTGTCTGAGCGGTGGCCTTCATGGCCGGCATCATCTGCATTGGCATGCGTTTGCCGACGAAACCTGTCACTGCCTGAATCGGCTTCGGAATGCTCAAAAAGACGACGAGTACCCAAGGGCTCGCGTAGCCGAACACGACCAATCCGGTGATCCACAGATAAGCCACGACAAACATCACGGCCAGCAGAGTTACGGCCCGCTTGTGTCCGACTAGGATGGCCAACGTCTTCCTCCCGGAGTCCTTGTCACCATCCAAGTCGCGGATATTGTTCGACATGTTGATTGCTCCGACCAAAATTGCAATCGGAACCGAGATCAGCACGCTCACGGTGTTAATGTCACCCGTTTGAATAAAAAACGAAATCAGGATGAACATGGCCCCCATCGAGAGGCCAGCAAACAGCTCGCCGAGTGGTGTATAGGCAATGGGCAACGGACCGCCCGTGTAGAGATAGCCAATCAACATGCCCACTGACCCGATGAGCGCCAGCCACCAACTGCTGCTCATGCACAGATAAACGCCGATGAGCAGTGCGACAAGGTAGCACAACAGCGCCAAGCGAAGCACGGTTTTCGGGTGCAGTCCGTCGCGGACGATGGCTCCGCCAATGCCGATGGAGTGCTCCGTATCGAGGCCGCGCTTGTGATCGTAGTATTCATTGAACATATTCGTGGCAATTTGGATAAAGAGACAGGATAAGAGCATCGCGACGAAGCGCAAAATGTGAAGATGCACAAACGACATGGCCAGCACGGTTCCAATCAGCACCGGAACGAACGACGCCGTCAGGGTGTGAGGACGCGTGAGCTTCCACAGCACTCGACCAAGCTGTCTGTCTTGTGAAACGTTCTCTTGTAGTTGCATAACATATCTCCTTTCCGTCAATATCTTACTATCCTCGTCAATAGATTGGGACAAGCCAAACGTCAGGTCAGGTGAGCAGTGTGCTGGTGTATAACGGAAACGAAGTCACGCGCGTGAAAAACCGACGGCCACAAGAAGGTGAGACCGTATTCTTACCGCTACTCAACCCCAACGAGACAGACATTCGTCGCGTCGTCGGCGATTTGTATCAGTGCCATGAGCTCGTGGTCGAGGACTGCCTTCGCGAGGATGTGCGTCCCCGCTTGCACATCCATCACGATCACGCTTTTTTTCCGTTCTTCTTCTTGAGAGACGATTGGAAACTAGTCGAGGTTTCCATCGTCATGGGGCCGAACTTCATCATCGCCATCCTCAAGGAACCGATGCCGTTTTTGTCGGAACTTGAGACAGAATTCACTAAAGCGCCCGAGAAAATGCATACCCCCGGGCGAATTCTCTACGAATTTCTCGATCTCTGCGTTCACCACTACCTCGACTTCGTCGACAACATCGAGGATACGGTCGACTTGATGGAATCGCAGATCTATGAGAACCCGCAGACATCGGTCGCATCGGACATCTTTTCGTTAAAGCGCACGCTGCATCACATCCGCCGGGTGTTCACCGACGAACGCGGCGTCGTCGAGGCACTCATGCACTCCGGATTCCCGTACACCCAAGAAAGCGAAAATATCTACTTCATGGACTTATACGACCACATCAACCGCATCGTCGACGACGTCGACAGTTTCCGCGATGCACTCTCCGGGCTGCTCGACTTGCAGATGGCCATCAAGAGTGATCGGATGAATTCGATCATGAAGACGCTGACCATCGTCAGTACGATGTTTATGCCCTTGTCGTTTATCGTGGGATTGTATGGGATCAACATGAAAGTGCCAGAGTACAACTGGCGATACGGGTACCTGTGGGTATGGGGATGGATTATCCTGTCCGTCGTCGGACTCTTAATCTACTTCAAACGGCGCAAATGGCTGTAACCGTGGCAGCGATTAGAGGTGCCGCACCGATGGTGACGGTACCTCCTCGCCCGCGTGCACATCGCTCACTTCTGAATCCTCCACGCGTGCGTGTACACGTTAAAAGACCTTCCCCGCACGAACCCGACGGCCGTGATGCCAAGTTCTTCGGCCATATCGATTGCCAGTGCCGTTGGCGCAGACCTCGCCACAACCACCCCAACCCCGATTTTGGCCACCTTCAACAGGACCTCCGACGAAATTCGCCCACTAAATGCAATCACGGTGCCAGCGAGCGAAACGTCTGCCTTCAGAACGTAACCATAAATTTTATCGAGGGCGTTGTGACGGCCGATATCCGTCCGCGCCAAGACGAGTTCCCCTGGCTTACACAATGCCGCCATATGAACGCCGCCCGTCTCGTGAAAGAGAATTGCTTTTTCGTCCATCGCGTCGAGCACGGAGAACACCTGGTCGGCCGTTAAGCGCACATCGTCGTCGACGTGCTTGGCGGTCACCGCGTCGTTGTGAAAATAGAAACTCTGCCTCCCCTTCCCACAACAAGATGCGATATACCGTTTGTTGTAGAACTCCTGATTAAAGGTGACTTTGTGCTTGGTCGTCACCCGTGCCGTCCCCATGTACCGGCTGATGGCCAGCGACTCAATCTGATCCGCGCGGCGGATAATTCCTTCCGAAGCCAGGAAGCCGACCACCAATTCTTCCATGTGTGCCGGCGTGCAGACGATGGTGGCGAGTTCGTTGTCGTTGACGAAGATGGTCAGCGCATACTCGGAAGCGATGACGTCCATCGCTTCCGTCCACGCCCCATCACGGTACTGTACAACCGGCTTGTCCATGCTCTGAGGCAAGTCCTGGCCCGGCTGCGCAGACAGTTCACTCACTCAGTCACGCCTCCAATCCGCTCTTCCCCAAGCGCTCGACCCATACCCTTTAAAAACGAGGTCAAGAAGGAGAGCGCGCGGCTCACGTCCGGATCTTGTAGAGTCTGAAGCGCGCCGTACACGCTAAACTTGTCCTTCGGCTGTGCCGCGCTGGCCTCTTCGAGACCGCCTGCCACGCCGGCGAGCACCGTATTCATCGAGTCCTTCGGAATGGCGCTGAAGACTTCGACAAGTGCCATGACGTTTTTGATCCCGCCGACGGTCTGATCTCGTTTGAACAGTTCCAACAGCACGCGCAATACGTCGTCCCCTTGTTCGACAAGCGCCCGCAGCAGAGGAATGACCCCGCGTTCTTCAAGGTCCTGTAACAGGTGGAGCGCCTCGACGATTCCCTCAGCCGTCTCGCCTTTTGCACGCTCAATCAGTTCACGTGCCTGTGCCGAATGATCTTCTTCGGCTCGAACAATCGATGTGGTTGAATTCGCCACGTTGTATTACCTCCCATGAAGCGTGCGTCCACTGTACGCACCGGCCATCCGGTAGACGAGGGCACGTACCGCACAGTCCGCATTCGTCTCTCTTGGTCCTTCTTACACTATGAAAGCGTAACTCGCGCAAGCGTAGAATACAAGACACGACGACAACTCACCGCGCGGGCTCTACCTGAACGGCCAGCCCGTGCAGGAGATGGCGCGAATCGAAGCCTTGCCGAGCAGCGCGGGATTTGAGCGTCAGTTCAAAAGGTCTCTCTCCAAACCGCTCCAAGACCTCGACTGCGTCCTGGCGACGCGGTTCCCAAAAATAGGCCCGCACCCCGCCAAGCAAGGCGCACAGACCTGCTCCCCGCCCTGCGTCGTACACCCGTTCACACGGCGTTGCAAAATACGCGCTCCAGCGCACTTGAAATGGTTCGATGTCGGAAACGACCGAGTGCACTTCGAGCAGGTCGTACAGATGCTCGCGCGGTGACAACCCACTCTTCTCTAACGTCCGCCTGCGCGCTTCGTCGGACTCACCCCATTCGATGACAAATGGCAGCTGATACTGCCGCCCGACCTGCTGTCGTGGAAAGAGCATTCGCCACGAGATGGTCTTCCCATCCGATCCCGTCCGCGAGGCGGCCACAGGCCCGTCGAAATCGAGGCCTTGGGCGCGCCACGCCTCGGCAACCGCATCCATTTGCGAAGTCCTCAACGCAAATTGCACAGCACTCTCTGCAGTGCCAAGCGCCTCGAGAACGCGTTGACCAAATTCCGTCCCTTTCGCGGTTTGGGCATCTCGTACAGCGATCCATTCGATATAAGGCAATCCGAAATAACAAAGCGAATTGTACGTGCCCCACTGCGGGTGCGTCCCCCCGGTGACCGTATGCACTCCCAGCGCATCAGAAAAATCCATTCGGACTTGCTCTGGATTATGCACCGCATGCAAGAGATGGTCGAATTCGAACACGTTTAGGCCCCCCAAGTCTTCTGCCCCCGTCTCCCAAGGCGTGCCGCGGGCCCCCGCACTCAGCGAAGGCGCGGCGGATTTTCCCGAACGCTTTGCGACGCCTCTTGCCAGTCGTGGACCGGTCGTTCACATGCGAAGTGACGGCACACGTAAACCGTGGTTCGCCCGTCCTGGACCGGATACACATCCACTTCCTGTACCCTCGCATCCGGCTTCAGCACGATTGCCTCCGGTTGAAACGTCTGGTGCCAGTTGTGTAGAAAGGCGGAAAGTGAGCGGTCTGTGCCGGCTTCGGCGAACACCACCTCCGTCGATCCCACCGCGACCAGCATCCCCGCCATCAACATGTAAAGATGCTCTGCCGGCGCCTCGTTGAGAAACTCCCCAAACGCGCCAAAAATTCCATCTACCTGTTCTGCGAGGTGGCTTTCACCGGTTATCGCGTAGAGCCGGCTGAGATTGTATGCGGCGACCGAATTGGCAGACGGCGTCGCCCCGTCGTACGCGGACTTCGGCGTGGCAATCAGGCGCTCCGCATCCTTTCCTGCCAGATAGTATCCACCCTCCTCGACGTCCCAGAACAAATCGTTCATCTGCTGCTGCCAGTGCATCGCCCGACGCAGATAGTACGTGTCCAGTGTCGCCTGGTAGACCTCGATATACGCCCATACGAGGTATGCGTAATCGTCCGCGTAAGCGAGAATGCCAGACTCCCCTTCGCGGTACCGCGCCAGAAGGCGACCGTCGTGTCGCACCAACTGTTCCTCGACAAACGAAAGCGCGCGAACGGCATTGCCGATGTACTCGTCGTCTGCAAACGCCGCTCCGGCCTTTGCACTCGCCGCAATCATTAAGGCGTTCCAGGCCGTCAACACCTTGTCGTCCGTACCAGGCGGCGTGCGATGCGCCCGCCACTCGAGCAACAGTTCGTTCGCGGCTTCCATCTTCGCAGAGAGTTCGTCCACGGACAGGCCGCGTGACGCTGCGAAGGAGGAGATCTCCACATCGATCAGGTTCGGCACGCTGTCCCCTTCAAAGTTCCCCTCTTCCGTGACGTCGTAAAAGGCACAGTACATCTCCCCAAGCTCTTCTCCGAGCGCCGCCCATATCTCGTCCGGGCGCCACACGTAGAA
Source organism: Alicyclobacillus fastidiosus (assembly GCF_026651875.1). Lineage (GTDB taxonomy): Bacteria > Bacillota > Bacilli > Alicyclobacillales > Alicyclobacillaceae > Alicyclobacillus > Alicyclobacillus fastidiosus. The sequence goes on along the minus strand of NZ_CP104067.1, from coordinate 2,367,074 downwards.
CCGGCCTTCCTGCCCCTCCGAGTCGGCATCCTGCGCAGCGTAATACGCGCCCTCTTCAGAAGTCATCTCGCGCGACAGGTAGCTCATCGTGCGCGTGACGAACGATTTGAACGTCTCGTCCGCCGTCGCTTGATACAGTTCCGTCGCCGCGAGAACACCCAAAGCGTTGTCGTATAGCATCTTCTCGAAGTGCGGGACGCGCCACAGCGCGTCAGTGGAATAGCGGGCTAGGCCGCCGCCGACGTGATCGTGAATGCCACCTCGAATGATGGAGAGCATCGTCTTCTTCGCCATCTGTAAGGCGTCTTGCTCACCGGAGAAGCGGTGATACCGCAAGAGGAACATCAGTTGGTGGAACGATGGAAACTTCGGCGCATCACTAAATCCACCGTACTCGGGGTCAAACCTGGATTTCAGTTGGCGATACGCCTTCTCTATCGCAGGACCTGGCTGAAACTCGGCAGGCGCAGCCGCGAAAATCGGCTGCATACGGTTGGTGATGTCTGCACTGGCCCGCTGGATGGTATCCGCCTCGTTCGCCCATTTGGTGGCCAATTGTTGCAAAATGTCGATGAGTCCCGGCCGCCCGTACCGAGACGTCTTCGGAAAATAGGTCCCGGCGAAGAACGGATGACCCTCAGGTGTCATGATCACCGTCAGCGGCCAGCCGCCCTCACCCGTGAGCGCTTGGCAATACATCATATAGACGTGATCGATATCGGGACGTTCCTCCCGGTCAACCTTAATCGCCACGTAGTGCTCGTTGAGATACTGCGCTACTTGTTCGTCTTCAAACGATTCGTGTGCCATCACATGGCACCAATGACATGTGCTTAGAGAAAACGACGTTAGCTATACCCAATAGATAAAAAGATAGGCTTATTTTCGCGCTTTGCTGTTTCAAAAGCCTCATCCGACCAAGGATACCAGTCAACCGGATTGTACGCATGTTGAAGCAAGTACGGTGACTTTTCCTTGGCTAATCTATTGGGTACATTGTTCGTTGTCATCGGGCACCACCTCCTTGATATTGGGATAAACTCGGTGTCAAAGCATTTCGTATTGTAACCTTACCATGGTTTAACGATGCCATGTTTTTTAAATTGTATCAGTTGCGGAAAACAGGCCTGTACCCATGAAGTACAGCTCTTGTGTCCTAGACACCGTTGACTACATTTCATCGTACACATAGCCAATACGAAATCCCCAGGAAACGCACACTGATTATTTCTCGCGATTATATTAACGCATTGACCCATTTTATCGGAGACTCTTTCGGTTACATCGAACGAGCATCAGAATGTTGATGTGTAACAGGATCATTGAAACGTTTCACCCAAAAAATTACCAATTTTCTGTTCAATCGGTATCGCTGAGTTATGAACCTAGGTTGCGGCAAGGCTCATAGTTTCACACATCCACCAACTCAGCATTGGGCAATCCGCCATATGCGTTGTGCTTATAGCTCCGCAACCAATTCACCCAAAACTATATCTATGTCCCACGTATTCATATTTCCAAAACATTATGGTATTATCGAGCCGAATCTCTTGTTGCTAAGTCAGCGAGCGCACGCGTCAGTCCAAGCCCCGGCATGGTGATGTCCTGTTGCCAATCCCAACCCATGTCTCCCTTCCTCATATACATGAAGCTCAAATGGTACATGGTGTTTCGCCAGGGAATGTGCTGCAAATACAAGACAATGTTCGACGGGTACTGAACTGTCGTTAGCTGTATGCCACAAAAAAGTTGGCGGTGTATTAGACGTTACCGATAGCTCACTGGAAAGTCGCCTGCATAAGTCCTCCGGTGGGGCTCCCCGAGCAAATTCTCTACCGTTCTAAGGTGACGCAACGACTCGGAGAAGGATATAACCGGGAAACATAGGACGAGGAGGTCCGGTCGCGAACTTAACCGGTCTATCTCATCAACTTCGTAGGGCCTTCTGCACTATACTGTGTGCCCACAGTCGATGCGAGATGTCCACCTGCTGAGAATCCAAGCACCCCAACTCGATCGATCAATGCTGAAGGCCGCAGCATGGAACCGAACGTAACGGATGGCCCGTTCTAGATCCAACAAAGGTGCTGGATATCTGGTTGGTGCAACACGATAATTCAGGACGAAAGCCGAAATGCCTATAGTGTTTAGCCAATGACCGATAGGTCCACCCTCATGCTCAGCTCGGTGGCTGTAGCCCCCGCCCGGACAGATAATTATGGCCGGGGCCCGTTGCACAGACGAGGCAATGTACGGAACAATGGTGGGAATGTCATCGGTGTTTGTCTCCATGGCGAAATCAACAGTTTTCCACAACGGGACAGGTTGCCCGTTGAATTCTATGTATTGTTGATGGTTGGTCATCCAGTCATCCTCTCGTATGATTATGCTAAAGGCTTACGGACGACATCCGCAAGCCTCGAAAAGATTCAATAGTGGACTGTGCGATGATGGTCATAGTGGTGCATGACTTATGGACGAACAGCCCCGACATTGCATTGAGATTCTTTTCCCATACTTCTCTAATATAAGCTTTGTGTATTTAGCCTATAATACTTATTACATTGCATTTTGTCATAGGGTTTACGCTTCTAAAAGTGAAGCGGAGTCCTTATCGAGAAACAACGTAAAGTCAGAGTGTGTTTTTAATAGTGTTGCTGGTACCTGATTTGTGAGTTCACTATACATAAATCGTTTGACGGCATTCGCCTTAGAAATGAACGGAACACAAGATACAATCGTCTTACTTTGCATGATCTGATACGGAGTCATCGTGACAGCTTGACTTGGAACCTCTTTAATTGAAGAAAACCACCCTTCACGGACTTGCTGTTGTTTACAGCCTATATCCAAGTTCACAATGATGTACGCTTCCTTAGTATCGAAGTTTGCCGGTGGATCGTTAAATGCGATATGTGTGTTTTCGCCAACTCCAATAAGTGCCACGTCAATAGGCTTTTCGCGGATTTCATCCGTCAACTTTCGAATGTTGGCTCGAACGTCACCGTCGGTTTCAACAAAATGCATTTTATTCATATCCACTTTATCAACAAGCTTCTCCTGTAGATATTTTCTGAAGGATGCAGTATGTTCTATAGGAAGACCTATATACTCATCCAGGTGGAGCTTCCACGCGACTCCAGTCGACGTCCAGTTGAACAAGAGCGCCAAGTGTACTTAGCTGAGAAGCACCTGTCGAGAGCAAAAGACGCGCGTAACCTTGATCCGTTATATACCTATTCAAAAGATCCGCAGTAAACGAAGCCGCGGCCAGACCTAGTTCATCGGGTGTATCATAAATTTTCACTTCCATTTGCTTTCCCTCCACTTACTTGGTAGATTTGCAGCTCGAGTCAATCGCCAGTGTGTTACCTAAATGGACGATAAATACTTGTAAATGGCATCTTGCTTAAAGGTCACATTGCAATATTGGCTTACATGTGTCACATGTGTACCGTAACAAATTACGGTACACTCTAAAGATACACAGCCACTTAATAGTAGTAGCTGCTTAGAAGAACCCATATCTATCAACAAACCACTCTTGCCTCCACAGCCTGCGAAGCGTCTTGGCACATGGTAGTGACGCCAACAAACAACCACAAATACTCGTACCTTTAATAGCTTTATAAAAGTTCGGTGTAAAAGCGACACTTATCCCCCCGAACCACGGAACGACAATATTCCACGATGCGACCCGTGGGGTCATACGCAGTACGATCTACCAGCAGCGCTGGAAAACCTTTTTTGATATTTAGGTACTTCGCTTCATAACTCTCCAATTACGATTGGTTCAAACGACTCGTTCGCCTTTGTCACACGAATACCGTACTCTTGTTGCATCAGACCATACAGAGAATTTTTTCCAACAAACTCACAGTTATTCCTGGTACGATATCGGACGTAATGTAATAAATTTCCAGTATAATCGGTTCTAATTCCGCGCACCGTACACGTTTCAGTTCCACGACAGGTAATCCCTAAGCGACATCCAGTTTCTGGGCTACATGTCCAAAGACGGTAATTAAGCTTAATCCCAGAATAACGTCGTTTTGTTGAATACCTTTGGCCTTAAGTACGCTACTGAAACTATAAAATGCTGATAAGGGTTGTTCCAACTTTGGATAGGAAACAAACGTCCCCTTGCCCTGCGCTCGGTACAGAATTCCTTCATGCACTAGATCCTCCAAAGCCCCTCTTGACCGTGTTTCTGCTAACATTGTATTGCTGCATAAGCTTGTGCTCATGAATCAATCCTATCCCCGGGGCCGGGATATCCGGACTCAATTTGTTCCCGCAGAATCTCCTTCAGTTGATAGTAAAGTGGAATATCACAGCACTCTACCTCAGTCTCTTTTTTATTTGGTTGTAATTACGTTTCCATGTGATCGTCTCTTGATGTATATTAGATATGATCATCAACATGCCCATTTCGAAATATTAAAGGTATGAATCGAAGAATTTGATAGTTTTTCGCCCGCTGAACTCGTGGCCCCCTTCAAAAAAGTCTTTGTGTAGGTTCCCTGATGCACCCACGAATCTGTAAATCTCCTGCAATTCGTTGTACGCTTGTGTGGTCGCTCCGATTGGAAACCCATCGTCATACACTCCCGCTTCAATCAAGACGGGCCGAGGCGCGATTAATCCCGCTATATCTGCAAGGTCGGCGTATTTATAAATACCCGGGATGAATTGAGAACCGCAAAAATTTGTCTTTATAATTGCATATTCTTGGTATGTTGTTAGCGCACAAGAAATCACGGCAGCCCTAATTCGGCTGTCTAACGCAGCAAGATGCATGGTCAGTGTACCACCGAGGGGCAATCCCATACACCCAATTCTCTCTGAATCGACATCTGGCCGAAGAGTTAAATAGTCAATCGTTCGCATTAAATCCCATATATGCAATGAAATAAGGTTATATCCCATCAGTAAGCCGCGGATGAAGTGAACATTACAACTGTCCCGTCCAGAATATATTTCTTGACCTGTTCTCTCGCCAAAGTTTCGCAAATCTGGGGCGATCGCAACATACCCAGCCCGAGCCAGTTGCACCGCATAATCATAATTGTACTGTCGAATAACTTCTAAATGCCTTTGGGAAGTAATTATACCTGTAACAGAATCTTTGCCAAACGGTCCATGACCGTGTATGCACAAGACGGCACGATGTTGAACGTTCGGGTCCAAATCGGCACGTTTGACAATAATAGCCGGGATCGATGAATAATCGTCAGCGTCAAATATAACTTTTTCTTTGACCAGCCCGTCTTCCTCAGTTGCCCATACAGTAGAAGGGTTTAGGTCCACTGGTTTATACGGCGTGCCAAGTAAGTCAATTATCTTCGAGCGTAAACTGCTTTGCCACTTCTTTACGTCACCTCCGTTATACTTCATTGATGGGTGGACTTCGCTCCCGCGTTTAATAAAGTACTCATAAATTGATAATTCTCTACCATCCATTATCGTGCCTCCTCGACATTAACAGTGCGACAGATAAGGACTAGAGAAGGAGATCTCCAATGTATTAATAACCACCACACAAAATACCGTGCGAATTCCGCGTCATTTAAAATACGGGTCGTCCTTTGTGTAACTGAGCGCAAAATTGAGGATACCGGTTTAATAGAATTCGCCCGACTGTCACAAACAGGTGTACACATCAGGCATCGCTGTTCAGCTACGTCATAAATTACCAAGTAACGAATAAATTCAGTACGAACGATATATTATGATGACTCCAGCCTATTACTAGTTAGTTAAAGTTGGGTGATCGGTAGACCTCTATACCCTTAACATAGGTAGCCAAAATATGCATATTCTCGTCAATCACGAGAAAATCTGCATCTTTTCCAGGCTCTAACGTGCCTTTTCGGTGGTCTACACCAATTTGCCGCGCGGGTACCTCAGTCAATGACGGTAGAATCTGTTCCAAAGGACACCCTGTGAACTGTATAGCGTTCTTTAGCGCTTGCATGGTTGTTAACGAACTACCAGCAAGCGAGTTCCCATCTTTTAAATAAATTTGTCCATTCGTCATTCTAATTTTTCCGTATTCCCCATCTGGCAAACCGCAACAAGTTACAGCATCCGTAATTAAACAAATATTACGGGAAGATTTAACTTCGAACAATAATTTCACGGTAGCAGGATGAACGTGAATACCGTCGGCAATTAGTTCCGTTGTAAGTTCCTGTAGCATTAGTCCGGCCCCGCTTACGCCCGGGTCCCGATGATGAAAAGGACTCATCCCATTAAAATGATGGGTAGTATGGGACACACCGTATCCAATGGCTTCAACTACCTGTTCGTAGGTGGCATCTGTGTGTCCAGCGGAAACCGTTACTCCTCGACTGTAAAAATTCTGAACAGCCTCCATTCCCCCACTGATTTCAGGGGCTAACGTGACAAGTCTAATTAGATTCTTTGATGCCTCAAGATAGTGCTCCAACTCATTGACAGACGGAGTACGAATTTCCTTCTCATTCTGTGCTCCCCTTCGTTTTGCGTTGAGAAATGGCCCTTCCAGATGAACGCCAAGGATTTCAGCTCCGGATACTCCCGTTTCCATGGCCCTAGTAACACAAGTTAACGCCTCAGTAATAGCATCCTTCGACGCTGTTTCCGTCGTAGCTAAAAAAGATGTGGTACCGTGCGCCGCATGAAATCTACTAATTTCATCAATGCTTCTATAATCGGCATCCATGACATTAAAACCATTTCCTCCATGAACATGAATATCTATGAAACCAGGAAGTAGTGTTAACCCGCTTACGTTAATTACTTGAGCACTATTCTCAGAGGTAAACCCAAGTTCCAATTGCTCTACGCTTTGGATTGTTCCATTTGGGTTCACAAGCATCATCGCACCATTAATGACTCCTTGCGGGGTGTACAGTTTCGCATTCTTCCATAAGGAATATAATTCATTCCGCATATATTCAGCCCCCAACTAAAGTTCTCCTGAATTCATAGCCAAATGGGCGGCACCGTACACCCCTGCTGAGTCCCCCAATGTACTAGCAACAATTTTTGGATGGCCACTGTTGCCATATATGCTGTAGATTCTCTCTCTAAGTGGACGGAGCAAAATATCGCCCGCTGCGGATACTCCGCCACCGATAATGATTACTTCCGGGTTCAAAAGAAACACTGCGGTCGTCAATTTACTCCCCAATTCAGTGCCGATAAATTGGAACAAAGATAAAGATACATTGTCTCCGTGAATCGCTGCCTCGCAGACGTCCACTGCAGTTATAGGGCGATTCAATAATTTCAAACAAGTATCCACCCCTCCCTTCACAGCTTCCTCAGCCAATCGCACGATTCCGGTGGCGGAAGCAATGGTTTCTAGGCACCCTTGCCTACCACAATTGCAACGGAAAGTCTGCCCCGGAACAAAGTCATGACCGATTTCGCCAGCACACCAATCACTTCCCTTAACCAATTTCCCATCCACCATAATGCCTGCTGCCAAACCAGTACCAAGTGTTACGCAAATTACATCCTGATACCCTTTTGCTGCCCCAACCTTACTTTCCCCCAAAGTATAAGTACGTACATCATTGTCCACCTGGACATACGTTCCCAGCCTCTGAGACATTTCTGAGGAGATAGGGACATCGTACCAACCTAAATTAGTCGCTTCCAAAGCAGTTCCTTGTTGGGCGTTCACTTTACCGGGAACTCCCATGCCAACCCCGGCTAATCTTAAGTCAGTAGCAAATTGCATCAGAATACTCTCAATCGTGTTTGTTAGTTCATCAAAAAATTCTCGGGGGTTATTCGTTTTTGGGGGAAAATGTGGCTTAGTGGTTGCTATTACAGTCTTCGCTATCAAATTGAGATCTCTATTAAACAATCCGATTACTGTGTTAGTTCCCCCGATATCGACACCAACGTACACTTCTTCCATACTATTCACTACTTTCCCTGATTTGTTGCGGTTAACGTGTATTCACCTGTCACACACATTAGCACACAACACGAATCTTGAATATTTAAAATGTTATGTTAAGTATTTCAAGTTTAAGAACGCACAGTCCTGCCCATGGTGAGACTCCCCCAAAGCGGTCCTCCGCTAAGACCTAGTACTACAAGTCTTCTAGACTGTTACCCTCCCCTATATCCTCTCTCCCGGTTCTTACATTATACTGTTACTGAACTTGCGTTCTGTTTCAGACTGCGCACGTAATCATCCATTACTATCGTATTTCCTGTGTTTCTTGACTCTTCCGCTGCAAACACAATTAGATGACTTCTTGCGGATTCTAACCCCGAGGTAGTACCGTTTTGAACCTGACCATTTGCGACTTCTTGAACGAAATTCTGCATAATGAGAACATCTGCACCATCATGCCCCCCCTGTACCTGCTGAGGACGAATCTTCTCATACTCTCCAGAAAAATGTTGGATTTCGATGTCGTTTTTTAAAGAGTGACCACGAAGTTCTCCAGTGGTTCCCATTATTTTGAAGGAACGGCTTATCTGGTGAGTGAATGCAGTCATAGTGAAGTTCACTGTCACTTCATTATCAAACAAAAGATTGACGACTTGATGGTCCACAACATCATTATCACAACGGTAAACACAACGACCGTAAGGCCCATTACGCAAAGCGTTCATGCGGGCCTCCAAGGTTGGTTCCAAAGACACCACTTTTGATGGCCATTCATCTCTTTCGTTGAGGTATAGTTTAATTGCCGAATAAGGACATTCATGTTCAACACGGCAACCATCCGTACATCTCTCTGTTGAACCCTCCGGTGCATTTTCTGACCTAAAGTGGGAAAGCCTCCCAAAAGACGAGACACTTTCACACTTACCACCAATGAGCCATTGCAACATATCCATGTCATGGCAGCATTTTTGCAGAAGCATAGGAGAGGATAGTTGGGAATTACGCCAGTTCCCCCTCACAAAACTATGAGCGTGGTGCCAATAGCCGACATTCTTAGCCCACTGTACTGACATGATTTTACCTATTTTCCCGGAATCTAAGAGCTTCCTGAATCCGTGACGTGGATTTTCAAGAGGACGACAAAAATCGCGTGAAATCAAGTAAAATGGCGCTATCAGATGGACGAATCTACCTCACCTACTTGGTGGTGCCTTCATGCGTTTTGTGATCGAAGAGTCAGATGAAATATTGACATCCCATTCTGGACTTTCTCTGGTTGGACTGCTCCTTGGCAAGACTCAACTATCCGCACGTCTCAGCCCTCCCTGTCCCAGGGCGCGCGTATACGGAAATTTCGAATCGAGATGTTGCCTACGCCTACCTGGGCCTCTTGTGTCAGGGGAAGAGCGACTTTGACCACATTGAGCCGTTGCGTCAGGACGAGTTCTTCCCTGAAGCGTTGACCATTTCCAATGTACCGTCGAGTCCAACACTACGCCAACGCCTGGATCTCGTAGCACCCGAAGAAAAATGTGACTGGCAATCGGTTATCCTCGAAGAATCAGCTGACCTATTGAGCAAGGTGGGCGTGTACCTTGCACCCATTGTACTGGGGGATGGGCATCGTGAATATCTACCGCTTGACATTGATGTATCCCCATTTGACAACTCAGGAACCAAGAAGGAGGGCGTGTCTCGTACCTATAAAGGGTGCGACGGATACGCGCCGATTTTCGCTTACTTAGGACAGGAAGGATACGCCGTTCACGTAGAGTTCCGAACGGGAAGTACACATTGTCAAAAGGGGACCGCCGCGTTTCTGGCTCAGAGTATCCGCTATGCTCAACGAATTTCGGACAAGCGCCTACTCGTACGCTTAGATGCGGGAAATGACAGCGTAGAAAACTTAGTCGTATGCAGGGCCGACGAAACCTCGGCCGACTTTATCGTGAAGAAGAACCTACGTAAGGAGAACCCGAATGCGTGGTTGCTGACGGCTGAGCAACACGGTACCTACACAGAGCCCCGTGCAGGGAAGAAGGTGTACAGAGGGTCCATCCTGTCTCCAATGAAGGGATTAGAAAAACCGGTCCGGATGGTGTTTGAAGTGATTGAACGCACGATCCAGAGCGACGGTCAAGCATTACTCATCCCGAGCATTGAGGTAAACGTCTACGTCACGAGCTTGCCAGAGGCTCCAGAGGTGATCATCGACCTGTATCATGCACATGGAACGATGGAGCAATTTCATAGCGAGATCAAGACAGATTTAGATTTGGAACGGTTGCCCTCGGGGAAGTTTGCAACGAACGACCTTGTCTTGCATTTTGGTGTACTGGCATATAACCTGTTGCGCATCATCGGACAGGAGAGCCTGAGAGAGCAGGATGCACCGATTCGGAAGAAAGCAGAGAGGCGACGCATACGCACCGTGATCCAGAATCTCATCACGCTTGCGGCGAAAATGACGAGACACGCGAGGCAGACACGGCTACGATTCGGACGAGGTAACCGGTGGTTGCCCGTGTTTAGGCGACTATACGAAGCATTTGGATGAAGAAGGGAAAGAGCGTCCGATGTATCCACATGTGAATGCATCCCTGAAACGAAGGGGTTATTCACCTGTGGACAAATTCACAGACTCCTCTCTTCACATGCAAAAATGAACCACTCTGTTGACTGCTCGCCGACGCTTGGAGTCATGTTCAAAACTACCTTGACCAGTCCCTACAGACGTCACGGATTCAGGAGCTTTTTAACCTTCCTAAAAAAGGTGGAATACCGACTCACGTGACAAATTTTTAAAATACGTTGCTGACAGTCTGCCTCCTCTGCCATAGTTATGGCCTCCAAGGGATCGGGAGACATGGGTTTTTCTAATAGAATATGGTATCCCGCACGAAGAGCCGCCATAGTTGGCTGAAAATGATCTCGATCTTGCGTACAGATTAACATTGCCTCGCATAGCTTTGGTTGGGAAAGCAACTCCTCCCATGATTCAAATTGCATGTTCTCCAGGATGTGGTGAAGATCGGAAAATAGTTTTCGACGTTCTTCGTTTGGCTCCGCGACTGCTACAAATTGAATTCGGTCAGGTCTCTTAAGTGCATACGACGCATAAGCGAACATCCCTCTGTGTCCAGCTCCTAGTAAGGCTGCTCTTATCACAATACATCACTCCTTAAAATAATTTATATTTAGAATCACTAGCGTTGCATAAAGGAATTTATGGTTTGTCAAGTGCTTCGAGTTGTCAGAATGTATAGATGAAATGTTTGGAAGTTTCATGATTTAGACAACACCAACATGAAAAAATCTCCTTAGAATGAGAAGTACAGGTAGTCCTGTCCAACTCTCTCTAAGGAGACCCACCATGGACAAGGATACCACGAAATCGGCGTTCCGGGAGTATGTTACCCCGCTGAATGTCAGTACCATATTGCAGGAATTAAACCGTCTCAAGATGGAGCGGTACGTTAAGAAGCTCGGTGTCATCTCATTCATCCGGCTCGTCGTCTTCGCCCAGGTCAATCAAATCCCGTCACTGAAGGACATCAGTTTGGAGTTGGAAGCCAATGAATCCCTCCAGAAAGAACTGGCGCTAGACTCTATTAGTGCTTCCCAGTTGTCCAGGAAGTTGCGAGAAACGCCGTCATACTTTCTGGATTTCGTGTTCCGTGAATGTGTCGAGCAAATCACTCGCCAGGTCGGTGCAAAACGAGCGAACGAGAAAATGCGACGGATTAATCTGGTGGACTCATCGACCATTTCAATGTGTGTTTCACAGTATCCTTGGGCAGAGTTTCGCAGTACTAAAGCTGGTGTGAAACTGCACCTGCGTCTGGTATTTCTAGACGATCAAGTTGCGCCAGATAAGGCGATCCTCACGCCCGCCAAACCTGCGGACAAGACACAGATGGATGCGTTAGTGGTCGTAGAACCGAATGCGTTGAACGTCTTTGACCGTGGCTATGTGGATTACCGTAAGTTCGATACGTACTGTGCAAACGGAACGAAGTTTGTCACTCGGCTCAAAGATAATGCGGTCATTCACGAAGTCATTGAAGAGCGACAGGTACCGTCCGATTCACCGGTTACGAGAGAAGCATTGGTACGCTTGGGGAGTTATCCAAATTACGTGATGGAGCACACCCTGCGGTTGCTTGAAACCACGGACAATGAAGGCAAGCGCGTCGTGATACTGACGAATGACATGACGATGGATGCAGAGCAAATCTGTGACGTGTACCGAAAGCGTTGGCAAATAGAGTTGTTCTTTAAATGGGTCAAGCAGCACCTGGTACTCAAGCGCCTATACGGTCATAGTGAAAATGGCGTGTATAACCAACTGCTCATTGCACTGATTACGTACTGCCTGTTGATTCTCTTGCAAGCGAAGGTGTCCCACAGCGGCAAGCTACTTGAGGTTTACAAATGTCTACGTCTCTATTGGGACCGAGCCTTTTCTGAGTTTGTGAAGGCGTTGTACAAGAAACCAGGTCGAACATCCAAGGGACGACGACGATGCAAGGTGGAAGACATCTTTGAGCAAACGGTGCAGCAGTACATAGAGCGTGAAACGGAGCATCTTGAGACCGTTATCTACGACCTAATCTAACATTCCTGATTATGGATATTCGGACTACCTGACATAGGGGTATTGACCTTTTAGACCATAAGCCACGGAAACAAAAAATCCGAGTATTCAGTCCGTAACTTTGAACGGCAATTCACCCTCTCTTGACAGGCTCAGAGAAGTTTTATGCAACGTTAGTGATTTAGAATAGAAAGAAAACATAATGCAATCTTTAACTGTATGTTATGGATAAATGCATGAAACACTTACTTATCTCGAAGGAGCTCGGAAATCGTGACAAATCTATTCTCCGCAATAGACGTATTTGCGGCAACTCCAATTAAACAAGACATCGAACCCGCACGAGAGCCAGCGACATGACCTAAAGGATCCGACACGTCTGAGAGAAACAGATGGTCCCGCAATCTTTGGTCGCTCCCCCCGTGCATACCATTTTCTATCGGAATCTTAAATGTTTCACCCCCTCCGAATAACGGGTAAAACCGAATACAATATGAATCCATGTCCGCGCCGGTGTATGGAGTGCTCTCCCAATTTAAACGTCGACGAATTGTTCCCTGACGCCGTATGCCGAGATCAGTCTGATTCTTCTCCGCAATAAAAGCTTCTGGTTCAAAGGCTTCCAATCTTCCTTTACTACCATTAAACGCTACACGCCAACCTTCGAATGATGTTGCAGCTGTCAAAGAATAGACCATTTGAACATTATTCTCGTACCGAACAATTAGAGACATGGAATCTTCAATATCGGTATCCTCTGAATAGACGCATTGGTCTCGATAATAACCGTCATAATTCTCATTTTGTAAGTAAAGTGATTTAAACTCTGTCACGGAAACATCCAGATAAAACTCACAATTATCTTTGACATTACAGGTTAGACACCGTTGCCCGTGCCCTGGTTTCCTGTTCGGCACATAATATTGGCGTGACCCCATTGCGGCAACTTCCACTGGATCCATGCCTAACCACCAATTGATAAGATCAAAGTGATGGGTCGCTTTATGAACTAACAGCCCACCTGAATTTTCCTTTTTTCGATGCCAACGTCGAAAATAATCAGCCCCGTGGACAGTGTCGAGGTACCAATGAAACTCAACAGAATGAATTTCACCAATGATCCCCTCATGCAACAGTTCCTTAATCTTTGTGCGATGCGGTACGTAACGCGCATTGAATGTTACCCGAACTGTTCTGCCAGTCTCAATTTCAGCAGCAAGTATAGCCCTACACTTTTTTGCATCGATAGTCATAGGTTTCTCTGTAATCACATCCTTTCCACGTTTCAAGGCTCGAATAATAAATTCGTCATGGAGTGAATCTTTAGTCGTTACAATGACCGAATCGCACGGCACGGAGTCGAGCATTTTATCAAAATCCGTAAACGTCTGTATTTGTTCACCCAACTCGGTCTTTGCAAACATCAACCTTCCTAAATTGTTGTCACAGATGCCGGTAAGTCGAGCCGTTGTCTGATATTCATTCACCAATGGTTTCGCCCACATACTGATGCCCCGGGAACCAGTGCCGACTACACAATAATTTTTAATCATTGGATTCACCTCTAACAAAAATTCACAAAAAGCATAATAAGCAAGTTACGTCGGATTCCGTAAATCCCATCGCAGATTAACGTCCGTGCTCGAGACAACCACTATCAACACCGTTTTGAATTTAACTCCGTTCCATTTCCCACGCATGTCGGCTTATAAACACACAATTGCTCAGACGAGAAGAACTGCAAATGGAAACATTGACCAAAACGATGAAAACATTGGTTTTGTTGTTATCTAGGTTACTTATTGTTTTCACTCATCCTTTTCTACCTTGAGTTGCAATACCCTCAACGAGATGTCTTTGGAAAATCACAAACACTATAAGCACGGGTATTACAGAAAGAATGGACATAGCAAACAATTCGCCCCATTCACTAGTTCCTTTGTTCGTCAGGAACATACTCAAGCCTCACGGAACCGTAGATAAGTTAGGTTTTGACAAGAAAATTAACTGACCGAAAACATTCCAGGTCCAATAAAACGCAAAGATGGAGACGACAATCAATGCAGGTTTGGTTAAAGGTAGGATCACCGATCGGAATAAACGAAAAGTACTGCAGCCATCTAGAAATGCGGCCTCATCCAAATCTTTTGGAATACCACTAATAAACTGGATTATAAGATAAATAAAAAATGGAGCAGTCCCAAAAAAACTTGGAGCCTGACCATAGGGACACGATCTTTACATTAAATCACCACCACTCACCACATTAATATTTGAATATTTCAATAATTAATACAACTCAATCGAACCATCAACCTTTGTTTGGAACAATTTTATTTCAAATATTTTTTACTATTCGAAATAATTTTATTATTTTATTTTTCTATTTGGAGGGCGATCTAATATTTAACTAATGGTAATCGTCCCTGTGCAGCACACGATAAACATGATGGTCCCTTTTGGTTCTATCCGGAATGCCGATTTTCTAGGCGACTGTTTCATAACACAACACTAAAACAGTCACGCATCAGCATCAGAATACACAATCTGCCCCTTACAAATAGTTTTTAGAATCTTAATGGGCCCACCGCTCTCTATTTCGTCCGCATTGTATATCATTACATCTGCAGGGCCACCTTCACATAAGGTCCCTACACCCTGATGCGCAATATCGAACAGTTCCGCGGCATGAAGTGAGGCCATATTTATCGCTTCCCCTAAATTCGAAATACCAAATTTAACCATATTTGAAATTCCTACGTATAATGGTGTTGCGGAGCCAGCTAAAATATCATGTGTATGGGCCAGATGTAACAAGCCACTCGGTTCTAAGACAACTTCACCATTGTCGTATGTTTTGTAACGACCTGGTAACATGCCACATAATTGGGACGCATCGCTTGTAAGAATCGCTTTTCGCCCTTTGGTTCGTACCATTACCTTTAGAGTTGAAGGTGGCAGATGAAAACCATCTGGAATAAGTCCAGCCCACATGCTGTCGGCTGCCAGTTGAGCCCATATATAGTTGGGATGACGCTTTATATAAGGATGAGCACCATTACCTAAATGGGTAGAGAGAGTAGCACCAGCCTCTATAGCACGCTGAATTTCTTCTTCTGTAGCAGAGGAATGGCCAATGGCAGCAATTACGCCGCAATCCACAAGTCTCTTAATAAATTCAATGGCTCCCGGTTTCTCCGGAGCTAAAGTCACCTTCTTTATTCTTCCATTGGAAACTCGTTTCCATTCTAAAAACTCATCCCAATTTGGGTCACGAACCCAATCACGGTTGTGGGCACCGCGTGGCCCATCATCAACTGAAATAAAGGGGCCTTCTACGTGAATTCCAATGGTGGAGTACTCCATAAAACCATCAATTTCGCACGCTCTTGTTATAGCATGAATACTGTTTAGCATTCTATCCTTTGTTCCAGTGATAACGGTAGGGCAAAACCTAGTTATCCCATATGTACGAAGTGTATTCAGTACTCCTAATGCAGTGATCGGTCGGGCTGCTATATCATTCAGGTTAAACCCTCCGGCCCCATTTACTTGTATATCAATCAGTCCTGGACCAATCCAAACATTTGACCGTTGATCTGAAGACTCCATTCTCTTAATACGCCCATCCTCAGTACACGTAATTACAACTGTATCGCCAGTTATCCAATGTCTACCTGTCCACTTCATTTCAAACACAGCCCCTCCGCAGTGTATAGTTTAGCGATTTTCTAACTAATTCAATCGAGTAATACCAAAATTCATATTTAATAACAGGCGCGTTAGAATCCAGCTCACCTCAACATAAATTTTAGAACTATTATTTAACACGGCATTTAAATAAGTTATTACTTGAGCGTTTTGCAGAATTGCGTTTCTCTGTGAAACCAAAAAAGAATCAATACCGGTTTGACGGTTTTCATTTACATTTCTTGTTTGTTTTTTCTAGTTTCCACATGCCCTTGTCGGTAGCAGAGCGCCAAGAATCGTGTCAGATTAAGCCGTTTTCAGTGCACTAGCTGTAAACAATCGCATTGAGATACGCGTATGTGGTGACCTTCTGAATGCCACGAACGTGCACATCGTCGACTGTAAGATTTTCTTTGAGCCGGGAATTACAACGCTCCACCGACGTTCGCTCGTTGTAGAGATCTATCCAACCCCGCATGTTTCGGTGCGGGTTCGCGTAACGCCTAACATCTTCCGCGATGCTTTTCTTGACTACCATTCCGTAGTTGGAGTCAGAACAAGCTGCGATTCCAAGCGGGCAATCAACTTTACCAACGGCATGCGGACAGTGGAACTTTAATCGGTCACCGTCGGCTCCCCAATACACCATGTCGTAGCCCATGGAGCAACGAGGTGTGCCATCGGATGCCATGCCTGCAGGTGGTTCCTTTTCTCCTCGCTTATTAAGTGCGATGATTGCCTGCGTATCATAGCCACGGGCGCCTTCGTAGTTTTTCACCTGGTCATACCCAGCATCCATCATGACGTATCTGACCTTCCAGCCGTAGTTTTCGACGACATCTTCCATGAGTGGGATTGCCATCTCACCGTCATAAACGTGGGCTGGTGTGACCCCCAAGGCTACCGGTAACTCGCTGGCGGTATCCACTGCGAGGTGAATTTTGCAGCCGAACCACGTGAGCTTGTTGCCAAATGTGTCGTACTTGGCACCCCAGTTGGCGTTACCCGTTTCTTGGATACGTGATTTCGGACGCTTCTTCTGATATGAACGAGGATGTCAAGCACCACTACAACTCCCGCTGTGCCACTGTTCTAAAACAGGGATTTCGCGTTGCTTCACATGGAGTGGCGGCTCCGATAGGCTGATTCGCCATACGGCCCTTCCGAGGCGCTCGTCCGGCATCACGTCGGGGCCGCAGAGGCTCCATGTCAAGCAACTAACCTCGAAGACTCGGCACGAAGGCAAAAACTTCTCGACGGTGAGCATTCTGATATTCGTGGGTTGATTACCACAGTTAATCTCTCCGTCTAGAGGACCTGCCACGAACTCATGGCGTGCGTTCGGTTCGCGAGGGCAATACCTAGCACAAGAAGAAAACGTGGGTTATCCTCCTACGGTTTACACTTTTGCCTTCGAGCCCAGTCTTCCAGTTTTCTCATTCAAGGTTCCCGGTGAACGCGGAAGTATAATTCTATTGGTTAAGCTTTATCTTTCTGCATTTGGCGTGCGATTGCCCACATGAACCCAGCTAATTCACGAGCGACTGCAGTTATAGCTTGATTAGAAGGTTTCCCTTTACTGACAAGGCGTGTGTACTTGTTATGGAGTCGATTTTGGGCCTTCCATGATATTCGTTGGACCTCAGCCGGCTGACCCTGTTGTCGTTTTCGAATTTCTCCTTTAACCGCCGGTCGATAGCGGTAACTCCAGGCTGACTCAACCAGTACCCGTCGTAGATGTGTGTTTCCTGTCTTTGTAATTCTTCCTTTGCGTTTCACGCTACCGCTCGAGTGTTCACTAGGCACGAGCCCTGTATAACCCATGAACTGACGCGGATTCACAAACCGTCTAAAGTCACCGATTTCTGCTACAATCGTGACTGCAGTGGTTTCCTTTACTCCTCGAAGAGATTGCAGTGCTTGGATAAGAGGGGCATGAGAACTTGTCTCTGCAGCATGATGAATCTCGGTCTCTAGTCGTTTGATTCGTTGCTCCACCTCATCTATGGCATGGAGATACTCGCGAAAAGTCACGTCTTCGTATCGATTTTCAAATTTCAAGGTGTCTAGCCATGCCCGATATCGAGTCTTCCAGGTGGTCATTTTTTGTTTGGGCTTAATATCGTGACGAAGCAAAAACTTAGATAGACGGTGGCGCGCACGCAATTGGTCTTCTTTTGCATCCTCTCGCGCTCGTACTAAGTCTCGAATCCCTTCATCTTCTCTTGTCGGAACGTAGACTGGTGTGAGCTCTCCAGCTCGAAACAACTGAGCTAATCTCAATGCATCTCGACGATCTGTCTTAATTCGCTCACCTGGCCGTTTCGGAATGAGGGTGGGTGCAACGACGATGCATCTAACCCCAAGTTGGGTAAGTAAGCGTTGTAACTCATAACCCGTGGGACCAGCCTCATAACAAGCTTCGATTTCACTTGCGTTTCCGAGCTTTGAAAACAGTTTGCGTACAGCTTCCGGAGTATTGGGCACTTCTCCGTAATATCTAGCCGCCTCACGACTTCCGACATCTGCTATGGCCACCGCAATGAAATCCTTTGACACGTCTAAGCCCACGACTTTTGTGATATCCTTCATATTATCGGCTCCTTCACAGTGTAGCTCTGGTCGGTCACATCTACTGGTAATTCTCTTTACTCAGCAGTATGGCCACTAACCTACGAGAATGTGACATGGAGCCGAACCTCGTTCATGATAACTCATAGGCACCAATCGCTGTACTGTCAATTGCAAGATGAGTTCCGTCGATGATGCCGGAATCTTCGCATTGGCTGACCAGGTCAATGAAGAGTTCCTTAGCAAGATCTTTATCCACTACAGCGTTGAAGACTCGACTGAGTGTGGCAATTGACGGGGCGAGTTCATCCAACCTAAACCCGCATTGGTACCGGAAACGCAGGTCGCTATCCAAACGCTTATGTAACTTGGTGAAGGTTGAAATTCCCTCAAGCGGAGCAGCCAGCAACGCTCGCAAAATTGATTCACGATTGATAGGTTTTTGCACCCTGGGGTGATGAATTCCTCAACTTTGCGGCATATGGCTGAAGATCCAGGGCAGAAAAGAACAGTTCAAGCCGTTCACTGGGTTCGATTTCTAGCCATTGCTCAAAGGAAAACAGAGACTTTTGGAGAAGATACAAGTGGACTTCCCTCCTCGGAGATTTTTGGTTTGGTCACTTGAAATCTTCTCGAAGTTGGGGTGAAGTCCTTTTTTATGTTCTGTTATCCCTTGCCCTGCAAGGGCTCAGAAATCTGCAAAACGCTCACTTAAAAAGCGCGATGCTTCAGCTCTGGCTTCTTCAGGGAAGTCATGACCCCCATCAAACAAATAGAGTTCCACCTGGGCGTACTTTTTTGCCGCATGGACGAACTCTCGAACTCCTCGGATTGGAAAGAGACGATCCCGTAAACCTTGACTTAGAAACAATGATTTTCCCTCCAACAAAGGTGCTAAGCCTGGAATATCCCCCAGCTTCAACAACCCTGGAACGTACCACGCGATATTGTGTTGGACATTATCTTCAATAAAAGATTGAATTGTCCCAATACCACAGCTGGACACCCCTACACGTACACGCTGGTCTGCACACAACGTGAAAAGTACATTTTGGCCTCCTAAACTGTGCCCAACGGTTGCAAGACAATCTGTCTGAACATCATCCCTCGATACCAAGTAATCGACAACATACATAGCGTCAAGAGTATAGTCTCGTTGTAGGCAAGCTCCTTCCACCAAAGCCTTTGTGCCAAGAAATTGTTCGTGGGCTTTGCCAAATAGGGAGTTGTTACGTTCCTCGAATCCAATTGCATCCCAGGTAGCAACAATAAATCCCTGCTCTACAAAAAAATGTGCATAGCGCATATTTGAATTGCCCACAATTCCTGCAGGCTCGCTCTTTCCAAATTGATACTCTCCGTTATGTTGATGATGGGCTAGAATAGCGGGGCATTTCTTACTGTTCCTTGGCACCAACACATACATAGGAATAAAGCGTGTGCCAGCGGTTAATAGCAACTTCTCGCGCCGGTACGTGGGAAAAATAACCTCTTCAATGAGTACCGATCGAACATGGTCTCGATCAGATAACCCATCTCCGAGCAAATGGAAAAATTGTTGTAATAATTCGCTCACTTATTCCACCTCCTCGTTTCGTTTCAAGTTGTACTAAAGGAAAGACACCGTGCCTACATTCTGAAAAGCCTTCACACAGTTGCACAGGGTCTTGTAGGTAAAACATTACACTGGAGGCGTGTGCAGATATTAGAAAACGGTTACAGTCGCACTATCCGTCTCAACATGCCCCCTCCTACATCCTCTAATAGAAGCCGAATACCACACCCACCATTAAACCAACGATGGATTGTTGGGTCAATTATTTGTCAAAATAATTAAAATTATTTTTAATTAACATCAATGATGTACACGACACTAAGTGTATGTCGTGTAGATGAAATTTTAGAATATTGTCTTTAATCACACTGTGTCGAGAAAACGAGACCTTCAATCGGGGTTCGGATAGCATGACCATCACCAATCAACTCTTGAATGAAACTAACTTCAGTGCAGTATTTTGCACCCCTTAATCCACAATGCCCTGTCATGTTATTTGTGCTTTTGAGAATAGAGTGAAGCAAATAGCTAGTGGCCCCTGAAAAAGTCCACGAATTGAATAAAGAAAAGGAATCGCAATGCCCGTTGGTGAAGTGGTTGTTGTCGAGACAATCACAGATCCACCCGAGGTGTGTGCGAATTCCTTTTGCTTGAGAGTTCGGCATCATGCCTCGGGAATCCTGTTAGGAGGCATGAGAAAATGCTACGAACTCACCAAAATCAAGTGACACTATGGGACTCAATTCTCCCCGAATCTCTGCTTTCGCTACCTGCGGAACTTGAACGTATCGACCAGATTTTGAATGACGAGCGATTCATGTGGCCATTCCTGGAGAACTTTAATACCACCATGGGACGTCCGACTGTCCCCGTTCAGACCTATCTTCGACTCATGTATATCAAATTTCGTTATCAGCTGGGCGATGAAACACTCGTTCAGGAGGTCAGCGACAGTCTTCACTGGAGACGGTTCTGTCATATCGCCATTGACCAAAAGGTACCTGACGCAACCACACTCCAAAGCTCGTAAGCGGTATGGTGAGGGCACGATTGAACATCTAAATGAATTGCTAGTCAAGAAACTCAGCGAAGAAAGAGTCATTCGTCATCGCAAGTTTCGTACAGACACCACGGTGGTGGAGTCGGATATCCATCACCCAACGGATGCAACGCTCTTACAGGACGGGGTAAGTGCCATTACTCGGACGATAAACAGGATTCGTAAGGTGGCGTCCCACGCTACAGAAGGGTTTGTCGACCAAACTGACATCGTAAAACGAAAGGTGCTGTCTTTCGCGAAAGTGTTGCGCCGACGCATGAGCCGGTCCTGGGATGAAGTGAACAAAATTACGCAGGACGTAGTCGAGATTACGGAAAGTGTTCTGCAGCAGGCAGAATCAGTGATTGAAAAGCTACAGCGGTCAACGAAGCAGTCTGTGCAAAAGCAAAAGCACGGATTGCAATCTTTGGTGGATCAAACTGAGCGGAAACCGTATTATTCCAGACCGACTGATTAGCATCCATGACCCGATGGCTCGGCCAATTAAGAAAGGTAAGCTGGCCAAGAAGGTTGAGTTTGGATACAAGGTCCGGATTGACGAAACGGAGAGCGGATTTGTCACCGGTTACGCAGTCTACTCTGGAAATCCATCTGATGACGAGATGTTGATCCCTGCAGTGGAACACCACCAAGAGATATTTGGCTCCGCACCTCATGCAGTAGCAACCGACCGGGGATTCGGCAGCCGTAAAAACGAGCGGGTCTTGCAAGAGGAACTTGGGGAAAACATGTCAGCACTCCGTTTCGAGGAAAGAAAAGTAAGAAACGGACAGAGCTGGAGCAGGAACCTTGGTACAAGGACTTACAGCGATTTAGAGCAGCAGGAGAAGCAAAGATTGGCCTCTTAAAACAGAAGTACGGACTCAACCGCAGCCGATTCCGTGGACATTCGGGCACGGCGGTGTGGGTTGGGTTCGGAATTCTAACCCACAACCTAAGAAGAGCAGCCCAGGTAAGCAAATAAGTTGGCACGTGGATACCAATCACCGATAGCTCCTAATAGAAACACTTCATCCGAATCGGGCCGACCTGACCGCTGCAAAAATGTAGACTTTTTCAGGGGCCACTAGCTAGAATTAAGGGTATTATAAATATAGTCTGTGACAGTCCCGGAACGATATTAGGAATGAAGTATTCAATCAACGAAGCCCCTTGCGTTAATACCAAATACAATTAAGATCCGAACCCTGTACGATGTAGCAACATCCGTTGTACCTTTGTGCATACACCGACAACGAGAACGATTGCTTAATCGGTGGACGTAGGAGGGGATGTCCGCCCCACTTTCTTCATATTTATTTGAACCTCTTACACTATATTTTGGGTCGACACCAGATAAGGTTGAAAGCATTTCTTAGACCGATTTATTCGATTGACTGAGGATTTCCATCAACTATTCCGCTAAGTAGGTTTAGGGGCCGCGATTGGTATGGAAGCTGTGGAAACTGGCCGGATTCGGCCAGTTTCATCGCAATATTGCGCTCCGATGGGCATGCATGTTTAGAGAGACGAATGCCAATTAGACTGCATCCCAAATCCGACGGGCATTATCCATGCCGATTTTGGACCCAGCCCGGCAATCCTCCATTCCTTCAAATTCAATGGAAATATAGCCGTCATAGCCTTACTGTTTGACCAGACGTATCACTTCCCACATATCGATATCTCCGTGTCCGACAATGGCGCCGCGCAAGAAATTGCCACCCGCCGTCTGAAACCAACCATCCCCTGGGTTGCGATACGAAGGTCGGACGTAAAAATCTTTTAAATGCACAACCGATGCGTAGGGCAGATTTTTCTGTACGGACACAGTTGATTGTTCATCAGCGCACATAAAATTACCGACGTCTAACGTTGTCCTGAAATTGTCCCGATCCACCGCTTTGACCAACCGCAGCACCCGATCACTTGCCTGGACGAAATAGCCATGGTTCTCCACACTCGTCGTGATGCCATACTGCTTTGCATAGTCGGCAATCTTGCGGCAAGCACCGGCAATACGAGGGAGATCCTGCTCAAACTGCTCCAGCGTCGCTTCTAGTATCGGCCGCCATGCCACGTCATGGCGCATATACTTTACGCCGAGTCGATTGGCGATGTGGACTTCGCTCATCACCCGTTCAATCTCCGCTTCATAGGCCACATGGCTGTCTTGGATAAAGTTAGCCCCTATCGCATAGTTGGAGACATCAAGCCCGACCTTTACCTCCCGCTCCCGAATTTGGTCTACCAACTCCGGATTGTCAGACAAGGTATACCCGATTGGAACGATTTCCACATGTTCACCGCCATTTTCAGCAATCCAATCAATCACCTCTAACACGTTCATTTCCTGCTTGTTCAGCGCTTGAAAAAAGCTGTAGGTACTAAGTCCAATTTTCATCTTGAAACACTTCTTGAAAGAACAGAAGTCTATGCTGAGCGCCAATTTTGCTTAGCGCGCCTATGCAAAAATGAGTGACTTGTTTGATTTCAACTGTAGATTTAGCACAACCCAATGATTAAAATAGTGCAGGTTTGAGCGTCCATGTCTGCAATTCAGACAGGGAGACAATGTTCGGTGCAGTAAACTCGGGTGGAAACACCACCCACTTCGGCCCCCATAGCACTTCCTTTTTGGTGTGTTGTACGCTTTTTAACGTCCCCTTGACGATGGCAACTGAATCTTCCTCCGATAAATCTTGCGCAATGATAGATGCCAACGTGCATGTCATATCTATCGGATTGACACGCTGCCCGGCCACTGTAAAACAATCGGGCAGCTGTTTATCCAGATAGATGGATGGATAATCACAAACATCTGGCGAGATGGCCTGAATGATGTCCCGGACTTTGGCTGCCCCGGTGAAATCGCTGTCGACATGTCGTTCTGGTCCATATAACATTTCTGCGGGAAATGGTTGCTTGTATAGGTATTTGTAAAAGAGCATGAAGAGATCAGAGGCGCTGATGGATTGGTGATTGTGTACGGTAAAATACAAGTCTTGCCCAATGCCTGCTGCGACCTCGCGAATCTCCTCATCACGAAGCGAAACTTGTGGGGCACGCGCCAATTCCAGCGCCTCATCTGCAGTAATATAACGAACATGCTCCTTTGTCTGGGTATAGCGTAAAAACTCGCCCAACATACTCAGGTAATGCTTCAGTTCTTCCCTTGTTCGCAAAGGAGGTATGCGCCACTGTTCTTTAGGAGTATTCACACCCAACGCATAATTGTGGCCATCCCAGAATTCCTTTGTCGCAAATTCGCAGGGATGATAAAAAATGCTGATGAACCCCCCCTCATCCAAACATGCTCTGTGATAGCCATCAAACGTTTGTATCGCTTTGTCCAGCCCATCTTCCTCTAATTCCATACGCATCGTCGCCGCGATATCTGTCAGGTTGAGCAACCCGCCGTACCAGAACGGAACACCGTTCAAGCGAACCTGGTCATGACAGTCCAGATATACAGGAAGCCCCCAGTGCCTCAAGGTTGGTAAGGGTTGCGGTGCCCAAGAGTAGCCGGCTTGACCGTAGCATGTTGCTGCTCTGCTTACACTCGCTTTGAGTGCCTGCAGGCCAGGCAATTCCGTCGCTTCAAACTGGTGCGCACCATCGCGAAAACCGTATGCCTCCAAATACTCGCTGACCGTTGGATGATAGCTGTGCAAATCCGTGTGGAAGCCTATGCCATGGCCGTTCAATCTTGCGAAAATATCATCGCGCTCATTCTCTTTTAATCTTCTGACTTTTTCGCCAACCAATTTAAAAGTGCCCTTGATGGACAACGAATCAAGCAACTCGAGCAAACCGTATAGGGCATCATCAGACTCTTGCGTGATGTAATCTTCGACATCAAACCACAGTAACATATTGACTGTCTTCAGCGAGCCGTCCCCCCTGAGCTGGCATGAGAGGCCGCCCAAAGAGCTCCTCTCACACCATTGCCTATATCACCTAGCGTGTTTTGTACAACCGCCTGATTCCTTTGTTTGCCGAATAATCTCGGCACCTTCATCTACGTCTAGCAACGGCCAAAAGGTCTCTCTCAGAGATGAACCCCAAGGTTTAAAAGTTGCACCGTTTCTCCCGTCTGCGCCGATTCATTTGCGGCAAGTGTCACAGCCAACGTCTTTAACGCTTCGTCATAAGGAACGAGAATCAAGGACCTATCCCCAGTCTCCAGCGCTTGAAGGAACGCCAAATCCTGTTCTTTGTAAAAATCCACTTTGGATTTTTTGATGATGGTCTTCTCCTTTTCGACAATGGTCAACGTTCCGCCATCCACGGTCAACCGGAACCCATTCCCCATCACTTCCAAACCCGAGCGGTGATCCGGTTGTAGGAAAGTGGTCCGCACATGTCCCACACCGCCATCTTTGAATGCAACATTGACGGTGCCAACATCATAGATGTCGAGGTTTTCAATGTCCTTGGCCGCCACTAGGCTCATGAACGCCTGTACAGATGTCACTTCGCCGCCCAAATATCTCAACAAATCCACGATGTGCGTGGTTTGCTCCACGAGCTGGCCGCCGGATTTCTCCATCACGCGCCACCAAGGCGTCGGCACAAATGAAGTACAGTAATAACCGTCAACCAAGGCTACCTGCTTTTCTGCCAAATAAGCCTTCGCTTCCTGGGCAATATCCCAATAGCGCAAACAGTATCCTGTGCCAGAAATGACACCAGACTGGCGAATCACGTCCGCTTTCGCTTGGACAATCGACAAATCCAATCCCAGCGGTTTTTCCACAAAAATGTGGATGCCTCTTTTCACCACGTCTTCTTCGATGGTGCCGTGCGCGAACGGTGGCACACAGACAAACACTGCGTCCAGTTTTTCGCTGTCAAGCATCTTGATGCTATCTGTGTATGCAACGGATCCATATTTTTCCGCTGAAGACGTCGCCGCCTGCTCGTTGATGTCGCTCACAGCAACAACATCCGCAATTCCCGATTCCTTCACATTCTTCAAGTGCGCTTGCGCAATGCCACCAACACCAATAAAACCGATTCTCAATGTCAAAACCAAACACTCCCGTCCTGAAATCAAGTCGATACCTTTGTGTAATTGTTCGCAATGCCGCTATTGACTGACATCTTCGTAATTCTGCCTGTGTGGGGCACATCCTGCATGACCGTTTGCCAATCGGATTTAATCACAATCCATGATGAAACTCATTTGCCGAGACGTATCGTGAATCATCTGATTGGCATCCACTTTGTAAGGCGACAACTCAGCTGTAATGTAGTCGTCATAACCGACATCGCGCAGCGCCTGCCGCACAGACTTCCAGTCTACGTCCCCGGACAACAACGGTACGAATCCGGTGATGTTGCCGACACTCGTCGAGAAATCCTTGACGTGCACTTTGACAATGCGTTCGCCCAATGAACGTATCCACTGCTCTGGAAAGCCAAAGTTCAACACGTTGCCTACATCAAAATACGCGCCGACGAAAGCGTAGGACAGTTCATCGATGTAGCGGACCATGTCGGTCGGCGACAACAGGAACTTGTTCCAGACGTTCTCCACGCCAATCTTAACGCCAAGCTGTTCAGCATAAGGTGCCAATTGAGCCAACTCCTGCTGACTGCGCGCCCAGCACTCTTCATATGACGTCTCTTTATCCACCCGTCCAGGCACAACCAAAATTGCATCCATTTCCAACACAGACGCAAGTTCCAACTGCTTGCGCACAATACTGACCCCTTTGGCCCGCACATCTGCACTTGCTGCCGAAAGAGGGGATTGCCACAAGAGGCCATTGGACAGGCTTTTCAGCTCAAGTCCATGGTCGGCCGCCATTTTTTTGATGGCTTTCGCTTCAGCGTCGGTAGTTTCCAACGTCAAACCGACACCACCTGGTTCGTATATGTTCAGCTCCACCCCATCAAGCCCAGCGGCTTGACTGACTTCAAACACTTGTTTCAAAGGCGTCCCGTCTGGAAAGCACCATTGATTGACTGCTTTTTTCATTGCGCATTTCTCCTATCCTAAAAATAAAGTCGATATCCTGGTGCTGCTCCATCCGCGATACCTCGATTGACTGGTATTTTCATGGTGCTGCTGGTGCGGGACACATCACGCATGGCGGTCTTTTCACTGATGGCTCCCGTTGATGTTTATATTCACGGTGATGTGCAAAAACAGCCACTTGCGACTTGCGACTAACCTTTGATGCCTGTGAAGGCGATACCTTGAACAACAAACCGCTGCAAGAAAATAAATAGAATCAAAAGTGGCACTGTCGCCATCACAGCCCCCGCCATCAGGAGTGGAAACTGTGTCGTATAAATGCCTTCAAGATTTGCGATCCCCACGCTCAATACACGCATGCTGTCGCTGCTTGTGACAACCAGTGGATACAAGAAATCATTCCAGCTCCAGAGGATGTCGAAGAAAGCGAGTGTCGTTAAAGCCGGTTTGGTCAGCGGTAAGGCGATCCGCCAGAACACACCCCAGTATGATAGTCCGTCAATTCTCGCTGCCTCCTCCAAATCCCTTGGCAATCCCATGAAAAATTGCCGAAGAAGGAATGTACCATAAGCCGAAAAGACTCCCGGCACTATCAAAGCCCAAAAAGTGTCAAGCCAATTGAAATTGCGCAACTCGATATACTGCGGAATTAAAACTACCTGATAAGGAACCATCAAAATGGCCAAAACCATCAGAAATATGACGTTCCGACCAGGGAATCTAAGCCGGGCAAATCCGTATGCAGCCATGGCGCACGTCAACAGCTGTCCTGCTGTCCGCCCGACCGTCATGATAATGGTATTCCAGTAATATCGAAGGAAATCCACTTCGGTTAATGCCTGATGATACCAATCCCACTCAAAGTGACGCGGTATCCAGACTGGAGGAATCTGCACCGATTCTCCATACGTCTTAAAGCTGGTCATAATCATCCAGAAAAACGGCAGAAGCATCGTCGCCGCCCCGATGGTCAAGATGGCATAAACGATGATCCTCGACCACACATGACTGTTCCGTTGCATTTCGACGCCCTCCTTTAACCCTGTTCATAATGAACCCAGCGCTTTTGTAACCACATTTGAATCAAAGTCACAATCAAAATGATGACGAACAGCACCCACGCTTCTGCCGACGCATAGCCAAGCTTGAAGAACTGAAAGCCATTTTGATATATGGACATCACAATCGGACGAACAGCCTGCACCAATACGCTGTCACTGGTCATTGAACCAGCGCCGACGAAAATATACGGCAAATCGAATACCTGCAAGGCACTGATCAACCCAGTCACCAAAACAAAGAAAATGGCCGGCGACAACAAAGGCAATGTGATTTTGAAGAACTGTCGCATGGGCCCCGCCCCATCGATGGCGGCTGCTTCGTAATAAACTGGCGCAATAGACTGTAACCCCGCGAGGAAGATGATCATGCTGTAACCTATCCCGCCCCAAATGGCTACAATCATGACAGATACAAGCAGATACCTCGGATCTGAAATCCAGTGTGGACCATGGATGCCCAAAAACGAAAGCAGGTAATTTAAGAGGCCGCTGTTCGCATTGAATATCCACTTCCATACCACGCCAATGGCAATCGGCATCGTTACGCTCGGCAGGAAAAATATCGTCCGCCAGACGATGCGCCCTTTCACTTTTCCATTCAGCAGTACAGCGACGATGACGGAAAGCGCAATGCCGATTGGCACGACGACCACAGTATAGACAAGTGTATTGCGCATGGATTGCAAGAAATCGGGATCATGGAACATTTGGACAAAATTTTGCAACCCAACAATTTTTAACGCGCTCGATCCGTCCCAAGATGTGAAGCTTAGGAAAAATGAATATAGAATCGGGTATACGTTGAAAATCAGTAATCCAATGCAGGTTGGCGCAATAAACACGTATCCCCAAAACCATTCGCGCTGGTAAAACGGGGGACGTCCAGATCGGACTGTGCCTTTTCCGACGCTTGTACTCTGTTTTTGCTCCATCACCGTACTCATTTCCCTAACACCTCCCTAAGTACCGGGGGGTGAATGCCCCCACCGTTCCGGTCAATTACTACTCTGCAGCGCCTGATCCGCCTCTTGCTGCGCCGCTTTCAGTCCCTGCTCTGGCGTCTCTTTGTTGAGCCAAATGTTCGTAAAGTGCGTCGTCAGCGCGCTTTCCCATTGCGCATTTGGTCCAGTCGGATATGCTGTCGCGTATTTGGCCTGATCTAGGAAAATCTGCAAGTTGCTGAACCCTTTCATAGACTTCACCCAGGGTTCTTGCGTTCCGTTGTACGCCGGGATAACCGTTCCAGTATCGGCCTGCGTAAGTGCAGCTGCCTTTGAACCCAGATATTCCTCAAATTTCATATCGGCGGCTTTTTGCTTGGAATTGGCGTTCACCACCCAGCCAATACCGTGAATAATGTTTCCGTAATGGCCATCAAATTCGGGGAATTTCACGACACCCACTTTATTGCCAAGCGCCTGATAAAACGGATGCGCATTCCAGTCACCCGCTGTGATCATGGCAATTTCCCCTGACATAAACGCTTGATAGGGATCATTGTCTGTTTGCCATTGCCCTGTCGGCGCCGACTTATCTACATACATCAAGTCATACAGGAACTGAATTGCCTTCAATGATGAAGTACTGTCCACGTCCACCGATTTCTTATCCTTGCTGATGATCTGACTCCCCGCTGAGACCATCAACGGATACTCCACTTCCTGTGACGAATTCTCATCAGCGATGCCCCATTGCTTGCCGGCAATCGTCAACTTTTTGGCTGCTGCCCGCACATCGTTCCATGTCCAATTGTTGGTTGGATAAGGAATATGCGCTTTGTCAAACAGCGCTTTATTGTAGAACAGGCCTATTGTGTCGTAATCCTTGGGAACTGCATAATGCGTGCCATTGACTGAATACATGCCCACTAGGTTTTTTGGATAATTATTCCAATTTAAATTGACATTGAGCGGTGCAAAGAACCCTTTGTTCTCAAAGCCCAGGAAATTGGGCCCATTCATCCAAAATACGTCCGGTCCGCTATGTGCCGCGAGGACTGTCTGTAACTGCGTGTAATAGGTTTGACCATTTTGCAGTTCGGCATCTACTTTGATATTGGGATTTTGCTTCATGAAGTCCTTTGCAATCTGTTCCAATGCTGGCTGCTGATTCTTATCATTGAACCACCAAACAATTGTGACTTTCCCGCCACTACTGCCGCACCCAGCAAGCAAGCCAGCTGCAGCTGTGACGATAAGCGTTGTTTTCGTGAATTGATTAAACCAACGTTTCAAACTGCATCCCCCTTAGCAGATCGAAATACCGCTAGAACCACACTTTTTCTACCCGAACGCCACTTTTTAAGCAGGAAAAGCCAAAACAAAACAACGTCAAACCAGCAAAGTCCAATTGTGCAAACACTCATTGAAATACTCCCTGCACCTTGATCTGTCATCCCCTTGATATTGGTACATCGTTACCTTATGTACGCTTTTTCACCTCAACAGCTGTATCGTCCAACAAGGTGAAGAATCGTACGCGAAACACCCCCCTTCAGGTATCAATCCAACAACTTCCGTACCGATTCAAGGGCGACCTATCTCGCGACGTAATTATCACAATAAGCTAAAATTTCAGAAATCTAACCCTGGAATCCGATGCGGAATTTTGTATAATTTCTCATTGTTTTTGTGATATTATCGATAACTTAACAATAAAACAAACCAAATCAATCATTTATGTTATAAAAAGTGACGTGATCGACATCAAAATATGAATAACATTTTTAGTGTCATATTAAGTAACACAATTGTTATCGTTCACTTTTCATTCAGCACTGTGGTTCTAATTAGAGATTCACCAAGGTACCCGTCTTTACAGAACGACATGCCGCCTGCAATACGCGCTCTGCTTCAATGCAGTCCCTCAGCCGCGGCAACTGCAGACGTCTTACGTCCTCACCAGCGACCAAACGCAAAAATTCTTCCGCCATCAGGACCATGGGTTCGTCCCCATAGTGCAACTCAGCGGTGCGCGCCTTCGTCCGCTCCTCCACATGTTGGCCATACGCGCATATATCGCTGGTCCCCAGTGTACCGACAACAGACAACGAGAAACTGCGGTCGTCTGTGTCAGGGATCATCTCTGACCCAATCGACGCCATGCCCGCAACCACGCCGTTTTCAAACACCAATTGAACACTTCCGGCACTTTCATTGATTGTGCCCTGATTCAGCACATTGGTTGTGGCACAAAATACACTTTTCACCTTGGATTGCAACAACCACAAAATGGTGTCGACGAGGTGCCTGGTCATGTTGGCGAATGCGCCATCCCCCGCGAGCTGCCCACCAGAAAAATCAACCGTGACACCTGTATTGCTGACACCATGCACGGCGACAATATCACCTAGCTTCCCCGACGCAATGATTTCTTTGAGATTGGCGACGACAGGGCTCAACCGCATCGGAAATGCCGGGATGAGGAGTGCATCGCTTGCGTCTACATCAGCAAGCAAATTCCAGGCTTCCGTTTCGCGCGTCCCTAGCCATGGATCACATAGCAACGGTTTTTCCAGTTGCAAGACTTGCAAAATATCTGCAAAACGACGTTTGTCATGCCCAAGCACAATAA
Source organism: Alicyclobacillus fastidiosus (assembly GCF_026651875.1). Taxonomy (GTDB): domain Bacteria; phylum Bacillota; class Bacilli; order Alicyclobacillales; family Alicyclobacillaceae; genus Alicyclobacillus; species Alicyclobacillus fastidiosus. The sequence goes on along the minus strand of NZ_CP104067.1, from coordinate 2,335,102 downwards.
CGCCGTCCGCCTCTTTCATCAACGCTTCCTCAGATGCGACACCCCGAATCCCTGCAACATTTTCGTGGCAGACTGCCACGTCTGCGACTCGTTGGCACATCATTACGTCTGATACGCGTAATTCCTGCTTTAGACATCGAATGAACGGTTCAGACAAGCCATACTGATAAGAGATGATCCCAATCTTCATCAAGACACCTCCGAAACGGAAACTGGCGCTTTATTCCGTGCGGATTGAATCGCAGCCAATGCCACTTTCAAACTTTCCCCCGCATCATGTAAGGAAATCGGACTTTTAGTATCCTCTTTGATACATCGAACAAAATCTTTGATTTGTCGTGTCCACGGATCTTCCCTGAACGGGGTCAATGGTACCTCCACGGCTGCCACAGACGTCAACGCATCGGCGTGAACAACCATCGGGTTCGACTCATGATTGTCATGCGACCAGTGATGTCCCCCAACCTGGACCTCGACGCGGGCATGAAACCCACCTGTATACATCCAGCTTACTTCAATGTGAGACACGCTCCTGTTTTCATGATGCAGCGTGATGAGCGCGTATGTCTCATTCAAGCCTGCTGTCTGGGCGAAAACAGAAGCCACAGGGCCGAACAACAGCCGCGCAAAATCGATGTCGTGCAGAGCCAAATCAAGGATAATTCCCCCAGACTGCTGTGTGTTTAAAAACCAGTTACCGCTGCCTTCGGGACTCTTCGCTCTACGTTTCGCCAACAGCATTCCGTACTCGCCAACAGCCTGCGCCCGCTCCAAAATCAGCCGATACTCCGGAAAATAACGCAGTACATGCCCCACCATCACTTTCGCTTGCGCGTTTTGTTCAGCGGTTCGCAGTCGCTCTAACTCGCTCCATTCCCGTACAGCCGGTTTCTCAATAAACACATGTTTTCCATGCTCAAGCGCCAATTCAGCAACTTGAGCATGCAGATGGGAAGGCAAACAAATGTCAACTATATTTACATTTTCATCTTGAAATGCTTGTGCCAGCTGTATACGTGGCTGTGTGATGCGTTCTGGCCAAACCTGACATTGCATGTCTGGAATACTGTCATACGCCTTTTTATGAATGACACCCATGCTGCCTTTGCCAAGCAGGAGAACCCCAAGCGCCACTATGACCACCCCCTACATCTGACAAGCTAACGGCATTGAACATGCGGGCTAAACTCAATGCGCCAATACCGACCAATCCAGCCGATGGCCCATAAGATGCTTTGGAGATGTGCGGTGTGTCACGCATCCTCGGCAACAGTACGGACTGAATCCCCTCTTTGATTGCCGAAAACATGACACCACCCGCCGCCATGACACCGCCGCCAATGACGATGGTGTCCAGATTTAATATGTTGGTCAGATTGCCCACCGTGTGTCCGATCATTTTCCCGGCATCCGTCACAATTTCATAACTGATCGCATCCTTCTGCTCAGCAAGCGCAATGACCGTTTTTCCATCGACCCAGTCCACACCCACCTGTTCCCCGCGTCGCTGCACATATGCCCGGGCAATCGCCGGTCCAGACGCAACGGCCTCCAGACAGCCGCGTTTTCCGCACCTGCACATCGGGCCATCATGATGAACCGTGATATGCCCTATCTCGCCCGCCATGTCGTTTGATCCCGTAAAAAGTCGGCCATTTAAAATGAGTCCAGCGCCAATCCCCGTACCAATGGACACGTACACGACATTTGATTGGCCACGCGCGGCGCCATACACAAACTCTGCATAAGCCGCAGCGTTTGTATCATGTTCGATGACAGGAACAAAACCGAGCGACGCTTTTAATCGATCAGCAAGTGGAAAATCATGCCATCCAAAGTTATCAGCTTCAATCACAATGCCATTCAAACAATCGACGATACCTGAAGTACAAATGCCGATGCCGAGGATCTTCCATGCCTGACTTTCGCAGTATTGGCACGTATCGGAAATGATCTCCATCAATTTCTGAAATACACCTTCGCCACCTTCGGATGGCGTTGGGTAAACCCACTGTTGCCGTAGATGCATGACCAAATCCAAGACGCCAATTGAAATTTTCGTACCGCCAAGGTCGACGCTGATAAAATAGCCGCCCTCCGGATTCATTTCCAGTAATTTCGGTCGCCGCCCTCCCGAAGATGTAGCGTACCCGCATTCGCGAAGCAGTTCACTGGCGTGGAGCTGGTTGATGAGTGTAAACACAGTGCTCGGTGAAAGCCCTGTATGCTGCACGAGATCTCGCTGTGAAATCGGTGCCTGCTCCTGAATCATTTGCAGGACTAGACTCAAATTGATATCTCGCAATAACCGATGATTAGCTGTATTCATTTCAAACCACCCATAGCAAAAATTTCTTTCTGGCTCTCGTTACTTTTTTCGATTGAAAAAGTATCTACATGAAAATCATATGACGAATTATAAGAATATTCAATATATCGGATCGAAAATTTTGTTTTTGGCAAACGACATCGAAATGACCTGCCGCGAAACTTCATCCACTTGCACCAGTTCCTTTTTTCCAAGTTCTTCAGACGTTCTATAGACTTTCATATCCATGGATGGCACCTTCTCTACTTTGGTGTGATGTCCATTACCTGAGTAGCTCTTCTATTGCCGACAAATCGCTGTCTGCCATTGATACATTTGCCGCAATGCCAATTAAGCAGGACATCACGCCTTCTCGTGAACCAGCCAGATGTTTCAGCGCCCATTCTTCTACCCACCGACCAGGAACAAATCGTCCCGCAAACGTTTGTCCCCGCCGCCGTGCATTCCTTCTTTGACGGGCACATCAAGAGTCTGTACACCGCCGAACAATGGATGGAAGCCTTATCGTTCAACGCAAGAAAACCGGTTGCCCTGTCCTAGCTGACTGATACGCCGCCAAAGCTACTTCCATGGCACGTAACGAATGTTCCACACATTAGATTTCACGACCTACGTCACACACATGCCTCCTTGCTCATCGCACAGGGAGTCCCCGTAAATGTAGTAGTGGCCCCTGAAAAAGTCCACGAATTGAATAAAGAAAAGGAATCACAATGCCCGTTGGTGAAGTGGTTGTTGTCGAGACAATCACAGATCCACCCGAGGTGTGTGCGAATTCCTTTTGCTTGAGAGTTCGGCATCATGCCTCGGGAATCCTGTTAGGAGGCATGAGAAAATGCTACGAACTCACCAAAATCAAGTGACACTATGGGACTCAATTCTCCCCGAATCTCTGCTTTCGCTACCTGCGGAACTTGAACGTATCGACCAGATTTTGAATGACGAGCGATTCATGTGGCCATTCCTGGAGAACTTTAATACCACCATGGGACGTCCGACTGTCCCCGTTCAGACCTATCTTCGACTCAAGTATATCAAATTTCGTTATCAGCTGGGCTATGAAACACTTGTTCAGGAGGTCAGCGACAGTCTTCACTGGAGACGGTTCTGTTATATCGCCATTGACCAAAAGGTACCTGACGCAACCACACTCATCAAAGCTCGTAAGCGGTATGGTGAGGGCACGATTGAACATCTAAATGAATTGCTAGTCAAGAAACTCAGCGAAGAAAGAGTCATTCGTCATCGCAAGTTTCGTACAGACACCACGGTGGTGGAGTCGGATATCCATCACCCAACGGATGCAACGCTCTTACAGGACGGGGTAAGTGCCATTACTCGGACGATAAACAGGATTCGTAAGGTGGCGTCCCACGCTACAGAAGGGTTTGTCGACCAAACTGACATCGTAAAACGAAAGGTGCTGTCTTTCGCGAAAGTGTTGCGCCGACGCATGAGCCGGTCCTGGGATGAAGTGAACAAAATTACGCAGGACGTAGTCGAGATTACGGAAAGTGTTCTGCAGCAGGCAGAATCAGTGATTGAAAAGCTACAGCGGTCAACGAAGCAGTCTGTGCAAAAGCAAAAGCACGGATTGCAATCTTTGGTGGATCAAACTGAGCGGTTGTTAGAGCAGGCCAAACAGGTAGTGAGCGGAAACCGTATTATTCCAGACCGACTGATTAGCATCTATGACCCGATGGCTCGGCCAATTAAGAAAGGTAAGCTGGCCAAGAAGGTTGAGTTTGGATACAAGGTCCGGATTGACGAAACGGAGAGCGGATTTGTCACCGGTTACGCAGTCTACTCTGGAAATCCATCTGATGACGAGATGTTGATCCCTGCAGTGGAACACCACCAAGAGATATTTGGCTCCGCACCTCATGCAGTAGCAACCGACCGGGGATTCGGCAGCCGTAAAAACGAGCGGGTCTTGCAAGAGGAACTTGGGGTAAAACATGTCAGCACTCCGTTTCGAGGAAAGAAAAGTAAGAAACGGACAGAGCTGGAGCAGGAACCTTGGTACAAGGACTTACAGCGATTTAGAGCAGCAGGAGAAGCAAAGATTGGCCTCTTAAAACAGAAGTACGGACTCAACCGTAGCCGATTCCGTGGACATTCGGGCACGGCGGTGTGGGTTGGGTTCAGAATTCTAACCCACAACCTAAGAAGAGCAGCCCAGGTAAGCAAATAAGTTGGCACATGGATACCAATCACCGATAACTCCTAATATTCATCCGAATCGGGCCGACCTGACCGCTGCAAAAATGTAGACTTTTTCAGGGGCCACTAGTTAACAAAGTGCGGTTCTGTTCCGTCAAAAGAATCTCGGCGCAGTCGCGTTTACACGAACCCCGACATCAGCCAGGTCAAAGAAATGTCTTGATCTCCGTATTCTCGAGATCCTCAGCTTAAATGTTTCGTTTGTCGTGACCGCATCGCAGGGTCCATCCGTGCTATAGACAATCTCTTCAGCGCTTGACGCTCTCCACGGCAAGCACGTCACAAGCAGTTAAGATGCTATCTTCACCTGCGCTTCGGATCCGCTCTGGCAACACGTTCGCCCTTCGCACCCTGCGGCCAAGTTCTATTGCCATCGCACTACAAAGTACTCCTCCTTCGCAGTAACAACAGCTACTTCACCCGACACATTTTCATTAATGAACAGCATTCTGTTGCCTCGTAGGCTTCCTTGCTCTCTGATGTATGAGAGACATCCTAAAAAGACACGAATCCCCAGTGCTTTTTCTTCGAGCCCGTATCTAGGCCCGCATTGTTCATCGTGACTCCAAAAACAGATCTAGTTCCACCGTAAACGGGACTGCGTCAGCCGAACCGTCCATCAATGGCAATGAGAGTCTTGCGGCTCACATCATCCAAATGACGGATTTGGTCGTCTGCCAACTGGATGTCTACCGCCCTTATATTTTGCTGCAAATGCTCGATGTTCTGCGTACCAGATGGCCGAGGTCACACCGGCCTGATGGAGAAGCCACGCGATCGCAAGCTCAGATGGCATCACGTTGTGTATGTCCGCCACCCCTTTGACAGCATGGACTAATTCCGTCTCCTTCTCCATGTGATCCGGAAAAAACAAGCGACGTACCTTCCGAAAATCGTCTTCCTTCAGCTTGCGTGGCTCGTCTCCAAGGTGGTAGACGCCGTAAAGGATTCCCTTAGCGATCGAACTGTAGGTCATGATTGCGATATCATGTTCAACTCAATATGGGACCAAATCATGTTCTATCGAGCGATGTAATACTTTCGTAACTTGTTCGGCAGTTCAGAAATTTTTTCACATGGTCTAGGCCTATGGCAGCAAACATAAAGTCTCCGAACATACCGGGGATGGTGTTCCAGTCGGCGCATAGTTCATCCCATCCGCTCTTGACAAGGGTACTCCCTCCTGACAATGATTCGCCACGTTCTTTGACTCGAATGCTTCTCTTCTATTCACACATCAACAATTGTCTTCTGACTGACGGAAGTGTCATACTTTCAGAGCGATACCGGTGTGTTGGTACGAGCAGACTCGTACATCGCCAAGATGAGTTTCGACACTTTTAAACTCTCTTCACCATTCACTAGGGGTTCTCGATCATCCTGAACAGCTACAATCATGTCTTCAAACTGACGACAATGTACAGCCTCATTTTCATGATGTGTGGCCTCCTCGATTACCGAAATACGTTGCGCAAGAAGTTTGCAGCGAGCTTCATCTCCGTTTCGAGATTGGTCCCCCAACTGCATTCCACCGACACCGGACCGTCATATCCTACTTCCTTGAGAGTCCGGACAAACTCCTGGTATGGGTACGTCCCGCTACCCGGATAGCGCCTACCCGTGTCTGCCACATGCACGTATGCGACGCGATTGCCGACCACACGCAGGTCACTGAACGGCTCAGATTCTTCCATCATATGATAGAGATCGGCGAGGATTCGGATAGACGGAACGTCCGCTGCCTGAACATACTCATCTGCTTCCAAGAGACTCATGATGACGTTAGTTTCCTTCCGGTTCAAAAACTCCACATTAACGGTTATCCCGTACTTCAGTCCTTTGCCACCTAGCATTGCGATGAAGTCTCTGAGCTGTGATTGGCCCTTTGTACGGTCAAAGCCATCGGGGATTCTTCTTGCGGATCCTGATCCAAACGACAAGTACTTTCCACCCAGTTCACTCATCCTCGCGAAAACCACATCAAGGTATTTATCAAGAACCTGTGTTTGAACGTCGGGACCCACGATACGCAAATAGCCTGGGAGGAGCACATTAAACCCTTGAATAGGAATATCTGATTGGACTATCGAGTGACGTACCTGCGCCCACTCTTCTAGCGCCTCAGGGATAAGTGTCTTGACCTGCAGTTCCGCGAAGTCAAAACCCGCATTTCGAACCATAGACAGTGACTCTACATTCACACAACATCCAAAAAGCAACTGTATACCCTCCTAACGTAGAGATGTGCCATACCCCGTGTGGTTGTGTTGTACAGTGCGAAGCCTACACGGATTACCTGTGTCATCGTGCTCATCTTTACTAAACACGATTACGGCCTTCGTAAGTCTGTTTAAACTCTCTGAGTCAATATCACCCGCGTCCCATACCTCCTGGAAAGCCTTGATTGCCGTTAGAAGGTCTTCGTCTCAACCCGAGGTGTGCAAAATCTCAATTGACTTTTCGATCTCATGGAGGTCGTCAAGAACTCGTTGCAATTCACGTTCGTAAGCTTCTTTATTGCGATCGTACCTGGCTTCATCAAGAATTTACCACGTAGAAACATATCCTCATTACGTTCTAACACCTTGTGCAGTTCCTTCATTTCCGACCAAAACGGGACCTCGGTTTGCACCTTTCAAAGTGGCAAGTACGCTCGTTTTCGTCGGTCGAGAAACTTCTAAACCAGCAAACATTGTCAACGTGTCATATACGAATTGCGACGTCTTCTCCTCTTCAAATGACAATTCAGGATTTTGATGAAGATGCCGACGCCAAGTAACAATCTCCTCTTTCGTGGATTCTACGATGGAATGAAGGTCAGACAGATGGACTGACATGATGCCCGTTCTCCTTTGCTGTGGAAGTTAACTTTACGAAATATCGACTCGCACTCGGATAATCAACCCAAATGGTGACTCCGGTCGGTTTCGTTCCTACTTGCGATTGAACGCCCATGTAATGGGGAGGAGTACCCAAATCGTGAAAATAAATAGCAACCAATAAGGACAACAAACCCAGAGATAATTTGTGTCAGAGACAACTGTTCTCCTAAAAATAAAAACGCCAGTATACCCGTGAAAATTGGATTAAAATTTAGAAATATACCAGCCGCAGTTGGTCCTAATTTTTGCACCCCAACATTCCATAGAACCATACAAACTACGGTGGAAATAATCCCTGTATATAACAATGAGCACAAAAACTGGACGTTGAAATTGACGACCGTAAAATTAGAAATATTAAATGGAACGAGCAGAAGTAGACCAAAAATCCCGGAGTATAAAGTAGATGTCATCGGCGATACATGTCGCATAGCCCATTTTCCAAAAACCGAGTAAAGTCCCCACATGCCGACTGCAGCAAGCATCCACAGGTCCCCTGAGTTAAGACGAAAATTCAATAAACTTGTGATACTTCCATTGAAAAGAAACACGATTACGCCAAGAAAGGAAAGCGCTAACGCAACTCCTTGTAAAGGTCGTATTTTATCGCGAGTTAACAAATACGAAAACACAGCGATTGACACAGGGTTCAATGTGGAAAGTAATCCGTCAGTAGTCGCTGTAGTGTACTGTAGAGAAACAAATTGAAATATGTTAAACAGCACAACTCCTGTTAGCGCCATTAGGAACATCGGAAGGACAGATTGAAGTGGTGGCAGTTTTCTCTTTTCCTTCATTCGAACTATCGGAAAAAGGAATAGAATTGCTATGATCCAGCGCAAATCCGTAATCGTCATCGGTGAAGCATGGTTGACGAGGAACTTTCCCACCACAAAGTTTCCGCCCCACAAAAAACTTGTGAATAGTAACAAAACGATGTATTTCATAAAAGGCTCCTCACTGTCGTTTCAAATTTTTAAATTCACCCACCTATCCTTTGCTTTACTGCATAGTATTCTTCTGTGCCTCAACAACCGGTGGTGAAAGCCCGGAAATATTCCTGCTACGTATTGCATCATCGAGGAATCTTTTCCAGACAAATTCAAAACACAGTAGAGGCTGCCCTCAATGTGCTTGCCGTACTTCGAGGGCAGCCTCTCGAGTCTTGGATAACTTACAAACCCTTTCGGCGAACCGACTCTGCACTCAGCGTTCCAGAATAGGTAGCTTTACGGGTTACCGAGGAAACAAGCAACACCACGATGAAGTTTATCAGTAATGCCCAGAAACCTGTGTTTACACCCCAAAGCAACGAGTCATTAGACATCGTAAAATACACCACCATAGCGACACCGACGAGAATACCTGCGAACGCACCCGCTTTACTCACTACACGGCGTGCGAAGATAGCCAGGAGCACTGTCGGAAAAAACTGCGAAACAAAGTTGTAACCCATCAGCAACAACGTTACAATCGCGGCATTGCTGTGGATAGAGAACAGGAATGTCACAGCGGCCACGACCCAGACCATGACCCGTGCAACTGTTTGAACCTGCTTAGGAGAGGCATTATTGCCAGCGATGGGACGATAAATGTTCTCCGCAATCAGCGTTCCAGCGCACATCAACATGAGCGATCCAGGAACGATAGCTGTAAGAACGCCAGCACCGCCGATTACGCCTGCCACCCAACCTGGAAACACTTTCTGTACAGCTTCAAGAAGTGCCAGGTTACTGTTTTTCAGGCCTGGTGTAATCAAAATGGCCGCAAAACCAGCGAAGAATACAAACAGCAAAATCAATTGGTAAAGCGGAAGAAATATCGCGTTTTTACGGAACACACGTTCATGTTTTGCGGTGTAAACTGCACCAAACGCATGTGGCCACATATAAAAACCGAGGCCCGTCAATGCGACCGTAGAAATGAACCATGGAACTCCCATTCCTTTAGCACCGAGAGTTAAGAAGCCAGGTTTTTCGGCATTGATTTTCGTGAACATTGCATGGAAGCCCCCAACATGCATCGGAAGAGCGATACCAATCACAATAACAACGGCGAGAATTGTAATATCCTTTAAAACTGCCGTCCACGCCGTACCGTGAACGCCGCTAATCGTCACGTAGAACGCAAGAACCAGCATGGCTATACCAATGGCTACGGACTGATGGATGGCGCCATACGATGCGGTTTCCACAATCAAACCGAGGCCTGTCATCTGTGACTGCAAATAAGGGACAATCGCAACGACACCGACAATGGCGACAAGAATGCCTAACCACTTGCTGTCAAATTTCTATTAAAGAAGTCCGGCTGGGAAATCAGGTTATGTTCTTTTGCGTACCTCCAAACAGGCGGCAGAATGAAATATGAGAAAAGATACGCAACTGCCCCGTATGCAAGGATATATACTGTCGGTCCACCGGTTCCATACGCCCAACCGCTTCCTCCAAGAAAGGTGAAAGTCGTATAAATTTCACCTGCCAAAAGCAGGAATACAAAGAGAATACCGAAACCACGTCCGCCAACAGACCACTGCTCCAGGTCCATCTTTTTTCTCCGCTGGGAGAGAAGAGCTAGAACAAGGGAAATAAGAATGGTTGCAAAAATGATGATAATAGGGGCTTTGTGCATAAAGCTCACTCTCCTCCCTTGTTTGTCGGGTCAAATTTGTAAACAATGGCCATACAGATGGATGTTAAGATGACGCAAACCACCATATAGAAAAAGAGAAAAGGCATACCAAGTACAATCGGCATTGCATGATTGGCAAAGGCTACTCCGACAAAAATAAATAGTAGCGGGACAAGGGTCAGCCAACGGATTGCCATGTCAGTCACCTCCTTCTGCGTTCGACTAGAAAACGTAATTTTCAGGAGAGGGAGATACTTCCTACTCCCCAAGAGTCTTAAGAACGATATTGATAAACGCCTCTACACCAATAGGCAGAGAATCTTCATCAATCGTGAATTTCGGATGATGATGGGGATATACGATTCCCTTTCCCGCATTACCAGCACCAACATTGAAGAACGTACCAGGCGCAGCCTGTTGGTAAGCAGAAAAATCCTCTCCGCCCATGTGTTGTTCTCCCTCGATCACCACGTCTTCTCCAAATGTTTGGAGGAGAATTTCACGCACTTGCTCCGTGACGTCGGCATCATTCACGACCGGACGATAACCCTGCTCGTACGTAAACTCATAGGTCGCACCATGTGCTTCTGTAACACCCTTTACAATCTGCTCCATGAGGCGTGGTACTTCCGAGCGCAATTCCGCCTTGAAAGATCTAACGGTGCCGTTCAACTCTACCTTTTCAGGAATGATGTTGTGGGCAGTCCCGGCATGGAACTGAGTGATGGATAGTACAACCGGATCAAGCGGATCCATATTACGCGATACAATGTGTTGCAGGTTGGTGACAACCTGAGCGGCAATGACAACTGGATCGACCGTTCGTTGAGGTTGTGCAGCATGTCCGCCCTTGCCGCGAATGGTAATGTAAAATGTGTCAGGCGCAGCCATAAAAGGGCCAGAACGAATTGCGATTTTCCCCACTTCAAGTGGTGACCAAAGGTGAATGCCGATCACGGATTGAACGCCCTCCATCACGCCCGCATCAACTATCTCCTGCGCACCGCCTGGGAACAGTTCTTCCGCATGCTGAAAAATGAATCGGACTTCCCCATGCATCTGATCTTGAAATTGGGTCAAGATTTTCGCCGTACCCAGTAGCATTGCCGTATGTCCATCGTGCCCGCACGCGTGCATCTTGCCAGGAGTATTGGAAACGAAATCGAAACTGTTTTCCTCTGTAATCGGCAATGCGTCCATATCAGCTCGAATGGCCAAAACGGGACCCGGATATGCACCTTTCAAAGTGGCAAGTACGCTTGTTTTCGTCGGTCGTGAAACTTCTAAACCAGAAAATGTAAGTAGGGTGTCGTAAACGAATTGCGACGTCTTCTCCTCTTCGAACGACAGTTCCGGATTTTGATGAAGGTGCCGCCGCCAAGCTACAACTTCCTCTTTCGCAGAATCTACAATTGAATGAAGGTCTGATAGGCTGACTGACATGATATCTAACTCCTTTTCCAGTCCAAAATATTTACATCTCTCACACCGAAATTGTATTTTAGGTTCATTTTCGGCTAACTTTGAATGATTGAATAATATCAGGATTACAAATTATTTGACAAGTATTTATATTAGAAATTTGACGGAAAAATACGATTGAAGGACGAAAATCGTTTGCTTTCGTCGGAAAAAGTCGTTCCTAACCGAGGAAATAGGCGCAAAAAATGTTCATGGCAGATGGTTCACAGAGGGAACCTCATTTACGGGGGGCCAGGTTTTGAATATCGTAGATTTTGCGGGGTCTTCCTCGTTGATATGCCGTCTCTTCGCCCACCACCGTCGCCAGTCCGTTGTCCTCTAACTGCAGGAGGATCCGACGTGCGCTGCGTGGAAGGATATTCAGATACTCAGCCAACTCATTTACGGTAATGCGAGTGGATTTCCGTTTTGTCACAATGCCAGCAATTTTAGATAAAGTCAGGGCGCTCAAAGGGACTGCTCCGCTCAATTTTTGTAAGTCTTCCCTTGCATATTCTAAAGCGAGCGACCTGCCGCCCTCCTCGAGGGGTGCAATCAGTGTATTCGTCTCGAGGGCGCAAGCCCAACTGCCATGTCCGTAAACTTGTGCCTGGGAGAGTGCCAGACGGGCCCGGTTGATGGCTTCGCTAACGGTCGATCCGATTCCGATCCCGCCATAGATAGCTTCAGTCGCTACGTTCGCAATGAGTTCAAAGCGCGGTCGACTGCGAAAATGATTCGTGATCTCTTCCGTTGCGCCACGCGTGGCATAGACTGCCCATTGATCCGTAGCCACCTGCTGCTTAGTGCCATGCAAAAATCGAGCATAGCGGCTCATCGCTGCATCGAGATCCTTTTCCGTCATGAATGTCGCGAATGGCGTCCTTTGCACGAGCTGAACCACGACCTGTGCGTTCCGAGAAACCATCAAATCATGGGTCTTCACAATGGCTTCAAGCACCTGCCGGACTTCACTGGAGGTCGGAGTTATGTGTTTTGCGGGAATGCCTAACTGCTCGAGCTTGAGTTGAGCGGAGCGCAAGCAAGTGATGGCGGTTTTTGTCCGCCCTTGTTCCCAGAGTGATTGGTGATACTGTACTAGTTCGTCGGAGTGAATGACCCCTGTGTAGTGTTTTAGGTAGAACTCACACTGGATGCCAATATCGTCAAGCACGCGACGCATGGAGTCAGGGCTCAGCGTATCAAAACTAAGGTCAGAGATTCGAAGTCCATGTTCATGCGCAAGATGTAGAAGAACTTTATACAGGCCTTCGCCGGAGTGACGCGTATAGAACACGGGGCAGTCAGGATACAATTCTTTCGCGATAGAATACGGGACTTGTCCGCTGCAGAGCCACATATCGACTTCGGATGCAAGAGGACGCATCCGTTCCTCGATCTCGCCCTCTTCCCAATACACCACCGGCGTGATACAAATTTCGCCAAACTCCTTGGCCACTTCCTCAATGACATCCAGGGAATCATCCGCACCGAGAACGCCCAACCGGATCTTGTTCACTGACATCACTCCGCCCTCGTCTGCAAGGTTATCATCGCAATTCGCTCGAACAACTGCACTGTAGCAGGTAAAATCTGTTCGTCAATATCAAACTTTGGATTGTGATGGGGTGCAGCGATTGTAGTTCCGAGAATCGAGTAAGTTGCCTTGCCTCCAAGTTCCTGAACACGGCGGATAAAAAATGTCGCATCTTCGCTAGCTCCGAGTGGATGTTCATCCTTGAACTCAGTAAAAAACTCGATAAACTTAGCAGCATCCAAAACCAGACTTTTTAGCTCGTGGTCGCAAACTGCAGTTGCGGCCTCGCCAATCGTCTCAATGTCGCAAGTCAAACCATGCTTAGCAGCACTGTGAAGCAAGATGGTTCGAACGCGTTGTTCCAGGTCTTGATTGACTTCATACGATTCCGCTCGACACTCAAGCACCATCTTTGCAGTATCAGGGATAATATTCGGTGCCGTGCCGCCTTCGAGCACCCCTACATTGACGCGTGTTGCACCGGAACTGAATCGGGGCAGTGCGTGAATATTCAACAGGGCCGTCGCCGCACCTAGGAGCGCGTTCCTCCCCTTTTCCGGAGCCGCAGCGGCATGTGCCGATACACCGTGAAACTGAGCCATTAACTTGGTCGACGCCAGGAAATCACATGCTCCACCGCTGATCGAGTGAAGCGGGAGATCGAGTCCTAAGTGGCAACAAATCAAAAAGTCCACGTCATCCACGACACCTTTGTCCACCATGGATTTCGCACCCCGACCACCTTCTTCCGCAGGCTGAAAAATCAATTTCAGCGTACCTGCGAACTTTCGAGCCGACATGGCTTTGGCGAACGCAAGTCCGATCGCGGTATGTCCATCATGCCCACACGCATGCATTTCGCCCCGGTACAACGATGCAAAACCGTTTGCGTTTGGAACGTGTTCGGAATCCGTGCTCTCCACAATCGGCAACGCATCCATATCGAAGCGAAAGGCAACGGTCGGGCCAGGCGCGGAGCCCTTCAGTGTTGCGACGACGCCTGTCAAGCCGCCCCGCATCCCCTGCAAGATCGTTTCATCTGCACCATCGTTCTTTGCGCGTTCATACGCAAGGTCGATCTGGGTGCTCGGCGGCAACCCCCGTCTCCATTCCGGAACCATTACATCTGCTCCATAGGAGACGGAATATCCATTCGACCGCAATTCGAGAACCACTCGATTCGCTGTTCGAAATTCTGTAAAACCGACCTCAGGATGAGCATGAAGGTCACGTCGCAGTTCTATGATGTCCATGAACTTCGTAATCTCCCAACGATATTGAAATTTTAAAATATGGATCATTATAGAATGGGGCTGGAAAGATAACAACGAAATAAGTTAACTTTCAAATAACTGTCCCATGTTGTAATGGAGTATCATACGCAGTTTCGTAGCGATCACCAACTGGAGGATAGCGTTTTGGAGCCGTGAACTTGTCTGCATGAAGTTTGTATACATACGGAAATGGTGGTGTACCGTTCGTCCAATTTCCCGCTGTGTTCGTCAATCGAAAAGTTGACCGGGTCGCTACGTCCCTCTGCCAGCCCAAGGATCTTGGCTTTTATGTAGAGTAGGAACCGCTGCAAATTCAAACTCCTCCAAAGTATTTAGCTCAATAACAGGAATCCAGCGTTCCATTACTGGACGTGGGCGGGTTCCTGTGAGTTTGTACTTTGGTATTTCCACATCTTTGAGCATTTTTCTTATCGTTTGGCGTGAAACTTTGCGTTGTAGAATAGGCCCGAGCCGACCCACATAGGGGCAGTCGGACGCCCAGGCCATTCCCAAAACTAGACTTGCGCTTTTCAACGCATCCGGCTATCAATCTTAGGTTGCAGCCGTTGTGAGCGGTGTTTCCTCAGCAGCTAACCAGGCCATAACAGCATCACTGCCGTTGTTGGGGGCACCAGTTTTGCTCACACTAACATTGACATCTTCAGACTGGTCCAGCGTGAATTGTATCTTCTCCTGAGTCGCTGTGGTGTTTGAGTTGGTTGTAAAACTCACGGAAGCAAGTACGTTGCCGCTTGGATCTGTTGCCGAAAATGTCATACTGCGAGTGGCTCCCCACCATTCTTGGTAGCCCGAAATCAGTGTATAGTTTCCAGGGCCTAAGTGGAGTGTATAGTCTATGCTTTTGTTCGCATAGGCCCACCATCCGCTTCCATAAATTCCTGGCCCTGAGTATTTATAACCGATGTCAGTGCCAATTGTTCCGGTATAGCCCCAGTTTCCGTCGTAGGCTTGATCCGGTACCGTGTTCATCAACTGATTCCCCAGAAGTGCCTTTGCGGCATCAAAGAAAGAGTCATCACTACCGGCTTGCCCATGAATGAAGTAGATTGTATCCGCATTCACCACATCAACTGTGGCGTTCACTTGATACCCTCCAGCCATCGTCCCTGTGACACTTACTTGGGTGTACGGATTGAAGGTGAGACCGGAGGTGTTCCAAGCTACCGGAGCGTTGTCTATCGTATTACCAGCTGCATTCACCGCTTTGAGCGTTGTAGGGAGGCCGGCAGTACCCTCGGCAGCGGTCACTGCAAACTCTGTGGGACTAAGCACAGACACAATGTTGTTTGGATCGACGAGGGTGTAGTCTTGCATCGTGACGCCACTGAATTCCATTCCCGGCGCGCAAGCGACGGCCTTGAGGAGTATATTATTGGTGGAGGCATCACCACGAGATAAAGTGATAGGACCGGTATAAGGTGTACTCTTGTTGGTAGGATCGGTCCCATCGGTGGTGTAGTATATCCGAGCTCCCTTCACAGGATCCGAAAGAGTGATCGTCTGGTCTGTGGTGTAAGTCCCTTCCGGTGTGCTCGGTACCGGCAATGGAGTGATAGGCTGTGGAAGATTGTTGGCATACACCTGCATTTCCAGGAGGCCGTTTTCCCAACTGGCAGTAGAACTACCATTATGTGAGTTAAAGACACCCGTGACCGTCAGCTTGACATAGCGGTATTTGCCCTGAAGCATGTCGCTTGTGAAGCCAACTGTTTTGTTTTGGGTCTCATCTGCGAGAAGCGTCCAGTCACTGTCATTGTTGCTGCCTTCAATCGTGTAGTCGTAGTACGATTCTGAACCATTAAATTGCTTCCAGCTAAGATCCACACGAGATAGATCATAGACTTGCTGCAGATCAATCGTTACGGACCAAGGGACCTTGTTTTGCTCATAATATTGAGTATTAGGCGACCAAGTATCAGCTGTTACAGGATCTCCAGCTTCAAAGTAATTACCATCGTCAATATAGCTAAGCGGATGTCCTGGAACGACGTTGTCCTGTCCTTCCACAGGTTTCCCCTGCGAAACAAGAGAGACATTCGGAAGAATAAAGCCATTGATGTCAATGCCGTTTTTAATTGGGGCACTCGGGACACCTGGTCTACCTAGGCCGTTAGCAGAAGCAAGTGACCACCACGGTGTATAGCTCATTGACATTGTATGAGTGGTACTGTCGATATTCAGAGGCAACCATACATAGGTCGAGGAGCCCAAAGCATTCGGATCGTTGCGGTCACCCATATAGATATATTGCGGATTCCTACTGGCCGAATTAACTTCCAGAATGTCGGTCGGCTGGCTATAGAATGTAGTGTTGTTGCCCAAAGGTTGAAGCGGTGCCCAACTGTTCGGATTGTTGATGTTGGTTGTGTAGGTGTACATGGCCTGATTCGGATCCCAACCTGATTGAAGGGAAGAAATCAGATAGTAGACGCCGTCAACCTTGATCATGGCAGGTGCTTCTCTTCTGTCGCCACTTAATAAAGGATAGGAGTCCTGCCAATCCACATTTGTGTAATTATCCGTCAGTTTGTAAAGACGCATGGTGGAGGAATTCTCTGCGGAGATGAGATAAGCGTCTCCGGTACTGGGATCCTCATAGACATTGAAATCGCGGGAACTATATCCGTAGTTTCCGTCCGTTCCTGTATAGGTTGGGTCAGGACCATCACCAACGATTTGACCCGCACCCGGACGGAAATTATGAAGAATAGTGTAGTGCCCGCTCACAGAACTGGATTCAGCCACCAAAAGATGGGATGCGTCGTAGTCTCGCCCGTCTTCCCAATGGGCCCAGAGTACATACTCGCCAGTCGATTTGTTGTACAGTAGCTTCGGCCGCTCGATATCATATTCATCGGTTGTCGGATCGATGAGCCCCGGAGTTGAATCGGTTGTATAACCAGGATTTGTCGTACTCGAGAGGATGGTCGACACAAATTCCCAGTTCAATAGATCCTTCGATTTGTACAGATTTATTGCCGTCGTATCGCTGGAATTATTGGACATGTCCTGGCCGACCCAGTAGTACCAGCCTCCTTGTTTTAGGATACCTCCGCCATGCGCCTGAATGGGATTCCCAGAAGTATCGTCCCACGTCGACCCAACTGGAATAGTAGTATTGTTAATTGTACCTGGGGTACTTGGTCTACCAAGGTCGTTAACAGAAGCATGTGCCTGAATAGATTCCGTTGATATATTCTGTACTGTCTGACTTGTTCCAGACGCACTGCTATCAGTCTGACCAGCTATGGTTGCAGCCGAGGCTTCCATTGGCATCATCATGAGTGTGGATAGAAGTAGGGTTGAGCCAGCCAGAAAACCCATAAATTTTGAACCTTTACTTAGTGATTTGTGATGAGGATTCATTGACAATTATTCTCCATCCTTCCAAAGAATTTGAGTATTGTCCCAATATAATCCAGTGTCTTTTTTATCTGTTCACCTCCTCTGCTATATTCTGTGTTTCAAGAGCATCCCTCCCTTCAGCGCAGGGACTAATGGTTCCAATTAGGAGCTTAAGTCTATGGATACCTTCAAGAATCAAAACCGAGTAGTTACAGTTCCTGTATGTCCTGCCATTCTGAAATCATCGAAATCCTTCCTATCTACGCTCTCTCAAAGATAGAATCGAAGTAGAACGTAATAAAGGTTGTTTTGCCGTAAAAACTGAACGATATATTTGTGATCCCCAAGAGCTTTTCAATCGATCATCGTGTAAGAGAATTCCCTCAATATGAACATCAAAAAGCTCGTTGTTATAGCTAAGATGGACACAGTTAATAGCCTGGTTTGTGGACAATGAGATAACTCCCGGTTGAAAAATGTCCGGTTTTTCACATGTCATGAGAGAAAAGGTTAAGTTTGTCGTAGGGCTTTCAAGCTCAAATACGTCGGAGATCTCGACGTACGGTTCAATTCCTCTATGTAATGCAATTCCGCGCACCCATGTCATTATTCCAGATTCATCCGGGTATGCTGATGCGATGTCCATGGTGAGTTTTGCGCATTCGTCGGTTACACTGTGGGATACATGGTTGGCTCTATAAAGTTCTCCCTGTTGTTGTTGAAACCCATTCACGGTAGGGAGATTATGGTATTCAGACTGCATCGTCCAAATATCATATCTTTTGGAGCTAAATGTTTTGGATGTATACGTTTCTACTCCTACATCAACGATTAAAGGACATCCATCAAAGTATACGATGAATTGTCCTACATCGTTGTGGTTGTGGCTCTCGTCATTTGTCCCGCCCTTTGCGGCTACATAAAATCCAAGCGTACTCGTTGTCTCCTGACGAGCAGTCATCACTTCAATTCCGTCAAACCAGACATCACGAACAATAGGTTGATTCCCTTCAATATTTTCAATCTCATCAAAGTTGAATAATGCTGGAAGTTCGCGCAGCATGGAGATTCGATTTTCAAATTGATCCGAGTTGTCTCCATTACATAGTTGATGCGCATATGCTCCGAGTGCAACTAATCGATCATCATCGATACGCTTGCCATATCGGTAAGCAATATTTGCAGGAATCTTTACAACAGCTGGGCAGTCTGCAAAATTTATATAGTAATTCTCAGAAATTAAGCTTCTGTAGAGAAAACGCCCAATTTCCTGAACTAGTGGGTGATCGTAAACATTAATAGATCCGTTACTCGCACCGTACAACAGTTCAAGGCACTCGAGTAATGCCCCCCCTGCCTGCCCCCAGTAGAGAGCCCCTTCATCACACCCACCATCAGAATGATAAGACCTAAGAAATGTATCCAAACTACGCAGGACTCTTTCCACGCCTTGAACTCGCTGTTCAACGTCCTGTTCCATCAGTAATACTGTAGTTAGGCAATTGGAGTTGCACCATGGATTCCAATTATTCACCTTCGAGGATTCAAATCCCATCCATTGAAAATCGTTTCGTGTTAAGAACGGCTCTATAATCCTACGCTTTACCTCGTACCGAATCCTGTTACAGATGACATCACTGACCTGATCAAGGCGAGGTTTTAATAGATAGTACGTCCATGCCATGAGACCAGCGGTTTCTCCTGCAAACAAGTCGATGATGGGATTCGTGATATCGGGCAAAGGTAGATGATCCGAATGGGGTTGTTGATTATGCGCCGGAATACCCCAGAAGGACTCCTCGCAAATAGCCCATATGCCATTGATGATGTCATTAAGAAATCGACCGCCATCCTCCAAACACTCAGCAATTACCAGCGTACCAAGAGCAGTTCTTCGATGGAAATGTGCATCCTGATAGCTACTCCTACTTCCATTTATTGAATATTCCATAAACAACGATGCGGACAGATCTGTCCAAGACATTCCCATAAAGTGTTCAGCCTCATGAATCCATTTGCTTACGATGCCTCGGTTAATTTCAGACCATTTCTCACGCTCTACGATGGTTGGATACGGACGATAATCCTGTACAGGGACCAATATCTTAGCAAGTTTGTAATTGGTATAACCGTCCAAGATCAAATTATCACCTCATTACATTTTTAGTGCACAGGAGGATAATCCTAACATGAACATACACATGGTAAATATGGACTAATTCAACTGAGACAATTGCCCTACGTACGCCTGCAAACATAGACGATTTGGCTTCTTAATCCTTTGCTCGATATAGCTCTAGAGGGGATAATTGAAGCTCCAAATATCCCCTCATTCACAACAAAGTCATTCTCAACCATTACAAAATTGTCAAAAGAACAACGGACATAGGAGGTAACGCAACATCAATCCTATTGTCTTGAGAGGTGAATCCAGTGAAGTCAGTCGGCTGAATTGTATCTGGTTGATCAAACGTATTGTGAGTTCTCATGTCTTCCGCCGTCAGGACTTTACCTAATATTTTGTTGATCTGAATTCCAGATATCTGGATATCCAGATGGGCTCGAGATGCATGGTCCATGTTACATATTGTGAAGTTAACACGACCGTTTGGGTTAACGGATGCAGATAGGTTGACCTGTGGAATTGATTCACCTTGATGTGAATACGTAGTCTCAGCTTGATAATCAACATCTAAAAGCTTAGCACCCTGATGGACTTTGTACATGTCAAACACATGGTACGTCGGGGTGAGGACCATTTTTTCTTGATCCGTTAATATCATCGCCTGCAATACATTCACCAACTGAGCAATATTCGCCATGTGAACTCGGTCACAATGGTTGTTAAAAATATTGAGGGTCACTCCTGCCACCAAAGCATCCCGAAGAGTGTTCTGTTGGTACAAGAAACCCGGATTTGTGCCCGGTTCAACATCAAACCAAGTTCCCCATTCATCTACAATTAGACCAACGTTTTTGTTTGGATCGTACTGATCCATAATGGCTTTGTGGTTCTTAATGAGTTCATCCATGAACAATGCCTTTTTCATGGTACTGAACCACGCATCTTCTGCAAATTCCAGCGCAGATCCTTTGTTCTTCCACACCCCTGGAATTGTATAGTAATGCAGGCTAATGCCGCCCATTAACTCGCTTGCTTCACGCATCAGAACTTCAGTCCAATGGTAGTTCGCATCGCTTGCACCACATGCAATCTTGTAAACTCTATGTCCACCATAATTGCGAACGTAAGTCTGGTAGCGACGATATAAATCGGCATAATACTCAGCCCTCATGTTACCACCACAGCCCCAGCTCTCATTCCCAACTCCAAAATATGTAACCTTCCAGGGTAAATCGCGGCCATTTGCCTTGCGCCAATTTGCGATTGGAGACTCACCATCAAAGTTCAGATACTCCACCCATTCCTGCATTTCGGCTACAGTTCCGCTTCCTACATTTCCACAGATATAGGGCTCGCATCCAAGCAGTTCACAAAACAAGAGGAATTCATGCGTTCCAAAATGATTGTTCTCAACTACCCCTCCCCAGTGAGTGTTAATCATTCGCTTACGGGTCTCCTTGGGTCCAATTCCGTCTTTCCAGTGATATTCATCGGCAAAACATCCACCTGGCCAGCGCAGTACCGGAACTTGTATCTTCCGTAGGGCTTCGAGAACATCATTGCGAATGCCCTTAGTATTGGGAATAGTAGATTCCTCACCAACCCAAATTCCTTCGTAGATACAACGACCAAGGTGTTCGGCAAAATGTCCATAGATGTGCTTGTTGATTATTCCAGTCGGTTTGTTTACATTCACGAAGACTTGCTGTGACATGTGAGTTCGCCCTTCCTCGCACAGGTATTTGGTCATTAAAAGATTTCTGCTAGTTATTATTTTTAAATAATTTAATTTAATTACAATTTATACAACGGACTCATTCCTCAAACTTCTACTTCATTCCAACTAATTAACTTTTAGTTATTTACAAACAATTAAGCAACTCTCCACTTTCTGCTCTAATTAATTCCTGATATTTGTAATCACATATGTGGTTACCGAATTGGCCTTAGCTATGGCTTCAAATTCTTTATCTCTTACTGTGATAGGCTTTAACTCCCTCAAATGCTCCTCCTCCGATGTACGATAAACCTCAACATCGGTGGGTGTCTTATTGAACTTATCCAATTCATACGTAAACGACTCATTATTAGATGATGCGTTTGTCGTGACAATGACAAGCCTCCGATTTGACGCATTATAGGCAGCCACAGCGTTGGGGAGGTTGATATCCACAAACTGATAACCTGGACGGATAAACTTACTGTAATTTTCCATCACGTAATATTTTTCAGTTTTTACGAAAGTCCAATCACCAGGGTGGTTTACGTTCATTTGCAACATTCCCCACCCCGGTCCGTCGACAGCCTGCCAGTAAACCCACGCCGTTGGTTGCATCTGCTTAATATCGGCGATAATTTGGGTCGACATC
This sequence comes from Alicyclobacillus fastidiosus, assembly GCF_026651875.1. Classification (GTDB taxonomy): domain Bacteria; phylum Bacillota; class Bacilli; order Alicyclobacillales; family Alicyclobacillaceae; genus Alicyclobacillus; species Alicyclobacillus fastidiosus. The sequence continues at coordinate 2,312,905 of NZ_CP104067.1, read as the reverse complement.
GTCATTCCAGTCGCGTCGCCATCACCGTACTCGCTCATCCAAAGGTGCTTACCTTCCTTTTTAGAGGCATTGTTCAGTTCTACCCGTTCACTACCGTTGTAGCTGTGCGTGTTGATTTGGGAGATATCATTTTTTACATTGTCAGAATACGAATCCCAACTGTTCAATGTTTCGTCAATACTATTATCATCTGGTGCTGCAATTCCTGTAGTAAGTCCCTGGGATTTTAGTGCTTTATATAAAATGGGAATAAAGGCGGCTTGACTAGCATTGTCAAAATGATCACCTTCTTGGGTCCCACCATAGTTCCACCAATTCGAAACTGGTTCGTTGAATGGCTCCACAGTCGTAAAATTAATTCCCCAATCGTTCCTGAAGTGCTTAAGCACTTGGGCCAGGTACGATGCAAACGCTTTGTAATCTTGAGGTCTAAGATTATCCCCTCCCCCTTTAGCCCCAGTAACACTATCACTCTTTGTCATCCAGTATGGAGGTGAATTCGAGAACGCCTCAAAAACGTTTGCTCCTCGCTTTTTTGCTGCTTGTAGCATCCAACGTTGGGATGCATCCGCAGTCCAGTTGTAATTACCCTCTGTTGGTTCATATCCGGGAATCTTAGCGCGAGGCTGCAGAAAATGAAGGTTTGGATTTTCGCCACCACCGATGTTGTACCTTAATACGTTTAATCCAAGACCTTTCTGCTGACTAAATAACAAATCGGCAATATGATTCCGCACCCCATTTGGAGCACCACCGATGACATAAGCAAACCAGGCAAGGGAGGTACCCCACCCTTGCCAAGTGCCACCATGAATAGATGGATTTACGGTGACGACATTACTGTCTCCCCCAGGAGCAAGCGTTGCATTTGCAGAAAGACTATTCGATGTATGTTGTGTATCTGTACTACATCCCGCGAGCAGTGCAGACATTGATAGGATCAAGGCGGGGACTCGGAGTCGCATACTCATGTCTCTTCCCCCATTTAAAAGATCGGCACTTAGTGAGACACGACTGAAACGCCATCTGACGTCAAAACGAGCGGAATGTCTCTGGTTTTCGTTAGCTGATCTTCCCTCTCCAAGGTTGGATGATGGATAATTCCATCATCTGTGGAGATAAAATCAATAAGAATTTCCCCTGTACCATCCTCATTTAGCAAATCAGGTCTCAACCACAACCGATTGGCGCGACCACCAACCAATCGAGGATTTAAATGAGGTCCAAACCATGCTCGACCAATATCGACACCATTTAGATAGACGTCAGCACGCCCATTTTCACCTGTCAACTTCAAGTAAATATCTCGACAGTCTGCACTAGACAACTTTATTTCCCCTCTGATACGTTTCCCATTTCCACGTGAACAGAGAATCGGCCACGATTCGCTATCCGAGATTTGAATACTGGATCCCGTTTCTTTTTTTACAGTCGAAGTAACCCATCCAGTAATAGGTTCGCCAAGTGGTAGTGTGCTCACAGTACCAAGAATGCCTTTACGTGCACCCGTTCGGAGCGATGGTGCATGAGTATCATGAAAGTTGGTGTGCCCCCATGACTCAGTTACGATAGTCAGTTCGTTTTCACCCCGAAATGATTTTCCGAATGAACATTCGAATCCATTCCCTCCAGGCGCGTAGCAACCTTGAAAATCACCGTTCACGAATACCCACACCAAATCAGCAGCACCGGATACTTTTATACCATTTAATTCCCTTTTTATAGTAGATTGGTACATTGCACGACCTGCGAGGATATTTGCTTCCTCCATCGAGATGGGGTTCTTGGTGCTCAGAGCGCTTTCCTGTTCAAGAATCATTCTCAAGGATTCATGTTCACGAAACTCTAGAGTTATAGATTCATGAATCTCATTTCCACAACCGGCTGTTAGCTCTAGCTGTTGAATGTCACCGGTGTCCATGAGTAAAAAAACCTCGTTTTGATCTACATCGACTTGTAAAGAAACTTGATGTTCATTCGCGGAGTTGTTCTGTTTCACATAACGAGGACCGAGCAAGAGGCCCCCGTTCTGGATGTCCCATAATCGCCCTGCATCTTTCATCGGAGCGGTAACAAGTTTGATTTTTGTCCCATCCGAAAATGTCAGGATGCTCATGCCAAATTCAAGACTCATACGAAACGAAATAGCTCCTGGACACGAGTCCACTTCAACGTCTCCTACCAGTCCCTGCAATGTCGTATCAGTGTGAATCGTAAAATCCACAATATCAGAAAAACTTGTTAGTCCAATCGTGTATGTGTTGTCGTCATCCTGCTTATAGCGAATGACATTACCAGATGTCGAAAATCTGTACTTGTGATCAGCCTGTCCCAGGAAAACTTGTGTGGCAACCGTGGTATACATTTTTGCAGGCACAACCAGTGAACATTGATACCCGTCAATCTCTACGTGCTCTTCAACAGGTGCGTCTGATAGATTAAACGCGAACGTAACCGAACCTTGTGGAGCAGTCACCTGTCGATACATCAATGATGGTGCCGCATCAGGTTGTTTCTCAATACTTAGGGTATGCGCCGAACCAGAGACGAATATTTCTTCTAAGGATTTCACTATACTTGTCAAAATTCGGTTCTCATAAAAAGACTCACGAAGCGTACCGTCTGCTGAAATCATCCCACCAAAATCATAGTCCGTAGTAATGTAAGACGGATAGGCTCCCCAATTATTAATACCATTCCATGGGCCAATGTGAACCCCGGACGTCATGAGATATGGTGACATTGCTTGAAATCCAGACGCAACGAGACGACTAAGTGTTAGAATATCTCTGTTTGTTTCCATCGTCATGGGTACGAAATCGTGTGACCGAGCATATTCCGTGTATTGCTCGAGTAAACTTTCCAGATTCGGATCATCGAATTTTGATGGGTAAATATTTGCCATAGGAATGACTCGGTCGCTCTCTCCCGTTGCCCCAAGTATATCCCCCTGTCCTATGCAGGCCGTGATAGGAATGTCAAATCCAGATTTTCGCACCATATCGAAAAGTGCCTCGATGTAACCTTTTACATCACGACAAGGATAAAAGTCCAGTTCATTTTCAACCTGAAGCGCAATAACTGGTCCACCCTTCGTCAGCTGGTAAGGCAACAATTTAGGTAATATGATGTCATACCAGCGCTTCACCTCAGCCAACCACAGGGCATCATTTTGCCGCAGTTGCAATTGATCATTGTTATAAAGCCAAGCAGGAATAGCGCCGCCATCCCACTCAGAACATATATAAGGACCAGGCCTCGCAATGACCCGCAGCTCAGTTTCAGCTGCTAAGTCTAAAAATGTCTCAATATCCGCCTCATCGGTAAATCTGTATTGCCCACGTATCGGTTCGTGGAAATTCCATGGAATATATACGTCTATAGCGTTATAGCCGGCAGCTTTCACCTTCTGTAATCGATCTAACCATGAATGTTTCGGCAATCGGAAGTAAAATAATGAACTAACAAAAAGAACATCCTCAGATATTCGACGCAATGTTATTCCCTCTTTTCACTGGTATAAAATGAATAGATTCATAGTTATTCCGGCAATGTGTTGTACTTTCATAGATGCGCCACCTGAAGAATCGAAAATTGAAGTAACACTCAATATGAATTACGGATACCCGATTTCATTCGCTAAATACAATTGAAAATTTGGATAATTCCCAAGCGGATAAGGCTCCTACAAATGTGATCCACAGTTATAATCAAACGCAAAAAATCATCATACTAAGCACAACTTATCAAGGGCAGTACGATATGCACACAAATTGACAATGTAATTCAGAATGTAGAACTTACCGATTTAATTTGGGTCTAGTTGGCCACATCAAAACCCTTCTCATCAAATATGTATACGTTTAGGCAAATAATGTATAATGTAGATTTCCTAGACATACATATTCATCAATTGGTGCCTTCAGTGCTCGTGACTGACTCCCATTTCGTACAACACCCCTCTCACTTCTGCATTAAAGGTGTAAATTTAATGCAACCCATTTCATGAAACCGATTGCAGTAATTATAATAATTCATAAAATAATCTGTCAACAACATACGTAAAAAGTTCATCGCGGTTAACGAAGGACGCCCTCTAACTCCTTCCGTTTTCGCAAGAAATAGAGGGAGAGGCAACAACCCTCCTCATTCTAAAGGAACCTCTACTGACCAATCCGGCGTATTAACAACAACCATATTCTTTAGGACGCAAACATCAGGAGGATTAGACGTAAGGTTGGGACCCTGCGTACAATGATCGCCTATGATTCCATGAACAATAACATGTTCTCCTGGTATGACGCATTGTACTAAGGTCGGAATAATCGTTTTTCTAAACAATAAATTCGTATTCGGCTCTGCATCCACTAGTAGAATTTGATCTCGTTGCGTATAGTCCAATACCCCTGATACAAGACCATGATTCATGGCTAGGACCTGATGTTCAAGCTGAAGGTCCTGATATCCGAACTTTGGTAATGAAAAACCTCCATCGGCAAGGTTCATCCTCCGGGCAGTCTTGATACGATGGATGCGTATATGCCATGGAAGTAGCGGAATGATCCAACTAGTGATTACCACATCCCGCCGTGGTTTCCATATTCGCTTAACATAGTCATCTGTCAACTGATAGTCCTCAAGCCCATAGGCTGTTTCATAAGGAAGCCCAGGCTCTGCAATAGCTAAGCAGTTATCAAATGCCCCTTGTTTTAAGGTAATATTACTTTTCGGAACACTAAACCCGAACGTCGTAGAATAAACAAATTTCTCGTATTTTTCCTTTGCGTGCGCGTGTTCATGTGAATGTTGGCCCGCCGTAAAAACTTGTACCTCATTTCCCGTTGCACTATGACATATCAACATGCGCGGCTCAACCTGTAGATTTTTAGACGAAAAAGTCGGAGATGTTCTATCAGCTTTCCAAAATTGATGCTCATCATCAACAGCTAATAACAGGAATGTTTTAAGTGCCCAATATGGTGAACCTGGACCGTTATAACCCTCTGCCATGATCAAATTGGGATAGGCATAACCAACAGTTAAAAATCCGGCATCAGAATAAATATCTTGTTGTTCCCAATATCTTAAATGGTCATATATAATACTCTTTATTTCTCCCCAAGGTAGCGCTTCAACGTCTGCAAATACAAGTGCTGAAAAGAAAGCTACTTGGGAAAAACGATAGGTTAAGCTACGTCCATAAGGAACAGCTGCACCCGTTGCTGAGAACCACTGTTTAAATTGATGTGCAAATTCGATTGCACGTTGTTTGAATTTATGACAGCGTTGAGGGTCCTCATCCTGCATAAATTTCACATAGATTAAAGCATAATAATGAAACGCCATGGGAATGTAATAGTCAATTTGATTCTCATAACCATCGTAGTACCAACCGTTGCTCAAATAATAACCATCCAACCGATTTAACGCGTCATTTAGTTTATCCGGTGACCATTCACAGTTACATTGTTTAAGCGCAATGTTGACCAACACTCTAAAAAACAACCAATTTGTTTGAGGCATGTCATAATCATTAATTTGCAGTAACCATCGTGCCAGATTATGCTTCTCATTCTCCGTTAGGGGTTCCCAAAATCTCATTGGGTTCAATAATAAAGCGGTTGCCAAAGACGCCATTTCAACCATCCGTTGGTCGAAATCAGTAAGTTCACCCCAATAGTAATCACTTTGTGGGTTTGTCCCATTAAGGATTCCTTTAACAAACGACAACACATGCGGGTTTTCAGGTTCACTCAAAGTATAGGGCCCCACTCCCCACAATAACCGTAAAAAAGTTTCAGCACGTCCGATTGACGCATCGTAAACAGTTCCTCCACCCGTTAGATCATACTGACCTGTTTCAATTTGACCTAAATGAGCAATGAACGGTTCCAAAATCTCAGCTAATTTGTTACATAACATTCTCTTATCTGATGGTGGATATTTACGCATACTAAACGCTCCCTGGGGTTCACCAAAAAGAAATAGATTGTCCCATCAATCTAGTAATACCTTCTACAAAAAAGTAATCCCCATAAATTAATGGAACATCAAGATTTTTTTGTTCAGGAAAATGCCCTGTACCATGTCTTAACAGTCCCTGTTCCTCTTGATCATCTCGTGTTCCACATGTGTAATAGAGTCTCTTTAATATACTCTCGGCTTGAAACTTGTAGTCTTGAGCACTGGGTACGTCTTCTACAATATCTGCTAGACATAACAAGCCACAGGCGGCTATAGCAGCTGCCGACGAATCAGGATAATCGTAACGCGTGTTCGATGTGTTATCAGGTACTTTAAAATCCCACACTGGATATGGAGCATCTTTCAGTTGGTCCAAAAAATACTTCGTAGTATTTTTAGCTGCATTTATAAAAATTGTATTTCTCGTAAATTTATAAGTTAAAGCCATTCCGTAAATTGCCCATGCCCCACCTCTTGCCCATGAACTCTCGTTACTAAAACCTTGGCCACCCAACTTTTCAATAACGTCTCCAGTCTCAGGGTCGAAGTTCACCATATGAAAAACAGATCCATCTTGTCTAATAAATTCTCGCTCAGTCATCGTCGCATGCTGAACAGCAATGTGTTTAAACCGTGGGTCTCTTGTCTCTTCGCTAGCCCAATACAATAAGGGCAGGTTCATCATGCAATCGATAATCGCTATCCCGCAGTTCTTGTCACCCTCGTACCAGGGATTCCAAGCACGTATAAAGTTGCCTGCAATGTTATAGCGAGCTGCTAACAAGTTAGCAGCTAGCAGTGCTGTTTGCCGGGCTGTTTTCGAACCAGTAATTTTATAATCTGCCACACTTGTTAATGTCCACATAAAGCCAATATCGTGGTCTAGTGTTTCGACATCCGACAGCAGAACAGCCATCTTGTCTTCACATGCCCGAGCCGTCTTAAGAAATGAATCCTCTTGCGTCTGCGCATATAAATTCCATAAAACTCCAGGCCAAAAACCAGCTGTCCACCAAGAAGCGGGTTCTAATTGATATTTTTTGTCCATACTAGCATGTGGAAATTGACTACCAATAACCTTTACGTTTCGCTTTGACTTTTCTGTGATAAATTCAAATGCCTCTTGTATCCATTCTGCCACTTCGTTCATCCCTATCATAATGAGTACCATTGTGGTGGTCCCACAATCGCTTCTTTAGAAAACTAATAAACCTTACGTCCATTTTTACGCTAATCTCAATCTATCGCCTTTCTCTAAGCGACATTCGTTCACCCAAGCTTAGCAATAATAATCATTGAGCTTTTCGTAAGGACAACTCAATCACCAATTCCTTACGAGCTCATCCAGCCCCCGTCCACACATAGTACGTGACCATTCACATAATCTGATAAATCTGACGATAAAAAAATCACTGGACCTTTTAAGTCGTCAGGTGTCCCCCAACGATGTTTTGGGATTCTAGACAAAATCGCATCGGCTCGTACCGAGTTATTGCGTAAAGGAAGCGTGTTGTCTGTGGCCATATAGCCTGGCGCTATGGCGTTTACACAAATCCCGAATTGCCCCCACTCATTGGCAAGAGACTTTGTGAGTCCTGCAATCGCATGCTTGCTGGCCGTATAAGCGGCTACATTGAGTCCTCCCTGAAATGACAGCATGGACGCAATGTTAATAATCTTTCCCGAACCTCTAGCAATCATATGTTCTCCAATAGCTCTACACAGTTGAAAGGCACTGTGAAGATTCACATTAAGAACACGATTCCAATCATCGTCAGAATATTCAACCGCAGATGCGCGGTGGATGATTCCAGAATTGTTCACCAAAATATCGACCCGTCCATACACATCAATCGCTTGCTTCGCTGCGTCTGCTGCCTTGGAGGGCATTGTTAAATCAGCTGTTATTTCATGAAACCTGGAACCATATTGGGAAATCACCTTTCCTGTATAGGACATGTCGTTTAAACCAATTCCAATCACATCAGCTCCTGCTTCTGCAAGACCGATGGCCATACCTTGCCCTAATCCACGACTTACACCGGTGACCAATGCAACTTTGCCTTGCAGTCCAAAAATATTTGGATGATTACAGTGAACTTCATTCATTACCGCAAATCCTCCATTTTTACTGCATCCATATCTTCAAACGTATAATTCTCACCCGCCATCGCCCATATAAATGTGTAGTTGTGTGTGCCGACTCCGGAATGGATGGACCAGCTTGGAGAGATGACCGCTTCTTCATTACTTACAACAAGATGTCTGGTTTCGTCTGGTTTGCCCATGAAATGAAATACCTTTGAGTCTTCAGGTAACCCAAAATAGAGATAAGCTTCCATGCGTCGATCATGTGTATGAGCAGGCATCGTGTTCCACATGTTATTCGGCTTAAGAACCGTCATTCCCAGCATTAACTGGCAGCTCTTGACGCCTTCGGCATGAATAAACCGATATAAGATTCGCTGATTCGATTCTTCAGTGGTTCCCAACTCATACGCTTGAGCCGTGGTAATATCCACTTTTGTAGTCGGATAAGTACAATGTGCAGTTGTAGAAACTATATAAAATTTCGCAGGTTCTTCCTCATTGACACTTTCGAATTGGATATATTTATTTCCTAGACCAACATACAAACAGCTACCGGTATCCAGGTCATATGACTCTCCATCTACACTAACAACTCCATTATTACCAATATTAACAATCCCAAGTTCCCGTCTCTCCAAGAAATAACTCGTTTTTAAAGCCTCATGGGCCTTAAGTGTAAGAGGTTCTGTGGTTGGGACAGCACCTCCTAGAACAACCCTATCATTATGGGAATAAACCGTTCGAACTTTCCCAACTTGAAACAGATTTGTAATCAAGAATTCATCTCTAATTCGTTTGGTTCCATATTGACTAAAATCAGTAGGGTTCGTAGTGTAACGAATTTCCACTATAATTCCTCCATGTTTTATAAAATCAATAAATCATTCAGTACAAACACTCAAATCAAAGTAACTAGTTAATTGACCCTGCATACCCTCGCCACACGACATGTAAATTTGCTTTAGTGTTGCAGTATCATAACTCCCTTAGGACCAATTTCAACAACATTCGCTACGGATGAACCTGTTAAAAGTTCCAGTCTGACCTTGGAGCCGATGTCTACCGATTGACTTTGATCCGTATGATTCAACACAAACGTGTAAGATACCCCATCCTTATTTCGCTGCGACACCTCTACTCCGTTAGGAGCAGATATTACAGGTTGAATCCCCTTAGACCGACTTAAATAAGTCGCCAGGTCTTGTAGAAATTCCTGACTCGGACTCGACGCTACGTACCAAGCTTCACCATTTCCGAAGTGATTGCGAGTTAATACAGGCATGCCCTCATAAAAATCATCCCCGTACTCTGCAACAACTTCTGCTCCTTCAGAATGAATCAAATCACAAAGTAACGAACAGGAGTATTCATTCCGACTGAGAAATTGGTTGCCTTTCATGACAATTCGATTTTTCATATCTGGTAGCAGTGCATCAATTTCTTCTACCCAAATTCCTAAGAGTTTGCGAAGTTCACCAGGGTAACCACCTAACGTTACCAAGTCCATTTCGTTTACAATGCCACTAAAAAACGTCGTTAGAAAAAGACCTCCGTTTTCCACAAATGATTCCAACCGCTTTGCATAGCCCGGTTTTACCATGTATAAAACTGGAGCAATGACGATGTCATATCCATCAAGATTACTGTCCAGCCCAACCATATCGACCTGGATGTTCTGAGAATAAAACGCGTCATAGTACTTTTGAACTTCATCGAGATACTTTAAATCGACGCTAGGTCCGCTTGAATACTCGATAGCCCACCAGTTGTCCCAGTCGAATACAATGGCCACCTTTGCATCAACACGGGAGTCTAATATGACATCACCTAACTCTTGCAACTCCGCCCCTAGTTGCGCGCACTCGCGGAAAACCCGTGTATGTTCGTGACCAGCATGCTCAATGACGGCTCCATGGAATTTCTCGCATGCGCCAGCGGAGCGTCTTAATTGAAAGAACAAGACACTATCGGCCCCTCGTGAAATTGCTTGATAACTCCAGAGCCGCATCACACCTGGTCGTTTCAATGAATTATAGGGTTGCCAGTTCTGTTGACTTGGTGTTTGTTCCATCAACATAAAGGATTGACCTTGTTTGAGGCCACGCATTAGATCGTGTCTCAAGGCAGTTTGGCTTACTGGGGTATCGTAAGATGGGTAATTATCCCACGAAATGACATCCAAATACGGTGCCCATCGGAAGTAATCTAACGGTTTATAGGTTCCCATTAAGTTTGTCGTCACAGGTATGTGGGGCGTGTGTTTCTTAATTTCCTCATATTCGGATCTATAGCAGTCCAGCAAACTATCAGAATTGAACCGCGCATAATCAAGGGAGATACCTTGAAACGCAGTCCGAGTGGGATCATGTGGATCCAAGTGTTCGCTCAACAAATTAGGAGGGACGATTTCATTCCAATCATAAAACAAGTGTCCCCAAAAGGCAGTGTCCCAAGCGCTATTGACATTCTCCAAACTACCATATCGATGCTTCAACCAATTCCGAAACGCCTGAGCACAATTGTCACAATAGCAAATCCCACCATATTCATTATTTACGTGCCATAGGGCTAAAGCAGGATGATCTTTGTACCGTTGCGCAATCTTCCCTGCCAATTGGCGGGAATACTCACGATAAGTCGGGCTGTTCGGGCAAAAATTGTGACGTTGACCAAAACGATGCTTACGACCTTCAAAATCTACACGCAGTACGTCGGGGTATCTTTTAGCCATCCAGGCTGGATGTGCCGCAGTTCCTGTTGCAAGGCACACTCTTACGCCATTTTCTTGAAGTTTGTTCAAAACCTCATCGAGCCACTCAAAGTTATAAACAAGCTCACTTGGTTGGAGCTTTGCCCATGAAAACACACCAACTGTAGCCATATCTATACCAGCTATACGGAATAACCGCATATCTTCGTCCCATATCTCCTCCGGCCACTGATCAGGATTATAATCCCCACCATAAGGAATTTTATCTAATTTGCTCAAAGACATAACATTCTCTCCTGTAAAGTAATATATTTTCAAAATATACACATGATAAAAACGGACACTTATAAATCCTGTCAGTAATGACATGTAATTATATTGTTGGGTCGCAGTGGATTGTGTTACATTATCTATTCAGTATTGAAAATGAATAACCTCAGATTCTCCATGCAAATCCCAAGAATTCTACCGAGCGATAATGGTATATCCCAACGCCTTCACCTTGTTTTCTTGGTATCAGCTAGCTATTCTATAACCACGAATCGGTACAAAGCTCATAAATTTAAACCAAAGAATTAAAGTCGCCCAAGTACGTTGGTTCCTTCATAAATGTGGCGCTGCCCATAGAAAAAGACAATGATCATCGGAATCGTTAATAAGAGAGAACCCGCCATTATCAAGTTCCAATTGGGTTGTTCCATCACATTCCCTGTTTGTGTCATTTGATAGATACCGAGCGCAAGCGGGTAAAGTTTTTGGTCATTGAGGTATATTAGCGGTCCCATAAACGAGCCCCAATTGTATGTGAAAGTAAAAATAGCTACTGTGACGAGGGCAGGTTTTGCCAGTGGGACAATGATACGCCACCATATTCCGAAATAACTCAAACCGTCTAATTTAGCCGCTTCATCCAACTCAAGAGGAACATTCATAAAGAACTGTCTCATGAGAAAAATATTGAATGCATTGCCGAAGAAATTAGGAACAATAAGCGGCCAGAATGTATTAATCCAATGGAAATATTTGAACATAATGAAGTTTGGTATCATCGTTACTTCGCCGGGAATCATCAGCGTACATAAGGTGATTATAAAAAATAAATTTTTGCCAGGTGCACGTAACCGAGCGAATGCAAAGGCAGCCAACGATGATACAAAGACTTGCCCAATAATGGCAGGGATTGTGATGATTAATGTGTTTCTCAAATAGAGAGCAAAGTCATCGCTTTTGAAAATTTCTAGGAAATTATCAAAATGAAACGACGTCGGGAACAGTTTTGGCGGAAAGGTCAACGCATACTTGTTATTCGAGAGTGACGTCGTAATCATCCATAAAAGTGGCGCCACCATCATAACTGCGCCGATAATTAGAATCACGTATATAATCCACTTTCCCAGCTTCGGCGTTGTTCTTGCTCCGAATGCCTTCGTAGGAGCTAGGCGTTCCAACTGCTGGCTCATTATTTTTACCTCCGTTCTCCCTCGTAGTAAACCCATACACTCGACCATTTAAGCACTATCAACGTCAAAACCATGATGATGATAAATAACAACCATGCTGTCGCTGAGGCAAGACCCATCTGATAATTCTGAAAAGCTTGTTCGAACAAATAAGGAACCATCATCGTACTCGCGTTATTAGTACCAATGATGTAGACCTGTGTGAATACCTGCATCGCACCTATGATACCGTTGATGAGGTTAAACAGGATAATTGGCGACAACTGTGGCATTGTGATACGCACAAACTTGGTCCAACTACTCGCACCGTCTAACTCAGCTGCTTCATAAAGGTAGGATGGTATACCCTGAAGTCCCGCGAGAAATAAAACGGTTCCCCCACCTGCGCCCCAGAGACTCATAATAATCAAACCAGGTTTAATCCAAGCAGGGTCTACAAACCATGCAGGCCCATGAATGCCAAACAAATGTAAAAACTCGTTAAACAAACCTGCCGGCGCAAGCAACCAACTCCAGAGCATTACCACCGCTACAACTGGGATGGTACTCGGTAGATAAAAAGCGGTGCGAAACCAACGCCTTGCAGCAACCTTCTGATTCAACAAAACGGCTAGAACCAATGCGATCAGAATACTGAGAGGAACGGAAATCACAGAATAGTATGCTGTGTTATAAAGCGCAGTCCAAAACATTGGTGTTTTAAACGTTTTCACATAATTTTCAAAACCTACCCAGTGTGGTGGGGAGAACATATTCCAATTAGTAAAACTTAATGCTAATGAGGCAAGAATCGGGCCCAAGGTTAGTCCGACGAGCCCCACCAACCAAGGACCCGTGAAAGCGTAAAATGCAACGCTTTCACGACGGCGAATGGTCTTGATAATCATTTTTCAACCTTCTTCCTTCACCGCAATTAATCTGGCATACAGACCAATATTCTATTAGTTTCCGCCCACAAGACTATTAACGTCCGAGTTTGTTTTTGAAAGTATCGAATTAAGACTCTTTTCACCATTAAAGAACGGTGTTAAGTCATTACTAAGTGAGGTTTGCAGTTGATTCCACTGAGGTGGAATTTGGGGTGAGAATACGTCGCTTTGGGCACTTTGCAACGAACTAAAACTCACACTTTTCGGGAGACTCTTTATCCACATGGCCATCCCAGCCTTGGTTGCAGGTACATCCTCCCCGTTTTGGACAATCGGTGCCTGCCCTGCCTTACTCTCCAGGAATTCAAGAACCTGGAACGCTACCTGCGGATACTTTGATTTTGCACATACAGCAAGACCTGTACCAACCGTTTCCATACCACCTTGCTTTCCAACGGGCATTGGAGCGATACCAAAATTTATTTTATCCTGTACATACGAAGCAATATCCCAAAACCCAGTGGTGAGCAGAGCCACTTTCCCTTGCCCGAATAGCTCATCCCCTGTTACACCGGATCCCATATTGGCATATTGAACAGTAGTCGGTGCAACGTGCCATTTGTAACTTAGATTATTCACCCATGTCAGGGCATTTTGAGTAGCTGATGAACCAAGTTCAGACTGATTCAAACTACTATTTAGTATTTTTCCACCGTTTTCTTGAACAAAGCTTCCATATACGGGCCACCAAGTGCCACCTGCAAAACCCCACTGAGTCGTTTTTCCACCATTCGTAATGGTCAGTTTTTTGGCATCAGTAAGAAACTGATTCCATGTCCATCCATTTGTGGGGTCAGTCAACCCAGCCTTCTTAAACATATCTTTGTTGTAGTATGTAATGATATAACCGCCACGGTCAGGTAGCCCATATTGTTGTCCTTGATATTGATATTCACCAAGATACCCAGGCTCATAAATCGAATTTAAATTCATACCCGCTTGTTTAATATAGGGCGTAAGGTTCAGTACCGCTCCCTCTTGACCAAATCCTACAGCATCTTGAGACACGGCCATGATATCGGGTGCATCGCCACCCGCAATCATAGTTTCTACCTGTTGGTCATACTTTGGAAGGTTCTTCACTGTAATAGTGACGTTGGGGTGTAGCTTCGTATAAAGGTCAACCCGTTCCTGATAGGTTTTTGTATCTAGTGTCGAGCCCCATACAGTCATTGTTAAATGAATCTTCTGCCCCGATGTGGATGTGGTACCCGTGCTGTTCCCCGTACTTTGGCTTCCACATCCAGTAACTAAAGCGGATAATCCAATTGTGGCGACACCAACAATCCCAAACGACGTTTGCTTTTTTCTGAAAGGCATAATCAATTACCCCCTAGATGTCATTAAACGCTTACAAATCTAAAAAAACTAAATATTCTCATCATAAAATGTTGTCATATTCCTCCCTTATAATTGTGAAATGGGTTTCACTCAAAGCACTGAAATGGGTTTCATTCGGAGTACTGAAATGGGTTTCATTACGCACACTATATCAATACGCACTTTATATTGTCAATATGATTATATTTATTCTGACTATTCGAACACAACTTATTTTCCAGCACAATTAGACCACTAGTGTTCTTGTATCCTAATTATCTTACATACTCAACTTTCGCAGGCCAAAACAGGGAGATATGCCTTGATATAGCTGGGTAAACCGTCGATCCACCGCTGTAGTTGACTGCGAATCAGTTTCGAGAGTCGTTTGCCTGCCTTCTTGGAAACATTATTTACAAGTTCAACCAATTGGCTCAATGCGATGGCCCAGTCCAGTTCGCTCACTTCGTCGCAGAGCATTAGAAATAGATTCCCCAATGTACGGTCGTCCGTGCTCTGGCGGTGCTGCCAAGCTAACAGAATATACCGTGAAAAGACAATCGTCGTGTGGCTGACGAGCATGTCATAGGAACGTCCTTGAAACTCTTTCTGCAGACGCAGTAATGATTTTGTGCATTTGAAGAACACTTCAATGTCCCATCGAATGCCGTAAATCTGTATGATTTTCTCGACCGTCAGCGTCGTATCTGTAGACAGGATAGCTAGCCATTCCTTCTTGTTGGTTCGGTGACGAACGAACACCATTTTGATCGGGATGCCTGGGCGCAGTTGAGTATGTATGGACCTTAAGATTCCTTTCTTCGTACTTTGAACGGGCGTAGCAGCGTAGTACAGCTCTTGCAAGGACAGGCACCGTCCGTCGAGTAAATATCGTTTGTTGTCCGCCTTGACCATTCCGATGACGTCCAGTCCCCTATCCAGCACGGCTTGAATCAACGGAGCGTGCGTGAACCAACTGTCCATCAATACGTACGAGGCATTCATTCCAGCAGACAGAGCACGGTCAATCATGGCAGGGATGATATCTGGGGCCGGGAGAAGTGATTCCATTCTGCGTTTGTATCCGTGAGTGCGTTTATCAATCGATTGACCCAAGCCTTGAATCTGCGACTTGACGGAACTGAGGAGAGAAAAGTCCACTGGGACGAATGTATGACCGTCAGACCAGCCTAACGTCAACATGCGAAATCCCTTGTAGTAGCAATTCCGTGCATGGTCTTTGAATCGAGCCAAGAGTTCCACGCACTTACTCCTGTTCCGCTCATACATGGAGTCATCGACAACGAATACGCTGACACGCTTGTCAGATGTTAACGAACTGGTTTTGTTCACGGCCTCCACACTGAGCAATAGGAGAAAGCGTCGCCATGCAAATCCGGCATGATTGAGAAAACGGTACACAGCATCCTTGCCAGGATATGATTCTGACTTTGCGCTATCAAGAAATTGAAACCAGTTTCGATGATGGAAGATGAGCACAAACACAAGCTGGAATAGGTAGGAACACGCAACCCCAAACCTCTTGGTGATGCCAGCATTACGCAGATGCTTAAGGACCTTTAGTTCTTGAAAGGCAGGACGAATTTCGACAGGCAATTGATTGTTGTTTTCCATCTCATAACCTATCATATAGGAGAGCACCTCTTCCGGTATGGTAGTGTTTGGTCGCATTTACTATACCAAAGGAAGTGGTGCTTTTGATTTGTCAACGCTAATATTCTAATCCGTTCAAGTCTTTACGCCACAAGGGCTAGCTACACATTTCACTCTGCGAAAGTTGAGTTACATATATTAAAATCAATTAATTCTATTAACGATGGTGAACACAGTTAATACTGGTACTTTGTCTTCGGACAAGTTTAGGTTGAATTATCGTATGTTGCGCAACCTCTTCGCCATTGATCAATGCCCTTAATATTTCGACTGCTATTTTTCCCAACTCAACGCTATTCTGAGAGATGGTTGTTAACTCCGGAATCATAGATGTAGATAAAATTGTATCGTCATATCCCATAATTGACATATCCTCAGGAATTCTCAAACCATATTTGATAGCTGTTTTGATTGCTCCAACGGATGCAAAGTCATTAACACAGCACACAGCTGACGGTTTGCAATACATATTAAGCAATTTTTCCATTAAGATTTTACCGCTCGTAATGGTAAAATCATCATATAAGACCCATTCCTCTCGAAATGAGAGTCCATTTTTTCTCATCGTGTCCCGGAAGGCGTTTACTTTAACATCCGTGGTCGAGGTTCCATTTCGTCCTCCTATGAATCCAATATTCTCATGCCCCAGATCAATAAGGTGTTGGACTCCCAATTGAGCCCCTAAATACTCATCAGTGCTCACTCGATAAAAAGTATGATTCGGTAAGTCTCCGTTAATAAGAACAACTGGAATTCGCTTACTTATATCTACAACCTCCTGGACCAAATCTGGCTCACAGTTGCTCCTGTTAATACGCCCCCCCAAAAATAGAATTCCATCTACTTGCCTCTCCCGTAGGATGCTCAAATATTCTGATTCCCGTCTACTATCTCCTGCCGTAGTGCAAAGAAAAAATGTATATCCAGCTTCACGCAGTGCATTTTCAGCACCCGAAAAAACTTCCGGAAAAAATGGATTCGTGATATCCGGAAGGATAATTCCAATCGTTTTGGTCTCTTTTTTTATCAAACTCCGGGCCAAAGCATTCGGCTGAAATTGATACTTCTCTATAATCTCGAGTATTAGATTCCGTGTTGATTCTTTTACAGGCGCTGTGCCATTAAGCACACGGGATACCGTTGATACAGACACATTTGCTTCTCTGGCAATATCATAAACCGTAATATTTTGCATTATGGAATACCTCGATTAATTATCTATGATTTAATCTCTTTTCGCTGTTCCGAAAATTTAAAAATGGTTATATAATATTGAGCGTTTTGCAGAATGAAGTTTTTTGATGGAGTAAAAAGAAACGACAAGCGAATTAGGGACTTACCTTTACATTTTTTGCAATGCACTTATGCAGGTATTATCATCAGTACGGACATTAGGCTACTGTTTGCGTGCTAGCTGCTTTTCTCGTCGCAAGTGCAGATGCTAACAAAACTATGACATTGAGATAAACATGTGTCGTGACTTTTTGGATACCACGAACGTGAACATCGTTTGCCGTGAGATTCTCCTTAAGTCTTGAGTTACAGCGTTCAGTCGAAGTTCGTTCGTCGTACAACTCTGTCCAACCGCGTGTGTTTCGGTGTGGATTCGAGTAGCGACGAATATCTTCATTGATGTTCTTCTTGATAACCATTCCATAGTTGGAATCAGAGCAAGCTGCTGCCCCGAGAGGGCAATTCACCTTGCCCAGAACGTGAGGGCAACGGAACTTTAGCCGATCACCATCAGCGCCCCAGTAGACCATGTCATAACCCATGGAGCAACAAGGTGTTCCGTTGGACGCTATCCCAGCAGGTGGCTCTTTTTCACCTCTTCGGTTCAATGCTATGATTGCCTGTGCACCATAGCTGCGAGCGACTTCATAATTCTTCACCTGGTCATATCCGGCGTCCATCATGACGAACTTAACTTTCCAGCCGTAGTTCTCAACAACGTCTTTTATCAATGGCATCGCCATTTCTCCGTCATACACATGAGCAGGTGTGACCTCTAAGGAAACCGGTAGTTCACTAGCGGTATCTACAGCAAGATGAATTTTGTATCCGAACCATGTGAGTTTATTACCGAACGTGTCGAACTTGGCACCCCAATTGGCATTACCCGAACCTTTACTCCGTGATTTTGGCTGCTTTTTCTCATAGGCACCAATCGCCGTACTGTCGATAGCAATGTGACTCCCATCAACAATACCGAACTCTTTACATTGGCTGACCAGGTCAATGAAGAGTTCCTTAGCAAGGCCTCTATCCACAACTGTCATGAAAACTCGACTGAATGTGGCAATCGATGGGGCTGGTTCATCTAACCGGAAACCGCATTGGTACCTAAACTGCAAGTCGGTTCTCAAGCGCTTGTGTAGCCGAGAAAAAGTCGAAATGCCCTCAAGCGGCGCAGCCAGTAACGCTCGTAAAATTGCTTCACGATTGATAGGTTTTGCACCCTGGGGTGACGAATTCCTCAACTTTGCGGCATATGGTTGCAAATCCAGTGCGGAAAAGAACAGCTCCAATCGCTCACTGGGTTCGATTTCTAGCCACTCTTCAAAGGAAAACAGAGACTTTTGGAGAAGATACAAGTGGACTTTCCTCCTGTCGAGGTTTCTTGTTTCGTCACTTGAAATTTTCTCGATGTTGGGGTGAAGTCCTTTTTTATGTCCTGTTATCCCTTGCCCCGCAAGGGCTTAGAAATCTGCAAAACGCTCAATGTTAAATGGAGATTGAGTAAAATACAACTCGAACCAAAATAGAGTATTTATTAGGTGTATAATACATCAAAATAGTCAAATATTTAAGCTGGTCAACTGTTCAACCTAGATATCGTCATCAATATCGCTCATGTGTCGCGACATAAATAAGAAAAATCGGCTGTTGGATTCAATCCCCCCATAACCAACATGCAAACCTCCATTCCCATCTCGTTTCAGGATTCAGAGACAAATTAGACAATGTGGATAGGTTTCCATAAGTAAAAGAATAAGTACTTCGACTTTCCGACATGCGCCTAAACATGAAAACGATGGACAGCCCGCTTCTTGTACTCTCTCTCAATCCATTATGGGCAGAAAAGTACCGGAAGGTTCTCTAGATCTTTGAGATAACTGCACATAGCGAACATTTTCACGCATCAATTTGATAAAAACGATGTACAATCTGTGTTGATTATAGCATTTTACGCTATTCAAGACAGAGTAATTGTTCAAAAAATAAAACCCATATTTTTTCTTATAAACATATAACTTCATGACTTATGCAGTTGTTATATGAATCAGCAATTTCGAAACAAACGAAAAACTTGACTAACATAAGCACACTCCTCAAAGGAGGAGTGGAGAACATCAGAGCATTCCTTTGGGTTTAGGAGTTTCTCATATACGGACAGGGCCTCTTTCATATTCGGCATTCTCAAATTGAATAGGTTTCGTATTTCTCTTCTCCCATGAAAGTTCGGAAAAGCTTCATCTATAATTTTCATTGCCGCACGCATCGTTTGGTCTATTACGATAGGTCCATATCCTACGTGAATTGCTCCGTTTTCAAGGCTTGACCATTCATCCTTGTCTTAAAGCTGGGACTTCCCCGAATATAGCATCATAAGCATCCCTACGTTTTCAAATGAACCGGACCATTCGAACTAAACTTGAGTACGGAAAATATGCTGTCCACGCCTGTCGAATCGTCCGTATTCAACAGGTGCATTATACAACGTGTCCCCTTTCGTGTATAAGCTCCGTAAGCTTGGAGACGTGTTACGTCCATCTATACTACTCAAGAATAGAGCCATTCCTCTACCTGTTAAAAAAGTAAGTTGCTAAATGTTTAGATACTAACGTACCCAACTGCTCTGAATGATTGTGGTTTTAACTACCTTTTCCTTCAACTGCGTCTTATTTCATCAGCGAACTTATGTGCTCTTGCAGTATCCTCAGCTATAGTTTTTTGGATACTCACCAATTGGTCCAACTTAGCCCTCTTATCATTATCAATGGCATCTACGTCAAATTTACGAAGCATTTTCTTCTCCGCGGATCTATATACTTCCTTATCCCGGAGCATAGAGATCCTTGATCTTTAAGAAAAAGTCTCGGAATATTGCATCCCGATTTACAGATGTTGCATAGCGAATGAAATGTCTGGACGTATCCTGACTGAATGCCAACTGATCCGTCAAAATTGGGCTATGAACCAAACTCGTAGAGACCCAGCTAGGATTGATTA
Source organism: Alicyclobacillus fastidiosus (assembly GCF_026651875.1). Classification (GTDB taxonomy): domain Bacteria; phylum Bacillota; class Bacilli; order Alicyclobacillales; family Alicyclobacillaceae; genus Alicyclobacillus; species Alicyclobacillus fastidiosus. The sequence goes on along the minus strand of NZ_CP104067.1, from coordinate 2,292,524 downwards.
GATACGCCATAGTTGTCATATCCCAAATCACTCTGGAGTATCCAAAATGATCATTCTGACAGTTTTTAAACGTTTCATACAGATAGTCTCCAATTTCACCCTGGCCTTTTACATAATCCCGCATCTCAGACAGCGTGGTTAACAAGTGGGATGCAACCCCGGCACATGGGATTTGAACCAAGGGAACACCACTGTCGAAAATGATGCGTGCAGCTGCGACGTCTTGTTTAAGATTAAATTCCGCAGTGTCTGGCCAATGATGTGCGTGCCCACCAAGCCATACCACAACAATTTTGTTAATGATCCTTGGCTCCATCAAAATTGCAGAAGCAACGTTTGTGATGGCCCCAATTGACACCACGTAGAGAGGGTCAGCATCTGTATTCATCGCTCTCTGCACCAAATCTTGTGCCGCTTCGCTATATTGTGGTGTATGACAGTTTTTAAGGTACCCTTTTGAGCCTTTAAACACGTAGCCATCAGATGGTATATGGAGTATCGAAAGGATTCTCCGTATTTCATCATAACTTTTTTCCATTCCATCCTTTGGATCCGATGACAAGTGATTAAAGAACGGTGCTGCATAAATAGCTTCTACGGTTACTTTCTGTTGTGATCGTAAGGCCCAGACTAGGGCAAATTGATCATCAATCTCGTTATACGTATCAGTGTCCAACACCATTCTGATATGTCCTCGAGGCAACGATAGTCTCTTTATCAACCATTCGTAATCGATCTCGTTTAATTTCATGAATTGAAATCCCCCGCCTGCCGGATTTTAAAATGCATCAAAAACTCGTGTAAGGTGCACTGCATCTGCAAGCCTTCCTCGCGTTACCTTCGTCCCAGTGAGTACAGCATTCGCAAAGTGACTCACGCTTTGAGTTTTGAACCATCCCTTGCAGAAGATGTTCTTGTTGTTCTTCTGCTTGAGGGAAAACTCTGGTAGCCGCAACGCAAAACCTCGTGGAACTGAGGGTGACCGGTAAACCGATGCTTTAGAACTCAGAAGGTTGGCGTTGTCAGCGGGTGGTAGAAAAGCGTTGCAAATACCAGAGGAATGGACCCACGAATCACGGGTTGCCCTCGTGTCAAAACGTGGCATTCGACCCCACACTGTTTTTCGGTAATTAACCGGAAAACTCGGTCGCTACTTGTCGGGATGGGCGACCCGGCTCTCCTACAACGTGCACAGAAGATACACCCGAGTTTGCGTGAAGTGTCGCATAATACCCTCCTCGCGAAAGAAGCTCTTCATGGTTGCCCTGCTCGACAATTCCACCTTTATCCAGAACGAATATCGTATCGGCGTTTCTAATTGTCGACAATCGATGAGCTATAACCAATGTGGTTCTCGACTTCGAAACAGCTTGCAACCCGGCCTGCACCCACTCTTCTGTCTGACTGTCCAAGTTCGCTGTCGCTTCATCCAAGATAATCACACGCGGGTCAAATGCGACAATACGAGCAAACGCGATCAGTTGCCGTTCACCCATCGATAGATTCGTCCCTTTGGCATATACCTCTGTGTTGTATCCGTTTGGCAAACGTTCGATGAATCGATGCGCTCCAACTGTGATTGCGGCGTCCACCACTTGCTCATCGGAGATATCTGGACGAAAGAGCCGGATGTTGTCGGCAATTGATCCTGAGAAGATGTATACATCCTGCTGCACCAATCCAATAAGCGCATGCAAATCAGCCTGACGAAACTCCCGGACATCCCTCCCGCCAATCAAAATTTGGCCGGTCACAGCGTCATAGAAGCGCATTAAGAGACTCATAATGGAACTCTTACCAGCGCCTGTCGCTCCGACAAAGCCGACGAACATTCCCGGTTCGATGGTAAAATTAATGCCCTGCAGAACAGGTTGATCCTCTTGATAGGCAAAGAAAACGTCGCAAAACTCAATCCTTGCATTGACGTCCAACCTAGCAACATCGACAGGTTCCGGTGGGTCTTGAATCGCGGGTTTTAGGCGAAGGATATTTCCAATGCGTTCAGCAGACACCAAAGCCGACAATAGCGTATTCCACTGCTGCGTGATGGCGTTTATGGGTGCAAAAAAGTTCTTGATATAACTGATAAACGCGTAGAGCGTCCCAAACTTAATGGCATGATGGAGCACTGCATCACCGCCGACAAAAATCATGGCAGCAACCGACAAGTTGGCCAGCAATTCCAACGCACGGTTGAAACTTACCATGGTTCCGTACTCGAATACGTTGGCGTCCCGGTAACCACTATTCAATCGTTCAAACTCGTCGGCCTGCCGCTTCTCTTGTCGAAAAAGCTGAATAATCCGTATACCTGCCAGGTTTTCTGCTAAGAAGACAATAACTCTCGATAGTCTCGTTCGCGTAACTTGATATGCGCGCCGCATACGTTTGCGAAAGACGAATGAGATGGTGAACACGATAGGTACCACGACCATGGAATACGTGGCCACCTGTCCATTCAACTCGTACATGGCAAAGACAATCATGATAATAGACAACGCATTGCTGACGGTACTTAGAAAAAACTGCGTGAAGAACTGATTGATGTTCTCCGTATCATTGGAAACCGTCGTAACCAAGCGGCCAATGGCTACTTTGTCAAAAAATCGCATTGCTTGTCTCGTAATGTGTTGAAACAGGTCCAGACGAATGGAGCGAATGATGGACTGTCCAATGTACTGAAGCACCACCACTTGCGTGTAGTTTGCCGCAACGCCCACGATCACAGTGACGATGTACACACAACAAATTACAGTCAAACCGTGCAGGTTGGGATGCGATAGATTCAAATCGTTGTCAATCGCCACCTTCACCAAATACGGTTGAAGTGTGCCAGTGACATTGAAAATGATCGCTAGGACAACGATGAGAGCAAAGCCAAGTATGTGCGGTTTTGCGTACGTCGACAGGCGAATCAAACCGCCGATGCCTCTCGAACTTACGGTGTCCAAAGCGGATTCTTGGCTAACAGACTGGTTTCTTCCCTGCGCTTTGTCCTGTCCAACGTCAAACTCGTCTTTCGCTTGTGCGCGTCTGAAGGAGTATTTCAATTGGCTGTCACCTCACTATCATGCTGCTGTAGCGCATACATACGGGCGTAGATCCCTCCCAGTTCCATCAGCTCATCATGTGTTCCGCTCTCAACCATCACCCCATCGTCAAGAACAATGATGAGATCAGCATGGCGTACGGCAGACAAACGATGAGCAATGATAATGGTGGTGCGATTTTCCCTAACCTCGTTGAGGGAACTGATGATACGTTTTTCAGTGTTCATGTCTACCGCAGACAAACAATCGTCGAGTATAAGGATTGGGGCGTCTTTCAGGAACGCTCGAGCGATGGCTGTGCGCTGTTTTTGTCCACCCGACAACGCGACGCCACGCTCGCCAATCACTGTGTCAAATCCCTTCGAAAATTCTAGAATCTCGTTATAGATAGACGCCAGTTGAGCCGCTCTTTCAATTTCGTCCAGTGTGGCATCTCCTTTTGAAAATCCAATATTCTGTCCGATGCTCGTCGAAAACAGAAATCCATCCTGGGGAACATACGAAATTGCATTACGCAAATCAGCCAAGCCCATATTTCGAACATCGTGTCCATCAATGAATACCGTCGCAGGAGGCGGATCGTAAATACGAGGCAGCAAATTGACCAATGTCGATTTCCCCGAACCAGTTTGCCCAACGATACCGAGCGTTTCCCCCCGCTTCACCGAAAACGCGATCTCCTTAAGAACCGGGGTGTCGGAATCGGGGTATTGAAAAACCGACAATCGAACGTCAATGTCTCCTTGAATCGAAGTTGGTTCCGCCAGGGTGCTTTGATCGACAATCTCCGACCTCTCGCCCAGAAGCACATTAAGTCTTAATAACGAAGCCGACGCCCGTTGGAAGCTGTTAATGACATTCCCAATCTGCTGCAGCGGATTGATCACCAACGCCAAATACAGTGTGAAGGCCACAAACGAACCGAGGAGAATCTGATGGGTAACTGTCAAATAGCCACCATAGGCTAGCGCGATCACGAAACTGATCGATCCCATGAGCGGTATTAACGACTGAAATGTGGCTGTTTGGCGCGCCATTCTCAATTGTTGCGAAAGCACGGTATCAACACGCTCTTGGAATCTGTGAACGGCTACGCCTTCATTGGCAGTGGCTTTAATCAATCGAATCGCAGAAAAACTCTCTTCCGATAAATCGGTCATACTCGATAGTGACTCCTGAGCGCGCCGAGACGCCGTGCGAACTCTGGGTCCGAACCAAACGACAAACAGCGGCACAAACAGAATGGGAAGAATACTGACCAATGTAAGTCGGAATGTGACGGTATGAAACATCATGAACAGTGCACTGCACAGAAGAAAAATCGCGTTCGAAAGTTGATTCAAGCCTTGCGAAATTGCTTGACGGACCGCTTGCACGTCATTCATAGCATGGTTCAGCAAATCACCAATGCTGCGTTTATTGAAGTAGGTGGTTGACAACGTCTCCCAGTGCAAAAACAAGTGTCGCCGAAATAAGTACTCAAGTTGGCGTCCCATCATTCCGGTACGAAACTGACCGATTCCATAAAAAACGGTGTACCCAATGGCAATTAAAACCAACAAAAGACTGTAACGTTCCACCACGCCAAAGTTCAATTTACCTGCCTGAAGCAGATCGGTAAATCGCCCAATCACATTTGGAGACTGTACGGTAATGACCTCGGCTATCAAGATAGAGAGAAACGATACAACATAGTACCCTTTGTGACCTTTGATATATTCCCACAGTAACCTCATCGCTTGTTCCTGTCGATCGAGATTCGGGTCGTTGTTTTCGATAACAAACACCGTTCTTTCACAAGGATGTTCACTTCTTACCGTCAATTGAACCCGCTTATGTCACTACTACTCCCGTTCGCCAAACCACTTCCACAACTACATTTCAACTACTACGTTCCCCATGACGGCAGAACGGAATCCTCTTCCACAATTTGATTCATGGCTGTGCTGTAGATATAATCTCCCTGAAACTCTGAAGTTCAGATGGTGACAACAAAGATAGCAGATCTCTCAACCGAGAGATGTATATGTCGTCTGCTTTGACCAATACTTTGGTGACGGCCTCCGTCAGACCGCCATAAACATTCCAATACTTTTCCAGTCACCCAAAGGAAGTCACACAAGTCAAAATATTTAACTAACTCAATTTAATACTTTGCCACAAGTGAACGACTTTTAGCAACACCGAATTAAATATCGACTAAGATCGCGATACTGTCGTATTGATGAAAAAAACGCATGACGGACCAACAATAACTGCAGGTCAATTTGAAGAGACATTTCTCATCCACTTCTTAAATGACAAAAGTCATGTCAAACCCGCTCAACAAAAATTTCTCTTGCCTCATTCTGTATAGAAGAATGCATATCTGTACTGATAAAAACTGCACCGTACTCTTAAACTGAAAATTCTGAACAAACTGGTGCGCCCGGTTTGATTCCTGTGTGGAGAGTGGTTGGATATGAGTTCAAGAACAAATGCTCGTTGGTTTCTAATCGTACCTTCCATCATGGTGTTCTGGATGATAGGGAATATTGACAAACTCGGGATCTCTATAGTTGTCTCAAATCGGTCGTTTCTGAACGCTATGAATTTGGAAGGTAAATCAGCACGGATTGCACTTTTATCGACTGGCTTCACATTTGCTTACGCCATCGCCAACTTCTTCTGGGGCATTGTGGCGGATCGTTGGGGACCTCGACGAGTCGCTATCTGTGGCACTTCAATATGGGGCCTGATGATGATACTCGGCGGAATTAGTACCACGTATGGATTTCTCCTTATTTCCCGTATTCTACTGGGAATTGGGGAGGCAATACTGTGGGTGGTATCCACAAAATTCTCAGCCAACTGGTTCAACAAGAAGGAGGTGTCTCGCGCCCAGTCGCTGTGGTTTATCGGAAATACTCTAGGGCCAGCCATTGGCGCCCCTCTGATCGTTGCCGTGATGGCTGGAAGCTGGCGGAATGCGTTTTTTATGCTAGCAGCTCTCTCCCTAATTATCGCTATGCCCATGTTCGTATTCTTCACAAGAAACACGCCTAACGAGCATTTCGCTGCAAACGAGGAAGAGATCGCCTATATTGAGACAGGAAAAGAAAGCGGTATCACGCATGAAGAACGCGAATCTATAACAATTTTCACAAGAAAGTGGAGGTACTGGCTGATCGTCGTAGCGCACGTGTCGTTTGGTTACGTATTTTTTGGCCTTTCCTTTTGGCTCCCGACATACCTAAAAACGATCCGCCACTTCTCGGCTTCGTCCATGGCAGGATGGACCTCCGTTTCGTGGATATTCGGTGTAGTTGGTGCGTTATTGGCAGGATATATCATCGACCGTTCCAAGCAAGCGTCTATTTTAGGCATCGTTTGCTCTGTTCTAGGAGCGATTGTCATGTATACCGGTGCTGTCACCGGAACGGCCACGACCTCAGCAGCCATGCTGAGCATCGGCGTTGCGTGCCAACAAGCAGCAATGATTGTGAATTTGTACCTGCTTCAAAAATTCGTATCGACTAGAAGCATAGGCAGTGCGACGGGGATTATGGCCGGATTCTCCACCCTGCTCGGGGGGTTTGCCCCAATCGTGATAGGGGCACTCGTATCGCTAACCGGGGGAAGTTTCATGATGGGAATTGACACCTTAGTCATTTTTGCACTAATCGCCTTGATCGCCTATATCTGCATATGGCCAAGTGAACGAGCACGACAGGATCAATCAGTTGAGACCACCGTACAAATTTCTTGAAAAGAAGACGGGATGTGTGAATCGATGGATGATGTTAAGGACTACTGTTGGCAGAGCGTTGTTCCGCGAGAGACCTTGGAAATCTACAAGGCATATCACCGCGAATTATACATTGGGAGCCGTCCGGCGTTATTAGTGATTGATCTGTATAACTGTGTGTTTCCACCTGGCCCATTACCACTCTCAGAGGCTGTAGACATTCATCCTAGCTCCTGCGGAGAGAATGCATGGAATGCGATTCAGCCCATTGCGAACCTGATAGCATTCTCAAGGGATCGTCAAATTCCCATTATCCATACAACGTCAGGCGCGCGAAGAAGTGGCAATCAAGAACATGTCAGGGCGACGAATCGTAATGCCACTCAGTTTTCAGTTGTTGATTATGACTTTTACCCCGTGTTTAAACCACAGGACAAAGAACGAATCATTTACAAAGACCGAGCAAGTGCCTTCTTCGGGACACCACTCATCGCTCATCTAACACAACTAGGCATCAACACGATAATGGTATGCGGAGAATCTACTAGCGGTTGTGTTCGTGCAACTGTAGTGGATGGATATTCATACGGTTTCCACATGGTGGTATTCGAGGAAACGGTCTTCGACCGTAGCACCTTGTCTCATCAAATCAATCTGTTTGACTTGCACCATAAATACGCTGACGTGTTGCACTTATGCGACTTGCAAATGTACTGGAGTCAGAGGAATGGAGGAGATATCAGGTGAAGCCAAGAGCGACTGGTCCGTTTGAATTTTCCCCCGTCACACGGAGGCCAAAGCTAAGCTGGCCCAATGGGGCTCATGTGGCTGTCTGGGTCATCCCAAATATTGAGGTCTTTGCTCTCTGCGATAGAATGCCTGAAGGAAGAGGAAACATTCCCGATGTATACAATTACTCAAAACGTGATTACGGGGCTCGAGTTGGTGTGTGGAGGATCATGGAGGTCCTTTCGAATCACGGAATTCGTGCGACAGTTGCGCTCAATAGCAACATCTGTGATATTTACCCTGAGATCGTCGACGAAGCCGCTCACATGGGGTGGGAGTTCATGGGGCACAACGAAACGAACACGCAGTACTTGTACGACTTGGAACCCGCTGAAGAACGTTCGTTAATTCATCGAACCCTTCAACGAATTGAGCAGGCTACGGGAGAAAGACCAAAAGGGTGGTTAGGATCGGGATTACAAGAAACCTGGCACACATTAGACTTTCTCGCGGAAGCCGGTATACGATATGTGGCCGACTGGGTGAATGATGACCAACCATATTATATGAACATTCAGGGATATCCACTGGTCTCCATCCCGTATTCCGTAGACCTCAACGATAAGCCGATGTACGAGAAGTATCATCGGACTGCGAACGAGTTTGAAACCATCATATGCAGGCACTTTGATACGTTGTATGAGGAAGGTAAAGACTCAGGACGAGTCATGGCCATTGCCTTACACCCGTATATAACAGGGACCGCCCACAGAATTATTGCACTCGACAATGCATTAAAATACATTGCCTCACACGAAAACGTTTGGTTTGCAACAGGCCAAGACATAGTAGAGGAATTTGTTAAACAGAATCATGTCAAAAATACTGAAGTGAACCGCAAATAAACGATTCTACCGTGGCACAACCGGCCACGGTAGACTGTATTTGATTAAAAATCAAAGTTTGTCCGGACGTGTCCAAGCTCTTCTCGTACACAGCCAGTGTGGCGTGAAAGCCAAGGTCGGAATTCCACACCTTCCAGCTACTGTGCGCTCAGAGATACGCCGCTTTCGCTTTAGTCGTGTTCTCGCCCCTTCGTTCCAGCATGCGACCCCAACCTGTGAGGATTGCGGCTACCAACACCATGAGCGCGCCAATCCACGGAGTATTGAACGGGGCGGTCACGGCTAGGATGGCGAGCGGTAAGTAACCCTAGGAGCACGACGGGCAAGCAGAGGTCCGGTGAAAAAAGAGATCAGATCAATTTTGAACGTAGCGCTATCCTATGCACCTACGTTCCAATTCATTTGCGGCAATCGCAGCTGTCGCGAGTATTCCCGCGCGATTTTCGACCTATGTAACAGCGGCCCCGACATAGCCCTCATCCGAGACGAACAAATCGACCAACGTATCAGAGCGGTTTCAGAGCGACCGCTACCTAGAAACTCAGCTTTGCCCCACCATCCTGTTCCACGGTCAATAAAACCTTACCTACACTTTGTCTGCTTTCCACCCAGTGATGCGCGTCCATTGCCTGTTCAAGAGGGTAGCGCTTCCCGATTTTGATGTTCAAGCGGCCGTCGGCTAGGTATTTCAACACGACATCCGCGGCGTGTTGCAAAAGTTGTGGCCGTTCTTTGCGAGTCGTTCCCAGACTGAACCCGAGGACGCTCCGACAACTCGAATGCAGGTCGACGGTGCGGAAATGGCCGACTTCACCGCTGGCGTTCCCGAAATGAACCAGTCGGCCGTACTTGGCTAGGCATTCGAGACTCTGTTCCGATACCCGCCCAGAAATGGAATCCAAGATGACATCGGCACCCCGTCCATCCGTCACCTCCATGACCTTCTCTACAAAGTCGGCGTTCTCGTAACAAATCACCTGATCCGCTCCCGCGTCCAAGGCCGTTGCCACCTTTGCTTCACTCCCGGCCGTGCCGATGACACAGCCTGCGCCAAACATTGACGCATTTCAACACTTCAGGTGACCCAAAGTCCGTGACGTGTACGGCTTTCATAGATTATGCCCCCCTCTTAGTCACACGTTCCATTCTAGAAACTCTAAGCGATTGCCGAATGGATCCTCTACATAAAAGCGATCCGCCCCCGGTAACAACTCATCGTCCAAAACGGGGATGCCACACTCGAGAATCCGCTGCTTCAGACCGAGTAAATTTCGCACGTGGATAGCCGGGTGAGCCTTTTTGGCAGGGGCGAAGTTGCGGTCTACACCGATATGTAACTGGTGAATGCCACAGAGGAACCAAACGCCGCCATTGCGCTTTAACCGCTCTGGTTTCTCGATTTCCACCATGCCGAGCACGTCTCTAAAGAATGCGCGCGCTTCATGCTCACAGCCGGGAGGTGCCGCTAGTTGGATGTGATCGATTCCGTAAAACGAGTGATTCATGACCTACATCTCCCCAATCCGAGGATTTTAGAACCTCCTCACGTAGTTCTACTATAGATACTGGAGTGAATTCCTGTCGTATGTCATTTGTATTTCCAAACGACCAATCACAAATCTCAAACACTTGGTTTACCCCATTCCCGCTTCAACAACGAAAAGTGAAGTTGGTCCTCGATTCGGTCTCGGATGAAGTAATGTTCGCGCATGATTCCATCCAAATGAAATCCCATGCCCTTCAGCAACTTGATGGACGGGATGTTGCCGGATGCAGTGGTCGCGTACAACTTGTGCAGGCCCCATTCCGGGTCCTTGAACATCAAGTTTAGGAAGCGTGAGACCATCTCCTGTCCATAGCCTTGGCCTCGGTTTTGCTTGGGAAGATAGTATCCGAACTCAGCACTGAGGTTGCGCGGGTTAAAGTCAAAGGCCGTGATCTTCCCGTATGGCGTCGTCATGTCCTCGGTCGATGCGAGCACAAAGATGCGAATGCTTCTCTGCTCGATTCGCGTTTTCACCGCGTGCACATACTCGTTTCGAGCTTTGGTTGGTCGCAATGGACGGCATGTGTACATCTCGCGATGAGACTCCGTTGTTTCCCACTCATGAAACACGGAGATTATGTCAAACATTTCGGATGACACTTCATGTAAGTTAAGAATCCTCACCCCGCCTCTCCAACGTCTTAACAAAGGCAAAACGACCCTGCCCCGGCTAGTTCAGGCGGCGAAATGCATCTTTATGTCGTCAATAGAGTCGATTGGCATAGCTATCCGTTAACGACTCTGTCACTTTTGTTGGAGTCAATCCCGGTATCGCTGCGTGCTCGGCCAAGATCTTCGCCGGGTTCGGGAGTTCTGACGGTTCTGGCCAGGAATCTGGTTGCCACAGGCGGGATCTCTTGAATGATTTGGCACAGTGAATGTAGCATTCTTCCACTTCGATCCCGATGCCAACGATAGGTCGCCGCCCATTGACTTCCATTTGGCTGAGGATGACTTCATCCCGAATCACGCACGCAGCGCCATTCACCCGCAAGGTCTCCTCCAAGCCAGGAATCATGAAGATGATGCCTACTTGAGAGTTAGAAAGAATATTGAGGAGAGAATCCATCCGGCGATTGCCGGGCCGCTCGGGAATCACGATTCTCCTCTCGTCGAGCACGTGTACAAAACCAGGTGCATCGCCTCGCGGCGACGCGTCACATGCGCCATCAGAGTTGGCTGTCGACAGCACCAGGTATGGGGATAAACGAATGAAATCGCGACAGTGATGGTCTAAATGGTCAATGACTTTGTTGCGAACGAGCTCGCTCGGATGGCCCAAAAGTTCTCGCAGTTCCGCTTCGGTGCCAATCTGGTGTTGAAAAGAGGTCAAACGACGCACATCATCCACTCCACTCTCAGGGTCAGATCAGGTGTACCCTCAGGGATTAGCCACTTCCTGTCGCAGACAGAAAGCGAAATGTAACCCTGTCCTTTGCGTATGTATACGACTATTCGCAAATCATGGTGGTAGTCTCACAAGCTGATATCCAATTCTCTTACGAACACAGCTTCCCCGCTAATGCTGACTTGAAATCCATCGCCAACTCTCTCCACGTCCACGTACACCCTTCCGTCGCGATTCATCTCATGACCCTGCTCGACGACGAAATGATAGGTTGCCAGGTCAGGATTCACGAATCTTGCGAAATACGCGCCCATCACCCCCGAGGCTGTGCCCGTGACAGGATCCTCAATTGTCCCCGAATACGGTGAAGAGAAGTGTCTGCCGTGCAGATGGGCGGATGGGTCGTGCGTTTCCAGAGAAAACGGATGAACAGACGCGTTCGGCATTTCCGCGAGTACGCTCGGAAATCGTCTATTGGACGGCGCCATTCGATGAAATGTTTCCAGGCGTCGAATCGGTATTAACAGTGTCCAAATACCAGTACTTCCGTAGACGATGGGCAAATCGGGATGGATTTCATCTTGTCCAATTCCTAAAACAGAGGCGAGTGGCTCAAGAGATCCGGAATATGGAATGAATGCTGGCGACGCCTGCTGCATCGAGATGAGGGTTGATGGTTGTTTCCGTATGGTGATTGGCAAAACTCCTGCCTTTGTCTCAATCGTTAAACTACGAACGCCATCTTTCAATAGCCCTCTGGACTGAAGTGCGTACACACTCGCAATCGTGGCGTGCCCGCAAAGATTCATTTCATGTCCCGGCGTAAAATACCTCAGCTCGATATCTGCCACGCCGGAAGGTCGGATAAACACTGTTTCATTGAATCCCACTTGTTCAGCGATTCGCAGCATCTCGGCATCATTCAACGTGTCGCCAGCCAGAACGACCCCCGCTGGATTCCCTTTATCTGAAGACGTCGAAAAGGCGTTATAGTGTGAAACTTTCACCCGTTTCAAAGTTGCCCTCCTCGCGAGGCATTGAGGGACATGCCCCCAATGCCTGGACGATACAAAATAGATGAACAAGAAAGCCCTTTGCTATCTTGTTCATCTAACCTCTTAAATTGTGCGAAAGGAACGGATGGTAAAGAGCAACATGCCCACCAACACCACAATCAACCCGGAGTATCCAATGACAGTTGAAGACGACAACCATTCGCCGATGCTCCCGCTCAAATACGAGCCTACTGGCATTCCGATGGCGATTAGCGACCCCCTGATTCCCATGACCCTCCCCTGGTATTCGCGGGGCACCAATCGTTGTACAGACGTGCGTGCGAGGGGTGGAAATCCCGAGAACACCAATCCCCCAAACGCCATCGACAGATAGGTCATCCAGAGCGCGTGATCCCATATCATCGGAACGAAACTAACCCCCCACGCCACTGCCATCAAGGACATCCATAGGCCGTTACGACCCTGTCTCGAGACGAGACCACAGAAGGCCGCACCGACAAGAGAGGCTAGAAAGTAGGTGGTCCAAAACGTTCCAAGTACAAACCCACTGCCGGATAGTTCGCGTCGAGTGAACAGCGGCAGCGATACCTCCAGTTGTCCGTACGCGGCATTCAAAATAATCGCTGCAACCGTAATCCACCACACGGGTTTCAAGCCGTACAAAATCTGAAAGCCGTCCAAAGTGTCCCGCCAAAAGCCTGGCTTGTGACTTGGCTCTGCCACAGCAGGAGGGAAGGTTTCACTGATAGGTTGTTCCGTCCACAACACAAGGCATCCAGCGGCTATCCAAAAAGAGATCCCATCCGCGAATACACCAAGTGGCGCCCCGAATCGCGCGATGAGGATGCCACCCACCATCGGTCCCAGAAGGGATGCAGCGTGCCATATCGTTTCCACGACAGAGTTGGCTGTTCCAAGCTCATCTTCCCGGACTAAGCTGGGGACAACGATCATCCAACCAATACTCGTAAACGGCGTGATACACCCAGCGACAAGTACCAGCAACAACAGGATCACAGAGGACAGTCCGCGTGCGCTGTACAGCAGTGGAATCCCCAAAAAGATGGCACCTAGCCCTGCATTCGCGATAAGTAAAACCGTTTTATGAGAGACGCAATCGAGTATCTGCCCGACAATAGGACCCAAAATCACTCCGGGCAATCCATAGGCAAGACCGACAAGTCCGACCGCGACTGAATCTTTCGCAGTCTCTGTAGCAAACCACAACAATGCCACCCAGCCGATTTGGTCTCCGAGCACGGACACCGCATCTGCCACTGTCAACACACAAAAATCCCGTTTCATAAACAGTGATGAGGCACGACTCATCAAGTGTTTTCACCTCGTTAGGAGCCCCAAGAGAGCTCATGTAAGTCAACTGAATGGGGCTGCCCCCAACGAGACGAATTAAATTGGCATGGTTTTAAACATCGACTAGCCCCTCTCACCATTTCGATCCCACTATAAGAATACAACAGTTTTCTGACGATGAGCGCTTTACGGCGTCGGTCTGTCTGCCGATGACGCGGGGCAGCAGACGTGCTGCAGAGCCATCGTCAATCCTCGTTTGGATTGACGATGGCGAAGTGCAAATGGTCTTCCCACCTCCCGTTAATCAACACGTTCTTTTTCGACAAACCTTCTTTCTTGAACCCTGCCTTCTCAAGTACCCTGATCGATCCCGCATTTCGAGGCATGACGCCCGCCTCGATCCGGTGGAGTTGTAATACCTCAAACGCGTAATCGATGACCAGGCGCACGGCTTCGGTGGCGAATCCGCGGCCATTCTGCGATCGATCCAAGTAATATCCCATCCAACACGTCTGTAGTGGACCTCGTACAATCTCGGTTAACGACACGTTACCGATCAATTCATCTGTCTCACTCAAAAAGACGCCAAAAGAATACTTCTGGTCTTGCGCCGCCAACGCGTAACCCGCTGCAATGGAACGCACGTGGTAGTCCATCGTGTAAAATTCCTCGCGTCTATCGACGAGATAGGGTTCAAAGAAAGCCCGATTTCGCAAATGCAGTTCCAACATGGAGGGCGCGTCAGATTCCTCTAAGAACCTGAGATAAATGTGGTCGCCGATCAACTGCATGTCTCCACCCTCTATCCATTCGTGAGCTCCGTCATCTCTTGTCAGACAGCCGCGTCGCGAACCCAACGGGCGCACCCATTACGGTTCAGAGAACTGTGCCTCATAGAGTTGTCGATAAAGTGGCGAGGTACGAAGAAGCGATTCGTGGTCGCCGGTAGCGACCACCCGGCCGCGATTCAGTACGACAATCTTATCCGCAGCGAGGATGGTCGACAAGCGGTGGGCGATGACAATGGCGGTCCGCCCTTCGAGCAGCACAGCCAACGCGGACTGAATTTGTCGTTCGACGAGCGTATCCAGGGCACTGGTGGCTTCATCCAGAAGTACAACCCGAGGCCCTTGCAGCATGACCCGAGCAATGGCCAAACGTTGACGTTCTCCCCCGGACAGCCGATAACCGCGCTCCCCGACGACGGTGTGGTACCCGTCTGGCAGGCGTAGGATGGTCTCGTGAATCTGCGCAGCTTTGCAAGCGTCCTCAATCTCCGACTCGGTCGCGTCAGGCTTCGCATAGAGGAGATTCTGATGCACCGTGTCATGGAAGAAAAATGGATCCTGCGGCACGAGGCCCATCTGCGATCGCAAGGAAGACAATTGCAACGAACGGGCGTCCACACCATCGATCTCGACGACGCCGGAATCGGGATCGAAAAACCGAAGCATCAGGTTGATGAGTGTCGACTTTCCCGCCCCACTTGGGCCGACCAGGGCGACAGTCTGCCCGGACTCGATGGTCAACGACACGCCCGAGAGGACATTGCGTCGAATTCCGTCCTCCGTGGCGAGCGGGTACGCGTACGTGACATCGCTCAGCGCGATGCGCGCCGCGTTGTCCTTGGAGGGCAGCGCGATGGGACCGTCCACCACCTCCGGCGCGATGTCGAGGAGCGCAAAAATGCGCCGAAACAGCGCGATGGACGACAGGACGCTCACGTGCAGTTGGGCGAGCTGGCTAAGTGGACCATAGAGTCGGCTGAGGAGTGTCGTAAATGCGACAATGGCGCCAATCGACGTGCGGTGGTGAATGACTAGCCAGCCACCGTACCCCCACAGGAGCGCAGGGCCAATGTTAGAGAACATACCAAGCCACATGAACAGCCAGCGACCGATGACAGTCTGGCGAACCTGTAAATCGCGAAGACTTTGATTGGTATCCGCAAAGCGCGTTTCCTCGGCCCGTTCCCGCTGAAAGATCCGTACGAGCAACGCCCCGCTGACCCCGAAGACTTCGCTCAGATGGACGGTCATGGACGCGAGCGTCTCCTGAATTCGCCCTTGCAATCGCTGACGCGCCCGACCCACGCGCTGCGTCGGCAAGACAAAGCCAGGGACGACCAGCAGTGCGAGAATCGACAACCGCCAGTTCATGCTAAACATGAGTGCGGTGGTGAAGGCGATGAGGAGCAGATTGTTGACCAGTCCCATGAGCGTGGTCGTAATCACATTCTGAATGGCCGTGACGTCATTCATCACCCTCGAGACCAAATCTCCGGCCTGCCGAGTCGTGAAAAACCGAATCGTCTGCGCCTGGATGTGGCGAAAGATGGCCAACCGATAATCGGCCATCACGTTTTGCGCGATGATGTTGCCAAGCCACGTCTGCAACACCCCCAAGAGACCGTTGACGAGAGAGACGCCGATGAGCAAAGTGGTCAACCAGAGAATGGTATGGAAGTTGCCTTTGCCGATGCCGTCGTCGATGATGCGTTGGGTGAGCGATGCAGGGATGACAGTCGCGCCAGAGGTTAGAACGAGCAACACGGTGGTGGCGATGGCATGCGGCCAATACGGGACAAGGCTCTGCAAGGCGCGGCGGATGATGTTCCATTCAAACCGCTCGTTCTGTGCGAGTTCGCGCAATCGCCAGGAATTTCGCCCACCGCCTAAACCGCCGCCCATGCCACCGCCGCCGTGCCCTCCACTACCCCACATCATGCCCACGTAAGTTCCCCCTTTGTGGCGCGTCAAAGCTTCGGAATAGTCGGCCATAGAGCAATGCCGAACACATCTGCAGCACGCCTGTGATGTAAAACGGAACGGAAAATGCGCCCGCGTCGAGTAAATAACCGGACAGCGTCGGCCCAATGGCGGAACTCGTGCGCATCACCAGCGAGTTCATGCTGACCGAAAAACCTCTTCGCTTGTCGCGTGTCAAACTGGTACTGAGTGCAGATCTGGCTCCCTGAGTTCCACGGCTGAGCGCCGACCGCAGGACGTAGAACGTCGAGGCGAGCGCAAAGGACGGCATCAACGGCAGAATGAGAATCATCACCGTGCCGAGGACCTGGAGCAACACGACGGATCGAATCAAGCCAAAACGCGTCGTCAGCGCGCCGGTAACGAGAGAGGAGATACCCGTAAAGACGAACGACAGCGCCAATGTGATGCCGATTTGCGCAGAGGACACCCCGAATTTGGAGGCGAACCAATACGACATCATCGGGCCGACAAAGCCGACGGCGAGCCCGTTTAAGAGGTTTACACCGGCCAGTCTGAGCATGTTGCGATTTTCCTGACGGCGAATCGACCGTTCGTCAGGCGCCTGCGGCGTGACTGCATCCTCCGTTGCCGGGTTCGTTTCGTCGACGCGTTGTGTACGTTGTGTACGCTGTTCCTTCGGTGCAGTGGCGATGACGATGGCGCAGAGGACAGAACCCACAAACATCAGGCCAAAGAGCGGTTTGTACGCGCTCGCCCCGGGCAGCGAATGCCACCACAATCGAGGCAACGCAGCCAAGATAGACCCGATTGCCATGCCAAAGAACCCGAGGGCATTGTTTGTGCTGAACACCCGACCGCGGTATTGGCGGGCCACGTGCGCCGTCATCCACGCCTGTTCGGCGGGCGTAAACGGCCCTGCCGCACCGTTCTGTCCCCGTCCAAACCCAGTGAGAACGATGATCACAGCAATGAGTGGACTACTTTCGGTGAATACCATGAGCAGAGCCGAAATGGCTGTCAGCAATTCGTAAACGAGGAGAAATCGCTTACGGCCGTAGCGGTCGCTGAGTACCCCGACGAACAAAATGAGTACCGCCCCTGCCACGCCTGCGGCCGAGAGAACGCCGCCGATCTCCTTCGCTGACCAATGGAGATCTTTCAAATATAAAGCTAAATCTACTATGGCAATCCCCTGGCTGATACTGCGCAAGAGTCGTGCCAACTGTAAGTGAAGGACGGTTTTATCCGCACCTCGCTGCAATCGTCGCAAGTAGCTA
This sequence comes from Alicyclobacillus fastidiosus, assembly GCF_026651875.1. Taxonomy (GTDB): domain Bacteria; phylum Bacillota; class Bacilli; order Alicyclobacillales; family Alicyclobacillaceae; genus Alicyclobacillus; species Alicyclobacillus fastidiosus. Next base: position 2,274,883 of record NZ_CP104067.1, on the reverse strand, counting down.
TGCATCTGGTCATCTCCTCGAAAAACACCCGGTAGGCGCGTTACACCGGATTCCCAAGTGCGCGGGCCAACGCATCCAACAGGGGCAGGAGCGCCTGCGCTTGTGTTGCGTCCATGGTGGCTAACGCCGATTTTATCCGCTCCAGTGACGCTGACTTGACGTTGTCGATCAGCGACCGCCCCACTGCCGTCAACTCAACGATGCGTACCCGCGCATCGTTCACGCCAGGACGCCGCACCACATAGCCGTAGCGCTCCAGTCTATCGAGCATCTGCGAGACGGTACTCGGCTTAACGTCGAAATGGGTGGCGAGATCTCCGACAGAACACGGGGACGTGCGTCCAATGTGACGAAGAATCATCCATTGCAGTCGGGTCAGAGTGTGATCATCGTGCCGGACGACATGACTGCGAAGCTGACGATGTATCGTTTGTATCCGCTCGAGGACCTGCAACGCAACGAGATCGTCAAGGGAAGAATCGGATTTCTCCATGTTCTCATCACCTCTTTCCACTATTTTATTTAGCAAAAGAAAATAAATCAAACACACGTTGCGTTCGGCGCTTTTGGACAAGGTGTCATGTACGACATAAAAGGTTGCCGCTTATACCTTTTTTACGTGTTAGTTATTTCCTGCATCGAACTGCGCGATTAGGACAGCATTTAAACGACCCAATTGTGCAACCCACCCATCGACTTAGGAGGTTAAACGATGACAGTAGGAAGTCAAGTCAAGCAAACTCTTGCAGGATTGAAAAGTGCACAAGCTAGCTTCGAACAATTTGCGTTACAAACCCAGAATCAGCAAGCGAAACAACTCTATACGGATGCGGCGAACCAAACCAACACCATCGTCAATACGCTGGAACAACGCGTTCAACAGATGGAGCAGGAAGAACCACAATACAAAGGTTTTTAATTGCCTTCTCAGACGGAAGCACGCCTACGGCTGCTTCCGTCATTGTTCAAAAAACCCAGGTGTTTTCGCGGATAAATTGGTGATTAGGGAGATATTCAATGCCAATATACATAGAAATTATCATCCGTTCGGCAATATCTTTTGTCCTTCTGATCGCGATTTGTCGTCTCACTGGTGTCAGCTTTAAAGTCGTTTTACCTGTGGGCCTCGCTGTGATTGGCGTGATTTTTTCGTTTGATCGAAGCATTCGTGTGATCGATGGGTTAGTGGCCATCATCACGTGGGGCGCTTTAACCGTTATTTATGGATTTCTCGCGATAAAGTTTGAACAAGCTCAGTCAATCCTGAATGGAAGCCCTACGGTGCTGATAGAAAACGGAAATATCATAGGCAAAAATCTGATGAAAGTACGCATGACGACAAACGACCTATTAGCCCTCTTGCGTGAAAAGGACGCGTTTAAACTCGCTGATGTAGAATTTGCTGCACTCGAGACAGACGGTCAGGTAAGCGTTATGAAACAATCCGATGTCGTTCCTGTAACGCCAAAGGTAGCCGGAATTGAGGTTCAAAAGGAGAAGCCCCCGAAAGTGGTGATGAAGGAGGGCAAACCGATTAAAAAGACCTTATCTGAGGAAGGGTATTCCGAACTTCAGTTGTTCGCGGAAGCGGAAAAGCAAGGGGCGACTTGCCAAGACGATGTGTTTCTGGCGCAACTCGACGGGTCTCAAAATTTGTACGTCGATTTAAAGGTCGATGCGTTGAAAAAGTCGCCAGACGATCCCTCCAACAAATCGAAATTGCTACTCTTATCGTCGTTGAGAAAGCTGCAGGCCGACCTTGAAAGTCACGCCTTGAACACGGAGAATGTTCAAGCAAAGGCATCTTACGAGAACCAGGCCAAAGACATGCAACAAATCATCGAACAGGTACAAAGACAACTGCAAAAGGAGTCGCAGTACGGTCCCGACTGATCCGTCAATCTGTGGCACTCGCCCCGCCGTCATGACCCAAAGATTCACGGATATGGTGATTCTCGTCGGACACCTAAGTAGCCAAGCAGACACAAGGGACTCGTGTGATCACCAAAGATGCGTAGTCACAAGGCGTGCCGATTGGCACGCCTTATCTATTCCAAAATCCTCCCGTGTGCCGCAACCGTCTACGCGTGGCTCGCGATGTCGTACTGCTTCTGTGACTCTCCCCGAAGGTCTTTCAGTTGCGACATGTTCGGTCAATCGAATACGTGAAATAACCTGACGCAAGTAACGCAATTTTTCCGTTTATGTAATAAAACATAACACGACGTGATAAAACCCTCTGTCCTCGAGGGGCAGAGGGTACGCCTTTCGACCGATTTATCGGGTTCGACCACCAACCGCCCTGCACGTCAGCGCTCGGGTGACGCTTGCGGGCGAAAACTCAATCGCGTTGGAACCCGTATTCTCGCTCCACCTTGCAAATGCGCGTTCTGCAGGCGTTGTACCACTCGGATACACCTCTTTTCCGGGCCACTTGGTGACGGTCGTTCATCTGCCAGCTTCGAATCGACTCGAGCGAGTCCCAATACGAAACGAGAATCCCCGTCGCACCTTCTGCGCTTTCCACCCCCAGAAAACCAGGGTGTTCTTGCACGAGTTCCACCATATCCCGCGCCATCTCCTCGTATCCGGCCGAGATGTCCGTACGATCCGCCGTGAAAATCACCGCGTAGTACGGTGGGTCAGGCGTATTGGCAATCTTTCTCACCTTTCAACCCCTCCGAACTCCCTTCGACAAACTCGAATGGATAGTTGTCCATATTATGGGTATCCATAAATGTACAAATTCAATCGCGGCGAAAAGGAGGATTCTGGTGAGATCGAGAAAGCGTGCGACCATCAAGTTGCGGGACAACGGCATCATCGTGGAAGCGTCACACACCTCTGACGCCAACGCTGGCGATAGTTCTCCGATACTCCTCTCGCGTGATCTGGCGACCAACCTGAAGTACTTCCGCGCGGCCTTCAAACACGCTGCGGACGTTCATTTTCGCGTCTTTCGCATCGTCGATGGCCGCGAGGCAGCCATCATCTACGTGGAAGGTCTATCGGACACAAAAGAAATCGACGTCAGTCTTCTCTCGCCGCTGACCCGCCCGAAGAGTCCTTCGTACGACGGGGATGTACCGAGATTGACCTTAGATGTCCTCGCACAGGAGTACGTTCACATCGCGAGTTTAGAGCGCGTCACCACCACCGCTGAGGCCGTCCAGATGGTTGTGGTGGAAACGTCGGTTTTGTTACTCATCGACGACGAACCGATGGGGCTCTCGTTTAATGTCGTCGGCGGGGAAAACCGCTCCATTCAGGAGCCAAACACGGAAGCCGTCGTTCGCGGACCACGCGAAGGGTTTATCGAGAACGTCAGTATTAATCTCTCGATGCTCCGGCGCCGAATTCGAACGCCCGCCTTCAAGGTTGAAAGTTTCGACATCGGGGTGTACACCAAGACGAAAGTAGCGATTTGCTACATCAGCGGAATCGTAGACCAGAACATGGTCGACGAGGTGCGGAGTCGACTCACGCGGATCGAAACGGATGCGGTGATCGATTCAGGGTACATTGAAGAGTTCATCGAAGACAATCCGTACTCACCGTTCCCGCAAGTTCAAAATACGGAGCGGCCCGACGTCGTCACATCTCAGCTTCTGGAGGGAAAAGTCTCGATTCTCGTCAACGGGTCGCCGTTTGCCTTGATCGTCCCTATCAACCTCTGGGGCATGATGCAGGCGTCTGAAGACTACTACGAACGCTACATGATCGCCAATGCCATTCGGATACTGCGATTTGGCTTTCTGTTCATCAACCTATACCTGCCTTCGCTCTACGTGGCCATCACCACGTTTCATCAGGAGATGTTGCCGACAAAGGCGCTCTTATCCATCGCCGCAGCTCGTGAAGTCACGCCATTTCCGGCGGTGATGGAGGCGCTCATCATGGAAATCACGTTCGAGGCACTGCGCGAAGCCGGGGTTCGATTGCCGAAGACGGTCGGCTCGACCATTAGCATCGTCGGCGCCCTGGTCATTGGGCAAGCGGCGGTTCAGGCCGGCATCGTGTCGGCACCGATGGTCATCGTCGTATCCATCACCGGGATTGGGTCATTCGTCATCCCCAGATACAACCTGGCCATCACCTTGCGGATGCTCCGCTTCCCCATGATTCTGTTGGCAGGGACACTCGGATTGTTCGGCATTGTCGTCGCGACGCTCGCTGTCGTCATTCACCTGAGCTCCCTCCGCTCGGTCGGCGTACCGTATCTAGCCCCGGTTTCGCCGTTCGCGGGACGCGATATGAAGGATGTCTTTGTTCGCGCACCCCACTGGGCGATACAGCGGCGGCCCCGGCAAACCGGCGAACAAAATCCCCGGCGGCAGACCGACTCCACTCGGCCCAAAGAGAGAATGCCGGGTCGGCGCAGCCGACAGCCACAATCGTAATGGGGGTCGCGACGATGAACGCCCGTTCCATCTGCTGCGCCACCGTACTCGCCCTCTCCGTCCTGTGCACAGGCTGCTGGGACGCCACGGAAATCGACCGTTTAGCCATTGTCTCGGCCAGTGGACTGGACCTCGTACAACCTGATCCCGAGTCTCCGCCGCTGGTTCAAGGAACACTCCAAATTGCTCGGGCGAGTGAAATGGGTTCAACCGGGGGCGGATCACCGACGACGACGACAGGGAGTAGCGACGCATTCATCTTAGAGCAAGCCAAAGGCGAAAACGCTTTGGAACCGTTCGACACCATCCGGAAGCGGCTGTCCCGCAAGCTGTTCCTGGGGCAGCGCCGCGTCATCGTCATCGGGGAAGATTACGCCAAACACGGCGTCTACGACCTCGTCGACGAAGTGATTCGCAACCCGCAGTCCAGGCTCCGGACGTACGTCGTCATCGCGTACCACGGCACGGCAGAGTCGATTCTCGAACTCCCCTATGCCTTGAACCGGCTTCCTGCCGATGCGATTGCCGAAATTGAACAGCAGGGTGCCACCCCTGAAATCGACGCAAAGGAGTTTATTGAAAAACTCGTTTCCAAGGGAGACACTTTTGCCATGGGCATCCAAAAAGTGCAGTCGAATCCTGATAGCTCCGATGCGTCCACGAGTACGTTTCAACTGAACCAAATCGCCATCTTTCGCGCAGATAAACTCGTGGGGTGGCTCGAAGGGCCCACATTCCAAGGTTTTTTGTGGATTTATGGCCGCATTAAGCGGGATGACACCACGGTTCGAATCAAAGGCGTGCCCGGGTACTTGACTGGGCGCATGTTGTCCATTCGCACCGAACGCTCCATAAGCATCGTCCATGGGCGTCCACAGATCAACATCCACACTCGGACGCAATACGATATCGCAGAAAACGGGACGCCGATGAATCTGAATGACCCAATCAACGTCACGAAAGTCCGCAACGCCATTCAACAGGAAATCCTTTCGCAAATAAAATCGACCATGGATACCCTTCAACACCAGTACGTTTCCGACCCGTTTGGATTTGCGGAGCAACTGCACAAACGTGATCCACGAGCGTGGGAAAAAGTCCATGAGGACTGGCACTCCGTGTACAGTAAAACGCCCGTGGTGATCACGGCCGATGTCGAAATTCGAAACAGCGGTTTAACGGGCCCCCCGCTGCGCAAGCCCCCCGAGGGAAACACGTCAACAGGAGGACGAGGCTGATGTTTGCAAGCATCCTGTGTTTAGCCATCATTCTCGTGGTCACCTTCAAGATGGACTACCACATGTTGGTGACCGCTGGAAGTAAAAGAGAACGCATTGTCTATGGCACGATGTTCACCATTGGGTTTATCGTGACGGCCATCTACGTCTGCAGTCCGACGCTACCGGACCCTCTACGCTTTCTCGAGGGACCCATCAAACCATTGACTGCGTGGTCGATATCATGAGCGCGAAGGGACAAGCAAAGGTCGTCCTGTCGAACATGCAGATCTTCATGATTGTCATCGCGAGTACCACCGCATATGGACACTTTGTCTACGTGCACCTGGCCATTCTGTTCGCCGGACGCGACGCTTGGATATCCTTGATTCTCGCCTGTCTCCTCGGTTTGGCCATTCAATACGTTCAACTGACGATTGCTATCGGGAAGAATGAGTCTCTCGTGGAACATGCCCTCTCCGTATTCGGAAAATGGGTAGGCGGGTTCATTTCCGTCATCTATATTTTGTTTTTCATCGTCATTGTCGCGCTGACCATCAAAATTGTGTCCGATTTTATGGGGGTAATCTACCCTACGACGCCGCCCGGCGTGTTCTTGCTGGCGGAGTTTACAGTCGGTGCCTGGGCGGTGTACTCGGGGATTGAAGTCATCGGTCGATCCCTGCAAGTGCTGTTGCCTTTGATGATGTTGCTGGGAATCGCGGCCAGTTTGTTATCGACGCCAGACAAGGATTTCACTCAGATTTACCCAATCTTTAATCAAGGCATTACACCTGTGGCACAAGGGGCATTGGCATTTGTCGCCATGCTCTCGGAACTGATAGGATTCGGTATGATTGCTCCGCATGCCAAGAACCCAGAAAAACTTCCGAAGCAGTCGTCCATGCTCGTCCTTGTGCTACTCGTGCTGTTCTTGTCACCTGTGACCGGACCGATTATGGTCTTCGGGGAAACGTTAGCAAAAAACCTGTCGTTTCCGACCTACACGGAGATTCAATACATTCACATCACAAATATCGTCGAGCGATTAGACATCATCGGCGTACTCCTGTGGACCATCGGAAGCTTCTTCCGCATCGCCATGTTTATGTTTGCCGCCGTCAAAGGCATTTCTCAACTCGTCGGTGCAAAGAAGGAGACGACGTTTTTGATCCCAGTGACGCTGCTTTGCGCGGCATTTAGCTTGAGCCTAATGCAATCGTCCCGCGAAGAGGTGTACCGATTTTTGTCTTCCGGTTACGTCGTTGTCGCACCGGTACTCGGCGTTGGCCTGCCGCTGTTGACGGGTCTCGTCGCTTGGTTCAAAAAAGCGCTCGCCAACCGCCAGGCGAAACTGCGAAATGCAGGATAGTTTCGTGGACGCGCTTGACGGATGAGCGGGCCCGCCCCCGACGAGCACAGCGATTTACCCTTCCACGCGACACCTAGCCAACTCTTGCCGTGCCCGAAACATCCCCATACACAGCTTCTCAAACTCCTCAGCGACGTCCAACAGATGATCACTGGGTGCCTCGGTTAGAGGCTCGGCCAGCAAGGTCTCTAATTCGCAGGCGTACGAGCGAATTCGTCCCTCGTCCAAGCCTTGGAGGATGTCAAACGCGAACTGTGTGGCAGAATACCAGGACGACACACGGTGTAGGTCGCGATAAATCTGCGTGAGGAGCAAATTCTTTGGGCCTTCCCACAACTCGTTGATCATCGCGTCGCGGAGCAGTCTCGGCAGACACGAAAAATCCTCCATGATGCCGTGTCCGCCATAGAGCGAGATAGCCTTTCGAATCGCGTCGACGGCGTCTTGTGCCGCCGTGATCTTCTGCATGAGCACCAATTCACGGGACTGAAAAACTCGGCGACGCAAAGCTTCGTCGCTACCTTGAGCAGAGGCCGACTGATAGTGGTGGAACACGTCCAACGCGCCGGCAGTCGTCCGCTCTGCCACAAGTCGAAGCTCCCGCAATTGGCGAGCCGCGAGCGGGTAATCGACAATCCGTTTGCCAAATACCGTGCGGAAGTTGGCATAGAAGTTGGCATATAGGTTCGCCTCACGAAAGGCGCGAAGCATGTACGCCGCACTTGCCCCTCCGATGTCGAGCCGGGACTTCGTCAATACCATCGCGACCGCTATCGATACGCCTTTCCCCTGTTCTCCGACTGGATAGGCGACCGCTCCGTGGTAGTCGATTTCCGCCGTGGGCAATTCACGCGTCCCCAGCTTCGACTTCAGTCGATTGACGACGTGTCCATTGCGGCGCTCCTTCTCCTTATCTCCAGGCAACCAGGTTGGAACGACGAACACAGAAATCTTCGACGTGCCAGAGACTCGTGCCGTCACGACCGCATAATCTGCATGCGTGACCGAACAAAAAAACTTGTTGCCATAGAGTCGGTAAACGCGCCCATCAGGAACCGCCTCGAGTACGTTTGCCGGAATGTCCGATCCGCCCTGTCTCTCCGACATAAACTGCGCACCGATAGCAAACTCCCCGTCGATGCCGTCCGACGCATGCTTGAGAATCTGCATCAGTTCGGGCGAGTCGACTGTGGCATAGCTTCGCAACAAAGTGACCAGTCCGTCCGTGCAAGCGATGGGACAGTTCAGGCCGACATCGCCCAGTTCGTTGAGCAACAGGCGTTTGGTGTAGCTTTCGAGCGGATGGGTAGTGGATGAAAACAGCCCCTCCCGAAAGACTTCCCGTTCAAGCTGCAACATCTCGAGCGGCCGGACGATTCGGTCGATTCTGTGCCCGTACGCGTCAAAATGCTGCATGAACGGCTGAACTTCCGCTCGGGTGATGCCCTCGGCCAGTTTCGCCCACCGCGTCGACAACACAGTTGAAAAATCGACGAGTGACACGTGCAACCGCTCGGCGTCACGCCCGGCATAATGGGCGGCGACTTTCTGTAAATAGGTGTCATCTCCATAAAAATCGACCTTTTTGCGCTGTTCCAAGAACTCGTCAAAGGAATAGTCGTTGAGGCCGTACGAATCATTCATCTGCCCGCCCCCTATGTGCAACTACCACGATTATACGCGTTCGGTCCCCGAACAATTTGACAATTGCCTTCGACGATTAGCGCCCGGTCTGGACGGTCTCTGCAGTGGGCGCGTGGCGCCGGACTTTCCAGGCGGTTTGAAAGGCGCGCAAATTCATCATCAAAACACCACACAAGATGGCTGCGGCGCCGGCGATAGTCCACAGGTAAACGCGTTCGTGGAGTACCAAATGTCCGGCTATAACTGCGATCACGGGCGAAACATACGTCCAGGTGGCCGGAAATAGCGCCCCCACCCGCTTCACCAGTACGAAAAACAGCGAAGATGCGACAAGGGACCCAAGAACGGTCAGGTAGCCAAGCGCAACGAGCCCATCTGACCATACAACAGACTGCGATGAGGTGAATTCCCCCGTTATAGCGGCGAGCAGGAAAAGCGCAAAACCGCCACTAGACAACTGGAACCCGTTCACGACGAACGAAGACGTCCCGTCCTTGAGCAAGCGACCGGAGAGAAGTGCGCCGACGGCGGCCATCATTTGCGAAAGAATCAGTGCAGTCGTGCACAGTGCAAAATGAGCAAAACCTGTGTGTAAACCCGGCCACGCAACCAAGAGTACGCCAAGGAAGCCCACCATCAAGCCGAGCGATTGCAGTCGGGTGAGTCGGACGTTCCCCGTGGCGCGCCCTAGAAGGACCACGAAAAACGGCATCGTTGCGCCCATCAGCGCCGCATAGCCAGAGGAGACGTACTGTTCGCAGACGTACACGATGGCAAACACGCCGGTGGTGTTAAACAGTCCGACCAAAGCCAGGCGGCCAAGCGTCCGCATGGACGTCGGAAATGTGGTCCGATGACGAATCCAGCAGAACACTAACGTGATGGCACCGGCGGTAAAAAACCGAAGTGCGGCGAACAAGAGCGGCGGCATCCCGGCTTCATCGCCAGCGCGAATCGCGAGAAATGTCGTTCCGTAGATGAGACACATCAATCCATATGCCCAAACCAAAGCGCCCACCCCCATCCAATGATTGACCAACTGAGGGATATTTTCTATGATCACCGCTATAACAGTAAAACAGTGACTATAACACCAGCTGGAGGTGGATTCCATGTTCGAGGTGCGGCGAAAGTCGGATGTACCATTGACGGAGCAAATCGTCCGCGAGATTTCCGAGCGCATTCAGACGGGAATGCTGGCTTCCCAGACGCAGTTGCCGTCCGTGCGGGCCCTGGCGGATAGGCTTGGCGTCAGCCTCGTTACGGTGGTGCAAGCTTATCGGTTACTAGAGCAAAGGGGATTCGTCGAGCGAATTCAGGGAAAAGGCACCTATGTGCGAACGCGCACGCCACCACATGAGCCGATTCAGTCAGCCGTGCCACAACAGCGCTTCGATTGGCAGTTACTCCTCGCCGATTACCTGCCGCGGGCGGCAGTGTTCCGCCAGCACACGGAAAGTGTCGATGAGACTCCCTTGAAATTATCGATGGCCGCTCTCTGCCCCTCCCTGTCGGCGTCGTCACTCCCAGTAAATCTCTACACCTCCATCGTGGAAACGCCAGCCATGCTCACCGAATACGGTCCGGTCGAAGGGCTCCCTTCGCTGCGCGCGCGACTTGCGCTTGAATTCCGAGAAGCCGGCCTCTCTGTCGACGTCGAAGAAATCTTCATCACCAACGGCGCACAACAGGCGATTGATATCGTCGCTCGCACCTTCCTCGGTCCTGGCGACGTGGTGGTCGTCGAGGCGCCGACCTACGCTGGAGCGCTCGACGTCTTCCGCGCGTGTGGGGCCAATGTCGTCTCTATTCCCCTGGACAATCAGGGGCTACGAACCGATTTGTTGCTGAAACAGTGCGATATCAAAGCACCGAAACTGATTTATTCGATGCCGGCGTTTCAGAATCCAACCGGCGTCGTCATGAGTCAACAGCGACGGCGCGCACTCCTCGACATCGCTACTAGTTACCAATGCCTTATCCTCGAGGACGATTCTTTTTCCGATTGTTCTTTTGGCGTCCCCGTCCCTCCGCCGTTGCGCGCGGGCGACGACGGTGGTCACGTCGTCTATGTGAGAGGGTTTAGCAAGGTCTTTCTCCCCGGTTGCAGGCTCGCCGCCGTCGTGGCGTCCGGCAGTGTGCGCAACCGGTTAGTCGCCGCTAAATCAGTTTCCGATCTCGGCAGTCCCCTCATCACCCAGCGCCTCGTCGAGCACTGTCTGGTCGATTCACAGCGACATCGCCGGATCGAGACAATAGCCAATGCACTGCGAATCAAACGCGATCTCGCCCTGCAGACACTCGCTCATCACGCTCCGGCCGGGGTGACCTGGAATTGTCCCGAGGGCGGCTACAGTATTTGGGTCACGCTGCCGGATCACGTCAACACCGATGTGCTACTCGTCGAAGCGATGCGCAAAGGCATCTCCTTTCTGCCAGGTTCCGCATGTTATAACGGAGATCTCGTCTACCATCACCTGCGTATCAGCTTCTCGTACCTCGAGGACGACGAACTCGTACGAGCCATTCGCGAACTGTGCGCGTTGATGAGAGAGGCGGTTATGGGCCAGTCCCGCCCCTTCATGCCCGTCATTTGACCAAGTTGTCGTTGTCCTCAAACGCAGGCACAGGGGGGATATACAACCTCCTTTGCCTGCGTTTCGTGCGGCAGGCCGCACACCTGGCGCACATCAACCAAACGTTCGCTTGTTAATCCCGTCGAGATGCATTAACCTAACCACAGATGATTGAAATCGCTTTCTACCGCAGTGGGGGTGCATCCATGAGGTTTCACGAATATGAAGTCGGAACGGTATACGTCACCCCGAAGGTCGTAGTGTCGCTCGAGGAAATTATCGCCTTTGCAGAGCGGTATGATCCTCAATATTTTCACGTTGACGCGGAAAAGGCGAAAAGCGGCCTGTTCAAAGGGATTGTCGCTTCAGGTATGCACTCGGTCGCCCTGCTCAACGCAGAGTGGGTCAAAATGGGCTACTTCGGAGACGACATTCTCGGTGGGCTTGGGATTGAAGTCAGTTGGTCGCGACCTGTCTATCCGGGAGATGAGATCTACGGTGAATTTCAAATCGCAGAAAAGGTGAAAAGCCCTGGTGGCAATACAGGACTTGTCACAGTCCAACTCACCGGCAAGAAATCGGACGACAAACCGTTTTCCCAGGCGTCGATGCGAGTGCTCGTCCGAGTCTAGTTCCGTTGTAGCCGAGAGGTGTTCTGCAGCAACGATGATAACGCTTTCATAATTGTGCTTTCTCGTTCATCTACTGTGTATATGAGGAGGAGACACCGTGGACTTTGAGTTGAGCAAGGAACAAGCGCGAATCCGCGAAGCCGTACGGGCGTTCGCACAGTCAGAAATCGCACCGCAGGCCGCCCTGCTGGACAAAACCGAACGCTTTCCGCTGGAGACGTTTGAGAAAATGGGCAAATTGGGCTTTCTAGGGCTGCCCATTCCGGAGGAATACGGCGGCGCTGGCGCTGATATGGTGAGTTACTGCCTAGCCGTGGAGGAAATTGGCCGGGCCTGCGGCGGGACGGGATTGAGTTACGAGGCGCACATCTCCCTCGCCTGTATGCCAATTCTTCATTTCGGTACAGAAGCCCAGAAGCAAACCTATCTGGTCCCACTCGCGAGCGGAGAGGGGCTGGGGAGTTTTGGTTTGACGGAGAGTACGGCGGGTTCAGATGCGAAGGGAACCCGAACAACCGCTCAACTGGATGGGGACGAGTGGGTGATCAGCGGCAACAAGATCTTTAACACCAACGGAGGGTATGCCAAGACGGTGGTGCTCACGGCCCTGACCGACAAAGCGTCAACAGGCATCAGCGCGTTTATCGTCCCAACCGATACGCCTGGCTTTTCCGTAGGCAAGCCGTACGAAAAGATGGGCATGCGCGCGTCGAACACAGTTGAGCTCATCCTCGAAGGCGTTCGCATCCCCCGCGAGAACCTACTTGGGCCTTTGCACCACGGATTTCGCCAATTTCTATCGACACTCGACAACGGGCGCGTGGCTATCTCGGCGTTGGCCGTGGGCATCGCCCAGGCGGCGTTTGACACAGCCCTCGATTACGCGAAAGGCCGAATCCAATTTGGTCAGTCCATCTCCAAGTTCCAAGCTATCCAGCATAAGCTTGCGGACATGGCCATGCATCTCGATATCGCCCGCACCACCTACCTCAAAGCCGCCTGGCTCTACGACCAAGGGCGCCCATACACCAAGGAGGCAGCGTTCGCCAAGCTGTTCTCGTCAGAGATGTGCACACGCACCTGTAACGATGCCATTCAAATTCTGGGGGGCAATGGGTATATGCAGGAGTTTCCTGTAGAGCGGCATCTGCGGGACGCAAAGTTGATAGAGATTGGAGAAGGTACGTCGGAAATCCAGCGCCTTGTGATCGCACGTCAATTAGGTTGCTAGGCGCAGGCGCACTCAGACATCTGCGGGAAGTTGAGTCGACTTCTCGCTTCGCTGAATCGTTTTTAGGAGGGACCCCCACCCGCTAGGACGAGGGTCTTTCCCCTGCTACTTATCTGCCTCTCGTGGTGATGCTTCATCTCCGATATGGAGTTTGTCTGGCGCTGAGCAATTGCCGTCGCCGCACCGACCGATATGGTACGTTTCATCACCCACCTTGACTAACCGTTAGCCTTGGCCGTCGTACAGGACCTGAAATCTCGCCTCTGTATGCTCTGCCACCTCATCGACGGTCACACCGTCCCGCGTCTCGATGAGCACCATGCCTTGTGGTGTAAAATCGAAAACCCCCAGGTCCGTGATCAGGCGATGGACGACGCGCTGTCCCGTCAAAGGCAGTGAACAGGCGCGTTTGACCTTCGACTCTCCATGCTTGTTCACGTGTTCCATCATGACGACGACGCGCTTGGCGCCCGTGACCAAATCCATCGCGCCGCCCATGCCCTTCACCATCTTTCCAGGAATCATCCAATTGGCGAGATCTCCCTGTTCGGAGACTTCCATACCGCCGAGGATGGCGAGATCGATGTGCCCACCGCGAATCATGGCAAACGATTCGGCACTGTCAAAAAACGATGCCCCCTGCACGGCCGTGACCGTTTCCTTGCCGGCGTTGATCAGGTCCGCATACTCCTGTCCTTCGTACGGATACGGCCCGATGCCAAGAAGTCCATTCTCCGACTGCAGTAAGACGTCCTTTTTGTCGAATGTGTAGTTGGCGAGCAGCGTAGGCATTCCAATGCCGAGATTGACGCACATCCCATCCTCGATTTCCCGCACTGCGCGGGCAATCATCCATTCCCGTCGAATATCCACGTGGCTTCCCCCTTACCGCGCGCGAACCGTTTTCTTTTCGATGCGCTTTTCAAAACGCTCGCCGACCACCAATCGCTGCACAAAGATAGCTGGCGTATGAATATCGTTCGGAGGAAGCTCACCCACGTCTACCATCTCCTCGACTTCCGCAATCGTTGTCTTTCCGGCCATAGCGGCGAGCGGATTAAAGTTGCGAGCCGTGTCGTGGTAGACGAGGTTGCCGAGCGGATCGGCTTTCCACGCCTTCACCAGCGCGAAATCCCCCGTGATAGCCGTCTCCAACAGGTACGGACGGCCGTTGAATACGCGCGTCTCCTTGCCTTCTGCGACGGGCGTGCCGACGCCTGTCGGCGTGTAGAAGGCGGGAATGCCTGCGCCGCCGGATCGGATGCGCTCCGCCAACGTTCCTTGTGGCACGAGTTCCACGTCGAGTTCTCCGGAGAGAAACTGCTGTTCAAAGATTTTATTCTCTCCGACGTATGAGGACACCATTTTCTTAATTTGCTTGTTTTTCAACAGCAGACCGAGGCCAAAATCGTCGACGCCGCAGTTGTTGCTGACGACGGTCAAGTCTTTCGTCCCTTTCGCACACAGCGCTCGGATGGTATTCTCTGGAATTCCACAGAGACCAAACCCGCCGACAATCAGCGTCATGCCATCCTCGATGCCCTCGATGGCCTCCGCAAAAGACTGGACGATCTTCGTACTCGCCACGTGACACACTCCTTTTGATGGACAGGATTTGCCTCAAACTGGATACACCGCGTGTTTCCGACGCGAAAAAGACTGATCTTTGGTTGCATACGCGCGAAAGCGCCAAATCAGCTCGTCACGAAGGTCTTCAGGCTGGACGATCCCATCGACGATGAGCTCCGCCGCCAAGCGGTAGATGTCGATGTCCTGGCGATACTCCTCGCGCTTTTCTTGAACGAATGCCTCGCGTTCGGCCTCTGGCAGAGAGGAGATCTTGTTGCTGTAGACCGCGTTCACCGCTGCCTCCGGGCCCATCACGGCAATCTGCGCAGTCGGCAATGCGAGAACTGCGTCCGGTTCAAAGGCGGGACCCGCCATCGCGTACAGACCTGCGCCGTAGGCCTTCCTGACGATGACGCTCACCTTCGGCACGGTCGCCTCCGACATGGCCGCGATGAGTTTAGCCCCGTGCCGGATGATGCCCGCGCGTTCGACGGCAGTGCCCACCATAAACCCAGGCACGTCGGCGAGGAACAGAAGTGGGATGGAAAACGCGTCACACAACGTGATGAACCGCGCAGCTTTATCTGCCGAGTCTACAAACAGTACGCCGCCCTTGACGCGCGGCTGGTTGGCGATGACGCCGACGACTTGGCCGCACAGGCGCCCAAAGCCTGTGATGATCTCCTTGGCGAACAAGCCCTTGATCTCATACCAGGAGTCTTCGTCAATCAAGCGTTGAATCAAGTCGTACATATTGAAGGCAGCATTTTGGTTGGCTGGGATGATATCTCGTATCGGTTTCGCGAACGCCTTCGGCGCCTTCTCCTCTTCCCGTGGGGGAAGCGCCCTGTAATTCGCGGGCATGTAGCGCAGGTATTTTTGCGCAAGGGCAATGGCTTCCTCTTCGGAGTTCGCCAACACATCGCCACACCCACTGACCGTACAGTGCATGCGTGCGCCACCCATCTCTTCGAGCGTGACTTTCTCCCCTATCACCATCTCCGCCATCCGCGGAGACCCCAAATACATGCTCGCGTTCTTGTCCACCATGATGACAATATCGCAAAACGCCGGGATGTACGCGCCACCCGCCGCGGATGGTCCAAACAAGATGCACACTTGCGGAATCATGCCCGAGAGCCGCACCTGGTTGTAGAAGATGCGCCCGGCGCCGCGACGACCCGGGAACATGTCCACCTGATCCGTGATCCGCGCACCCGCCGAGTCGACCAAGTAGATCAGTGGAATCTGGAGCTTCTCGGCCGTTTCTTGGATTCGAATGATCTTCTCGACGGTCCGCGCTCCCCAACTCCCGGCCTTCACTGTACTGTCGTTGGCCATCACGGCCACATCCTGACCGCCCACGCGACCGATGCCCGTGACGACGCCGTCTGCCGGCAGGCCCTCTGCCAGCGCGTTGGCAAATAATCCGTCTTCGAACGAGATGTCGTCGTCGAACAACAAGCGCAGCCGATCGCGAACAAACAGCTTACCGGCCTCGGCGTTCTTCTCGTGATACTTCGCTGCTCCCCCTTGGAGGATGCGCTGCTTCACCCCATCAAAGCGGTCCTCTGCCATGTTATCGCCCCCTGTAACGTAACGCCCCAGTGGTAGGGCTTTGTGCTCGGTCAACGTCCTCGATAATTGGGTCGCCGCTTTTCAGCAAACGCCTGTAGCCCTTCCACCCTGTCCTGCGTTGGAATCAACGTGTCGTACGCGGCTTGCTCCAACAACAGCCCCGAATGAAGGGCCACATCCATGCCTCCGTCGATCGCCAACTTAGCCTGCCGCACCGCAATCGGTCCATTGGCGGCAATCTCCTGCGCCATCGAAATGGCCGCCGGAATGAGTTGTGGCTGAGCCACGACGGCGTTGGCGAGGCCTATGGCGAGCGCGTTTTGCGCATCGATTCGACGCGCCGTGTAAATCAATTCCTTTGCTTTTCCAATGCCTACCAAGCGCGCGAGGCGTTGCGTCCCACCCGCACCCGGAATGATAGCGAGGCTCGTCTCCGTGAGCCCCATCTTGGCGTTCTCCGAGAGGATGCGAATGTCCGCGGCGAGAGCGAGTTCGGTTCCCCCGCCGAAGGCGACGCCGTTGACGGCAGCGATAACCGGCATCGGCAAAGTTGCCACTCCCTCGACAGCTCGACGAATCCTATCGACTGCAAACCGCACCTGCGCTTTCGGAATCCCCTGCCGCTCTTTCAAATCTGCACCCGCACAAAACGCCTTTTCACCACTCCCCGTCACAATGACCACCCGCGCGTCACTGTTGCGGAGATCCTCCACATGGCCGATGAACGCCTCGAGGAGTGCCGTGGATAAGGCATTGGCGGCTTCTTCTCGATTCAACTGTAGAATGACGATCCCGGGGTCGCGTTCGCTTCTCAGAACCAGCGAATCCATGCCAGCACGCTCCTTTTGCCTTCGCTTTCCGCTACTGGATGGCGAGATGCCATCACTGCCCTAGGCTGAGCCCGACGCTTTGCGGGCGATGCTTCGCGCATGACTCGGCAGCGGTTTCTGCATCACGCTTTCGAACCAAGCGGCCGTCTCAGCCAACTTCCCCTCGTCGACGCAAGTCTCGTACCCCATTTGCGTGAGAAAGTAGAGCAAGTCGTCCGTGGCCAGGTTCCCGGAGGCGCCCGGCGCGTAGGGACAGCCCCCGAGTCCTCCAAGCGATCCGTCAAAACACGTCACACCGGCCTGCAGCCCAGCCAACACGTTGGCCATCGCCGTCCCCCTGGTGTCGTGTAAGTGTAACGAGATGCGGGAGATCGGCAGGACCTTTGCGAGTCCCGCCAGCAATCCGGTGACCTGTGTAGGAACGGCCACGCCGATGGTGTCCCCCAAGGAGATCTCGTCGACGCCGAGGTCGACGAGCCTTTTCACCACGTCCATCACCTGCTCCGCTGGGACTCGCCCTTCATACGGGCAGCCAAACGCGGTGGAGACGTAACCGCGAACAGGTAGGTGCTCTGTATGGGCCAAATCGATGACGGGACGTAAGGCGGAAAACGTCTCCTCGATGCTCTTGTTAACGTTTTTTCGATTGTGCGTCTCGCTCGCCGACATGAACACGTGGGCGGCGTCGATACCACACCTTAGGGCGCGTTCCATACCTCGGACATTCGGAATCAACGCGCTGTACTCGACGCCCGGACGGCGGTGAATGCCGGCAAATACCTCCTGTGCGTCCGCGAGCTGGGGAATCCATTTGGGCGCCACGAACGAACTGACTTCAATGCGCCGGAAGCCGGCGTCTGCGAGCCGATCGACAAACGCCACCTTGTCTTGTGTCGACACCGTGTGCGCTTCGTTCTGCAACCCGTCCCGCGGGCCCACCTCGACTACAGAGACTCTTTTGTGCTCCACGTAGACCGCCCCCAGCACTATTCGACCTCGAGCAGAACGTCGCCCTCGTTGACAAAATCACCCGGCTGCACGTGGATGGCCGCCACCCTGCCGGCGCTCGTCGACGACACGGGGACTTCCATCTTCATCGACTCGAGGACGACGACGTCCTGTCCGTCAAAAACCTGATCCCCTTCCACCACGAGCACTTGATACACGGTGCCTGCCATATCCGCTACTACTTGTGCCATCTCATAGTCACCTCTTCACCGTTCTATGGCCTCTTATGTCCGAGGCGCTACTTTGATGCCTGAAGATTTGCGATGAAATCGGTCGTGGTCTCGCCTTTGAAAAACGCCGCTGAGGTCGCAATCTCGCGCAACAAAGGCAAATTTGTCTTGATGCCCTCAATGCGATATGCAGAAAGCGCCTCACTCAACTTTTTGATAGCGTTTTCACGACTGTCCGCGTGAATGATCAGTTTGCCGATCATCGGATCGTAAAACGGCGTGATGGTCGCAGGACCTTCCACGGATACGTCGTTGCGCACCCCTTCGCCGACAGGGAGTGTGAGTGCCGTGATGGTTCCCGGCGACGGCAGCATGCGAACCGGATCTTCGGCGTAGAGCCGAGCCTCAATGGCGTGTCCGCTGCACTGAAGTTGTGACTGCGTGAAGCCGAGTGCCTCGCCGTGTGCGATGCGGAGCTGCCACTCGACGAGATCGAGTCCGGTCACCATTTCGGTGACTGGGTGTTCGACCTGAAGTCGCGTATTCATCTCGAGAAAGTAGAAGTTGCGGTTGGCATCGACTAAAAATTCCACAGTTCCTGCATTGCGATAGCCAATCGCCCGCCCGGCCGACAATGCGGCTTCTCCCATCGCTTCGCGCAATTCTTCGGTCAAAAAGGTGGATGGAGCCTCTTCGATCACCTTCTGATTCCGGCGCTGGATAGAGCACTCGCGCTCAAACAGGTACACACCGTTCCCGTGCGCATCAAACAGCAACTGGATCTCGACGTGACGTGGACTTGCGACGTACTTCTCGAGAAACATCTCCCCACTGCCGAAATAGGACTCTGCTCGCGCTTGGTTTGACGTGAATGCCCGCTCTAGCTCCTCGGGAGTGTGGACAAGTTGCATACCGATGCCCCCGCCGCCACTCGACGCCTTTACCATGACCGGGTAACCGATGTCGTCCGCGACTCGTCGGGCCTCTTCCACGCTCGCCACGGCGCCTAGCGAGCCTGGCACCGTCGGCACGCCCGCCTGTGCCATCAGCATGCGCGCGTTGACCTTGCTGCCCATCGCTTCGATGGCATCCGACGTCGGACCGATAAATGTCAGCCCTGCGGCTTCGACAAGCCGCGCGAACGCCGGATTCTCGCTCAGGAGGCCATACCCTGGATGAACGGCGTCGGCGCCCGCGTCCACCGCGGCTCGGACAATCGCCTCTGCCTGCAAGTAGCTCTTGGCGACGGGAGGCGGGCCGATACGGACTGCTTCATCCGCCTCGCGAACGTGGGTTGCGTCGGCGTCGGCATCGGAATAGATAGCGACAGTAGAAATATTAAAGCGCTTACATGAACGGATGATTCGGCGCGCAATCTCGCCCCGGTTGGCAATCAGGACCTTTTGAAACACGGCTCCCCACCCCCAGATTCACACCGATCATATCAATTTGAACACACTTCTGTAAAATGTTCGAAAATACAAAAAACGAACAGAGAACCGTCGGTCGCGTCTCGAGCACGGGGAACCCTCCCCGCGCTCGTTCGTCCTTCTTCACGCGCCCTCGAGCGCCAGTTGAAGCGATTCACGCGCCTCGCGAACTTGCGCATCGTCGTGGATGTCGTAGGCGTAAATGAGAATGTAGAGACTGGTGTATACCGCCCGAAAGCGCGCGAGGGCACGCGTCTGGTCATCTATCTCGCCGTACACCGATTGAAACAAAGCGCGACCTTCCTCCGGCACGTAGCTGTACATGATGGCCAGGTCGACCGCTGGATGGCCGATGTGTACGTCCCCCCAGTCGATCACGCCCTGAAGTCGCCCCTCCCCATCGACCAAGAAGTTGCGAAAATTGAGGTCGCCGTGGACCACGCACTCTCTGTGCTCGACGTCCGCAGAGCACGGGATCGCCTCCACTAGCCTTTGCAGTGGTGCCGCATCCTGAATCAGCCCCTGCTCGACCGCCTCTTTCGCGTAATCTTGGAATTGAGGGATGCGCTTGTCGAGGTTCATGCGCCCAATTATGTCAGACGATGCGCCAAAGGCCTGCGCGTCCTCTACTGAAATGTCGTGAAGTCCCCGGAGGAACGCCGCGAACTCCGCCGCGTGCTTCGCTCTCATCGCCCTCGTTGGCGCACATTCGTGAACGGGGTTCCCGCGAAGTCTCTCGTATCCCGCGAACGGATGCGGATAAAGCTCGCTTGGTTCACCGATAAACAGCGGGTTGGACACAGGCACGGACAATCGCTTCGCGATCTGCGGGAGACAGCGCAATTCCTCTTCGAGACACAAGACGCCGAGTTTTCTTCGTGGAAACCGGAACACCAGGTGGTCATTGACGAGAAAGACGTGGTTGTCCCAACCTTGGCCGGCGTGCTCGACGGCGGCAGGTGCGAGTTGTGGAAACTGACGTTCAATAAGTTCCTTGGCCACTTCGGTCGACACGGCGATTTCCTCAGACCATTGCCGGCTCAAGCCGATTCCCCCATTCGTTTGATTCGCAACGGGGCTACGCCCATTCACGTGAAAAAATTAGTGATGGTCTGCAGCTATCCATGATAGGATCAAACATGCTGAACTGGTGCATGTATACATATCCCCGGGCTGAAGGAGCGGTGACGATGGAATATCAAATTCACGGTAGCACCATGCAGACGTTGGAGGTCAGGTTGTCCCCAGGGGACCGCTTATTTTCGGAGACAGGATGCCTTTTGAGCATGACCCCAGGAACGAACATGGAAACACACGCCCCAGGTGGGCTCGGCGGCATGCTTCGCCGCGCGTTTAGCGGCAATAGTATCATGCTGAATTACTTTGAGGCAACGCACGACGTCCAGACAGTCCGCTTCACGACGCGCATGCCAGGACACATTCTCGCCATCCCCCTGCGTCAATACGGTCGGATGATCGTTCAGCGGCACGCATTCTTGTGCGCCGAGGACTCGGTTGATTTCGGGGTGGAAGCGACCTTGAACATCGGCCGCTTTTTGGGTGGAAACGGCCTCGTCTTCACCTATCTCGAAGGTGAAGGCACAGGCTTTATCTCCGTCGATGGCGAGGTCGTCCATCAGGATTTGGCGCGCGGGGAAGGTATTTTGGTCCATCCAGGCCACATCGCGGCCTTCACGGGGGACGTCGATTATCGGGTGCAGCGGATGCAGGGCGTGACCAACATGTTTTTCGGTGGAGACGGGTTGTATCTCGTACGATTGACCGGTCCAGGAAGGGTGTGGCTGCACTCCGTGACCATCCACAACCTCGCCCACGTCCTCGGCGACTACATGAGATCGGGAAGAGAATAACATGGGGCGTACCACCGTCATCCTCATCCGTCACGCACCGACACACCAAAACGACACGTATGTCATGTTGGGGCGAACGGACCCGTCGCTTCACGCACGGGGATCTCTTCTGGCGCAATCGCTCGCCGACGCGCTCATCGGGATACCCTTTGACGTCGTGATGACGAGTCCCCTGTTGCGCGCGAGAGAGACCGCAAAGCGTATCCTGCGCGGACGGCAAGCGGATTCGCTGGTCATCGACGCGCGACTCTCCGAGCTAGACCTGGGCGTCGTCGACGGAATGTCTTCGTTCACCGCCTATGAGCGCTACAAGGCGCAGTTTGACGCCGCGCTTGACCCGAATTCCACCGATTTTTCGTTTCCCCAAGGCGAGCGGTGGTCGGATGCGGTGATGCGCATGAACGCGGTGCTAAAAGATGTGCAATCTCGCCACGATCGACAAACGGTCTGTATGGTGACACACGGGGCGTTGCTGGGGCTTTGGAAATCACAGCACCTCGGTGAACCACTTGGTCATTTCCGACTCCATCAGCCCAAACACGCCAGCTTTTCCGTTCTGCAGCACACGGGGGACAACTGGAGTATCGTGCGGTGGGGCGACACGGCACACTTGCAATCAGACGTGCGCTAACTGAGGGAGATGGCCACGAAGTAGAGGACCCACTCCATCAACTCAGCCAAGGCGCCGTAGGTGTCGCCGGTCATCCCGCCAAATCGGCGACAAAATGCGTTCGTAGTGAGGTACAGGACGACCGCAAAGGCCACAAACAACCCAAGCACTAAAACCCATGGCATCGTCGCTAAGGCACACGCAAAAACTCCCGCCGTCAGCGCGACGATGGGGGTCAACCGCACGCGCTTGGCGAACATCGCCCCAAGGCCTCCGGGTCTGGCGGCCGGAGCGAGGCGCATGGCCCACAACATCGCCAGGCGGCTAAGCGCAGGGACGAACAGAAACACCCACACCGCTGGCGTCGGCAGCGCGGACATCGCAATCCATTTGCCCGCGAGCAACAAGACGGCGGCGATGGCGCCCATCGCCCCGACGCGACTGTCCTTCATAATCGCCAAGGCTTCCTCGCGGGGCTTGCGACTCCCCACTGCGTCGGCAGTGTCCATGAGGCCATCCACGTGCAAGGCACCGGTGGCCAAGGTGGAGAGCGTGAGCGCGACGAACGTCGCCGCAGAAAGGGGCATGACCATCGCGAGAAGCCATCGGACCACGGCGAGGATAGCGCCTAGGAAGACGCCTACAATCGGTAGGAAGTAGGCGCTGCGGACGACGTCTTTATCGGTTGGCGCAGCGATAACTGGCGCCGGAATGATGGTGAAAAATTGCCACGCACAAACGAGTGAGCGGTACATTTGACGCATCTCGTTCCCCTTTCGAAATGGCCGACCTAAAAGTCCCAAGCGCTCCCCGGGAGCTGTTTCAAATCGATTGCGACTCCACTCACCACCAAGTACACGCTGTCGGCGACTTTGGCGACTGCTTGGTTCAACCATCCGAGCCAGTCCCGATACTGTCGGCTAAGTTTATCGGCCGGCACGAGGCCGAGCCCCAACTCATTGGAGACGAGCACGACGTCCAACTCCGTGCTCGACAAGCAAGTGATGAGCCGGTGCGTCAAATCCTTGAACACATCCTCTGTCAACTTCAAGTCGTACATCCAGTTGTTGAGGAGGAGCGAGAGACAATCGATGAGATACACGTCGTGACGCCGTTCCTCGAGTACCTTCACGACGTCGAGCCGCTCCTCGACGGTCACCCATT
Organism: Alicyclobacillus fastidiosus; assembly: GCF_026651875.1. Classification (GTDB taxonomy): domain Bacteria; phylum Bacillota; class Bacilli; order Alicyclobacillales; family Alicyclobacillaceae; genus Alicyclobacillus; species Alicyclobacillus fastidiosus. The sequence goes on along the minus strand of NZ_CP104067.1, from coordinate 2,251,581 downwards.
CAACCGGTCGCTCGCGCCGATGGCGTTCTATGCGCTCCACCATCTCGTCGTCGACCGCAGGCGCCGTCGCGACAAAGATGACGTTCTTCCCCTCGCCCAATTTGGTGGCGAGATGTTGTGCAAACCGACTTTTGCCACTGCGGGCCCCACCCGTCACAAAGAAAACCGTCATTCGCGACGTCCCCCCACTAGTCGCTCGCCAAGCGGAACAAGCGGTCCCTCCTCGGCGGAGGATAGGCTTAGACGAGCGTGTTGTTGTACAGGATCGAGAAAGATGGTCGCCTCGACGCCAAACACGTCGCGAACCATCGCCGAAGTAAACACTTGTCCTGTCTCCCCTTGCGCATAGAGCTGTCCGTCCGAGATGACGAGCAACTCGTCGCAAAACCGCAAGGCAAACTCCAGATGGTGAATGGCGATGAGAATGAGATGCCCACGGCTCGCGAGGCGGGTCAACTGCGTCATAATGTCCAACTGATAGTAGATGTCGAGGTTCGAGATAGGTTCGTCAAGCAGCATCACACGACTTTCCTGAGCGAGGCAACGGGCGATCCCCGCTCGTTGGCGCTCGCCGCCGGACACCCGCTGTAAAGGGGCGTCCTGGAGCGCCTGCAGCCCCATCTGGTCAAGGGCCTGCTGCACCTGGTCGACGTCGGCAACGCGCCTCGCCCCCGCCCACAGCCGCCCGTGGCTGTAGCGCCCCATTTCGACAAACTCGCGGATGGTGTATGGAATGTCTTCCGCCAGGCTCTGTGGCAAATACGCGACGCGCTGTGCCCGTCGGCGCGGCGACAGCCGGTGAATGTCTGCACCGTCGACGCAAACCGCCCCGCCAGTCGGCGGCAAGAGCCCGGCGATAGTGCGCAGCAAGGTCGACTTTCCCGCCCCGTTCGGCCCGATGAGGCCGACGACTCGCCCCGCTTCAAATGAGGCCGTCACATCAGACAAAATAGGCGATTGCGCGACTGATTCGAGCGTCAACATCGGCATGCCCATCAACCCCTTTGCCACTTTCTCTGGCGTTGAAATAGCAGGTACAGAAAGAACGGTGCGCCGAGAAACGAGGTGACGATCCCGACGCTCAGTTCCACTGGGGCGAAGATGGTGCGCGCGACGAGATCGGATAAAGCCAACAGGATGCCTCCACCGAGGGCCGCTGCAGGGATGAGCACCCGATGCTTCGACCCGAGGAAGTGTCTCAGCACGTGCGGAACGATTAGCCCGACGAACGAGATGACCCCTGTCGTGCTCACGCAGACGCCGACCAGGAGCGCACAGAGGCCAAGAGTCACTTGTTTCATACGCTGGACCGGCACGCCCACTCCCTGTGCGTGTTCCTCCCCGGTCAGCATGATATCGTAGCTCCAAGCGATCAAGGCGAAGACAGTGATACAAATGGCGTCGACAATTGCGAGTAGAAGCACCTCGCTCCAGTTGCTGCCGTCCAACCCACCGAACAGCCAGAAGAGCATCTGTTGCATGACTTGCAGTGGGGCCAAATCCAACAGTGCAGTGATGACAGAGCTGCACAACGAGCTCATCGCCACACCAGCCAACAGCAACGCGTACAAATTCGTTCGCCGCCCCACTGTGGACAAGCGATAAATTGCCATCACGACGGCCAATCCCACCACAAATGCGCCAATTGGGGTCGTCCACACGCTCGCCGCACCGATGCCGAGGCGAATCGTCAGTACCGCACCAAGTGCGCCGCCGCTCGACACGCCAATCACACCCGGATCTGACATCGGATTCTTGAACACTGCTTGCAGGACCGTTCCACAAACGGCCAACCCGGCCCCGACTAAGAGGGCCACAATCAGCCTCGGCCAACGGATTGCGCCGACGACGAGCGCATCGGTGTTATGCTCTCCTTGTCCCATCAAGTAGGCGAACGTGTCGGGGATGATCTTGCGGATGGGCACAGCCATCGGACCAATGGACATCTCCAGGACGACGGCGAGGACGAGGCCAACAATCAACACCGCAAAGACGATCCATCCCCTGCGGGCGATCATTCTTCGCTCGCGACATCCGGAATTTGTGCGTTGGGATGCAGCACCTTCGCAATGTCTGCGATACCCCGGACGATAGACTGTGAGACGCTCGACAGGTCGGCACTGTCAATCGAGTACAAATGGTGCTCTTTGATGGCGGTGATAGACTGCAAATCGGGCTGCTTCGCAAGCTTTTGCAAAAACGCCTGGTCGTCACTCGAGTCGATGATCACGTCCGGATTCATCTTGACGAGTTGTTCGTCCGTGACTTTTGCCCAACCGCCGAGCGAACCAGCGGCATTTGTGCCGCCAGCGTCGGTGATCATCTCATTGACCGTGGTGCTTGACCCTGCGGCGAATCCGTAGGAACTATAGTCGAGCACCGTCGGTTTCGCGTCCCCTGCGACGGCAGATTGAATCGACTTGATTTGCGAATTCATGTGATTGACCAGTTGTGTCGCCTTCGCATCCTCGCCGACGAGCTCCCCTACGACCTTGATGTTCTTTTCAATGTCGTTCACGGAATTGAAATCGTTGAACTCATAGACGGGCACGCCCGCGTTGCGCACCTGTGTGACGACGCCCGCCTTCGTATAGGAAGCGAGCAGTACGAGGTCTGGGTGAACGGAGAGGATTTTTTCAGGGTCGGCGTCAGCCATCTGAGGAATCCCTTTAACTTGTGCCACCACGTTCGAGTACGTGGGGTCACTCGAGTAATTCGTGACGAGTGCGATACGGGACTTCGGAACGAGCGCCGAGAGAATTTCGTCCGTGCCCTCGGTTCCCGAAGCGATATGCATTGGCTTTGCGGACACCGTCACCTTAGCCCCGGAATCGTCCGTCAACGTCACCGGAAACGCAGTTGTCTTCGTGCTCGCTGCATTCGAGCTCGTGCTGTTGCCAGCGGTGTTCTGCGTGGTGGATGTTCCACAGCCGACGACAGTCGTCGAGATGGCAGCGACACAGGCGAGGAATGACAAAACTTTATAAGTACGATTCATGCAAGGAACCCTCCCAAGAAATTGGAGCGTCCCGACGAGAAAAAGAAACACTCGCCTTGTGGCGAGTTGTCCGTCATGACAAGCAGCTCTTGCCATAGCCAAACAAACCTCTCCTCGAAGGTTAGCCCAAGCGCTTTTCAGGCAGGTCTCCTGGCTCGCAGCAAAATTCCATCCGCTTCCTTCCCATGGCAACCCACAGTGGATAGCGGCAGTGCACTGCTTACAGTGGCGGGACCGCACCGGACTTTCACCGGTTTCCCTATTCTCTCTACCAGTGGTAGAGCACCTGAAGAGTCATTGAATTCGTAAACCATCCTATGCGGCGATGACCTAATTGTCAATTGCGCGCGTGCGCCACCCTCACAGGGGCAAAGCGCCCTCAGCCCGTTCAGGTCGATCGCGCAGGGCGCGTACCCCAGCGGTTCTCGAAAACCACCTCCGCAAAATCGCGCCGCGTTCCCCAACCGACGCGTTCGAGCAGCGGTATCTCCGGAAAGTGCGGCGTGTAGCCGATGGTGAGCAGTGCGGCGGGATCGACATGATTTGGGATACCTAGTATTTTGCGCACGTCGTCCTTCTCGTAGATACTGACCCAGCCCATCGCCACACCTTCGGCGCGGGCGGCCAACCACATGTTTTCAATGGCGCACGCGGTCGACATCAGATCTGTCTCTGGAATCGTGTTGCGCCCCAGCACGTGCGGTCCCCCGCGCGTTGGGTCGTTGGTGACACAGATGGTCATGGGCGCTTCCACGAGTCCCTCGACTTTCAGCCGCAGATAATAGTCCCGTTTTGCATCCGAGTACGGTTCGCCTGCTCGAATGCGCTCCTTCTCCACGACCGCCTGTAGGGCGCGAAGGACCTCCTTGTCCTGAATGACGACGAAATTCCACGGTTGCATGTATCCGACCGACGGCCCGTGGTGGCCCGCTCGCAAGATTCGGTCGACGACGTCATCCGGCAGTTTGTCAGGCAGAAACACGCGAATGTCTCTGCGCGCGAGAATCGCTTTGTAGACGGCGTCCACTTCTGCCTGCGTGAAATCGCGCGCCACAGGCGTACTCGGGCTCAGGTCACCCACTTGGGCACCTTCGGCTGACGCTGCACTGGCAGTCAATTGTTCGCTCTGTGCCGCATGTGGATTGGTGACTCGGGCATCCTCAAACGTAGCGGTCTCGGACATCAGACGGAGCGCGCCGGTGATCACGGGCCAGGCGAGCAGCGCGCCAGTCCCCTCGCCCACCCGAAGCGAGAGATTGAGCAAAGGCCTTTTTCCAAGTGCCTCCAGGATAGCCGAGTGAGCCGGCTCAGGGGATACATGTCCGGCGATCAGATAGTCCTTCACGTTGCCATCCAGTTTCGCAGCCCACAAGGCGCTCGCGCCTGTGAGTAACCCGTCGAGGACGACGGGAATTCGCCGCGAGGCTGCAGCGAGCATCGCGCCGGCCATCGCCGCCAGTTCAAAACCTCCGAACCGTGCCATCGCGCTTTGCCACCGTTCGTGGGGAGACGCGGTTGATGCCGCCGTGCACCATGAATCGAGCGACTTTTGAATGAGGTCTCGCTTCAATCGGCGCGACGCTTCGTCGATGCCCGTGCCCACGCCGACGAGGGCATCGACGGGCAACTCGAGCAGACAGGCAGTCAAAGCGCTCGCTGACGAGGTGTTGCCAATCCCCATTTCCCCCAAGAGGATGCAGTCACACCCTTGTTCGACGAGCCGGAGCACCTCGTCCACCCCAACCTGGACCGCCTCTCTCAGTTGCTCGTCGGTCATCGCCGGGCCAGCGCTAAAATCTGCCGTACCGCGGCCAACTTTGCGGACGACGACCCGAGGGTGGCGCACATTTGTAAACACGCCGACGTCGACAACGCGCGTCGACATGCCGTACTGCCTGGCCAATACGGCACTGGTCGATGTCCCCATCGCAATATTGACCGCCATCTCCTCCGTGACTTCCGATCCGTAGCGCGAGATCGCGTGGGCTCTCGCGATTCCGTGATCCGCCGCGAACACGAGGAAGCGCGGCGCGGTGAATGCAGGGATGATTCGCCCTTGAATGGCGGCGATTTGGCAAATCAATGGCTCGAGGTCGCCGAGGCTTCCAAGCGGTTTGGTGAGACTGTCCAAACGCGCCTGCGACTGCTTGGCCATCGCATCTAGGACGGGTTCGATAAGTGGTATGGTGATTCGATTTAAATCGCGATCAGACACAGAATCTTCTCCTCAAGTCGCAGACATTCGACGGAAATTCATCGCTTTACATGTAACAGATGGGTTCCTTTCCTGCAATCCTTAGCGGATAACAACATGTTTTGACTACGTTCATAGAAAGTTACTATAAACCTACACATTCCAGGGGAATTGTATGTTAGAATAGCTCCTAGGAGATGATGGTCATGGGAAACCATGAACAGCTGTGCCCGAAATTTGAATCAGCCTTCGCCTTGCTTGGCAAGCGCTGGACAGGACTCATTATTCGAGTCCTCATGCAGGGCCCAAAGCGGTTCAAGGACATATCTGAGATGATTCCGAACATGAGTGACCGAATGCTTGCAGAGCGGTTTAAAGAGCTCGAAAAAGCGGGGATTCTAACTCGGCATGTGTATCCTGAAACCCCTGTTCGCATCGAATATGAGTTGACCGCTAAAGGGACGGCACTGGCACCTGTGATGGACGCAGTTCAATCATGGGGCGACGAGTGGATGTGTCCTGAAGAAGCAGATCGGGATGACGTGTAACTCATCTGTTTCGCGGCTAAAATCGGATAATGGACGAGCGAGGCCCCATGTTTGGGGCTTCCTTTATGTATTTAAACAGGTTTCACACTGAACGGGGGGCTGACTCGTGGGAACGTACCGAATCCCTGACAAATTACAGGAGTTTGGAAAAGACATCAAAGCGGATCAACTCGCCTATCACGGCCGCCGCGTGGCCTTGACGAAGGAGTTTACATTCGATGCGGCACATCATTTACATCTGTACGATGGGAAGTGCAAAAACCTGCACGGACACACCTATCGTCTGGTTGTAACGGTGAGCGGATACGTCAACGAAATTGGACTGGTCATCGATTTTTCCGACCTCAAGCGGATTTACCAAACGACCATCGAAGACAAACTCGACCATCAATACCTCAACGAGGTTCTCCCAGCGATGAACACCTCGGCGGAGAACATGGTTGTGTGGATGTGGGAGCAACTGGAACGCGCACTTCAGGTCGAGACTGACGCTTCGCAGCAGATCCGCCTGGAGGAACTGGTCCTCTACGAAACGCCGACAAGTCGCGCGACATTAAAGCGAGCCTGGGTGGAATGACGGAGATGATTGGAACGCGAAATACCCCCTACGACTGGTTGGACCGATACGAGCAATCGAAGGATGCCACCCCCTCTTCCCTGACGCTTCCCATGGTTGAGATCTTTGAGACGGTCGAAGGCGAAGGGACGCGTGCTGGCTATCCCACCGTGTTCGTCCGTGTCTTCCACTGCAACCTGCGCTGTACCTGGTGCGATACACCGTATAGCTACGCGCCGGCGAAACCGGAGTTCGAGGCGACCATCGGGGAAATTGCCGCGCGTGCTTCGGACTTTGGCTGGGAGAACGTGTGCCTCACAGGAGGAGAACCGCTCATTCACCGCCATAAATCGCAACTGCTCATCGAAGCGCTTGCCGCGATCGACCACATTCAAGACATCCACATCGAGACCAATGGTGCGATTGACGTCCGTCCGTTTGCTGTACTGCGCGAGAAGAGCGAGTTACTGCAGCGCAAAGTTCGATTCATCGTCGACTACAAATTGCCGGACAGCGGTGAAATGGACAAGATGGTCCACGAACACTTGAACGTCTTACAAGGGCGAGATGAATTGAAGTTTGTCATCGCAAATGACGACGACTTTGACATCGCCGTCGCCGTCATATCGCAATATGACCCGAAGTGCACCATCCTCTTTAGCCCCGTATGGGAGACGATGCCGCCCGAACGGCTCGTTGAGAAGATCTTGCGTTCTGGGTTAAAACGAGTGAAATTAAATCTGCAGATCCACAAGGTCATTTGGGACCCTGCAGCCCGCGGGGTGTAAGCGCCGGAGCGGGGCGTATCTGGACGGAGGATGAGTATGGCTGCCATTGTATTTGATGCGTACGGCACCTTGTTTGATGTAGAGGCTCTTGTCGCCACTGCGACAGAGCTCATCGGAGATGCTTTGGCCGCGAAAGAAATTTGCCGGACGTGGCGCTCGAAGCAACTGGACTACGCGTGGAACAGCGTCCTGATGAATCGGTTTCTGGACTTTGACAAAGCGACGGACGCCGCTTTTAGGTTTGCGCTGCGCGACGCACGTGTGGACGAAGAACGCATCTCCACACTCGTCCCGCGGTTACTTCAAGCTCATGATACGCTGCCGCTGTTCGAGGACGTCAAAGGGGCGCTTGAGACGCTCGGGGAACAGCACAAGCTGTTGATCCTGTCCAATGGTACGTTTCGGTCCTTGCAGACGTTGACCAATACACAAGGAATCCTGTTCTCGTTTGATTACATTCTGAGTACAGAACCCATCCGTACATACAAGCCGACGCGAGCAGCATATCAATTGGTTCTGGACACGCTCACTTGCGACAAGGCGGACGTCGTGTTTGTCTCGTCGAATCACTGGGATGTCACTGGCTCCAAGGCGTTTGGGTTTAAGACCTACTGGTGTAACCGCGCTGGCCGGGTAGCTGACGAAGTCCCCCCAAAACCGGACGGAACGATTGCTTCGCTAGGAGATTTAACAAGCCTTGTGTAACACGTTGTACCTCGGCGAACGCCGACACACGTAATCGTGCATAAACACAGAAGGAGCCGTCACGCTAAGTGACGGCTCTCGTTCATTGTGTAACTTTGAGGATTAGCGGCCCGAGAGGCTTTGCTCAGCAAATGCCACGAGGCGCTTCGTGATTTCTCCACCAACCGAACCATTTTGACGAGAAGTTGTTTCAGCACCCAACTGAACGCCAAACTCCGATGCAATTTCGTACTTCATTTGGCTCAAAGCCTGTTCTGCCTGTGGAATCAATTTGTCGTTGCTGTTGTTGTTGTTTGCCATTGTGTACTCCTCCTTATCGGTTATGGTGATGACAAGCCATATTGTGATCCACCCAGAGAGAGCTTATACACATGTCTATCGTGTGGGAAACGATGGAAACTTGGGTCCGAAACGGTCTCACTCATTACCTAGAGGGTAGCAATACACCCTCAGCTCAATCGTCATCGCATCTCGACGGGATACATGATTGAACTCGAACAGGCAATGATGATGAATGGACAATATCCGAGTTAGTACGCAGGAGGCCCCCGGGAGATGCAGCGAACTTTGAAGAGCACGGTACGACGGTTCATCGCGCCCCTTCTAACCATCGGACTGATCCTTTGTCCCATCTTGGACAAGCGCCCCGTACACGCGCAATTGTTGCGCCAGATCGGGCACGACCAAACCATCTACCTGACGTTCGACGATGGCCCAAGCAAGCTGTACACGCCGAAAATCCTCGACATCTTAAGGAGAAAGCACGTCCCAGCCACATTCTTTGTCTTAGGGTTTCGTGTACGGGAGTTTCCGGCCATCGCAAGGCGGCTTGTGGTCGAAGGGCACGAAGTCGGAAACCACGGCTATCAACATGAGTTTCTTCCTGAGAAGACGACAGCATGGGTCGAAAAAGACGTGAAGAGAACGGACGGAATGATTCATCAAGTTACGGGCAGTTACCCAAAATACTACCGGCCACCTGGCGGTTTGATTACAGATAACGAAGAAAAGTCGCTCCGAACGTTAGGTCATCCTGTGATCTTGTGGACAGTCGACTCGCAGGATTGGAAGGCGACAAACGCGGACCAAATTGTACGGCAAGTCGTTCAGCAGTGCCGCCCAGGCGCCGTCATTCTAATGCACGACGGCGTATCCAACAGCCGCTATACCATCGAAGCGCTGCCGGAAATTATCGACCTGTTGCGCGAAGAGGGATACGATTTTGCGCGATTGCCGCAATGATCAGCACAGGCGTGTAAGTGTTCGCAATTCGAAACCAATTGTGACGTTTGTGTGAATATCCACATTCTGTGTTATGAATCATATTCATTCGCTTGAAGTGCGTATGACCAGATGCTAACATTTTCTTTGCACAGAAATACCCCGCTTGTCGGCAGCGTGAACGCACGTTGCCGAATTTTTTTATGTTCTATCCGCATGCGACGATAGACGGTTTTGTGCCATGCTACCCCTTGCCGAGCATTCTCCTGCCACACCACAGAAAATGGGCCGCATAGCTGCGATACGGCGACCATTTTTCAACCATTCGAGCCGCCTCTTTTGCACTTGGCCTGGCGACGCCGTACAGGCGCGCGAGCGCGTCCAGAAGGCCGATATCCAATGCAGGGAAAACGTCCGGCCGCCCGAGGGCGAAGAGCAGACAACACTGTGCACTCCACTGCCCTACGCCGCGGATTTTGCAGAGGTATTCAACCACTTGGTCATCGTCCATCGTTTGCAGGTGGTCAGCGCTCAAATCGATTGATCCATCGTCTACCATCCGCGCCAGTTGTACGATGTACTCCGCCTTTCGCGAACTGAATTGCAAACGTCTCAGCTCGTCGACGGACACGGCTGCAACTTCTGACGCCATCGGGAATACCGGTATTGTCATTCCATCCCACACGACATAACGACCCGCCAGATGGATCAAGCGATTGGTGAGCGTCGTCGCAAAAGCGACGTTCACCTGCTGTCCGATCATCATGCGCACCAACGCAGCGAACGGGTGGATGTCCCGTTGCAAATGCAGACCACTAAGCGAATCGACCACCGGTCTTATCGTCGTGTCCGCCCCGAAATAATCCCTGATGCGGGCGTAGTCGCTGTCGAGATCGAGCCAGTGGCGGATTTGGGATTCGACATCCCGCGCCTCCTCCAACGACAGGGCGTCAGCCGTCTCGACGAGAAGAGTCGATTGATGGCGTTCGACGCAAACCTTGGTCGCAACGGGTTCCCCCTGACGCCACAGTGCGCGATAGACGACAGGACCGGCATCCGTCTGGACGACCTGAAGTTCCCCAATACCAAACACATTTCGCTCAATCGACAGAGAAAAGTCGAACGAATCTGGCAATTCCAGCCGTAAAGTGTTCACGTAACTCCTCCTGACACACATTGGGTACGCGGGGTTAGCACACAATAACGAAACGGAGTACCTGAACGGCACTCCGTCTACGAGTCGAACACAGTATTTCAGTTGTCGATGCCGAGCGGCGTTTTCCGATCCGATTTCCAGAACACCCAGATGGCCAACAGGACGCCGACGAGTGCGGAGGCGAGTGCCGTCCATTGAGCCGCATCCCAGCCAAACACGCCGCGCGGAGAATCACCGCGCAACATTTCCAGAAAGAATCGGCAGATGTTGTACACGATAAGGTAGTACACGAAAGCAAAGCCTCGTGGCCACCCGCTCTTTCGCTGCAACAAGACAAACAACAGTGCCATCAGCACGATGTCGACCTGCGCTTCCCACATCACCGCGGGCCAAAGCGGCTGGTTCCCGTATTGTTGGCGAGCCAATGTATCGGTCGGAAACAGGATGCCAAAGTTCTGATGAGTGGGTGCCCCGTAGGCGCTCCCATTCATGAAGTCTGCATCTCGGCCGATGCTTTGCCCTAGCAGAATGCCTGGTGTAGCGATGTCCGCGAAGTGGAAGAAACTCTGCTTCTTGCGCCACAAATAGACGATAGAGGCAATCAAAGCCCCGACGATGCCACCTTGAATGGACAGTCCGCCGTGCCACACTTGAATGATCTGACCAGGGTATTGAGAATAGTAGCCCCAGTCGAAGAAAAATACCTGCCAGAACCTAGCGCCCAAAATCCCGCCGACGAGGCAGAGCGGTGCCAAACTCCACCAGTGCTCCGAATCCCCTGGATTGCCTTTCGCCTTCGCGAAATACAGCGTAATGCCAAGCCCCAACAAGAAAGCGAGGGCAAATATGGTGCTGTACGACCGAACGGGAAAAGCGCCAATGTGAAACCAATACGAATGCACGTCAAGTGTCACATCCTTAATTGCGTTGGCAAAACAAGCCTATGTACAGTAGACAGCGTACCTTGTCCAAACGACTGCGTCAACTTCAGGCGATTAGCGCCTGTAGGACACGGCGTGCCCCGAGTCCCCGACCACGCGCAAATGCCTGCGGCCGCGGTTCTGTAGGGCCCAGATAGTCGGACGCGGTTCACCTCCGGCCGCTTGCAGGGGCCACCATGGCGTCGGGTCCGTTTCCGGTGCCACGGTCACCTCGCCTTGAAGGCACTTCTGCGCTTGAACCAAGAACTGGTCAAGTCGTTGACTCAAGCGGATGACGTCCTGATGTAACAAATCTCCAGTCGCTTCTGCCCGAAGTATCATCTTGTCGCGCAAGTAATCAATCACACTGGTCGTTTTACAATCCCCGTTGATCATTGTTCTCCTCCACTACCATGAGCAATCAATGATCAACAGTATACGACGAAATATGCATGATAAATGTGACGAACAATCGGCGAATTCGTTACATGTTTGTCGAAGGCCGTCGATGGAGTCTGAAAATTCCCCAACCGTATCGAATATTCCGGTCAGAAATGCGTCATTCGGACTATCGTAGCCACGATTGCACCTGCCACCACAGGCGCTGAATGCTGGACCCACAAGTCCCCTCGAAAGAGCCGACGCTGCAGTAGATAGGTCCGCCCTGTACTCAACACTCCAAAGACAAATACGCAGGTTCCGATGGTCAGTGCGACTGTTGGGCTAGCCGACAGTACTCTCGTGGCTGCCCAAGCGATGAACGCCGCAATCAGGCCAGCGAATAACCGAATTGAAGAGTTCATGCCCGTCCTTCCTCTCTTTCGCATCAAGTATCTAATGATACCTACTCAAAACCGTTGAGGATATGCGTCTACGTTCACATCCCACAGAGAGAGGCTGGAATCATCGTCAACAATCCGTTAACAGTCAAACTCGCTCCAATCGAGTACAATCGCGCCCACAAACGAAGCATTTGGTTATGAGACACCCGAGCTGAACGTCATTACGAGACTCGGAAAGTGAAGTCCAATTGCGATGAGAATGGCGAGCCCAGTCAAAGCGACGCAAATGAAAAACGCGGCGACGTATCGCCAAGGAAACGGCGCGTCTTGGCGCTTGTCCGACTCTTGAAACAAATCCATCCATTTCACCTTGCTTTCGTGGATAGAGACTCTAAACTCAGTGGTGGTGATGTTCGAGTACGTCTTCCTTGTGCGAACACAGTTCGCGATTCTCATGTGGGTGACTTCCGTCCTCAATTTGAATCGTCACGTGCCCGATGCCAAAATGCGACAGAGAGTGTTCCGCGTCCCGCAGGATCTGTTGACTGTCGCGGATGGTCATATTTCCGTCCAATACCGCGTGACAACTCAGCGCATTTTGACCGCTCGTAATCGCCCATACGTGGACGTCGTGGACATCCTGTATCCCTGGCAGGGCCTTTAATTCGTCGACCACCGCGCGAAAGTCGATGGTCTGCGGCGTGCCTTCCATCAAAATCTTCATCGTTTGGCGGACGATCCGCCATGCGCCAAACGCGATCAGAACGGCAATGGCGATGCTGAGCAGCGGATCTACGATGTACCAATGCGTGAACGAGATGATGATACCTGCCACGAGGACACCTGCGGATGCGGCGGCATCGCCGAGCATGTGCAAAACTGCGCTTTTGACGTTCAGATTTTCTTCGTGCCGCATGCCGAGCGCTAGGTAAAGATTCACACAAATCCCCACGGTGGCACTGATAAACATCCACAGACTATGAACGTGACTAGGATGTTGCAGGCGCCGATACGCCTCCACCAAGATCCACAGCGTGATGACGATGAGCGTCAGCCCATTCACCTGTGCCGCGAGAATGCCAGACCTCGCATAGCCAAAGGTCATCGATTCGTCTGCTGGTTTGACGGACTGCCTGATGGCAAACCACGAGAGACCGATGGCGAAAACGTCTGTCAACACGTGGCCTGCATCCGACATGAGAGCAAGACTGTGCGAGAGCATGCCACCGATCAACTCGACGACGAGAATCGCACACGTCAGCACAAACGCCTTGCCCATTTTACCAGCGGGCGCGTGCGTGTGGAGAATGCCGTCGTGATGGTGGTGCCCGCCAGCGTCGTGATGATGATGCGCGTGGTGATGTGCCATACCCTCAATCCCCCTTCCCCGGCGCAAAACAAACTGTGGCGCGGCGACCTGTCGCACGTACGGATTACGCCCTGTGACAGCGGCCGATCGCCATTCCCCATAGTTTATGGATGGAATCCACCTGCGTGCCTGACTTGAAATCATTCAGGCCTTTGTCAAAAGCGGTCCTGAAGGAGAGTGCAGTCCGAAACGACCCTATTCTCCCTTCTCCCCTTGTTCCACATGGCCTAAACATCCACGACCACAAGTGGGAACATCCTCATCCAACCGACTGCGGGCGCTTCACGCGGCCACTGAGATCGTACGGGGTCTCCTGGTATACGCAGTAATTCAACCAATTTGAGAACAGTAGGTTGGCATGCGACCGCCACTGATGTCTTGGCGGGCGCGACTCGTCGTCATTCGGGAAGTAATACTTCGGCAGCGGCACTGCGAGTCCTCGCTCGAGGTCGCGCTTGTACTCGTCCCACAGCGTCGTCGCATCGTACTCCGCGTGCCCTGTCACAAAAATTTGGCGTGCATCCGGCGTGGCGACCAAGAACACACCGGCCTCGTCGGACTCCGCGAGCACATCGAGTTCCGGCACGCGCTCGAGGTCGCTCTTCCGTATGTCGGTGTGCCTCGAGTGCGGCACCAAGAACGCATCGTCAAATCCCCTGGTCAAGTTGCAGCGGACGTTCACCGTGTGTTCGAATACGCCAAACAGCTTATCCGGCAGTGCGTATTTGTCAACTTGATAATGATAGTACAGAGCCGCTTGTGCCGCCCAACAGATGTGGAGCGTGGAAGTCACCGATTCCTTCGTCCATTCGAGAATACTACAGAGTTCCTGCCAATATCCGACTTCCTCAAAAGGTAAGTGTTCGACCGGTGCACCCGTGATGATCATGCCGTCGTACGCCTGTTGTTGAACGTCGTCAAACGTCTGATAAAACGAGGTCAGATGCTCTGCCGACGTGTTTTTGGCCACATGCGACTGCATTCGAAGCAACGTCACCTCGACTTGGAGCGGGGAGTTGCCCAGGAGCCGAAGCAACTGTGTCTCCGTAACTTCCTTCATCGGCATGAGATTCAAAATCAATATTCGAAGCGGGCGAATATCCTGCTGAAACGCACGTTTCTCGCCCATCACAAAGATGTGCTCGGATTGCAGAATTTCTTTCGCTGGTAGATGATCTGGAATCTTGATTGGCATCTTCTCTCACCCTTCATGTGGTCTCCTGCCACAGTGGCTTCGTTCAGTTTAGCACACTTTGATCACTTCAACTGTCCTTGTGCCCAAACGTCGTATGGGCGGGCACACGCAGTGACGTGCGTGCATTTACTGGGTGTGGAATAAAGACTCGTAAGGAGGATACACGGTGCCAAACGAAAATAACGCGGAGCAAGATTTCACGCCAGATTATCGAGCTGAGGGAAAACCCCCGGCAAAACCTTCATACCAGCCCAAAAAAGCCTATCATGTACCGCCAAAACCACCGATCCACGAGGAGGAGTCCCCATCCTATCCGTCGATGGAGATCGAAACGGAGTCCCCTCCGCACGTACAATACGTCAAAAAACCAGCACCAAAACCGAAACCGGCGCCCGCGCCTCAATTCATGTATCTGCAGTATGAGTTCGAAGAGGAAAAAGTAGAAATCGATCCCGGCCTGTTCGCAGCTCACCCCGTCCACCAATGCCCAAACATCTGCGAGCAGGTCAAGGATTGTATGCTCACATGTGAGCGCACCATCCACATGCTCATGTGCCGGCCAGACGCGCATATACACGCGAGGAAAATTGCCATGTTGCAGGACTGTGTCGAGGTCTGCCTCCTGACCTGTCGGCAAATCGCAAGGCGCAGTCCCATGCTGAAAATCGCACTTCGCTACTGTGCAAAAGTGTGTCGGATGTGCGGCCACGAATGCATGCAGTTCCCCGACCCAGAGTCGCAAGCTTGTTCGCGGATATGTCTGCACTGCACAAAGATCTGCGAGAAGTACATGATCACCAAACAGTGGGCTTGAGAAGTACGCCGCCCCGTCCGCCGACACCTTGGCGCGGCTGGCGGGGCGGCCCAGTTCAAAACTACCGTCGTCACGCAAATGAAAATCCGAACTTTGCCACGATTGCGCGTGGAATTTCGAAGCGGGCGGTCCGCAGCGGATCGACGATTTGGCAGACGCGCAAGTCCCCCGCCGCACTGCACAAAAAAGTCGCTTCGGCCAACTCCACCCCAAACTCGTCGTGCAGCCAATGGACCATCTGCTTCGTGGCGCGCACTGCCGCATCGTCCAGGGACTCTTCGGAGGCGATGGTCACCACGACGTCGTCGTTCAAAAGCATCGGCAACGGCCACGATTTCCCCTTCAGCACATCGAGTCGCACCGTGACTCGTCCGGCGATTTCAATCCCACATACGGCTACTTCCCCATCCCCCATCGACGCGTGCAAGTCGCCGAGGGCAAATCGCGCGCCCGGGACGTTGACAGGTAATAGCAATGTCGCGCCGGTGGTAATGCGCGTGCAGTCCATGTTCCCCCCGTGATTACCGGGTGTACCACAAGGGACCGACTCACTCCCCGGGGCCGTCCCGATGACACCGATCATCGGCCGAAGCGGTAGAGCGATGTCCGTCGAGAACATCGCTTTGCCGTCGCAGATCTCAATCATGCGAATGGCGTTGGCCGCGAGTTCGTCTCCGAGCACGCCGAGTCCCGGGCCAGTCGTCATGACGCCGTGATCAGCGAGTTGAATGTCCTCGATGTGCACCACGAGGATGTCCCCTGGTTCTGCACCTCGGACAAAAATCGGACCTGTCGCAGGGTTGATGCGCTCCCAGTCAAGCGTGCCAAAGTCCTGGTTCGCGTCCTGAATTTGGCCCTCGAAGCAATCGCAGGTCTCAATCGTCACCGTCGATCCCGCCTCTACCTCCAGCACCGCCTCGTTTTCAGGCGCCATCGCGTAAATCATCCGCTCTGCACTCAACTGATAATGCAAGTTCGTCACCGTCCTCGTTCACACCAAAGTTGTTATGAAAGTTACAAATAGTCCAAACACAATGCCACATCTTACTTTCGAACTGGCAGGATGAAAGTTCTATAGAAATCAACCTGTTGGGATGTCCATGGCGAGATGTACGAGATCTCGACACTGCAGGCCATCTTCGTAAATTGGTTGCGGATAGTGCTTCACGAAGTAATCCTGTTCGATGTGCGTCATCCGGAAGCCGAGCCGTTGATAGAGACGCAATTGAGTGAAACTGGAGTTTCCCGTGGCAATCTCCAATCTACCTACCGCTGGTGTCTCCTTCGCCAAAGCGATGACCTCGCGCAAAAGGCCACTCGCCACGCCTTGACGCTGCCAAGCTTCGTCTACCGCCACGTTGACGATTTCCACCACCCCTGGCCTCGTCGGCAGGACCGCACAGACGCCGACCACACCCGCGTCCAGGTGTTCCGCGACATAAACCACACAGCGAGGCAAATAGGAGTCAATCATGTCCGCTGACGGATCGGCCAGGAGGAGTAACTCCGTCGGGGCGGGTTCGGACTCCCGCAAACGGCGCACCACAATCGTCTCATGAGCCATACGACTCTCCTTTGCGTCTTCGTATCTGTACTCTATCACACGGGATAGGTGGATTCGAGGAGTTGAGGACAGGGAGCCCACTCACCTGCATATAGATTGGATGAGGAGGTGGGACATGTGTTTTGGCTCATTTGCGTGACGCTGCCGATCGCCGTGGCGGAAACCTGTCTCTTATACACGCTGATGAAACCGTCCCCCGCGACCCGCGATGGCCGACGACTCGATTTAACAGCTGACGTACAGCGCACACTTCACTCTGGTTTGATGCGCTTTACGTTCTCCATGCAACTCGTGATGGAACTTTGTACCGGAAGTAAGACTGCGGGGTGTATCTTCAGTTTCGCATTTGGGGTCGCTGCAGGGATCATGATTGAACGAAACACCGACCTAAAAGGGTTGTCCGACATCCTCATGAACGTATTCATGGGCATCTCCATGGGCGTTTTCCTGATTGGCCACCTGCCATTGACCCTGACGCTCCTCTTGATTGCCCCGGTCCTCGTCTCGAGCGGATTCACACTGGCGCATACGGTTCGCGTGGCGAATGGAAAGTAGGGCGATGTCCATGCAAAAAACCTCCACGCACAGTCGCATGGAGGTCGTCGGGGAAAATGTAGCGAACAACGCGGTTTACGAAGCGACGTCGCGCCGATGAAACGCGAGTGCCGCGACGGCGTGAAAGAGGACGAAATAGACAGCGAGGACGACGACGCTAAATCCGAGCGTCATCCCATGTACCATCGGACCTCCGACAAAATATTGCCCAAGATTCTCGTTCGCGAAGAGGATGTATTTATCCCACACATACCGACTGAGTGCGCCCACGACGAGGGTACCGGCAAACATCAGGAGAATCGAAACGGCGATCGCCAGTGAACTGCTGCGGAATAAGGCGGAGATCATGAACGATACGGTCAGTGTCATAAGCAGCGGAATGAGCGCAAATCCATAGCTGCGCATGACTTCTGCAGCGTAGGGGATTTGCTGCAGCGCTTGATGCGCATCCACATACTGATAACTGGCGGACGCTCCCCCGAAACCGAATACCAGCCCACCGACGACCCACGAGGCGATAAATAACAACGCGACAAATCCAAATGCGAACAACAGCACAGAGAGGTATTTTGACCAAAGAATTTGCAGTCGGGACACGGGGCGCGTGAGCAAGAGCTTCACGGTGCCTGACGAAAATTCACCAGCCACACTATCTCCAGCGACGACTGCTGCAAAGATGGTAATGAGCATCGTCAGAGCACTTGCATCGTCCATCAACTTCCACACCTGTGCCCCACTTCCCGCGAAGCTGCGGTGCGACACCAGACACGCTGCCACCAGGGTCAAGAGAACGATGCCCACGAAGATCCAGGTGCGGGATCGGCGATAGATTTTTGCATTTTCGTTGAGTATGAGTCCAAACACCTAGCTTAGCCTCCCGTAATCTCGAGGAATCTATCTTCCAGTGACTTTGTCACCACTCTCATTTCATACACAGGCACGTCTCGCTTCACGAGCCGCCGATTTAACTCCGGTACGAGCGCCCGGCGCGTCCTGAACTGAAGCTTGGAGCCGCGGAGTGTCACCTGCTCGACTCCAGACATTTCCTTCAATACCGCTTGGGCGGTTGCGACATCGCCGACGTCCAGCACGACGTCCTGATCGGCGTCGTCAGTCGCCGTCCACTGTTCCACGTCTTGCACGCGCACGAGTTCACCATTCTGGATGATGGCCACTTTGTCACACATCAGTTCCATCTCGGACAAGAGGTGACTGGACACCACCACGCAAACGCCAGCCTCTTTGGCCAAGTAGCGAAGGTGGTCGCGGAGTTCGCGAATGCCGGCGGGATCGAGTCCATTTGTGGGTTCGTCGAGGACGAGCACGGAGGGTTTGTGTAACAAGGCCTGCGCGAGCCCAAGCCGCTGACGCATACCGAGGGAATACCTTCTGACTTTTTCGTGAATTCGCTTCTCCAGACCGACGAACTCGACCACCTCGTCGATCCGCCGGCGGTCCACACCACTGACCATCCGCGCATACTGGACCAGGTTCTGATAACCTGTCAGGTACTTGTACATCTCCGGGTTTTCGACGATGGAGCCAACCTCGTGAATGGCTCGTTTGTAGTCTTTCGCCACGTCGTGCCCCTTGATTAGGACTTGTCCTGTCGATATCGAGATAAGGCCCACCATCATTCGAATCGTCGTCGTCTTGCCCGCGCCGTTAGGACCCAGTAGGCCAAATACTTCGCCCTCGGGAATGTCTAATGTGAGATTCTTCACAATTTGTTTGTTGCCGATCGTCTTCGTGACGTTTCTGAGTTCTACAGCGTTTGCCATGCCTGCCCTCCAATTGTCCCTTGTCGACTAAATGACGCACATACAACAGTATATCAGGTTTCCGGAGGGGATAAGGAAGTTATTTACATTCGATCCAATCACGGTAGCAACGAGGGGAAACTTCCGAAGGAGGTTAATAGCGGCGTGCTTGGGGTCGGCTCAAGCAGCGAAACGTCCAAATCTGCGTTGAACCGACTCGCTTAGGAAGGGAAACTGCCCGAAACGCGACAGTAGGGTGCACTCACTTACAAGGACTTTCGTTGTGCGACAGACGCTTGCCTCGACCGCATGCGCCGAAACATCCACAAGAGTCCAGCAAACACGATGACCGCCGCCACAACCCACAACGCGGACAGGTTTCTATTCGTCACCAGTTCGACAAGCACGTACGACAGCAATAATGAGGAGACCGGAGAAGCAATCCAAATCTTCACAATCCGCTTGACGACATCTTGACGCCAGATATCCCGCCCCACTTTCGACTGACCGACGCCGAAAATCGCCATCGTGGTGGCTTGTGTCTGGGGTACAGGGAGGCCGAACAGCGAGGCGATGAGTACGAGCGTCGCACTCGTCAAGGAGACCGCCGTACCCTGTAAAACGGACAACTGAGTGATTTTCTTCGCATTGGTGTCAAGCACTTTCCCGCCGAGAACCATCGCGCCTATCGAGACGAACAGCGCCCCAAAGATGAGCCCTGCGTGTACGCTGATCACGTTCGCCGCGACCAGCGGGCCAATCGCGTTGGCGACGTTGTTCATCCCGGCCGAAAACGCCTCATAACACCCAGAGAGCACGAGCAACCCCGTCAGGGAAAGAGTGGTGTACCTCGCGGCGGCGGACAGGTTCGAGAGTTTGGGCTCGAGCACGCGAATCAATTTTCCGAGCAGATACGCGATACCCATCGCGACGAACGGCATAATCAGCCACACAGACACAATAAACATCAGTTTCGACCCGTACACGTGCCCAATCGCAAGCCCAACGCCCACCACTGCACCGACCGTCACCTCGCTAGTCGACAGCGGAACGCCAATCAGGTTGGAAATAAATAGGGTTAAACAAGCAGAGGCGAGGATCAACACCGTGATTTCCACCGTGATGTCGTGGGACGGGACAATCCCCCCGCTGATGGTCTTCACTACCGAGCCGCCACCGATGACGGCCCCCAAAAACGCCGCAGCAGCCACCAACACAAGGGCCATCCACTTTCGTCTAATGGCGCCCGCGCCGTAGGCGGCGCCCATGGAGGCCGCTGTACCACTCGCTCCGATGTTGGCCGCGAAGAACAAGGCAATAACCCATGCGATAATAAGCATATCTTCGGGCCTCCCAAGACCAATTATCCAAATCAATAAACTCGGTATTTACCCGATAGAACCACATTCCTCAAAATTACGAATCTCCTTATGCAAGTGACAGAGCCTTGGTGAGATCTTATTCGAGAACTACGTGGGACGCTACGGCCGATTGCCAATAGCGTGCAGATGCCGAGTGTATTTGTAAGAAGTAGGATAATGGTCGAACAAATCTGTATTGCCGCCATTCTAACAAACGAAAAGTCGTCTGTATATAGAGAAACAGAACAACTTTTCGTCGTTATATTTTTATAATCGCCTCACTTGGGCCTAGCGATTGTGAAGATGTTCCCCAGTGTAACGTAGTCGTTGCCAGCCAGCCGCGCCACAGGATTCAATCCGTGTGGATTCACCCGGCCGCCCTCGTACAACGACTCCTCTACGTGGTATTGGACAATCCGCCCGATGAGCAAATCGCAGGAAGGTGTACTGCCCCCAAGCGCCAAGGCGTGTTCGAGGACGCACTCCATTCGAATTTTTGCCTCGCGAACGCCTGGAACGTCGACGACCGTACTTACGACAGGCGTCAACCCGACACGCTCAATTTCACTTTCGTTGGGCCTGAGCGAAGCGGCCGTCGCGTTGACCTTTTCCACGTTCTCCTCGTCGCAGATGTGAACCACAAACTGTTTGGAAAATGACGCATTCCGCGCGGTATCCTTTTGAACGCCGTTCTGTCGCTGCACGGAAACCGAGATCATCGGCGGCGTCGCAGAGACGATGTTGAAATAACTAAACGGGGCCGCGTTGAGCGTGCCGTCCTCAGCCTTCGTCGTGACAAACGCCACCGGCCGTGGGATGATGCTGCCGATGAGAAATTTATAGTTGTCTCGTGGACTCATCTCGTCTGGATTAAGTGCTAGCACTGTCGTCCCTCCCTGCAGTTCTCACGCTCGTGTCCTGTGACTGTCTGCGCATTTTCTCCACGATATCGACACGCGGGTTCCAACACGAAAACTGATAGTGCGATTTTGTCGCATAGCCTAACCGATCGCAACGGATATCCACGCGGCCCGCCTCGCGTCCGATGCGAAAGTGCCGACACGTTGCACAACAGTGGTATGACTTCTTCATCGACGCCAACCCTGCCCTTCTGTGCTTCAACGTCCATCATACCCGTTAAATTACAAGATCCATAAAAAGGATGTCCTCGGTCACCCGGTCGTCCCCTCTATGTTATCATTTCTGTACACCGCTTAACGAGCTGCTAAAACCGATCTTCGAAGGTCTTCGAGGACTGAAAAACCAATGGGGGTGTGCATCGCCGTGACCGAACAACACGAAACGTACCGTTTGCGCGGGCACCATCTGTTTTGCCTGCTCGGCTATCGCGGGATGGGGTATTCCGAAGAATATGTGGCGAATATGACGCAGGTGCATCAGCACCTGCGCGAGAACCCGGAGTCATGGGTCCTCATCGTTCATGGCCCAGACGACTTGTGCGCCAAGTTCCCGAGGCAGCAGATCTGTCACTGTGAAGATCCGCACATCTTTGAACGCGATGCCGCTATCCTACAGACAATTGGCGTGGAAGTCGGCCAAAGGATTCGCTGGTCCGAAGTGGAACGACGCATTCGCGACCACGTCGTGCCAGAGGATATCGCCCGCATCTGCAGCACCTGCTCCTGGCGCGGCTACGGCGTGTGCGAAGAAGGCGTTCGTCGAGTCCATCGAGGAGAAGGACTTTATTTAATTAACGCACTATCGCGATAATTCAGTATTGTGTTAAAATGAATGGGACACAATTTCCCTTTACCCTTTGGGCCGCCGTGATGGCGGCCATTTTTTTGGACTGTATTAGCCCTTTGCTCACAAGGCCCTCCAAGGACTTCGCAGCCGGCGGAGTGTGTCCGCCAATTAACGTGGCGTAACCCCCAGCGCAGTCGGTATCCGTTGGCGAAGGCGCGCGGCATCGACAGGCAGAGCCAACGTGCACAACGCTGCTGCCGGCATCAGCCAAACAATCCACTTTAAAGCCACATGCAGTGAATACTCGTCTGCGATATGGCCGACGAGCATGATCCCCAAGCCGGCGATTCCCCCCGCGAAACCGATGAGCAAGCCGGAAACCATCGCAATGTTGTTCGGCAACATCCCCTGCCCGTAAATCACAGTCACGGCAAACGTCGACAGCAAGAAAAACCCGACCAGGGCCAAATCCACTAAAACCAGATCGCGCGGGATATACGGCATCAGCACTGCAAGCGGCGTTGAGACCACCATCGAGAGCCGAATGACGTTTCTCTGCCCGAACCTGTCCGCCATCGGCCCACCCGCCAACGTCCCAATGGCGCCAAAGACCAGGAACACAAAGGTATAAATCCAGACGTGCCGGGCCGTTACGCCGAACTCGGCCATGACGTACAGCGGAACGAACGTGGAAAACCCAGACACGATCCACGAGCGAACGGTCACGATAAAGACGAGGAGCGACAATCCCAATTTCGACGGGCGCGCCGGGATAGACGCCGTGGGAACCGACTGTTTTTGCCTGGCCCCCTCCGCAAGCCGAGCGGCAAACCACTTTGTCAGAGAAAACAGCAAGGCACTTGAGACGACGCCCGGTATCATCAGCCAGGCGATACCTGAGAGCCCGACACCCTGGAGAAAGCGCAGTGCGATAGCCGAGATGGCGAGCCCAAGGTTCCCGCCCACTTGAAAAATCGACTGTGCCGCACCACGCTTGTCAGCTGCCGCGAAGAATACGGCTCTGCTGGCGTCGGGGTGAAATGCTGCCGATCCGATACCGTTGAGGACGACTGCTGGGATCAGCCAGATGAACGACGGTGCGAATTCGACGCACAACAACCCCAGCGAGAGAGCCAAGGCGCTCAGTCCTAGCAGCCACGGCATGCCCTTTTTGTCCGATATCCACCCAAACACCGGTTGCACCAACGACGAAGCCACGTTTGAGGCCATCGTGAGAACGCCTACCTGGCCATATGACAGATGAAAGTCGATGACCAGCAACGGGAGGATAGCTGTAAATACGTTGATGAGAAAGTCGTTCGCCAAATGGCCAAACGACAGCGTAAAGATAATCCGCCGATTCATCATTCACATCACCCATCGACTAATATGAACGACTGCTTTCCCCTTGGCAATGACAAGTTGCGATGGTGTGCGCGCGACATCTTGTCCTTAACGCACCGACCACGGCGATCTCGCATACGTTGTACGGTGTCCAATTATCGGTGGAGCGTGATTTGCTATGGCCCCAGTAAAAAAGGCAAAATATTCGGATTCCCCACGGCAAAAGCAGTGGCCCCTGGTGACCTCCAACGTGTGCGAAGTCTGTCCCATCCGGTGTCCAGCGGGTGTCAGGTACATGGAGACGGTGCGCCACTCAAAGACGGCATCTCGCGGTGTGGTTTGCAAACGAACGCTGTTTGAAGAGCGACTCAAACAGGGATTGCCGCCATTCGACAAGGTGATCAAACTTTGGAAAGCCAACCAGTAGGCAACAACGCGTTTATGAAACATAGAATCAAGCGTCCCTTTGCGGTTGCGATGTGATATGGTTTTCTTAACGTGCTATACCATTCACCTGTGGGAGGGCCGGTCGGCCCGACGGAAACTGCACCTACTTGATGTGTGCTCTGCGCGAGGGACTGTGCAGAGCCCCTTTTTTGTCTCATTGCACGCTGCCAAGCGTCAGCCACTTTTGGGGCACACAAATTTATCGGGGACTGACATGTGTACAACGCCTGCCGAAATAAAATGGGTAACAGACGGGAGTTGAGCGAATGTTTACGTCTGTCGTCATCCACCGCAAAAGGCGAGAAAGGTACGAGGTCGTCTCGTGGGAAGCGTGGAACCGCACCCACCGGCGTTCCCACACTCGCATCGATCAGCTTCTCCCACCCTCCCTATTTTTATATTTCTGTTTTCCGCTTGTGGCGGAGAGTGCAGCCCTTTTGACCGCGATGCTCGTCGACAGCCACTGAGCCTCCCCTACGGCAGCGCACCCGCGGGCAAGTCGAGTACGTCAGTGGAGAAAACGCTTGATCCACTGGACGTGACGGTTGAACAAATACCCTGCGATCCAGACGACGACGAGTGCGACACCACCGACGATGAGCCAGGTGAGATAGCGCTTGGACACGCCTAAGAACACCAGGGCCGCCCCGATGTAATAGGGGATTCCACCAACCGCCGAAGTCCATATGAAGTCGCGCAGGCGGATGCTTTTCAACACCCCAGCGGCATAATTCACGACGATAAAAGGAAACGGAATGATTCGAACCATAATCAACCCGGAGATTCCGCGGTTGCCAATCCAATTCGAGATCTGTCCGAACCGGTCCTCGGAGATAAAGTGGCTCAGCAGTCTTCTGCCAAAGTGGCGGGCGAGCAAAAACGTCACTATCGCCGCGGTCATGGTACCTATCCAGCTGAGTAGTATCCCCCACCATGGACCGAAGA
Organism: Alicyclobacillus fastidiosus; assembly: GCF_026651875.1. Taxonomy (GTDB): domain Bacteria; phylum Bacillota; class Bacilli; order Alicyclobacillales; family Alicyclobacillaceae; genus Alicyclobacillus; species Alicyclobacillus fastidiosus. The sequence goes on along the minus strand of NZ_CP104067.1, from coordinate 2,226,652 downwards.
TTTTCATGATCACGATCATCAGAAATTCCGAAGGCAAAGGGAGAATGCTCAGAACCGCCATAAGCACTACGGCAATGAGGATTCCGAGCAGTCCGGTCGATTGAATCACCCTCGAGAGTGCGTCGGCGCGGTCAAGCCGAAAAAACAGTACGATGAGCAACGCAAATACCAGGATGATGACGGCGCTTGAGACCATGCTCCCTGTTCTGCGCGGCGCGCCCGCATACGAGGACCGGTCTCTACCGTGTCTGCGCTTCTTGTAGACTCGAGACCTTGCTTCAGTATCCATGCAGTTGTTTCCACTCCTGTCGGTCGAGACCAGCGTTCACCTGAAACCTACTCCATACGGGTCGTCCATCTATCAGCATGCCCGGCAGGAACAACTTAGAAATCTCTACGTCGCAAAAAAAGATCGACTTCGCCAGAGAAAGAGCTTGATGAGAACACTTGTTCGTACTATGATGAATTCAACGAAACTGGTCGAAGGTGGATGATTACTGTGACCCAACTAGAATTCTTTAAAACGTTCAGCGCTGCCATTGTGGCCACTATCAAAGACGAACAATTGGCGATGCGCGTTGTCAATCGCGCCTGGAGGACGCACAAGCGTTCGGGCCAGACGCGGGCCGCATAGGCCTCCCCCAAGTATGGGCGTATTCAAAAGCCAGTTTGGCGTCTCGAACACATCGTGTTCCCCTGTCGGCCGCGATGTTCAATGTCATCTCGTCGGCGAGTCCGATTTTTGGCACCTTCATAGGGGCCGCCGGCGACTCAAAGTACGTGTTACTGGGCGGCGCTTCGCACGGAACCTCCGAATTTTACCGCTTACGAGCCAAACTATCAAAGTGCCGGATAGCCTGGCGCACCTTTGTCGCTATAGAAAGACACTGGCCGCGCGCGTTGCGATTTAATCCGTGTGTCAATCGGATTTCAAAGTGGCCCCCTCCGTCCTCGCGATACCATCCTTTCGCCGTTGGCCGACGTGGGTGTGCCACTTAAACAGCTCACGGAGATCATAGGTGGCTCAGTTGCGTCATCTCCTCCTGCGAAAGCGCTATCCAATGACTCGGGCCACGACGCGTAAGGGGTGCCCCCGCGCGTATGGCCAAATGATATGAATGCAGTCTATGTAGATCCGCCGCGTGCGCACTTGGACCACGGCGCATCGGACACACCGTGATTAGGTCCATGCAATTCGCAAAGCACAACCGAGCCGTGGTTGTGCTTTACAAATAAAGTGTGTCGTCGCGATACAAGCCCTTGTGCGCCTGCCTGAGCCGTCCTTGTCTAGACGCTGTCAGAATCGGAGAGCTCCGTCGAGTCGGTTAGAAACTTCTCGTCCCACGTTCTATTCACAAATTCCTGCGCGTCTTGCAACGTCACAAAGTCGCCAAGCGTATCGTCAATAAATCCGGTCTGCGTGATCACCATCGGCGTCACTCGGACACTAGCCAGATAATTGCCGTCATTCAACTGCGTCACCGTCGCCGTCCGTAAATACTCTCCGTGAACCTCGGCCCGAAAAATATTTGTCTGCCCCACTTTCACAAAACCGCCTCCCTCTTCACTGTTTGCTTGAAGCGGACGATTCATTCCAAAGTGCGCCAAACTGTTCGACGACCCCCATTTATTTTAACTTCTTCTCTATCCCCTTTAGCGTCTCAAGAATGTCGTCTAGTTGAGGATAATAGTTAAATTGCGGATGCACGATGGACAGCAAGGTGTCACATCCGGCACACACAATCACAACAATCTTCCGATTGTCACCCTCTAATTGCACTTCATCAATCCCAAATTTTCCAGTACCGCATTTTGGACATCTAGCCATCTTACAACCTCCACTTGCAGAACAATGTAAGGACAAGGGTACACCTTTGCCCACCCTCGCGCCATGTACAAAGGATGACAAATTTCGTGCAACAGCCCTGCACTACTCAATACATGGACGACTGTACATTCGGAGAATTTAGGTGTACAGACGCCAGAGGAGGAAACTATCGATGGACGAGTTACAAAACGCCGGATCGCACGCTTTGCCGTTTGCTCGCGCAGGCGGTGACGAGGTGAACCTGCCAAGAGCCCACGGGCAATACAGCGTTTACTTGAATAACCAGTTTGTCGGGCACAAGACCCTCTTAAGACAAGTGGAATCACCGGATGACATTGGTTCCTATTTAGAGCGGTGCAACATCGGGCAATTTACCACAGACGTCGATGGGGACCATTATAAAATATCGGCGACGCAAGACAGTGTAGCTCGACAGATCCGAACGCATCTGAACGCTTATCTAGATACGCATACGACCGGTGTGACATCCGACCAGCCAGGTTTTTAACCTATCGCCGCGGCCATCTGCGCACATGTAACGAGCGTGTATGAACGATGGAAACTTACGCCAGAGACATATGAATCCAGATAACGAAGGGATTTGAGAGTAGGACAAAGGGGCTGTTCGTTGTTGCGAGCAGCCCCTTTGTGACTTCCCCGAATTCGTCATTTTGCTGGAGTCCGCAAATTCCCTCTGCCCCAAGAACGCTCGATCTCCTCGAGCGATTTTCCCTTTGTTTCGGGAACAAGCGCCATCGTGAAGACAAACGCCACAAGGCTCAAGATGCCAAACGTCCAGAAAGTACTGGCGACGCCGACGCTGTTGAGGAGAACCGGGAACGACTGGGACACGGCGTAGTCGGCGGCCCACAATGCGACAGACGCGATGGCCGTGGCACGTCCACGAATCCGTGTCGGGAAAATCTCTGCCATCACAAGCCATACAATCGGACCAAAGGAAACGGCAAAGGCGGCGACAAACAGCAGGATGAACACAAGAACCAGATATCCTGCGGTCTGTCCCGTGTGAAACGCGTAACCGACGACGGCGAGGCTAACAGTCATCACCGCCGAGCCAATTAGGAGCAAGACCTTGCGTCCAACCCGATCGATCAACCAAAGCGATACAAGTGTGAACACGAGGTTGTCGGCGCCCGTGATCACCGTTTCGATGAGGGAAGCATTCGTCCCCGCGCCGGTGTGTTTAAAGATCTCAGGGGCGTAGTACATGATGGCGTTAATTCCTGTGACCTGTTGCAGGATAGCCAAGACGATGCCTACGACAAGTGCGATTCTGAATCCAGGTCTGAACAACAATCCGAGGTTTTCCGATTCGTTTTGTAAGGTTTCCCGGATTTCGGAAAGCTCCGCCTCAGCCCTATCAGTGCCGTTGATCCGAGCCAATACGCGAAGCGCCTTATCGCCCATACCCTGCTTTTCCAACCAACGGGGACTCTCTGGGACAAACACCAGTAAGAAGATAAACACACAGCCGGGTACAACTCCGAGCCCAAACATCCATCGCCACGCCGATGAGATATCCCACGCCAAAGACCCCATGTTCGCTACCCACATATTCACGAAGTAAATAGCGGAAATGCCAATGACGACCGCTAACTGGTTCAAAGACACCAGACTTCCGCGGTGTTTGGCCGGGGCGATTTCAGCGATATAGAGCGGCACTAACGTCGAGGAGATACCAATTCCCACTCCGCCGATAATCCGAGCGATGACAAACTGGGATATGGTAGGCGGCACCGCGGAGCCGATAGACCCAATTGCAAACAGAATTCCTGCGATGATCAACATCTTTTTTCGCCCAAATCGATCACTGAGCACACCGGCACACCCGGCCCCCACGATGGCACCGATCATCAAGCAGGACACAGCCCATCCCTGCATGCCAGGACCTAAGTGAAACTTCTGCTGCATAAATACAATGGCACCTGAAATCACGGCAGTGTCATAACCGAACAACAAACCGCCAATCGCCGCAACAACCGATACGAGTGTGACGAAACCTAAATTTGTTCCAACCGTCTGTCGGGTACTCAATCCGTTCACCTCACCGATTCCATCGTCATTGCTTAACAGTCACGAATATGCGTTCCTCGCACTATCCGTCCTAATTTAACCTCGTCCACCGCTTTTCACCCGTGATGTTGTGCAACTACTCAACAATAAGGGAATCAAAAAATACGAAGAGACGGCTTTCGCCGTCTCTTCGTGTAGGTATGTTGACAAGACCACAATCACGAAAATGGTTTCGTTAATGCGGTACATCAACCTCCCATGACTGTAATCTTCCCGTTTCATTGGTGAATATGCATGCGTTGCGCCGCGCAAGGTGGTCTACCCAATATCCAAAATACGTCCGCGTTACTGCGGGTTTGTCATCCACAGACCCGCCTGCTTCACAAATACGCGCTGCGGCAATTTTAGGATATCGACCAATAATTGTGAAACATCCTCGGGTTGCATCATGTGATCTTCGTCGCCAATTTTCAGGCCGGCGTTTGCAGCCAACTCAGTATTGACCGTACTTGGCGCCAAAGCCGTCACGCGAATGTTATTCTTGCGCACCTCTTGCATCAAAGATTCGGTAAAGCCCATCAGGGCGAACTTGGACGCAGAGTAGGCAGACGTGGTCGCAGACGCGCGCTCCCCGGCCGTGGAACTAATATTGATGATGTTTCCAGAATTCTGCTCAATCATCAGCGGCAATACGGCACGCGTCACATAATAAGTCCCCAGCAAGTTTACGCGGATAATCTGTTCCCACACTTCCGGTGGCATGTCGACTACCTTCCCGAACTGAGCAGTGCCCGCGTTGTTGACCAGGATGTCGACTGAGCCTAGTTCCCTATGTAGTTTCTGTACTGCCTCTTCCACAGCTCGCCTGTCCGTAATGTCGACTGCCGCAACTGCAGCCTTGACCCCATACGATGAGGTAATCTGTCCAGCCACTTTATCTAAGTCGCTCTGTGTTCTCGCCATCAGGCCGACATGAACACCTTCCTGTGCCAAGCGCTCGGCGATGGCTCGGCCAATTCCCTTACCGGCACCGGTGATGAGTGCTACCTTTTTCTGTAAGTCCATGATTAGCCCTCCTTCTCCATGACCCTCGTCATACACGTCGACGAAGGCCTCCACCCAAAGTGTACTCCTCGACGTGGCCTTCGTCAAATCGCCCGTAAAGTATGCTTCGCCTTGAAACCCGCCTCACGAATGTGCTACGCTTCACACATCAAAACAAAACTTCATCGCACGATTACATAACTGGCGGATTCGTGGGTCACCACAGGGGAATGTAATCGACGTTTTGCCGACCGCCTGGGCACCTCTCTTCAGAGTCCCAGGCGGTCTTTTTGTTTGGGAAATCGCGATGGAAAAAGGAGTCAGCGACGAACCATGTATGGACCTCCCCTCTCCCCTACAGCAAAAAAAGTGATGTTACTCGGTTCAGGAGAATTAGGTAAGGAAGTGATTCTCGAGGCACAGAGGCTTGGTGTCGAGACCGTCGCAGTCGATCGCTACGCAAACGCCCCCGCCATGCAAGTAGCGCACCGGTCGTACGTCATCGACATGGCGGACGGTGCCCAGTTGCGGGATGTCATCAAGGCGGAGCGCCCAGACCTCATCGTGCCCGAAATCGAGGCCATCGCCACTGGGACACTCGTCGAGTTGGAGCAGGAAGGGTTCCACGTCATTCCGACTGCGCGAGCGACACAACTCACGATGGACCGCGAGGGTATCCGCAGATTCGCGGCCGAGGAGTTAAACCTTCCCACGGCAAGGTACGAATTTGCCAACACCCTCGACGAACTCCGCGCTGCGGTCGAAAAAATTGGCACGCCGTGCGTGATCAAGCCCATCATGAGCTCGTCCGGCAAGGGACAAAGCGTCTGTCGGTCGCTAGACGACGTGGAGAAGGTCTGGAACTACGCAATGAGCAGCGGCCGAGTTCGGAACAGTAGAGTGATCGTCGAGGAGTTTATTCAATTTGACTCCGAAATCACCTTATTGACTGTGCGCTCTAGTTCCGGCACTGCCTTCTGCGCTCCGATTGGACACGTTCAAAAAGACGGAGACTATATCGAGTCGTGGCAGCCACACGTCGTCACTGAGGCACAGCGGCAAGAAGCGGAGCGAATCGCCAAGACCATCACTGACGCACTCGGCGGCTGCGGTGTGTTTGGCGTCGAGTTATTCATCGCACCTGACAAAATCTACTTTAGCGAGGTGTCGCCACGCCCACACGACACCGGTTTGGTCACGTTGGTGACACAAGACCTCTCTGAATTCGCATTGCACGCGCGGGCCATCCTGGGTTTTCCTGTGCCCGATATCCATCTCGTGACGCCAGGTGCCAGCCGCGCGGTAAAATCCCCGATAGCGTCCGACGATTATCAAATCCGTGGGATCAGCGACGCCCTTCGCGTGCCGCGAACGCAAGTGCGATTCTTCGGCAAGCCGAGCGCGACCGTCGGCCGTCGGTTGGCGGTAGTGCTCAGTGGTGCAAGTGATACGGAAACAGCGCGAGCCAATGCGACAAGGGCGGCATCCGCACTGAACATCGTGCGGTCGTAACTGGTCTATGCCAATCGGTGTTCCAGCTCTACCGCTCAGTTCGAATCACAGGCTAACGAGCAAGCGCTGTGAAGAAAGAGTCCCTCCCCAGGGGCTCTTTTTGTTTCCCCCGTTCCGCCTTGTTTCAAGCCCTCAATTTACCAGTCTATTCGGGGATGACGACCGACATTTCTCATTAACCTAGGACCAAGTGCTGCGGGTCGTTTCCAGCTCTGGCAATATCGCGACGATGGGGAACGCCGTCGCCATCGTCCTTTACAGGAGGCTCAGACCGATGACACTGTATTTCGGAGTAGATGTGGGGGGCACAAGCATCAAGACGGCACTGGTTACGGCGACGGGACAGATCATTGTCAAACAGGCGTTCGCTACGCAATCAGAATCCAGCGTTGAGCACATCTGCCTGAAGCTGAGAGGGGTACTCAAGGAAAGCTTGCAGCAGACGAAGCACAAGTTGGCGGACGTCGCCGGAGTCGGGGTCGGGTTGCCTGGATTTTTAGACCTACGCAACGGCATCATTTTGAAACTCCCCAACATCGGGTGGGAAAATATTCCCTTCATCGACATTGCCGAGGACGTGTTTGGACTGCCAGTCGTAATGGAGAACGACGCCAAAGTCGCAGCGCTGGCCGAGTCTTGGACCGGAGCCGGTCGCAACGCCTTAGTCCTCGTCTGTGTGACAGTGGGAACCGGCGTCGGTGGCGGATTCGTTCTGCATCGGCACCTGTATCGCGGAGTAAACGGCATGGCTGGAGAAGTCGGACATTTAACTGTCGACCGGAACGGGCTAGCTTGTCACTGTGGCCGCCGAGGTTGTCTCGAGACGGTCGCGTCCGCGACCGCCATGATCCGTCGCGCCAAAGAATTGCAGCAGGCGGGGCAGATGCCTTCGCAGGTCGCCATCGACGACGCAAAGACGATTTTCGATCTCGCCGCACAAGGCGATGAAGCAGCGCAACAAGTCGTCCGGGAAACAGCGGATTGGTTGGGCTACGGACTATCCATGATCGCTGGCACCATCAACCCAGATACCATTCTCATCGGCGGTGGCGTGTCCACTGCCGGGGACGCCTTTCTGAAACCAGTCACCGATGCCTTCAGACGGTATGCGCTCGACCTCGTCTCACAAGCCGCTACTATCGCCCCTGCCCAACTCGGCAACGACGCGGGTGTCATTGGCGCTTCACGGCTGGTGTCGACACGCGAATCGCTGCGGCGATAATCACATCCAACTGTTCGCCACCCCACTTTCACCACGATTCACGGGAGGAAGTCCATGGGCAATCTGACAGTTCAACATCTGGTAGACCACTTCCAGCTTGAAGTTGTGGCTGGCCGTAAAGGAATCGACCGAATAGTGACGAGCGCGGACATCCATCGTCCGGGACTGGAATTTACGGGTTACATAGGGTATTTCCCGAACGAGCGCGTACAGATTTTAGGACGGACAGAAATCACCTATTTACACTCGCTGGACGTTCGTCGGCGGGACATGTGCATCGGAGCTGTGGTCGCACTGGAACCACCTTGTTTCATCGTCACGCGAGGCCAACAAGAGCTCGAATTCTTCGTCAAACACTGCGACGCAAAAGGCATCCCCCTCTTGCGGACAGACAGTAAATCGACACGGTTCATCAGTCTGCTGGGCAACTATTTGGAACGCGAATTGGCAGATGAGCAGACGATTCACGGGGTGTGCATGAATATCTTCGGCGTCGGTGTGGCGCTTTGTGGTGAGAGCGGCATAGGCAAGAGCGAACTCGCACTATCCCTGATTGAGCGCGGACACCGGTTGGTCTCCGACGACATCGTCCGAGTGAAGCGCGTCGGGCCAGACGCGTTAGTCGGCACACACAACATCAACAACCGCGAGATGCTGCACCTGAGGGGCATTGGATTCATCGATGTCACAAGGCTATTCGGGTCAGGCGCCTTTCAGGATGAAACGCACCTGGACGTCGAAATCGAGCTCATTCATTGGGACGATCACGTCAATACCAACTTGATTTCCCTCGGCTCGGAAGACGTGCATGTGGAGTACCTCGGCGTCGTGATCCCCCGCATCGACATCCCCGTGCGCCCAGGTCGAGATATCGCCTCACTCGTCGAGGTTGCCTGTAAGAATTGGCGTTTAAAACGCGAAGGATACGACGCGCTCCAGGTATTTCAGGAGCGTATCTGGACAAAGTCATAAGGGTGTCTGGGTTAGGCGTCCTCCAAATGGTCGCGCAAAACGGGCCATCCCGCATCGATAGATTGACGACGAGATGGCCACGTGGATGAGAGACTTACGGATGGAGTAGTAGCCACGGGTGGCCAATGACTTGCCCGTCTTTAGCACCCCTCCATCTCTACAGTAACAGCGACAACGAGAGTTGGTTCGAGGACGGCAGGCCTTCTAAACAGCCGTGCGCATCGAGCAGTTCAATGACCGTTTTCGAGGCGCGCGAACGCTCTTGCAGGTCTTCAACGGAGAGGAACTCCCCTTGACTGGCCGCCTCCGCGATGCCTTTCGCTGCCGAATCGCCAACCCCGTCCAGCGCTGCGAACGGAGGTAACAATCCATTGCGTTCCTTCACAACCTTAAACTTGGTCGCGTCAGAGTCATAGAGACTCAAGGGCAAGAAGCAAAAACCGCGAGCGGTCATTTCCAGTGCCATCTCGAGAACTGTGAGCAATGATTTTTCCTTAGGTGAAGCTTGGAACGACTTCGCTTCAATCTCCTCTATCTTGGCGCGAATCGCGTCGTAACCTCTGCCCATGATGTCCAAATCAAAATCGTCTGCGCGAACGGAAAAATACGTCGCGTAAAACTCGAGCGGGTAGTGCACTTTGAAGTACGCGATGCGAACCGCCATCAACACGTATGCCGTGGCGTGTGCCTTCGGGAACATGTACTTGATCTGCTTGCACGACCAGATGTACCAGTTCGGCACATTGTTCCGCTTCATCTCGTCTTCCATGTCGGGTGTGAGCCCTTTTCCCTTACGTACGCTCTCCATGATTTTAAACGCGAGCGACGGCTCGAGCCCCGCGTAGATCAAGTAGACCATGATGTCGTCACGGCAACCGATGACATCTTTGAGCTTACAGACGTTGTCTTGAATCAACTTTTGCGCATTGTTCAACCAGACGTCCGTCCCGTGAGACAGACCAGAGATCTGAAGCAATTCCGCGAACGTACTCGGTTTCGTGTCCTCGAGCATTTGGCGGACGAACTTCGTGCCGAATTCAGGGATGCCATACGTCCCCGTCTTCGAGCGAATGCGCTCTGGTGTCACCGGGTGATTCGGGTCCACCGTCAGTGCCTCTGTTCCCGAGAACAACGACATCACTTTCGGGTCATCCGTTGGAATCGTCTTCGGATCTAGCCCCGTCAAGTCCTGAAGCATGCGGATGACCGTCGGATCGTCGTGGCCGAGAATATCGAGCTTGAGCAGGTTGTCGTGAATGGAGTGAAAGTCAAAGTGCGACGTCCGCCACTCCGCATCCTTGTCGTCTGCCGGGAACTGAATCGGGCAAAAATCATAGACGTCCATGTAATCCGGCACGACGAGAATGCCGCCAGGATGCTGACCAGTCGTCCGCTTGATGCCAGTACAACCCTGTACGAGCCTCGTCATCTCCGCGTTTCGCAGATTCCAACCCCGTTCCTCTGCGTACTTCTTCACGTAGCCAAAGGCCGTCTTCTCAGCGACTGTCGCAATCGTCCCCGCGCGATACACATAATCCTCACCAAAGAGCACCTTCGTGTACGCGTGCGCCTGTGCTTGATACTCGCCCGAGAAATTCAAGTCGATATCAGGGACCTTGTCCCCCTTAAACCCGAGGAACGTTTCAAACGGGATATCGTGACCATCCTTGTCGAGCTGTGTCCCGCACGACGGGCACTCCTTGTCCGGCAGGTCAAACCCGGACCCGACTGATCCATCCGCAATGAACTCGCTGTATTTGCAGCTCGGACAGCGATAGTGCGGAGGCAGCGGATTGACTTCTGTGATATCGGACATCGTGGCGACGAACGATGAGCCGACAGACCCCCGCGAGCCGACCAGATAACCATCGTCCAGGGACTTTTTCACGATTTTATGCGAAATCAAGTAGATCACCGCAAAACCGTGCGTCGTGATGGAGTTGAGCTCTTTCTCCAGCCTCTTTTCGACGATCTCCGGCAACACGTCCCCATAAAGTTGCCGCGCCTTCACATAGCACATGTCGCGAATCTCCTGTTCCGCCCCTTCGATCTTCGGGGTGTACAGCTGATCCGGAACAGGTGATACGTCCTCGATCATAGCGGCTATCTGATTCGTATTCTCGACCACGATTTCCTGCGCCAGCTCAGGTCCGAGATAATCGAACGCGTCGAGCATTTCATCCGTGGACATGAAGTACAGCGGCGGCTGATCATCTGCGTTCGGATCTTTTTGCGCCTTTAAGAAGATATCCCGGAAAATCGCATCTTCCGGATTGAGAAAGTGCACGTCCCCTGTCGCGACGACCGGCTTTCCAAGGTTCTTTCCGACTTCGATAATCGTCCGATGATAGTCCTTGACCGACTCCAGCGAAGAAATGATCTCGTTGCGCAAGAGCGGCTTGTAATGCAGCGGCGGCTGAATCTCTAGGTAATCGTAAAACTCGGCGATTTGCTCGAGTTCTTCTCCTGTCTTCCCGCGCAAAATCGCGTCAAACACCTCGCCATTCTGACACGCCGAACCAATCAGGAGGCCCTCCCGATAGCGCATGATGAGGCTGCGCGGAACGCGTGGAACGCGGTAAAAGTACTTGGTGTGCGCCTCTGACACAATCTTGTACAGATTCTTCAAACCGGTCTTATTCTGCACGAGCAAAGTCAGGTGAAATGGGCGGACGCTGGTGTAATCGATGTTTCCATCGTCGTCGTTCAACTGAGAAATCCGTGTAAAGCCACTGTTTACCGCATCTTTTAACATGTATTGATAGACTTTCGCGAGCGCGACCGTATCGTCTAACGCACGGTGCGCGTTAATGAGCTCCACCGCAAATTTCTTCGCCATTGTGCCCAAGCGGTAATTCCGCTCATGTGGGTACAGTTTGCGCGCGAGCGGGAGCGTATCGAGTACGACGTTGGTCCACGGCTCCATCCCGACGCGCTTCGCACACGCACGCAAGAACGCCAAGTCGAATTCCGCATTGTGCGCGACGAGCACGGCATCCCCGACAAATTCTTTGAAGTCAGGCAGCACTTCGTGCAACTTCCGCTTGCCTTTCACCATGTCATTGGTGATATGCGTGAGTTCGGAGATCTTCTTACTAATCGGCACTTCCGGGTCGATGAGTTCTGTCCACTCTTCGACGATTTCGTTGCCGCGAACCTTGACGGCGGCTATTTCAATGAGTGTGTTCTCCGCCGAATTGAGACCTGTCGTCTCCGTGTCAAACACGACCCACGTGGTGGAGTCATCGATGGCGACGTCGTTGTCCGCGTTCAATTGGTAGACGATTGGAACGCCATCATTCACTACGTACGCCTCCAGGCCAAGCAGGCACTTGAGGTTGTTCTTCTTGGCCACACTGTACGCCTCGGGAAACGATTGGACGACCCCGTGATCCGTAATCGCGATGGCGGTATGTCCCCACTTGGCCGCTTGTCCAATCAAATCTTTGACAGGAACCACGCCGTCGAGCGAAGACATCGGCGTGTGGGCATGCAGTTCGATGCGCTTGACCGGTGCCGTGTCCGTTCGCACTTTGCCCTCGGCAGGGCGCATATCCTGAATGAGCAGGACAAGCTCTTTGAGGAACGTGTCGTACTGTACCTGTCCCTGTACGCGAACGTAGACGCCGTCCTTCAAGTTGGACAGCGCTTCGAGTTGCCGTTCGTTGTTCACAAACATCTTGGCCGTGATCGAATCGGCGTTATCCGTGATGTTGAACTGAACCAGCGTGCGACCACTCGGCAACGTGCGCACTTCCGACTGGAACACCCGGCCCTCGACCGCCACGCGGCGCATCTCGTCCTGAATCTCCTTCATCGACGTCAGCGGGCCGTCAATCGCCCGACCGATGTGCAGCGGCTCTACTGGCTCATCTGGATTCCGCCGTTCCCGCCGATATCCCCCGCCGTTCCCCTGAAACGACGACGACGCTTCCTTCTCAGCCGCCTGTGCCTGTTCGCGCTGCGCCTGCTCTTGTTCGATCATCACTTGTTCGACGTGTTTGCGTTCTTCATCGCGCAACTTTTGACGCAGTGCCTGAGTCTTATCCTCTGCAGCACGGTCCACTGTCGATGTGATGGAAAGTTCGACCCCAAATACCCTGCGCATCTGGTCAGATAACCAGACGAGTGCCCCTTTGCGCTCGAGCGACAGCCGTTCCGCATCGTTCCCGACAAAGAAGGTGAGCCGCCCGTCAGCAAGGCTCCGTTCTGCTTTGCGCAACCAGGTCGCGGCGACCAGCTCTTCTTCTTGATACCAATCGATAAGCGACTCCACCATGCACTCCACGGTGGACGGCGCATATGGACTCGGTGTGTAGGCGAGGTGGAGGGAAACGGTCGCGTCGTATTCTCCAAAACACAGCGAAGCCGCCTGCAGTGCGCGATAATCGCGCAGATATCGGATGCACTCGCGCTGTACTTCTGCCACGTCGACAGTCGCGAATTCAAGTGGCATCAAGTGAATGTCCACCCGGTTTCCCGCAGGGTTCACGACCACCCGGGAAACCGTCCGTTCAACGACTTCTCTCGGCAAATTCACTTCATTCTGCTGTGCAGACTCGTTCATGAAATCATCCTGTTGCATGACTTACCCTCCGCGTCGTCACGTTCCCGACTCTATCGTTTCGCAACAGATTCGATTCTACTATCCAACATAGAGTGTAGCACGGTTGCCATCATTCTTCACGGGTTCATCGCGGTCTGAACGCTGGAAATGAGGATTCCTTCCCTCGTCCGATGAGCGCTCTCGACACCTCGATAAACGCCTTGAGCGCGGGCGACATCCACTTGTCCTTATGCCACAACATCTGCGTGACAACTGGGATATCTGGACCCCGCCACGGGACGACACTGAGCATCCCCCACTCGACTTCGCTCGCCACGGCGATTTCTGGAAGTAACGTCACACCGAGGCCTGCCATCGTGCACTGCTTGATGGCCTCGACGCTGGCAAACTCCATCTTCATCGTGTGCACACCATGGGACGCCAGCGCCGATTCAAACATCGACCGATAGCGGCAACCAGGCTCGGTCAACAACACGGTCTCACCCTCGAGGTCCCGCGGATCAATCGCTTCTTTATCGGTAAACGGGTGTCCAGGCTGAACGAGAATTAACATCCGTTCATCTAGCAGACTCTCAAACGTAATCCGCTCGTCAACGCCCGGTTCCTCCAACGTGAACGCCAAGTACCTCTCCGCTGAGGACTTCGCGGCGCATCGTTGCGCAAATTCCGGTGCGCAGGATGATTTGAACGTTAGGATGGCGGGATCGGAAAGCTGCCAGCACTGGGGACAACCGATACGTGCATAGGCTTTCTACGGCGCTGATGGTGAGCGTGCCGGAGGGCTCCGTGTCGCCTCGAACGGCGACGTGTGCCTCTTCTGTCATGCGCAAAATGTCATCTGTAAAGCGGACTAACCGTTCACCTGCGTCGGTGAGGCGAACTCGTTTGCCCAGCCGTTCGAACAGCTTTACGCCAAATTCCTCTTCCAGCGCCTGAATTTGCGCAGTGACACTCGATTGTGCGTAGTTGGTTCGCGCTGCTGTTCGCGTGAAATTCAACTCTTCGGTCAGGATTTTGAACGTTTGGAGCTGTTTCAATTCCATCGCTCGCCACACCATCCAATCGGTTTCATCGATTGATATCATCAAAACCATCGTATGTCACGATACTAACATCCGTGTACGCTAGAGATCGAGAGAGTATTGTGAAGGGGCGTTGTACATGGCCGAACCAAGTTGCACAGTCACCAGTTTGCCAATCGATGGAACGTCCTGGGGCACTTCTCCTAGCCAGGGCGCGGGCGAGTGGCTACCCCGCAAAACCATGCGGCGCCGCCTCGCAGCCGTCCACCGTCAATGGAACCCAATTCGAGGGTACGACACGTCATCGCTCGGTCTCATCCAATTTGAAGTGTGGAGTGCACAGGTCGGTCTTGTTCCCTATCCAGAGGTTTGCGTGCACACACGCCAGGGAGTGGTTATTGGGGTGCTACAGGGGGGAATCGCACGGGCTAGGCGCTGTTTCTTCATCGACCACATTGCCGTCCACCCGAACTTCGAGCACGATGCGCGCGTCTGTGAACAACTAGTGGAACTAGCCATCGACAGGAGCTTAGAAGAAGGCTTTCACGGCTGGGTGGCCTGTATTCCAGAGGAAGGCGCGGAAAGCCTCTGGAAAGCCCTAAGATTTTCGCCGAGCAGCGACCGAACATATCGACGGATGGGCTATTTCGTGTAGCGTGTTTCAGCCGCGCTCACCGCGCGCCAACCCGCCAAGGTGACCGGTCGTCTACAGAGCTGGAACCAAATAGGGTGCGATAAACAACGTGACAATGGCGGAGATAATCATGGAGATACTGCTCATCGCACCCTCCACTTCGCCGTACTCAAACGCTTTGCTCGTGCCAGCGGAGTGTGCACTCGTGCCAAATAAAACGCCTTTGGCGATCGGCGTTCGCACTCGCAACAGGCGAATGACAACTGGGCCGATGGTGATCCCGGTGAGTGCCGTAATGATGACGAACACCGCAGTTAACGTAGGATTCCCCCCAATCGCGGTCGACACGTCCATGGCGATCGGCGTCGTGATACTCTTGGGGACCATGCTCTTGATCAGCGTCAGATTGAGGTGAAGCACTTTTCCCATGAAAAATGCGGCTACAATAGCGATCACCACGCCAGAGCAAATACTGACCACCATCTCGACAACGTTTTTCCTCAGTAACTGGAAGTTCTGGTACAAAGGCACCGCGAACGCCACGGTGGCCGGTTGCAGAAAATAAGTGATGATGGAAGTGCCCGCCCGGTAGCTTCCATACGGGATGTGTGCCACGAGCAACACGAGCACCAAGAGAATCGGCGTCGTTAAAATCGGTGTTAATAAGTCAAACTTCGCCTGCTTGTAGATCCATCGACACAGCACAAAGAAAAACACAGTCAGGAAGAAGCTGATGATCTCAATGGCCATGGCGCATCCTCCGTTTGATCGAGACCAGTAGTTCAGTCATTCCACCACTGACAATCATCACGGCGATGGTGCTCAAGGCGATGACCAATACCAGTTGCAACCCCTCCGTTTTCAACAAGGGAAGATACTGAATGACCCCGACTGCAGAGGGTACAAAAAATAACAGCATCTGCGACAATAGGATTCTCGATCCCGGTTCCACCCAGTGCACGGGAATCACCCGACATTGCAGCAACACCCACAAAAGGACCAACCCGATGATACTGCCTGGCACACTCAAGTGTGTGAGCATCGTCACGACATCGCCGGTGAGCGATAAAAGGACCAGTATGCAAATCGCGTATATTTGTTTCATCCATGCCCACCTGTTTCTATTTAGTTCATCAGTCGATAAACGTTCGATTGAGCAGCGCCAACAATTCACCGAATTTCACCAGGTCCTCGTCCGACCAAAGCTTTAACAACGCTGCATATCTATCGTGTCGAATTTGTTTCGTTTTATTTAGTTGCTCGAGTCCCGCTTTGGTGATGTCAAACAAACTCATCCGCCCGTCGATTGGGTCCGGAATTCGCCTGACGAGTCCCTTGAGTTCCAAAGCGGCAATCTGCCGACTGATGGTCGATCGATCCAAATGGTGCTCATCAGCCAGTTCCTTCAGACCCACGACACCTGACTCGTTTAGCTGGCGCAAGAGCAGATACCCGGGTCTGTCAATCGCGCCCAATTGTTTGTACAGAGTACTAAACGCCATCGCTCTGCGAATTAGGATGGCCACTTGGTATTCAATTTGCCCGATTTCATCTTGTTCTGCATCCACGCCGAATCCCCCGCATTTCAGTTGTCTCTCACCCAGGCACGGAAATAAAAATGTCTCGTACCGACGGAACCGACGGTACGAGGCCATGGGGTTCAAACATGTCTGAGGACGAGTAGGTTATGAATTTATTGTAAGACTCTGAAGCAACGTCCATCAACGTTCCGTGTACACCACACATTTCCAAGAGAGGAGCACATCTGACCACTGCCCCCATTCCGGAACCATTTTTCATCTGTCCCATCAGCCGTACATCCGGTTCTGCTAATATTCCAAGTACGCGCTCTCGCATGCGACCGCGGATCATGTTCCTCATGAATCCACCATCCCCACAATGTTGTCCACTTCTCTGCGCACGGATCGTCAAACAATCACAAAACGTCAAATATATGAAAAGTTTGACTCGGTAATCTCTCATAAGTTTGCACATATGAGCACAAAAAGTCATAATGGATTGTCCCCCCTTTCGATAGGGGTTTTTGTTCGTCGGTTTCGCATCTTAGTCAGACAAGGAGATGTTGATATGAGTTCTCCGCAAAAAGCCAGCGTTGGCTTTGTCACGTTAGTGTCGGTTGTAGCCGCCATCGGCGGTTTGTTGTTCGGGTACGACACTGCAGTGATTTCAGGTGCAACTCCATTTATGCAAGTAAAATTTGACCTTGGTCCGGGGATGATTGGCTGGGCTGTATCCTGCTTGATGGTCGGTGCCATTATCGGGGCTGGCTTCGCTGGTACGCTTAGCGATCGATTTGGGCGCAAAAAAATGCTCGTCGCAGCGGCCATCCTGTTTTCAATTGGGTCCGTCGGCTCTGCGCTGGCTTCCACCATCGCCGAATTCGTCGTGGCGCGAATCATCGGCGGGGTCGGCATTGGGGTCTCCTCGACCCTCGTTCCTTTATATATTGCGGAGATTGCCCCGACAAAACACCGTGGGCGGTTGGTTTCTCTCAACCAACTAGCTGTCGTCATCGGGATTTCAGCCATTTATTTCGTCAATCGAATGGTCGTCAACGCGGGTACCCATACTTGGGATGTGAATACCGGCTGGCGCTGGATGTTTGGCCTCGGCGTCGTCCCCGGCATCATCTTCATGGCGCTCTTATTCACCGTGCCAGAAAGCCCGAGATGGCTTGAAAAACAAGGAAAGTCGGAGGTTGCACAACGCATTCTCCAACGGGTAAACGGAACTGAAGCCGCCATGGCTGAAATTGCCGAAATCCGGCACTCTCTGAAAGCGGAGACTGGAACCATCGCGCATCTTTTCAAACCTGGCTTTCGAATTGCACTTCTCGTCGGTGTCATCATCGCAATCCTGCAGCAAGTAACGGGTATCAACGCCATCATGTACTACGCTCCGGAGATCTTTAAACAAACGGGTGCCGGAACCAACTCAACCATGACAGAAACGATTATCGTCGGTCTAGTCAATCTCGTCTTTACGCTCGTCTCGTTGTGGCTCATCGACAAAGTGGGGCGTAAGGTCCTCTTGCTGATCGGTTCAGCGGTGATGGCCATCAGCCTCTTCATCATTGGCTACGCGTTTCACTCAGGACACACCGGCACGCTCGTACTGATTCTCATTTTATTGTTTGTGGCGGCGTTCGCCGTCTCCTTTGGCCCAATTGTCTGGCTGATCATCGCGGAGATCTTCCCCACACGCGTCCGCGGTCGAGCCACAGCAGTGGCTTCCGTGGCCCTGTGGGCAGCTGACTACCTAGTTTCACAGATGTTCCCAATTCTCCTGAACGGCGCTGGAGCCGCGACGACGTTCTGGGTGTTCTGTCTGATGTCCGCGTTTTCCTTCTGCTTCACCTTGTGGGTGGTGCCAGAGACCAAAGGAAAGTCATTGGAACAAATCGAACAGAGTTGGAGCGCCGCAAATGAGCCGACGTTCACGAGTTGATCATCGACCATTCACCTGCCATTCCCTGCGCCACACATTGCGGGCATAAGCCGAATCGACAGACTTGCCCGCTCCCCTTCTTCGCCTTAGTGGCGGCGTGACCCCTCACCTCGCCGCAAGGCACGAAGATCCGTGCCTCAAGTTCACCTATCGGTGCGAGCCAACGCAGATTCTTCAGAGCGTGATCGGACACAGTTCGAACTCTTCTCGAGGAATTCTTCATAACAAGACTTCTGACGTACGTGCACGCCGTTATCTGGCAATTCTGATTCCGTCACAATTTCGCTACATAACCTGCACCATTTATCTACATGAATCATGCACTAAGCGATGTATATTGAAGTCAAGGAGGTGACGTTGCATGCTGATTTACAAGATGGCGACGCAAATGCGAAAACTTCAGGCGCAGGGTCTGAGCGCAGAAGAGGCAGCCAACAAGTTAGGCGTAAAAACGCAACTGTCTGGGATCGGAAGCGGAATCCGTTCGAAGGCCGCCAAGAAAAAGTAAGGTTTAAACGTACTCAATAGACTTCGTGATAGCGAGGTTGCATACCTGCGACGAAGTTGTCGCAAGAACGCTCCCGCTCCCGTCTTCCTATGGCCGGGTGCGTGTGTCCATCGATCTGACAAGCCCACTTAGAGGGGTATTTGCAATTCGCTGGCTTCTGTGCCAGTCATTTGGCGTTCGGCTCTATGCCCTATCCCTTCTAAAATCAGGTGGGTGGCCATCGTCCATGTTCGTCGCGTCTGGATCGAACTGATACCGTTCCAGATCAATACAATGTCCACTCGTGAATTGCACGCCTTCCATCTCCAATGACAGCTTCTGAACCATATACGACTCATCTTTTAGACCTAGTTGTCCTTTTGAATTGATCACACGATGCCAAGGCAATTTGTACGATTTGCTCATCGAGTGAAGCACTCGAACCACCTGCCTTGCGCCTCTTGGACTCCCGGCGAGTCTTGCGATTTGCCCGTACGTCATGACCTTCCCTTCGGGGATGTTCTGAATGATTTGTACGACGCGAAAAGTAAAGGGATTCATCCGCGTTTGATCCTCTCCCGCTCCGTCAATAGACGTCGACTTCGCGCTCTCCGACGCAAGCACGTCTTGCTCGTCGAGTGTCGCCAGATTTGCAAGGAATCATCGCCTCGTATGCTTTGAACGCCCCCGCTTGCGTTTGTGCGGTCTAAACCCTGCGCTCTTTGTCCCAAACCCTCTAACTAGGCTATGTTTCGCTGATTTCAGCCGCTTTCTCAGGTAGAACCAGCCCGCGAGGATGACCAGCGCGACGACGCCGACAATCGCGAGGTCCCAGCGGATGGGAATGGCTCGGTACAATCTCGGCGCGAACGTAAGCGAATTCGGTGAGGATTCCTCAATGACGACAAACTGACCATCGAGCGCGAGCAGGTGGTCACTTGGCGGCAGCAAATGTGTTTGTCCGTGGTTATAGAACCGTAAATAACCTTCTTCATCGTACCCTTCATACTGCCAGTCATCAATTACGGTCTCCCCAACGGTAACGTCTTTCCACAGCGGGTTGACGGAGTTAAATGGAATCACGAATTTATACAATTCCACACAACAGACGACGAGAATTGGTAGGCACAAGAGCAGCAACCAGATGCGGATGGCTGGCTTCCTTCTCTTGTTCGCCAGAAATCTTGCCATCTTGAAACCCCCAGTCTTCCGACATACGATGTCGATCGTAGAAGACAACCACAGAACATTGTATGTCGGCCAACCAGCCGAGATGAAAATCCAATTCTGGACAGACGGCGAGAAGAAAATAGGCCACCGCACGACAAAAGAGGAGAGCCACCGACCTGGCCCCCCTCCTGGAAAACACATGCACCTCGTCACGGCGACGGGTTCTGCACGGTAGCTGGATTGACGATGCGCGCCAGAAACTGACTGAGTCTCTGATTCCCCTCCTGATGAAAGATCTCATCCGGTGTACCTGTGGCCGCGATGACCCCTCCATCCATAAACACAATTCTGTCGGCAACCTCGCGCGCAAACGACATTTCGTGCGTGACGACGACCATCGTCATTCCCTCTTGCGCCAGACTGCGCATCACGGCGAGAACTTCCCCAACGAGTTCAGGGTCCAGCGCCGATGTCGGCTCATCGAAGAGAATCACGTACGGATTCATGGCCATCGCTCGGGCGATCCCGACGCGCTGCTGCTGTCCCCCAGACAACTGGTGAGGATACGCGTCACTCTTGTCTCGTAGCCCGACTTTGAAGAGCATTCTCGCCGCGTGTTCCACCGCCTTCGCTTTCGGCCACTTGAGCACCTCTAGTTCGCCGAATCGTTTATGTAAATCCTCCACTTGAATCACGAAGTATTCACCTCTAACTCCTCTAACTCGCCACGTAGCGGCTCAGGCGGAGTTCTAGTGTGTGTTGTAGCCAGGCCAGCACCGTACAAAACGCCAGGCACACAATGGCCGCGCCGATATACACCGGGAACGGTTTGAACGTCGATCCCACAATATCCTGCGCCTTCTGAAACAGTTCCGGAACAGTGATCACGGCGGCGAGGGAGGTGTCCTTCACGAGGCCGATAAACGAAACGATAACTTGTCGTTGACCGTCGCCTCAACCCTGCCAGACTTCACGAGTTGAATGGCTTCGTTAAAGCCTTGCACTGCCGTGATCTTCGCGCCATCCTGCGCGGCTTCAGCAGAGTAATTGCTCGTTAAGGACTGGGCGACACTCACGCCTTGCAAGTCTTTGAACGAGTGAATTTTGTTGTCGTTCGCGCGGACAATGATGACCGAAGCGGATCGGATGTACGGAGTGGAAAACAAAAACGACTTTTTCCTATCGGACGTAATGCCAACTTCGTTCGCTATCATGTCAAATCGCTTGTCGTTGAGGCCCGCAAACATCCCGTCCCAAGGCGTCTCGACAAAGCTCGCCTTGACGCCGAGTTGCTTCGCCACTTGTTGTGCAAGCTCCACGTCAAATCCGGTCAATTGGTCCTGACTATTGTGGTACGTGAACGGGGCGTACGTACCTTCCGTACCGATTTTCAACTCCCCGCTCTTCTTGACTTACGTACACACGGTGATCCCATTTCGCCGGCGGGGCTTTGCGTCTGAAATCGTTACGTCAACGGTTTACGCCCGACGATTAACGCTCGATGGCCATGTGCGTGTAAACAGGCCGCTTCAAATCCGAAGTTGCGCAACCACTCGAGATGCTCATCCAGCAGCACCGGATAATCCCCTCTATCGAGCACAATTCGCTGATGGTCTTCGAAACTAGCTCCTTCATGCGAGGCAACCGTCGAATCGTACAACTCGTCCTGGCGCGTCCAGACCGCGTGGTAGACCTCCCACAACCCCTTTGTCTCAACCTGTAACCTGTCGAGTAACAAAAACAATCCGCCTGGCTCAAGCGTCCGGTATATGTATTGATAGACGGCGCGCATCTGCGCTTTCGAAAGGTGATGCAACGATTGGATGGCGATGACAAACTGGTATTTGTGATTCGGCAGCGAAAGCGTGTCAATGTCACTCAAGTCATGGCGAATGGACACAAATCGGCTGGTGTATTCGGACAGACGTTGCTTTGCCAACTCCATCATCGCTTCGGAATTGTCCACTCCGACGATTGCAGCGTCAGGAATGCGTTCGAAGATCCGTTTCTCAACCTGGCCGGATCCATATCCAAGGTCGAGTATCCATGCACCTTTGGCATACGCGCTTTCCAAAATCGATACAAGAATGTCCAACTGTTCGAAACGAATGGGATTTCGGCGATTGCCGTTTGTATCCCAAAGCCGCGCCGTATCGGGATTATTCCAATTCTGAGTCATGCTTCTCCCTCCACCTCACCACTTGATGGTTTCGTACATGCGTAAACCGCAAGATCGTAAAGACAGATCAATTGTATCAGGAGGGCGTCACGAACACATGGAATTTTAGCCAAATGGGCTATCGACCAACGACCTACGTCTCCAACGGGATTTTATGATGAATATCCGGACCCGTCCTTACGTGGACACAATGTGATACAGTAAACATCGTACACACCCTTTTACTCCTTTAGCCCTCGGTCGCTTGCGGCCGAGGGCACTTTTTAGTACGAGCGGATACCTAGAACTCTGGGCGATTTTCTTATACAATGATCACAACTGAATCGGTGATGGAGCTCACCATTAACCGCCCGACCTGGGCTGATGGCTCCTGCAGGAACTGTGTACAGTCACGGTTATCTGCAGGAGCCATTTTTGTTGGATCCAGGAAGGGGCGTTCCAGGATGTCGTCCTACTTGCGAACGAGTCCTCACACGCAAAATAAGAGCCCAAAGGAGAACTTCGATGAATCTGATTGCGATTTTTATCGGCGGTATCATCGGTGGGGTGTTTCGCTATTTTTTGGGATTCGTCATCCCGTGTCCCAGTGGGTTTCCGCTAGACATCCTCGTGATTAACTTAGTTGGTTCGCTGGCGTTGGGCGCATTGTACGGCATGGCAGCCAGCACAAAGATGAAACTTTGGCTGCAAAACGGAATTGGGACCGGAATCATAGGCTCATTTACCACGTTTTCTACGTTCTGCGTCGGAACCATCCACCTCGCCAAGGCGCATGCATTCTCCGCAATTGTCTACGTGATCGTCAGTCTCAGTTTCGGTCCGCTACTGGCTTACATTGGTGAGCGTGCGGTGCGATGGGCTGGTTCGAGGAAGGAAACAGACGTCAGGGAGGTTTCGGCATGAATGCGTGTTTCCCTGTACTGGCTGGCGTCGGTTCTGCCATCGGCGCCGTCGCACGATATGGAATCGGCGTTGCACTTACCAACGTGAATAAATCTGTCTTCCCTTGGGGAACGTGGCTCGTCAATGTAGTCGGAACCACCCTTTTAGGGCTGTTTACCCTCAGTCTACAGAATGCGTCTCCAGACCTTTTTTTGTTGCTCGGCACAGGATTCTGTGGCGGTTTTACCACCTTCTCCACACTGTCGGTCGAAACCGTTACATTGTTTCGAGAGAACCGGCGACTGAGCATCTTTTACCTATTTAGTTCGCTCGGCGTGGGCCTAATTTTAGCTTGGATCACTGAACTGTGGGCATAATCCCCACTTTCGGCCAAGACAGGCGGACTACTTGGTTCACCCGTCCGGTTCAATCAAATCGTGCAGTCGTACATGGATAAGAGCCGAAGCGAAGTGATAGGGAAGTTTGGTGGAAAGTGTCGAGCACTGCGACCTAGTTCCCGATTGTTCCGAGTGTAGAAACACATCGGGAAAGGTGAAAGGAATGGGATGGTTATCAGCATTCATTATCGCAAACTTAATCGGGAGACTACCTAACGCCACAACGGCGGTAGTTTCTCACCTGTCGACAGGTCATTTTGACGCATTCTTCTGCGACAAAAATTTCCTGACACACAACCCAATGGCTAAAATCATCGCCGTCATCAGACACTGAAAGGTCATGAATGGAGCATCGTCTAATCCTGCGATAAAACGCTTCATCACTGGGAGGTCAAACATCAACGTCGATGCCGCCCACGCCATCATCCCGGCACCTAATGGGAGAATCCACACCTGTTTCTCGATTTGGTCGGACAAAAACAGAGTGATGAAGATGAAGATCGGGATGCTGATGAATGAAGACAGAGTGAGCCATAACCTATCTCCATGTAACGTGGAACCGAGCCAAATGATATTGTCTAGATTCCCAACCAGTGTCACAAAAAATAACCGTAATATCGAGGCAAACAGTCTATCAGAACTCCTCATCCCGACGTACAACACGCGAACGGACATCCAAGCAAGCACCACAATGGCCACCACTCGAAAAATCACATGCTGCATGAAATAGTCCACACTAGCCGAGAAGACAACTTGCGACACCGCGAGTAGCACTGCGACGACTGTGACGGCAATTTTCTTTTGGCCACGTTGCATATGTGGGATGAGTACCCCTGCTAACAACGCATTATCGATCGCTGTAATCACTACGATTGTACAAATCCCGAAGACCGACGCCATATCGACACTCCTATACAAAACCAAGCCCCTACTGCAAGGGATAAGAAGCAGTAGGGGCCATTGGCGTTGAATGACGAACTTCATCGCCAAATCAATTGATATGTTATATGCGCCGTCTAGGATATTCATGCCACGACACTCACCATCGCTCGCGTCTCGCTTGAAACTTCATGCGAATGGGAATCCATCGTATCACCTCCGTCCGCTCGCGATGTCGTGCTCACAGAGCGGTCTGCGACTCGATAAGCGATGAATGAATCACCACCATCCTCCTAATGTTAGTGAACTAATGATAGCCACATATAAAGACCTGAGAGCGTGACGAACAACGTTGGAACGGTGAGCACCACCCCTACCCTAAAGTATTGACCCCAGCCGATCTTCACGGCACAAGAATCACCCAAGACGTTCGAAACATGCCCACGTGCACAATGGCTTGCCTTGATTCAGGCAAATCACTGGGGTTGTAGTGAGCAGGGATACCCTTCTGGAAGAACAGGCGCAGCATCAAGAGACTCGCGCCAAACGAAAACAGATCCGGGACAATCATGTGCAACGCGTATCGTATAAAGCCAATTCCAAAGTAATCGGCCGACACGATGTTCACGAGGTTGCTCACGATGAGTGGCAACGAAGTGGTATCCGCGATAAATCCACTCGCCAGCACAAACGGCAACATCTTCTTCGTGTCGAACTTCAAAAGTTTCATGATTCAATAGATCTAAAAATATCGGTGGAAGGGCCATCTCTCGCTGTAGCGAATTGCCGTGATCGCACCAAAGTGACTTTTTGCTCTCTCGTCCGGACAAGAATCCATCCCCCGCTAACGCGCATGCCATTTCACCTCCTTTTAGCAAATCCCCAATTCCTTCACCTCGAACGTGGGCAGTCAATCACACCTTCGACAGCTTAATTGTGACGCCCTTTTTCATTGTGCGTTTTGAAAAGGAGTTCGCGCCTAGATTTATTCCTCGGTGAATGAGATTACTCGACGAATTTTTCCGTCGTTAGCCCATGGTATCGCATTGTGTCGTCCCGAGCGTGTTGTGAGCGGTCGGTGCATGGAGAGCTGAAGCCAAACGAAATCGTCTTCACGACATTTGTTTCCGAACACCAACTTTGTTTCCCGCCTAAAAATTTCTTGCTCTAAGGCAAAAAATCTGTACACATTTGTCAGCCACCGCAGTATAATAATCACGAAAGTTTCCCGCGTCTAAAAGTGTTTCTCAAGAGAAACATTTGTGAATACATTTATATGAGAGGTGGTTAGTCACTTGGGTACATCGCCTGTTCCAGCAGAGAATAAGGCTGTCGTTGCGGCGAGAGAATCCATCACGCACAAAAGGAAGGGGATTCGCGCACTACTGCCCTTTCTCGGACCCGCATTTGTCGCTTCCATCGCCTATATCGATCCCGGCAACTACGCCACCAACATCCAGAGTGGCTCTGAGTTCGGATACAAGTTGCTTTGGGTGGTTGTGATCGCAAATCTGATGGCCAGTTGATTCAGAACATGTCGGCAAAGTTGGGAATCGCCACTGGCATGAATTTGCCTGAGATGTGTCGCGCGTATTGCCCAAAATGGCTGTCGTACATCATGTGGGGTTTTTCTGAGGTCGCTGCCATGGCGACAGACATTGCAGAGTTTTTAGGAGCCACGTTGGGATTGAATTTACTATTTCATATACCGATGCTATTGGCCACCGTACTGACGGGGATCACCACGTATCTCATTCTCATGTTAGAGCGCCTGGGCTTTCGACCGCTAGAAAAATTTATCGCTGCGTTCGTCGTCGTGATCGCCATCTGTTATGTGATTGAGACCGTACTTGCGAAGCCGCAGTTCAGTCAAATTGCCTACCACAGCGTCGTGCCTTGGCTGGGCAACAGTGATGCAGTGCTGCTCTCTGTAGGCGTGATTGGTGCAACAGTGATGCCCCACGCCGTCTATCTGCATTCGGGTTTGACACAGCATCGAATAGCCGCCCGTAACGAAGAGGAAAAGCGAAGTATTTTCCGCTTCAATACGAAGGAAGTCATAATCGCCATGTCCCTTGCCGGGCTGATCAATCTCGCGATGATGTTCATGGCAGCTTCCGCGTTTCATGGGTCCGGCCATACAGGCGTTGCCGATATCCCGTCTGCATATAAAATGCTCACACCACTGCTTGGGCCTGCTGCTGCATCCGCCTTCTTGGTTTCTCTATTAGCGTCTGGAATTTCCAGCTCCGCCGTCGGAACCATGGCTGGGTCCGTGATCATGCAAGGGTTTGTGGGTTTCACCATCCCGTTGTGGCTGCGCCGTGTGATCACTATGTTGCCGACCTTTCTCATCGTGGCATTGGGTGTCGATCCCACTCGGACACTCGTCATCAGCCAGGTTGTCCTGAGCCTTGTGCTTCCAATGCCTATCCTTTCACTGATTTATTTCACTAGGCGACGCGATATCATGGGCGTTCTCGTGAACAAACGAATTGTGACGTTCGCCGCGATACTTTGCGCAATCGTGATTTTATCTTTAAACATTCTGCTTCTCTACCTGACGTTTGGCGGTACGTTGCCGTTTTAAGATGAGGAGGAATTGCGGTGGAATTAAGCGAGTAATCAGGGCGGTAAAGACCATCCAATCCCCTATAAAAATCCTGACGAAACGCCTCAAATGAGGCGTTTCGTCATTTCTGCATCAACGCGTTGTGGTGTCTCGCGTCTTTCTTCGCTACTGCAACCGAAGATATTCGGCGTATCTACTGCTCATTATAAAATCCTAAATATGTCATCTACAATGTCTTCGCCGATAGCGAATCCCGCACCCATTTCAGCAGACTGAAGGATCGTATTCCAAAATCCACCGTTCTGTCGAGCGACTGGCTGCTGATACTGTTGTGGATATCGTTGCTGAAACTGGTCATATTGCGGATGGCTTTGCTCTAGATGGTCAATATAGTTGGCAGCGTTCTGAATTAGCCCCGTTGTTTCTTGATTCAAACCACGAACAGAGAGAGCTAACTCCTTAAGCGAATAAATCAAGTTCATCTTTTGTGATTCATCAATGTCGAGACCCTGTATGTTTTGTGCTACCTGCTGTAATTGTTGGATGATATTTGTGTTGTGCTGCTGGATGGTATTCGCCTGGCGTTCGATTTGATCAAAGTTCACTGTGACGTCCTCCTACGCTAGGGTTACTGTACACTCACACGTTAGCGAACAAATATCTAATTTAGCTCTAAAGCCGAAAATGTCATTTCCTACCTTACAAAATGATCAGAGCTGTCGAGGACAGCTTTGAGGAATGGATGATCAACTCTCCTCCGCTGTTTCAGACAGGGTTCGATTGAGCGTTTCGATGCCAGAGCGAGTCCGTGACTGTCTGATTAGAAAGTAGTATGCGAGAAGAGCCAGAAGACTGGCAGAGAGAAGAATCACCAAACTGCTGTGCAATTTGGGGAAATGACGGTAGATACATGTCTATCGTAAATGGCCCCAAGGCTGAAAATGCACCTAGTATCAGAGCAAATCCTAATCGATTATGATCCGCCGTATGATCTCTCATCGTTTTCGAACATCCCCCTCACCCGCTATTCAGCATGCACCCCCTTCGCTATCTACACTTGTTCAGGGCGATCGTCATTCATTATCGAAAAAATTCGAATATAACAAAGCAGACTACTTGAGGTCGAATGGGTATATGTCTCTTGAAGACCGATACAGTGATGAAATACACAATGATTGCAAGTACACCTAGGCCGTGCTCACTTGATAATTCCGCAGCACAATATAAATATCCTCCGGAAGCGCGTTCTGCGTGAGTCCATGGTTCCATCCAGCAGCATTTAGATAAGCCACAACGATTGTCGAGCAGATCTTTCGATACCGTTCTTCCCGTGCAACGAATTTTATCGGCAGATGCAACAGATTGTGCGTCAGGGCTCGTAAGGCATCATCGACGATGAGTACCCAGTCGTATTTTTGCCCAACGAGCTTCTTCACCTGTTCAACTCCTCTTTGTCGGTTCTCGGGGAGAATTGGCGGTCTAAACGCATCAAAACCTCCACTGGGAATCGTGTTCGTAATGACCATTTTCCCATCTGACTCAATTTGTGTGTTCTCATCTACAACCACTGAACAATGGTAGTAGATGTATGGTTGCCGCCCATCTTTTAGGCGTTCTATCCAGTCGATCTCCCGGACCTCAAGTGTTTGAAGTCTCCTGAACATCAGGATATCGCCTTGCTGCCTGACATACATCGCTATACACCTCAATGGTGTTTCACCTGTTGGAACTAAACTAGAAACAACGATTCATGAATGCTCCATACTCTAGGATATGTTCCTTCAAGTTCATCGCCACCAACGATAATTCTTTGTCGGCAACCCATGCGATGCCAATTGTGCGGCGGCAAACAGGCTCCGATACTCTGAGTAAACGCACGGAGGACAAATCGAGTCCAGACCAATAAGGAGTTAGGGAAACCCCCAGTCCCGCACCGACGAGTCCAGCTATAGTAGGTACTTCCTCGCCTTCAAAAGCAATCCGCGGCGAGAACCCTGCTTGATCGAACAGCTCGTCCATGACAATGCGTAACCCCGTTCCGTGTTTCATACCGATGAATGGCTCGTCCGCGATATCTGTTAGCTGAACGAAATCTTTTGAAGCGAGTCGATGATCCGTTGGTACGATAACATAAAGCTCCTCCGAAAACAGTTCACGCCAATCCAGGTTTGACTCCTTGACAGGCGATAAGCACAGGCCGAGGTCAATATCACCTGTTTTGAGCTGCTTGATGATCGTCTCATGGGGGTTCTGCCACAATTGAATTTGAACGTCCGGATGATCTCTATTAAACTCCTTAACCAATTGTGGAACGTAACCCAGCCCTAAAGTAGGTAAAAAAGCCAACGAAACGCTTCTATTCGATACGCCTAGCATTTCCTGGATTTTCGTTTTCCCTTCATCCATCGTTCGAAGAGCTTTTTCGACATATTCAAGAAATGTCTTCCCATACTCGTTGAGGACTACGTTGCGTCCTTGGCGATCGAATAGCGTTGTGCCCAATTCCTGTTCCAAGCTTGCCATAGCGCGGCTCAAAGCAGGTTGTGACAGCGATAGCAATTCCGCAGCACGGGTAAAGTGTTGAGTCCTGGCAACAGTTCTGAAATACTCCAATTTAGACCAATCCAACAAAAACCCCCCAATACATATCATTCGTGCATCGTTTATATAAGTAAGATAAATTATACACATGATTTTGTTCGTTGTAGAATGACCGTTGTACATGAGACGACGAAAGGATAAAATTCGCACTCGTCCTCCATTTGGGACTCTCCGTTGGAAGGGAAATGGGAAGATGCAATACATCGAGAAGAAGGATCAGGACTACCGCAAAGTATTAGTTTGTATGTTGCTTGGGAGCATTGTTACGTTCGCCGTGTTGTACGCACCACAGCCATTAATCAATGTTTTTTCGACGCAGTACAAAATTTCACCAGCGACGGCAAGCGCGTCCATCTCGCTCCCCACCATTGCCCTCGCCGTGAGTTTATTGTTTGTCCCCCTTTTATCAAGGCGAATGGGCCGAAAACGGATGATGGTCATTTCTCTGTTCGCAACTTCCGTGCTTGCCATGCTATCCGCATTTAGCCACAGTTTCGTCATTTTTCTGTTCATCCGCCTACTCGAAGGGATTAGTGTCTCAGGGTTTCCTGCCATTGCAATTGCATATTTGAACGAGGAAATTTCACCAATGAGTATTGGTGGGACGATGGGTGCATATGTGGCAGGAACTGCTGTAGGCGGCTTTGTAGGGCGGGTCGCAATTGGTCCACTGACAGACTGGTTTACGTGGCAAATCGCCTTCTTTGTCTTGGGGGCTATCTGTTTCCTATGTAGCGTGTGGTTTTCGTATTCTCTACCGCGTTCACGCAATTTCCAATCTGCGAAAATGCCTCTTCACGAATCGCTCAAGGCAATGGCAGCCGTCCTCGTAAACAAACGATTGCTTTCCTTATATTGTATAGGCTTTCTAGTGATGGGTGCGTACATCATGCTCTTCAACTACATTGGCTATCCCTTAACAGAAACTCCTTACCATTTAAGTCAAACCGAGCTTGGGCTTTTGTTTGTTGTCAACTTAGTTGGCACATGGAGTTCCACGATGTTCGGTAAACTTGCGGATCGCCATACTCGACAAAAATTGCTATCGTTGGCATGCGCAATATGTGTCTTTGGTGCATTACTCACGCTCATACCCAACCTGTGGATGAAAATCCTTGGCATCGCTGTGTTTGCATTTGGATTTTTTGCTGCACATACGACGGCTAGTGGCTGGGTGGGAATCGCGTCCCCCGCCGAGCGAAAAGCGACAGCATCCTCACTTTATCTGCTGTTCTATTACGTAGGTTCAAGCGTGATTGGTTGGTCGGGTGGATTCATATGGGTTAGCTTTCACTGGCTTGGTATCGTTCTCGCGATTTGTCTTTTCATTCTCATCTGTTACGCGTTATCCGTTGTCTCATCACAGAGGACCGGTCGATTTCACCTTCATGGCCATTCATGATGAATGCCCCACGAACATCCGCCTGCGCACGGGTTTCTCCCATTTCAATTCGCCGGCGGGTGTGCCCCACATTTTGTGGTCGGCAGCTTGGATAAACAATACCTTGCGCACCTATCCGCTAGAGTACAAGTCTCCATACAATCGCCACACCGTCTCCATCTGGACTTCACAAGGTACGCCTATAATCAGGGGTGTACCGAGACGCCGAACTTAGTACCGTTTGGACGACGTCCCGCGTTCGAATTGATTCCTTTTGCCTCCTGGGCAGTCGTGATGCCAGACGACTGCCCACTAATGTGTTCCGCGGTCGGATGGCAACCGATATCTGCACCGTGGCATCATTGGCGAATCCATCACGGATTGCCAAGTCCACTAACCCTAGGAATCCTTGCTGCCGCATGTGGCATCCTGGTCGCAATACCCGTTTTCCGTAAAACGAATTTACGATAGGCACGACAACTGTTTGCGTGTGAGTGGGGGCATTCGTAGCCCCACTCACACGCAAAATGCTCCCCGCACAGATGACCTGGGAGACAAGGCGTGCGGGGAGACTCGGTGGAGAGGAATCAGGCACCCTAATTATAGGCACCGTCGCTTTTTGATCTCAATGAAACGTGCACACTACATATAACCATTTCAGCGGTACGACATCGCAGAGAGTAACTTCCCACGCCCCATCCGCGTTCTCCAGCGTCGTGATCAAACCACACAGCCGTCCCATCCTCATACCGGACACAAATAAAACCAACACACATGTTTTGCAGTCGTAGTGCCAAAATACGTTTCGACAACCGTACTCGTGGTCCTTTGTCACACCATCTAGGCTTATCAATGCTCAGATGCTCATTTGGCTTTACGATTTCGTGTCATGAAACAAGGGAATATTGTGACAAAATTTTATTTTGTTACTTTTAGTGTGTTAGTGTATAATGAATAGCGGTTTACGAATGGAGGAGATTTACTTAATGGCAACTGTTCTTTTCATTACTGCACATCCACATGACCACACCAAATCTTTCAGCATGGCCGCAGGCAAGGCATTTATTGAAGAATACCGGGAACAGAATCCAAACGACGAAGTGATCCGCGTCGACCTGTACAAGGAAAACGTCCCATATATCGATGCTGACGTGTTCAACGGTTGGGGAAAATTACAATCCGGCACCGCGTTCGATCAACTGTCAGAAAATGAAAAGGAGAAAGTCGGGCGCCTGGCCGAGTTGACTGACCAATTCGTCGCAGCTGACAAATACGTATTTGTCACACCGATGTGGAACTTCTCCTTCCCGCCAATCATGAAGGCATACATTGATGCACTATGTGTTGTCGGAAAGACCTTTAAGTACACTGAGCAAGGGCCAGTTGGCCTTCTGACCGACAAAAAGGCGCTCCATATCCAAGCGCGTGGCGGAATTTATTCAGAAGGACCTGCAGCGCAAATGGAGATGGGACATCGTTACCTAGCGACCATCATGCAGTTCTTTGGCGTCCCATCCTTTGATGGACTCTTTATCGAAGGGCACAATCAGTTCCCAGACCGTGCCGAAAAAATTAAAGAAGATGGTATTGCACGTGCACGCCAACTAGCCAAAACGTTCTAAGAAAAAGCCAAAGGAGCCGTTGTCCTACGCGGCTCCCTTTTCTTATGACGACACCAGCTTCGCCTCGGCGTGTTTCGGTGCAACATCTCAACTAACGCATGCTCTTGGGAATCAGCCAAATTGCCAAACGCTGTGACTCAAACTCCCATATCGGTAACTACGGTGTAACAGCGTAGCCGTACGGACATCATCAGCCGCTCCCATAGCGTAAAATATCGGTACAAAATGTTCATTCCCATAGGGCGGAACTGCAACTTGTGCATTCGGCGCCAAAGAATCATAACGATACAACGATTCCAAGTCCCACTGCTTGATACGGGTTTCTAGCCACTGATCAAACTGAAGCGCCCACTCGTCTACCCCGTCTTCCTGCCAATTTAAAGCCCTTAAGTTGTGCACTGTGCCTCCGCTTGCGATCACAAGGATGTCCCGCTCCCTCAATTGCGACAAAGACCAGCCTATTTTGTACTGCTCCTCAGGCGAAACGCGGGGATTTACGGACATCGCGATGACAGGAATATCTGCATCTGGATAAAGCAACCGCAGGACCACCCATGCCCCATGATCCAATCCACGATCCGTTTCTACGTCAAACGAAATCCCGTTTTCGGTCAACAGGGATTCAATCTGACTGGCAATCTGTCGATCTCCCATTGCGGGATACCGAATCTGGTACAGAGCGTCAGGAAATCCACCAAAATCGTAAATCGTTTCGTATTCGTTCACTTCACTGACTTTCTGTGTACCCGTCACCCAATGTGCAGAGAACAAGACAACAGCCTTCGGGCGTGGTAGACGCCGACCTAATTGAGTTATGAACTGCGTATATTCGTTGTCCTCGATTGCAAGAAGAGGAGCCCCATGTGCAATAAATAAGGAAGGCATCATGATATGTTCATCCTTTCGATTCAGAAATGAAAAGTATTCCTGGACTTGCGACAAGCAAATTGTGACTATCCTCTTTTCACTTGCACGGCGATCCGACCCAGTGCACCATCTGATTATAAGCATTCAACGGAAGTCTATAATTTTCTGAACTTGTTCATTCTCTCCGGTTCGCGCCTATCGTGAATAACCAACCTCACTGTGGGATACGCGTTCACCGGCGATAACAAGCTTACTTATGGTAAGCTAAGACTGCGTGTTTCAAGATACATTAAAAACTTACTTTTTGTCAATAATGATTGTAATATAAGATGATTACCTAACACAGAGGTGATTCTGATGGAGGACATCGCATTGTGCCCCAAGTTTGAAGCCGCATTTGAACTTTTGGGAAAACGGTGGACAGGATTGATCATCCGTGTGATGCTCCAAGGCAGACGTCGATTTTCCGACATATCTGGCATGATTCCACATTTAAGCGACCGAATGCTTGTGGAACGCCTTAAGGAACTAGAGGCAGCGGAAATAGTGACCCGCCATGTCTATCCAGACATGCCCATCCGAGTGGAATATGAATTGACAATGAAGGGTCAAGAACTTGCACCCGTTTTGGACCAAGTCCAAGAGTGGGCCAACAAGTGGTATCAAACTTTACACCATTGACACGCTCTGATGGACGCATGAGCACATAGAATCTCAGAAAAAACATTCTTAGCAACGCGTACAAACCATAAATTCAGTGGACAAACTGATCACGTATCACCATCTCGCTCCGCTAGGCGATCACATTGTGATCGCCTTTGGTGTGACTGCCCTTCGCTTTGGTCTGACATGGTTCTCTAATGGATACATCATACAATCGCTATAGTATCTCCACAGGAACTACACATCATTTTGAGTAACGTTTGAGTGTGCTGAACCATAATTATGATGTCCTAAAAACATATAAACGCCTGAAAGAGGGAGAGATCAACATGACTTTAAAAGTAAAACCTTTCGCAGCATCAATTATTTTGTTAGCTTCACTAGGGCTCGCTGGATGTGGTACCACGTCGAATAACACGTCTACTGCAAACCAAACGTCGACCACAAATACAGCTACATCGAATGGTTCTGCCAGCACAAAAACTACAACAAAACAAGCCGATAAAAGTAAGGCTGCTCCTTCAAAGACCGCAACGACGAAGACAACTAAAACGGACGATTCTTCTTCGAAGTCCACAACCAAGACGGCTAGTAAGGATACTTCTTCGAAGACAACGTCATCCAAGACTGCTACTGCAAAGAAATCAGCTTCCACCAATTCCACATCTAAGTAAGCATCTGCTGATGGAGGTGCCCCTAACGGTACGTTTCGTACCAGGGGCACCCCATTATTTTCCCTATGTATATTGCCCTTATTCTTGTACAAGGCTGTCCGAAAAGGGTTCCACTAAATCAATGAGTCCCAAAAATTTTCATGAAAAAGCCTCCAAATCCCCTTTTAAGGTGGAGATGGAGGCTTTTTATGTGCCGATAAATGATTAACCAGAGTGGGCCTCGGGAAAGCAAAAATTTATTTGAGCCTGCCCCGTCTATTTTTGGTGTGTGGCCGGCGTTTCTCACGTGATAGAAAATCCATTAGTGTATACAATATACAGTATTGAAATGTATTCATAAAATGGCTACACTTGACTTCGGTGTTGTCGAATTGTAGCTGATTATGTCGAGAGCGTTAATTGGTTACATGGATACTAAATCAGCAGAAACTGAGCAATGTGATCTACCGATTTAGTGATAACGTCGAGACCCAATCCAGGGTAGCTACCCCTAGTTGGCGGTCGTACATACAAAGTAGCTGAACAATTTTATGTCAAAACAATACGAATAAGGGTGAAAAAATGGTAAAGAAACATAGCGGGAACAAAATTCGAACCGCCTTGTTTAGCATCCGGATCAAACTGATGAGCATTTCTCTCCTCATGCTTGTTATCCCAAGCCTAATCGTCGGAATCATTTCCTACACCGTCGCACACAATCAGTTAACGTCCTCTAGTGAGACCGCCTTGCAAAACGATGTCAGGCTGGTGAATAGCAGCATCAAAATTCTGAACACAGAGGTTGAAGCAGGGCACATTTCACTCGCAGACGCACAGGAACAGGTAAAAAGAATGGTACTAGGAGCTACCCAATCAAACGGAATGCGGCCCATCAACCCGGATTACAATATCGGCAACCACCATGGGTTCTTTTTTATTTTAGATACGAAGGGAAATTCCTTAGCGAGCCCTACGTCTCAAGGTAAGAACATCTGGAACACCAAAGACTCTAATGGTTTTTACATGATTCAGGCCGTCATTAAGGCTGCTCAATCTGGCGGTGGATTCACGACTTACCTTTGGCCACTGCCAAACAACCCCAATCAGCTTTCACAGAAGATCGTTTACTCGGAAATGGCACCCGCGTGGGGATGGGTAGTCGCGGTAGGTGCCTATACCAACGACTTTAACAGCGGTGCCAACCACGTCTTAACCGATATGCTCATCACACTCGTCATTTCCCTGATTGTTGGTGCGACCATCGTCATTCTCTTTGCAAATCGATTGGCACGTCCAATCAAGCAAATGGCTGCACAAGTAGATCAAGTTGCGCAAGGTAACTTGACCGTTGAGCCGCTCAAATTTAGAAATCGAGACGAAGTCGGTCGCCTGGCACAAGGGTTTAATTTAATGACGATAAGCCTTAGGGAAGTTATTTCCAAGGTCAGTCTCATGTCCGAACAAGTTGCTGCATCGTCAGAGCAATTATCGGCGAGTGCCGAAGAAAATAGTAAAGCAACCGAACAAGTGACATCGACTATGCAAGAGGTTGCAATTGGTGCAGAAAATCAAGTAAACAGCGTCGAGGAAAGCGTAAACACCATTGAGGACTTGACTCTTGGAATGAATGTAGTCGCAAAGAACTCGAAGGAACTATCGCAGTCCGCAGCACAAGCCGCACAAGCCGCTGCTTCAGGAAACCAAGCAATTCATAAGGTTGTACAACAGATGAATTCCATCGAGGCAGCCATGGCTAAATTGGCGGACGTTGTATCCGTATTAGGTGAGCGGTCCACTGAAATCGGACACATAGTTGAAGTTATTACGGCAATATCTAATCAAACAAACTTGTTGTCCTTGAATGCCGCAATTGAAGCCGCTCGGGCAGGCGAAAGCGGTCGTGGGTTCGCTATCGTGGCAGCCGAAGTCCGGAAACTGGCTGAACAGTCGTCCAACGCTGCCCAACGAATTTCCGAGATCATTGGCGGTATCCAGGTAGACACAAATCTGGCGATAGAATCAATGGAAGCAGCAAAACAAGAAGTAACTTCCGGATTGGACACAGTGGGAACAGCGGGTAAATCGTTTGAAGGAATCCGGTCTGTCGTTGATCACGTCGCAAATCAAATTAAAGAAGTGTCTGCCTCCGCTTCAAAAATGTTGGAGGGTACGGAAAACCTTCAAAAGAGTATCCACGATGTATCCAACGTCACCGTAAACACCACAACAGGCGTCGAGACCGTGTCTGCAGCTACGGAAGAACAATTGGCTTCCATGCAGGAAATTGCTGCATCCGCGAATTCACTTAGCCAAATGGCAGAAGAATTACAGCAAGTCCTCACTCGTTTCGTACTATAAACCGGCTCAATGATAAGGTGGAGCACAACTCCACCTTATCAAGTTAACGGTTAAACAAAACAAGCCTTGCACGGTCTGTTCCACATGCTGTTTCCACGCGGAATCCTTCGTGTTCCAAGAGATCTTTCAAAAGTTGTGTAATACCTTCATCGTCATCGATGACCAAAATCTTCGCTGGTGATGCTAGACAATCTCTTCGTGATTGCGATCCGTTTTTTGGTACGATATATCTAGGAAAAAGGCTGGGATTCAAATGAGTACATCTGAAATTCAAGTCACTTATGATAAATTGTGGGGTCAAGCTGTTCGATCCATCGAAACGAACTTGGTGAGGGTTGACCCCATTCTAATAAATAAGGCGAATGATTTACGAAGAGGATTCACATTGATTTGTCGTCCAACAAGGAATGTCCAAGATGCCGTAATGAAGTTTCTGGAGGAAGCCCACCAGATGGAGCCTGAGCAGTATTCCTACAAATCGACCGAACTTCACACAACCGTGTTAGCAATCATTACGTGCACCGTTGAATGTAATCCTGGTCAAACAGACCTCGCCCCTTATATTGAGGTCCTCACCCAGTCCGTCGCATCTATTCCCTCGTTTAACATTCGCTATCGTGGAATCACGGCTTCACCTGAATGCGTGATGATCCAGGGCTTTCCTCTTGATTTAACTTTGCAAAAACTACGGCAGAATATCCGAGATAATTTTAGGAAGTCGGGTGTGAAAAGCACTTTAGATGAACGGTTTAAAACGCACACGGCTCATATGACGTGTCTCCGTTTTCAGAACCCTGTACTGAACCACCCTGGTGAATTCCTTCAATTTTTGAAGCGGAATAGAGATTTCGATTTCGGAACAAGTGAAATGACTGACTTGGATTTTGTTGTAAACGACTGGTATATGAGTGATGACAATGTGGAAGTGTTGCATCGCTTTCCTTTGCATTGCGATACCAAATGACCAATTCCCTAATGCGCATACAGATACGACTTCACACCATTTCCAACAAACGATTTCCAAATAATGAGATTATATGGGTAGCTCCAGTCAATGGTTTGTGGTGTATCGAACATTTGGTGCAATCTGTTGTTATTAAAGATGATGGATCCCTTTTGATCAAATGCGACACCGTCTACCCATAACATTCGGTCGTCAGATACGAACTTTTGGAATCGGTGGTTTTTGGGTGTGTAAACCCCAATCCCTTTTCCTTCTAACATGGTGTAAAACACATTCCCCTGGTTATCTGCATGCATGCCATCTGTAGTGGTACCTTTACTGCCAAGAGCTCTCACTGACCGGCTGATTTGGGTCAACGGCGTAGAAAAATTCCTCAGTAGCGATGTATCGATGGAGTACAAATTCCGCCCCGTCACCGGGCAATAGTACAAGGTCGATCGATCAGCAGACAGCGCGATACCGTCAGCTCCTATTCTGATGGGCGTGTTGTTGAATACTGGTCGGTTATCAATGTCGAACCGGAACCCTGGGAAGTCCTGTGTGCTGAGGTGTCTGTCTAGAACACGGCGGAAGGTTTTCGTCTTCATGTTGTACACAATGATTCCTCCGTCCAGCGGATGGCCCGGCCAACCACTTCCGGAATCCGTGATATAGACAAACCCGTACTGATTGTCCACCACCAAGTCGTTAAGGAACGACGTTCGATACGGAGCGATCTCGTTGGGAATCTTAATCGATTCAATCAACTTATTCGTGTTTAAATCCCACAGAACCAGCTTCTGAGAACCGTCTGCAGACGGTGCATAAGCGATTTTGCCCTGATCTAGAATCCACATACGGTTTCGCTCGTCGATTTCGTAGCCAAGGATTGATTGCAGAACCGACACGTTCCCTTCCTTATTCCAGTCCCAACTTGGGAACGCCTCTAGTAACGGTTTACCGTTCATGATCACAATGCGGTTCATTGTAGAAGGGATGCCTTTGGCCCAACGTGGGACGGAAACATACATGTTTCCTTGTTGGTCCACCTTTATGCCAGCGGGCATTGACCGTTTCCAGTTTTGATTGGCTTCAAAAGTCTGCTTCATATTCTGATCTGGAAAATTCCAGTCTAAGTGATTCCAATGGTACAACATCTCGTATCGCCCAACTTTGTGTAGATTGTCTTTTGTTTCGATCCGTGCCATCGCGTCACGCGGATTTATGATGAACGCAAACATCCCTGCAAGCAATGTCGTGGTCAATAGGTGCGTATAGCGTCTCATGCGTGTCCGACCTCCAAATTTTTTGAGTACACAACTGGTTTCCGTGGCTAACCCTGTAATACTGAACGTAAGGTTCCCCGAATTTTTTGTCAGATACCACACCATAAAACGCCATAAATCCCCAAATACCAGACGTTGCAGCTTACAGAGCCTGTGCTCAAGTAGTGACTTCGTATTTCACGGCGACTCTCACCTGAAGTTTGCCATAGAGATCAACCACTTTCGTACGCATGCGACTCGTCGAAACAAGGATTACGCAAAGCGAATCAAGGCTGAAATGGACGGATGGTATGGGTACCATTGTGGATCAATGAGCCCCCTACCCTGCCAATCATCGACGACACCGTGGAGACAGTGACAAAGATAATAACGGAGCGCTGCGAAGGAAGCGATGCCTTCTAGATGTCATTCATCAGACAGGTTGCAAAACTCGAGACGCAATATTACGCACCGAGCCAGCCACCTTACGACCCAAAAGAACACATAAACTTCGGACCATTTTGAAGTGACATTGATATGTTGGAATTTAGTGAAGGTACGTTGCAGTATATCCGCGATATGCTTGATAAACATGACGAGCATGTGACCGTCTCGACCATGAATCCATTGTGACGACAATTCACTCGCTCGAACCTCGAATTACTGAGGTGGAAGGGTTGTTTCGTTGGCTCGATAACCACTTCCGACAAACGTAAGCACTTTTCGGTATTGAGTGCATTCCAGGACCGACAGCGAAGAGTATGGGCATCGGCAAAAGTTTTACTTCTTCCTAAAATGGGATTTGAAATAAAGACATATACCAATTGTCATCGTAGCAGCGTCTTTCCAAGTAACGCTTTCGTTGGTCTAGCACGCCACTAGCAAGAACAAACGATTCTACATTAGATTGACTGGCGAGTAGTCTGCATTTTTGGATCCTGATGTCATTAAAATGACTATATGCCATCCGTAACATGTTGTAATGAACATCCTGATAATTAACCGTGTAAGGGAATGAAGTGCGAAATAAATGAAGAATCTTGACTGCAGGCTGTACGTAGCATTTATATCCGAATAACCACATCTTTAGAGAAATATCAACGTCTTCATATCCCCAAACTCTAAACTCGTTATCAAAACCTTGAACGTCAAAGAAGGCATTCCTTGATACAGCAAAACATCCACCTGGAAGGACGGGTGATGGAAAAGGTGTGTCTTGTATTTTTGTATTCCATCTAACATTCAACGTATTGTTTAGTGATTGCCCGTAACCAACATTCGATGGGTTATTGATAGGGGCAATGCCCGGAGTTACACCATCACAGATCCCGGTAAGAATCGGTTCAATCATACGATCAATCCAAAGATCTTCAAATTGAAGATGGGCATCACAAAAAATGAGAATGTCCCCCTTCGCGTGTTGTGCACCAAGATTTTTGGCTCGGGCAAGGCCCATAGCTTCTGTTCTTATCAATTGAATGGGGTTTAGACATTCGAAAGATGATATAAAATCACAACATTGATCTGTTGAACCATCATCAACCACGATAATTTCATATGAATAGTTTGTTTTGGTTTGTAATGTCGATGTAATTGTTGAATGTACATTATTCCCTTCGTTCTTCGCAGGGAAAATAAGTGATACCAAGGGCATGGATGTTTCCATGATGCTCCCTCCCCCGTCGGTCTCAGCATACTGATTTTGTTATTCAACAGTGATTTAAATCATGAATACATGCGTTTTGAGGCATAAAGCCTGGAGTAAGTGATCCAGTCAAAGTCATCTTATGAGAGTTCGCCTTTATTTGAGCATCGATTATCTTTTGTTCATCCGAACAACCATAATTGTAAGTAAAGACCACTAACCCATATACCATTTTGATATATGGGTTAGTGGTAAATCTTATTCGTTAAATCCCAGCGGCGGGTACGGGTGTCGGTGCAGGAACAGCGGTCACAACAATTTGTTGTTTTTGTAAAACCTTAACCGTGATGTCGATCACCATTTTTTCTAAATATTGAGTAGCCAAACCTTCCTCGAACGGACTTGGAGTAGTGGTAGGGCTAATAGTAGGAAATGGCGTTCTTCCGATAGCCAAATCGAATTCAGTGAACGTCGCGGAGACGAGTTCAATAAAGGGTAGTTCGTTGAAAAATTCAGTATTTACTTGGTCGAATTCTGCTAAGTCATTGGCGATCAACATTTCCTTTGTTGACGTAAACGGAGGTGACGGTAGTGTCGAAGTTGTTTGGAACCCAAATTGGGATGAAGTATTTGTCCGCGGCATCACCGGTGGGGCCAGGAACTGTCCAGCTAAATCTGTCACAACGCTCCAAGGCACATCAACGGTTAGCGATTGGATCGTAGAGCTGAGACCTGACGTAGTTAATGAGGATGTAGTAGCATACTGAATGTTCTTCCGCACAAATCCACTCAAAAATAGTTTACTGGAAGGTAGAGCGAGAAGTGCTTGTGTAATTTTCAAGTTCTTCTTGATCGTTTTGATTTCCAGTACAGGTGTTGGAAATGTGATTGGGAACTCAGTGTTCACTTGTACCGTTACCTCTGCCAGTGCGATCGGCACCTTCGTAATGACGGTACCTGGCGCTGGTGTGGGAACAGCACTAGTACTGGTAGCTAATGGGTCTACAAAATTGCCGAAAGGATTTCCCATGCTTCGATATTCCTCCTTCAAGTTTGCGCAATAGCGCTATTGTGTTACGGCAACATCCTATTCACTGGACCAGTGAGCTAACAGGTCGAATGCCGGGCGGCAAACGTGGAATTACAAATCACGGTTTTACCTCGTGCCGAGTTAGACGAAATCATCCTAAAAAGGATATACAACCAAGGCCACTATGTCCTTTTTTAATCGCCAATTATTCATTTAATCATCATCCCCTCGACAACAGTATCTTCAAAGACATACATGTATGTTCCAGTGGTCTAGGAACAAAAGCCTATGAAAACGGAAAATAAATTAGTCATTTGTCTGTAGAGTAGGAATTTTAAATTCATAAATATATCCGAGAGGGAGGGGATATTATGCGGACCATTGTTTTCATTGGTTCACAGCAATCCGGTTCAAGCAGAGATGCAATTGTTGCTGCAGGGGATATTGGGTTTTACACCGTGTTATTAACGAATCGTGAAAACTATATAGAGAACCGTGCAGAGTTTCCATATGTACATGAAATGATTAAAACCGACATTGAAGACATAAATGAAATTAAGAACAAAGTGGACTTCCTAAAAAAACAAG
Organism: Alicyclobacillus fastidiosus; assembly: GCF_026651875.1. Taxonomy (GTDB): domain Bacteria; phylum Bacillota; class Bacilli; order Alicyclobacillales; family Alicyclobacillaceae; genus Alicyclobacillus; species Alicyclobacillus fastidiosus. The sequence continues at coordinate 2,184,166 of NZ_CP104067.1, read as the reverse complement.
GGAAGCAGATCTGTGCCATTTCGAGTTTTGTGGAACCGTATGTGTACACGGCGGCCATTCTAGGAGAAGAGTATCGGATCCCATATCAAACGCCAAAAGCCATAGCTACGATGTTAGATAAAATTAGCATGAGAGAATTGTTACGAGACACGCCTTATACTCCCATTTTTAAGACGGGCCATGACTGCTCCGTACTAAATGCAGAGCCCCGTATGCATATGCCAATTGTTGTGAAGGCACCCTTATCTACTGGATCGAAAGACGTAGCCTTAGCAAGAAATAGAAAAGAAGTTGAAAAGCAAATTTTCAATTTAAAAAAGCGATACCCAGAACAAAAAATCCTTTTAGAAGAATATCTTGACGGGCCCCAATATTTAGTTGAGGTTTTGGTTCATAAAGGAATTCCCCATATCGTTGCTGTAGTTGAACAGATCGTCCATGGAACACGCAGATTCATTATTATGGGATACCGTGTCCCCGCAAAAGAATCCGATGATCTCAATAAACAAATCAAAGATATGGTTCAGGTCATTGTCGAAAAGACAGGTATGAAAACTGGAGCTTTTCATATTGAATTTAGGGTAGTTAACGGTCAATGTAATATTATTGAAGTAAATCCCCGAATATCTGGCTCGGCAATGAATCGTATGATTAACACTGCCTACGGAATTAACCTTGTTCAACAAACATTGAAATCACAAATGGGTCAAGAACCGGATCTAGTCCGAAAATGTGAACGATACGTCTTCACTCAGTACGTCACGGTGTCTGAGGGGGGGATTCTACAGAAGGTCACAGGTAGGAAAAAGGCCTCTACTTGCGAGGGTGTAGACGAGATATACGTGAAGCCCAAAATTGGTGCTATCCTCCATGCACCAACTGCCATGAGACACAGGTATGCGTATGTGTTGGCGTCAGCTGATTCCCAAGAAAAGGCCGAAAGAGTTGCCCATGAGGCGGCAAAGTTAATTAAATTCCATATAACCCCCTAAATGAGGTGGAAGAGCTATGACTTTGGTAGGCCATCTTCATTATCGTTCCGATCCACGCAAAGTTAAACTTACTTATGCCTACGCCGCAGTTGCAAAAGCGGAAGGAATCGATTATGTCTATTTCACACCTGGGCGCGTTAGTCTACAAAATCAAGATATTTTAGGTTGGGTGTATCAAGATGGAAAGTGGTTAGAGAAGACTGTCCGGTTCCCTGACGTAATATATAACGAAGCAGTCCGCAGCGAAAAATTGTGTCCTGTTGTCACAAGGCTACGCGAAAATATTCCTTTCACAAGCCATTCTATCGGAGATAAATTATCTGTTTACGAGCGACTTAATAAAACAAGTTTTCAACAATATCTTATACCAACCAGAGAAGTAAAAATCGTGAAGGAAGACTTATCCCACTTCCTTAATCAGTATAAAAAGGTCGTTGTGAAGCCCTTGTGGGGTTCAAAAGGCAACGGTGTCATCATTATCGACACCTTAGGAGAAAATCACTATGAAATCGTTTCAAATGACAAAACGGCAACCTGTATGCTTGATGAATTACCTATATTTGTAGGAGAAATGTATCGGGAAGAGCCTATTCTTGTACAAAAGTATATTACTTGTGTCACCAAGTCAGGACAGCCTTACGACTTTCGACTCCATGTCCAAAAAGACGGCACGGGGAAATGGGTCATCACCTCGGTCTACTACCGTCTAGCATTGTCCGGAAATATAACGTCAAATCTCAGTAGTGGGGGCTACACTGGCCACTTAGACTCTTTTCTTCGTCAAGAGTATGCAGAAGAAGCCTATAATATGCGGTGTTATTTAGAACAATTCGGACTTCAATTAGCTGCTGAGATAGATGCAGTGTATGACGAATCATTTGATGAATTGGGGATTGACGTTGGGGTTGATGCGATGCGAAAAGCATGGATTTATGAGGTGAATTGGAAACCTGGTTGTCCTCCTAGCCTTTACTTAGAACTTGATGTAGCTCGAAATGCAATTCTGTATGCGGAGTTTTTAGCCAATCAGTACAAATATAGAAATATTCCTTGTCTATAGAAGTTGGAAATATCGAATGTATCTTGTCTGTAAGTATATAATCAATTTCTTTAATTTTAAGGAGTTGAATTTGTTCGCTCATTCCGAGGAGATGATTCAATGAAAAGGCTTGAACTTCAAAAAGTCCTCACAGAAATAAAAGGTGAGTGGGTACAGGGTGAACTTCCCACGACTATTACGCAAGTAGTAGACGACCCTAGTGACGTCGGTTCAGATAAAACACTGTTGTTTGACTGTTATCATCAAATTCAGACTTGGCGATTCGATTCGTATAAAAATTGTGTAATCGTAACCGAAGACTCAGAATCATGGTCAAAAATGAGCAGTGACCATGCGGTCGTTCGGGTGAATAATGTGCACGAAGCGTATCACAATTTTGTCCGTTATTATCGCGGATTATTTACTATCCCGGTGATCGCCATCACTGGAACGTGTGGAAAAACGACCACTAAAGAAATGATCGCTCACATGTTGTCTAAGAAATATAAAGTTCAGTCAACCGTTCGTAGCAAAAATGATCCACTTTTTAATTTGGGTTATTTACTCGGGATTGATAATGACACTAATGTGGCCGTTTTTGAAACGGCTGTCGGGAAAAAAGGGGACTTACTGCGAAGTTGCCGATTTTTCCGCCCGAATATTGGCGCTATTACAAATATCGGTATCGATCATTTGAATAAATTTGCTTCTCACGATGAGTACATTCAAGCAAAGGGCGAGATGTTACCCGGCTTGCAATATACAGGAACACTTGTGTTGAATACAGATGATGAGAATATTAGGAAGATCGACTTAACCTCCTTCAAAGGAAGCGTCGTTACGTTCGGTTTTAGCGAGCAATCCGCCTTTCAAATAATGAATATAAAAACGCAGGAGAACGGCACGTCCTTTTCGTTGCGCTTCGAACATCTTACTCATCAATTGTTTGTGCCTGGCTACGGTGAACACAACGTCTATAATGCCGTGGCAGCCATTGCAGTAGTCTATTCGTTAGGAATTGGAATAGACGAAGCTGGAGAGCAACTGAGATTTTATCAACCTTTACCTGGGCACATGAACGTACTTCCCGGTATCAATGGGAGTGTTGTGATTGATGACTCTTGGAGTTCAAATCCCACGTCGATGCATGCTGCATTAAATGTGTTGAATGATTTGGCACAAGGACGTAAGAAAATTGCCGTATTAGGTAAAATGGCGGCACTTGGTAAGTTCGCTGATGAACATTACGCACGTCTCGGTCAGCGATTAGTCGATCAAAAGATCGATGTACTGATCACTCGAAATTCGATTGCAAAGGACTTCGCCAAGTATGCACTACGTTTTGGGATGAAACAAGAACAAATCTATACCTGTACAGAGATTAACGAAATTGAACGTATATTACGTAAATTGATGTCGGAAGATACGATTGTTTTGATCAAAAGCTCAATGAAAGATTACAAGATTGAAAATCTGGTTAAAAACATGACATGTTAGACGATTTGCTCACAGACCAGCATTCCAATTATCGTGGAGTGCTGGTCGTTTTTCGCTGTCTAAGTGGGCGTGTAAGAATGGCTCTTACTTGATCAGTTTCAATATCCAAATTGAAGCTGAATATGGTTATCTCGCCTTGTAACGTACCTGACCCATCTCTGTGATGCCTCAATTATATAGAGAAAAGGCACAGTCTCCTCAATTTGTTGAGGGACTATGCCTTTTCAAATCCAGATGGGCTTTTTCAATGGCCTCTTGTTGACTACGATGCTCTCCCTTGCGGAAGGATTGCCATGGTTCCAGACGGGGACTTTTAGCTTTGAATTGACCATTACAGCGATGATCAACATTTGCAACTTTCCGGAGAAAAAGTCGGTTCCTTGTTCGATGAATTAACACTTCTCATCGTCATCATCATCATCCCTGTATGGATGACAAGACGTTATTCTAAATTGCTGATTTTGAAGTACTTTGACTGTAAGGTCAATCACCATTTTTTCTAAGAATTGACTAGCCAAACCTTCTTCAAATGGACTTGGAGTAGCAGTAGGGCTAACAGTAGGGAATGGTGTTCTACCGATAGATAAATCGAATTCCGTGAACTTCGCCGCTACGAGTTCACAGAATGGCAGTTCATTGAAATACTCAGAATTAATTTGATCAAATTCCGCAAGGTCGTTAGATATCAACATTTCTTTTGTCGAAGTAAACGGAGGCGAAGGTAATGCAGTCGTAGTTTGGAACCCAAACTGTTCTGAGCGATTCATTTTCGGCATAATCGGAGGAGTCAGGAACTTCCCACTCAAATCTGTAACAACGCTCCAAGGCACATCAACAGTTAGTGACTGGATTGTAGAACTGACCCCTGATGTGGTCAGCGACGATGCCGTTGCATACTGAATGTTCTTCCGTACAAATCCACTCAAAAATAATTTACTGGAAGGTAGAGCAAGAAGACTTTGTGTTAACTTCAAGTTTTTCTTGATAGCCTTGATTTCTAAGACTGGGGTTGGAAATGTGATTGGGAACTCAGTGTTCACTTGTACCGATACTTCAGCAAGCACAACTGGCGTCTTCACAATCACGTGGCCAGTGCTAATGTTCGGGTGGGCACGTGTGCATGAACACTCTTGTAGACTTGAGTCTTTATTAAGGTCTCCAGACATTCTTTTCCCGCCTTCGTGTAGGATAGCCCGGTTAGGCTTTTGACACATGATATGCATTCGCCTAATTACAGTTCCTAGGCATATGCTGAATTTTGGAATGACGCCACTCTTACATTCCGGATGTGACATCTGAGTACCTCTGACAAGTTAGATGAACTGAATTCGCAGCCGGTACATTTCATTAACTGTTTTTCACAAACCGGGATCGTCACATTTGCCCATAACTGAGTATGATGATGTAGTTGGTACGGGAGGATTGAGACGGTGTATGCTGGAAACGGTTAGAGAACAACAAAAAGCTAAAAATCAAACCAAGAGGCAAATTTCGGATGAAAATGCTCCGCGCGGTTCGCGTGTGGCATCAGACAAACAACAAGCAAACCGTCATAAGCCTTTACTATTTCAACACGCAATACAAGAATCATCAAAGGTGTCAAAGAATAGGACAACAAAAAACGGTTCAGGAATAAACAATGAACTACAGACGCTAAATAATGACTTGACAAAACACAATACCTTATCCCCAACAATCAATGTTGAGGAACCCACTCATCATCAACAAGAACATATAGGTAAAAATACGATAACGGTTGAAAAAAAACCAGCCGCAGATACACTCGAACCCATATCTACAGATACATTGTCGTCGCCCATTGATAATCCTGCATTATTGCCTAGTAGCGAGATATCGATACCGGTATCTCGTATGAATAATCATGTTTCTGACAACATATATAAAGTTCATCACCCACACGTAGAGGTACCTGTACTAATTGCTCGCGATGACATTCAAGTCAATCTTGTAAAACAAGTAGAAATCCCTCACCCTGCGATATCGGTAACAGATATCCGTTGGAGTGTGCATTCATTAGATTCTCGTTTCTCCCTTCCCAGAAACGAAGTCTTCATAAACGGTATATTTACTGTACACATAGAATACCAAGGACCCCAAAATGACACGTGTATCATATCCACGGATTTCGATTGGCATACGGTACAAACTTTAAAGTTCATCTACCCTCTGAATGTACCAAAAAAACGGGAATTTAAGGTCCATACCTTTCAAGATCAAAGACGCTGTCTAACCACACACAGAGAACAGGTAGATCCATACGGAGAAAATCCGTTTGTACGTTTACGTATATCCCGTATTGTCTCGAAAGAAGAAACCCAACCTGAGGAAAATATCAGTTATGTATATATACAGGCAGCTGCAACTTTATCGATTGACGTTCTTCAGTCACAACTGATTAGTTTAGGCGGTTTACACTGAATTTGATGTGTATTACTTACTCTATGAGAGCGTCCGAATCAGGTGTGGATGTCGTCTATCACATTTGTTGGGATGGCTGATGCTGGCTCTACGTCGCCAGCATCATGGACTTATTCAAAATGCCGGCCGAAGGCAGAACCGCGGATGATACCGGGGAACTCGTCATACAAACTCTGGAACAGGCTTAGAGCGTGGTGAGCGCATGAGAGGATTAGACTCAATTTTCATATATCTCTGTTCGGTGTGTCTACCTTTTTTAATTTCATACCCCGTCCCACCATGTTATAGCCTTAACTTTAGCGTATCTCAAAACAAATTCCCCCCAGGGACTCTCTCCTTATGCTGATGTGAATCGAGCTCAATAAAGATGTGAACCTTAATTAGTGTTGATTGTTCATCCATTCATCAAATGTTGGATAAAGAGAATCTTTCTCGGAAAAAATCTTATCTCCAGCCGGCCACGTAATCCCTAGTGTAGGATCCGACCAGATAATACCACTTTCATGCTGGGGTGAATACGGTGAGTCGACCATATATAAAACCTCTGTGTTCTCAACTAAGGTACAGAACCCGTGCGCAAAACCTTTCGGGACAAACAAGAGATATTGATTGTCGGCGGAAAGGTGATAACCGCGCCATTCTCCAAATGTAGGAGAATTAGAACGAATATCTACGATTACATCATAAATTAATCCCCGCAACACACGTACTAGTTTAGCTTGAGCAAACGGGTCTAGCTGAAAATGTAAGCCTCGTATGGTGCCTGCAAGCGTCGAAGAAGAATGATTTTCCTGAACAGGGTTGAAGGATAAACCCAGTTGATCGAACGTAGATTGTTGATAACTTTCGAAGAAAAAACCGCGGCTGTCGCGATGTACTATTGGTTTAAGTAACTTTACGCCGTTCAAAGATTCCTCAACAATCTTCATATGGTAATACCTCCTTAATAGATTGGAAATACGCTATTAAAGCATCATTCCATGATCGAAGTGGTTGAAATCCTTGCTCCACGATTTTTTTTGAACCTAGAACAGAATAGGCCGGTCGTCTGGCTGGCCGAGGAAACTCAGAGGTCTGAACAGGGACAACTGGTTTTGCAATGCTAGCGAGCCGGAAAATTTCTTTGGTAAACTCGTACCAAGTAGTTGATCCGCTATTGGAGACGTGATACGTCCCATAGTATTCCGTTTGAATTAATTGTAAGAGGAAACAAGCGAAGTCGAATGTCCAGGTAGGTGATCCAGTTTGATCATTTACCACACGTACACTTTCAACACCCGGGTCATTCCCTAGGCGCAGCATCGTATGGACGAAATTTGCACCATATGCACTGTATAACCAAGATGTACGCACGATGAAGTGTTTTTCGCATATTTGACGAACGTACTTCTCCCCAAGAGCTTTTGAATGGCCATATACAGATATTGGATTAACCGGGTCATTTTCTTCGTAAGGTCGGGTACTTCGCCCGTCAAACACATAATCTGTACTAATATGACACATTTTACAATTGTATTCTTGAGCCGCTTCAGCAATGTATTGTGAACCATGTGCATTCACTGTTAATGCATCTTCCGTATCTGTTTCGGCCTGGTCTACCGATGTATAAGCGGATGCATTGATGATGACATCAGGCTTGATTGTCATGACGGTGCGAATTACCTGACTTCGATTCGTAACATCGAGTTCACGACGAGATAGTGGGTGTAGCTCAACATCACTTTGTCTTTTTGCTATGTTAATAATTTCTCTACCGAGCTGTCCCCCAGCCCCGGTTAAAAGCAATTTCATAGCAGACCATCCAATCTATGTCCGTATTGTAAAGCCATATATGACCTATACTCGCCTTCTTGAACTCGTTTCCACCAGAATTCATGATCTAAATACCACTCAATCGTCTCAGATAGCCCCTCCTCAAAAGTTATTCGAGGAGTCCAACCGAGATCGCGTTTAATTTTACTTGCATCAATCGCATAACGTTGATCGTGTCCTGGTCGGTCCTTTACAAAATGGATTAAATCATATGGTTTGTGTAGTTTATCCAGGATTTCCTTAATGAGATCTACATTGGTCCACTCATTATTGGCGCCAATGTTATATATTTCGCCAGGAACACCATGATGGATGACAAGATCAATCGCACGACAGTGATCGTCTACGTGCAACCAGTCACGAACCTGTAATCCACTTCCGTATAGTGGGATTGATTCGTCGTTCATCGCCCGGATGATAGACAATGGAATAAGTTTTTCTGGGAACTGGAACGGTCCGTAATTATTGGAGCACCGCGTAATGTTTACTGGTATGCCAAACGTCTCATAGTAAGCACGAACCAACAAATCCGCACTTGCTTTACTAGCCGAATAGGGACTGTTCGGTTGAAGCTGCGTAGCTTCAGTAAATCTCCCCGTTTGGCCTAAACTTCCATATACTTCATCAGTTGATATTTGAACAAATTTTTTAACTTTGTACTGTTTTGCAAACTCGACCAGGTACTGTGTTCCTAGCACGTTGGTTTGGAAAAATACGTTGGGATTCAAAATACTTCTGTCTACGTGAGACTCGGCAGCAAAATGAACAACTACATCAATACCGTTTTGAAATACAGCCTCAACATGCGTTGGGCTGGTAATGTCGCCAGTAATGACATAGTAGTTACGATTGTTTTCAACGTCTGATAGAGACTCAAAGTTCCCAGCATATGTCGGTTTATCTAAATTAATGACTACGTAACTCGGATATTTTTTTAGGATATAATGGATGAAATTGCTTCCAATGAAACCTGCCCCACCAGTTACAAGCAGTTTCAATGACAACACTTCCTTTGATTCTTTGTTCAACACTGTTTCTAAGTGTAACGAGCAACGTGTCATTTTTAGACTGGATCACTCCGGTGCAATGGCCCTATACGAGAATGACTGTATTAAAAGGTCTTGGTTATTGGAGCTATCTAACACTAGCTTGACTTTGGTCTCCTAAAACAAATCGAAACGTTCTAGGCCTAGTGCTGGACCAAGTTAATGACACGTTTTTGCCAATCAGACTGTCCTCGATCCGTGTCTCAATGTCGCTAATGACAGCGCTATCGAGTACAACACTGTTTTCAATTTCGCTGTTTCGAATGTAGACATTTGGGCATATTGAGGTGAATGGACCCACGTAGGAGTTTTCGATTCGTGCACCCTGGCCAATGATTGCCGGTCCTCTAATCACGCTGTTAACGATAGTAGCCCCGCTATCGACTTGGACACGACCAATTACGTTCGAATGGTCATCCAGAGCACCAATTATATTTTTCGGTATATTTTCCAAAACGAGACGATTGGCATCCAGCACGTCCTCCGGTTTCCCTATGTCCTTCCACCAACTCTCTACAGTTCGGTAATCCACATAAAATCCATCATCTAGCAGTTGTTGAATGGCATCTGTAATTTCTAATTCACCTCTCCAAGATTTTTGGATTTTGTTTACACAATTGAAGATGTTGTGATCGAACGCATACACGCCAACAAGTGCGAGGTTGCTCGGCGGGTTACTTGGTTTTTCAATCAGTCCGACTAAGCGTCCCTTAGACAGTTTTGCAACGCCAAATCTCTGCGGTTCCGATACTTCACTAAGTAATACAAGCGCGTTACATTGTTTATTTTTAAAGTCATTTACAAAAGATCTCACACCATCCTTGATAATGTTGTCACCAAGGAACATCAAGAATGGGTCAGAGCCGATGAAGGGCTTCGCGAGTTGCACTGCATGAGCTAAGCCGCGAGGTTCATCCTGCTGAATATAGCTGATCTGGACACCCCACTGGCTGCCGTCCCCCAACGTAGAGCGTACTTCTCTGCCTGTTTCACCAAGCACAACACCAATATCTACAATTCCTGCGTCACGAATCGATTCAATGGCGTAAAACAAAATCGGCTTGTTTGCCACAGGGATGAGTTGTTTTGCACCGGTAAATGTGAGAGGGCGTAAGCGCGACCCGGTCCCTCCGCTTAACAGTAGCGCCTTCATAGTGGCCTCCTTAAAACGTCATCCGTTCAAACGATATCGCTTTTACATTTTTCCAATATATTCAGGGATAAAGGGCAATGGTTGGGTAAGTGCGGACTTCGCAATAAAATTTAGGAAATTGTGCGGCCTAAAAGCATGAGATATCACCCATAGAGTTCCTCCGAGTTGACTTCTGTCCCGATGCGTACGTCCTATTACCCTAAATAGGAGTAGGACATATAGAGGATGTCCGAAAAGGGCTAAACACTCTGCGGCGCATGGCGGCGTCGCGGGAGGCAAAACCGTACTCACGTACCACCACGTACGCTCCGTGCGCTTTTGCCTCCCCCTCCTTGCCCTGCTTGCATCTTACCTTTACCCCTTTTCGGACACGCATATATAGACTTCATTATGGGATGCACTAATGTGAAAATGGTTGCGAATGTATTGATTACCCTATGATGTAACCGTATTGACGGGCTTGTGATATTAAGCGGTTTCTGTGATCTGTAAATTCGTAGTTGTAAATATAGTTTAGGTATTTATTATACTCATCGATACAGTGAATCGTTTCGCGAATCTTATCGATTTCACTTTTTCGTGTCCAAGTACCAGCGGGGTGTTGTCGATAGACTGACATCACCTGTGGAATATATCCGATGAACCCATGTTGGCTTACAGCGATGTTAAACATCCAGTCATATACCTTCATGTTATACAAGGAGTCATCCAATGATTTAATCACGTCGTTTCGGTAGATACATGTAGAGAAGTTACCGATAAAATTACTCCTTATCAAATCAGAGACTGTGAGTATCTGAAATGCGTCGTTGATCGGCCAGGGTTGAATATAGCTCTGGTACATATTCGATACTGTATACCGATTAAAGGCGAGAACGCATCCTATGTTTCTATCTAAAAACTCTACCATTGTCCGTATCCTATCGCGGGATGTCCAATAGTCATCACCTTCTAGCACAGCGACGTAATCACCTGTACATGCTTTAAAGCCTCTTTTGTAATTTTGAGTGATGCCCACATTCGTTGAAGTCGGGAGAACACGCATTACTTCCGGATATCGAGTTTGAAATTCGCGAATGATGTGAGCAGTGTTATCTGTGGAGCAGTCATCAGCTATAATTACCTCATAGGGATAGCCATGTTCTTGCATTAGAACACTGTTTAAGGCTTCAGCAATGTATTCTTGTTGGTTATAGGTAGTTACTAGAACACTGACCTTGGTATTACCCATACAAAGCTACTCCTCTCTTTATCCTTCATTCGTTATACTTCATTTCGTTCCTCATCAACTTGGAACATAAACAGCAAGCCCCTACAAATAAAAGTTCCTGCATCGCCCGACAATAGAGCCTCGGTTCGGATCACGATCACAATATGTTGCGCTAAAAACGCTTGACCTACACAAGCGTGGAATGCACGATATCCCTAGATGTAAGTTGTGGAGGAATGAACGATTTCAGGCGACACCTATCTAACCGTGTCATGACACACTACGCTAACACCAGATGAACCCTGCCTATTTTTGAGTACCCTCTTACAATTTAGACTAGTGTGTATCTGCTAAAAGAACTTTTTTCTTTGGCTGCTCATAAACTACATGGTCCAGGTCATTAAGACCCTTCGATGGTAACGGAATCAAATAGAAGGTCGGTGAAAAGCTAATGAACCCAACTAAGATCTCATTTGTTATCTGCGTTAACGATGATAATCTTTATGGGACATGTATGAATCACATACAGGCGTTAAATGTCCCGCATGGTTACAGTGTTGAAATACTACCAATTCATGATGCTCACAGTATGACCCAAGCATATAATTCCGCGATTCGGCAGTCTGACGCTAAGTACCGGGTTTATCTACACCAGGATGTTCTAATTATCAATCCAAACTTTATCGGTGACATCTTAACTGTTTTCATGACAGAACCTAGACTTGGTCTACTTGGAATGGTGGGCTGCAAAGTTCTTCCGCCTGACGGGGTCTGGTGGAAGGATCATAGGTTGTTCGGTAAGGTGATTTTGCCTGATCGTATCCTAGAACTTTTACCCGTAGAAGGGACTTTTGAAATAGTTGATGCTGTGGATGGGCTATTGATGGCTACTCAGTATGATGTCTGGTGGCGTGAGGATCTCTTCGATGGGTTTCACTTGTACGACACATCACAATGTTTAGAATTCAAAAAGCATGGGTATTTAGTCGGGGTACCAAATCAGCATACACCTTGGTGTAAACATGGCTTCGATGTCCCAATTGGCAACCCAGATGAATGGAGCACTAAAGCAGCGGCTTATGAACGGAATCACAGGATTTTCATTAAAAACTACCTACCATGAAGTGTCGTGGTAATCCGGACAAAAATGGGTCTGTTTTTTCTAAACGCTTTCATAGTCGATATCTAGAATCAATTCCTCTGAGTAACTCTACACTCAGAGGGGCGATTCATACGCAAGGGGATAACCGAAGGGTACTCAATAGCAACCTCTATTCTTGTACAGAAGGGTCTGTCGTTACGCTTAGATCTTTCTTAAATACTGCCGGTACTCCGGCATAAAGGGACATGCTGTGTACATTGTCCTTGACAAATGCCCCTCCACCAATCACTGCACGCGAACCTATTCTAACTTTCTCCTTTACTGTAGACCCAGCACCTATAAATGTTGACTGACCTATGGTTACGTTCCCGCAAACAGTGGCACCTGGAGAGATCGTTACGTAGTCTTCAACAATCGTATCGTGGGAGAGGCTTGCATTGACATTTACAATGACAAAATCACCAATCCTAACATTTGTTGTTATGATTGCACCCGCGCAAATAATCGTACCCGTTCCAATGTGGTTTTGTTTTGAAATAAACACAGATGGATGCACAAGCGAATCTGCTACTCTGAAACCATATTGCAATGTCTTATCGACGAACTTTTTCTTTAGGGCTGGATCTCCAACACTCGCGCATACGACATGAACTTCATCTTTCAAATGCGGTATGTCCAGTAAGTCCCCTATGACTGGCAAACCGTCAGTGATTCGACCACGAAACTCTGGTCGTTCATCCAGATATCCTGCAACGTCATGACCTAGTTGTTGACACAACCAATTCACCTCTCGTGCCATTCCTCCGCATCCCCAAATTACCAGTTTATTAGCCATTAACTAAGCTCCTTACTACCCGTATCACGTGATTTTCATCCATTTCCTCCCACAATGGTAAACTGAGAATCCGTTTTTGAATTTCGTCTGTGACTGATAGATTTGATCGAGGGTAAGACCGAAACATTTCTTGTTCATGACAGGCAGGGGAAAAATAATGACGTACCTGTATTCCTTGGGTTTCTAATCTTTTAACTAAATCACTATTTACTTGATCTTTAGGGCATAAGATCGGAAAGAATTGGTGCGCAATAGAACCCTTCGTTTCTTGAATCCTCCATCCTCGCTCTTGCAAATGGGAGGACTTCATCGTGTCCAAGTACCATTCTCTGATTTTATTACGTACTTTTTTCTTTTCAGGGAACTCCGGTAGCGTAGCTAGTGCAATTGCAGCCGTATATTCCGAAGTCTTACCGTTAAGGCCTAACAGACACGATTCCCTGTCCCCGTTAAATCCAAAATTAGCTGCTTCACGTATCCTTTTAATGAGGTTTTGATCACTGCTGTATACGAGACCTCCTTCACCAATTCCGAACGCTTTCGTTGCATGAAAACTAAATACAATTGCGCCGTCGAACGCAGTACCAAATTGTTTATCAAGACATGTACCAAAGCTTGCAGCGGCGTCAACCACCACGGGTATTCCCTGATTCATCAGTGACATATAGTAACTCAAGTCGAGCCAGGTTCCAAATGTCGCATAAGGGACAACGACGGCCACGTCATCACCAAGTTTTTCAATGACCTCTTTTACGATGTTCTCATTCATACACCAGTTATCTTCACTTATATCTATAAAATATGGCTCTAATCCCGCCCAAATTGCTGCTAGCGGAGTGGCAGAAAACGTAAAGCTCGGCATGAGTGCGTATTTTCCGCCTTTACGCTTACAAGCACTGATAGCTAATATCAGGCCAGTTGTAGCGTTGTTGACGGTTGAAACGGCACCTTCATTATTGAAATATTCTAACAACACACGTTGTTCAAAGAGATCGTTTAACGGCCCGTAATTACTGTAAACTCGTGAAATATCAATCTGATCTAAATAAGGTAGATAGGCTTCGTTTTTCACTACATTAGGTTTTAGAAATGGTATTTCAATCATACTGTGTTTCACCTCGAAAAATTGAATTTTAGAGTAAGTACATCAGGGCATCTCACCGTTTTCGCACCTAACTCTTTGACCTTTTTAAATCGGTTCCAATCTCCGGGTTCACCAATTAAGTAAGCGTTGAGATCCCAAGGTACATACTTAAACCAGTGATGATAAAAAACTGATGAAGTGGTTACATTTGAGTGTTCTAGCGACCGTGCGTCATTGATGGTCCATTGACTCGGAGAGCATTCCCAATAAAAGGGATGAAATATGAAGTCAGCTTTGGTGGATATCGCGTATTCCACTAATCTCTCGATTCGGTGAGGTACAAATTCGTCATCATCGTCTAAATGGGTGACGAAATCTCCCGTAGCCAACTCCAGTGCTCGATTCAAAGGGATTGTGCCCGCAACTTGCCATCGCTGATACGGATCCGTTGGGTACATCCCATGTTGCGGGAGATTCTCAAAGTGAATTCTTGGGTCGTCAAATGACCTTACAATGTCCTCCGTGTTGTCTGTACAGCCATCACCAATTACTATGATTTGAAGATTCGTGTATGTTTGGTTTATAACAGACCGTAAGCTCCGCGTTAATAGTAAATTAGCTCGATTATATGTCGCAATACAGACCGTGATCAGGGGAGCTGTTTTTTCATATGCGTGTGTATAAATATCTGACGTTCTAATTGAAATTATCTTGTCAGAACTGTACATCGCTCATCCCTCCTTTTTTCATGCAGTCCGTAAATTTGTACAGACATGAGCCCCATGAAAGCTTCTTTACGCTCATATATCTCATGCTCATACGAACATCTTCATTTTTACGCAGAAAGATTTAGCGATGACACGGGGAAATATCCAACATATAAAAATTTTCCAGCCATTGATTTTGAAATCAAACCTACTCTACCAGTTGGGAAAACTTTGTTGACCACCGTAGCTTCTAGTCATGGAGGAGTATAATTAGTGAAATGCGCTAGCCATGGTTAAAATCACGACCAAACCGTTTAGCACCTTCTATTTGAATGCTACGAATCATGGATTGGTCCATAAATCTACTCATGTTGGCACCATGCCAGCGGTAATGCAGCAGTACTTGAGGAATGCAACCAAAGTTACAACAAGTAAGCAGTCGTAACCACATATCATAATCTTCCCCATTGTAACGATAGTTGTCATCGAATAACCCTACTTGAGAAAACAATTCACGTTTTACCATGACAGTTGAACAAACAATAATATTTGATCTTATCAAAGCCTCCATGTATTCTTCCCTGGAATTGTAATCGTTTGGGATGTAATGATACCAAACTTCCCACCCCGTAACGCCTCTTTGTACTACCGTTGCACCGGTATGTACAAGTCCTACACCAGGTCTGTTCCGAAAAACAGAGAGTTGAAACTCGACTTTTTTTGGAAGGAATATGTCATCACAGTCCAAGATACATACATAGTCTCCAGTAGCTTGTTGAATCCCGGAATTTCTTGCAGCCACCACACCGGCATTCATTTGTCGAATGACTGTAATTTTTTCTTTGTACGTTTCAAGTATATTGCGTGTACCATCCGTAGACCCATCATCTACTACGATGATTTGAATATGAGGATGTGACTGGTTTAGCACACTTTCAATCGTTTCCCCGATGAATTGTTCATGATTATGGACTGGAATTACGACACTAACTGTCTCCATTTCATGTCCCCCTCCTTTAAAACCCTACATGCATCCATAAAATGGCCGACTATTCGTTTGAAGTTGAAGTGGCATCACTTATTTGGTTTATGAGTATTGTTTGAGGACTGACCTTGGCAACAGCGGAATTTCTTGATACTGCTGCACGAGTATCGGGGAATTTATTTTTGGTACTGTCAAAAGGTCAGCTGTCACGGTCGTTTCCGAACATCTAGCATAAAATACGTCGTTAGGGATATCAGACCATTTGGTCATGTGTTGAAGGGAAGAGTCATCAAGATCACAGTAATAGGAGGAATCGCTTTTGAAGGTTAGTGTAATCTTAACTAGTTATAATCGTTCTAGGCAGATTCGTGAATCTGTTGCTAGCGTTCAAAGACAGACCTACTCTGACTGGGAGCTTTTTATAGTAGACGATAATTCAAATGAAGAAACGAAAGAAGTGTTAAACAATATTGCCTCGCGTGAACCGAGGTGTACAGTGATACAGTCCGGTGTATTGCAAGAAGACCGATTGAAAACAACCCGATATGCTTCGTGTATTAATTTGGCGATTCCACACCTTACAGGTGAATTGGTTTCCTATCTCACTGATGACGATATCTACTATCCGGAACGATTCGAAAGAATGGTTGATGTTTTTAGGAACAGACCCGATATTTCTGTTGTGTATGGGTCGCAGCGAGTTGTCATAATAAATCAATACGGGATTATGTCGCAATCCATTCGCCCTTTAATTGGAATTACTCGTTCACCATTTAACAGAGTAGATCACAATTCTATTATGCACCGTCGCAGTTGTTTTGAGGTTGTAACACATTGGGATGATAATCCGTCATATTGGGGATATGCTGATGCAATTTTCTTTAGCCGATTGGCAGAATACTGGGATTTTCATCCTATAAACTTTATAACTGATGAACATCGTGTACATCAAAATAGTGTACAGAGCAAGATGCATCATCATGTTCAGCCTTGGTTAGGTCGATTTGAACCGCTAGATTAGTCAATACCGTGGGGTATTTCCAAAAAACGACGGGCGACGCCATGATTGTGTGGTAAAGGGTGCGCAAGTTCAAATCAATGAACGGCTTAATACTTCGCGAATGAAGGTACTCGTAAATTGGCAGCGCGTCGTGTGCAGCATCTAAAATTGCCTTGTCCCAGGTGTAATCACGAAAGCGTTCAACAAACTCACGGGCACTAACCACCCACGATGTCGCATCATGGCGGGAAGCTCGCTGTAACCTGGGATAGAGCGGTAGGTCATAGGGGCTATCGGCAGCAACAAATGTATAGAGGTGATAACCGAAGAATATTTGTTTCGATAACTGTCCCACCCCATGTCACAGTCGGGTTGGGAGTAGATACGATAGCACCTGCATGGTACAACGCCGAGGCCGACTACGAACTTGGGTAGCTGTCTGAAGTGACATTCCATCGCTAGCAATAGAAAGGGCACAGGTATTACCTAATAAGCTGGATTTCGCAGAGACGACAAGAAATTGACGTTGAAATAACCTAAGTAGAACGTCGAAAGGTTGGACTTTGTTGCTGGAACGCTTCTGTAGTTGAGTCATTAGTTTTACGATTTTGCTGTACGCTTTGGTGGGTGCCTTTTCACCCTTTTTGCCACCTTTGATTTTCTTACGGTTGAGTCTGTGTTTGGGTGAAAGATTTGCAGAGTCACAAGACCACAACCGTCGGAAGAAGCCGTAGAACGTACCAACGCCTGGCGTTTGCCCGTACTGAAAGCCGCTAAGGATAGCATACAATGGGCAGCGCCGTAATTGATTGACCCACTCTGTGACAGATGGTTCTCCAACCTGAAGCATGAGCAGATACGAACGCAGTAAGTCGGCAGGGTCAATGGACTTTGGACCACGACACGAGAAATTTTCTTGGAGTAAGTTAAACGTGCCCGAGAGGTCGGTGATCCAGAATTTCTTAACAAGTGACCAGTCTTTGGAGACAAACCGAAGCGACCCATTTGCATAGTGAATATGCAGTTGTTGCTGAACGAACGATTGGTACTGCTCATGAGACCTGACCACTGGCAACATTAACGTAACCCCAATTCAGATAAGATAGAGCGGTTAGCCCTTCTCGGGGATTGTTGGGGTCATTCTGAAAAGTCAAGTAAAATTTGGTGTAAATACCACAGTTTCTTCTCCTGGCGGCGATGAATTTCCAATTTTGAATTGTCAAGTGGGGTACATGAACATGGGGGCAAACGAAGATTCCCTCAAGGACAGAACCCCTGGGGAATCAGTGAAAATCCAATACCGAGAGGCTATGGGACTAAAGGTGGCTTTCAACATCGACACCCGTCCAATCCTGTATTGTTATGCAAAACGCGGTATATCGAAACGCCGCGTTTTTCTGCTTTTTAAGTTGCGGAAAACAGCACGCGTTAGTTCATGAGTAACAAAAGAATATAGCTAAATGTTCAATGCAGCCCATACTCACCGTCACAAAAATACTACAACTTAACCTTCACGTTTATTACCCATACGCATAATGTAGTGAGAACAATGGCTAACTTAAAGTTATGGAAAGGAGGTGCAGAGGGATGCGTTGGGCTCCTCCTGAGCAAAAAGTAGGTCACCTAATAGTCATTACGGGTCACATGATGTCTGGAAAGACCGAGGAGCTAATTGCATATTTTCGGACAGTGAAACGTGTTGAAGAAATTCGTGAACAAGCAGCAATCAGGGATGGGAAGCACGTACATTCTCGTAAAATTGGAGTTTACAAGCACATGTTAGATACAAGATATTCTGAGACAGACATAGTTAGCCATGTAGGCCAACGCCTGGCTGCGACTCCAGTCCAATCCTCAGCAGATCTCTTTAAATACGTCAGTGAATCCGGCCACGAGATAGTGTTTTGCGATGAAGTTCAGTTCTTTATGGAAAAGACAGCAGGAGAATACATGATTATAAGTACCCTATATGAGCTTGTTGAAAGACACTGTCAAGTTATTGTTGCTGGATTGGATAAAGATTTTCGCGGAATGCCATTTGGACCAATGGGAGATATTTTAGCGCTTGCTGATGAAAGGATTTCTCTTTCCTCCGTATGTGCCAGATGTGGAGATCCCGCTGTAGTGTCACAACGGTACATTCGCGGTAAACCTGCTCATTGGTCGGATCCAGTATTGCATCCTGGCTCTGCCGAGAGCTACGAACCTCGATGCCGAAGATGTCATGAAGTAAGCAAATAGTCGTAAAGAAACACAGTAATTCATTATTGTAGTGAACTTATAAACTTACAATTCGAACGGGTAAAGCTGTTAAAATATATGTATGGGTAAAAATGTTGATTGGGGTCTGAAGATCCTTGAGAACTCGATTTGTTCCTACAGAAATTTGATTGGGAAATTCATTTCTGCTTCAAAAAATCTATTCTCTAAAGGGCTTGCTGTATTTTAACAAACTTGATACAAAGGGTGAAATACACATGCGATTATTCCTGCTCCATAGACGTTTTCCCAGTGCATATTGCTCGCTTTGTGAATAAAGTGTATTGCGGTTGCGGTTTGCCGCTCCCGACCTTACCTCATACAGAGTCATTTCAAAAAGACACAGTGACAAGCATCAGCTCGAAAACTCATACGTTACTGTGTCACCTTTTTGCCCTTTGGAATAAATAGGGGTTGCTGAATGATTTATGACGCGGCCCAATCATATCGAAATCCATTCCCAAGAGATCTCCTAATATGAGCCCAAAAAGAAGCCGCAGCCTCTTCTCTAGGTTCACGACCAGCAGTTGGAGGGCGATCACTGTCTCGCTCGTCTGACGAAGGCGTGCTCGAATCAAGCCAAGCCCATAGATTCGCTTGCCTTCGCCAAATTTTCCTTCCACCGCGTTGCGCTCACCCATGTCCTGCCGTTCCAGTTTCTTTTGCCCTGGATCCGGCTGTTTGGACGGTCTTCCGAGTTTCGGGCCACTCAACCGGATGCTGTGTTCCTTGCAATACCTGATATTTTCCCGTGTTCGATAGATTTTGTCTGCCAGAATCGCTTCCGGATAGCATCCGAAGCGCTCCACATATCGTTCTACCGACTCAACCAGTGTCGTGCCCTCGTTGAAGCTGTCCCAGCTCGTCTTCTCCATCAAGGCGTATCCATCGACGACGCTGATGGCGACTTTTGATCCTAACTCGACATTCGCCTTTGCTTTGCCACGCACGATTGGCCGAACGTTGGGTTGCGCGATGCTCACAATTCTGTCGTCCTCCCGGTGGCTGCGGGAACGACGCATCTCCCGTTGTTGGCGATAAAGCTCACCAATGACCAAGAGGTCACGATATTGTAGCCGCGAGAGCGCCATAAGTGGCGTGTGTGGTACGAGTTGTTCAATGAATCTCATGTCCCGTGCCACATAGCGCAATTGTTGCCCGATCGCCTTGCGAATCTCTGAACGACTTGGCTTGCGGTTCTTCGCCGTTCTCAGGTAATCACGGCGTACTTGACGCCGTCGGTCTCTGGGCTTCTTCATATCGCCTTTATGTGGCGCATGGAGCATGACGATGATATCCTCCAGCTTCTCACGTGCTGTGTTTAGCAACGACAGGCCCGTCAGATATGCAACATCTGCCGGTGCACAGGTCGCATCCAGAATGAGCTTCCCTTGATGGGTTTGCGGTTCTTGAGACTTCGTTTGCGAGCCGCTATTTGCATCTCCCCCGGACGATGTAGGCGGTTCGTCCTCGTGCTCATCGTCGCCTCCATCCTCTTCCTCCTGAAGTCCTGCCTGTACAATCCACTCGTTCACTTGGTTAATGACATCGGGGCCTAGCCGTTTGCGAAGTACGTCAGAAGGGAAGGATCAAAAGGCGGCTCTTCCTGATATGCCTCAAGACCAATGAAGTACTGCAGGTACGGGTTTTCCGTGATGTGTTGGACCAAATGACGGTCCGAAAAGCCTTCACGTTCCTGAATGATGAGCGTGCCAAGCGCCATCCGAACGGACACCGCGCGTCCTCCTCGAGGATCCCTGCTGAAGTGCTTGCTGTATTCCTGTTCCACACGCCGCCATGGGATGAGATACGAAAGCTGGACCCAGCGATTGTTTTCGCTCAGTCTTCCACCAAACAGTAGAAAGAAGTCTCCGGGAAGTATCTGTTGGTTCTGATGACTCGCGTACAATTTCAGTCCTCCAAGTGCACGGTTTTTCGCTCGTTCCGCTCAAAATCCATACACTTTGATTCGACAAATTGCACTCAAAACCCTTACTACGACAGGATTTTTGATTCATTCAGCAGCCCCTACTTATCTCTCTAGCTTGTTAACATCCGATCACCAGCAACTACATCCTTCATTGGGGAAATCTGTTCATAGGCATATCCAACTTCAAGCAATTGCCCTTCGGCGAATGGCTTTCCGAAGATTTGCATGCCAACGGGCAATCCTTCCATTGTAAGACCTACAGGAATAGATAAGGAAGGTAGTCCGGTTAAATTAGCTGGGCAAGTAAACGGGGTACAAGCATTCAAAACCTCGAAGTTAAGCTTGGTTTGATTTGGAGTGAAGTGCGGAGCGGGTATTGGAACAGTTGGTGCAACAATGACATCCACTTTTGTAAAGGCACGGTAGAAACCATCTCGCAGCAATCTTCTTGCCTTCTGACCCTTTACATATTCTACTCCTGATACCAATTCTCCAGCTTCCAATTGAATACGTACGTCTTCTTGGTACATATGTCGAAGCGTTGGATTGAGTAGATTTTCGTGATGCTGGGACGTACCTTCTGCTCCAGATACAACCAGCACGGCAGTCTCAGCGTTTACTAACTCCGGTATTGATATTTCAAAAATTTCCGCACCCAGAGGGGCTAAATCATGAATAGCCTTTTCTACCAAAGCTTTCACTTCAGGGTTATGGACTTTTCTGTAGAAGTAATCTGGGAGACGATTCCAACTCTAACACCATGTGTGTACGCCATGTTTACTGACTCTTCCATACGTTGTTTTGAGCCCATAAATTCCACACATCGCTGAAGGGATTCGAACAGAACCGGCTGTATCGGTCCCTAATGATGCTATAGCGGTACCGCCTCCTACTGCATTGCCACTTCCACCACTTGAGCCTCCAGTAATACAGTCTGGATTCCATGGATTCCGAGCATTTCCATAATGTACATTGATATTTGTTGCTCCAGCCGCAAACTTATACAAAGTCACTTTGCCTGGGATATACATTTGCTACGCGGCTTTTAGAACGTGGAGCGGATTTGCGCACGTTACAGAAATTGCTGGGTCACGAGGATTTAAACACGACTCAAATATACGCACACGCGAGCCGTGAGCGATTAGCGGATGAAGTGAAGTTGTTGGATGACTAACGTTTGAGCCTCAAGGGCCGTCTCTTCAATCGGGGCGGTTTAAACACAAAAAGACCCCATCCAGTACGGACGGGGATGTATGCGGCTCACTATTTAGTTATTGCTGCTACTGCTAAACGCATTGGCTAGTTTGTCTAAACCACCGACTATTGCGGACATGAACTGGGTGTTGTTTGATGCCACTTTCCATCCGTCGCTTGTCTTCACCATGTTTAACTGAACATCGGTAGTGTCCATCTGTAACGAGCTTGAATTAAGTTGCTTCTCCATATCTTGATCCATCTGTGCATTTGAATCAGTGCTGTTTCCACCGGAGAAAGCATTGGCCAGTGCATCACCTAACATGCTACTCACCATCTGGGACATGTCTGGTGATGTTACTTTTACATCAACGGTGGCACTATTACCATTAACTGATTCGTCGCCAACCTGAAATTTATCTTTTTTGAGGATATCAGCGGCAACCCCAGTAGGCTGCGACGTACCGCTATTAGGATTCTGTTCGAGTGGAGGTATCTTGGTCCAGTCTCCATTTTGTACATTACTCACAAAACTCTGTGCGACATCTTTCGGTGAAGGCTGTGATCCACAACCAACCAGTACAATACACCCCAATGCAGCCGTCGATATTGCAATTACGCGTTTCATTTCGTCACCCATCCCATCAATATACCTGTTTCATAAAATTTTACATATGTATATCGGCTTGCTAAATATAACTCCGAAAGAAAAGGTAATCCACCCCCAAATGGAGGTGAACATGGCTGATATTAAAAACGAGGTGCCAATTTGTTAGATATGGTGAAGTTGACCATTTGGAAATGGCCGCTTGTTGTTATGCACATAATAAAAAAGTCGCCGAATAACGAACGAGACGCGTATGTAACTTGCCGTACACGGCATAAGGGTGGAAAAGATTACGAACTGAGTTCTTGGATTTCGTGGAAATCGAATACTGTGGTGGAGTCTTCCCTTCACATAGACGGTCAACGTTGTTGGCTAACCATGCGCAATGGTGGGACTACATAGTCGCACTAGTCCTGTACGTTGCCGTACTAATGACCTTAAACATTGTTTTACCGATAATGGGTTAGAAGCTTCGTGACGAGGGATAAATGAGAAGAGACCACCGAAAAAGTGGCCTCTCTCCGTAAGTCTGCTGCGGTATTGTGAATCCCTAGTAGGTCATCTCCATTACACATCAGCCTCCCTACGCGAATTATTGTGTGCAAAGTCGGTGGGTTCATACATGGTATAAAGACACTGAGTGGAGTGGTTGATATTGTCGGTCCTTACGGAATAATTCGGTATGTCGGGTATTCCCGCATTGATACAGCCATTTTGATAGCTTGTATTGTGTCACCGGCTCCGCATGAGTACTCACACTTTGCAACTGTTGGTTTACATAGTTGGGAACATGCATACCCATTAGGCCGATTTCTAAGATGCAAAATTGTACGTTCTGGTCACCCCAAATGCTTCGTTAAACACCAAGTCCTATATTTAGGGCCTGCTGAATGAATTGAAATCCCAGTAGTAGCAAGGGTTTCGGGTGTGTTTTGTCGAATACAAGTGTATGGATTTTGAGCGGAACGTGCGAAAAACCGTGCACTTGGAGGACGGACAATGTACGCGAATCATCAAGATCAACAGATACTCCCCGGCGACTTCTTTCTACCGTTCGGTGGTCGACTCAGAGAAGATAATCGTTGGGTTGAGCTCTCCTATCTCATCCCGTGGCGACGCGTGGAACAAGAATACAGCAAACACTTTAGCAAGGACCTTCGAGGCGGGCGCGCAATGTCCGTTAGAATGGCGCTTGGTGCGCTCATCATTCAGGAACGTGAAGGCTTTTCAGACCGCCACTTGGTTCAACACATCACGGAAAACCCGTACCTGCAGTACTTCCTCGGTCTTGAGGCATATCAGGAAGAACCGCCTTTTGATCCTTCTCTGCTGACATACTTTCGTAAGCGGCTTGGCCCTGATGCTATTAACCAAGTGAATGAGTGGATTGTGCAGGCAGCACGTGAGGAAGAAGAGGATGGAGACGACAACGGTCCCAAAGACAATCCTCCAACCTCCTCCGGGGAAGATGCAAACGGTCGTCCACAAGCAGAATCTCAAGAACCACGCGCGCATCAAGGGAAGCTTATTCTGGATGCAACCTGCGCGCCTGCAGATATTGCGTATCCGACAGACCTGACACTGTTGAACACAGCGCGTGAGAAGTTGGAGGACATCATCGACACACTCCATGCGTCACATGTCGGCTACATGAAGAAACCTAGAGACCGGCGGCGCCAAGCGCGTCGTGACTACTTGCGAACGGCAAAGAACCGAAAGCCAAGCCGGTCAGAGATTCGTAAGGCTATTGGGCGACAGTTGCGCTATGTGGCAAGGGACTTGAGATTCATTGAACAACTGGCAGAACATACACCGCTTACTACCCTCTCGCGGAAACAATACCGCGATCTCTTGGTTATTGGCGAGTTGCATCGCCAACAACGAGAGATGTATCGCACGCGAAGCCACCGGGTTGACGACAGAATCGTCAGCATCGCACAGCCAGACGTTCGACCCATTGTACGTGGAAAAGCAAAAGCGAATGTGGAGTTCGGTTCAAAGGTCGCCATCAGTGTTGTGGACGGATACGCCATGATGGAGAAGACAAGCTGGGATAGCTTCAATGAGGGAACGACCCTGATTGAATCCGTAGAGCGGTATGTTGAGCGCTTCGGTTGCTATCCGGAAGCCGTTCTGGCGGACAAAATCTATCGAACGCGAGAGAACCTCAGGTACTGCAAGGAACACGGAATCCGGTTGAGCGGGCCGAAACTTGGTCGTCCGCCAAAGCATGTGGAGCCAGGAGAAAAGCAACAAGAGCGCGAGGACGTGGGTGAGCGTAACGCGGTGGAAGGGAAATTTGGCGAAGCCAAGCGAAACTATGGGCTTGGCTTGATTCGAGCACGGCTTCGTCAGACGAGCGAGACTGTGATCGCCCTGCAACTGTTGGTCATGAACCTCGAAAAGAGGCTGCGGCTTCTTTTCTGGCTCTTGTTTGGAGAACTCTTTGAGGTTGATTTTTGCATCATGGGGCCTGTGTATTAAATCGTTCAGCAGGCCCTATTTAGCTCATTTAGCATTGATATATCTAATGTTTAACTGTTACCACGAGCAGTTAATTATCGACTTGTACGTTAGACCACGCTTCCGCTTCTCGTTGCAGTGAATCGCCGTACAAACGGCCTGCCATGTCCAGCAGGAAACACATAGCCATCGTCGCGTCCATTTGGCCACGTACCTGGATCGTATCGTGCCTTTGTCTGGACGTTAGGTAAATACAAAAGGCTACAGCGTTCACGTCCCAACCGTGCTATCGACGACAACAACGATGTGACACGCTTTTTGACGTCTGCACCCAACAACTCTGCGAGGCTGAATATCTCGCCGCCCTCGTCTACAAACACGAGTATCCGCGGGTATTTGGGTATGGGTTTGAACTGTGACCGTGCCTTGCCAATCGCAATCATACGTTGCTTCATCTCATCCACAATTTGTTCCAAAACCACAATCGACTGTTCGATGTCGCTGTACATGCCTCATGCTTGAGGACATCGTGCACAGTATGAGAACGACGCGCCTTCTTTCAAGTCGAGAATAAATATCGGTACCTCTTCAGCCGTCTTAGTAGCCATGATCTGGCCCAACATCAGTTCGATCAGTTTTGTATTACTGATTCGGTAACGCCTACCTTTGCAGTGTGCGTATTGATCCAAATCGATGTATACCTTACGCCCCCACGTAGTAACGACCGATAAACACACGCCACCCTTGTACATCCGCTTCCTTAACCCTCACACGTCCAGGTACTCAATCCTTGTACCAAGTTCGCCCGTATTGCCGCCGCTCCGATACCGAAGCAAACAGGGACCAAAGGTGCCGATTCAAGTGTTGTAAACGACGCTCCCTGGAGCGGCTTTACAGCTGAACAGATAACGCATCGGACGTTCCTTTTCGGGGCGTACTTTTTTGACAAACAGCATGATCAGTGCGTGGTGTGACATACCTTAGCCGCCCCACGATTGAATGTCATTTCATACGATGAATTAAGTATGCTGGGGGGTGACATATTTGGTTCATTACGGACATGTAAGACGTTGCATGGGTAAATGGGTTGTCTGCCATACAAGAAGCGGCACCATTCACGGACGACTGTTCGACTGCAACAGTACCTACCTGTTTTTACAGACTCCCCTCTACGGAACGATATCTGGAGATGGAAATGAGACTCCACAAACCGTTCACGGTGTCGGAAATGATTCAAACGATATTACCAACGTTTACTATGGCGGGTATGGGTATGGTGGATACGGTAGAACAGCCGTGGCTCTGGCATCAGTTGTTGGACTTACTGCAATCGGTTTAAGTGCTATGTGGTGGTAAAAATCTGTGGAATAGCCGAACTCTAGAGTACACAGCCAAGAGTCAGCTCATTTCGGGCGGGCTCTTTTTTAGTCGCAAACCTTCTATATGAACCACACTTCTCCAGCGAGTTCAATGTCGAGGACATACTATTCATTGGCCATTACTCGATATACGTGTCGTAGTCTGTTGAAAACGTACATAATATATCTCTATGACCAACGAGTACACATCAAGATACCCCCACACGGTATACCTCACCGCCACAACACTAAAACCGCGCCCCCACTGGGTTCAGCGCCCAGCGACAACGCGGTTCAAATAAGGGTATGTACTTGCCGAAGAAGCAAGCCTGTAAGCCGAGTTCTGTGCTCCTGTGCTTCAAGCGGTATCGAATGGACACGTGATGCCCACAGAGTACCTCGCACTTTGGAGTAGCAATCATCTATCTAGGTCGACTGTTGCCAGCCGACTCAAGCGACCAACCCGAGTGCGTGGCGGGCAACCACATATGCACTCCTATCCGGTCTTGCTCCGAGTGGGGTTTACCTAGCCAGCTCGTCTCCGAGCTGCTGGTGCGCTCTTACCGCACCGTTGCATCCTTACCTGTGTCCGTGCAAGCACGGACCATCGGCGGTCTACATTTCTGTGGCACTTTCCCTAAGATCGCTCTCGCCGGACGTTATCCGGCACCCTGCCCTATGGAGCTCGGACTTTCCTCCCGTGCGGCCTTTCGGCACTGCACCGGCGATTGCCCAGCTTACTTCTTCGTCGTAACAGCAACGTTTATTATACGCGATATGCGTTACAGTGACAATGGAAAACGACGGTATACCGACATTTTACGACAATGGTGAGGATTGGGCTTAGGTCCAGTGGAACGGATCGACATCGACAGGTGCCGCAGCGATGTCTACACCGCAGTCACCGACGGCGGAATGCAGCATCTCCCGCAGTCGATCCGCCAACACAGTACACACGGGCTGCTCCAGCGCCGCGTGTGTCGCGTCGACGATGGCGAGGCCGTCTTGCCATGCGTCGCCAGCCTCGTGGTGGCCGACATCGGCCGTTACCAACACCTGCGCGCCTTTCGCGAGGCTCTGCGCTGCCCATCTGCTCCCCGAACCACCTAATACGGCCACCCGCTCGACCAACAAATCGCCGTCGCCGGCGTATCGGATGTGTCTCATGCCAAAGGTGTCCCGGATATGTTCTGCAAATACAGACAGAGACATACCCTGCGGCAAATTGCCGATGCGTCCGATGCCATATGCCTGTCCAGGCTGCTCTACACGATATACGTCGTACGCCACTTCCTCGTAGGGATGTGCGTCAAGCATGGCGGCAAGCACGTGGGACAGGCGAGATTCTGGCACGATGGTCTCCAATCGGGCTTCCTCCACCCGTTCGAGAACGCCGTGCGACCCGATGAACGGCGTCGTACTGTCGCCAGGCAGGAACGTACCGACGCCCGTCGTGGAAAACGTGCAGTGGCTATAGTCCCCAATCGCACCGGCGCCCGCCTCTCCGATGGCGTGGCGAACGGCTTCCAGGTGAGTGGTCGGCACGTACACGGCGAGTTTGTGGAGCGCTTCGCGATAGGTGACGTCAAGGATCTCAGTGTCTTGCAAGCCAATGCGCTCGGCGATAACGTCGTTGACGCCGCCCGGTGCCACGTCCAAATTCGTATGCGCCGAATAGACGGCGATATCGGCGGAGAGTAGCCGTTGAATGGCGCAACTCCGGCGTTTGCGGGTATCGAGGACGGAGATTGGGTGAAAGAGGAGGGCGTGGTGCGTGATGATCAGATGGACGCCCTGGGCGATAGCCTCTTCTATGACCTCCGGCGACGCTTCAAGCGCGACCCAGACGCGAGACACCGGCTTGTCCACGTTTCCGACCTGAAGGCCGATTTTATCGTTTGCAAGCGCCCATTTCGGCGGCGCGATGGCGTCCAGCAGACGGATGACGTCCCCCACCGTAACTGTGCGACTCATCGTGCCTCACCTCTCCCTTCATCCACCAGAATCGTGAGATTTTGAATGTCGGTCAAAAGCGCAGCGGCCCGTTCCCTTGCGGCGTCGTTGTCGCTCTGTTCAACGCTGTGCAAGACCGACCGAAGCTTTTCGATTTCTCGTTCAATGCGCAACCTGTACAGTGCGCTCTTCTCCCGCATCAAAAGTGGTCCATACGTGTAGGCCTGCGCCAACGAGCGAGCGTCGTGGCGAATGTCGTCGTAGAGCGGGTCAGTCCTGTCGGCCGGCTCCGCCACCAGGATTTCGTACACTCTGTCGTCTTCCAGAACGAGTCGTTCTTCCACAAGGTGAAAACAGAGTTCGTCGAGGCTCTGCCGCAACAGGTGCCCCGCGTTCATCGGCTGAAAGATGATGCGCTTTGCCGCTTTTGCGACATCGAGGCCTGCTCGCAACATAGCTGTGTGGACGTGCCCGCCAATGCCGGCTGACACGATGACGTCTGCTTCGCCGGGCTGGAGCGCGTCGAGGCCGTCGCCCAACCGCAGGTCGATCACGTCACAAAGCCCATACTTCGCCACGTTCTCGCGGGCTTTTTGCAGCGGGCCGGATCTTAAATCGGTAGCGATGGCCCGCTCCACCCGGTTCACCTGAATGGCGTGGATGGGAATAAATGCGTGATCCGTCCCGATGTCAGCCAACACTTCAGCTTTTGGTATATCATCAACAATCGTCTGTAGCCGCTTTGACAACGTCATCAACTGCATAACTAACCTCTTCTCAAAATAGGGACTGTCGACCTTGCAGCGTATATTGGATGTGTGCAAAAACCTCACGTATCGCGGCGTGAAACTCTCCGTGTGTCGAATGAGCCGCAAATCCAGTGACGTTCATGTCGAGCATCCGAGCTACCGCCAGCGCTCGAGGCAAGTGGTAGTCACTTGTCACGATGACCGCAGTCGTAAACCGCAGCCGCTGCATGAGTTGTTTGCTATTCTTTAGGTTTTCCCAAGTGTCTTTTGACCATCGGTCCTCAAAGATCACTTCTGGAGGAACACCGTTGATGATGAGAAATCGCTTCATCGATCTCGCCTCAGATACGGTCTCATCCTCACCCTGTCCACCGCTCACGATGAAGGTTTGGATGATTCCGCATCGGTACAGGTGCAGCGCCGCACGCAATCTCGAACGCAAGGGAAGACTCGGACGAAAGCCGTCCGTGTAGGCTCCTAGGACGATTCCCGTCTGACTGACCGACGGGCGCTCCCTTCGACCACTTTGACGTAAGTGAAGCGCAAACCTGTGCACAAATACGGACGTTCCTATGAATGCAATGGCTGCGACCGCCGCCAACATCAGCAGACTGAGGATCACCCCGAACCCCCCGCTTTCAACTCCCAACCTCATAAAACCGGTCGGTACATCCTACAATACGTGGGTATGATCCGAAATAGACGCACTTGTCCACTGACTTCAAGGCGGGCGCAAAAACAGCCTACGTTCACACGCAGGCTGTCCGCTGTTCACTCAGGTATCGGTGTTTCCTTAGAACAAAGCCACTTATTCGAGGAAATCCTTCAGGCGTTTGCTCCTGCTTGGATGGCGCAACTTCCGCAGCGCCTTCGCCTCGATTTGTCGGATGCGTTCCCGTGTGACTCCGAACACCTTGCCGACTTCCTCCAACGTGCGCGTGCGCCCATCGTCCAATCCAAAGCGCAGGCGCAATACGTTTTCCTCGCGTTCCGTGAGGGTGTCGAGGACGTCTTCGAGTTGCTCTTTTAAGAGCTCGTACGCCGCTGCATCGGCTGGTGCAGGTGCCTCGTCGTCCGGAATGAAATCCCCGAGGTGCGAGTCGTCTTCCTCGCCGATTGGCGTTTCAAGAGAGACCGGCTCCTGGGCGATTTTCTGAATTTCCCGCACCTTGTCCGCCGTCAAGTCCATCTCTTCCGCGATTTCCTCGGCGGTCGGTTCGCGACCAAGTTCCTGCAGAAGCTGACGGCTTACGCGAATCAGCTTGTTGATGGTCTCGACCATGTGCACCGGAATCCGAATCGTGCGCGCCTGATCTGCGATGGCGCGCGTGATGGCCTGCCGAATCCACCAGGTTGCATACGTACTGAATTTATATCCCTTGCGGTAATCGAACTTCTCGACGGCCTTAATGAGACCCAAGTTTCCTTCCTGAATGAGATCCAAGAACAACATGCCGCGGCCGACATAGCGCTTCGCGATGCTGACGACGAGGCGCAGGTTGGCTTCGGCCAGGCGGCGCTTCGCTTCCTCGTCGCCCGCTTCAATGCGCTTGGCCAACTCGATTTCATCTTGGGCAGACAGGAGGGGTACGCGTCCGATTTCCTTTAGGTACATGCGCACCGGGTCACTGATTTTGACACCTGGCGGCATCGATAGGTCATTTAAATCGTATTCATCGTCGCTGCTCTCGCCTTGCGAACGGTTTTCTTCGTCGCGTTCATTGACGACGTCAATTCCTTGTTCTCCAAGGTGTTCAAAGAAGTCGTCCAACTGGTCCGTGTCTTGGTCGAACGGGGCCAGGCGGTCTGTAATCTCCTCATAGGTCAGGGAGCCTTGCTTCTTCCCAAGCTCCACGAGTTGTTGTCTTGCCTGCTGCAGTGTCAGTCCGCGTTCTTCTTCGCGTACTTCGTCCTTTGCTTTGGTCATTACATCCCCGCCTCCTTTACCCCTCTGCGTTTTGTTCTCGGGGTAGCTTCAATGTTGCAATCTGGCCCTGAATTTGTTCCACCTGCAACTTTATCTCTCTAGCACGTTTCCCGTCACCCGACGCTTCCACCTCTATCCATTGGTGAAGCAACGCGCGGTATTCCGCCTCAAGGTGGTGGCGTTCCACCGTGCGCACATAGTCATCCAACAGATCTTTGGAGAACTCTGGCGTTTCCCCAAAGAACAAGGAAGAAGCCAATTGCACCAGTGGCTCATCGTCCAATTCGTCCACGAATGAGGACGGATTGCTCGTCGGATTGGCTAAGCGCCATGCGTATAACTGAGCCAACAATGCCGTTTGTAACGGTTCCGCGAGTTCAGTTAGCCCCTTCTCCATAACGTACATCGCAGCCATTTCATCGAGGAGAACAGCTTTTAATAGTCCTATACTTGCTCGCGACACTGCCCGCTCCAAAGGTTGAGCCACGGCGGTTCGTGCAGCGCGTTGAACTGATTGTTCGCGATGCCTCTTATGTTGTTTCGAGAATGTCCGAAGCTCTTCCTTCAAAGTTTCGACGGACAAGTTAAATTCCTGTGACAAATTTCGCAACTCGTACTCTTGTTCTACTGGCGTTGCTCGCTCTGCCAACAATTGCAGGGCCGCTCGGACAAAATCAGTTCGTCCGACCGGGCTGACCAAGTTTGCTTTCTGCCGGAGCTCATCCAGCAGGTACTGAACAACCGACAACGTGCGCCGTGCAAGTAGGCGCGTAAACGCTTCGCCACCGTTGGAACGAACGTACTCGTCGGGATCGAGTCCGTCTGGAATCGAAAGCACCACTGGTTCAATCCCGGCCCCCTGCAGAAGATCGATAGCCCGCACCGCAGCCTTCCGCCCTGCCGAATCTCCGTCGTAGGCGATGATCACCCGGTCGCAATCGGCCTTCAGCATACTCGCTTGCTCCTCGGTCAGAGACGTCCCAAGCGACGCCACACCGGAGGAGATACCCACCTGTGCCAACGAGATGACGTCCATGTAACCTTCGAGCAAAATCGCGGTTCGCTGTTGCCGAATCGCCTTTCTCGCCACGTGAAAGTTATACAGGAGTTTACTCTTGTGGAAGACTTCGTTCTCGGGTGAATTCAGGTATTTGGGTTTGCCGTCCGGCAACATCGTACGGCCACCAAATCCCACGACTTCTCCCTTCTTATCGCAAATGGGAATCATGATGCGACCTCGAAACCGATCTACAATTCGACTTCCCATTTCGACTGCCAGGCCACTGGACACCAGTTCGTCGTCCTGGAAACCGCGTCTACGAAGTGCAGACACAACAACATCCTGGCTATTCGGAGCGAATCCCAGCCGAAACTCCACGATGGTTTTACGAGTGATTCCCCGCTTTTCTAAGTAAGAAAGGGCTTGCACACCCGCAGACATATTCATTAAAATATACCCATACAACTGTGCCGCAAGGTCATGTGCTTCTCGATGTCGCTGTTGCTTCGTATTGGGTTGCGTTGTACCCGTACCGAGTCCTTCGGGAATGGCCATGCCCGCCCGTTCCGCGAGCGCGATAACCGCTTCCGGAAAGGAGACCCCCTCGATATCCATCACAAAATTGATCACTGTCCCACCTGCACCACAGCCAAAACAATGGTACATACCACGGTCTGAGGACACCGAAAACGATGGCGTGCGTTCATTGTGAAATGGGCACAATCCGGAATACGAACGGCCACTCCGACGCAACTGAACATATTCAGACACGACTTCCACGATATCGACCTTTTGGCGCAGTTCCTGAATAAACCACTCAGGTACCTTGCTCACCGGCATCTCACCTCTTCGGTGCGCAGTTCCTCGTAGGTCGAATCGACTTGCCATTCAACTTATACACTGATATTCTACGAAGAAAGATACTTTCCTCCTTCTGCACAAAATTTGAGTCGAGGAACTTTGTCACACGTCGACATCGCGACACGGTTCATGGGCAATCGACGTCACAATTTGTCCACGCACATCAAGCTACGCATTAGTATCGACGCATCAAGTTAAAATTATCCTCTGTTTTATCCTGCAATCCAGTGTATGGTTTGACAAACGCACATATGTGTGCATTCGTTGCGTGGACCATTTCCTCGTGGCACTCCTGTCTATGATTTTACCACCTCGTAGGTAACTTACAAAACGTCAAGTAGATCTAAGAGTCTACCGATCGAGTCCATCGCAGAGACTACTGATGTCGCTGCGTTTCGCTCCTTGTGACAATGTCGAGGATGATGCCCGCCGTCTCTTCCACAGCTCGATCACTCACATCCACAACCGGACATCGAAGTGTATCCATGACACGTCTCGCGTATTCCAATTCTTCTACAATTCTTGTTGAACTCGCGTATCTCGCCTCGTCTTGGAGCCCCAGCGCGCGCAACCGCTCCTGGCGGATGAGATTGAGCTTGTCGGGGCGGATGGTCAGTCCCACGATTTTCGCGCGGACCTCCTCGTAGTTGAGCTGTTTTGGTGGTTGGGCCTCAGGTACCAGCGGCACGTTTGCCACCTTGATGGCTTTGTGCGCCAGGTACATGCTGAGAGGTGTTTTCGATGTGCGGGACACCCCGACGAGAATCACGTCCGCTTCTAACAAGCCACGAGCGTCCTTGCCGTCGTCGTATTTGACGGCAAATTCGATGGCTTCGACGCGTCGAAAATAATCTTCGTCCAGTTGATGCACCAACCCAGCTAGTAGCCGGGGCCGCTCGCCGACGACGTCTTGAAGCACTTCCATCATCGGTCCCATGATGTCGACGTAGCGAACGCCAACCGCCCGCGCCCGGCGAATGAGTTGTGCTTTCAACTCCGGCACGATGATGGTAAACGCGATACATGCGTCCTCCATCGCGGCCGCGTCGACCGTCTCTTCGATGGTGTGTACATCTTTGACGTAGGAGACGCGGCGCAAGATCACATGTCCGCCGTCGAATTGACTAGCAGCCGCCCTCACCACAGATTCCGCTGTCTCACCTATCGAATCAGAAACGACATAAATGACCGGAATTTGTCTCATCCGTTCTCGCCATCCTTTCGGTCAAACGCATCGACTAACTGATTGAGAATGTCCCGCGACTTCAGATACAGTCCTCCGAAATCCACTAGTTGATAGTATAGCGTTTGCTTCAACGCTTTGTGTGAGGCCGCAGAAATCTTTACGTCCCCAAGTTGCTCGATTGGCGTCCTCTCAAACAAATAGAGAATCTTGCCAAGCGCAGCCGGCACCGCATACGATTGATTCGTGTCCTCCACCGTATAGCACTTCTGACAGACGAAACCGCCCTCCACTAGGTGATACCTGTACTTTTCCGTCAACGGCTCGCCGCAACGGATACATTCTCGCCAACTTGGACTCACGCCAAGCCAATGACACATCTTCGTCTCAAATACGCGGGCGAGCACATCGGCGTCCTTCGGCCGTTCCACCAAGGCGTCGAGGACGGCTGCAAACTGACGATACATGGCGGGCTGGCCATGCGGGCGATCCGGTGCGACGGAGAGCACGAGATCGCAAAAATAGGCGGCATAGGCCGCCGACTGTAG
Organism: Alicyclobacillus fastidiosus; assembly: GCF_026651875.1. Classification (GTDB taxonomy): domain Bacteria; phylum Bacillota; class Bacilli; order Alicyclobacillales; family Alicyclobacillaceae; genus Alicyclobacillus; species Alicyclobacillus fastidiosus. The sequence continues at coordinate 2,149,233 of NZ_CP104067.1, read as the reverse complement.
ATCCTCATGCAGTCGACGACGACTGGCCACCATCTCCACCTGTTGAATATTCCCCATACCGCTTCCCTGATAAATGAAGTAGGTGCCTTGTGCGCACAGACGAACGCCTGCCGCCAGTCGGCTGGTTGGCTTCATGGCACTTCTCGCCATTGCAGACACCCGCCCAGTGGGCGTTAAAAGTGTCAAGATGGCGTGCGTCTCCCCGTACCGGACCGTTTTGATGACGATAGCCTCGGTGTTGTATTGCACACTCCCACTCCCAAGCGATAGACAAGGCAAATAATCTCACTGCGGCAAGGTCGCCTCAGACTCGTCGGCGGTCGCCTCGTCCAATGCATCAGTTTGTATTTCTGGACTAAAACTATCCGCCGCTCGATACAATAGATAAGCATCGATTTCACCAGTCAATTCGAACATTTGCCAAGTATAATCCCGCAACTCAAATCGTCTCCTTTAAGGGCGTATGCGTTGCATCTATGAACTTGGCTATATTCTTCCGCACCACGCAGCGGCTATGCGAATGGAGAGGATGGTAACAACTTTCAGGAATAACGAGAACGGGTTACTCGTTGTTAAATCCAAACTGGCGCAGAAGCGTCGGGCGATTGCGCCAATCCTTTTTCACTTTGACCCAAAGCTCCAAATAGATCTTTGAGCCGAGCAGTCCCTCCAGTTCCCTGCGGGACATCTCGCCTACGCGCTTGAGCATCTGACCCTGTTTGCCGATGAGAATGCCCTTTTGACTGTCTCGTTCCGTGTAGATCACCGCATTCACGTAGAGCGTATCCTGATTTCGACGCTCCATTTGCTCGATGTCGACCATCACCGCGTGGGGGACCTCTTCCTGCGTCAACATCAGCACTTTTTCGCGGATGATCTCGGCGATGATAAACTGTTCTGGGTAGTCCGTGACCATATCGTCAGGGTAAAACTTCGGACCGTCTGGCAGCCGCTCTTCAATCAACTTGGCGAGCGTCTCCGTTTGCTCGAGCTTGAGCGCGGAAATTGGTATGTATTCGTCAAACGAATGGATGTTCTGGTATGCTTCGATGTGCTCTAGCAACAACGGCTTTTCAACGGCATCCACCTTGTTCAGCACGAGGAAAATCGGCGTACGAACCGATTCAAACCGTTTGACGATCTCCCGTTCCGCCGGATGTAGCCCCGTGGTGGCATCGACGACGAACAGGACGAGATCGACCTCTTGAAGCGTCTGAGTCGCCACTTCAACCATGTACTCGCCGAGCCTGTGATGTGGTGTATGAATGCCCGGCGTGTCGATGAAAATCGTTTGCGACGCGTCCGTCGTACGGACGCCGCGAATCCGGTTGCGCGTGGTTTGCGCGCGCTTCGACATGATGGCGATTTTTTGACCGATCATGGCGTTCAATAAGGTCGATTTCCCTACGTTGGGTCGACCGATGATGGCTACAAAGCCCGACTTATACCCCATCTTGCGTCTCCTTTTCTGGTACGTGATCGACCGGAAATCGATGTATCGGCCAGTAGCGCAAGATCCACATGGCCACGGCGGCGGCGATGAGCAGCCACGTCGCCCCTAGGTGGACCGTGGAGAACAGCCGAAAGCGCAGTGGGGCCGCCATCGCCATCACCCATATCGCGACGAACAGGCTCCCGAACGCCAACATGGAAGTCGCCCCGGCCGCAACGTCTTTCGCGACGCCTGCAATCGGATGGTGCTTCCACTCCACAGATACATCAACCGCCAGTTCGATCGCGGTATTAAACAGTTCAGCGCTAAACATACACGCGGCCACAAACAAACTGACGACCACTGCCGTCAATGGCGGCCGAAGGACCAATTCCACAGCCGCGAGGGCATTGAACAGCCAAAAATGTCGGCGCATGTTCTTTTCCGAATGAAATGCGTAAACAATCCCGTGAAACGCAAAAGTGAGCGACTTTCGAAAAGAACTGGCCTTATATTCCGATGTGTCACGCATAGGGCTCGCCTCATTAGCCTAATGTTACCGAGTTATCCCTAGAGTACCTAAGATCTCGTCCTGTAGCCCGAACATTTCGCGTTCCCCTGCGTCATCCTGGTGGTCGTACCCATTGAGATGCAGAAAGCCGTGCACCAACAAAAAGGCCATTTCGCGCTCGAGTGAATGATTGTACTCAGCCGCTTGTTCTCGCGCCTTGTCCACACTGATGACGATATCTCCAAGCATTGTCGGAGCGTCAAAGTTCGGAAAGTCGTCCTCGCCCTCAGTCATGGCAAACGAGAGGACGTCGGTTGGCCTGTCTACATCGCGATAGGTGCGATTCAGTTCGTGGATTTCCTTGTCGTCCACGTAGAGAACGGATACCTCTCCGGTAACATCCAATCGGTGTGCAGCGGCTTCTAAAATTTTTAACGTAAAAGGTTCCATGTCTGTTCCAACTAAAGGCCAATCGACATGGGCATCAATCGCCACGTCTAAACGCTCGGCACTCATTTCGCGACTTCCTTCCGAAGTTTATCGATGTCAGGGTACTCGATGCGTGAATGATAAACACCTTTTAGTGTCTTCATAAAGGCGGCAATCATGACATCGAGGTCTTGCAATGTCAAATCACATTCGTCTAGTTGACCGTCCTGTAACCGGTCCCGAATGATTTTTCGAATCACGCCTTCCACCCGATTCGGCGTCGGTCGGGCCATGCTGCGAACCGCTGCTTCCACGGCGTCGCAGATCATGAGAATGGCGCATTCCCGCGTTTTCGGTTTCGGCCCTGGATAGCGAAAATCATCCACCTTAACCGTTCCGTTCTTATCCAGTTCCTTCGCCTTGTTGAAGAAGTACCACAGGATTGTCGTGCCGTGGTGCGTCGCACAGATATCCTGAATCGGCTTTGGCAATCCAGCTTTCTTCTGCATCTCGAGCCCGTCGCTCACGTGCGACGTGATGATCAGATGACTCAAACTCGGGGCGATTTTATCATGCGGATTCTCTTTCGTCATCTGGTTTTCCACGAAGAAGGCCGGTCGCTTGGTCTTCCCCACATCGTGATAATAAGCTCCGACCCGACACAGGAGCGGATCCGCTCCGACGATTTCGGCCGCCGCCTCCGCCAGGTTCCCGACGATGAGACTGTGGTGATACGTTCCAGGCGCTTCCATCAGAACCTGCCTCAGCAAAGGGTTGTTTGGATTGGAAAGTTCGAGCAGCCGAATCGGTGTCAACAGGCCGAAGGCCGTTTCGAAGAACGGCAGGACCCCCATCGCGAGAATCGCTGCAATGATTCCGTTTAACGCGGCTAGGCCGATATGTAATGAGAACGAGTGAAAATCTTCGTTATGGTTCGTCTGCAGTAAGTGCAGGGTGATGACCGCCCCCACATTCATCAAGGACACAAAGAAACCTGCGCGCATAAACGTGCCTCGGCTCGTCACTTTCGCCACGCTGTACGCACCAACCAGAGAGGCCACAAACCCATAAAACACAAAGTCGTAATTAAAACTGAGCGACGCGCCAAGCAGAAACGAGAAATAGAACGAAGCGACGACCGCCAAAGACGAATCCATCATCACGGTGATGAGCATCGCACCGAGAGAAATCGGCAAGACGTACGCGACAGACGTCGTACCCGCCGTGTTAGCCACCCATTTCGTCAGCACGATGAGAATCGACATGAGGACGAACACCAAGCCAAGGATGATCAACATGAGGTTATCCAAGCGCCTGCGCGGTGATCTGCGCTCTACGTACGCGGCGAGCAGGCCTATCGAGAGCGCGATAAACGCCGCAAAGCCGACGGCCACACCATAGTTCGGATGCTGCGCGTAGACGCCCACATCCTGCAGTCGACTGAGGACACTCGCGGTGATAATGCCGTACTTCGAGACAATCAAATCCCCCTGGTGAATCATGACGTCTGGCACCGTCGCTGCCGCCTGCTGCCGAGCCCGCTCTGTCGCATCCGCTTGGTAAACCATGTTCGGCTTCAGTACGCTGACAACTACGTTTTGTACGATGAGTCGAGAGGCTTGGTCGAGATCGAAATTGTTGAGCAGCTGTCTATCCACCAACAGTCCTGCCTGCTGCATCGACTCCTGATAGAAGGGCGCGCCTAACAGGTCATTGACAATGCGGTCGGCGTCCTTTTGCAGGGCGCTTATCTGCGCCGGCGACTCGGTCAAGAGCGCCTGCAGAGTCGGTTGTGACACGCCCTTGGGCGCCGCGCTAGAGAGGGTGTCGAGCTTTTGCGACGAAGGCATCGACTTGTTGGACACCACCTGCGCCGCAGTTGCAAAAAAGGTATCGACCTGATTTACCGCGTCTGTCTCCACTTGTGTCGACTGCTCATACTGCTTGGGAACCTTTTGTTCAGCCGCCTGTTTTGCCGCCTGTGTGGCGGCAGTATCCACCGTCGTGATAGGCGACAGAATGGTGACAGGACTCGTTTGACCAATTGTAAAATGATACCGTGGAGGCAGGATACTGCCAACAAGAATCGCGAACATGACAACGCCTAAAGCAAGATAGATGATCAGCCGGATTCGATTGTTCTCGCGAAATCTAGCGTCATCTAAATACTCACGGATGGTTTGTCCCCATCGCGAAAAGACCATGATCCATTCTCCCTTAAATTTCCATGAAGCATATACCGAATCTCACTGCGACGGGCCGCACGGGGTGAAGCGCGTCGGCGGGCCACGCATGATGGAAAGCAGCCGTCCGCAGATTGTCAGACAATCGCGGACGGCCCTCTCTCGTCAGCTAAGCTATATGCGTCAATGATCTTTTGAACAAGATGGTGGCGGACGACATCCGACGCGGAAAACATATGAAAATGAATCCCTGCCACCTCTTTCAGCACTTTGTGGGCGTGAATGAGGCCCGACGTCTTGCCGGTGGGCAAGTCAATCTGCGTAACGTCACCCGTGATGACCATTTTCGAGTGAAATCCAAGTCGGGTCAGAAACATCTTCATCTGCTCCGCCGTGGTATTTTGAGCCTCGTCCAAAATCACGTAACTGTCATCCAGCGTCCGCCCGCGCATATATGCGAGAGGAGCGATTTCGATGTTGCCGCGTTCCAACGCACGCTGGACCTGCTCCAGCCCGTAGATGTCGTATAACGCGTCGTACAGGGGGCGCAAGTACGGGTCGACCTTCTCCTGCAAATCCCCTGGCAAAAATCCGAGTTTCTCACCCGCCTCGACCGCCGGTCGCGTCAGCACGATGCGCTTGACTTCCCCGCGCTTGAGCGCCATGACAGCCATGGCGACTGCAAGGTACGTCTTCCCGGTACCTGCAGGCCCCACGCCGAAGACGATGTCGTTGTGACCAATGGCGTTCACGTAATGGCGTTGGCCCAAAGTTTTGACGCGAATAGCCTTGCCTTTATACGTCACTCCGATTTCCGTCGTGTAAATGTCGATGACGCTCTCGAGGTCACCCGACTTGGCCATTTGAATGACGTAGCGGTAATCGCCATCGCCCAGTTGAATCCCGTGTTTGGCTAATGCCGTGAGTGTACTCACGACGCCATACATCAACAGAACCTCGGCTTCTTCGCCCGTGAAAACCACTTCCGTGCCGCGCATCGTCACCTTTGCTGAAAACGACTGGTCTAGACGTGAGAGAAGTGTATCATTTGGACCGAGGACGCGAACTGCCTCCTCGTTCGTCGCGAAAACCCACTTACGAACCGTTTGGTTATCCGTCAACCAAAAACCATCTCCCAAGTGATGTTTATGAATCTCGTCGAGCGTGACGCACCGGGAGGCAAAGATGAAACGACTGAAGTCATCGCCTCAACTAGCCTTGGCTTCCCCCAGTTTGGCCCGCTGGTTCCTTTGGTGCGGGAATCGCGGCAGCGACACCGATGTTTTGTTCCACGCGTGTCAGCACTGTCTCGTATAGAGTACCATGTGAAACTTGCTCGTGTAAAACAGATTGACCTAATACGGTCGCGTCGCTTTTCACTTGCGTCTGCACATCGGCAGACGCGAGTTGTAAGGCCTTTTGCTTCGCGGCTTGCAGCGACTGCTGCTCAGCCGACTGCGTGGCCTCGTACAACTGAACGTGCTGCAACTGCACAGGCAGGAGAAGGCGATGAATGCTCCACTCAGTCGTGCTGTCTCGCTCATACGACGCCGTAAAATGAGGCTCCTTAAATCCCCAAACGCGAACGCGCCAATTGCCAAGCAAAAGGTAATCACGTGTAACAGATTCACCAGTCAGCCCACTCTTTATAACTTTGAGGGGCACGCTCAGCTTGGACGTATACCAAACCTCGGCGAGAACGTCTCCACTGGCGGGCACGCTCTTCTGTCCCTCGGCCAATGTACCTGAAATCAGTACCTGCCCAGGGTAAACGTACTGATTGGCCTTGACCAGCACCCGCCCGCGAGTCGCCGCGACACTTCTAATCACGGCCGGCTCAGTCGCGACGATATCGTGAGGGGTATTCGAGGATTGCTTGGTACCCTCGACCTTCTGAAGCGCTTGAATCGTCGCCACCGATCCACTTGTTCGAAGCCCCACCCAAACGAAGTCAGATGCCTTGGCGAGGATTTTCTCTTGCAATACAAATGGGTCACCCAGTTTGGACCGCTGTTGCCCCACGTACAATCCCACCGACTTGGCCGCATCTCGAATTTGCGCCACGCCATCCTGGTCCTCGACACCGAGCACATCCACCCTCCAGATGATGGAAGACATCCCATAGATGATGCACACGAACAGGAGCGCTCCGAGTGCGAACATCTTCCTGTGCCACACACGTTTTTTCCAAAACGGAATGCCTTGGCGATGTTCAATGCGAAACCGAACGTGGTGCGCGCGGCAGATGCTGTACACGTCGTCAAAATCCTTGAGACAAATGCGACACTGCCCTGAATCGCGGTGGACGCGCACCGAGCGCAGGGGAATCCCGCGTTGCTGCAATTGAACAATACAACCACTCACGTCACGCCCCCGCAACCGCAGGGTGACTTCTCCATATAGTGCGTACGTCATTCGTGAGTATTTCATGGAACATCCCGTCCGTGTGCGATATATTCCAACCTCGTCACTTGCCCCGTGACGTGAACCTCTCTATCCGTGACGAGAATGATCTCAAAATCGTGGCCGTGGAGGGCGAGGATGTGATCGCCGAGATCGAGTGTGACTTCCTCCGATTCGACCTTCAACAGCCGTCGAGCGTTTTCCACCACCACATTCTTGCCGTCCACGCAAGTGACGCGGGACACATCCAGGAGCGCGTCAGGCGGCAATTTCAGCATCTCTGTCGCAGATTGTTTCAGGCGTGATTTCCATCCAGGCATGGCCACTCCCCCCATAGTGTCATGCCTATGAGGGCGATGGGTGAGCTAGTACACCATCTGTCCGGACAAATTAAAAAACCGCCGCATGTCGCGACGGTTTGTCCATTCATCGATTCAGTTGAAATTATGACAGCAGAGACTGGACCACGAGTTGAACCGCCTTGCCGTCTGCACGCCCACGCACGAGCGGCATCAGTTGACCCATGACTTTTCCCATATCCGCTTTCGACTTAGCGCCTACTTGCTCGATGACCTGGGTCACGATGTCGCGCAGTGCTTGTTCGTCCAGTTGCTCTGGCAGGTAATCTTGTAGGACCAGGATTTCTTGCTCGACGGTTTCAGCTAAATCCGTTCGATTCGCATCTTGGAACGCTTGGAGGGAATCTTTGCGTTGCTTCAACTCCTTCTGAACGACGGACAGGACGTCTTCTTCAGAAAGAGGATGCCCGAGCTCAATCTCCCGGTTCTTCGTAGCGGATTTTACCATCCGAATAACGGACAAGCGAACTTTATTCTTGTCCTTCATCGCCTGTTTCAAATCTTGATTCAGACGTTCAAGCAATTCCACGACAAGGTCCTCCTGCAGGTCGCGAAATTAGAAGCCGCGACGCTTGTTTTTGCGAGCTGCTTCCGCTTTCTTCTTGCGCGCAACACTAGGCTTTTCGTAGTGCGAACGCTTGCGAGCCTCGGCCAGCACCCCGTCCTTCGCCGTCTGTTTCTTAAACCGACGAAGTGCGCTGTCCAGTGATTCATTCTTGCGTAACCGGATTTCCGACATCCTATTCCCTCCCTCCAATGATGCATCAAAAGTATTATAGTACAGTGAAAAAAAACTAGTCAAACATCCATCTGAGAAACACTTCAAAAATTCCCCCGACGGTCATCAATCTGAGCTCGTCCGCATAGCATCAAAGCGGATGGGAGGGAAGCGAAATGTGGGCAAACGTACTGGCCGTAGCGCTGTCTCTCGTGGCGTTTATCGGCGGTTTGAAAGTGATGCGCCGCGGCCTTGAGGGAATGGCCGAGGGGCGACTCGCCCGCTTTATCGAGCGGCTGGCCAAGACGCCCACGCGCGGCATCCTGACTGGTACGGCGACGACGGCCATCCTGCAGAGCAGTGCCGCACTCACCGCCATCACCGTGGGACTCGTCGCCGGCAAAAGCCTCACGTTTCGAAGCGGACTTGGCCTCATTCTCGGGGCCAACGTCGGATCGACCATTACGCCGCAGATGTTGAATTTAAACCTCTGGGCGATTGTCCTGCCAAGCCTTGGCCTTGGCACGGTTGCCGTGCTCACGCGCAGGCCGTCCCTGCGACGTCCTGGCGAGGCGCTCATCGGCTTTGCGTGCATCTTCATCGCGCTCCAAGCGCTCAAGGTGTCCCTCCACCCACTGACGACCAGTGCGTGGTTCACACACGCCCTCGCGATCGCCGGTGGACGCATCGTCCTGGCGATGGTCGTGGGATGCATCACGAGTGCCATCGTGCAGTCGTCGACGGCCATCACCATCCTCACGATGACCATGGCCAGCGCCGGCCTCATCCCGATGACAGGGGCGGTTGCCATCGTCCTTGGCGCCAACGTCGGCACCTGCCTAACCTCCGTCATCGCGGCCATCGGCGAATCCCGGCAGGCTCAACAAGTAGCGCTCGCCCACGTGATCTTAAACGTCCTTGGCGCGCTCGCCTTTCTTCCGTTTATCGGCCCCTTTACAACCGCCGTCGGTTTGCTCAGCGCACAGCCGGCGCAGCTCATCGCCAACGCCCACACCGTGTTCAATATCGTCTGTACCCTCTTGGTTTGGCCGTTTACGCGCCAATTCGCCACGATGATCGAACGCCTTTTACCGGACGAGCTTCACGCCTGAACTGGTACCCAGACGGCTTGCGCCATAGGACAGCATATTGATGGCCGCAGCCTGCGTGCGCACGCCGCCCGACGCCTTGACCTTGCCGATGGTTCCAGCGATGATCGCCATGGCGCTGACGTCGGCGACGACTGCCCCGCCCTTGTGAAACCCTGTGGAGGTCTTGATGTAATCGGCGCCAGCCGCGATGGAGACGAGCGCGCTCTTGATGACCTGGTCAAACGTCAATGCGCTGGTCTCGAGAATCACCTTTATCTCTGGTCGCGGGTGCAAGGACTGCGCCGTGCGAACGACACGTGCCACGTGTTGGTAGACAGTCCAGACGTCGTCCTCCACCATCGATCCCACCGGAATCACCATGTCGATCTCCCGAGCGCCCTTCGCCGCCATCTCGACGACCTCTGACGCGAGTCCTTCCGGAGATGTCGCGCCCAGCGGGAACCCAATCACCGTACACACGTCGGTCTCGCTCTCCGCAAGCAACGCTGCGGCGTAGCCTACGTGCTGTGGGTTGATACAGACCAAAGGAAAGCGGTGATCACTCGCTTCTCGACACAGGTTCTCGATGTCCACGACGGACGCTTCCGGCTTCAACAGCGTGTGCTCGACGGCGGCGCGCACGTCCTCGACCCCGACTGCCTTGCGCGGCAGTTCGACCGGTTGCGACGGCGGCAGCGTGAGCTCCGGCATCGTCGTTAACAACTCATCCCGACAGGCCGCAATCAGTTCTTCCACGACCGGGCGCGCGGACAGCCACACCTCACGAAGCTCCTCCGGGCTGGCGTCGTTGGAAATCTGCCTCCAGCGTTTCTCGAGGCCGCCATCCATCCAGGCGAGCACGGCCCGAGCTTTGCGAAAGACGAACGACCAATTCTCATAGCCCTCTTTGGCGTGCTTTTGCTCAGCCTCCGCCAGCGGGGAGAAATAGGCGGCGCGAACTTCCTCCGCCTGATGCTTGGGCGTCGTATCACTGTCGATGGCTTCGAGCAGGAAAAACCGCACCTGTTTGCGGACGGGCCGACCGTCTCGCGTGATCGGGTACTCGACGCGGCCCAGTGGCGCGAGAATGCGGGTTTCCACACCGGTCTCCTCGAAAACTTCACGGATGGCAGCAGCCTCCCAGTTTTCACCCAGCTCCAAGTGTCCCTTCGGGAACGTGACGCGCCCGTACGCGTCATCAATCATCAGTACCTCGCGCTGTGCACCCTTGCCACGAACGACGATGCCGCCTGCCGCCCGTTCTATGCCCCTCTTCATGATGTCATCCTCCTCAAGCGCTCCTCGGTCTCCTCTGGGACCGTCACGAGCGATGCAAACGTCCCGAACTGCAGCGTGGAACTGGTCTCATCGATGCGCACGCTGGATACCTCGCCGACGACAGACGTCAAATCGCGGCCTTCGGGTACCGCAAACGCCACCTTTAGGTAGTTCGACGCATGCCCGACCACGATTCTGTCGGCCAGCGCGTGGCGCGACAACTGTTCCTTTGTCGCCTCGTCCGCCATCTGCGCCGGGTGCTCCGCGATCACTTCAATCTCTTTGCCGACAAACGACGCTGCGTACTCTGCAGTCAGCCGCCTTGACAGTTCGATGAGCCGTTCGACCCGGGCGTGCTTGACGTCCTCCGGAACCTGATCTGCAAACTTCGCCGCAGGGGTACCCTTGCGCTTCGAATACGGAAACACGTGAAGTTCGGAAAACCGCTCGCGCTTCACGAACTCGTACGTCTCTTCGAACTGCTCATCGGTCTCCCCTGGGAATCCCACGATGACGTCACTCGTCACCGCGAGCTCCGGCAACGCCTCGCGTAGCTTTGCCAGCTTGTCGGCGAACTGCCGGACGGTGTAGTGCCGGTTCATCTTCTTGAGCACAGGGTCGCTCGCCGCCTGCAGCGGAATGTGCAGGTGATTGACCACTTGCGTCGATTGCGCCAGGACCTCAATCAACTCGTCGTCGATCTCGCTCGCCTCAATCGAGCTGATGCGCACGCGATGGAGCCCCGGGACGCACCCCAGATCTTTGAGCAGGTGGGCGAGGCGGTAGCCATCGAGATCTGCACCGTAGCCGCCTGTGTGGATACCCGTGAGGATGATCTCCCGGTAGCCAGCTCGAGCCAGTTTGGTCGCCTGCGTGACGATTTTCTCGGGTGCACGGCTGCGGATGAGGCCGCGTGCCCACGGAATGATGCAAAAGGTACAGAAGTTGTTACAGCCATCCTGGATCTTTAGGTTGGCTCGCGTTCGTTCCTCGAAGAACGGCACGTCGAGTTCTTCGAACTCCCGCGTCTGGAGAATGTTGTCGACGACGAGGAACGGGTGCTGTTCGCGCCGCACCGCTTCCACATACTCGACGATTTTGGATTTTTTGTCGTTGCCGATGACGAGATCGACACCTTCGATACGGGCGATCTCGTCGGGCGCGATTTGGGCATAGCACCCCGTCACCACGACGACGGCTTCGGGATTGGTCCGCACCGCGCGGCGAATCATCTGACGGCTCTTCTTGTCTCCGCTGCCCGTCACCGTACACGTGTTGACGACGTACACGTCGGCCGTTTCCTCAAACGGCACTTGTGTGTAGCCGTGGTGCTTAAATACCTGCCAAATCCCTTCTGTATCGTAAAAGTTGACCTTGCAGCCAAGCGTATGAAACGCGACCGTCGGCACAGGTCTCAACCTCCCATGTCCCCAAAATGCGCGAGAGTCACTGCGAGTCCGACGACTCCAGCCGTCTCGGTTCGCAAAATCCGCCGTCCGAGCGTCACCAGACACGCTTTCTCACAGGACGCAAAATAATCGCGCTCCGCCTCGCTCCAACCGCCTTCCGGACCGACGAAGAGTGCGCGCTTGATTCGCCTATCCCCTTCGACGGGTACCTTGGATAGCGCCGTGGTAAGGCCTACGGCATCTTCTGCCTCGTCGAGGACGACCAGCTGTTCGACGCCCTCGGCAATGAGGCTTTCACACACCAAAGCGAGCTTTGACTCGTAGCGAATGACAGGTACTTTGTCGCGCTGCGACTGCATGGCGGCTTCCCGCGCCACTTTCTGCCAACGTGCGAGTTTCGCCTCCACCTTGCCAGCCAATTTCACCACGGACCTGTCCGCCCCGTACAGGACGAACAGCGAGGCTCCGACTTCCGTGCACTTCTGCACAATCGTCTCCATCTTATCACCTTTGGCTAGCCCTTGAACCACGACGACCTCGCACCGGGGCTCCGCACTAGGGTACGGTTCCTTCAAGAATACGTCGACGGCGTCTTTCGCGACGGCTGAGATCTCGCCGAGCCACGGACCGGTTGGCGTCACCACGACCAATGGCTCGCCGTTCTGCACGCGAAGTACCCGGGCGAAGTGATGCCCGTCGTCCCCTGCGAGTGTGACTACACGCGAAGCGCCTCCTGGTGCATCGACAAACACGCGCGGCAGCATCAAGACTTCACCGCGAGCGTCGCGACCCAGTCGTCCCTTTGGTAGCGCTCGCAAATCTCAAATCCGTTTTGCGCCAAGGCCTCTTCAACGGCTGGCGCCTGTGTGTCGATATACCCCGACGTCAACAAGTACCCCCCTGCGTTCAGGCGCTGTGCCACCTGTGGCAGGAGCAGGATGACGATGTCGCGCAGGATGTTCGCCACGGCCACGTCGAACTTTGCATCTTGCTGATAGCCGGCAAGCAAATTGCCCTCCTGCACCGAGATGAGGTCAGACAGGTCATTTCGGGCGACGTTCTCGCGGGCGGCGTCGACTGCGACTGGATCGATATCGATGGCCGTGACGCGACGTGCGCCGAGGCGGGCGGCCGCGATGGCGAGGATGCCTGTCCCAGTTCCGACATCGAGCACTTCTTTACCGCCTAAATCCAGTTGTGCCAAGGCCTGCGTGCACAATTGTGTCGTCTGGTGGGTACCCGTGCCAAACGCCATGCCAGGTTCGACGATAATACGCTTTCGCGAACGCAGTTCCGGTGGTAGGTCATGTTGGCTCCATACGGGCACGATGACGAGGTCATCCCCGACTGGAATCGGATGATAATGCTCCTTCCACGCGTTTAGCCAGGAACTGTCGTCTACCGACTCCACGCGAATCTCTCGCGCGCGATGGCCCACGTCGAGCCCCGCCTCGGATACTTTATCCACGACGGCGAGGACGCGCGAGCGAATTTCGCCGGGCTCATGCGTCTCGGGAAAATACACAAACACCGTCACGCCCTCCGTCGGGACGATCATCTCGTCGAACCATTCCCCGTACTCCGGGTGCGGCACGTGCACGTTGCCGATGCCTTCTAGCTGTACGCCTTGGATGTCGGGGAACTCTTGCAACAGCCCAGCAACCGCATCTGAAGCTTCGTGCGTCACGTTAAACTGTACTTGCCACCAATGCATAGCGAACCTCCCACGCAGTCTTTTGCGCACCCGTTCGCGGGTTGCGCACACTCCCCTGAACAAAACGAAACGGTCCAACGTGTGGACCGTACTCGTTGTCACTCGAAAATCGAATCCGCTCGCCTCAGGCGTTGCCCAAAAAGGCGTCCTTCATTCGCTCCATAAACGATCTCGCTTGCTCGTGTGTCTGAACGCCGAGCTCCTTGCCGAGGTCGCGGAACAATTCCTTTTGCCTGTCCGTGAGGTTGGTCGGCGTCATCAGTTGCACGCGCACGTGCTGATCCCCGCGACTGTTCGACGATCCCAGCCGGGGAATTCCCTTGCCGCGCAGGCGGAACATCGTGCCGGATTGCGTCCCCTCGGGGATGCGCAGTTTCACTTCGCCATCGAGCGTGGGCACCTCAATTTCGTCTCCGAGCGCCGCCTGGACAAACGTGATGGGCATGTCGACGTAGACGTTCGTCCCTTCACGTTCGAAAATCTCGTGCGGGCGAACGCGAATGACGATATGAAGGTCCCCAGGTTGCCCGCCGTTCGGGCTGGCTTCCCCGGCACCGGCAACGCGCAGGCGCGTCCCCGTATCCACACCTGCTGGCACTTTGATTTGTACCGTGCGGCGGACGCGCTTGCGCCCCTGTCCGCGACAATCCGGACAAGGTTGTTCGATGACGACGCCCCGACCGTGACAATTGGAACACACGCGACGATTGACCATTCGGCCAAACGGCGTGGATTGAACGGTCTGCTGTTCACCCGTCCCGTTACAAACGGTACAAGTTTTCGGTTGCGTACCCGGCTTCGCACCGTTGCCGCCACAGGTGGAACAGGTCTCCGTGCGCGGGATCTGAATCTCTTCCTCGACCCCGAACGCGGCGTCCTCGAAATCCACTTCGAGCTCGTATTCGAGGTCCTGTCCGCGCTGCGGGCCACGCGAACGCGCGCCGTTTCCGCCAAAGAACATATCAAAAATATCGCCAAACCCGCCAAAGTCAAAATCGCCAAAGCCAGCGCCCTGTCCGCCACCAAATCCGCCTTGTGTCGGATCCTGATGGCCAAACTGGTCATAGCGCGAGCGCTTTTGCCCATCCGACAGCACATCATACGCCTCGGCTATCTCAGCGAATTTCTCTGGCGCGCTCGGGTCGTCCTTGTTGACGTCAGGGTGATATTGACGTGCCAACTTGCGATAGGCTTTTTTGATCTCGTCCTGACTGGCTGACCGGCTGACACCGAGCACCTCATAATAATCTCGCTTGCTCACCGGCATCCCTCCAGTTCCTCATGATGACAACTTTGTATATCTTACAACGATGGGCAGGGATCCGTCATCCCTGCCTCATCGCCACCGTACCATTTGGATTCATCGCGCCGTTTCGAGCGCAGAGAACTTACTTCTGATCCTTATCGACTTCCGTAAAATCGGCGTCGACGACGTTGTCGTCCGCTTTCGCGCCGCCTTCGGCATCAGCGCCTGCACCCTGTGCAGCTGCCGTCTGCTCATACAGCTTCGTCGACAACTTGTGCAGCACTTCCGTGAGCGCGTCTTTCGCCTTGGTGATGGCTTCCGTATCGGTTCCACCGAGCGCTTGGCGAAGCGCAGCCAGCTTTTCCTCTGCCTCCGACTTCAAGCCCGCATCGGCTTTGTCACCGAGGTCTTTCAGAGTCTTCTCCGTCTGATAGAGAAGTTGGTCTGCCTCATTGCGAATTTCGACTTGCTCGCGGCGTTTCTTGTCTTCCTCAGCGTGCATTTGCGCCTCTTTCATCATGCGGTCGACCTCTTCCTTGGAGAGACCGCTCGAAGCCGTGATGGTGATGCGCTGCGACTTGCCTGTGCCGAGGTCCTTCGCACCGACGTTGACGATCCCGTTGGCGTCGATGTCAAACGAGACCTCAATCTGCGGAACACCGCGTGGTGCTGGCGGGATGTCCGACAAGGTAAAGCGGCCGAGCGTCTTGTTTCCGCTCGCCATTTCGCGCTCGCCCTGGAGCACGTGAATTTCGACCGACGTCTGATTGTCAGCGGCGGTAGAGAAAACTTGGCTCTTCGAGGTCGGGATGGTCGTGTTGCGGTCGATGAGGCGCGTGAACACGCCGCCCATCGTCTCGATGCCAAGTGACAATGGCGTGACGTCGAGCAGGACGACGTCCTTGACTTCACCCGTCAAGACACCTGCTTGAATGCCGGCGCCGACTGCGACGACCTCGTCCGGATTGACGCCCTTTGAAGGATCGCTGCCAATCAGGCGCTTAATTGCATCTTGAACGGCTGGAATCCGCGTGGAACCGCCGACCAGAATGACCTTGTGAATCTGATTGGCCGACAGACCCGCATCTTGCAGGGCTTGGCGAGTCGGTGCCAAGGTAGCTTCGATCAAATCCGCGGAGATCTCTTCGAATTTCGCGCGGGTCAAATTGATTTCAAGGTGCTTCGGACCAGATGCATCTGCAGAGATAAACGGCAGTGAAATCGTCGTCGTCAGGGTCGAGGACAATTCCTTCTTGGCTTTTTCTGCAGCATCCTTCAAGCGCTGCATCGCCATTTTGTCCTTGCCGAGGTCGATGCCCGTGTCCTTCTTGAACGTGTCGATCAAGTACTGCATGATGCGATTGTCGAAGTCGTCGCCACCGAGGTGGTTATTTCCGCTCGTCGCTTTGACTTCAAAGACGCCATCGCCGAGTTCCAGGATGGATACGTCAAACGTACCACCGCCGAGGTCGAACACGAGAATCGTCTGGTCCTCGTCCTTTTCCAGACCGTAGGCCAGCGCGGCGGCGGTTGGCTCGTTGACGATGCGCAGGACGTCGAGACCGGCGATTTTACCTGCGTCCTTGGTGGCTTGGCGCTGGCTGTCACTGAAGTAAGCAGGTACGGTGATGACCGCTTGGGTGACCGACTCCCCGAGATACGCTTCTGCGTCTGCTTTCAACTTTTGGAGAATCATCGCCGAGATCTCAGGCGGCGTATACGATTTGTCGTCCACCGTCACTTTGTAGTCCGTGCCCATGTGACGTTTGATAGAGATGATGGTGCGGTCGGGGTTTGTAATCGCCTGACGCTTTGCAACATCGCCTACCAGACGTTCGCCGTCCTTTGTAAATGCGACGACGGATGGAGTCGTGCGGTTGCCTTCCGCATTCGGGATGACGACTGGCTCCCCACCTTCCATAACGGAAACGCATGAGTTCGTTGTACCAAGGTCAATACCAATGACTTTTGCCACTGAAGTTTCCTCCTCGATCACGCTGATTACTTGTTCTAGGCATTGTCCTCAAGCGCGGTCAAAGGACCGCTCGGACGCGAAATAATACATTACATAAGTAGATGAACGCGTTCGTTCGAAGCCGCGTTACACGCTCACCTTGACCATCGCCGGGCGCAATACCTTGTCGTGCAACAGGTAGCCCCGCTGCAGTTCTTGGAGAACGACGTTCGGCTCTACCCCGTCAGCGGCTTCCTGCATGACCGCATCGTGGCGGTTCGGGTCAAACGCCTCCCCTTTTGCGTTCATCGGCACGACGCCGTACTGTGACAACACGGCGCTGAACTGGCGGTGCACCATCTCGATGCCCGTCCGAATCTGCTCATCGGCGTCGCCGACGGCCTCCATCGCCCGATCGAAGTTGTCGATCACCGGCAACAGGTCGGCCAGGAGTTTCTTGGTCGCAAACTGGCTGAGCTCTTCCTTCTCAGCGCGCGTGCGACGGCGGAAATTGTCAAAGTCGGCCCGCGTGCGAAGCAATTGCTGCTGGAGTTCGGCGAGCTGTTCATCCTTCGGATCTAGCTCAACTTCGGCACTGGCGGTTTCTTCTGCCTGCTCTTGTGCGCCTTCGACCTGAACGTCCTCTACATCCCGAACGTCCTGTTGTGCAGCCTCACTTTGTACTTCGTTTGCATCTTCAGCCAAAATCGAACACCCTTTCCTCATCCAATGGTCAGCAGGCTCCAAGCTCGCGCCGCGGGGTTCACTTACCTTCCGTCCACCGCGTCAACAGGCTCGTCATCGACCTCGACGTATAGTCGAGAATTCGCATGATGCGACCGTAATCCATGCGAGTCGGCCCCAACACACCAATATGTCCCACTGGTTTACCAGACAAACTATACGTCGTCGTGATGACTGCACAATCCTGCAGCGGACCCTCAGGATTTTCGGCGCCGATGCGCACCTGGATTCCAAGTCCCTCGAGTGGCAACCACTGCGTGACCGTGTGTCCGGCTTCGAGCAGGGACAATAGCGGCTGCGCCTTCCCCACGTCATGGAATTCTGGTTGACTGAGCATATTTGCTGCGCCGCCGATGTACACCGGCTCACCCCGATGACCTACCTGGCAAATCTCTTCGACAACTGCGAGTACATCTTCATAGCGTTCGACGGTCCTCGTGAGTTCCTCTGCCAACTTGCTGTATAGGTTTGAACGAAGTTTCGAGACGGGTATGCCTACCAACTTGTCATTGAGCACGTTGACCATAGACTCGACGTCCTCCACCCGGATATCCTCCGGGAGGTGGACGGTGCAATCTTCCACGTGCCCTGCATCTGTGACCAAGATGGCGACCGCTCGCCCCTTCGAGAGCGGGATCAACTCAATTTTTCGGACCTTGTCCGTGTACATTTTCGGTCCGAGGACAATGGCGGTCTGCCTCGTCAGCGTCGATAGAACCGTCGACATCTCGCGTACCACTTGCTCCATCTCATCCATGCGCTGGGTGAAAAACGAGCGCAACGCCGCGGCCGCCGAGTCCATTTCGACAGGATCTTGCGACATCAGGTGATCGACGTAAAATCGATAGCCTTTCTGCGATGGAACGCGTCCAGAAGACGTATGCGGCTGTGCTAAATACCCCATTTCCTCGAGGTCAGCCATTTCATTTCGAATCGTGGCGGGGCTAAACTGGATTTGTTCATGTTTGGCGAGCGCCCGTGAGCCAACTGGTTCAGCCATGCGAACGTAATCCTCAATGATTGCACTCAGAATCAGTTGCTGCCGGTTTGTCAGCACTCTTCTCGCCTCCTTGTTAGCACTCTCCTCACGCGAGTGCTAAGGCCCATGAGTTGACAATAGCAACGCTAACGCCTGTTGTCAATCAGCTCCGCCAACCGTCACGAACTTCTCAAAGATGGCATTGGCGACAGGCCAGTACGCGCTAGGAATGGACACGCGCCCGTTCTGTTCGACGAGCAGTCCCTGTTCGCAAAGGTGCGCGATTCCTGTGCCGTAGATCTCCTCCATCGTGACGCCAAACCGCTCGCGAAACGCCGCCTTCGACACGCCCTCGGCCAGGCGCAGGCCGAGCATCATCATGTCTTCGGCAGCTTCTCGCCCCGAGACGACAAACGATTCAGCGACTGGCTCTGCCCCGTCTTTCAACTTCGCGATGTAGTCGGGCAGCTTGCGAACGTTCTCGTACCGCACGCCTTTGACATATCCGTGGGCGCCTGCCCCTGCGGCCAAGTACGGTTGGTTTCGCCAATACACGAGATTGTGCTGCGCCTGGCCATTCGCCTTGGCAAAGTTACTGATCTCATAGTGTGTAAATCCTGCGTTCTGGAGGCGCTCGCGCACCATTTCATACATATCCGCCTCGAGGTCTTCTCCCGGCAGCGGCAACTGCCCCATGTCGCGCCATTTCCCGAACGGTGTCCCCTCTTCCACTTTCAGCCAATAGGCGGAGACGTGATCGATTGGAAGAGCCAACACCTGGTCCAACGAATGCTCCACGTCGGCGAGAGATTGTTCCGGCAAGCCGAACATGAGGTCGACGTTCACGTGTTGAAAGCCTACTGCCGCGGCCATTTCCACGCTCTCGACGACCGTTCGCGCATCGTGCGCACGGCCGATGGTCAAGAGCAACCTGTCGCGAAACGTCTGTGCGCCAAAACTCAAGCGATTGACGCCGAAATCGCGTAAGAGCCGCAATTTCTCCACGTCTATCGAATCAGGGTTCGATTCGAACGTAAACTCCGCACCATCTGCAAAAGAAAAATGCGCATGCAGAGATGTCAGCATGCGCTCGAGCAGATGAAGACTTGGCAACGTCGGCGTCCCTCCGCCGAAAAACGCGGTTTTCAGCGGCTCGCAGGCCTTCTGTGTGAGTTGTGAAAACTCGCTGCCAAGCGCCGTCGCGTAGTCGTTCATGACGGCGTCCGGGGCGACGTACGTGTTGAAATCACAGTAGAAGCAGCGGCTCTTGCAGAACGGGATATGCACGTATAGCGATGTCGGCGTCGCAAACTTGTCATGATCTTCCACAGTTTGCCTCAAGTCCCTCACTCCATTTTCAGTACGGCCATGAACGCCTCTTGCGGAACTTCCACGTTCCCCACTTGCTTCATGCGCTTCTTACCTTCTTTTTGCTTCTCCAACAGCTTGCGCTTGCGCGAGATGTCGCCGCCGTAGCACTTCGCGAGGACGTTCTTGCGCATGGCGCGAATCGTTTCGCGGGCGACCACCCGATTGCCGATGGTAGCTTGGATGGGAACCTCGAACATCTGCCGAGGGATGAGCTCCTTCAACTTTTCACAGAGCGATCTCCCACGCGGGTACGCCTTGTCGCGGTGAACGATAAACGACAGGGCGTCGACGACGTCGCCGTTGAGCAAGATGTCCATCTTGACGAGCTTCGACTCGCGGTACCCGACGAGCTCGTAATCGAACGATGCATAGCCCTTCGTCGACGACTTTAAGCGGTCGAAGAAGTCGTACACGATTTCCGACAGCGGCAAATCGTAGATGATGGTGGTCCGCAGTTCGTCGAGGTACTGCATGTCGTGAAACTGGCCGCGCTTCTCCTGGCAGAGCTCCATGACCGCGCCCACGTGGTCCTTCGGGACGAAGATGGACGCGCGCACGTACGGCTCCTCGATGCGCTCAATCCGATCCGGCTCCGGCATCTCGCTTGGGTTGTCGACAGCGGTCATGCTGCCGTCCGTGCGGTAGACGTTGTAAACCACACTGGGTGCGGTCGTGATCAGCGTCAACCCGTACTCCCGCTCGAGCCGCTCTTGCACGATTTCCATGTGCAGCATCCCGAGAAATCCACAGCGGAATCCGAATCCGAGCGCGCTTGACGTCTCTGGCTCGTAGGTCAGCGCCGCATCGTTTAACTCGAGTTTTTCCAGGGCCTCGCGCAAGTCCTGATAGTCCGCGCTGTCCACTGGGTAGAGCCCACAAAACACCATCGGATTGGTCTTGCGGTAGCCAGGCAAGGGGTCTGACGTCGGCCGTCCGGCTTCCGTCACCGTATCGCCCACGCGCGTGTCGCGCACGTTCTTGATACTGGCGGAGAGATAGCCGACGTCGCCGGCGTACAACGCGTCGATTGGCGTCATGCGCGGGCTGAACACGCCGACTTCATCGACTTCAAACTCCTTGCCAGTCGCCATCATCCGCACGCGCATGCCGGGTTTGACGACGCCGTTAAACACGCGCATGTAGACGATGACACCCCGGTAGGGGTCGTAGTGCGAATCGAAAATCAAGGCCTGTAGCGGCTCGTCCGAATCGCCTTGTGGCGCTGGTACCTTCGCGACGATTTGCTCGAGGATGTCTGCGATGCCGATGCCCGACTTCGCGGATGCCAGCACCGCTTCGCTCGCGTCGAGCCCGATGACGTCCTCGATCTCCCCGCGCACCCGCTCCGGCTCAGCGCTTGGCAGGTCGATTTTGTTGATGACTGGCAGGATCTCTAAGTCGTTGTCGAGTGCGAGGTAGACGTTGGCGAGCGTCTGCGCTTCAATCCCCTGCGCCGCATCGACGACGAGCAACGCCCCCTCGCAGGCGGCCAAACTGCGCGACACCTCGTACGTAAAGTCGACGTGTCCCGGCGTGTCGATCAGGTTCAGTTCGTATTCTTCTCCGTCCTTGGCCTTGTAGGTCAAGCGGACGGCCTGTAGTTTAATCGTAATGCCGCGTTCCCGTTCCAGGTCCATCTGGTCCAACAGTTGATCTTGCATCTCGCGGTCACTCACCGCACCGGTGAGTTGAAGAATCCGATCCGCCAGTGTGGACTTGCCGTGATCGATATGGGCAATGATGGAAAAGTTACGGATACGCGACTGGCGAGTAGCGTTTGACACGGTATTCCTCCTTGTGCCGCACCACAAAATAAACCGCGCCAAGGACGCGGCTTGCTCGTCACAGTATAGCATTCGCTCGAAGTCGCCAACAAGCACTTCGCAATAACCGACCAAATTCCCATCCCGGCGAACCCTACTTGACTCAGTGCCTGTGAAAGTGGTTGTGGTCGTGGACGTGCGGTTCACCCGACTGAAAACTGTGCCAAGACTCCCACGCTTCTTGGAGAATAAAATAAAGAATCCCGACCGCCGCGACGACGTCGACCCACCACCAGTGGAACAAACTATTCAATCCTAAGCCAAGTAACAGCGTCCACGACATCGACGCGCAAGTAAAGCCGCACATCGCGTCGCCAATCAGACTCGGGCTATGTAAGAGTCGGCCGTAGCGCAGTTTCTGCCAAGCGAGCCAAGGCGTGACCACACTGCTGGCCGCAGCCGTGACGAGACCGAGCAGCGTCATCGCACTGCCTTCGCGCACGTGGAGGAGTTGGCCACTGCGATAGGAGATGTAGGCAGCGAGCGTGAACAGACACAGCGAAATCACGCCGCTCGTCCAGCGCTCCACTTTGTGGCCGGCGGCCATCTCCTCGCCAGACTGAATCTCCACGTACAGTCGGACGACGAGCATCATTCCGCTCAACAGTTCAATCGAGCTGTCGACGCTGAAGGCGGAGAGCGAGAGACTTCCCGCTCGGTACGCCGCAATCGCTGCCAAGATAGCCTCGGTCATGATCCAGCCGACAGATATCAGTTCAATTTCCATGGCGCCTTTCAACAATCTATCCCGGTGTGTTACCGGTCCTCTGGCCACGCGGGCTCCCTCCTATCCGCTGCGCGCTGTACACACAAGCGAAGGCTCAATTCGTATTGATGAACAGCGTGTCGAGAACGCCTTTGAGCATAGATCCGAACGCGCTCTGAAGATGTTCCCCGAGGTAGACGCCCCCGGTGGCCATCGCTGCGGCCAGGGCGCTGTTGACGCCGTCTTCATCAGGGTTCGGACTGTCGTCGGACGGGGTGTCAGCGGTGGAATCTACGCCCGACGACGGATTGCTGTTCGGGTACTCCATGACAGGAGGTTGATAGGGCGCATCCGAGCCAGAAGGCACACTCGCGTCGGGTGTGCTCTGGGTACTCTGGGTACCGCCCGTCACCGGTGGCAACTCCTGTATAGGCGTTGTCACAACGGATAGCGAGGAAGGGGTCGAGCCCAGGTGACTAATCGCCTCTGCGAAGACGGTGAAGACCGTTCCGCTTGCTCCGATGAGCAATCCAACGAAGAGGCCGCCCGCGACTATCTGCTTGACCCGGCGGCGTACGCTCACCCATGTTTTCCTCATTTCCATGCACCCCTTTGCGCCTTCTGGCCTGTCCCTGTCAGGCTTCTACTAAACCTTATGCACGGAAATAGTAGATTATCACTCAATCAGATGTTTGATTTCGAAGATTTGATTCGAAGCGTTATCCATGCAGGAATGGGACGTGGATAAAAAGAATTGAAAAGGGCACGAATCTAGTGTGGAGGCAGTGTTCATAGATGAGCGTTTCACCAATTACGAGCCCGGTGGTAGCGAACGCGAGCTCGGCGTCACAGTTGCCAGTTGGCAATCAAATCGTGAGCCAATGGCAATCTTCCAATCAGGTATTTCAGTCCATCCTCGAAGAGACCCTCGAGCTGCTCGCCAGCGAGGAGGGGACACTGCTGCCAGGTGCGGGCATCACAGGGCTCGCAAGCGAGCAGGGCGGTGTCGCTGACGCGGCGGACGATTTGAGTAGCGCCACAGCAGGAACCTACGATGATTCCCTCACGGGCCTCTTGTCGCTGTTGCCAAACTTCACGACAAACGCCGCAACAACCGCAGCGCCAGTCTCGCTCTCCGAGGAGTCGGCCGACACGAGCGCCACGACGGCTTCGTCCACGACGCGAAACATCGCGTCGCTCGTCGACACGGCAGCCGCGAAGTACGACTTGCCATCGTCGCTTTTGAGCGCAGTCATACAACAGGAATCCGGCTTTAACCCAAACGCCCTCTCAAGCAGTGGGGCACAGGGCCTGATGCAATTGATGCCGAGTACCGCAGCGTCGCTGGGCGTCACCAATGCGTTTGACCCCGCACAGAACATCGATGCTGGCGCGGGCTATCTCCGCCAACTCCTCAATCAATTTGGCGGTAGTGTGCCGCTCGCTTTGGCCGCGTACAACGCAGGTCCCGCAGCCGTCGCCAAGTATCAAGGCGTACCACCTTATCAGGAGACGCAAAACTACGTCCAGAACATCCTGAAGAACGCCTCGCTCTAAGGCCGCCAAACCACCAAAAAAGCCGCTTCCTCCGCAAGGGGGACGAGCGGCTTTTTTGGTGGCAGGCGAGGGATGCGGGCGTTCACCACCGGCACGTCACCCGTCCTAGCCGACACTTTCCCAATGGCTCTCCATATAACCTTCGACGGTCTGTGCAAACGCGGCAGCCATGCCCGAGAGGTCCCGGCTGACCAGATAGGTATGGGCGATGGGCAACTCTACCTCCGGATGCGGCATCTCTAAAATTCTCCCCCACAACACGGATTGCCGAATGATAGAGGCTGGTAGACAGGAGGTGGCCAGTCCTTGTTCGACGAAGTGCAGCGCGACATGCGCTTGACTCACCCGCATCGTCCGCATGCGAGGATGCGCAGAACGCAGCCGAACCACCAAATCGTCCCAAAAACCTGGATGGTTGTGCGTGATCATGGGATACGTCGAGAAAATGTCGGTGAGGGAGGGGGGAGGGCCGTCGTGATCGACATCGGAGGCGGGAATGACGAACCGAATTGGGTCGGCGTACAAGGGAGCGCTGGTCACCAGCTTCGACGTCGACTGCACGCGAGAAAAGCCGAGATCTGCTTGACGCGACTCGATGAGCTGTACGACGTCCGCCGAATCGACGACGAGCAGGTTGAACTGCAGGGTCGGTGTGGTGCGTTGCATGGTTTCCAACCAACGCGAGAGAAACGTTAAGGCGACAATCGGCGAGACCGCCA
This sequence comes from Alicyclobacillus fastidiosus, assembly GCF_026651875.1. GTDB lineage: Bacteria > Bacillota > Bacilli > Alicyclobacillales > Alicyclobacillaceae > Alicyclobacillus > Alicyclobacillus fastidiosus. The sequence goes on along the minus strand of NZ_CP104067.1, from coordinate 2,124,607 downwards.
CCGTCAGCGTCTCGTCATACGACTGTTGATAGCGTGCGAGGTCCTCCTGGCTCTCGAGGTAGTCGCTGTACAGCTTTTTCGCGTGTATCAGCGCCCTGCGACCGGAGGTACCGAGTTCCACGGTTCGACCAGACTTCTCGAACAAGGTGACACCGAAGGCTTGCTCCAACTTGCGAATGTGCAGCGAGACCGTCGGCTGTGCGATATGTAGCCGCTTTGCTGCACGATGATAATTTCCCTCCTCTGCTGCGACGAGAAAGGTGCGAATCCACTCAAGTTCCATACTAATCACCCAACCGCTCATACTAATTATCATACATAATCAATCTAATCACATTTAATCATTATACATATTCACTCCCTTGCCATACACTATCGGCGAAAGGAAGTGGTTTGTATGGCATGGGTAAATGGATTGCAAGATGTCGTTGCGGCGGGCACGGAGCTGTCCGAAGTAAACGGAGAAGTTGGAAAATTGTCCTATCGTGGCCGAGCTGTAGCCGATCTCGTCGGCCACTTCGACTACGAGGACGTGGCGTACCTGTTGTGGTATGGCGAGATGCCTTCGGCCGAGCAGAAGACGTCCCTGAACGAGCTATTCTTTTGCGGGCGACAGGCGGCGAGCGAGGTGTTCGACGTGATCGACCACCTACCTCCATCGCTCGACGCCATGAACGCTGCCGCCATTGGCCTTCTGTGCATGAGAGCGCAAAGCTCGGACGAATCTGACGCAAGGACGCCCGCATGGTATACCGCCGCGTTTCCCGTTCTTTTGTTGCGGCACCACGCGAATCAGCACGGGCTGGCCAAGGCTCGTCCGGACATTCGCGCTGGTCACGTCGCGACGTACCTCTACCTGCTTCGCGGCGGTCTCATGCCAACTAGAGAAGAGGTGCAGGCGCTTGAAGCGTATATGATTCTGACGATGGAACACAGCCTTAACGCGTCCGCATTCGCGGGGCGTGTCGCGGCGTCGACGCGCGCGAACACGGCGCGTGCGCTCGTAGCCGCGCTGATGACGATGACAGGACCGCTGCACGGCGGCGCACCGAGCCTCGTCCTCGACATGTTCGACGCCATCGGATCGCCCGCACGCGTAGACGAGTGGCTCGAGCAAGAACTGGCGAGCGGCCGGCGACTGATGGGATTCGGCCATCGCGTCTACCGCACCGTGGACCCGAGGGCAAAGGCTCTGTACAACATCGCTGCAAACTCGCTGGCTGGCCAGGATAGCCTCGTGCTCGCACAAGCCGTCGAGCGACGGGCTGTGGAACTGTTGGCGGCTGCAAAACCGGGCCGCAGGCTGCATCCGAACGTAGAGTATTGGGCCGCGTGCGTTTTGCGATCCCTCGACATCCCGCACTCGCTGTTCACCGCCACGTTTGCAACCAGTCGCATGGCTGGCTGGTGTGCGCACATCCTCGAACAGCGGCAGTGTGACAAGCTGATCCGCCCGCAAGCGGTCTATGTGTCGACGCGGTGATGTGTCGCATCAGAGCAAAGCGCCGCACGAATGAAAAAAGCATGACAACAGGCAGGCTGTCGCAAGCGCGTTTCGCCTGTGACAGCCTGCCTGTTGTGCCGATTGCGCGCGTCGCGCGGAAGTCCATCGCGCGCCTAGTGCGTGACGAGATCTGCGTCCTCCATCGTCATCGAGGGGTGTAAGGCGATGTTGAGTCCTTTGGCGACCACATACGCCACATCCTCCATGAAGTCGTCTACCTCTTTTGGGGTCACCACGAGATTGTTCTCCATGGGCTCCAACACCTCTCGCACAAGGTGCCACTTCTCCCCTGTCGACAGCTGATCGAAGAGCGCACTTGCGGCGTTGCCAGGAACTTGCGCACGGAGTTGATTGAGCACGAGTTCGATGGCGTCATTGGCGATGGTAGCCGCCTCCACCACGGTCGGAACGCCGACGGCGATGACCGGAATGCCCAAACTCTCCCTGTCCAGGGCCTTGCGATTGTTCCCCACACCAGCCCCTGGTTGAATCCCGCTGTCTGACAACTGAATCGTCGCGTTCACCCTGTTCAAGGAGCGCGACGCCAACGCGTCGATGGCAATGACTGCGTCCGGCTTCACGCGCTCCACAATCCCTCTGACGATCTCGCTCGTCTCGATGCCGGTAAGCCCTAATACACCGGGGGACACCGCCGCAATGGAGCGATACCCCTTTCCGTCGCCAAGGACCTCCGGCATATATTCGAACAAATGGCGCGTCACGAACAACTTCGTCACGACCATCGGTCCGAGGGCGTCGGCTGTCACGTGTTCGTTGCCGAGCCCGATGACGAGAATCGAGCCGTTTTCCGGAACGTCGAGCAAGCGGTTCAACTCGTCCGCAAATACTTGTGTCACGCGTTCTTGAAGGTCAGGGTCACGCCGCCTAAGCCCCGGAATGTCCAAGGTGACGTACGTACCCTTGCGCTTTCCCAGACGCCGTTCCGCGACCTTTGTGCGCACTCTGACGCGGGTCACGCCGATGCCGTCAAACTCCTCCCTCGACTCGTCCACGCCGCTCAGAGTCCTGCCCCCGTGGCGAGCGAGTTCATGTGCCTCCATCGCCAAGTCGGTACGCGGGCTGTAACTGGTCAGCGGTCGATGTCGTTCCTTGAGCAGAACCGTTCTAGGTTCGCCGTGAATCTGAACTCGAATTTCCTTGTTCACATACCCACCTCATTTCTGCATGTCCGTCTTGCTAGGCTTCGGCCGATGTGGTAAACTCACTTTCGTCTGTAAAGATGCCGGTTTTGTGCAACTGGAGGTGAACCATGTATGCCGAACATCAAATCTGCAGAGAAACGTGTCCGCATTGCGGAACGTCAAACGTTGCGGAATACGTCAATGAAGTCTGCGCTTCGCACGACGATCAAAAAGTATGAGACATCGCTCTCTGCTAAGGACGTCGAACAAGCGCGTGAGGCTCTCTTGACCGCCACTCGTGCATTGGATAAAGCTGTGACCAAGGGTATCATCAAGAAGAATACCGCTTCGCGTAAAAAGTCCCGCTTGACCAAGCACTTCAACGAGCTCGTGGCAACCAACGCGTAATTGAAATAAACGACCCAATCCGGGTCGTTTATTTTTTTGTGGCCCGAATCAGGGACTCCACATGTTGGTTGGCCATCTCCTGGCGCGCGAGATGAACCATCTTCCGAACCATAGGCCCCCCTAGATTGCCCCCGATTCTCCCGGCATCGCTCGCCTTCATCTGCGCATTGCTTCCATCGTCGTTGTAGTCTACATGCAGTTTATCTGCCACGATTTTGGCCGCCGATTCTGGCTTTGCGGGCGCCATTCCTTCAACGACTCGGAGCTTGCCATCCGGGCCAATGGTTTTGACCCGATGCCCTCCGGCTGCTTCAGCCATCCGTAAGCACCCCCTCGAGCTTACTTTGCCCGCCGAAAAGTACTCGTACTCCCCGCGCACGAAAGCATCAACAGTTCGATGGCCTGTTGCGCATCGCGCCGACCCCGTTTGATATCCAACTCAAAATCCGCCGCGTTTCGGATGAGGGATTCCAGATCTGACAACGCAAAATTCCGCGCCTGTCGGTCCGCCACCTTCATCGCAAACGGATGTGCCTTGGCCTCCTTCGCGATGTCCTCGATGCGCATGCCACGCTTCGACAGCGCCTTGGCGAACCACATCATGCGGAACTGCCTCGCGAGCATCGCCATGAGCGCAAGTGGATCATATCCCTGGCGCGCCATATCCGCCAATTTGAAGGACGCCTCGGCGATGCGTCCTTGGGTGACGTGATCTACCCAATCAAAGACGGTTTCCTCGAGCGTCTCTGCGACCAGCAACTGAACATCCTGCGTGGTGACAGATCGCCCCAACGCATAAATACTCAGTTTCTCTAATTCATTCCCGGCACGAGTGACGGTCCCCGTACGGCGCCAAAGTTCTTCCAGGGCATCGTCGGCCATCTGCATCCCCATTCGCTTGCATTCCTGTTTCAGGATGCGTATGGCAACCGGTGGCTTCGGTGTCTGACAATCCACCACGATGTGCCGTTTTGCCGCCTTTGTCACCTTCTTGCGCTGGTCGAGCTTGTCCCCGTTCACCGTGATCACGAGCGTCCTCTGGCTGACCGGGTTTTGCAGGTAGGATTCCAACAGATCTGCCTGCGTTCCCGCCTTCCCCTGGCTCAGAAACGCGGTACAGTTTCGGATGACCACGACGGGTTGCGCGAGGAAGAGAGAAACGCTCTCTAATTCGAGCAACGCTTCCTCCACCCCGTCCTCTTCGAAGTCAAAGCGCGCACAGCTTTGTCCGTCTGACATCTCGGTCAACTTGCGAGTAAACTGATCCATAAAGAAGAGTTCTTCTCCATACAAAATATAAACAGGTGCAACCTGACCTGAATTCAGCTGATCATATGCCGTCGTATAATCCAAAAAAGACGCCCCCCGTGACCAGTATACCCTGTCTGGCTCGAGGAGGCGTCTCTATGAAATCGAAATAGGTGACCGATTGGGTCGACCAATTAGATGCGCATCATTTGTTTCGTGCGGTTACCCGCGAGGCGCATGCCGCCGAGTTCCCACAGGTACTTGGCCTTGCTGCCCTCTTTTGCGAGCGCTGCCGTGACACCTTTAATTGGAACTCCGAATGCATCGCCCACGCCGACGTCCGAACCCAAGGAGCAGAGCGTACCCCAATTGCGCGGCTTGAAGCTCTTCATCGGTTGACCGCTGAGCAAGCCCAGGAGGTTATGCGCAGCGAGTGCACCCATCTGTTCTGCCATCTGAGCGGTCGGTGGGAACGGCTTGCCGTTCTCGTCTTCTGCCCATGCGCTGTCGCCGACGATAAAGATGTGGTCGTCGTCGGAAGACTGCAGGAAGCTGTTCACCTTGCCGCGACCGCGACGGTCGACATTGAAGCCCGCATCGGTGAGAAGCGGATTCGCGCGAACGCCACCCGTCCAGACGATGGTGCCAGCCTCAACGGTTTCACCACCGTCAAGGTGTACAACACCTGGGGTAACCTCCATAATTTTCGTGTTGGTGCGAAGCCTCCCGCCCTTTTTGGTCAGCGTTTCGATGACGTATGGACGGAGATGTGCGGCGACCATCGGCAGAATCGTAGGCATCGCTTCGATACACTGCAAATCGACTTCCGAGAACGAAATGTTCAAAGACTTACAGAGTTCTGGGAGATATTCCAACAACTCACCCATCAACTCGATGCCAGTCAACCCTGCACCACCGAGTGCAATGCGAAGATGACGCTTGTCGCCGTCGTTGGCGTATGCCTTAAATTCGTTTTCGATGTGCTCACGAATCTGGACAGCGGTATCGAGGTTGGTGATACTCAGGCTGTTCTCCTTGAGACCCTTGATACCAAAGTACTCAGAAATCCAGCCCATGCCGTAAATCAGGTAATCGAACTCATATTGGCCAGACTTGCCGATGACGACCTTCTTTTCGCGGTCGATACCGGTGATTTCATCGATCACCAACTGAGACGAATCCTGGCGAAGAACTTCCTTGATAGGCACCCGATAGTTTTCACCAGGGCCGCGACCGCCAGCTGCTTCGTGCAACAAGGTGGTCAGGTAGTGATAATCATGGTTGTTGACGATGGTGAACGGCGTGCCTGCTTTATCAAGATGAGCAGCTGCTGCCATCCCTGCATAACCGGCACCGACAATCACAATTTTACTCATTGCTCGTCCTCTCCAGTTCTATACAGCATATTTTTATCATTCCATATGTAGCCAGCGATCCGTCTCCTGAATCGCCAAGCTCTATCCAGTAGTCAATCATAGCACAACCCATTTTATTTTACACGAGTTGGCGAGCAAACATACGAGATATATTGTACGAACGGTCGCTGCCATTGCATGAAGAAAAGAAATCCGTAGTACGACAAGATGAACCAAAAAGGGAGCGCCGGCATGACATCAAAACTGTACGGGAATTGAACAATCTGGTGCAGTAGATGACAGAGGCCGTTGACCATCGCCACCGCAGCTAGCCCAAGTAGGTGTGAAATGGCTAATAGCCAAGGACAAGGGACAGCGAGATCGGCGAGACAGGTGACACACCACAGAAGTGTCAGAGGGAGTAAAAGAACGAGAATCGGCTCGACGATTACGGTCGCCAGTGCCCCATATGGGGTCAACTGACCAAACCACCACCACACGAGTGGGATCATGTATACATCCATCAGCACACTTGCATACATCAATTCAAACACGTGCACCAAGCCACTTTGTATCTTTGCCACACCCCACCGCCGCAGGGATGAGTGCCGCTCTGACCGCAGCGCTTGTAATGGATCTGCGATGCGATTCGCACTCGTTTGACACATGGCGAACGCGGCTGTGATGGACAGCACGCCACTGACGCTGGAAACGGCTTGCGGAGACCAGAGCGCAAACAAGAGAGTGGACACCGACAGCGCAGTGAGTGCATCGACAGGGCGACCGCAAGCTCGTGCCAGTACGGTGTACGATGCGAACACCCCCGCGCGAGCAATCGGTGTCGCACATCCGCACAAGCATACAAACCCCCAAATCACGCCGATCTCATAGGCAATTTGGAGGATTCGTGAGCGCACACCCCACCACCTGACGCCCCACTGCCACACGAATCTGGCAAATCGGAGGCAGAGCACGACGTTGGCCCCACTGGCAGCTAATAGATGCGTGACGCCGGCGTCGAGGAACAAAGTCTGCGTCGTCGCTGAAAGCGGCGCGGCGCGGCCCACCACCATCGACAAAGCCAGGTCCGCCAGCATCCGCTTCGCTTCGGGGACGGTTTTGGCAAGCGCCCGCTCCAATTCATTGGAGCCGTTGGCAAGTCCTCGTGCGGGCTCTGCAGCCACGAGTTGTCCGCGAAACGCGTACATCGGGGAGAGCCAGTCTTGTAGCGGCTGCCGGACAGGCCGAGCGACGAACATGCCGCGAACGAGCACGCGCTCGCCTGGGACAATCGCAACCGGTACGCGCGCGAACGGAGACCAAGAGGCGGTATACGTACAGCGGTGGTTCGCGTCGGGTCCGTCAGCGTCCACGGAAATCGTGTAAATTGCAGTCTGTGGCTCCATCGTGATGTGTTCGACCGAACCACGTAGAAGCGTCGGCGCGCCAAGCGGCGCGGTTGGGGACGGAGATACGCGAGCATTGTGAAGCAATCCAAGTGCCAGGCCTGTGGACACGGCGATCACGCAGCCGACACAGAGTCGAATCGCACGGATTCGCGAAGTGGCGACGATAGCAGAGCAAAGGACGGAACAGAAGGTTAGGGTGCCAATCAGCAGGTACCGCGGGTACTGAAAGACGCATATGTGCTGTGCGGCCACGAGTGCACATATGCCCAACCAGGCGCCTGTATTTACCGCCATCACCCGTCGTTTCACCGGTCTTCTTTTGGCGCCAGAGCGGAGGCCACATAGAGATTCGGCGCCCACAAAGAGAGCGTTTTCGGCCCAATTCCCTTCACGTTCAAGAGATCCGACACGGACTGGAATGGTCCGTGCGCCTGCCGGTACGCAACGATATCCGCCGCCCGTTTCGGCCCGACTCTTGGTAACGTCTCGAGCGTCGCTTCATCGGCCGTATTGAGGTCGATCTTGTCGGTCACAAGCGGTTTCCCTTCACCTGATGGAGCATCAGACACGCCGTTTGCCTCAGGACTCGGTACGAGGGACTGTTCGGTGGCACGCGCGACCTGACTCGACGTCATCGCACGCGCCTGAGCACCCATCTGACCTGGTACGTCAATTTCTTCGCCGTCCCACACGAGTGCTGCGGAGTTGACATCCATCGCGTCGGCCTTGTCGCGGAATCCGCCAGCCGCTTCAATGGCGTCGTCTACCCGCGAGTTCCAGGGGACGGTGACTACGCCTGGATGCACGACATCTCCGTGGACATCGACCTGGATGGTGTTCGAGTCTTGTGCGCCAGCCTTCAGGTCGTCCCCTCCGTTTGCCCGCATGCCAAAGGTCCTTTTGGGCGGCGCGGGAACAGGCGCGTTTTGGCCTGTCCCGGGCGCCACGCCACGGGCTTGTCTGACGTTTCCGTACAGCCAGCCGATCAGCACAAATAGAGCGACCAGCAGGACGGGCAGACCAATCCGTGTCCACGCTGTGAACCGACTTAATCCATCTCGCCACGAAGGCCTCCTGCCGCAGCCCGCCAACTCGTCGCCACCATGTTTCCCAACCAACCACAGATTCGCCGGTTTGCTCACGGTTGAGATCATCTCCCTTTCAAGTCTTGGGGAAGATGTTCAACTGCATGGCGCCCAATGCCTGTTTCCCGGCCGTTATCGGGTATGCAACTTTGAAAACGCAACAGGGGAAGCGTGAATACAATACACAGAGATCGACAAAAGGTTTGCGGCTCATTTCGCAGGTCGTGTACAATCAATGTAGAAGAAATTGGAGGTTATAAGCGTGCTCACACCCAGTATGGAAGACTATTTGGAGAAAATTTACGAACTCATGAACGACAAGGGTTATGCGCGCGTTTCCGACATAGCTAGTTCACTCGCGGTTCAACCAAGTTCGGTGACAAAGATGTTGCAGAAGTTAGATGAGAATGAATACGTGAGTTACGAAAAGTACCGGGGCATCGTGTTGACGCCAAGAGGTCAACGAATGGGGAAACTCATGAAAGAACGACACGCCATGCTCGCGGAGTTTTTGCGGATGCTCGGTGTCGCCGAGGAAACCATTCAGCGGGACGTGGAGGGCATCGAACACCACGTAAGCCCTCGCACATTAGAATCTCTACAGGCGCTCGTCGTCTTTTTCAACACCAACCCAAAGGCCCTGGAGTCCTTCTTACAGTTTCAGGCCACCGAGTCGCCGTCCAGCGAGGACCCCATTGCCCGCTCGTAACAAGGCGTCACTCGATGATGCCCTAGAGGCCGCTTACACCTGTGCGATGAAGATGAGCCTATCGGCTTCCTGGGTTCGCTCCCGCGCAAAATCTGCTAGGACGGAATCGACCCGAAAACCGCAGCCTCGAAGGACAGCGGTGATCTCCGCCTCTTCGTGATAATACTGCCGATGCTCCTCTTCAATTCGCTCGTACAACCCGTCGTCGAGTCGAATAAAGGCGTGAACCTCGTGCTCAATCGTCCGGTCCACCACCCGCGTCTCATGTAAGAGCACAGCATCGTCCTCGATTTGGTGCCAATACCCCTCGGCAAGTGCAGCCACGCGCCTGGGACCAATGATATCAAACGCGAAAACGCCTGTCGGCGTGAGCGACCTGCGAATCCCTTCGAACACGCGAGGGAGATCGGCAAGTGGGAGATAATTCATCACGTCACAGGTGGACACGACCAGATCTACCGGGCGAGGCAACCGCAGCTCCCGCAGATCTTGACATAAAAAGTTTACGTGTGACCGCATTTCGAACGCACGCTCTTGGGCCTTTGCGAGCATCGTCTCCGACGCGTCCACACCGATGCAGGTCCGTGCCGCAGTAGAGAGTGGCACGGTCAAAATGCCGGTGCCACACCCTACGTCAGCCACGTCGAGCGCCGAAAGCTGCCAGCTCGATTGCAGGATCTCCATCCACTCGTCGTACGGTGCGTCCGCCATAAACACATCGTAGACGGTGGCAAACTCGTCGTACGCCTTCACGTCGAAGACTCACCGACAGAATAGACGTCCGCTTCTCCCCACAAGCGTTCGATATGATAAAATTCACGGTCCTCCGGCCTAAATACATGCACTACGATATCCCCGAAGTCGAGCAGCACCCAGCGCGCTTCATCCATCCCCTCAACACCCTTACAATTCACGCCCAAATCGTGTAACTCGTCTCGGATTGCCCTCGCAACAGCCTCGACTTGTGGGCGGGAATTGGCTGAACACACGACAAAAAAATCCGCCATGGGTGTCAGCGTATGGACGTTCATGACGACCACGTCTGTCGCCTTTTTGTCCTGCGCCGCATTCGCAGCAGCCTGAGCAATGCGCTCCACTTCATTCATTTGCATGCACACGCCTCCTTAAGTTCACCACAGGTTATTCGGAACGCATGATGAGGTCGTTTCTCGTGAGTACCGTCAACGGAAACAAGGGTTTTCCTGCATCCACTAAGAACCGAATCGTATTATCGATACTGAGCCTCACGGCCCATTCCAAGCTTCGCCGCGCCGCCTGGCGAATCTGATCTACGCCAGCATAATCACGCCCTGGCTCAATTGCGTCGGCCACGAACAGAACCATATCGAGCGCGGTCATGTCGGGCCGGCCGGTTGTGTGATAGCGCACGGCATCCAAGATCAGCTCGTCGTCGATGCCATAGTGCGTCTTGCCAATATGCGCGCCAATAGGTCCATGCAAGAGCGTCGGAATGGTGGCAAACCCTGGCGGGACTTCTATCGTCTGTGAGGCCACGCGGAGCTTTTCCCAGGACCACTCTCTCGCAATATCATGCAACCAAGCGGCAATTTCAGCTTGTTCCGCATTGACGCCATATTGCTTTGCAAGGTCTATCGAGGCCTGAACAACGCCTTCGACATGGTGGAACCGATGCGGCGTTAGAGAATCTTTGACATCGTGTATCAGTTGGGACAGTTCCATTGTCTGCCTCCCATTTGCCCGCTCACGGGCCGGCATTCCACACATCAAGTACCAATGGCGGTACCAATCCGAAAACGTCAAGGCGCTTTTCGAGTCGCTCCCGAATCCACGTCGACGAGACGTCGAGAAGCGGCATCTCTATGGCCGTGGCACGGACGTCCGACAACACCGACTGCACCGCGTCGAGCGTGGCGGCAAAGGGGTGACCGCTGCGCCGTGCTACATAAAATGCGATGCGCTGCGAAAGTTCTTCAGCGCCGTGCCAGGTGGGTAATTGTGCTAGGCTATCGGTTCCCAATAAAAAGAAAAATTGCGTTTGTGTATACCAATTTTGACACGCGCGCACGGTGTCGACGCTGTACGATGGCCGCGGTAAGAACGATTCCAAAGGCACTGCGCGAAGTCCTGGACGCCCATCCAATAGCGTCTCGACCATTTTTAGACGCCACGAGAACGTATCATCTCCGATGTCCGCCTTGTGCGGTGGACTGGGGGACGGCAAAAACCAGACTTCGTCCACGCCTGTCTGCTCCAAAGCCAGCTGTGCCATGGCCAGGTGCCCGACGTGGGGCGGATCGAACGTGCCACCAAACAAGAGAACGCGGCGGGCGCTTATATCTGGCAAGGCACTCGGCCGTTGGAAAGTGGTTCCACTGTCGTCCACAGTATAACACACCCTTACGTCACTCATGTTCCAACTGCTCCTGCGCGAGGTGGGCATTGACCGCTTGGAACATGACGTCGACGGGCGCCGCGTGGCCGAGCCACCATTCGTAGGCGTCCACCCCTTGATAAACCAGCATGCCAGCGCCGTCGATGACCTTCGCCCCCCCCGCCTTGGCGACTTTGGCAAAGCGCGTCTCGCGCGGGCGGTACACGATGTCTTGAACCACCATCCCCTCCGAAAAGACAGAAGGGTCCTCGATGGGCGAACGAGCCGTATCTGGCCACATCCCCATCGGCGTCGTCTGCACGATGACGTCCGATTCCGACACGACCTGGTGCCGCTTGTCCCACGGGGCGTAATCGATTGTGAGCGAGGACTCAAACCGCTGTTGAAGCTGTGCGACGGCCGTTTCACGGCGTGCGATCACGCGCACCACAGACGCCTTGCGATGCGTTGCAATCGCGGCCAAAATCGCCATTGCTGCACCGCCGGCCCCGATGACTGCAAAGTTCGGAGAAGCCCCTGTCACGTGTTGCTCGATAGAACGCCACCAACCAGAGACATCCGTATTATGCCCAATCGCGCCTTCCGTCGAAAAGCGAATGGTATTGACCGCTCCAATCCGCTGTGCCTCTGGCGTATGTACATCTGTCCACTCATAGGCTGCGACTTTGTGTGGAACCGTGACATTCACGCCGACGGCTCCGAGCGCGGCGAGGCCCGTGAAGGCGTCTCGAACTTGCTCCGGCGCCACAGCGAATGGAACGTACACCGCCGCCTTGCCGTCCGCCTGAAACGCCGCGTTCATCATGGCGGGTGACGCCGAGTGTCCGACCGGGTAGCCGAGAAGTCCAAACAGTCTCATGAGGAGAACCCTTCTCTCGAGCGGGTCAAGTCGCCCACGAGCCGCGGTCGCAAGGCCGGGTCTAACCAGCTAGGCAACCAGAGTCGACCGCGAAACGTGGCGCCTGACAGCGTGATCCAGCCGAGGCCAGGGATGACGATGTCCCGCCCCCGTCCAGACACTGGGATGGTTCCGTTCGGAACGCGCTGACCCGTTCGCGTCGACTGAATCGGGTGGGCTTTCAGGTCGTCGAACGACGTACGACATTCTGTGCACGGTACTTGTAATATGTCGTCCCGATGCTGTTCCCAGATGATTTCGGCACGCTCCAACTTGGAGCGATGGACAGGTAGCTGGTTGCTTATGTATAACACGATAGGCTGGCGAACGCCGGCTTCAAAGTCGAGGCGCGCAAATCCGCCGAGAAACAACGTCTGCTCGGGATTCAGCTGATACACCTTCGGCCGGATGCGCGCGTCGGGCACCGCTCGCTTTAGGCAATCTGCGCACAGCCTGTCGATCACCCGCGTACCGTGAACCAGTCCTGGCGTGTCGACAAAGGTAAGCGGGCCAGTGGGTCCCTCTACCTGGAACTTCGACAACGCCAACGTGGTCCCTGGGCGCCGCGACACGGTATACGGGTCGTTTTGCACTTCAAATCGCTTCGCGATTGCGTTGAGCAGCGTGGATTTTCCAGTGTTGGCCATGCCGACGACGTAGATCGGCTTGTCCGTCACGTCGCCGACGCGATGGATTAATTGATCCATCCCCTCAGTGCTCGCGGCGCTGACAAACAGAACCTCCTTGGCCTCCACGCGCGTCGCGCGAACTTGTTCCAATATCCAATCCGACAGGGCTTCATAGTGGATCCCCTTCGGCAGCAAGTCCACTTTGTTGACGACGACGACCACTTCGCTGTTCATCACGAATCGGGCCAAATTGGGAACCAAACTCCCACTCAAATCGAACACGTCGATGACGTACAAGACGAGCCCAGGGTTGTCGAAGATCTGTGCGACTTGCTCCTGGTAGGCGCGCTCACTGACTTGCACGGGTAAAAATTCACCGTAGTTGCGAATTCGAAAACAGCGCCGGCACTGCACATTCGCTTTGCCGATCGCGCTGTTTGGGACAAATCCCGGCGCCTGTTCGTCCTGCGATTGCAATGGAGACCCGCAGCCGACGCAGACGGCCTCGTGTTGTTCTTGACTCATACCCTCACCTCCGAAGTGAATTGGGGCGTTGTAATCCGCGCGCGCAAAGGAGCGGCATGGTCACGCGTTCGAGGTTCCGGACCATCCGTGTGCCCCACCACTCGTTTGGTTCGATGGGGAGTACTAATACGGTATACATCCCCAAACGATTCCCGCCTCGAATATCGGTAAACAGTTGATCTCCCACCATAACCGCCTGTTTCGCATCCATCTGAAATCGGTCCAAAGCCTGCTGAAACCCGATTGGCTTCGGCTTTTTCGCGGCACCGACAGCCGGGAGCCCCGACAGCTGTGCGAACTCCAGAACGCGACCACTGGTGTTGTTGGAGACGATACACACGTGAAATCCTCGGTCGTGTGCCTGTTTCAACCACTTGGTCAGCGACTCCGGTACCGTTGGCTGATTCCAAGGTACGAGCGTGTTGTCGAGATCCGTGAGAATGAGTCGAATACCTCGTCCCCACAGGCGTTCCAAATCGATTTCGTAAATAGAGGCCACGTATTCATCTGGCATCAACGTTTCCAACCAACTCACAGCAGTCACCCGATTCTTTTCAGCTTGCTCGAATCCCTTGTGCCACACACGTTCCCGACACAATCAAAGTCAGCTATGCGGTAGACCATGATAGCACAGGGTGGAAACTATGCCTAGTGTACGCCAAAAAGGCGGCCCATTCACGGCCGCCTTGGAGCCATTGCCTTTGTGCTAATCACTGACACGATCATACACGTGCGCGGTTGTGGTTCACACATCATTTGCGCCGCCGTGACGGAACGTCTCGGACCGAGGCACTCTTACGAGCTGGAGCGCGCATGTTGTCGTACAGTTTTGTCAAGGCTCGATGTTCGATGCGGGACACGTAGGACCGAGAAATCCCAAGTTCCGCCGCGATCTCGCGTTGCGTGCGCTCCTCACCGTTGGGCAAGCCGAACCGCTTGCAGAGGACCTCTCGCTCTCTATCGGCCAAAACGGGTAGGCTTTCATACATCTTCTGTTTCTCCCAAGTGAAGTCGACTACGTCGATGACCTCATCCGGGTCGGAGCCCAACAAATCTGCGAGCGTCATCTCGTTTCCGTCCTTGTCGGTGCCAATCGGATCCGACAGAAAGGCATCCCGCCGGTGCTTCCTGGTGCTTCGCAAATACATCAGAATCTCGTTGTCAATGCACCGGGCCGCATACGTGGCGAGCTTTGTACCCTTGCCCTGTTTGTAACTCTCGACCGCTTTGATGAGCCCAATCGTGCCGATGGAAATCAGGTCATCCGGATCTTCCCCGGACGTCTCATACTTTTTCACAAGATGTGCCACCAGCCGAAGGTTGTGTTCAATCAGTAAATTGCGCGCGGATTCACTGCCCTTGGCCAGGTCGTCCAGCGCATCGCGCTCCTCTGCTGCAGAGAGCGGTTTCGGGAACGCACCGTTTTTCACATACGAGACGAATACCGAGACGTCCTTCAAGACGAGTGCGAGCAGTGCCAATATGCCGGACAAATTACGCCACCTCCGTCGTGCGTCTTGGCAATGACTTCGGCCTAATTTATGCAGCGTGGACACTGAATCTGCCTTCGCGACACGATGGCGAATTCGCCTAGGAAGAGGCAGAACCTGAACGGCCCGCCCGTTAAAAACCGCCCGGCCGCATTGCACCGATGCGCCTGAAACCCATGTTCAGTTGACGAGACCACCGCGAATGGCCCAAACCACCGCCTGGGTCCTGTCCTCTGCGCCCATCTTTTGCAGGATCCTGTGCACATGTGTCTTCACAGTCCCCACCGAGACGCACATCTGCTCGGCAATTTCCTGGTTGCGCATCCCCTGCGCCATGCACTGCAGCACATCCCGTTCTCGATCCGTCAGAGGTTCGAGAAGCGTCAGCGGCTGCTTGGGCTCGCCTACGGTATAGAGAGTCGCGAGCGCTCCCTGCGCATTCGCCGTGAGGTAGAACACCTCGCCGCTCGCGGCTCGACGAATGCCGTCTAAGAGCTGTTCGGTCGGGGAGTCCTTGAGCAAAAAGCCCACGGCCCCCGCGCGGATGCCTTCTTGGACGTATTCGGCGTGATCGAAGGTGGTGAGGAGGATCACCTTGCAACAGGTCTGCCGCGAATTCAACTGCTCTGCGACCTCGATGCCAGTCAACTTCGGCATGCGAATGTCGACGAGCGCCACATCCGCCACCCCCAGTTGCAATTGCGACAGCGCACGCTCGCCGTCTTGCGCCACGCCCACGACGGTCATATCCGATTGTGCGTCGACGATATAGCGGAGTCCTTGAACAATCATGTCCTGGTCGTCCGCAATGAACACGCGTATCTGCCTTTCCTGGCCGCAATCCATCAAGTCGACGCCTCCTGTTGCCTTACGGGAACCCGAACCTCGAGGGTCAACCCGTGACTTCCCGTGCGCTCTAACGCAAACGAACCACCCATGTCGCGGACGCGAGTTTGCATGGCGCGCAGACCAAATCCGAACGTCAATGTTGACACGTCGGTCAAGCGGCCGTCATCGCGCACGCTGAGGTTCGCGTGACCGTTCTGTTCGCATAGTTCCACTTCGACGACAGATGCTCCTGCGTGGCGAGCGACGTTCGTGAGCGACTCCTGAAGCACGCGGTAGAGGCACGTGGCTACCTTAGAAGGCAGTCTGTCGATGACGCGCTGTATGTCATACCGACATTCCACGGCGCTGGTCCTTTGAAAGCTGCGAAGGAGCGCTTCAAAGGCGGACACAGTCAAGTGCTCGTCGCTCGACTCGAACCGCCGTACCACTTCCCGCAACTCCTGCAAGGCGCTGCGCGCCGTCGCCAAGGCGTCGGACGTCATGGTTTTGGCGTTTTGGTCGCCGTTTGCGATGGCAAACTGCGTCGCCTGCAGTTGGACGATGAGCGACGTCAACTGGTGCCCCACCCCGTCGTGCATGTCTCTCGCGATTCGCATCCGCTCTTCCATCGTCGCGTGTTTCATCGTTTCCAGCGTCGCCTGTTCGAGCTCTTGGTGCGCGCGGACGAGGCGGTCGTGTTCGAGGCGGCGCAAGCGGCCGGCCCGGATGCCAAAGTACATCGCGACGAGGCCGATGAACTCCGAGACGAACCCGTACGTCGGCACCGTCCGAGCGAACCCGACGACGATCACGATGGCCACCGTCACATACAGGACCGTGGCGACGACGTCCTTATCGCGCTGGCACAACGCCACCCAGCCCGCGACGGGCCAGAGAAGTTGCGAGGCGGCCGCGAAGGGAACCCCCAAGAACACCATCACGGCGACCGGTACAAATGACATACCCACGCCCGCTACCATGTGCCAGCGCCGCACCGCGTCGTTTGGCAACCAGATGATCACACACTCGACGAGGAGCATCAGGTACACCGTGGCGCGAATGGTGATGGAGCCGTGGATGGAATGCGAGTAGACAAAAAAGATCACGACCGTCGCGATGAGTCGACGCGTAACGGTCTCCGGCTGACCAAACCCGAACATTCTCATGGTATGTCGTTTCCCCTGTACGGCTTTCCTATTATCCGTGTGCCTATCTTAGCCCAGACTTGTGCCAACCCGCATCTATCGTTCGATAGGTTTGCGCGGGCGACTCACAGTGACTTAAACCACGCAGTGGCCAGTTGATACAGGTGCTTGTGCGCAAGCCAGCTCGGTTCATCGGCGACACAGACGGAAAAGGCCGAAACAGGCGTGCCTTCGTGCATCTGATAACCGATGAGCCAGGCGTTGACGTGCCCGTTTGGCAACTCAGCGGTACCGGTTTTAGCCACGATTGGAAAGCGGTGTAGCGCGTAGGCTGTCCCCTCTCTGCGGTGGACTGCCACCCACATGCCGTCGCGAAGAACGGATGCCGTAAAACCAGAACAGGCCCGCAGGCCGACCGTGTCGCGCGCGTCTGGGTACAGCGGTGTAAAGCGCCCCGAGTCGTCCGTAAACCCCTTGACAAGCCTCGCGCGGTGATGTTCGCCACCCATCGCGATGGTGGCCGCGAGCACGGCACCCTGAAGGGGACTCATCCGAACGTCCTCCTGCCCGATAGCCGTGTTCGCCAGCAATCCCAAGTCGGCTCCTGACTGCTTGTACACGGCGCCCGCAGTGGCATTGGCGATGACCTCGCGGCCGTCGTACGGTGCTATGCCCGACTCGAGGATGCCAAATCGCTGCGCCTGCACCAGCATCGGCATTCGTCCGAGCTTTATGCCAATCGTCGCAAACGTGACGTCGCAGGATTGTGCGATAGCCTCACGCAGCGACAACTGGCCATGAACGCGCCAGCAATGCATGTCAACATGAGGAACGCGGATCAGCCCGCGGCACGTGAAGCGGGCGTTCGAGAGATATGTATGCGTCTCGAGCGCCGCTGCGGCTGTCACCAGCTTAAAGATAGATCCGGGCGCGATAGCCCGCAGCGCATCGCTAGATTCGTGGTCCGCCGACGCGAGAACGCCGATGTCGTCACTTCGCAGCGAAATGCTGACGATGCTCGCGTGTCTGGCGCCCGTTTTCTGTAACAGCGATTCGGCCAGACGTTGGCGCGATTCGTCGATCGTCGTAACGACGTTTTTGCCGCGGATGGGCGTCAGAGTGAAAGCGGTAGCAGGTAGGCCATGGACCGCAGTTCCGTTCGCAACCTTAGCCGCGACGACGTGGCCGGTCACCCCTGGGCGGCGCCCCGACAAGATGGGATCAAACGTGTATTCGAGCCCAGATCTGCCTTGTTCCGCCACCACCTTGTCGCGACTCGGCCAGATGTCCGGCAGGCCGATGGAACCCACGATTTCAGGTGCCACCACAGCGGGCGACAAAGGCTTCCCGCCCGTCTGTCCTATCAGCCGCCGGGATAGCCAACGGTGGCCATTTTGAAACTCTATCCACCCACGAGCATCACTGGTCAGTTGCAGGTGAAAGTGCTCTTCGTCGAGTTGCCAGCGTGGCACGCGCACGACTCGCCCATCGCCTGTGTCGGATACACGTGGAAATAACATCAACAGAAAAAGCCGCCCTAACAGGACGGCGCCAATGATCACAAACAGGATATACAGTGTGATGAGACGACCCACTCGCACTTGCGTATTGTGCACGGCTACCATACTCCTTAAGGGTAGGTTGCCCATGCCTGTTCACCATATACTGGACTATTGCACGTCGAGCTTTGCTTATTTGGTCGCCTTTCGCAAATTCTCAGCCCGCAATGCCTCATTGTGCAGTTGCTCTGAATACGTCTTTGAGAAGTAGTGTTCGCCACTTCCATCGCCTTTTGCAACATAGTACATATAGTCGGTGTGCGCCGGTTTCAACACGGCCTCGATGCTCAATAAACCTGGGCTGTCGATGGGGCCTGGCGGCAGTCCAGCAACGAGGTACGTATTGTATGGACCTTTCGCCTCCACTAGATCTGCGTCGGTTACGACATCCACGTGATGGCCGAGTGCGTAGTCCACTGTCGAGTCGATTTGCAGCTTCATGCCTGCCTTCAGACGGTTGTCGATCACGCTCGCGATGAGCGGCCGCTCCTGATTGACCTGCGCTTCATTTTCCACCAGCGAAGCTTCCGTGATCAACTGGTTCAGCGACAGGTGATCAGCTTTCATCAGAGCCACATTCGAGGATGTCAAGACGCGGTCCTGAAAGTCCTGAAGCATCTCGTTGACCACATCTGCAGCAGGCTCGTTTGGTTGAAATTGATAGGTGTCCGGGAACAGAAATCCCTCCAACCGATAACGAACGCCTTTTCGATCGGCCAACTGAGCCAGAAACGGTTCCTTAAACGATCCGCCGCGAACGGCGTTGAGGAAAGCGGACGAACTACAGATTCCCTGCTCCTGCAACTTGGTGGCGATGTCCTGAACGTTGTACCCTTCCGGAATGGTCACGCTGATGGCGTCGGATACCACTTCTCCGTGGGTCAAAACAGCCAGGATTTGCGACGGTTTCATATCCGGTGCCAGTGCGTATTTACCGGCCTGAATACCCGATACGCCATGATGTCCACGATAGAAATATAGAAACGCAGTCTGACTGCGGATCAGTCCCTTTTGACGGAGATCATCGGCGACTTCCCGCGCGGATTCACCGCGTGACACGACTACATCCTGCGTCTTCGACTGGCTGGAGACGGGCGATAAGGCCCGCTGATACCAGATGAACGCGCCGATGACGACGACCACAGCACAAATGACAATACTGATGGCGACTGTGGTCAACTTGCGACTTCTTTTGTTGCTGTTTCCCAGATTGTTTCGCCTCCCGCGTAAGGACGGGTTTACCCCGTACAAAGCGGTCGCACCGAGCCAATGCGGCTCAGTGCGACTTCGCGTCGAGATAGTGTTGTAGAAGAATGGTTGCCGCAACGGCATCCACGACTTCCTTGCGCTTCTTTCGACTGACATCGGCCTCGAGGAGTACACGCTGCGCACTCACCGTGGTCAGCCGCTCGTCAAACAACTCCACCGGTACGCTGACCAGGTTGGCCAAGAGGGCCCGAAATCGCTCCACGTGCTGTGCCTTTTTTCCGACTTCCCCCGCCAAGGTGATGGGGTGGCCGAGCACGATGTGGTCGACTTCGTACTCGCGCACAACCGACTGGATGTCTGCGGCCACTTGCTTGTCCGATTGCCGCTGAATCACCTTGAGCGCACTCGCCAAAAAGCCCATCGGATCTGAGAGCGCCAAGCCCACTCGGCGCTCTCCGTAATCAACTGCTAGTATCCGCATCGCCATGGAGTGCGGCGTAAGCGCGCACGAGTTCTTCAATCAAGTCGTCGCGCTCAATCCGTCGGATGGTATTGCGCGCATCAAGATGGCTCGTGATGTACGCCGGGTCCCCAGAGATGAGATACCCTGCGATTTGGTAAATCGGATTGTACCCTTTTTCCTTCAGCGCGCGATATGCTACCTGAAATGCTTGGCGCGCCTCGGCGTTCTCAGATTTTGTCTCAAACCGCATCGTCTTGTCAAAATCGCGGCTGGTCAAAGTGCGCCACCTCGCTAGTGCGTCAAAGGACGCTATACTTCCGATTGTCCTTCTTCTCTTTAAACCCCCGAGTTTCCTGCGACAGACGTGACAATCTCCTCAATTTTTTCGATCGCCGCCTGCAGTTTATCAGGGTCCTTTGCACCTGCTTGTGCCATATCTGGACGGCCGCCACCGCCGCCACCCGCTACAGCGGCTATGGCCTTGACGATTTGCCCTGCATGAAACCCGCGCCCTTGCAGGTCTTTCGAGACTGCTGCCACAAATTGCACTCTTTCATTGTGCACCGAACCTAGCACAACAATGTACGAAGACTTGTCGGCCCGCAATTCATCGGCCAGTTGACGCAAGCCATCCATGTCCACGTCGGACAACGCCGCACGCGTGACCGGGACGCCGGCAATCATCTCTACGCGGTCTTTCAACTCTCCGACCCGGGCGTGGTTTAACCGCGCCTTCGCGGAATCGAGTTCGCGCTCGAGCTGTTTTATATCGTCCAGTGTCTTCTGAATCCGATCGACCAGGTTTGCCTCATTGGCCTTTAACAACTCTGCCGCGCGGTCGATAACCCCTTGCTTCTCTGTCACGCGTGCGTAGGCGTGACGACCGGTCACCGCCTCAATTCGGCGCGTTCCAGAGCCGATGCCCGTCTCCGACACAATCAGGAATTGGCCAATGAGGCCAGTCCGTTCGACGTGACATCCGCCACAGAGCTCGATGCTATAGTCGCCAGCCTGCACGACGCGCACGCGCTGACCGTACTTCTCACCGAACAGCGCCATCGCCCCCAAGGCCTTAGCCGCATCGATGTCCATCTCTTCAATGGCCACTTCGTAATCGCGCCAAATCGCCGCGTTCACGCGCTGCTCCACATCGCGAAGCTCCTCGTCTGTGAGCGGGCCAAAGTGCGAGAAGTCGAACCTCAGTCGATCCGGCTCGACCAGCGATCCTGCCTGTGCCACGTGTGTGCCTAGCACTTCCCGCAAGGCCTTGTGCAACAAGTGCGTGGCCGTGTGGTTCTTGATGGTGTCCTTGCGAAGCGAACCATCGACTGTGGCGCGCACGGTGTCGTTCGTGTGCAACGTCCCGTCGACGACCCGCACCGTATGGACGGTTTGGCCGTGCGGAGCCTTTTTCACCTCGAGTACGTCCGCTCGCCCCATCGGTCCGACCAGTTCCCCTTTATCCGCGACCTGACCGCCACTCTCTGCGTAAAACGGCGTCGTGTCCAGAATCAGTTGAACCTCGTCGCCTACGCCAGCGCCGTCAATCCAGTCGCCATCTCGAACCAACCCGATGATCTGTGCGTCCGTGGTCAACTGCCCATAGCCGACAAACGTCGATGGGGTCGTAAACGCCTCCAGCACACCACGTTGACTACTCATCCCCTCGATGGTCTGACGAGCCGCCCGCGCGCGCTCCCGCTGTTGTTCGAGTTCCTTGTCGAACCCCTCGCGATTCACGGTGAAACCTGACTCACTGGCGATTTCAATCGTCAAGTCGATCGGAAAACCGTACGTGTCGTACAGTTTGAAAGCGTCCGCTCCAGAGATAACGGTCTCCCCTTTGTCCTTCAGAGCCGCTATACGGTCGGCGAGCAGCGCTTCCCCTTCGGTCAACGTCTCGTGGAACCGCTCTTCTTCGGTTTTGATGACGCGAGAAATCAATTCCCGCTTCTCGCGGATCTCTGGATAGTCTGCACCCATGACCTCGTCCACCACGTCGACGAGCCGATACATGAACGGCTTTTCGATGCCTAGGCGACGGCCGCTGCGGACTGCACGGCGCAATAGGCGACGGATGATGTAACTGCGGCCCTCGTTGCCTGGAAGCACGCCATCGCCGATGGCAAACGCCACCGTGCGCAGGTGGTCCGCGACAATTTTGAAGTGCACGTCGTCTTCCGAGCGCTCTTTGTATGCTCTCCCGGAAATTTCACCGGTCTTATCGATAATCGGTCGGAACAAATCCGTCTCGAAATTGTTTGGAACGTCCTGAAGGACGGAGGCTAGGCGCTCAAGACCGCTGCCCGTATCGATGTTCTTCTTCGGCAAGGGCGTGTATTCCCCATCGGCACCCTTGTTGTACTGCGTAAACACGAGGTTCCAAATCTCGAGGAACCGGTCACAATCGCAGCCTGGCTGGCAGTCGCTCGCGCCACAACCAAATTGTTCACCGCGATCGTAAAAGATCTCCGAGCACGGACCGCATGGACCTTCACCGATCTCCCAAAAGTTGTCTTCCGACCCGCGATAGATTCGGTTTTCTGGCAGTCCGACGCGATTGTGCCAGATGTCGAACGCCTCGTCGTCATTTTCGTGGATGGTGACAGACAGTCGCGTTCCATCGAGCTCCAAAACTTCCGTCAGAAACGCCCACGCCCAGGTGATGGCTTCCTGTTTAAAGTAATCGCCAAACGAAAAGTTGCCGAGCATCTCGAAGAACGTCTGGTGCCTTGCGGTTTGACCCACTTCCTCGATGTCGTTGGTGCGGATACACTTTTGTGAGTTGACAATCCGCGGGTTCTCAGGGATCTCACGGCCGTCGAAGTAAGGTTTGAGCGGCGCCATACCGGCGTTGATCCAGAGCAGCGTCGGATCGTCGTGCGGCACCAAGCTCGCACTGGGGAAGATGCTGTGCCCACGCTCGGCGAAAAACTCCTTATACAGCCGGCGAATTTGTTGACCAGATAAAGGCTTCACGTCAATGTCCTCCTTATTGCGATAAACACAAAAAAACCCTCATCCCGACAGGGACGAGAGTTGTGCTCGCGGTACCACCCTGGTTACAGCGTCGAAGCTATCGAGACGCTGTCCCTCACAATCGCAGTAACGGGCGAACCCCGGCGTGGTTTTGTCACG
The DNA here is from genome assembly GCF_026651875.1 of Alicyclobacillus fastidiosus. Taxonomy (GTDB): domain Bacteria; phylum Bacillota; class Bacilli; order Alicyclobacillales; family Alicyclobacillaceae; genus Alicyclobacillus; species Alicyclobacillus fastidiosus. The sequence continues at coordinate 2,101,489 of NZ_CP104067.1, read as the reverse complement.
CGCTTGGAAAGTAGCTTCGGCCGCCCACCTTGAGATGCCTCTCAGCCAAGGGCACCCTCTCTGAACAAAGTAGAATCGACGTACTCGTTTTCCGCATCGCTTTCATTCGTGCCTGTATTTTATCGGTTTCGCGAGAAGACTGTCAAATCCATGCGCGGATTTTCGAACAAACGGGCGACCTGACTGCTCAGGTCTGCGATTTGTGCCGCTCCTCTTGAATGTTGACCCACACCACTTTCAGCACCGCGAGCAAGGGAATCGCCACAATGAGTCCGAGCAGTCCGCCAAGTTCCCCGCCGACGAGCAGGGCGGCGACAATGGCCATTGGGTGCAACTTGAGCGTCCTCCCCATGATCTGCGGTGAGATGAGATTTCCTTCACACTGCTGCACGATGACGTTGACAATCAGCACCTTGATGACCATGGCAGGGCTGACCGTCATCGCCAAGAACACCGCTGGAGCCGCCCCAATAAACGGCCCCAAGTACGGTATGATGTCAGCAAACGCCAAAAAGATAGCCAACAGAAGAGCGTACGGCATGCCCACGATCAAATAGCCGGCGAAGGCCAAGACGCCGAGTGCCAGCATCACGAGAAACTGCCCTCGGATGTAGCTCCCTAGCGTGTGGTCCACGCTGACCATCAATTCTTGCATCTGCTCCCGCCGCGCCTTCGGTACCAACCGCACGGCGTCGCGGCCGATAGACCGGCCATCCTTGAGCATGTAGAACACCAAAAACGGCACCAATGCGGCGATGAAGGCGATGTTCACGGCGCCCGAAATAAAGGAAAATACGCCCGATACCGATTGTGTCAAGTTGCGCTCCACTTGGTTCAGAGCGTTTTCCACGCCGATGCGCACCGTGTCGGGCAAATACTGTTTGTGTGCGTTAACCATGTCGATCCAGTGGTTCACCTGCACGACCATCCCCGGCATGTTGGCCACCAACTGCGTCACCTGTTTCGTAATGACAGGGACCGCATTGAGCACAGCGACGACCACGAGCAGCACAAACGTAAAATAGATCAGGAGAATGGCGGCACCCCGCGGAACGCGACGGCGCGCGAGCAATTCGACGAGTGGCTGGAGGACGTAACTCACGATGAGCGACGCTAGAAACGGGTAGATGACCGCGCTCAATACCGCCCAGATATCCGAGAAGAAACCGCGTAGGAGCCCGATTAAATAAATGCACAGCAACGTCAAAAAAATGGACAGCGTCGCCCGAAAATAACGGCTCGTGGGCCACATGGTGCGACCTCCTCCACAGACCATCGGCTGTCCGCTGGATGCTTCGGACGTCGGACAACCAGTACAAGTTGTTCACAGTATATGCAATCACGCGGCGCCTCATTTATCCGGTCGCGGGAAATCGTGGTCTAGGGGGTGCACCAAACGGCCGGGGAGCGCTCGTGTCGCCCGACTTTCGTACCTGCCTTGACTGTCCGAGAAATTGTGACAGTCAGGCGGGATCGAGAAAAGTGGGCGTCCACCAGAGGCGCTGGAGGATGCGCTTGAGATGCAAGTCGATTTTCGGCTTTAACTCGTCATACGACTCCATGTGGAGCCCCGCGCCGTCAATTTGTTCGCGCGTCATCTTGAGCGTGATCAGTTGGTTGTATATTTCCTGACGTGGCCGTTCCTCGATGAGAAGCATGTGCGCGATACGATAATCCCACTCCATGTACAGTCGCTCATCGACGGATTCCGTCGGCGCGTGAGGTCGGTAGCGGACGAGCAAAATGCTGCCGAAGTACGCCGTTTCGCCAAACAAATCCCGTTTGCGCTGTCCCTCCTGTTGAATGCCTGTAACTGTCAAACCACTCGCATCAAACGCCGGTTTCTCATGCTTCTCCCGCCGCCCTGTCTCACGCGAAGGGGACAAGCGCAAATTGTCCCAACGGTTGTCCACGGGGTTGTGGTTCCAGTAACTCAAGACGAAACCAGCAGGTACAGTCCCGTTGCGACCCTCGTAAATCCAGCGATGGAGTTTCACGCCCCTGCGCCTCATGGTGCCTGTAACCTCCATCTCGCCGGAACAACCCGCGATGGATGGCAAGGTGCCGGATCGGCTCCAGTTGGCCGTCCAGGTCCCATCCCATGCTGCCACCCGCTCTAAGTCGGACGCGCTGACGTAAAACGGTACCTCGGCGCTGGCTTGTCGACATCCTCTGATGACGCGAGGCGCGTACAGCACATAATCCCCGCCCGGCAATTGCACATATCTGTTTCTCAGTTCTGCTTCCTCCTCAAAGGGCAAATCCGAAATGGCTCTTCGTGAAGCACTCCTCGCACGGCGCACCCCGTCCCGAGACTATGCGTAAGATTCCCCGCAAGGTTCGGAAAAAACCCCCTCTTATTAAGCAATGGCTCCGGCATTCTCCTCACAGCCCTTTACGACCATCTCGTCACTTCTCTATACTTGAGGAAACCTTTGGACAGGCCGTCGTCGCGCCTGTGTACATCGCCGCTTCGGGTTCGGCGCAAGAGGAAGGAGGCCTCATGACAATGGCCTATTTCGCCGTGGCAATCGGTGGTTTTTTTGGCGCCATCCTGCGTTATGGCGTCAGTGAGTGGTTGGGGACGTGGAATGGACTGAACATCGCGACCTTGCTTACAAATTGGTCCGGGTGTCTGGTGCTCGGCTGGCTCAACACCGTGTCGTCGGTCGCATTGCCCATTCATCCAAACGTCCGTCTCGCGATTGGGACAGGTCTTATCGGGGCATTCACGACTTTCTCCACGTTCACGGTCGACGCCTGGAAGCTCTATCAAAATGGACAAGTCCTGCAATCGCTCGGCTACATTCTCCTGTCCGTCATCGGAGGTCTCCTCCTCTCGTATGTTGGCTACCGCGTTGCCCAGTTTCAAATGAGCTGGTACGAGCGCAGAAGTGGGGGCATGGCACGGTGAACTGGTTATTGGTCGGCATCGGCGGCATCATCGGGGCACTGCTGCGATTCCAAGTCTCACGCTTCGTCAACGACCACTTTGACGTTAACTTCCCCTTCCCGACTCTACTCATCAACGTAACCGGGTCTTTTCTACTCGGATGGTTCACGCGGGACTTAAACGCGTACTTTCCAGCCCTGGGTTCCGCGCCCATGCTGCTATTTGGCGTCGGCGTGTGCGGGGCGTACACGACATTCTCGACGTTTTCCTACGAAGCGGTGAGCCTGTTTCGAGAACAACGAGAGATCACCGCACTGGTGTACATCGCCGTCTCATGCCTCGGCGGCTTTGCGGCATCCGCACTCGGACTCTACGGCCTCCCCGCTCGGTAGGAAACTCGTCATACACTAGATGCTGCCCGCCGTAGCACAAAAAGGGCCGCCGATGTGTTCGGCGGCCCTCGTTATTCTATCTATGCACCCGTACCGTACTCAATTTCGTCCGTAAAGTTTTCGATGACGACGAGCGAACCGTCCTCGGCTACATCGTAGACGCGAACCTCTTCACCGGCGACGTTGAATTCCTTGAAACAACTCCAGCAGTAATATTGGCTCGCACCAATCTTACCGATATCCCGACTTGTACAGTTTGGACACCGCACGTGGAACCCTCCACTTCATCTATGGTTTATGGCCTTGACCCTTTTACGCCTGGTTCTCGCTTGATATGTATCACTAACACAGCATGCCCGAAGGCTTCATCACGCAAACCAAATTGTGAGAAAAATATAACAATCAGTTCACATACAGAATATTTTCGGTTCCGAAATACATGTCAAACGAGACTTTCTGTGACTATCCTAACCCTCCGTGCAGGGGTTTGCAATGCAGAAACTGGATATCGAATTAAAAGCGGCTTACAAAAAATCACGAAAACCGCGCGCCGGCGGTCAACGCCTCTACCGTCGTGCAAACAATTTCCGCGGCTTCTAAGATGTGGTCCATCGACAAATCGTCGCTGAAGCTGAAGCGAACTGCCTCCCCGAGGTATTCAGTCCGGCCAGTCGCCGCGATCACGTGACTTGGTTCAAGGCTCCCCGCTGTGCAGGCCGATCCTGCGGAAGCCGCCACACCAGCCAGATCTAATCGCATCAGCAGGGTATCGTTGCGAACCCCAGGAAACGCCACGGAAAGAATCGTCGGGGCGCCGTCCTCTGGGCTCAGTAAAACGGCGTTGCAGCGCCGCTGCAGAACGTCGAAAAACGCGCGCTGTAAATCTCCAATGTGTGCCACGCGACGCTCGAAATCGGACGACAGCGCGTCGACGGCTGCGCCAAATCCGACGATGCCCGCTACATTTTCCGTGCCGCCTCGGCGGCGACCTTCTTGCTGTCCGCCATACAGCATCGGGCGCCAAGGGACGTCTTTGCGCAGATAAAGCAGGCCAATCCCCTTCGGACCGTGAATCTTGTGAGCAGAGAACGTGGCCATATCGACTGGCATCCGCAAAAGGGGATGTGCGATAAACGGCAGGGCCTGGACCATATCAGAATGGACGACGATGGACGGATTTACCGATTTGACCGCCTGCACCACTCTTTCAATGGGTTCTATGGTGCCAATCTCGTTGTTGACGGCCATGATGCTGACCACGCCTGTGTCCTCGCGAAGCGCGGCCAGGACATCCTCCACACGGACACGCCCGTCGCCATCCACGGGCAGGATGGTCACCTCTGCCCCCACCGACTCGAGGAACTCGAGCGTGTGAAGGACCGCGTGGTGCTCGACGGCCGATGTGATGATGTGGCGCTTCGTCTCGCGTCGCGCGACATAGGCACCAGTCAGCGCTGTCGCATTCGCTTCCGTGCCGCCGCTGGTAAAGACGAGGTCGCGTGCGTCGCAGCCAAGCCAGGAGGCGATGTGGCGCCGGGCGTGATCGACCGCCTGACGCGCCTTTCGGCCAGCCTGGTGAATACTCGAGGGATTGCCGTAGGCGCCCTCCAGATATGGCATCATCGCCGCCCGGACCTCGTCAGACACTTTTGTCGTCGCCGCATTGTCTAGATAAATCATGCTTCACAATCGTCTCCCATTCGTGGTGTTCACTGATTGCGCCTACGCACGCCGTCACACGCGCTAGATATAGAACATGAAGCCGTTTGCATCACTCGATCTCATCTCGACCAGATCTTGTAGCGTAACGCCTTCAAGCACATCGGAGATCGCCGTGCGCAGCCTTGTCCATAACGTCTCCAATCCATCATCCAAATCCTCATCGACGATGGTGATGGGGCCCTCGAGTGTGAGGATGATGTCCTTGACGATGATATCTTGTGGATTTTTCGCCAACACGTAACCGCCATACGCACCGCGAATGCTCCGAACGAAACCCGCATTGCGAAGCGGCGCAATCAGTTGCTCGAGGTAGTGCTCGGAAAGACCCTGGCGCTCCGCAATCGATTTTAACGAGATGGGGCTATCTGATCCCTGCTGCGCCAAGTCGACCAGTAACATCAGACCATAGCGGCCTTTCGTAGAAATTTTCAATCCGTTCCCTCGCGATCATTAATCCTAGTCGTTTACTCAACATTATTATATGCAAAAAGCTGTCGCCAGAAAAGGCTTCAGGCACGACACTGCCATCGCTCCTGGCTTGGTTCGCGCAATCGGTACCGAGGCTTGTGCACCTCGCCGTCAAAATACGAAACGCGCGATACCTCGCTAGAAGGTATCGCGCGTTTCGCATCTGTGAATAGGCGCCCCGCAATTGCCGTGCAGCCCAAGGTTTTGATCCTGCTCGCGCAGGTGGATGTCCTGCACAGGAAGTTCTCGAGTCCCGACCAGCGGGCATTCGTTACAGTTCCTGATGACGTCCGGACTCCCAATCAAAAAGTGTTGGAACAAAACACTGCGGGCCTCACCAACACCGCAGGGCACCGTTTGATGAGTCTTATGTTAACACGCTGGTGGCTCGTCGCGCAAGCTACACCTTGCCCAAATTTGGGCGGACGGCCATCCAAAATGAATCGTTTATTCCTTGATGGACAGGTGCAACAAGTCGAGTTGCGCATCAGAGACGGCGCTCGGCGCATCCATCAGGAGGTCCGTGCCGCTGGCCGTCTTCGGAAACGCAATGACATCCCTGAGCGACTTGCTGCCGCCGAGCAACATCACGATTCTATCCAGTCCAAATGCGATGCCACCGTGCGGCGGCGTCCCGTATTCAAACGCGTCGAGCAAGAAGCCGAATTTTTCATACGCTTGCTCAGGTGTAAATCCGAGCGCTTGGAACATCTTTTCTTGAATGTCTCGGCGGTAAATGCGCATGGAGCCACCACCGATCTCAAATCCGTTGAGGACCATGTCATACGCTTGCGCCTTGACCTTCTCAGGAGCCGTCGTCAACAATTCCACATCTTCGTAGCGCGGCATCGTGAACGGGTGATGTTCGGCCACGTAACGACCTTCCTCCTCATCGTAACTGAGGAGCGGGAAGTCGGTCACCCAGAGGAACTTGTAGACGTTCGGATCTGCGAGGCCCAACTCCTGGCCGAGCTTCACGCGAAGTGCGCCAAGTGCCGCGAAGACTTCCTTGCGGCTCGCCGCCGCGATGAGAATCAAGTCTCCTGGCTTCGCTCCACAAGTGGAGACGATGTCGCCCAACTGCTCGTCCGTAAAGAACTTGCCTATGGACGACTTGACGGTTCCATCCTGCTGGACGGCTATGGTCGCCAAGCCCTTGAGTCCATACGCCTTCACAAACTCGACCAGCTCATCGACCTGTTTGCGGCTGTACGAGGCAATGCCTGGTGCGACCAAGGCCTTCACCGTGCCGCCCGCTGCCAGGGCGTCTTGGAAGACGCGGAAGTCGCTGTGTTGGACGGCTTCGGCGAGATCGACAAAGGACAGATCATAGCGCAGGTCTGGCTTGTCTGACCCGTAGCGTTCCATCGCCTCCGAGTAAGGCAGGCGTTGGAACGGAATTTCCACCTCGATGCCCGCCACGTCCCGCAACACCTTCTGCACCATCTTTTCCATCATCGCTTGCAAATCCGCCGCCGTGAGAAACGACGTCTCGATGTCTAACTGGGTGAATTCCGGCTGGCGATCCGCCCGCAAGTCCTCGTCCCGAAAACATCTCGCGACTTGGTAATAGCGCTCCATCCCCGACACCATCAGCAATTGCTTGAAGATCTGCGGCGATTGTGGCAGCGCATAAAATTCGCCCGCCTGAAGACGGCTGGGGACGAGGTAATCGCGGGCGCCCTCCGGCGTGCTCTTCGTGAGAATTGGCGTCTCCATCTCAATAAACCCGTGGTCGTCCAAATAGGCGCGGAACGCTCGAATCACTTGGTGGCGGAGCATGAGCATGCGCTGCATCTCCGGTCTCCGCAAGTCCAGGTAGCGATAGCGCAGGCGCAAGGGCTCTTCGACGTCGATCCCATCCTGAATATAAAATGGTGGATTCTTCGCGGCGTTCTCAATGACGACGTCGCTCACCACGACTTCGATGTGGCCCGTCTGCAATTTCGGGTTGATGGACTTTTCATCGCGCTTCTCCACCGTCCCCCGCGCGATGATCACGTATTCGTTGCGCAACTTGTTAGCGGCGTCCATCGCCGCTTCGCTCGTACCGCGTCCGCGGTCAAACACGAGTTGCACGATGCCCGAGCGGTCGCGCAGGTCGACGAAGACGACACTCCCGAAATCGCGGCGCTTTTGCACCCAACCGCCGAGCGTGACGACGCCCCCGATAGCCGTCTCGAGCGTCTCTTTGACTTGGTGTTCCCGAACAAACTGCTGTGCTGTACTCATGCTCCCTGTCCTCCCGCAGTCGGCGCCTCTCCCAGGCGCTCTTGAACAAACGTCGCCACGTCGGCAAACACCACTTGATCCTGTTGCCCCGTGGCCAAATCTTTAACCGTCGCCTTCCCGGACGCCAGTTCCGACTCGCCCAAAATGATCACAAACTTCGCATTCGCCCGATCCGCCAGCTTAAACTGGGATTTCAACCCGCGCCCCTGGTAGTCGCGATCACACGAGATCCCACGGCCCCTCAGCGTCGACAAGACGACCATCGCGGGCCGTTCTGCACTCTCGTCCGCCACGGCTACAAACGCGTCCAGTTCATGCTCATCGGTCAACCGGCCGCCTTGCTCGCCAAGTACCCACAGAGCGCGCTCAATGCCGCCGCCAAACCCAATCCCCGGCGTCGCGGGCCCGCCGACTTGCTCGACTAGGCCGTTGTAGCGGCCGCCACCGGCAATGGTGGTGAATCCTGGGGAGGTGATCTCCCAAGCCGTCCGCGTGTAGTAATCGAGTCCTCGGACGAGGTCTTTCTTGTGCACAAACGGCACGGACATGGCCGTCAAGTATCCCTGTACGGCCTGGAAGTGCTCGCTGCACTCCTCGCACAACGCGTCCGAAATATACGGTGCACCAACCTCGCGAAGGATGGTGTGACAGTGTTCGTTCTTGCAGTCGAACATCCGCAGAGGATTTTTCTCAAGGCGTTCCTGACACTCTTTGCACAACTCGTCGCGCCGCGGTGACAAAAGGGCGATCATCTGCTCCTTGTGCCGCGGGCGGCAAACGGCGCAACCCACGCTGTTCAATTCGACCGTCAACTGCTTAAGCCCGAGATTCTGCAGGACGGAGAGGTTGAGTTGGATAACCTCTGCGTCGATGGCGGGCGCCTCGGAGCCGAGCACTTCGACCCCATACTGGTGAAACTGGCGGAAGCGCCCCTTTTGAGGCTTCTCGTAGCGGAACATCGGTTCGATGTAGTACAGCTTCGAAATCGTTCCTTGGCCATACAGTTTGTTCTCGACGAACGCGCGAACGACGCCAGCCGTGCCCTCCGGCCGCAGCGTGACGGAGCGGCCTCCCCGATCTTCGAACGTGTACATCTCCTTGTTCACGATGTCCGTGGTGTCTCCCACTCCACGTTCAAACAGTTCGGTGTATTCGAAGACAGGTGTGCGAATTTCTTGATAGTTCGCGGTAGCGAGCGTTTCCCGCACGATTCGCTCGAGCACTTGCCACGCTTCCACTGTACCTGGAAGCAGATCTGCAGTACCGCGAGGGCGTTGGATGTCCATACTTCTCCTCCTTTAAAATCTTTACAGTCGGTGGTCCGCCAAAAAGGAATAGACAAAAAAACGCTCTTTCGTCTATGCCGGTCACAACCGACAGGGACGAAAGAGCGCTTCCGCGGTACCACCCTGTTTGAACAAATGTTCCTCTCACTGGCATAACGCGCACCCGCGCCGGAACTTGAGGGCTATAAAGCCCGTTGATCCCGGATCTTAGAAGCTGTCCTTCCAAACGGGGGTTGGACGATGCTCTCAGCCGCGGCAACGTCTCTCTAACTGAGCCCCCACACACAAACCGCTCACGTGGTGCGCGCTTTTTGCAACCCAAATCGTTTGTACTCGTCTTCGTCAAAGATTTTGTCTCATGTAGTTTGAAGGAGATTATACGGAACTTTGCGGCACGCTGTCAATACGGCTGGAAATTTCGCTTAGCCCACGTTTCGGAGGATTGACGAACGCCCCTAGCATCTCGGCGTGCAGCGCCTTCTCCCCCCGCTGGTCACCCGCAGGACCTAGTACTTCCGGATTGCGAAGCAGGCTTGTACGAAGCGATTCGCGCATCGATTCCCCTCCTGTCCATATGCAACTTCACTTCGTCCTTACCATCTCCCCGATTTCCGCGTTTCATGCAGCAGGTGTCCTTGACGCGCCGCGAGACTTTGCTACGCTTTTGAGGTATGCACCGCCTTTGTGAATTAGCGAGATATAAGGGGATATATTCTATGGCAATGAATCGAGCACAGTCCGATCTATGGTTCCATCGAGCAGAATCCGTCATCTTGGGGGGCGTGAACAGCCCGTCGAGATCGTATAAATCAGTCGGCGGCGGAACCCCCATCGTCATGTCGCGCGGCGAGGGGTCGAAGTTTTACGACGTCGATGGCAACGAGTATATCGACTACTTGGCCGGCTATGGCCCATCCATTCTCGGACATGCCCACCCAGAGATCACGAGGACCATTTCGCAGGCCGCCAGCGACGGAATTCTCTATGGAACGCCGACCACCTCAGAGGTGCTCTTCGCGGAGCAATTGCGCGTGGCGATTCCGGATCTCGAACGCATCCGCTTCGTCAATTCCGGCACGGAAGCGGTCATGACGACCATTCGCGTGGCACGCGCGTATACGGGCCGCACGCGCATCATCAAGTTCGCAGGCTGCTACCACGGGCATTCTGACGCTATGCTCGTCGCCGCCGGTTCCGGGCCTTCCTCAATGGGCGTACCTGACAGCGCCGGCGTCACCAAATCGACGGCCGAGGAAGTCATCACTGTTCCCTTCAACGACTTGGACGCCTTAGAACAAGCGCTTGCGACACACGGTACAGATGTCGCCGCCGTGCTCGTCGAGCCAATCGTCGGGAACTTCGGCATCGTGGCGCCAAAGGATGACCAGTACCTAGAGTCCGTCATCCAACTCGCCCACCACCACGGCGCGCTCGTGGTTTTTGACGAAGTCATCACGGCTTTTCGCTTCCACTATGGCAGCGCCGCACAGCTTTACGATGTGCATCCAGATCTGTTCGCCCTCGGCAAGATCATCGGTGGCGGCCTGCCCATCGGCGCGTATGGCGGTCGGCGCGACGTCATGGAAAAAGTGGCTCCGCTTGGCCCCGCCTATCAAGCCGGGACGATGGCCGGGAACCCGTTGTCGATGCGTACGGGCATTAGTTGCTTAAACGTCCTTCGACAACCAGGAATTTACGACGAAATGGCGGCGCGCGCGAAGCGTTTGGTGGAGGCGACGACTGCGGCGGCACAACGTTACCGCGTACCGGTCACCGTCAATCGCGTCGGCGGCGCGTTCACCGTGTTTTTCGGCGACCGCCCCGTACGCAACTACGATGACGCACAGGCGACCGATAGCAAACAATTTGCTCGCTACTACCATCTCTTAGCCGACAACGGCATCTTGATTGCACCGTCCAAGTACGAAGCGTGGTTCGTGTCGGCAGTCCACACAGACGACGACATCGACAAGACGTGCGAAGTCATCGAACGGGTCTTTCACGAACTGGCGTGATCGATTGCCGTCGGGTTGACGGCTGACCGGCCCTCCGTTCCACACCACGCCAGAGCGAGCAGGAAAGCCCCTGCTGCCGTGGTGTGGTGTGGCCGTTCGCTCAACCCGCAGACGGATTTTCGCGGCCCTCGTGACCCTGGGCCGGATGTCCTTGCTCGACGACGACGCGCCGCGTGACCGGCACGTAATAGTGTCTAGGGATATCCACATAGATGTATCTGTCGACGTAGATGATCGGACGAGGCACTGGCATCAACGGTGGGCCGAAACCGTCTTTGCCGTTTGTTCCTGGGGAACGCATTCCATCACCCCCACTTGGCCATTCACCCATGTACCATATGATGCAATGGGGAAAGCCCGACAACACCGCCAAGGGCCCATTGGAAAGGGCTCGGATTGACTGTTGCCGATGCGGACACCTTTCGTGTGCTCGTCCGCACACAATTTGACCATCACGGTGCACACAGGAAAGGATTTGCACAATGAGCGTTCAGTTGACCCACGGCATGATCAAGTCATTATGCGGCCAGGTCTCCTACGCAAGCGGAAAGACCTACTACCGATTGCGAAAAGTGACTTTTACAAGCTATCATCCGGAACTGTCGCTCTATGAAGCCACGGTCAAAACGAACCATCACACAGACCAACACTGTCGCGTTGCCGTGCAGATTCAAAATAATGGGCACGTGATCGCGAGCTGTACCTGCCCCACATTGGATTCGTACGACAACCACTGCCAGCACGTCGCGGCGGTTCTTCTCTATCTTCACGACATTGAGCACCTCGGCATATCCCCAGTATGTTCTAACCATCCCGAGGGCCTTTCGCCAGCCGGAATAGAACCCCCCGCCACTCCATCCTTGCCGCCCGCGGACACGCATTTACCATCGGCGAACGGTTTGCAATTGACAAAGCGTTTCCTCGGGCTGTTCACCAACCAAAGGCCGCCATCAAGACGTATGCACCCGCTTATCGACACGAGGACGACGGTCGATGTCGCGTTCACTTATCGGCCTGTCGCATCCGGGGATGAAAAGTACGTGTTCGGTATTGAGGTCCAGATGGGAGCGCAACAATTCCACACGGTACGGAATATTAGAGAATTTCTCGACCGGATGGACTGCGGGGAGCCTTCAGTTATCTCTTTGGACTTCACGTACCAACCAGCTCTGCACCGCGTGCGAATGGAAGATGACTCGGTACTTCGGCAGTTAATTCAAATCTACCGCAGCGAACAGCTGTACCGAGATTCATCAAATCCTCCTTCTAGCGAACCAAGCGCTATCTACGACAACCAGATACTGTGCGTTCCGCCCGTCTTGTGGGACGGTGTCCTTGCGGCACTGGCCAAAGCGCCCTCCGTGAGGCTTAAGCACGGTGACGCGTCGTTCGAGGGGGTTCATCTGTCCGACGAACCGCTACCCCTTCAGTTTGAATTTGACCAAACACTTGCCGGTTCCTATCAGTTGAGCGTCCAGGGGTTAGAACAGTTGATTGTCATGGAATCGTACGGGATGGTCGTCTCCGAAGGAAGGCTGTTCAGAGTGAACCCCGATGAGTGCCGGTGCCTCGCCCTAATGAAGCAAATGATGGACGTTTCGAGCGAACGCCACATCCCGATTCCGCCGGACCAGATGGAACCGTTTATCCAGGCGGTGATCCCTGGACTGATGAAGTTGGGCAGCGTCCACATCGCGAACGCAGTTTCCGAAAAAATTGTACAAACGCCGTTAAAGGCCCGGCTGTATCTCGACCGAGTTCGCGACCGGCTGGTGGCTGGGCTCGAGTTTCAATACGGCGACATCGTCATCAATCCGTTAGAAGGACACGGTCAAAAACAGCCGACCGGGCGCATGCTCGTGCGCGATGGCGAACAGGAGCGGCGAATTCTCGAAGTGATGGAACAGAGTCGTTTCAGCAAAACGGAAGCCGGCTACTTCATGGATGAAGAAGACCTGCAATACGATTTTCTCTATCACGTGGTCCCACAACTGGAGAATTGGTTGACGGTATATGCCACCACGGCCGTGAAAGAACGGCTTCACAGGGGACACGCATCGCCAACCGTGGCGGTGGACGTGAGTTCCCGAACCGATTGGCTAGAATTGCGATTTGATATGGACGGAATTCCTGAAGCCGAAATTCGCAGTCTCCTGAAATCCCTCCGCGAGAAGCGCAAGTACTACCGATTGCGAAGTGGTGCGCTCGTCCCCTTGGAGAGCGAAGAGTTTCAGGAAATCATCCGACTCATGGGCGAGTTCGGGATTCGAGATGGGGATATTCAAGGAGCGAAAACCCACGTTCCACTCGCGCACGGGCTGCATTTACTAGGCGCAAATCGCCGAGGGAGCGCCGTCAAGTTGGGTACGTCGTTGCGTCAGTTGATCGAGCATCTGCAGAATCCCAACCAGTTGGACTTCCCCGTGCCCCAAAGCCTTGAGCAGATTCTCCGAGACTACCAAACGCGTGGGTTCCAGTGGATGAAAACACTCGCGCACTACGGTTTTGGTGGCGTTCTAGCCGACGATATGGGGCTTGGCAAGACCCTGCAAAGCATTGCGTTTATCGTCTCCGCGCTGCCTGAGATGAGATACCAGGCGCTTCCAGCCCTCATCGTGTGCCCGGCTTCGCTTGTGTACAACTGGCACAATGAGCTCAAGAAATTTGCACCCGAGATTCGGGTCGCCGTCGCGGACGGAAGCAAAGCGGACCGAACCACGGTGCTCAAGGGCACATCCCACATTGACGTCCTCATCACGTCTTACCCGCTTTTGCGCAGGGATGTCGAGCAGTATGTCGATCAATCGTTCCATACGCTCATCTTGGACGAGGCGCAGGCGTTCAAGAACCACACGACGCAGACGGCGAAAGCGGTCAAGGCGATTCGGGCCGCACACCGGTTTGCGCTCACTGGGACTCCTGTCGAGAATCATCTCGACGATTTGTGGTCCATCTTTGACGTGGTGTTCCCCGAGTTGCTCCCAGGTCGCAGGGCGTTCAATGAGATGTCGAGGGAAACCGTCGCGAGGCGCACTCGCCCATTTGTGCTGCGCCGGTTGAAAAGAGACGTGCTGCAGGAGCTTCCAGAGAAGATCGAATCGCTGCAACTCAGCCAGTTGCTGCCGGATCAAAAAAAGCTATATGTCGCGTATTTGGCGAAACTGCAACAGGAAACCGTCAAGCACCTCAGTCGAGATGGATATCAGAAAAACCGGATCAAAATTCTGTCGGGGCTGACTCGACTTCGCCAGCTCTGCTGCCACCCAGCCCTGTTCGTCGAAGGATATACGGGCAAATCAGCGAAATTCGAACAGTTGGTAGAAATCCTAGCGGCGTGCAGGCGTGCGGGCAAACGGGTTCTCGTCTTTTCACAGTTCACCGAGATGCTCGGACTCATCCGGCGCGAGCTTGGCGTTCTTGGAGCGCCGTACTTTTATTTGGACGGGGAGACCAAAGCTTACGATCGCGTCGACCTGTGCGACCGATTCAACCAAGGAGAAGGGGATTTATTCCTCATCTCGTTAAAAGCTGGAGGAACAGGCCTCAACTTGACCGGCGCCGATACCGTCATCCTCTATGATCTGTGGTGGAATCCCGCAATTGAACAACAGGCGGCCGACCGGGCACACCGAATGGGTCAGAAGAACGTGGTGCAAGTCATACGCCTCGTCAGCCAAGGCACTGTGGAGGAGAAGATGTACGAACTGCAGCAAAAAAAGATCAGTCTGATCGACGAAGTGGTCAATCCAGGCGAGGAAGCCATCGCACCTTTGACGGAACAAGACATCCGACAAATTCTCCGGTTAGACTGACGAGCCATGAGCCCCCGTCAATTACGTGTCAAACAATGTTCCTTCGAGCGCGGCGATGTACCGTTCAGCAGATTTTTGCACGGATTGACTCGCGTTGTCACGCACAATGCGATGGAAGGCGTTATAGAGGCGTTCAAACTTGAGCGTTGAAACTTTCTCGGCCATATATGCGGTTTGACCGATGGCAAAACTGGGCCTTGTGGTCATGCTGTAGAGACCGTCCTCCTCACCCAGGATTTCGTTCTTATACGTGCGTTCCAGACGCAACCCTTCTAATGTCGTCCACGATTGACCGTCTGGATGAACATACTGGCGCTCGTCGTTACAAATCACACATGTATGAGGCGGTTCTGATGACGGCGGATACTGCGTGCCACAAGTAGTACAGATGGCTGACAAACTGAGTGGCATTTCGCTTTCTGACAGGCAACGTTAACAGGTAGACGAACGACAGAACACACGGTCCATTTCGGACATCACGCTTAACCGAGTCGGCGCTCCCGTCGATTTGCAGAAGCGTTGGCGAGCTGGGCGCGAATCTCCGGATACCTCGCGTACAGCAGGATACCGCGTGCCCCCCAGACAATTGCGAGGTCAATCCAGATGATCCAAGCGACGCTGTCGTAGTGGAACGTTCCGCCACTGAACACGAACCCGACGACAAGTCGAGTTGCGATCAGCCCCAACCAAAGCATGAGGTATTTCCAGCCACCGCGCATGTACACTTGGCCGTCTGCGGCGGTGTACACCTTTGTGACGAGCCCTTGTAACAATCCTGCAGCGGCGGACAACAGCACGCTGACGATACACTCGGCTACCTGGTTTGCCGGAATCGTCGAATGTGGCAGGTAACGAATCATTTCAAAGATGCCAACGATAGGTAAGACGACGAAGGGAATCCGCGTGACTCGACGCGGAAGCACCTGACGCCCGATAGCCCACGTCAGAACAACCGCAACAATCAATCCTGTCGATATCGCTTGGGTAGGCATGAAACCGACACCTCATTTCGAATTTGTTGGTGTCAGTGTAACGCCATCCGGCGGAGTACCGCGTCTGTCTGAAGACCACAGTTTAAGCGAGACGCATCTATCGGTGGATAGAGAGGCACATCTCTTAAAGCCCGTGGTGGATTGCAGAGATTTCGCACGTTCGATCACGTGTGAGCGCCAGAGGGGACCTAGTCGTGGTTGACGGCTTTTTTTCGCGGTCACAATGAATCCCCACATCAAGAGGGTACGATGCAGGGACACGGAAAGAGTATGGGTTTACGAGTAAAAGTATGCGCCTATTTGTCTGGCGGTTCAATGAAACGTGTACAGTACACATGTATTCAATCTATTTGATATTCACGATTTTCCATACGGACCATGATTCGAAACCACGAACCATGTCTGTTCAAAATCCACTTGCTTCATCACATGACCACACTTCACACACCGAGGTTCAGCCATCACCACGCCTAAAGACGGTAAGTCCCACCTCAAATCACAAGCACGACACCAAAAACGATGAACATACTTAGCGAATTTCACAATTCTCCAAAAGCCCCCTACAAAACCTGATGCAAACAATATTCGTACCAGAACTTCAAACATAGGGGGTTCTCTTCATCTTCCTATTGTCTTCGCACGCTACATCATGTTGGCAACAGCAGCACGGGACGAACAGGATCCTAGAACGATTGGCTCTCTCTTCTTCAACTGCTGTGACGAGCTGGACGACATACGGTTCGTCGACGTCATGTTCTTGCGTTGAGTCCAAAGTTATGTGCTCGGCACGAAGTTATCTTGTTCCCCGCATATCGCTAGCCAAGGCGGCCAGCTTATGTATCGTATTCAAGTTGCGCGTCGTCACACAATCGCCCAACTTTTGTATATTCCTTGCCAACCTAGAGTCCAATATGCTTTGTCGAAACATAGCGTAAATCTCTCGCCCGTTCATGCGCCACTCATCCATTCCACTGTCACAATCTAGCAGACGTAGGACTCTGTCCTCTGAAGCTGCTTCAGTGAACAGAGAAACGTGGATGCTCTCCCCCTCTCTCAACGAATCGGCCGCATACGGACAATTCCTCCGCGATGTATACGGTCATACCAACAGCCTCCTCCCATATGTGCGGCATTGATCTAAAGCATCGTGTTGGATGGACGACAGCACATCTTAGTTGTAAGGTACCCGTATTCTAAAAACACGACAACTCCATGGCGGACGATTCTACGTAAATAACCCCCGAAATCCACCCGTCGCATCAGGACGGATAGATTCGGGGGCGCACGACATCCCTCTGTAAATATCCTCAAAAATTTGTTCCAATCCGGATTCCCACCGTCAATGACGCCCGATCACGCATCCGACTGCTTTCACTGTGACGATGAATGCAACGAACGTTGCTGTTTTCTGGAAAAGCGGTCTTTCGATGAATATGCCGAACTAGCAGCATTCAGGGACTTGTTGGTCGTTTCGGGGGCCAGTGCGATACAGATGATCAAGCCGCCAAACGTGACCGCGGCACCGACTAACATGGTTGGGCCAATCCCGAAGTTTTGTAGACCCCAAGGAAACAAATACGTGCCAAATACGGCGCCGAATCGACTGATACACGTTGTGATGCCCACAGCCGTTCCTCGCACCTCCGTCGGGAACAGCTCGTTGGGCGCCAGCCATTCCATCACATTCGGTCCGCCAGAGAAGATCGCGTATGCGACGAACCCAAGCAGGATGATGCCAACCGGGCCGTTTGGAAAAATACCTAACAACAAGATGCCCACGGTCATCCCCGCAAAGGAGATGATGATCATCAGTCTGCGCCCCAATTTGTTGACCAAAAAGAGGGCCGGGACACAGCCGATGAGGAAGAGGGCACTGATGATGGCCGCACCGTAACCGCCCGCTCCTTCAAAGAGATGATACGAAGTTAGCATCTCTGGGCCGAACGTGAGCATGGCGAACAACGGAGCGACCGCTGCCATATAAAACAGTCCAACGTACAGCGTTCTCCTCAAGTAGCCGCGGGAGAACAGCTTTAAGTAACTGGTTTTCGCTTGACCAGCATTCGGAACGACGATGTCGTCGAGCGACGCATCCGGGCCATAGACCTCCTTGAGCACGCCGAGAGCCTCAGTACGTCTTCCCTTCTGTAGCAACCAGCGTGGAGATTCCGGCGTCCCAAGCCTCAAGAGTACGAGGATGATCGCCGGAACCGCGCTACTTGCCAACATCCACCGCCAAGCATCAGGACCAATGCTCAACATCAGTTGACCTACGATATACGCGACAGTGGAGCCTACGTAGTACGCGATGAGGGTTACACCAAGCATCGTCCCACGCTGCTTTCGTGGTGAAAACTCCGCTAATAGGGAGGTCGCGATAGGATAGTCGGCACCGATGGAGATCCCCAGGATCAGCCGAATGATAAATAGCTCCCAGCCTGTTTGGATCCAAAATTGTAGAAGCGATGCGACAATCAATAGGATGAAATCGATGGTGTACATCAACTGCCGACCGACCCGGTCGGTCACATAGCCTAAGAAACCACCGATGAATATGCCAATTAGGGCGGATGCCCCAACCAAACCGCTCCAAGTCGCATTGAGATGCAATTGCGGCGTGATCTGTGTCAAAGCGATGGCGATGATACTGAGGATATAACCGTCGAGAAACGGTCCTCCAGACGAATATATCGTGAGTCGCATGTGAAATGAGCTAAACTTAGCATCTTCAACAAGATTTTTCTTTCTTTTTTGCATTTGTGTCTCCCTTCTATATTGACTAAATAACACCAGCGGACATCCAGAAATGAAAACTGATCCTGACGAAGCCATCAGAACCCAAAAGTGTACGGAAATTGAGATTGCTCATGGTGACACGGAGTATGAGACCACTGCCCCGCCTGTTGGCATAGGAAAACACACCGGTGCTATCGGTGGAAATCAGCCACAGGTTGTGGGTGGTTCATTAACACTCGTTCGTGCTGCCAATGAGTGCGATGGTGGGTTGCGAAATGAGTTGAGGAATTTTACAGAGGGATTTAAACAATGTAAAACATCTCCTTCCAATGCGCTTACGAGGTTAGCTGTCGGGTTAGGACTGGAAAGGCGCCCCACGATAAACGTTTCACCCCAGATTTGGTTCCCCCGTTTCCTAAAAAGGAATTCAGCGAGTTGTTTGTGAAATTTGTTGCCTTCTTATGTTACTTCATTGACAAGAAAGATACAAATCTTGGACGAGCCCAAATTACTCCAATGCTAAAAAGACGTGGCCTAAAGGATCGGAAACGCCTTAGCGCGTTCCCTTTCAAGCGATGGTGTCGGCGCCTGACTCGCGCCAACGAAAAAGTTCCTCCTCGGCCATCTGCAATGACTGAGGAGGAGCTCCCGCTCAAATGAAGAGATCTGATTCGTAAACCTTGCGCAGGTACTCGGTCGACTCCGCGTTTAGTTGCGAAAAGTCCTTCAACGACTGCTTAACATCCCCGATTTGCGAGAAATTGCCGTTCTCTACATCACTCAAGAACCGCTGCACTCGCATCAGATGGTTCATCCCAGAGTCGGCTGCCTGACTCGCATGAACCACCGCGGCATCTAGCTTGGTCTTGAGGAAGTCGGTGACATCGACGGTGTAATTCGCCTCTTCGGGTTGAAACAAGTACACTTCTGCAGGTGCGTGACCCGTCAAACCAGCCCCCATGTGTTCGGGGAAATACCAGACACATCGCCCCAAGTAAGCCGCCTCTGTCACGACAAATCCCGTGGACTGGTGATCCGAATGAAAATCGTACTTTTTCCACGGATCAAACGTGATGACCACGTCCGGCCGATACGTTCGAATCACCTTAAATGCCCGTTCCTTATAGTCTGGTGCGTTCCATAGGCCGCCGTCCTCGTACCCCAGCCAGACGAGTTCGTGAATACCCAGTATTTCCGCAGCCTTTCGCATTTCCACTTTGCGTTGGGCTGCCAATTGTTCAGGTTTCACCTCGGGATTTTGTGTTCCCCTGTTTCCTTCTGTGGCGATAACCATGGTAATGTGATTATTTGCAGCGGACAGTTTCGCAATCGTCCCGGAACAGTAGGCTTCATCATCTGGATGCGCAACAAATAGGAGAATGTTCTTACCCGTGATAGTCATTGCATTACACCTCGTCAAAGTGGATTCCGCGCTGTCTTGTCAATGGAGGTCCTAGTGAGTGACCACCGAAATGTCTTGAAGCGGATCTAGATGAACAGGATTCATGTAAAATCCTTTGACCCAAGGCTGGACAACCGCATATTGAACTGGATAGTAGAGTGGTGCCAACGCTGCGTCGGCCAGAGCCTGATTTTGTATCTTCTGATACAACGCGATGCGAGCCGGACCTTGTGCCATATTCGCGGCCTGATCTAACTCCTTGTTCACAGTCGGATTATCGTAGAATGAAAAGTTGATACTGGGTATGTTGCGCTTATTCAGGAAGCTATCGAGAAAATCATATGGGTCCGGAAAATCTTGAGACCAGATCTCGTACACTAAGGGTTCTTTTCCAGACTGTGCGAGCGGGCTGTAGGCGCTCAAGGTAACCGGCTTGATGGCCGTTTTAATCCCCACCGCATCCAAGTCGGCCTGAATCGACTCCACGAGCTTGACGGTCGACTCGTCGTTCGGCGTCAAGATTTCCGTGCTAAACCCATTTTTATATCCCGCTTCACGAAGCAGCTCCTTGGCCTTTTGGGGGTTGTATGCGTACTTTAAACTGCTCGGCAAATTCGACTCGTACCCTGGCATGTTTGGCGGAAGAATTTGATATGCCTCGGTGGCGCGACCATTTTGGAGTTGCACGAGCTGTTGTCGATTGATAGCGTAGTTGACCGCTTGCCGCACAAGCTTATTTTTAAATGGACCTAATTGATTGTTGATGTTCAAATATCCAAGCGTATTTAAGGGCTCTTTATAGAAATCCCCCTTGTACTTAGGATTTTTCATCATCGAAATAAAGTCCTGTGAATCGATATTTTGGTTGTAGTCGATAAAGGCGGTCGTCCCTTGCTCAAAACGCATCGCGGAGATGGTTTCGTTCGATTGGATCGAAATATCCACCTCATCGAGCTTCGGTGTATTCGGAATGAAATAATGTGGATTCTTGACGAGCGTCAGCATCTGTCCCTGTTTGTACGACTTCAGTTCAAACGGTCCAGTGCCCATTGGTTTAAAGGCAAACGCGGCATTCCCGACGGAGTTGATGTACTTCATATCGACCGCTGAAAAGAATTCCTGTGCGAGCACCTGCAAGAAGAATGGCTCAGGCTTGGTCAATTTGATGACTAGGGTGTCGTCGTTCGGTGCCGACAGGCCACTCACGTCTTTGGCTTGACCGTTGTGGTACGCGGTCGACCCCTCGATAATCGGATCAATAAATCCTTCCCCAGGAGAATTCACGCGCTTACTCAAGACGCGTTCAAATTCGTCGATAAAGCTCTGAGCTGTTACCGAGTCTCCATTCCAAAACTTCACACCCTTTGCAAGGTGAAACGTGTAAGTCTTCCCATCCGGAGAAATATCCCAACTCGTCGCCAAATCCGGCGCGATGGTACTCGTTCCTGGCTTGTATGTGACGAGTTGGTCATACATTTGAAACACGATTTCATCATCGTACAGCGTGTAGGCGATGGCCGGATCTAACGTGCTGATTTCGTCCGGTTCATCGATGACGATTTTCCCACCCGATACCGCACCTGTGCTCGTCGTCTTGGTTGTATTGTTTGGCTGTGTAGCACAACCACTTAAAGTCCCCAGTGAAATGACGAGTGAGCTAGCAGCGGCTACAAAGAATCTCCTCTTCACAACTCCGCCCCCTTCGGATGCTATATCTAAATGTTCTGTGCTTAAAACTGACAATACCTGGCCGTCATTGTGAAAGCCGAGTATTGCTAGGCATTATATCGATTATCGCCGATAAATGAAAGAATTGTTTGTATAGAATGACAATTCGTTCAAATCAGCTCGATAGCCGCACGAAGAAAGAAGTTGACGCGCGTTATCCGGATTGAATAATCGACAGCGGATGGGAGGATTCGATTCGAAAACGGCATGGAGAGGATGTCTAGAAAAAAGGGTTCCGGTTTGGTCAGGTGAATGACCAAGGTGTATTTGTCAGGCGTACTGACGCCGCGAATCGACCACCTTTTGTGCGTTGCATAATCGGTCGCTCCCACCACAACAGACTCCAAATATGCACTCCCGGAGGAGACGACCCCACCTTTTCCGAGAACGCGTTCAGACTCGACTACAAACGACTGGGCCGTCACCGGGTCCCCTTTGGAAAACTCGGCGTTGTCCCCACCGCAGTACGCCATTTTGGGAGTTCTTCCGTCGCTGTGTGACGCTTGGGACCGAGGTAGACTGTCCGTTCTAGCCTCAGTCCCGCCGTTTCTTAATTTCTTTCTAACTGCTTGAGCTTGCGCTCATAATACCGCCAAACCCACTCCTCATTAAACGTCTGCCCGAGATCCGGCAGCTCTGCGATGTCTTCCTCCGAAATCGCCCGGGCCTCTCGGCCTGTCTGTGCGACTTGCAAAGTGACCTTCGCGAGCGTATTGAAATTCAGTGCCCGCACCACCGCATCTTCAACAGAACGGCCGGTGACAGTGATCCCGTGCCCACGCATGACGCAGACGTCTTTGTCCCCCATCGCGTCGATGAACGGTTTCGCCAAATCTGGACGCGTGACTAGATACGAGTGCCCAAACACAGGAATTCCCTCCAGCGCCAACCGCATGGCGGGGATGTTAAAAGAGCCGAAGATCGGCCGAAATTCGAGCTCCGCGATGCCACAGATCAGCGCCTCTGGTGGATGGGCGTGCACGACACAAGTCACATCGGGCCGAGCTTTATATATTTCGGAGTGGATAGGGAGCTCCTTAGGCACGTGGTACCCGTGTTTCGCACCTCCCCCCTCGAATGTCACCCGCTGAATCGCGTCCGATTGTGTATAGGCCACTCCACATTCATACGGTCCGCGGCAACGAATCAACATTTCATCCGTATCTGGGACGCGGACGCTGACATGTCCGAGAATTTCATCGACCAATCCTTCCATTGCGAGAATCCGGCAAGCTACCGCCAATTTTTCGCACATAGACGCTTCATTCAGCACTTAATTGACCTCCCTGTTTCGAGTGAATCCATCTGTCCATTAAAATGCAGTAACCCGATCTAGTGGGCCATCTCTACGCGCTTTCTCCTCATCATACGTCCACACCTTCCGCACGATGCTCGGAGACCAGGTGGTTGTGGTGTGGAAGTCAGACTCCCAATCAGTCCGTTATGCCCGGCCAGATGCATATCTTGCAAAAATGGTTTGTTCGTGGCGATGACGGCGACGCCAATTTTGTCGATCACGCCGATGATCCACATCACCGCCAGCGTCGTGGTGATGTGCGACCAGCGGATTGTCGTACGTCTAATTGCGATGTTTTGTGCGGGCTCTACGAGACCGACTTGCGGATTCGCCACACGATTTCCTCCCCTCTACGAACCGAGATTGTATGCGTTTACAAACGAGATTATGGCGGCGGACTAGCGAAACAACAATTGCGTTGTTGCACAATGTGCAACAACGACGAACAATTTGTTATAGTGCCCTTTATTTGAGCCTCGAGCGTACCAGCTTTTTATCGTTTGGTAGAAAGAACGTAATGATGGCTGCAATGATCGGTAATATGGCAATGAAATCCAGCACTGTTGAGACGGCGTAATGGTCTGCTATCCATCCCATCAAAGTGGCTCCGATTCCACCTGCTCCAACACCGAAACCAATCATTAACCCCGAGGCTAAACCGATGTTGTTTGGCAGCATCATCTGGCCGTAAACGACTGTCACCGCGAAGGATGACAGGATGAAAAACCCAAAGAAGAACAAGTCAACACCAGCATTGAGACCATGCATGGTGGGCAACAACCAAGCGAAGGGGATGGTTAGAATCATCGATCCCATTAGCAACCATTTGCGTCCGATTCTGTCCGAAATGGTTCCTCCGATGAGTGTACCTATTGCCCCTGCGAAAAGGAACACAAAGGTCATCATATCTCCTGTGCCCAGTGGAATGTGTTGTTCCAAGTAATAGAACGGCAAAAAACTCACTATTCCAATTTGAGCCCACGAGCGGATAGCCACGACGAGGACGAGTAGAATAATCCCGACACGGCTGTGTTTCCCTTCTGCGACGGCTTTTTTTGCTTCGCCTTTCTGTAATTGCTGTTTATATCGCGGGAGTACCCACCAAGTGAGCAGAAAGGCAAGGATGGCAGCAATCAGAAACCACAACAATCCGTGTAAGCCCAAAGTAATGATAAAAAGTGGCATCATTAAGGGGCCAACTGCCTGACCTAAGTTTCCTCCTACTTGAAAAATTGACTGCGTCAATCCTCTGTTCTCCCCTGCGGCGAGATTCGTCGCGCGTGAGGCTTCTGGGTGAAAAGCACCCGATCCGAATCCGGATAGGGCAATGCATACCATCAGTAATGCATAATTTGGGACAATCCCGCTTATCGCCAGACCGAAACAGGTACAGAAAACTCCAATGGGTAGAAGCCAAACAAACGGATGCCGATCCGTGATCAAACCAGAAATGGGCTGAATGATGGAAGAAGTGATGTACGATACTAAAACGATTAAGGTTGTCTCTATATAGGAAAGGTGAAAGGCTGCTTTATACAATGGCAACAAGGCGGGAACAAGTCCTGTGGTCATCAAGTCATTTAAAACGTGAGCACCAGACAGTTTCCACACACTACTCTCTGGCAAGTGAAAATCCTTCAATAAAGGACGCCGCTTTGTATTTGAGGATGAACTCATTCATAATTCTCCTATTCAGGTGATATTCACACCTTATACTGTATGAGTTTTCCCTGACCTAACTCTGAGTTATACAGGATTCGATTGTTTGCGGGTGGTTTTCCCATTGTGCTTGCATAGTGGGATGAGGCCTTATTGCTGGGGACCATTGAGGATTGCCTTGGGTCGAAGGGGAAGAGACTGGAACGTACGAGTGATTCGTTGTACTTCTATACTCTCCTTTCTCATAGCGCCGCACAGGTAGCCAATCACGCTACCTGTGCGACAACTCATGTTCAGTAAGCTACATGATACGGCTTTGGGGGTAGTCCATATTTCAACTTAATTGCGATTGAAGACGACCAGCTTCATTTCCGTCATTTCCTCGACCGCATATTTGATTCCTTCGCGTCCCACACCGCTTTCCTTGACCCCGCCGTATGGCATGTTGTCGACGCGGAAAGTTGGAATATCGTTAATCATCACCCCGCCGACATGCAATTTTTCGGCAGCATCCAGCGCCGTATGAACGTTCTCGGTGTAGATGCCAGCTTGCAAACCGTAGCGAGAATCATTTACAAGTCCAATGGCCTCTTCGACAGACGAGATTTTGTTGATGAGTACAATTGGTGCAAACACCTCTTGGCATGAAACCTTCATGTGCGGTTTCGCGTTCAAAATCACGGTCGGATGAAGGATGTTCCCCTCTGCCTTGCCACCTATCGCCACCTTCGCTCCGTACTGTTTGGCCTCTTCAATCCAGTTTAAAGTGCGGTCTACGTCTGCAGAGGAGATCAAAGCGGACACGTCTGTTTTCGGATCGAGCGGATCGCCGATATTCAATTTCTCCGTTTCAGCAACCAATCTTTCCACAAACACGTCGTAAAGGGTTTCGTGAACGTAGATGCGCTGCAAGGAGATACAGACTTGACCTTGAAACGAAAACGCGCCGTTTACACACCGCGGTATGATTTTGTCGATGTTCACGCCTTCATCGACGATGACCGCTGCATTGGAACCAAGTTCTAGGGTGACGCGTTTTAATCCAGCCTTATTCCGGATCCCGATTCCAACCTCCGGGCTACCCGTAAAGGTAACCATTTTGATGCGCGGATCCGTGACGAGCTTGTCACCAACGGTTCGTCCGCCACCGGTCACCACGTTGAATGCACCAGCAGGAATCCCGGCCTCCTGCAACAGTTCCGCAAGAAAATAAGCGCAAAGTGGGGTCTGGGAAGCGGGCTTTAGGACCACCGTATTTCCTGAGGCAATGGCGGGTCCGACCTTGTGTGCGACCAGGTTCATCGGGAAATTAAATGGTGTGATCGCACCGATGACACCGAGTGGCTCGCGCACCACATAAGCAACTCTGCCTTCCCCCCCTGGCGCCGCGTCAAGGCGCAGGGTTTCGCCGTGGATGCGTTTCGCTTCTTCCGCCGCAAATCGATACGTTAAAATGGTGCGGTTCACTTCGGCAAGTGCAGTGGTGATTGGTTTGGCCGCTTCCAACGCAATCACGGACGCTGCTTCCTCTTTGCGTTGCTCGAAGAGGTCAGCCAATTTTGCCAAAATACTTGCGCGTTTGTGGGCAGGCATCATGGCCATAACTTTGCTTGCACCATTGGCCGCTTCAATGGCGGCTTCAACTTCCTCATCGTTCGCCACTGGGATTTCTGCGATAGATTCACCACTAAACGGGGATACCAGCGTTGTATACTGTTTCGCTTCCAACCATTCTCCATTGATGAAAAGACGTTTCTTCATTACGTGCCCTCCTGTGTGGGTAGTGTGATAGATTACAGCCGATTCGTGATAGATACACCCTTCTCTGCCCGCAGCTTAACGTGTTCGATCACTCGTTCAGTCACTTCTTTGAGATTCGCAGTGCCGCCTAAATCGGCGGTCTTCACGTTGTCGTCCAGGGTATCCTCCATGGCTCCTAGGACGATCTCACCGAGATCCTCATGACCCAGGAAGTCGAGCATGAGTTTACTGGTCCAAATTTGGCCGAGCGGATTCGCGATCCCCTTCCCAGCGATATCCGGCGCCGATCCATGTACGGGCTCGAACATCGACGGATAGGTGCGCTCGACGTTGAGATTGGCAGCCGGTGCGATGCCAATGCTGCCCATGATGGCGCCACCGAGATCGGTCAAAATATCGCCAAATAGGTTGGATGCGACAACGACATCAAGCACATGGGGCTTCATCACAAAGAAGGCTGCGAGCGCGTCGATGTGGTTGCTTGCCGCCTGTATGTCCGGATACAACTGACTCACCTCGCGGAACACGTCATCCCAGAAAGGCATACTATATGCGATCCCGTTCGACTTCGTCGCACTCGTCACATGGCCACGGCGCTTGGCTGCTTGAGTGAATGCGTAGCGCATGGCGCGTTCCGATGCTTTACGCGTGAATACGGCGGACTGAATGGCCATTTCTTCACCATTCCGGTGCACCCGCCCGCCGACTTCGGCATACTCGCCTTCCGAATTCTCTCGTACCACGAGGATGTCAAAGTCCTGGGGCGCCGCGAGCGGTGACTTCATCCCATGTAGAAGTTTGGCAGGCCGCACGTTGATGGTCTGTTCCAGTTCGCGGCGGATTTTGAGGAGGAGGCCGCTGAGAGAAACGTGATCGGGTACGAGACCTGGCATTCCAACCGCCCCAAGGAAGATTTGATGGAAGGACTTTAGCGTGTCGATTCCATCTTGGGGCATCATGGTTCCGTGCTGTAAGTAGTACTCACACCCCCAAGGAAAGTGAGTCCAGTCAAATCGAATGCCGCCGTGGATCTCTGCGACCGTGTCCAGGACTTGAATCGCTGCGGGGACGACCTCAATGCCGATCCCATCCCCCGGAATGACTGCAATCGAATATAAGTTCATTCGGATACCTACCTTTCTGTTTGCGTGGATTCTATGACGTCCATCGGGCTGCGGGAGGAGAATTTATGAATCTCCTGAATTTCACCAGTTGCAAGTAGTTTCGCTTTCATTGCAAAGTAATAAATGACAGCAGGAAGTATTAAAGCGATAATCCAGGCGATATCTGCATGGTTGAGTGCTTTCGAGATGGGTCCTTCATAGACACCGGCCACGTTCATAAACGGAATTTGGGCAGCGACGGTCACGAGATACGAACCGATGCAAATCCAATTGAAGCGCCCATACTTCCCGTTAACATCAAAAATGTCCTTAATGCTGTAATTCCCCCTGCGCAGGAGGTAGAAATCAACAAGATTGATCGCACTCCAAGGCACCATGATGTACTGCAGCATGAGGAGGAAGTCATTCATGATGGTGATCAGACTTCCTTGGCCGACAATGCCGATATAAGTGGAGACAGCATCGATAATGGCTAACATGACAAACCGTTTGGTCGGCGTGACTTTCATTTTCGTAAACGGCTCAATCGTGGTGACGGTGGCCATAAATGCACAGTAGAGATTCAGAACATTGACTCCGAGAATCCCGAGAACGACGACCAAGTAAAGAATCGGCGCAAGCGTCGGACCGACCATTTGCGCAAGGAATCCGGTGGGGTTATCTCCGAATTTCGCGGATGCCGCAATCAGTACCACACCGAGAATCATGGGCCATGCTGTGCCAAGGACGCCGCCAGCGTACGTCCAGGTAAAGGTCGCTGTCGACGAGGTGTTTCTTGGCAGGTATCGCGAGTAGTCAGCAACATACGGTGCATAAGTCAATAGCCAGGTGGTACAAATGCTCAGTGCCATGAGAAATGGACCATATTTGAATCCGCTTACAGACCAACTGTGAGACGGAAGAGGCAGCCGAAAAGCCTCCACTGTGATGAGGATAAAGAAGAGGGCAAAGACAATCGCAAAGTATTTCTCAATGGCATGAATCAAATCGTAGCCGAAGGTTGTGACAATGAGTGTGACACCATTGAGGACAATCATCGCCAACCACACTGGCACCCCATGAAGCGCACTGTGAATAGCTTGTGCACCGAGGAGTCCACTATAGTAGACCGATCCGATGTACATGACCATGACGAGAACGAGCGGCAAAATGGCACCAACGACGCCAAACTGTGCCCTACTTTGAATCATCTGCGGAATGCCAAGTTTCGGCCCCTGCGCAGAGTGGGTGGCCATGAACAGGCCACCAATGATATTGCCGATGATCACTGCCGCCAGTGCCCAGAAAATGTTCAGTCCAAGCGAGACGACAACAGCCCCTGTCATGACTGGGGTGAGCTGCATGTTCGCACTGAACCAGATATTGAACAGGTCTCGGGCCTTGCCATGTCGTTCCGCATCCGGGATATAATCGATACTGCGCTGTTCGACCCTCATCTAAACGCCTCCTTTAATTAGGACTCAGTGAAATGCGGTGACTACAGCCTAGCGCCGTGGACTGTACTACTTCAGGACGGTGCGGACGAGATTGTGAAAGTGACGTAGACCGTGCTCAGTCGGCGACAACAGGCCTTGCTTGAACGCGCTTGACCCAAGCCCAATCTGCTGCAACTCCACGATATCCACATCTTCATCGGCCACTTGTTTCGCAAACGCAATCAGTTGTTTCTGCTCCTCCGTCGGCTCCTCTCCGTGTACATAGACGGAGTAGATGCCGAGCGTCGTTTCATGATCGACAGGGATCATCTGAATCGACCGGAAATTCCCAGGCCCTGGATAAATCGTGAACATTACGTTTGGCCACAGCCAGTAGAAGCGCCCCTCCTGGACTTCGGCATCATTGAAGTCCTGACGGCTGGCCTTCACTTGGGACCCCTGAATATTGCACTTGTCCGCGTTAATGATCTGATACTTCGTCATATCGAGCGTGGCGACGAAGCTGGGATGAGCAATCGGGCAGTGATCGCATTCCAGATAGTTGTCAATGAAGGTCTTCCAGTTGCATTTGATGATGCGCTGTTCCGTGCTATACAAGTTCAAATCGTTGAGAAAGTGGAATTGACCCAAATCAGCGAAGAAATCTGCAAACTCTTTCGCAAGTGGTACCGGGTCCTCACTCAGGTTGACGAACACGAGTGACTGCTCGATAGACACGTGGACTGGTCTTAAGCAGTAGTCGTCCCCGCAAAAACCGGGTGCTTTCCTAAAGTTAGGGGCCTGGTGCAGCTTCCCATTCAGCTGGAACGTCCAGCCGTGATAACAACATTGCAGAATCTTCTTCGATCCCGCACTGTCCTGAACCAACTTTGTCCCCCGATGTGGGCACACGTTATAGAACGCGCGGATCTCATTGTCGTGATCACGCACAACGAGAATTGGCTCGTTCCCAATCGTACACGCGATGTAATCCCCTGGGTTCTTGAGTCGTGCAACGTGGCCAACATACTGCCAAGACTTCGTGAAAATCTTTTCATACTCCATACGCAACACCATTGGATCCACATACAACGCGTACGGCAGCGTCATGTCAACGTTTTCATCCTGGAATGCACTGACTTCTGGTCTGCTGAGCTCTACATTCATGTGTACGGTCCCCTCTCACTATTGGAACTTGTTAATAGTCTGTTTTACTTAAACTCAAGCAAATTTCATGCCAACATCATACCGATGTGTCCGAATTAGAGAGAAAACAGCTTGTGCACAGGCAATATCTCGCTGGATCAGCCATCGAAATTTTATTTTTTAGGGGACCAATCACTCGCCTCACCGGGGCTCAACAGAGATAAGTTTGCAATCATTCTGAATCAAATGTGAATCAATGGTTCAGTTTTAGAACCAATTGTGGTTCAAAAGGTGATAGAATTTTGAGAAATCAGCTCCCGCACTCTAACATAAAAGAGGTGAAGTCCCAATGGAGATGAGCAATCTGTTCAACGTTCTCAATACGCTTGATACCCCGCTTTTAATTGTCCAACTCGAAGGCAAATTAGAATGGGCCAACCAGGCAGCTAAGATGAGCGTGCTCGCCAACTTCCGTACCGATGCGAATGGAACGAACACGAACGATCCCACCCGAATCAATGTGGACAGCTTTCCTGACATACCTCCCGGTGATTCAACCGAAGCCGCCGCAGCCCCAATCTCCGAGGCAAGGGGTGCGGAATTAGTGCTGCCAGAGGGATTCTCCTACATTCTACACAAGGAAATCTTCGGACCCAACCGGTTACTCATCGAGTGCTTGCGGCTTCCCGAAGGTCCGGACGAAAACCATATCTGGGCGCTTCAACAGGAGAAAAGTGATCTCGCGGAACTGATTGATTCCTCTCTGGATGAGTGGTACATCACGGATGGCGAAGGAATTACCCTGCAGGTCAACGATCAAGTCGAGCAGATGTACGGTCCCTTAGTCGGCGGCCTCGTCGGGAAGTCCATCTTCGATCTCGAACGTCAACGAATCTTCTATCCCTCCGTCACCGCCATGGTGTTGCGACATCGCAAGCAGCAGACAGTACTACAGAACACTATCGACGGGCGGCGTCTGATTTCTACCGGGAATGCCATCTTTAATGCGGACGGATCGATAAAACGAGTGATATCCTACGCGAAAGATGTGTCAGAATTGGAACTCCTCACATTGAATGGCCGGCCCATGCTTCCGCCTGAGAGCACGGTAGCACCGTCAGAGCAACCGGCCCCATTCGTCTCCAACAGTCCTGCAATGCGGCGATGTTTGGATCGCGCGCTCCGGGTTGCACGGACAAATGCGTCCGTTATCTTGCTTGGAGAAACAGGAGTCGGCAAAAATCGCGTGGCAAAATACATCCATCAAATCAGTCAATGGTCGAAGGGACCGTGGGTTGAAATAAACTGCGCATCCATCCCAGAGTCACTCCTTGAGAGTGAACTGTTCGGGTATGAGCGGGGATCCTTCACCGGTGCACGACGAGAGGGCAAACCTGGGAAGGTAGAACTCGCACAAGGGGGAACGCTGTTTTTGAATGAAATCGGGGAACTGCCCCTTAATTTACAGGGCAAACTGCTTGATTTACTACAGGAACATCGTATTGAGCGAATCGGCGCGACTTCCCCTACCTACGTGGATACTCGTATCATCACCGCGACCAACCGCAACTTGCGCGAGATGGTGTCACAAGGCACTTTTCGCGCGGATCTATTCTACCGCCTCAACGTAATCCCGATTGAAATTCCGCCGCTCAGGCAGAGGATCGAAGATATCACTCCGCTTTGCGAGGTCTATCTCGCGCAATTCACAAATAAACACAATCTAGGAGAACACGTGCTGGATGGGGCCGCCCTGGAGCTCTTGCGCAAATATGAGTGGCCAGGTAACATCCGTGAGTTGGAAAACATCATAGAGTATGTAGCAATCACAGTGGACGACGTCATCATTCAGACACACCATTTACCCCCAGAGGTAATCGCTGCATCAGCAAGGCCACGGTGTGAACACGCCACACTTTCCGATGACTGGAAACACCACCTGCGCACATCGGAGCGGGAAATCTACGCAGCCGCCCTGGCGAAATGCTCTAGCACGCGTGAGGTCGCGGCACTTCTCGGCGTCAGCCAGTCCACCGTGGTACGCAAGTTGAAGCAGCATGGGCTACGGTAATATGAGCGCCATCCACGCGCATCGAGGCGAATGAAGTGGACTAGCGAGTAACGAGACTCAATCATGGAGGGAAATTTTATGCAGAGGGCGATTGAACTCGAATACAATGGACGGATATTACGCGGGATGGAACATGTGCCTGATGGTGCGACGCACCCCCTACCTGCGGTCGTGTTGTATCACGGATTCGCAGCGACGTGTGTCGAGCCACACCGCTTGTTCGTCAAGATTTGCCGGGCCCTAGAGTCCGTCGGCGTAGCGAGTTTTCGATTTGATTTTTCCGGCAGTGGCGAGAGCGATGGGAACTTCGAGGAAATGACGGTTAGCGGCGAAATTTCCGAAGCACACGCCATTTTTGACTGGGTTCAGGCGGATCCACGCCTAGATCCAACGCATATTTCTGTAGTAGGCCTTAGCATGGGCGGCCTCGTGGCGAGTCAAGTGGCTGGGGCACGTCCAAAGGATATCCGTCGGCTCGTACTACTGGCGCCCGGCGGTGGCAAAATTCGCGATATCGTATTGGGCTTACTCACCGACAGCGGCACGGACATCACCAAGGAAGCCCCGTACTATGACTACCTCGGGAATTTGGTGAGCCATGCCTGCCTGGATGATTTATCGACAATCGACGTGTATCGTCGCGCAAGCCACTACACAGGGCCCGTTCTCATTATCCATGGGACCGAGGACGCAGTGGTACCTGTAGAGGCAGCGATAGGCTATCAAGAACGGGCATATAACGGCCGAGCTATGGTTCACTTGATGGAAGGCGCCGATCACACCTTCGACAAGCGTGAATGGGAAGCTGCGTTGATAGACCAACTGGTGAGATATGTGTGTGACCATCCGTAAGTCCGTAAGTTAGGAACGCGATGGGGGCTTATTCGACAGTTCACGAAGGCGGATTTGAACAATTTTGCTTTTATCTAATCCAGCATCGGTTATATGTATAAGACCTCCTCGGTAGATCCGGAGGTCTTTTATGTGTGCATCCGATCATTGGTGATTAGGGTACAGTCTTAACCGACAGTTGTCCCCTATTGCAATGTGTTAGAGCTTCTCGAACATGCGTTAAAGAGATCGAAGGCCTGTTTTTCGCCTCGAAGTGGATATAAATAAGACGCGGTATTCAAGTAGCCAGTGGTTATGCAACACTGTAACTCGGATATTGTGTTTACGTAATACAAACTCCGTTTAAGACGGATGGCGTGGCTCCCAATAAGCTCCTTACCAAGAGTGCTCGCCACGTTTTATCGCTCAGAGTTAATATCCTGTTCCATAAGGAACTAACAGAATGAATAAGACGAAGATGATCAAGAAAACGACAGCCCAAGCGGTGTAACTTCCAAAGCAACCATTCATGTTATCACCCCCTTTACTGAATCTTATGGGGCGAAGCAACTTCGCGCGACGGATACTTAACCAATCTCTCCTTGAATTTATAAACAGTGCTTCTGATTTAGTGGCATCAGATGCAACTTTGGGGGCAATGAGAGTATCGATCCGTAGATGAAGATCACCCTTACGATATCACGGCAAAGCGGACGTGATCACATTAGGAGTCGTAGACGCTTTCGGGACCCGCGAAGCATCTGAAATTCGCAAGTCCCTCGCCCTAGTTAAATTTCGCCTCGCTATTTTATCGTTCGTTACCTGTGGTACCGCTGTAAGTGTGTGTATGTGGTGTCCTACCGTCCACCGTTGTTATGCCACTAAAATAATGAATGTGCCCTCCACTCGGGAGAGGAATCGCCGGCCCTGTTCGACCACTAATACGATGGCGATGTCCGTCATTAAGGGTTGTAATAGTTGAATAAAGGTGTGTATGCGGGACGCCGCTCGGGGCGGGTTGGGTAAAACCGGAATAAGCATGACGATGCCCTACATTAAGTGTGGTAATACCACAAAAGCCATGGGTATGAAGTGGCCTTCCGTCCCATGTAATCAGATAAATTTCATGGGAATGAGTATCGGACTCCGAATGGTCAGGTTCGTACACAAGTCCATAGACCTTTTGCTCATCATCCATTTGTTATCCTCCCTGAGTAAGAGGCAAGGGAATTATAGCCCCATCCCCTTCTGCATACTGGACAATTAATATCCGCTGGTTGCTGGAACAATCAAAATGAATAAAACGAAAATGATGAGAAATACGACAGCCCATTGTGTGTATCCGCCAAAGGTACCGTACAACGGTCTATCCACCCCCCTCACTTGTGTCCTTAAGCTATAAAATTCACTTGTGGATTCAAATGCAGGGGCTAATGATACATTGTAAATGCCTCATATGTTTTGACCACGAGTTTGGTGAATACATGACAGCCATCCGCTTCAAATCGCCTGCCTTGTCCATAACGTGGTGAAGAAGAAGGTGAATAGAATGGCAGTTAGCAATCTTTGCAAGGAATTTAAGTAAAAGATATAGGAAGTAAATGTATTTCAAATGGGGGGAGTAGCTGGATTCAATACATATTACTCTGTACATATGAACTTAGACGTTTAAGCTCAGATCCTCTTTCGGTGTGTCAGTGTATTTATGAGTTTGCTATGAGGGTGCAGAAGAATTACAAACGAAATCTTGCGATCCGTATATTGTCGCCGTGCGACGTGCATACGCGTGTTAATAAACACCATTGACACACGCATGCCTACTATGAGATAGTTTGTCTGACTTTACAGTAAGATCCTTTAATTCAGTCCCGTGAGGCTGACAAGGATGTCCGGGTATAGCTTATTTACTGCGGCACGAGTGTGCCCTAAGTAAAGGCTATGTTGGCTTCCTGCAGCAGCAGGGAGCCTTTTTTGCATGTACGGGCATCCACTACTACATTCGACACGAGAGGATGTTCTTTATGGCTAGGCCACAACACCAACACCAAGTGATCCATTTGGCTGTACACAGCAAGGAAGCAACCGTGACTTCGTACCAATGGAAGACCCTTTGGGCTTCCACCATCGGTTACGCACTTGATGGACTTGACCTCATGGCTCTATCGTATGTGATGTCGATGATAATTACGCATTTCAAACTCAACTCCGCACAGGCTGGGCTCATCAGCACCATTACCCTCATTGGCGCGGTGATTGGCGGCTACACCTTTGGTGTGCTAGCCGACATCTATGGTCGTGTGAAAACATTTTCTCTGAGCATCCTTATCTTCGCCATTTTCACTGGCACCACGGCCTTTGTGCACAATATCTTCTGGTTTGATGTTACACGATTTATTGCGGGTCTTGGCCTCGGTGGCGAATTCGGGATTGGCATGACGCTGGTTTGCGAAGTGTGGCCCAAACGATTCCGGGCTCGTGCAACCGGTGTGGTTGCAGCGGGGTTTGTCATCGGCATGGTGGTTGCGCTCATCTGCTCAATGCTCTTTGTCCCACACTTTGGCTGGCGCAGCGTTTTCCTGATCGGTACACTGCCAGCACTGTACGCGTGGTGGTCTAGACGCAACCTGAAAGAACCTGAACTCTGGGTACAACAACAACGCACAACTAAGGTACCGATGTCCCACTTGTTTGCAACGCCTAAAAAGACCGGAACCACCATCGGGTTAGTCATCATCACGAGCGTCCAGAACTTTGGTTTTTACGGAATCATGACATGGCTGCCGACGATGCTTGCCAAGCAACTGCACTTTTCATTCAATAAATCGCTGACCTGGACCTTTGTCACCATCCTCGGCATGCTGGCTGGCATCCTGTTGTTCGGGGTTCTTGCAGATAAAATTGGACGCAAAGCGGCCTTCATCATCTTCCAGTTGGCGTCAGCAGTGATGGTTTGGGTCTTCTTCCAACAGACAAACGCGGTAGTTCTGCTCATTCTTGGTGCCTTACTTGGCTTCTTTGTCGACGGCATGATGGCTGGTTATGGTGCGGCTATTGCCGAACACTATCCAACGGAAGCAAGGTCCACCGCCGAGAACTTCATTTTCAATACGGGACGCGCAGTTGGAGGATTCGGCCCATTCGTCATCGGCTACCTCTCCCTGACACACAGTTTAAGCTGGGCACTCGGCTTGCTCTCCGCCATCTACGTGATTGCCGCACTTGCCGTCCTATTCCTTATCCCTGAGACGAAGAATGCAAAATTGGCATAAGGGTGGCGCGATAAATGGGGTGCCCGAACGGGCAATAAGCAACCTTTTATACTCTTTTGAGGTAAAGTCGCTCGGGAGACATACCAGTTGACAATGAATGGACAAGCTGTATAGACGGACAAACGGCACGCCTGTTGGGCGTGCATCAGATTTCAGTTCTGGGGCTAAATTTGTAGAATTATAGAGGATCTCCGTAACTCAACAATAAGAAAACGTGCCGTTCACACATTCCACATTCATATCATGCGGTTTATGTGAGCGACACTTGATTGGGTATTCTATCGCAGGATATCATTCGGTCAGTAACTGTTTATATGGGCGGGACAATCAAATACAGGCGGATGATGAACAAAAGGACACTCCATATGAAGCATCCCAATGTGTTGTATATCTACGTTACTTCGACTTGCTCTGAGAACTGTTACCCACTCGAGGCAAACCACCCATGCCGTTAGGATGTGGCGTAGTCCCCGATGGTGGAGAGAAATTACCGTCATTTTTCCATTGACCAAAGTTTCCATATCTGTTTGTGACGGAACCACCCATTGGTCCACCACCCCTAAAACCAAAGTGTGACATCCGGCCTGATCCACCGTCAAAAATGGTTATATTATCCATGTTATACACCAAGGGCCCGGCCATTGCAGCGACGAGGGCAGTGACAGTAGCGCCTACAAATATCTTCCGGCCAAGCTTTGGACCAACCAGTATGATGATGGCCGCTGCACAACCAACAGCAATCAAAACGAATCGTAACCATGGATACCAGTCTGGCTGGGAATCCAAAAGCATAAAAGACCTGACTGCAAGGGCAAGGGTTCCGACTGCGATACACACACGGACGATGATGGGTTTCCTAGACAATCGACGGAAGGGCCTTCTAGAGTCTACGATGTCCCGATTGCTTAGTCCAAACATCGCGATTAAGATAACACAATTCAAATAAACCATCCAGAGGTCGGCCGTAGCGCTTGTAGTTGAATAGACAACCGTCCACATATCCCAAAACGAAGTGAGTGTCAGAGCGATGGAAAACCAAGCCCAACGTTGGTCTCGCAGCATGGTAAACATGCTAAAAATTAGAGCCATAATGATATATCGTTCATGAATTTCGGTTGCCAGCATGTAAAATGAGAGGCTGACAATTGTGGCTGCTTTCAACAGTGTCTCCCCAACATCTTTTGCGCTGAACCAAATGTAATAAGAGGCATACACAACCGCTGCAAACAAAAGAATTAAACCGATAAGCTTATAATCAACGGATGGAATAACCTGGGTCGCATCAGATGTACCAGGTGAAGTCCCGAATAATTCAAACCATATATTCATCGCATTCAAGCTGAGGTACGGATACTCAGATGTCGTAGCCACATAGGAGTCGTGGAACATATTGACGATTCCGCC
The DNA here is from genome assembly GCF_026651875.1 of Alicyclobacillus fastidiosus. Lineage (GTDB taxonomy): Bacteria > Bacillota > Bacilli > Alicyclobacillales > Alicyclobacillaceae > Alicyclobacillus > Alicyclobacillus fastidiosus. Next base: position 2,063,834 of record NZ_CP104067.1, on the reverse strand, counting down.
ACCTTGCGCGGCAAACCAGATAACAAATACACCAAACGGCAGAATCGCTCCAGCTAATATTTTCAATGAAAGTTTTGGATGTTTGTTCAACATCCATACCTTCAATCCGTAGACCATCAAAATCGGCGCTATCAGGATAGATTGAAATTTACTGAGCAAAGACACACCAAAGGTGAATCCTGACCATAATGGGCGCTTCGTGACCACCAGCAAAATCGCCGTAACTGACAAAATTCCATCCAAGATGTCGATTTGTCCCCATACGGCCGTATCAAACAAGATAGCCGGATTTAGGCAAAACAGACTAAGGATTGCCAATCTCCAGGCAGGGCGCACAGATTTTGTGGCAACAAACATAACAATCATGGCCCCTGCATCAAAAATAATACCCGGTAGTTTGATGAGCCATTGTCCCGGTTGCACTTGCATGCCGAGACTCGAAGCAACGTGCCCCAACATTCCCAACAATAGTGGGTAAATTGGAGGATAGTCCATCTGTGAAGATTGGTAAGCTTTCACGATACCCACTTTTTCTACGGATTGCATCCAGGAGATAAAAGTGCTTTGATCGCCAACATATCCTCGAAATTTTCCGGCCATCCAAAGTTGCAGAAGAACGGATGAAACCAATAGTGCCAAAAAGGTCCATAACACCTTATCCCCGAACCATCTGTTTGACTTTGATTCTGCGGGGATCGTAGTGTTCTGAGTTTGTTCAACTGATAACTGTATCCTATCCATGGCGCACCACCTCCATATTGGTTTGTGAACTGACCACCCACCATTATCCTGAAAATGAATAACCAACTGGCGTCGGCTGGCTCTAGTCGGATTGATGGAATGACTCCTTTTGATCAAGCCATGCGTAAACGCCTAATCGTTTGATGTCATTTGGGTGGATTAACTGAAACAGTTCCGATTCGTGCCGTCTTGTCATAGACTACACCACCAACATCGAAATTTGGTTTAGCAGCCGGATGTTGGATTAGCCCGTAGTTCGGGCTTTACCTTCCCGTATTTCTGCACGAGTTCATTCAGTGTGGATTGAGCATTTTTGAGTTCTTTGGAAAGAAGTTGTTGTGTCATGTGTTATCGCTCCTTTAGTTGTCTCATGCGCCCTTTTGGGGGCCCCGGCACTCCTAAGCAGGAGACATCAAAAGACCCAGGGAAACCCTGGGTCATCCCGCGCTGGTTGGCGTGAATCCGAATGTTTGATCGGATCCACGTCGACCGGCGCTGCTGTATTGAATTTGACTTATACATCAGGCCGGGACCCGTGTTGGCCCTTGGGCCATGAGCGTGAAGCGGAGACCCACCGGTGAGTGATTTGCTCACCAGTGGGCTCCGCGTAGCGAGTGTCGTATGATTCTTTCACTAGCAGACAATCACACCATTTTCCACACCAAATACCCAATTTAATTTCCAATTTTGGTACTTACTCAGTATTTTTCACTATTCAAAGCGTCGGTAGGTGGTCGCCGCGCCTTTTGGTTTTGGACCAAGCAAATCTAATTTAAAAAGACATTGAATATTTATCTGCCTTTTGAATGATACGCTTATTGTAGATATGGGCAGGTTAGCGACGGAACGGTTCCGTATGATTACCGTGGTAATGGGTGAACTTGAACTGATCCCTCATGGGACAAAAGCACTGATTATTCCTAAATGAACAGGAGCGGATGCCCAATATCGGAATCGCTCCTTTTTATCAGCGGTCCAGCGACATATGCAGAACTAATTTTGGTTCGTAGCACTACGAAACAAAACCTTGTCAAATTGTTGTTTCATTTTTAGCTAATTATGCATACAATGAAATTAATTCGAGGAGAAGCTTAAGGTAGGTGAATTCTATGAACGAGAATGTCTTCAAGGCGATGTCTGACAAGACTCGTAGGAAGATCATCGAACTGTTGAAGGAAGGACCAAAAACAGCAGGTGAGATTTCGGAACATTTCTCCTCAGCTCAACCGACGATTAGTCGACATTTGAACGTTCTCAAGAATGCGAATTTGGTTATTGATCAGCGGGAAGGAACTTTTATTATTTACAGGCTCAACACAACCATTTTGCAAGAATGGCTGGCATGGCTTCTCGAACACTTTGGAGGTGGTGATAGTGATGAATAAGAAAAAGGCAATGCCGTGGTGGGGCTGGCTTGCGTGGATCTTGGCAATCGTGCTGGGGTGTCTTACGTACTTTCATCTCCCTGTACAGGTTCCAAGCCATGTTAATTCGACTGGAAAACCGGCTTTCTTCATTTCGCGTCTATTAGCGGTTGTGTATGAACCGTCGATTATGCTTGTCATCATTCTCGTGTGGCACGTTCTCTGGAGAATTGACCCGAAGAAGAGAAATTATGAGTCGTTCTGGTCGACGTATCGATATATCGGCGGCGTCGTTATTGTGTGTGTTAGCTTGATTTACCTCGTGGTTTTAGGACACCTTTTGCACATCGGGTCTATGCATTTCGCTCTGACCGTATACGGTATCATGTTTATGCTGATAGCAAACGTTTTGCCGCGTCTTCAACCCAATTGGTTCGTTGGCATCCGAACGCCATGGACTTTGTCGAGTGAAGAATGCTGGAATCGCACACATCGTTTAGGTGGACAACTAGGAATTCCGATAGGAATTTTGATTATTATTCTTGCCTGGGTTTTGCCCATCGGTAAAGTGATGGTACTTGCGGTTGTTATACCCATTATTTTATGGGTGCTTATTACGGTTGTGGCGTCGTATTTTTACGCCAAAAAGGAGTAACTGTACTGACAAAGGGCACCGTTACAGTGTGACACGGTGTCCTTTTGTTACTTCATGGTACAAAACCCTTGTTTTTCTCAATGGTTCTGTCGTTAGTCATAATGGACGACACCGGCTCCATTTCGCACATCGTGGTTTACACTGAAGTTAGGAGAACAGTGCAGAGCCACATACGAAGGGAGCCGATACTATGAAGACTATCACAAAGTTTGTAGGTTTGGATGTGTCTAAGGAAAGCATCGCAGTTGCGGTAGCAGACGAGGGCCGTGGAGAACCGAGATATATCGGAATGTTCCCTCATACGGTGGAAGCTGTAAGGAGCCTGGTACATAGATTGGCTTCAGATGGCGTCGAACTGGAGTTTTGTTACGAAGCAGGTCCGACAGGCTCTGGACTGTATCGACTACTGCGCGCAATGGACATGCCGTGTACCGTTGTCGCACCATCCCTCATTCCAGTTCGCCAAGGAGACCGAGTGAAGACAGACAAGCGAGATGCGTTGAGATTGGCACAGTTGTTCCGTGCTGGTGAATTGGTTGCAGTCTTTGTCCCGAATGAGGAAAACGAGTCATTACGGGATTTAGTGCGGGCACGGGAAGATGCGGTGGAAGACCGTACACGGGCAAGGCATCGGCTATCCAAGTTCCTACTCAGACACAATCGGCGTCCTGAAACTAAGCTTAGTGCTTGGGGGCTATGCATCGTCGGTGGCTGGACGGCCTCAAATGGACGGATCGTCGAGAAGAAGTAGTGTACCAGGAGTATTTGCATCATTTAGACGAAATTGAGGGACGTCTCAAACGTCTTGAGGCAGCTATACACTTGGAGGCAACGGAAAGCGAGAGAGCTCCAGTGATTCAGGCTTTGCAAACACTGAAGGGTGTTGCAGAGGTCATCGCAACCTCCTTGGTCGCTGAGGTTGGGGAGTTTCGTCGTTTCCGGAATCCAAAGCAGTTGATGGCGTACGCTGGATTAGTACCATCCGAGTATTCGAGCGGGGTATCTCGAAAGCAAGGAAGAATCACGGAGTCTGGGAATTCACATCTTAGACGGGTTCCTAGGAGAGGCAGCATGGTGTTACCGATACAAACCCGCTATTAAAGGAAAGATTCGTAAGCGGCAAGAAGGGCAGAGTCCCAAGGTACAGGACATTGCTTGGCGAGCACAGGACAGGCTTCATCGAAAGTATGTGAAGATGATATCACGAGGTAAGCATCACAATGTAGCCGTCACTTCAGTGGCAAGAGAATTGTTGGGATTTATATGGGCCATCGCATGCGAGGCAGAGCGGCAGATGGAGACATCGACTGCAGTATAAGTTTTGGAAAAGAACTGTAGTAAAGAATAATTGTAATTAGGGTTGAAGGTCGGGACTGAAGGCACAGGAATGTGTTTTGTCAAGAAGATTTCCCTGGTTTTATCATCACTTTTTCCTTGGTGTAATCATCGATTTTTCCCTGGTGTGATCAACTAAAATCCCCTGGTATTATCACGAGAATTCCCTGGTGTATTTCCAGTTCTGTTTGGGTCATTTTTGCCGCATCAATGCGTGTTTTAGTCGGTAGCTTTCTCCCTCAAACACAACAAGTTGTCCATGGTGCGCCAGACGGTCAATCATTGCAGCAGCCATCTGGTCATCCGTGAAAATACCGCCCCATTTGGAGAACTCCAGATTCGTGGTGATCACCAAACTTCGTCTCTCGTAACTAGCTGCAACCACTTGAAATAATAGCTGCGCCTCTTCACGGTCCATCGGAAGGTAACCCCACTCATCAATGACCACAAGCTGAGCCTTTTCTAGTTCCTTCATTATGCGTTCTAAAGATCCAGCGCGTTTGCTCTCGCTCAGTCGTGTCACCAGGGATGCTGCGGTGAAAAACCTCGTAACAATTCCCATCTCACACGCTTTCGTTCCTAAGGCAATGGCAAGGTGTGTCTTACCAGTGCCGACAGGACCATACAGAACGAGGTTCTTTTTCTCCTGGACAAACTGACACGAAGTCAGTTCATCCAGGGACAAGGTAGAGGGCAGGCGAAGTGAACTGAATTCGTACCCCTCCAGCGTTTTTCGTACAGGGAACGCAGCTCGTTGAAATAAACGAATTCTCCGCTGACGCTCGCGGTGCTCCAATTCCTCCCGGAACACCTTATGTAGAAACTCCTCCTGTCTTGGCGTAGCTTCTAAATCGCATAACCGTACCGCATTCTGACTCAGGATTAATTGTCGGCAGTATTGTGAGATTTCTAGTCGTATCTCACTGCGGTCCATGCACTTCACCTCCGAATGCGGGTAGTAAAACATCATACTGGCTCATGTCGGGTCCAGGCTCCCCTGGCGTATCCAGACCGTAGTGAGCAATCCGAGCCGCAACAACTGCTGCATTGACCTCAATGCCTTGTGTGCGTTTGCGAACAATTGCTTCCTGTATCGAAGTCACCGCAACGTCCAAGCCATATTGGTTAGACAAATCCTTCATGAGGCGTAACGCTTGCCGTAACCCACTCCTGTCCTGCTCATCCATGTAATCACGAACCTCGTAGGACATTTGGCTACGCATCAGGCTGTTTCGCCATGCTCCTGGTTTTACAATCAATTGATCTAGCATCGTTAACCAGTCGACTGTGTCTGTCCGCTCTGTACCGAACTCCCTTTCGTGGCGAGAGATAACGTCACCCGCTTCATCAAGTGGTTCAATGAAATGTGCGCCGATCCGGACAATAATCTCCCGGTCTGCATACAGCGGCGAGGAAGAATAAGTGTGCTTGCCATCAAGTATGAACTTGCCATAGCCGTTGGTCTTTACATGCCCATATCGGCAAGATTCAAACGGCGCGTTTGGGAGTGCTCGCATGGCTTCCTTGTCCTTCTCAAACAACTCGCAGATAGGTACTCCTTTCTTGTAGTGCTCGCGGCTATTATCCAAATCGCATAGTTCGAATAATTCAGTGTTCCACTCATGCAATGACACTTTGGATGGTAGGGGAACCATGTAATTTCTCCGAGCGTAACCAACCTTGTTCTCCACATTTCCTTTTTCATGACCGCTATTCGGATTGCAGAATGTAATCTCAAATCCGAAATGGGCTTGGAATCGCTTAAACAACTGTGTAAGGCGAACTAGCTCTCCAATTCGCCTGCCGGCTGCTGTGGCATTGTCAATCACAAGTCGTGACGGAACACCCTCAATATGATAAAAGACGTCCATTAATCCTTGGCATAAGCATTCAGCAGTTTCACCGAGAAAGCACTGAACAAATCCTGCATTGCTATGCGGGAAAGATACCACCAGATACTTCGTAACGCGTCGCACGCCGTTTACAATCACATCACATTCACCAAAATCAGCCTGAGCCTCTCCAGGATGCCACTGAAGTTCAAGATAGCCCTTCTTACTAAGGTGCTGGCGTTGACGAAATGCGGTCACGTATCGGTTCACGGTCGGGTACGAACAGTTGAACTCCGGAAACTTTTTCACGAGTCGGTCATATACTCGCTTCCCCGTATGACGTTGCTTGTACCGATTTTTAGCATCTTGAAGAAGCCATGCATCAATGGTTGGCTTGTAGGGATCCAACTTGGATGGCTTAGACACTGGCACAGGCAGCCTTGGGGAGAAGTCCTCCTGCTTCATGTATTTCCGAACGGTCTTGGGATCTAGCCCCAATTCCTTTGCAATCTGATACGCTCCTTTCTCTTGGAGTTGCAGTTCCTTGATCCGGTGAATCTGCTCCATACTCATCGTCATCCTTTCTCCTCCTCGCATTTCTACAAAGAGGATTGTAAGAAGCAAATGACACAATTAGGAGAGATACACCAGGGAAATTTCCAGATCAGATCAGGGATTTCCTGATGACATCAGCAAGGATTTCTTAATGATTAGATCAGGGAATTTCTGATGATCGAAACCTCCATTTTTATTTGACCATACACAGCACAGGAATCCGGTACGGGGAAACCTCGTCCCCCGTTTGTGCAAGGTCCAGAACCTGACGCACGAAGCTAGTGCGCTCGTTGTACAGCTCTATCCACCCTCGCGTATTTCGGTGAGGGTTCGAATAGCGGCGTACATCTTCGGAAATGTTTTTCTTCACGACCGTTCCGTAGTTGGAATCGGAACATGCAGCGGTGCCAAGTGGGCAATCAACCTTGCCTAGAGCGTGCGGACAGCGGAACTTCAGTCTATCGCCGTCAGCTCCCCAGTACACCATGTCGTATCCCATTGAACAGCGTGGCGTGCCGTTAGAAGTCATCCCGGCAGGTGGTTCCTTTTCACCGCGCCGGTTCAGTGCAATAATCGCCTGCGCACCGTAACCACGGGCAGTTTCATAGTTCTTTACCTGGTCGTATCCAGCGTCCATCATGACAAATTTGACTTTCCAATGGCGATTTTCGATGACATCTTTCATCAATGGAATCGACATCTCGCCGTCATATACATGCGCTGGTGTAACCTCGAGTGAGACGGGCAATTCACTGGCTGTATCTACAGCTAGGTGAATCTTGTACCCGAACCACGTGAGCTTGTTGCCAAATGTGTCATATTTCGCACCCCAGTTGGCATTGTGCGTTTCCTGGTTTCGTGATTTCGGCTGTTTTTTCTCGTAGGCACCAATAGCTGTACTGTCAATCGCAAGATGACTTCCGTCAATGATTCCGGACTCTTTACACTGACCCACGACCGTTCCAAAGACTCGACTGAGTGTCGCAATGGACAGTGCGGGTTCATCTAAACGAAATCCACACTGGTATCGAAAACGCAGATCACCGTCTAAACGCTTGTGTAACCGGGTGAAGGTCGAGATGCCTTCCAGCGGAGCAACGAGCAACGCGCGTAGAATTGCTTCTCGGTCGATTGGCTTTGCACCTTGGGGTGATGAGTTCTTCAACTTTGCGGCATATGGATGTAGGTCAAGTGTTGAAAAGAAGAGCTCCAGCCGCTCACTGGGTTCGATTTCTAGCCACTCTTCAAAGGAAAACAGAGACTTTTGGAGAAGATACAAGTGGGACTTCCCTCCTCGGATATTTCTTGTTTGGTCACTTGAAATCTTCTCGAAGTTGGGGTGAAGTCCTTTTTTATGTTCTGTTATCCCTTGTCCCTCAAGGGCTTAGAAATCTGCAAAACGCTCAATTAAGATTCTAATAAGAACAGCAATAATCGGTTACCCAAAAAATGAAGTGCTATTTTGTTCACAAAAAGACTTGTTTTCACTGTGACCTCGAAGTTTTTTGAGCGAAAATGTTTAAGGAAGGTGAAAAAGGTGAATCAAAGCAGAAAAAACAAGAAAACGTCTTTTAAGTACATTTTTATTGCATACGGAATCGCTAGCGTCATTGGAATCATCGTAGTCTTGATGTACGAAAATCGACACGCAACAGCATCACCAAGAGAAACAAACAATCAATCTGTTTTGACGAAAACATCAATTCCGACTCAACAGTCCAGTGAATTGGCTCTACAAAAACTAAGTAATGAAATCGTTTCGTGCCAGTTATCCGAAAGTGAATCTGAAAAACTGACAATTGAAGCGTTCAAGAAGTATTATTCAATCACTACTCCAAAATCCAATTCCAGTAGTACAAACTCTATAGAATGGTCAGAAATCCATGATAATCTTTTATCAGCCGATCAATATGCAAAAAGTAAAAGTTTCACTCTCATGCAATCATCTTGGCAAGGTATAGGACAAGAGCTATCTGCTTTAGATGGTAAATAGGCTCCCCCGGTTGAAACTTAATTTTTGAAGTGTGTTTTAGATGTGAGTCTACGCGAGAATATATCCGGACATCTGGTGTTAGGCTCTAAATGTAGACACAACGGAAAATAAATAAGATGTTGCCCCAGACGTTACACATAAATATACGGTATCGGTGTTGAACTGTTACTGCGTTAGCGGACAGGTTAACAGAAGAGTCGCGTAGTGGTTGGGTGTTGTACTGTGTGCCACTCGGGAGCGATTGAAGTGGATATGGCTAAAATCGATTTATACGAACAAGGTTCCGTGACTCCTAAGTGTCAATTGTACGGCGATTCGTCGGCACTTACTGGGTTATGTTCGAATCAAGTGTGGTTATGGCACCTATCGCAAGCTTGAAATCCATGAGAGCTCCTAGTAAAGTGGGAGAGGATAAAAGTTCCTCTCCCACTTATCTGAGTTAATAGCTGATTACTTACTTACCGCGAGCGACGCGCACGTTTGCTTGGTTCGCTGCGAGAGCATTACCAAAATTCGCTGTTGCTGTAGCAGTTTGTGTGATGCGAACACGGTTTCTTTTAAATGCATGCTTTTTCTTCATAGATTTCACCCCCTTTCAAATTCGATAAAGGGTAAAAACCTATCTCTAGCATTCGGCTAGTTAACGCTTCTTCTTTATGGATTTGAAAATTCGTATGTTCGCTGCATTGCTCGCCAATGCGTTTCCTCCCGCCGCCGTCGCCGTTGACCTTTGGAAAATTTGTACCAAGATGAATTGGTTCTTGCCCACTCTAAATTTAAATGTTTTGACATTTGACCGAACCACTTTAAAATCCCCCTCTCGTCTTGACTTGCTAGTAAATTATGTTGGGGGTAACAAAGCAGTCGCGGTGAATGACGGAGGGCATTTATCTGTTTTCTCTCGCTGAGTCGCAGATTGAATACGAAAGCACGGATAGATTTCAAGACCTCGTTCAACAAAGCAATCATCTGCTCGGGTTAAAAACTGACTCCTAGATGCAGGAGCCTTTATGTCGCTAGTCATATATCAACTACTGCGTGCAATGGACATGCCGTGTACCGTTGTCGCACCATCCCTCATTCCAGTTCGCCAAGGAGACCGAGTGAAGACAGACAAGCGAGATGCGTTGAGATTGGCACAATTGTTCAGGGCTGGAGAGTTGGTTGCAGTCTTTGTTCCAAATGAGGAAAACGAGTCATTACGGGATTTAGTGCGGGCACGGGAAGATGCGGTGGAAGACCGTACACGGGCAAGGCATCGGCTATCCAAGTTCCTACTCAGACATAATCGGCGTCCTGAAACTAAGCTTAGTGCTTGGGGGCTATGTATCGTCGGTGGTTGGACGGTCTCAAATGGACGGATCGTCGAGAGCAAGTGGTGTACCAGGAGTATTTGCATCATTTAGACGAGATTGAGGGACGTCTCAAACCTCTTGAGGCAGCTATACATTTGGAGGCAACGGAAAGCGAGAGAACTCCAGTGATTCAGGCTTTGCAAACACTGAAGGGTGTTGCAGAGGTCATCGCAACCTCCTTGGTCGCTGAGGTTGGGGAGTTTCGTCGTTTCCGGAATCCAAAGCAGTTGATGGCGTACGCTGGATTAGTACCATCCGAGTATTCGAGCGGGGTATCTCGAAAGCAAGGAAGAATCACGGAGTCTGGGAATTCACATCTTAGACGGGTTCCTAGGAGAGGCAGCATGGTGTTACCGATACAAACCCGCTATTAAAGGAAAGATTCGTAAGCGGCAAGAAGGGCAGAGTCCCAAGGTACAGGACATTGCTTGGCGAGCACAGGACAGGCTTCATCGAAAGTATGTGAAGATGATATCACGAGGTAAGCATCACAATGTAGCCGTCACTTCAGTGGCAAGAGAATTGTTGGGATTTATATGGGCCATTGCTTGTGAGGCAGAGCGGCAGATGGAGACATCGACTGCAGTATAAGTTTTGGAAAAGAACTGTAGTAAAGAATAATTGTAATTAGGGTTGAAGGTCGGGACTGAAGGCACAGGAATCCGGTACGGGGAAACCTCGTCCCCGTCAATTTACCATATTTTACATACCGGTGGAATATGCCAGACAATTCTCCAATTGCTACTACACCATCACCACATACGCCTCTCCTTGGAGACAATTATGCCGGATGATATAAAATTCATTTACAACCCGAACCACTTAACACCTAGTGAGCTGCTCTTTACCATGTGAGTCAGCCGCCATTTCATTAATCCGAGTCAACCACCACATATCATCTTGTGTAATATCCGTTGCCGTACCACGGAGAATGGCGCCGACCGTCAGACCGCCGACTATTCGATGGAGGACCAGGGCGATGATGACCGATGACCAATGAATCCGCCCGCAGTCATGAACCGACCCCAGTCCATTCCGTGTTTCTCGATATACTCTGCAATGGCAATCGACAACTCTTCGAGGCATACGTATGTGTGACAGTATCAATCATGTGACCCTGGCTGGAATACAGCGATTGCTTATTTCCAGTTATCATTCAATTACTACGCATACCCCGATTTCTATAGTTGAACACAACATGACCTAGACATTGCGACGACATCATCCGCCTTAACTTCCTGGTTAAGGTGGTCAGACAAATAAATCCCCTCACTGATTAACATGGTTTGCAAGGCAATTTCTGCAGTCGGCAGTAGTTCTACTCTTCCTTGCAGCGCCGCGATCCAATGGTGCTGTGATGAGTCATAGGCATCCGTATTATCTTTCAATTGATGCCAGCGATAATCAGCGGCATTCAAGTCAAAGGTACTGTCCATTTCCATGTCACATATTGTCGTATGGTAACTGAGAGGCGTACTTTTTGAGTTGGTAATGCCAGGTAGACGAATGCCGCCCTTCGTCCCGGCAATACTGCTCCCTTCAAATCCATTTAGTTGGATCGCCCAAGATTCAATTACGTCAAGAGTCAGACCGTCCCGAAACCTCACAAATCCTACTGCCAATTCCTCCACATCAAAACCGCTCGTCGTCCTTCTCTTCTCGTCCATGTCTATCTCTTGATAGATTCTTCCGGACACCGTAGTAACTTCTGGAGTCCCCAATAAATACAATAGTTGCGCGAGATGATACACGCCCATATCCAACAAGGCGCCACCTGATGCTGTTTCCCTTTTGGTGAAATACTCGGTACCATAGCCATCGACATATGGACGGCCGCGTCGTCGGTATCCCGTGGACCGTGCATGATAAATTTTGCCTAGTTTTCCTTCATCAATCAGGAGTTTTGCAGCCTTCGCCTCTAGGGAGTACAAGGTACTCAGCTGGATGTGAAGTTTTTTACCACACTCTTTCGCAGCGTCGACCATGGATTTGCCGTCTGCGTAGGAACCCGCAATTGGTTTTTCACAATACACATGTTTACCAGCCATAATGGCAGCAATCGCGACCCGTGTGATAGTTGTTGTGAAGACACACATCGACCGCATCCAAGTCGTCACGTTGTAGGAGCTGACGAAAATCGGTATACACGTGCGGAATATTGTATTGATCGGCAACACGCCTCAACTCCGCTGCATTGATGTCTGCAACCGCGACGACGTCTACTCCGTCAATTTTCGCGTAATTCTCCAAGTGATGTTTCCCAATTAAGCCGATGCCAATAACCCCCACCCGAACATGATTCATCCGAGTTCACCCCCCATCTGAGTCTTTGAACGCGCCAATTGGCTTGCTGTTCTGCGTAGGCTGGCCAACTGCCACTCCACCTGAATGTATTCGTTTTCCCCAGAATGATGTTCTACTCCGAGATAACCAGAATAACCAGTATCCGCTAGAATTTTCAGCTTATCTTCATACCTCGGTTCAACCCAAGCTGCTAAATGCGTGTGAAACGCATACGGGGCACAAAGTCGGTCCCCGTTCTCTTCGTCGGTGTCCCAGTTCTCAAAGTGAAGAAGAATTCCAAATGACGGATTATCGACCGCTTCATAGATTTTTTTAATATTCGCCGGCACTCGTGAAGCTCCCCAATGGTTTTCGGGTCCAATCATATATCCGTTTTCCTGCGCACGATGCGCATATTCTTGATACCACTTGACCGTATACTCAAACTGTTCCTCGGACAGTTCCGACTCTCGCCCCCCCATATCGATGCGAACGGTGCGTGCACCCAAAACTTCAGCGGCATGCAAATTCGCAAGGGCATGGCGGTAGTTCTGTTCTCTCATTTCGGGATCCGATTCCCACAAATGCGCTCCATCAACGCATAAGTTGGCTAAGTGTAAACCTCTCTCATCCATCGCTTGTCGAACCTTTGTAAGATAGTCATCGTCACCAATATTCTCTAACATGCCATTCCAAATGTCCGCGGCATTCAGGTTATAACGGTATTTCGTACTTTCCAGATATCCAAATACATCCATCTTTCTCTCCTGTAACAATCCGTGGAACGAAAAGGGATGCAACACAAATTTTCATGATTTCAACCCCGATTCGTTATTGAGATACAACTTGTTTGGCGTTGGAAAAGACAATCGTTAATCGATCTGTAATGTCGCGAATTACGATCCTCTCGCCGGCTTCAACTGTGCCATGCGTGACATGCCAGTTGCCATTGGTATGCATTGAAATTGACCCTCTGGCGCCAATCGGTTGCACGCACAGTTCCACCTTGTCGTCGTCGACGAGCAACTCAATTAATTCCACAGTGGCGTATGAAATCGTTAAATCCTTTGCAATCTCCAAGTTGCGAACATAGATGGCTCCGGAGCGCGGCGGCAACATAATCTCCTCACCATCAAACAATGGAGTGCCATCTTCAAATACGATTGTTCTTTGGACGACATCATCGTAATTGGTAACAAAAATGAAGGACTCTTTGCCATTCGTACGCTCAACAAGCGATAGCTCACCATTCGTTGCCACGAGGTGGCCCTGAATTCCGACGTTATTTGCAATCTCTCTAATTACATCAAGTTGGTATCCGTATTCTTGGCCGATTGCGAGACCGAGAACGACGACTTCCCCAGCGCCAACAGACTTCTTATAGGCAGCTACTTCTTGTCTCCCATCTCGGGTACGTGTAGCCAGGACTTCGCCTTCAAACGATGAGAATTTCAACCGCTGTCTAACTAGAACGGAATCGCTACTGAGGACCTCAAGCGTGTCTACGCCACCAATCACCTCCCATTCACCAAGCCCGAGTTCTTCAGCCAATAGCCTGCATGAATGACCCTGCAGGTCCAGAACTGGAATTTCGGGATACAGCATCAATTTTCCACCTGCTCGAGCATATTCTGATAATCGTTTTTGTAGTTCTCGGTCCATATATTGAGTAGAAAACACCCATAAGGTAGGTACTTCTGTCACAGTGAACTCCTGCAATAAATCAACCGCTTCAAATTGAATGTTTGCTCCGACTAGCAGACGGATCATGCCATCAAACGCGAAATGCTCCCGCTTCGCAATCACTTCATTTAAGATAGTGCGATCCCGATCTTCAACGAGCTCCGACATGTAGTCGTTTGGGTTAAAACCCACGAAGGTATGGACTTTCTTTGGGCAATTTAGCAATTGCTAGCCAACTGTTTTAAATACGGACCCCAAGTGACGGGCCTTATCATAATTCGGGCGAAGATCCCCATTCGAGTCAATTGGTGCCTGCCACTCGTGCCGGCGTCCGAACAAACCGATTTCTTCGTAGTTTTCTCCTGCGACAAACATATAGTAATTCAGTGCATTCATTCCATGTGCGACGCAGGTGCGGGTATTTAAATCTAAGTCCTGCGGGTACAATTTGGGCCGGTCCGCCAAACGTCCAGATTGAAATTCCGCGGAGAAGAGAGGCTGTTCTGTACCGGAAATTGCTTTTGTGTAAGCAGCAGAGAGTACCAGGTCGTGATAATTGTCATAGCCGATGTGGCCAGGATAAAATTCCCTCAGTTTCCCGACATATTGCTTCGTGTAATTTCGCCAAAACTCTCCAAATTCAAAATGAAATGAAGGGTAGTCGTCTGGCAGACCTTGATGAAACGACAGAATCCTGTCACTCGATCCGCTTGTGCAATGTTTGTCCCTCTTTCATCGATCGTCCCAGTTTTGGACCACGTAGTCGAATGCTGAGCACCCGGCTTAAATGGGCATATGCGACTGACTAGCATGAGCCCTTACTGCGTTAACGGGTGCGTTAACGGGTGCCTTAACTGAACAAGATGGGCACTCGAAAGATGCATAAACATGTTACAAACAGTAAAAAAATACTGAAGCTCGCCTGGCTTTGAAGTCCTACACGGACATGAATCAGTTACGACTTTATTTTCCTGCCCCCCCACAAAGCGGAAACCCCTTGGTATACAACTTTAATTTTGGAGTCGAAATGGGTGTCTGATAGCACATGCTGCCCACCAAGGCTTTTGAGTGTTCAACTTTGTTTTTTCGTGACCATATCCACTGCACCGCTGAGATGGTTGACGTCGCTTCCAGCGGGAAATGCGGCCCCGCCTGCGGTTCAGAACGTATACCCGCGCCTGTTCCCGGCCCATTGCTCAATACGGCCTCATTCGACGTGTTCGATGACTGTGGCGACCCCTTGACCCACTCCGACGCACAGCGTAGCGACCCCGTACCGGCTACGCGTTCGCTGTAATTGACGTGCGAGCGTGCCAATCAGTCTGGCGCCAGAACAGCCCAGCGGATGCCCGAGCGCGATGGCCCCTCCGTTTGG
Organism: Alicyclobacillus fastidiosus; assembly: GCF_026651875.1. Taxonomy (GTDB): domain Bacteria; phylum Bacillota; class Bacilli; order Alicyclobacillales; family Alicyclobacillaceae; genus Alicyclobacillus; species Alicyclobacillus fastidiosus. Next base: position 2,048,663 of record NZ_CP104067.1, on the reverse strand, counting down.
GTTCACGCGATCCATCGGGATGCCCAGTTCACGGATACAGGCGAGCGACTGCGCCGCGAACGCTTCGTTGAGTTCAAAGACGTCGACGTCCGCGATGGACAGTCCCGCGAGTCGCAGCGCCTTCTGTGTGGCTGGGATGGGGCCCAGCCCCATCGTCCGCGGGCTTACGCCAGCGGACGCACTCACGACGTAGCGCGCCATGGGTAAGAGGCCCAATTCCCGCCCCTTCGTCTCGGAGACGAGGAGGAGTGCTGCAGCTCCGTCGTTGATTCCAGAAGAGTTCCCAGCGGTAACCGTTCCCCCTTCGCGGAACACAGGTCGCAACTTGGCCAGCGATTCTGCGCTCACGTCGGGCCGTGGGTGCTCATCGGTGTCAATCGCGTATTCACCCGTCTGTCCGCGAACGACAATTGGCGCGATTTCCTCTTGAAACACCCCTTGCGCCTGCGCCTTTGCGGTCTTGCGTTGACTGGCGAGCGCAAAGAGGTCTTGGTCATTGCGGTCTATTCCGTACTGTTGCGCGACGTTCTCCGCGGTTTCACCCATGCTCTCGAACGGGTACGGAAAGTTGGGATTCATCATTCGCCACCCGAGTGCCGTGTCCCACAAGGTTTGATTTCCCCGGACGTATTCGACCTCAGGTTTCTGGAGGACGAGCGGCGCGCGGGTCATGCTCTCGACGCCACCTGCGACGGCCATCTGGATTTCGCCAAGGGCAATCGCTCGCGCCGCTTGATTCACCGCGTCGAGCCCGGACGCACACAGGCGATTGACGGTGATACCGGGTACATGCTCTGGCAAGCCGGCAAGCAGTGTGGCCATCCGCGCGACATTCCGATTGTCCTCGCCGGCCTGATTGACGCACCCCATAATGACTTCGTCAATCTCATCCGGACTCACGCCGCTTCGCGCGACGACGGATTGGATGACGTGGGCGGCGAGATCGTCCGGGCGGATGCGCTTAAGCACCCCACCTTGGCGCCCGATGGGCGTCCGAACATATTCGACAAGCCAAACCTGCTCCATGCACAACCTCTCCCCTCATGTTCAACCCTTGTCAGATCCCGAAGCTAAGCGCGCGCCGCATATTCCTTTTTCAGTTGTGCCGCGATGATATTCTTTTGAATTTCCGATGTGCCCTCGTAGATTCGGGTGATGCGTGCGTCCCGGTAAAATCGCTCGATGGGATACTCCGCGATATAACCGACGCCTCCATGGATTTGAACCGCTTTGTCGGCAATCCGGTTGTACACCTCCGAACCGTACAGTTTCAGCATGGCGGCCTCCTTGATCACGCTGTGTCCCTCGTCGCACATCCACGCCACGCGGTAGGTCATCGAGCGCAGCGTCTCGATTTCCAGCGCCATTTCAGCCAGGTAGTGCTGGATGATCTGTTGCTCAAAGATGGGCTTTCCAAATTGCTCTCGCTCCATCGCATACGCGACCGATTTTTCGAGCAGGTACTGACAGGACCCTAAGCAGCGCGCGGCCAATCCCGCTCGCCCGTTCGCCAGAATTTTTAAAGCGTTTACATACCCAGCACCCGCGGTCCCAAGGACATTTTCTTCAGGCACCTCGACATCCTCAAAGTACAGCTGCGCCGTGTGCGATCCATGTAAGCCCATCTTCTTCTCAATGCTCCCCACTTGAAAACCAGGGAAGTCCCGCTCGACGATGAAGGACGTGATGCCCTTTGCTCCCAGCGCCGAATCGGTCACAGCCATCACTGTGAACACGTGTGCGATGGGTGCGTTTGTAATGTAAATTTTCTGACCATTCAAGACGTACCTGTCGCCCTTTTTCACGGCCGTCGTCCGCAGGTTCGCGGCATTCGATCCCGCCTGCGGCTCCGTCAGCGCAAACGCGCCAATCCACTCGCCGCTGGCCATCCTCGGCAGGTACCGCATCTTTTGCTCCTCGTTCGAGAGTTCGACGAGGCCGACCGACCCGATTCCGTTGTGTGCCCCAAGAATGGTGGTATATCCGTTGATAGTTTTGCCAAGTTCCTCGTAGAGCGCGCATTTCCCGACCATGTTCACACCCATACCGCCGTATTCTTCCGGAATGCTCAGGCCGAACAACCCAAGTGCCTTGGACTTGTCGAGTAGCGCTTGCGGCACATCATCTTCCTCTTCTATCCTCATCGCCAAAGGTTCTACTTCGTTTTCGACAAACTGTCTGACGGTCTCCTTCATTCTTACGATATCTTGTGACAACCGAAAATCCAACCTCGATGCCCCCTCAAAGCTTAGATAGTTCCTTCGCCCAGCCGAATTCGTTCGCATGTGGGTCAACTGGTTTACGACTTCGAAGCGTAATCGAAAAATCCCCTACCCGTTTTTCTCCCCAACCGCCCTGCTTTTACATATTTCTCAAGAATAGGTGCCGGGCGGTACGTCTCTCCCAACTTTTGATGCAGATACTGCATATTCCGCAGCCGTGAATCGAGGCCCACCAAATCTGCCAGCGCAAGCGGTCCCATCGGGTAATTCAGCCCCAACTGAATAGCCTTGTCGATGTCTTGTGCAGAGGCGACACCTTCCTGAAGCATCTTCATCGCCTCGTTTCCAACTAGGCAACTAATTCGGCTGGTCACAAACCCAGGGAACTCATTGACCTCAACCGACTCCTTTCCCATCCTCGTGGCAAGGCGTTTGGCGGTTTCAAAGGTGTCGTCATCCGTATCAAGTCCCCGCACGATTTCAACCAGTTTCATCCTGTGTACCGGATTGAAAAAGTGCATGGCAATCGTTTGTCGCGGGCGTGTCGTAGCGGCGCCAATTTCCGTCGGACTCATCGTCGAGGTATTCGTTGCGAAAATTGTATGAGGTGGACACAGCGCGTCGAGCTGCGCGAACACGTCGACCTTTACTTCCATTCTCTCGAGGACGGCTTCAATCACCACGTCGGCGTCCCCCACCGCCACTTTTAAATCTGTGGTAGTCCGAAGTCGGGCCATCACGGCGCCCCGGTCGTCAGGGGTCATCTCTTGGAGCTCAATTCTTCTCTCCATCAATCGATTCATATCCTCGGTAGCGCGCGTCAATTGTTTGCTGTCAATGTCGTGTAAGGCGACTTGAAATCCGGCGAGTATCGCGGTATAAGCGATACCTCTGCCCATGGTTCCGGCGCCGATCACGGCAATTCTGTCAACACGCATCGTATCCTCCGCCTTCTTTGTGGAATTCGTGAACCCCAAATGAGTCACACAGCCTACTTCTCACCAACATGCGGTGCAGTCACGCTGAACTCACATCGATTCGCCTGTGTGATACCCGTTCCACTCAGACAGCGCCTGTGTCTTGTTGACCAGCTTACGGGCCACCGACTCTGCCCTTTCTGCCTGAAGTTCGGATGTGGTCGCCAAACAGGCCATGACCCATTCAACCTTCCCCTGCTTGCCAAAAATAGGCGCCGCGACGGACGACACCCCTTGCATGAGCCCGCCATGAGACACGTGATATCCCGTGCGGCGAATTTCCCGCAGGGTACTCACGAACAGCTGTGAATCCGTGATGGAGTGCGGCGTGTACTCGACGAGGCCCTGTTCGATCCATCGAGGCCACAGGGACTCGTCGTCATAGGCGAGGAAGCACCGGCCAAAACCCGCGCCGATAATCGGAAATTGCTGACCGATGGAGACAGATATGTGCACTTCCCCCACCGGCTCTTCAGATGCGATATAAATCAGGTGATCATCGCGCAGGCGCTCGATGAGCACGGTCGTCAGGCCTGTGGCGCTCGCGACGGAACGGAGTTCCGCTGTCGCAAGCGACACCGAATCGTTCAACTGCAAGGCGCGGTAACCAAGCGGAATTAAATACTGCCCGAGGCTGTACTGCTTGGTCTGTGCGTCGTACTTAATCAAGTCCTCCGCCTCCAAGGTTCGCAACACGCGCAAACAAGTCGTCTTGTTGGCGCCCGTCAGTTCCGAAATCTGCGTGAGCGAACATGCTCGATACTTGTAACGGCTCAACAACTTCAACATGCGGGCAGAGAGCGCGACAGACGGAACATAGTAATCCATGAATTCACCTCGTTCCTTCAAAACGGATGGCTGCCCTTAGTTTCATATATGAAACAATGTTAAAAATATGAACTCTACGTCAATTTTAGCGAGCAGTTGAAAGCGCTGTCAATATTCGATGAGAGGTTGTCGCGAAGGCGATAACACCTGCTTCGGGCACCTGGTGATCCACTGGGTTTCCCACAACCAAGGTGTTGCGACAGCTCTGGTGCTGGACACTGAGGAATACGTTGCGGATGTCGGAGGTTTGAATCGTACACGGGTCACCGGAATGGCAAAAACATTCCTTCTATTTCAAAAAAGGGGGCTATCAGAAGTTTTAACAGGCTTTATCTGCGCAAGAGAATTTACACTTTGTCGATGTGGAGAAAAAACAGAGCGAGGGATTGAGGGGATGAGCCATTTCACAATGACAAAGGGGCGCCTTTGACCACGGCGTGGTGGATTGCGCCCCCGTCTGTGCCCACGACAGGCGTGGTGTACGCGGCTTCGCTTAAATGACGTCGCTCAACTGTGCGAGCAAGTCGTCCTTCGGCTTATAACCGATCAGTTGTTTAACCACCTGTCCGTCCTTGAATAGGAGCAAGGTCGGAATGCTCATGATTCCGAATTGACCGGCTGTCTGTGGGTTCTCATCCACGTCCAACTTACCGACGACAAGCTTGTCAGCGTACTCGTCAGACACTTCTTCGAGCACGGGCGCCATCATTTTGCAAGGTCCGCACCACGTAGCCCAGAAGTCCACGAGGACCGGTTTATCAGATTGAATAAACGACGCGAAGTCGGCATCCGTTACTTTTTGCGTTGCCAATATGCTCGCTCCCTTCTCGAAATGACCACGGGGCTTATTGTACCACAACACCCTCGAGATCATATATTTCCCACATAAAGAATTCGCCCGCGAAATTCGGCGGTTCCCTCTATGAAAGAACTGTGACTAATATCGGAGTTTGTTTGCCCGTCTATCAGAAATGAACGCGAGCAATAGGCTTGACCCAATGACGACGCCGAACAACCAGTAGAATCGATGCAGACCATACCGACTGGCCATCGTCTGCATCGGCAAGACCCAGTAGAGCGACGACGCCACGAGTAGCATCCACGGTGTGACACGGCCATGTAGCCGAGACATGGCAAACGTGAAGAGCGCCGCCATCAGCGTGAGGAAAGCCGTGAGTAAAGCATCACCTGTGAAGTTCCAAGGAGTCATCCAAATGCCAAGTGCGGGCACAAGCGTACTCTGGAAGACCATCGCGCCCGTGATGTTTCCCGCCGCCAGGCTGTCTTTTCCCTGTCGGATCCACACGACGCTGTTGAGCGTTTCCGGGAGCTCTGTGGCCAGCGGAATGATCAGTGCAGACAAGACGAACGTAGGAAGGCCCACGCGCACTGCGATTCGCTCCACGCCGCCGGTCAATGTATGCGCACCGCCGACAATCAGGGCTAACGCGAAAAACAATTGAACAAACACGAGTGTGATGCTGGGGATGGTCGATTTGGGCTGGATGTAGAGCGGTCTTAGCTCGTCCTCCTCCAGCCTATCCGACTTGTCGCAGACGGTCATCACAATAAACGCCAGGTAGACAAGAATCAGGAGGAACGGGACCACTTGGTGAACGGCGTGCGTGGGTACGAGACCAGCGACCATGGCCAGCGCATAAGCGACGAGAAAGCAGAGGTTATCACGCCGGTAGGAAGAGTGACCGACGTGCAATATATACCCAGTGGATTTTGCCCGAAACGAGAGGAGGGCCACAGCCATCACCAGAGATCCCAAGGTGGCGAGCAGAAACGGAGCACCGAGAATGCCGCCAATCCCGACCTGCTGTGCCTCGTGCGATCGGCCAAAGAGGATGGCGGTCACCGGTACGGCGGTCTCTGGCAAGGCAGTGCCCACGGCGGCCAGTACGCTTCCGATAGCGCCCTGACCCAAGCCGAGTTTGCGACCGAGCCATTCAACGGCGTTTGTAAACAACTCCGCACCAAACAGAATCATGGCCAAGGAGAAGATCATTTGCACCGCCCAAATCACTTGCATCCCTCCAGACAAAAGCACGCCCGTCCATAGACCGTACGCACATCCTACCTGGAATATGACAAGCCTGTGCGGCGTCACAGCTTTGTGTTGGCTGACCGCCGCTATTGGTATTGCTTTTCCGTCCGGCTTTTCCCGCCAGGAAGCCGCACAAACCATTGAGGACGCAGCCGCCATAGACTCGGTACCAAGAGAATCATGATGACGAGCACATAAAACCACGCAAATGTCGCCCAATCGCGCGCCGTCCCCTGCACGGCGCCCTCGAGCGCGGCCTCTACGTAAAGGGGATTGAGCGCCAATACAAAGTTCGCCCAGTGGAGACTGAACAGTTCAATCGGGTTCTGCTGGTACATCATCTTGAGTCCATACCCGATAGCCGCGAATACGACCATCATGACAGAGACGGTTCCGTAACACAGCACGGTGCTCCAGGTCGAGCGAAGCGCGATGGTCGAAAAGAGTACACACAAGGTCGCGATGATGACTATCGTGAACAACTGGAACGCAAGGACTGCCAGCACTTCCTGCGGTACAGCACCGCCGTACAGAAACACGAGACTGTACACAGGGAGCGTCACGACCACCAACAGCACCAATAAAGCGCTCGACGAAAGCACTTTTCCAATCAGGATGCCAATTGGAGACACCGGGGTCGTGAGTAGGACTGCGAGCGTCTTTCGCTCGCGTTCACCACTCACCGATCCCGCCGCAAACGCCGGCGTGAGAAACGCAACCACCACCATCTGGAGCAGGCTCAATATCACAAATACCTGTTGACTCTTCGTCGGCTGGACGAGGTATAATTGGCCCTGCACGTTTTCGTACAGCAAGAAAAACGTGAGAACGACCATGCACAACACGTATCCCGTAATGATGACCGGCGTCCGCATCGTGCGCATCCGCTGCCGAAATTCCTTTGCGAGTAGTGGATTTGCCCGCATCTACTGACCCTCCTGCACTGCGGAAAGCCGCAAGAACAAATCCTCGATGTCCGTTGGCTTTTCCGTAAATTGTGTCAGACGCACGCCCGCTTCCACGAGCTTTGTCAGCAACTCTGCCTGCTGTGAATGCGTGCCGGCGTACAACACCTCAAGCCCCTCGCGTCCCTCTTCGATCCGCAAGACCTGTTTATCCGCTTGCAGCACTCGCTCCAACGCGTTTCCCTCGTCGCGGGCGCACAGGACAATGGTCCGATAGGCATTGGAGTGCTGGAGCATGACCTGGATTGCGGCGACTGCAACCAGCTCTCCGCTGCGCAAGATCCCTATCTCGTCCGCCACTTCGGCCAACTCGTGGAGAATGTGCGTGCTGATGAGAATGGTCTTGCCTGTGTCCCGCAGCCCTTGCAACACGGCCCTCATTTCGATACGCGATCTCGGGTCCAGGCCCGACGATGGCTCGTCCAAGATGAGCACTTCCGGGTCGTGCATGAGACACCGCGCAATTTCCAACCGCTGTTGCATCCCTCTCGACAAGGCGTTCACGTAGGTATCGCGCTTGTCCGTGAGTCTCACGCGCTCAATCAATTCCTCGGCGCGAGGGCGAATCAAACGCTTGTCGACGTCGTAGCAATCGGCGAAAAAGCGGAGATATTCCATCACGGTGAGATCGTCGTACACGCCAAAGGAGTCTGGCATATACCCTATCGACCGACGGACCTCGCGCGGATTCCGCGACACCTCATAGCCGTTGATGTAGGCATATCCGTACGTCGGCGTCGACAAGGTCGCAAGCATCGAGAGTGCAGACGTCTTCCCGGCCCCGTTCTCACCCACCAGCCCGAAGACCGTTCCACGTTCCACAGAGAGATTGATCTCGTTGACTGCGACCATTTTTCCATACTTTTTCACTAGGTTCTGTGTGAGAATCACGGCAACGGCCCTCCTATGCCTGGGCTGACATCGGCGTATTGACGCACGAGGACCAACGTCTTGTCACTGCTGACATCCTGAGACTTGGCTGGTGCCGGCAAGCTGGAAGTGCGTTTGTCAGTCGTTGCAATCAGCATCGCCGTCGGTGCGTCGGCATCTTGCGAAGCGGTGGTTGAACTCGAGGAGAACTGCGTCAAATAGGCTCCAAGCGAGCGGCCGATGCCGTGCGTCAAATCGCGATTGTACGTTCCGTAGTCAGAGATCCACTGCGTTGTCACGGTCGCCGCGGTCGGATTCAACTCGACGACTTGCCCCGGTTTCATCGTACCGAGATGGTACATGTGGCTTTGCCAGACGATAGCGGCGTGATCGACAACATACGGGGTGTCATTCGTGACGGTTCCAAACAGCAGCCCATAGGCGCTGCTCAAGTTCATGACAAACTGGCCGCTGTTCTCGTCTAGATGTGCCGCATATACGTAACGCACGCGCCAACGGCCGACATTTCGGAACTGAACGTTGGTGGCCTGGTTTGTATAGCCCACGACCGCATCACTCGCCGGTAACGTCTCCTTCACCGACATCGGCACCGCGAGCGTCTGGCTCGGCAGAGAAAAGTCGAGCCCGCCCGGATAAGGGGACATGAACGCCTCCACGCCGTAGGACTCGGCCCGGCCGTCGCCGCTGAGATCGAGCACGCCGACCCCATCCATCAACAGCCCGCTCGGCCGCTCGGTCCCGCCGAAGAGATAGATACCGATGGTCGTGATACCACTGAAGACCGGCAGGAGCCCCCAAGCCCAATGCGCCCGTCGGAATCGCCGTAAGACGAGGAAGAGCACCGGCCCGATGACGACTAGATACAGTGCAAACACCACCGCAAACACAGGCAAAGACGGAACTCGCAGCGGAGCTAGGGCATCTCCGACCGACGCCAAACTCTCTGCGCCATCGCTACTAAACAGTGGGGCAAGGGCGGAGTCCGCTCCCTCCACGCCATGTTTGAAGATGGCCGTCCACATCAACGGATTCCCCGACCACCCGAGCAAATTCGGATCCATGGGCGAGAAGGCAGTTTGCCAAATTTGACCTCTCCCCAAACTCTCGCTCGCCAGCATGGGTGCCTGGTTCGTCCCGGCCCACAGCCGCGCTGTCGCGTCCACGCCACCAACTCGAATCGCGATCCGGTTGGCAAGGCCAGCGCTGTTCGCAAATTGGGACAGAAAACTGCCCTGTGCAGATTTTTCCGAGCCCGGCTCCAACGGGACGCTCGCCCGCCACATCGCCGGCGCCTCGTCCGTTCCGGATATCACCAAGAGGCCGCCCAGCTTTACCCAGTTCTGCACGGCCTCCTGCTGTGCCGTGCTGAGCCTCGACAGGGTATCGAGCGAGGTGACGACGGCTGTCAGTCCATCCAATAGATTGACCGACGTCGGTACGAGTGACGGATTTAACGCGACGGCCAACACAGGGTTGGCACTTGTACTCGATCCCGCCAAAAACTGCGTCGCCTGACTGCTCGTGGCCAACACGGCGACCAACGCCACGTTCGTCACAGAGTTCCCGCTGAGCGCAGAAGTGTAGAGCGGAACGCCCCCTGCCGAACACGTAACCGATGCCCCCTCGCTGAGCACGACTCCGGGGACGTCAATTTCTGTCGTCGTCCAGCCGTTTGCCGGCAGTCGTACGTTCCATTTGAGGGACCCACCAAGGCGCCGACCACCGACGAGCGCATCGTTCACGTGTACGGTGAGCGTCGCGTTTTGGGCAGGACCCACGTGATGAATGGTCACCGCAACCGGAACCCAATCTTCCTTTATATAGTAACCGCCATATCCCGCAGATGCGCTCATGTACATCGTAGGCTTGTCCACCGTTGCGGCGAACGTCGTGGTTGGCAGCACTGACGTGAAGGCCGCGGTACACAAGAGGAGCAGACCAGAGAACCATGAATTACGAACCCGGCGTGCCCGTAGTCGATTCCCCCGATGTCCATGTTGCCTCGTTCGAGCTCTCATGCCATCTTCCCTTCACTTGGGCTTTGCTGTTTTGCGTCGGTCAAAGATTCTCATTTCATTGTAATCGTTCCGCTCGTTCGGGGAAACTCGACAAACATGATCAATAGGGGCAAACCACAGTCCGTGTACCTGACTGTGGTTTGCCCCCGGGGAGATGAACCCTGTGACGCTTCGTCACCGGTATTGTTTTCCTGTCAAATCCTAAGCGTGGATGATATGCGGATCAGATGTTCAAGAACGAGCGTACCGCGTCCTCATTCGTGAGCATCGGTGGCCAAACGCGCAAATCAAACGGGTAATCCGATCCCGGCAAAACCCGTTCCACCCCCACTACGCTCTGTAGGTAATCGAGTGACCGCTCGTCCCAGAGCACACTGTCATACCACATGCGGCGCAAGTATTCAGCGGGAGGTGCCTGAATCGCATTTCGAATAGCAGGCCAAACCGAGTAACCCTGGGTAAGACGGCCTACTTGGTAGGGAAGAAATCCACCGCCGTGCGCAAGTAGAACTTTTACGTTTGGGTATTTATCTAACACACCACCCAAGATGAGATCGAGTGCACAAATTGTCGTCTCCCATGGAACGCCGATTAAATTTGGCATCATCAAGCGCTGAATCCGCGGGTCATCGTTTAACAGTGGATGGATAAACACAATGGCGCCTGCGTCGTCGGCCGCTTCCCAGACTGGACGAAATCGCTCGTCACTGAGCGGTATTCCCTGATGGCCGGGGCCGATAATGACCCCTTTGAGCCCCAAGTCGAGCGCGGCCCTCAGCGTTTGCGCAGCCTGTTCTGGCGCATTCAACGGGATGGTCCCCAAACCAGAAAGTCGTTCCCCGTTTGACTGAACCCAGTCCGCGAGTTCGCCGTTGTACAGTTCGCTCGCGGCGGTCGTGATGTCCGCGGGGAAATCGTACAGAAAGAGTTGCGGAATAGGTGAGACCAGCGTATGTGTGATGCCCGCGTCCGATTGTTCCGCTAGGTAGGCGGCGGGATCGAAAAACGTTCGCTTGAGCTCGAAGCTCCATTTGCCATTGACGGTCAGAAATGGATCTTTTCCTGGAACTCGTTCATCAAGCGTCATCGGCACCCGTGCCTGGTTCAACTCAAGCCACTCCAAGACGCGTCTCGGCACAAAATGCGAGTGGACATCAAACATGGTAAGGCCCCTCTCCCGTCTGCTTACGAATGGTGTTCATCCGCCTTCGACACCCCGCCAACGCCCCAGTGCTCGGGCGGCACCTCGTAAAGGATTACGCGAACCGCCTCCGGTTTGGCACCCAGGGTGCGCACGACGGCATCTGTCACTTCCCGAATCAATTCCTTTTTCAGCTCAGGCGGCCTTCCTTCGATGATGCTCATCTGAATCAGCGGCATCCCACTTCTCCCCCTCTCTAGCACCGTTAGGCGCGCACGGACAAATTCAACTCACCGATACCGTCAAACTCGACACAGACGGAGTCCCCTTCGTAGATGTGAATGGCCTCCGTGATGCCTCCGGTGAGCACCAGCATTCCCGCCTCAATCCGTTTGCCGACTCGACTCAACATGCGCACTTGTTCCACGACGGAATGAACCGGGTGACCAAGCACCGCTGCACCTGCGCCAGTCTGCACCACTACGCCGTTTTGCTTCATCACCACACCAACGTTCTCCCATTGGAATTGGTATGGGGAAAATGCCTGTGGCCCAACATAGAATTTGGCACTGGATGCGTTATCTGCAACCACATCGACCAGTGTGAACGAGAAATTTTTGTATCGGCTGTCGATGACCTCGATGGCAGGCATGATGCACTCCGTCGCGAGCCACACGTCGCGAGGCGTCACATCCGGCCCCTCCAGCGGGCGCTTCAACACAAACGCAAGTTCCGGCTCCACTCGCGGATGAATGAGCCCCTGTAGAGATACCTCGGGGCTATCCAATTCCATCGATTTCAACAGGTGCCCGTAAATGGCCTCGTCCACGCCCACCGACTGCTGTTTTGCTTTGCTCGTCAGACCCATTTTCCAGCCGATCAGTCGGTCGTTTCCGCGCATGTACCGCTCCATGAGGAGTGCCTGGATTTGATACGCATCCTCCACGCTGAGGCCGTCGTATCGAAGCGTGAGCTTCTCGAGTTCCTCTGCGGATGTTTGATGGTCATACAATTCGTTTGCAATCGCCTCTAAGGTCACAGTCCACAACTCCCATTAAGCCTGTTTGGAAAGCTCGCACGCCACGTCGACAATCATGTCCTCCTGCCCGCCGACAACCTTTCGCCGACCGAGTTCGACGAGCACATCGCGCGGGTCGACCTGGAACTGTTCCGCCGCTCGGAAGGCATGAAGCAGGAAACTGGAATAGACGCCCGCATATCCCAGTGTGAGACTAATTTTATCGGTGACGATTGGACGGTGCATCCTCGGACGGACCACCTCTTCAGCCGCGTCCATTACCGGGTACAATTGGACGCCAGTATCGATACCGTGCTTCTCACACGCCGCCACAAAGACTTCTAGCGGCGTATTCCCTGCACCCGCACCAAGTCCTGCTAGACTCGCGTCGATGCGATACGCCCCTTCCTCGACAGCGGCGATGGAGTTGGCCACGGAAACGCCCAAATTGTTGTGCGCGTGGAAACCTACTTCTACCTCTGCCGACAAAGCATTGCGCAACGCCGAGACCTTTGCTCGAACCTCGTCCATGAGCATGGCGCCTGCAGAGTCGACGATATAGACGCAATGTGCTCCGTAAGACTCCATCTTCTTGGCCTCTTCGACGAGCGTTTCAACCGGCGTCATGTGAGACATCATCAGAAAGCCCACCGTGTCTAAACCGAGCTTTCGCGCCTCGCCGATGTGTTGCTCCGCGATGTCGGCTTCCGTCGAATGCGTCGCGACCCGAACAGCCCGAATCCCCCATTCGACCGCCTTTTTCAGTTCCGATATCGTGCCGATGCCCGGCAGCAGCAATGCAGCCACGCGCGCGGACTTCACGGTGTCACAGACCGCCCGCAAATAATCCTCCTCGGTCTCCTTGGAAAATCCATACTGAACCGAGCTGCCACCAAGTCCATCGCCATGTGTTGCCTCTATCAGCGCAACGCCTGTTCCATCGAGTGCGCCCGCAATCGCCGACGCGTCATCCACGCTGAACTGATGTCTGACCGCATGCATCCCGTCACGCAAGGTGACGTCAGTGAGCGATATTTTGTATTTCATTTACGACCATCCTTCCTCACTTGTGCACAGGCGATTGATGTTTTGCGTACTCTTCACTAAACTTCACCGCCGCAGCGGTCATGATGTCGAGATTTCCAGCGTAGACTGGCAGATAGTCCCCGAGACCCTCTACTTCGATAGAGACGCTTACCATGTTGTCTTTAAAAATCGGATCCCGATTCAATCGGTAACCTGGCACGTACGTCTGCACATGCGCGACCATCTGGTGAATGGACTCCTCCACTTTCTGATAAATGGCCGGGCCGCTGTCCTCCATCAGGCAATAAATCGTATCGCGCATGAGGATGGGCGGGTCTGCGGGATTCAAAATGATGATAGCCTTACCCTTTTTTGCACCGCCGATGGACTCAATCGCCCGCGAGGTCGTCTCCGTAAACTCGTCGATGTTCTGACGCGTGCCCGGGCCAGCACTTTTGCTAGCGATGGTTGCGACAATCTCGCCATAGCTGACGCCGACGACGCGGCTGACCGCGTGCACAATCGGGACTGTAGCCTGACCACCACAGGTCACCATGTTGACGTTTTTCGACTCGAGATGCTCCTCGAGATTGACGGCGGCTATGACGTATGGCCCGCGAGCCGCCGGCGTTAAGTCGATAGCCTGGATACCGGCCTCGCGAAGCAGCTTCGCGTGTCTCACGTGTGCCTTGGCACTGGTGGCATCGAATACGACATCTGGTCGAGCGCCGGCTTCCAACACCGCGTGCAGCCCCTCGGCAGACACCTCAAGACCCGCCGCCTTCGCCCTCTTCAATCCATCTGACGCGGGATCGATGCCGATCATCCACGCCGGCTCAATCCAGTTACTCCGCTTCAACTTGATCATTAAGTCGGTACCGATATTTCCCGAACCGACAATCATCGCTTTCAACTTCGCCATCAAGTTTCCCCCCATATCCGAACGCGAGCAACACGGCATCGCAAGGTGGCCGCCGTCGCTACGCCTTCATCATCAAATCCACTTTGCCGAGTGGGCCAAACGAGAGCGAGACGCGATCCCCCGGTTGCACGGGCACCGCCGCGCTAATCGCTCCGGAGAGGATGACCTCGCCCGCCTTGAGTTCTGTCCCGAGGGAGGATAGCTTGTTGGCCAGCCAGGCCACCGCCGCAGCTGGATGCCCCATGACGGCGCCCCCAGCCCCGGTCTGCACAATGGCTCCATTGACGCGCAGGACACCCCCGATGGTCGCAAGGTTCACCGCTTCGGGAGCGCGCACCGCGTCACCAAGCACGAAACAACCCAAGGACGCATTGTCGGCGATGGTGTCCGCCAACTGAATTCGCCAGTCGGCAATACGGCTGTCGATGATCTCAATGGCAGGCAGCACGTAGCGCGTCGCCCGCAGAACATCCTGAACACTCACGTTTGGGCCGATTAAATCATCCTGTAACAGAAAGGCCAACTCAGGTTCGACGCGAGGCTGAATGAGGGGATAGTCCACGCTGTCCCCGGACTGGTACTGCATGGAGGCGAACAAGTGGCCAAAATCCGGCTCATCGACGCCAAGCATCGCCTGCATCGGTTTGCTCGTCAGACCAATTTTGTGACCGACCACTCGGTCGCCAGCCGCGAGGCGCCGTTCCACGTTGTGCATTTGGATGGCGTACGCCGTTTCCATCGTAATCTCGGCGCCTTCACTCGTGATGGGTGGTATCGGCGAGAGATTTTGTTGGGCCTGAAATAGTCTCTCCGCGTATCTCGATGATGTCCCTATCGACACAGGGCCCTCCTCCTTCGCATTGGTACGATGACCCCTGCACGTGCGTTGTTTCCAACTACAGCTTGATGCAGATGTTCTTTAGTTCCGAGAAAAATTCGAACGAGTGAACGCCACCCTCGCGGCCGATGCCACTTTGCTTGGAACCGCCGAACGGCGTACGCAGGTCGCGCAGGAACCACGTGTTGACCCAGACGATGCCCGCCTGAAGCTCCGCAGCGACGCGATGGGCCCGCTTCAAGTCAGTCGTCCAAACGGTCGCGCTCAAGCCGTAACTCGTGTCGTTGGCGACTTCGATCACCTCTTCGACCGTGTCAAACGGTTGCACGGTCACCACGGGACCGAATACCTCTTGCCGCGTGATCTCGCACGAAGAATCGACGTCGACGATGATGGTCGGTTCGAGGAAGGCGCCTCTGCTCAAATGTGCCGGGCGCTTTCCGCCGAGGATGACGCGCCCTCCCTCCTGCACGGCCCGCTCGATGAACCCCTCGACGCGTTCCAGGTGCTCCTGACTGATGAGCGACCCGACATTCGTCTTCGGGTCCAGCGGATCTCCAACGACCAGTTCGCCCGCTCTGGCGGCGAATCGTTCGACAAATGTGTCGTAGATGGGGCGCTCGACGTAGATGCGGGAGCCGCAGAGACACACTTCGCCTTGATTGGCAAAACTCGACCGGAGGGTCGTCTCGATGGCATCGTCGAGAGCCGCATCGGCGAAGATGAGATTGGGATTCTTACCGCCCAGTTCGAACGACAGTCCCTTGAGCGTCGCCGAGGCCGCCTTCATCACGGCGCGCCCAGTCGATGTTTCACCGGTGAGCGAGATCAGGTCGACGTTCGGGTGTTCGGTCAACGCCGACCCCGCCGCGTCCGGCCCGAATCCGTGCACGACGTTGAGCACGCCATCCGGCAGTCCAGCTTCCTTGCATATCTCTGCCAGAACCGTCGCCGTCATGGGCGTCAACTCGGCCGGTTTGATGACGCACGTATTGCCTGCGGCGAGACACGGGGCAACTTTCCAAGTCAACAGGAGGAGCGGCAAGTTCCACGGAGAGATCAGTCCCGCCACCCCGACAGGCCGCCGCAACGCGTAGTTGAGCGCCACGCCTTCCATTTCAAAACATTCGGTGGACAAACCCTTCACGAAGTCTGCGAAAAATCGAAAGTTGTAGGCAGCGCGCGGAATATCTAAGCTCTTTGACAGCGACAGCGGCTTGCCGGTGTCCATTGTCTCTAGCAGCGCGAGCTCCTCTAGTCGTTCTTCCATCAGTTGAGCGATACGGTTGAGCACCGTCGACCGCTCGGCCGCCGACGTCTTGCCCCACGTCTGAAACGCCCGGCGGGCCGCCGTGACCGCTTGGTTGATTTCGACGTCACTGCCTTCTGCCACGGTGCCTATTTTCTCGCCGGTAGCCGGATTGATATTGTCAAACGTACGACCATCCGCAGATGGCACAAACTTACCATCGATAAAATGCAATACCTGTTCCATAGACTCTGACCTCTCTCCTACACCCCAAACGGGATGATTGATGTCTGTGAATAGACTCGTGTCGGCCCAATCCTCGACGCTCGCCTAACTCGCGTGGCAAATCGTCAGGACAGGGTTGCCTGAGCCGGAAGAGGGCCCGTATCCGTGCAGGACGCCCCGGAAGTCGCTTTGCAGAACGCCTAAGAGCATCGCGACGTGTCTGCCGCCCGACTCGACACCCGCCGCCCTCACATAGGACGGCAACATTTCCAACGCGGATGTTCGGTCCCCGTTGACCAAGTGATTGCAAAACTCGCGGTCGAGCGTCTGTTCGGTCAGATTCGGCCACAGATCAGGGCGACGGCCCAAATTGTGCGCTAACGCACCGCTCGCAACGAATACGATTCGCTTTTGCGAGTTGCGAATCACCTCGCCAATCGCCTTCCCCCATTCGACGGTTTCCTCAAGGGAAGCTGCCCAGCACACAGATAAGTCGACGACGGGGATATCCTTGCGCTTTAACAGGTAGCGCAGGGGGACAACCGTACCGTAATCCCAGACGTAGGTCGGGTCGTTGATACCGACAACCGACAGACCCGCTGCCTTCCCGGCCTCGACAAACTGCGTGGCAAGTGCCGAATCACCAGGGTGGTCATATGGAACGTCGGTGATCAGATCTGGACATTCGAAAGCGGTTAAAATGCCCTTGTGACGGTCTGTAGCATCTACATAATGAAAAAAACTGGACATCCAGTGGCAAGACACGAGTACGATGGCATCGGGATGCACGCTGTCGATCACGTTCGCCGCCTCATACATCGCTTCCACCATGGGCTTTTGAAACTCTGGCACCCTGTCCTGATGGCAAATTCTCGGCGTGTGCGGCGATATCATCGCCAATTCCAAACTCATCAGATTTCCTCCTCTCGCAAATGGCAACAGGTTCGGTAAACCCCGTAACCCAGTGATGGTTCAAAACATCCGGCTTAGAAAAATGCTATCATTGAGTAACCGATTTCAACATAGCGCGGTTCTTGTATACGGAACAACTCGCGATTAAATCAAAATATACAGTAGAGGGCAGTGTGATGTATGGAGAATCAGATGCACGACTACCGCACCCTATCATCCTTGAAAAACGCCTTGCACGTGCTCAACTGCTTCACCATGGATAGGCCCGAAAAGGGCATTACCGAGATAGCAGAGGAACTTGGATTGTCGAAAAGCACGGTCCACCGGGTGATGACGACATTGGCCGAGGAAGGGTTTGTCCGCCGAGACGAACGCACGCATCGCTATCGGCTCGGGCTCTCTGTGCTCAGTCTCGGCGGCATTATCATGTCCAACCTCGAAATCTATCGCGAGGGTCAGCACCTGCTCGAATCGTTTGTCAATCGCTTTGACGAAACCGTCCATTTGGCCGTGCTCGAAGACTATTCCACGGTGTATGTCAGCAAACTCGAATGCAAACACCCCATTCAGATCCTCACGCACTTGGGCCGCAAAAATCCACTGCACTGCACGAGCTCCGGAAAGGCGATTTTGGCATACCAGACTCCCGAGTTTGTCGACGACGTGCTGCGGCGCGGGCTCGAGAAAGTCACGCCGAATACCATCGCCGATCCCGACGCACTCTTGCAGTCGCTCGCGCGGGTTCGCGAGGACGGATACGCGATGAGCCGCGGGGAACTTCGCGGCGGAGTGCACTCCATAGCGGTTCCCGTTCGCGACTACACGCGGGCCGTCATCGGCGCGGTCACCGTGGTTGGACCGGCCGAGCGCTTTACCGATGCGAAGATGCTGTCGATTGCGCGGACCTTGCGCGGCATCGCAGCGGAGATTTCCAGTCGCCTTGGGTACTACGAACGACGGCGATAATCAGGTCGCGCATTCAGTGAGAGATCCCCATTCAATCGGCAAACCCACATAGTTTTCGGCCAATGTGGTGATCCCGGCGCTCGAGGAGGTGAGATAGCCTAGTTCCGCCAACTGCAACTTGCGGTCGTAGTCCGTGTGGTCTGCGAAGCGATGCAGCATCGACGTCATCAGGTTGGAGAACCGCTGTGCCTTCCAAACGCGGCGAAGGCAGATATCGGTGTAGTCCTCGAGCAGCGCGCGGCTGTTCGTCTGATAGAAATGGACCATCCCCTCGGCCAATACGCGCGCGTCGGAGACGGCGAGATTCAATCCTTTTGCGCCGGTCGGCGGCACGATATGCGCGCTGTCTCCGGCGAGAAACAAGCGGCCGTACTGCATCGGATCACACACGAAGCTGCGCATAGGTACAATGTTTTTCTGAATGATTGGACCTTCGGTCAGACGAAACCCGTCGGTTCCTTCCAACCGGGCGTGCAATTCACTCCAAATCCGCTCATCGGACCAACCATCGATGTGATCTGTCGCGTCTACCTGCAAGTACATGCGCTGAATATCCGGCGACCTCGTGCTGATCAGTGCGAACCCACGCTCATGCCCGCTGTATATCAGTTCCGCATTCGACGGCGGGGCCTGGGTCAAGATGCCAAGCCATCCAATCGGATACTCCTTCCGGTACTCGGTTCGCAGCTGGCTAGGTATACTTTGCCTACTCGGTCCGTGAAATCCGTCACAGCCAGCGATAAAGTCGCAGTGCAAGGCGCTTGGCGCCTCGTCCCCACATCGAACAAAGCGAATGACAGGGTCCGTCTCAACCCTCTCCAACGAAACCTGAGAGACCTCAAAGTACATAGGTATTCCGCGCCGCTCGCACGCGCCCACCAAATCCTTGATCACTTCATGCTGAGCGTATACAGTGACGTGCTTTCCACCCGTCAGTTCCGACATGTTGACGCGATGGCTCACGCCCCCAAAGCGCAATTCAAACCCATGATGCGGCTGGCCTTGCGCGAGCAGTCTGTCGGCGAGGCCTAGCTCTTGCATGAGGTCGACTGTTCCCTGCTCGAGCACCCCCGCTCGAATCGTCTCCTCGATGTCCCGGCGTGAACGATGCTCCAGCACGATAGATTCAATCCCTCGTCGGTGGAGTAAATGCGCGAGCATCAAGCCAGCGGGGCCCGCGCCGATAATGCCCACTTGTGTTTTCATCAGCCACACTCTCCCGTGGTCAGATCAATCTGGTGCAGTGGCGAATTCGAAGGTTGCAGAGGTGAGCGCACGCAGAAGTGAGCGTGTCCAAAGACCGCCCACGACTCGAGTCCGCGCGCGATAGATGTACAGAACGCGACGGACGACGATATGTAAGCGCTAACACATATAAAAAATATCACTTTCCTGCCGCGTGCGGCTACCGAAAAATTCCCGCATACGGAACTGGAAAACATTTATTTTGGGTTTGCGGAAGTTCTCTGAAGGAGGTGGGCCCGTCCGCGCGGAATCGATAGCCCGATGCCCGCGGGACACCGGAGTTTCCATCCAACCATGAACTCAAGCCGCCACATCCGCGGGCAAAGGCGGGCGGGATCGGCGGCAGGCTGATTTACAGTAACTGCGAAACCTCGTCTGCCACCTCGGCACCCGAGGCTAGCGACGGATGGTTCGCGCGCCGCTTCGCCAAGTACATCGCGAAGCCCACCGTATGCGTGGCGAGGCGTTCCAGCATCACCTTCGACAGAAGGGATCTCGCTGGCTTCGGATTCATTTCGATCATCGACACCTTCAAATCTTCCTCGACCGCCATATCGAAGCCTACGAGTCCCATCGTCGGGTAGCGCTTCGACAGGACGCCCGCGATTTGCTTGGCCTTGCTTTCGAGTTCCGCCAGTGGAATTCGCTTGCCTTGTCGCTCGGCGATGGCGCCGAGCTTCTCGACGTCGGTTCGCTCGCCACCGGCGATGATGTTCGTCACGACGCCATCCCTCGCGGCCATCTTCGGCACGATTCCAATCAGTTGCCATTCGCCAGCACGATCCCTGTTCAGGACCACACGAAAATCGACTTTGCGCCCACTCACTGAGATCAGGCGAAGACCGCGTTGGATAATGTGAGGTTTGCGCAGGCGCGGGCCAATCCACTTGCGCAATTCCGGTTCCGTCATCGTCATCCGCATGTGCGCGGTCTGTGCCTTCGTCCGATCCATCCCCACGCGGTAGCGCCCCGCCCCCAGGCGCTCCACACGGGTGACGTCCATGCCTCCATAACCTCCGATCGGTTTGACGTAGACGACGTTCCACTGATTCAGTCGGTCGATGGCTTGATTCGCACTCCGAAGGTGTTCAGTTTGCGGCGTGAAGTCCGACATGTCATGTGCCCGCAGCAGCTCGACCATCCGCCATTTCCCAGGCAGCACCGGATTGTACAGCGGGATCTTGCGCTTGCTCACCTCTCTGCGCAGTTCGCCCGTGTACCCTTGCATGGCGAGATGGACGTAGACGTTCTCATAAACGACGTCTGGCAACCGCTCCATTTTGACAACCCAGTTTCCCCGTGGACGAGCCCGATTCTCTGGCATCCACGCACGAACTTTCCCCTTCCCCCAGTCGACCTGATGAGGATGAAATAAATACAGCGTCACACCCCGGGCGAATGCGTTCTCCGCTAGCCGAATATACTGCATCGACGGGCGGGTGATCCGCTTCTCCCCAATCGATCGCCCTTTTGGCAAAGCGGTTGTTGCGACACCGATATACCCTGCCGAACCTGCCACGATTTCATCACCTCGATGCAATGCCCAGCACAGTATATGTGGAGTTGACTAAGTGGCGTCAATGCACGAGTCTAGAGCGCCAGATGGCAGCCTAGGCCCCGAGCATCGCTATGCACCAAGGAGGCTGTTAACGCCGTGTTTCGCAAAATATGCAAGGGGAAATTGCACCGACTGACGGTGACTCAGGCGGACTTGAACTATATGGGGAGCATCACACTCGATCCGCTGCTCATGAAGGCGGCCGACATCCACCCGTACGAGATGGTCCAGATCACGAATCTGTCGAACGGTCAATTGTGGCACACGTACGCCATCGCTGGCGGAGAAGGCAGCGGTGCGGTCTGCTTGAATGGCCCGCCGGCTAGACTCTTCCAACCAGGTGATAAAATAATCGTATTGTCGATCGGGTGGATGGACGATCCAGAGTGGGCATCGCTCGAGGCAAAGGTCGTCTTCGTCGACGACCAAAACCGCATCGCTTCCGTCGTAACGCACAAGCCTTCTGAGGAAATGCCGGAATAGGCCCTGCCGTTCAACTGATTCAAACGAAACGGGCGCGTGCCCGGAAAGGGGGACACTGCCGCAACAGACAAGGGCCTCCCCCAGAACCCGTCCATTTAGCTGGATCAGCTCTAGGGAAGGCCCCATTCTCATCTACCGGAGCTTACGCGGTGTACTCGACCGTCACTTTCGTGTGAATCCCGCCGCGAATGGTGAAATCTCCAACCACTTTTGCGTAGCGCGGCTCGCTGGCCGCCACAAAATCGTTGAGAATGCGGTTCACGCAATCCTCGTGATAGTTTGCTTCGTTGCGGAAACTCCAGAGATAGAGTTTCAAGGACTTCAGCTCGACGAGCTTTTGCGCTGGCTGATATTCCACATAAATCGTAGCGAAGTCCGGCTGCCCTGTCATCGGGCAGAGCGTCGTAAACTCCGCGCAGTCCATTTCTACCGTGTAGACGCGGTTTGGGTGCGGATTCGGCACCGTGACCAGTTCTTTCGTCGGTTGTGTCAACATCTGATTCAATCCCCTCTATACATGAAGTAACGTGACGTGGTAGTCGGATGATTGGGCTTCGCCCCGTACCAATATACAGACCTCCACCCAAACGCGCAATCCTTCATCCGCCAAATCGAACATCGGCCACGACCCGCACCTTTTCATTGGCAAGGCGCAGCGTGGTATCCTAAAACGGACGCACCATCACGCTGATAGAGAAGGGACAGAACGAATTGCAGCTTCCAAACGCATTCGTCGACATGATGAAACCACATCTCGGCCCCGCCTGGCCCGAGTTCGAAGCCTCCTACGACAGACCGCCGAGTAGAGGGGTGCGCATAGACCGATGGTCCGTTCGCGCCGACGATCCGTCGAGGCCCCCGATTTTGCATGCGGTATTGCGCCATCTTCGCGGCCAGGTGCCGTGGATGCCATTCGGTTTCTACATGGACGAGGAATCTGTCCTGGGCAAAACCATTTACCACGAGGCGGGCGCTTTTTACATTCAGGAACCGTCTGCCATGGCGGTGGCACTCGCGGTTGACCCGCAGCCAGGGGAACGCATTCTCGACCTCTGCGCCGCACCCGGCGGCAAATCGACGGCCATCGCACGGTTGATGAACAACCTCGGCCACCTGGTGGCCAACGAAATCCATCCCACGAGAGTGAAAATTCTCGCGGAAAACCTCGAACGGATGGGTGCCGCGGCCGCCGTGACGAACGAATCTCCAGGGGCCTTGGCAAAGGCGTGGCCGGCCTCGTTTCACGCGATTCTCGTCGACGCGCCCTGCTCCGGCGAGGGAATGTTCCGCAAGGATCCACAGGCGGCGAAAGAATGGTCGAAAGACTCACCCATCGTCTGCGCGACGAGGCAAAAGGACATCCTTAGCTCGGCAGTGGAAATGCTCTTGCCAGGTGGTCGACTCATATACTCCACGTGCACGTTCAATCCGATGGAAAACGAACAAATCGTCGCATGGATGGAGGACGAGCTCGGACTCGTCGTCGAGGAACTCCCGAATTTGCCGCGATGGAGCCCTGGGCGGCCCGACTTCGCCGACGGTCGCATCGCACTCACCAAGACGCGGCGACTTTGGCCGCATTTGGCCGAGGGCGAAGGTCACTTCGTCGCGCGGTTGCGAAAACCGGGGGCTGCCACAAGTGTATCGGACAGCTCTCTGGATAGTGGCCGGCGCGCGCGCGCTGGCCGCGAACGCCGAGGTGAAGGACGAAGCGTTGGCCTGAGAGGGACGGGATTTAAGGACTGGCAGAATTGGCTGGCGGAGATATGCAAGCGTCCGGACCCCTCTATCGAAACGCCCATTTTACACAAGGATATTTACTTCAGCGACGAACTTCTGGGGCTGTCGGTGGACGGCATTCGCGTATTGCGCCCGGGAACGCCGCTCGCAAAGCGAGAGGGCAACCGGATCGAGCCACTCCACGGGCTAGCTTTACGGAGTTCGCCGAACCGCTTTTTCAACGTGAAGCCACTCGACGAACAGGCGGCCATCCGCTATATGGCAGGAGATGCGCTCGCCAATGACGACGGGCTCCGCGGATTTGTCGCATTGGAACACGCAGGTCTGTGTCTGGGCTTTGCCAAGGCGGTTCCTGGTCGAGTCAACAATTTGTATCCAAAAGGGTGGCGAAAACAGGGACTGATCTCCCTTTCGACTTGAACCTTTTCGAATGACCATACGCCTATCCTTCGCATTTGTTGGTCATAGAGCGCTTGGATTGGAGGAGAGCAATCATGTATTCGACAAAAGTGAGTATTTTTGGGGCGGGCGGAACCGGCGGTGAGATCGCGGAACTGCTCGTGGAACGTGGATATGAAGAGGTTTCGCTCATCGATGTGCAACGCGACATGGCCGAGGGAAAGGCGTTGGATATCGTGCAGTCTGGCGCGATGATCGGTTCAGATACGCGCGTGCTGGGCGGCTCAGACGCCGCACTGGCGACGGGGGCGGACGTGGTGGTCATCACCGCTGGCATCGGCCGCAAACCAGGACTCAACCGGGAGGATCTCATCGCTACCAACGCGCTGGTGATGCAGCAGATCAGTCGCTCCATATCTGTGCTCGCCCCGAACGCAACCGTCATCGTCCTGACCAATCCCGCCGACATTTTGGCTCGAATCGTCTTCGAGGAGACAGGGTTTCCATCGAATCGCGTGATGGCCCAAGGCGGGATTCTCGACAGCGCGCGACTGTCCCATCAGATCAGCCGCCTGGCAGGCGTCAGCCACAAACAGATTCACTCGATGGTACTGGGCGGACATGGAGACCACATGGTGCCAGTACGACAACTCGCATCGGTCAACGGCGTACCCGCACTCAACTTGCTGTCGGAGGAAGATTGGGCGGATGCGGTCGAGCGCACCCGTTTTGGCGGTGGCGAAATTATGGAGAAATTCAAGACGCACGGAGCTGCCGTCACACCGGCGTACGCCGTCGTCGCGATGATTGACGCCTTGCATTCCCCGGTCAGTCAAATCTGGCCGATTTCCGTGCGAAGCGGCGGCGCGTACGGGCTTCCGGAAGACGTCTTCATCGGTCTACCCGTTCGCATCTCGCGGGTCGGCATCGAGGACGTACTGGAACTGCCCATCGACGCCGCCGAACGCGAAGCGCTGAAACGGTCCGCCGCCTCCATGCAGGCCACCTACGAGACTTGGAAGAATACCACTGCTCGCGATTCATTTAATCGAGCGAGTCGAGTTCAGTCGCGGTAATCATAAAAACCAACGCCCGACTTGCGCCCGAGTTTTCCAGCGCGCACCATCTGGCGCAACAACTGAGGCGGGCGGTACTTCGTATCGCCTGTCTCAGACAAGAGCGTGAGCGACGTGTCGAGGAGTGTATCAAGCCCCACCATATCCGCAAGTGCGAGCGGACCAATCGGATGATTGGCTCCGAGCTTCATCCCCGTGTCGATATCCTCCGGGGTGGCAAGACCCTCTTGAAGCACGAAGATAGCCTCGTTGAGCATCGGAACCAAAATCCGGTTAACGACGAACAGAGGTGCCTCGCCCACTTCAATCACGCGTTTCCCGAGTCGTTCACACACCGTCTTGGCGGCGTCGACCGCCTCCTCTTCCGTTTCGCTCCCGCGGATGATCTCGACCAGTTTCATCACGGGCACCGGATGAAAGAAGTGCATTCCGAGAAACGACTCAGGCCTGTCCGTCACACTTGCCATCTCCGTGATGGACAAGCCTGAAGTATTGGTTGCAAAGATGGTACGCGGTGAACAAATCGTGCTTAACCTTCGAAACACCGCCTGCTTGTGTTCCATTTTTTCCGGGACCGCCTCGATGACCAGATGAACATCGATGAAATCAGATAAGTCCGTGCATGCGCGAATGCGCCGAAGCGCAAGCTCGCTTTCATCTTGTGAGATCCGCGCTTTGCGGGCCTCCGATGCCAGGCGCTGACCAATCTTGAACAGCGCGTGATCCACCACAGCAGGGTCAATGTCGTATAGGTACACATCATACCCCTTCGTGGCGGCGACCTGCGCGATTCCCCGGCCCATCAACCCAGCGCCCACAACTCCGATTGAAGTAACCTCCATGGGCACACCCCTCCGTAGATCTATTATGTCACAAACGTCATCCACCGTCGGAAAATTTTTGTGCTTTCAACAGTATCATCGATTTTAACAAAAACATTGAATATGTTAATGTATATTTAAACATTTATAAGGAGCGATGTAATCAGTGGCAAACATTCCGTTACGTTGTCCATCCTGCGAGGCTGCGATGCACGTGACTGAGCTACAGTGTCCTTCCTGTGACACCCGCGTCCAAGGTCACTTTTCCGTGACCCCTATTCTCCACTTGCCCGTTTCACAGCTCGCGTTTGTCGAGGTGTTTTTAAAATGTCGCGGGAACATTCGCGAAGTCGAGCGGGAGCTCGGTGTCTCCTACCCAACCGTGCGCGCTCGCCTCGACGAAGTCGTACAAAGCCTCGGTTACGCCCCGTCAAAGTCGGATGAATCGACTGCCGGCTTGGACGCGATTCGACAATTCGAAAACGGTGAACTCAGTTTTGAAGAAACACTCGAAAAACTTCGAAAGGGTTGAAACGTAATGCAAGAGCGATTGAAAATTCTCGAACTTGTCGCCGAAGGGAAACTCACTGCTGAACAGGCGGATTTATTGCTTGAAGCGCTAACCGATAAAAGCAAGGGGAAAGCGGATGGGAAGACGGCGTGGGACAAGGCGGCGAACGACCTGAAGGGCATCGGATCACAATTGTCGAGCGTGATCGCCCAAAGTATGACCGAATTGCGCCGCGGACTTGAGACCAACCTCTCCAACCTGTCGTTTGGAGACCACATCGCCGCGTCCGTGGAACGGGAATTCTCAGCCGACATGAAGGCGCTGCGCGTCGAGACCACGAACGGGCGTATCCGCGTCGAACGGTGCTCGGGACCTCACATCCGAATGTACGTACAGGCAGACGTCCGCGTGGATGAGCAAGACAAGGCGAAAGAACTGCTTGAGCAGGCAATCCAGGTGACCGAAACAGGACAGGAAGTTGACCTGCGATTCCTCCAACGCGTCGACGGTGCGCGCGTCGCGGGCGGTCGCATCGACCTATACGTACCTGATCACCTGCAAAACCTCGTCGTTCACACCCGCAACGGCGACATCTTCGTCCATCGCGCCACGGTCCAAACTTTGGAACTGGATTCGACCAACGGACAGATTCACGTGCACCACGCCAGGGCAGAGGTCGTCAGGGCAACGTCGCAAAACGGATTGATTCAGTTGCACGACGCGCTGCAAACCAGCACGAGTGAACTTTATGCGGAGTCGAAAAACGGGACGATTCAACTTCGGGGGTTGCCAAGCGACAGGGCCCTTCGCGGAAAGGCATTGTCCTCAGTGGGGACGGTTCAGGTATCCCATCCGGAGCTTGATGTGGTGTACGACTCTGAACACCGTCCAAATTCGTGCACATTCCGGTTGAAAGAAGAGCCAGAGGAGACTTCATCGTTCATCTCTGTATACCTGGAGACAAAAAGCGGAAAAATTAGCGTACAGCAGTGACTCTATTCCCAATCGTACGCTAGGAGGTTGTCTGTGCGTCAGAGTGCAATCTATTTCGCGCTCGCCGTCATGTTTGCCATCTACCTCACGTGGCGCGTGACCAGCGCGGTTCGCAAAACGATGAAGCGCACACCGGAAACAGACCAACTTGAACGCGAATAAGTCCAGTCGGGGGGAACTTTGGGAGAAGATGGTCTAGTCCCTGTCCCCCGCCCGATTGGTCCCGCCAAGTGTGTCACGAGCCAAGATCTCACGAGCCCCTGTGATTTCGAGCACCGTTCCATTCACTTCTTGACTATCCGCATGGCACAGCCAAGCGACCGCCCGCGCAATATCTTCGCCAACCGCAGGCCGAAGGCCCTCCTCTGTGACCTGTCCTGTGACGTCGTCGAACATCTTCATCTTATCTGTGCCCCGAATATCACCAGGACACACCATGTTGGCAGTGATGCCAAACGTTCGCTCTTCCCTTGCAACGGATCTCGTCAAGGCCGCCAACCCTGCTTTGGCTGCAGCATACGCGGCTCGAAACCGCCATCCGCGAGCCTCGCCAGCACCGTCGTAGCCGATCGTCACAAAGCGCCCAAAGCGGCGCGATCGCATGTCGTGAATCAGTTCGGTGTACAACCAGAAAAAATTGGTGAGATTCCCGTGCATCATGCGCTGCCACATATCTTCGTCGTAGTCGGCCAGCGGCTTGCGCTCGAAGACAAACGGGCCGAAGTTGTGAACGAGTGCATCGATGGACTCAAACCGCTGTTTCGCTACAGCCACCGCCTGCAAGACAGACGCGCGGTCGAACAGGTCGCAGTGGATGGCCAGCGCAGCGCCTCCCGCGGCCGTGATTTGCGCCTCCAGCCGCTTAGCTTCTTCCTCACTGCCCCCATAGGTAAACGAGACGTTCCACCCAGCTCTCGCGAGCGCGAGCACCATCGCGTGCCCGAGTCCCTTTCCAGCAGACGTCACAAAGGCCGTTCTCGATAACACAGCTTGTCCCCCTTTCGACGATGATCGTGACAGCACCCATGTCGGGTTGCGAAATAAGCGGTTATCCGACCGCTTATTCCGCAACGTCCCACGGGCGCGTCACCCTTGAAAGCGCACGCATCGCCCCATGCAACTCGCCATCTTCGTCACCAGTACCAATACCAAGCACTCAGTGCGAATGCTGCGACAAATGGGATAAAGAAAAGTGGCCAGAAGACTTCCTCCGCTTCCACACCAGCGCCCTTGAGCGAGCCTAGTGTTTGTGCCGACGCCTCCTGCGATGCGCTGACGGTCCGGTTTGCACCGTACATCTGTAGATACATCCCGTTATTGTCGACGTGATGTAAGATGCCACGGTGAACCCCGTAGGTCGAGTGTACAATGACGGGTCGACCGACGTGTTGCATAGCCAAAGCACGAATATTTGACATGTCCATCCTCTCCCTCGCGCGTTTGCTTTACTCTACGGCGAAGGAGTACAAATCGGATGGACCGGTGTCTATGTGTTCTCGAAAACTAGGCGTTGTACTCTATTATCTCGACAGACTGGATGTGAACTGGATCCACTGGTTGGCTCGGTTCTCCCATGGCACTGCGCTGAACAGGTTCGGACGCGATAGCCATGACCGTCTCCATGCCCGCCTTCACTTTCCCAAACACCGTATAGTTTGGTTGTTGGTTCAGATTGCGGCTCATGTCGCCAGTGCAGATGAAAAATTGCGATCCGTTCGTGTTCGGCCCCGCATTTGCCATCGCGACGACGCCCGGCTCATAGGGGAGCGCAGGGGGCAATTCATCTTGAAACCGGTAGCCCGGTCCACCCCGCCCGGTGCCCGTCGGATCTCCACCCTGAATCATAAACTCGCGAATGACGCGGTGAAAAATGACGTCGGTAAAGTATCCGTCGCGCGCGAGAAAGACAAAGTTATTGACCGTTCTCGGCGCTTCCTTCGCCAGGAGTTCAATCGTAAATTCGCCGAGCCCCGTATGTACAATCGCCTCGTACCGAGCTCCCTCGGTCAGTTGCATCTCTGGTTCGTGCTTGTACTGCTTTTGTTCTGCCATCGATTCACCTCATTCATGCTGCCGATAGATTCGCATTCGGCGCCATCCTTGCGGATTGAGAGCGACACGTCTCGGTTGGGAGGCGTGTGCTCGGTCTTCATAGCTTACCACAGCCCTCGGATCAACCAAAGTTTGTCCACGAGATTGTAAAAAGAGCGCCACATCGTTGCGTCCACTTCTCTTTCTTCAGTAGAATAGTCCTTGGAGGTGTCGACGAAATGGAATATCGCAGACTTGGCAAAAGTGGTCTTAAAGTTTCGGAAATTGCACTGGGCAGTTGGCTTACATACGGTACGGTCACCGAGCGGGAACAGGCGATTGCCTGTGTAAAACAAGCTTACGATCTCGGCATCAACCACTTCGACTGCGCTAACGTATACGGCGCGCGTCCGCACGCCGCGGAAGAGGTCATGCAGGAGGCCTTGAAGCCCTATGCGCGCGACAGCTACGTCATCACGACGAAGGCGTTTTGGCCAGTCGGCAACGGCCCAAATGACAGAGGCCTCAGCCGCAAGCACATCGTGTCGCAAGTGGAGCAAAGTCTCAAGTCACTTGGCGTCGACTACGTCGACATCTTCTATTTCCACCGCTACGACGCGGAAACAGACCTCGAGGAGAGCCTTCGCGCACTAGATGACCTGATCTCACAAGGAAAGGTCCTCTACGGGGGACTCAGCGAGTGGTCGGCGGATAGAATTGCTGCAGGGATCCATCTCCAAAAAGAACTTGGCTTGCACAAATTCGCGGCGAGTCAGCCCAAATACAACATGTTGGAACGCTACATCGAACCTGCCATCATCCCCATCTGTGAAGACGCGGGCATTGGTCAGGTGGTCTTCTCCCCACTCGCGCAGGGTGTACTAACTGGTAAATATCGTAAAGGAACTGCAGCCCCCGAGGGTTCGCGCGCTGCGACACCAGGTGTTAACCGGTTCCTCGAGGGAGCGCTCACGGAAGAGGTCCTCGACAAGGTGGAGCAGTTGTCAGCGATTGCAACGAAAGCGGAACTGAGCCTGCCTCAGCTGGCACTCGAGTGGATTCTGCGCCAACCCAATGTCGCGAGCGCGCTCATCGGTGCGAGCCGCCCAGAACAAGTGCTGGAAAACGTGAAGGCTTCAGGTGTGAAGTTGAACGAAGACATCCTTGGCGACATCGAGGCCGTGTTGGCGTAGGTTTTGCGCGCGCCCTTCCTTTGCGTCGTGCGCTGTTTGAGCGTTCACGCAACGTAAACGATGGTGAAACAACGGGAACGGAAGACAAACAAAGAGGGCGTCGGGAAGCCGGCGCCTTCTCTCGCTGATTGGAGAGAACACTCGTGAGGACCATTTGCACGTACGACGAAGCGTACGCCATCGCCTTGTCCTTGGCGGCACCTCAAGGCCAAACTCACCAGGATGTCTGGGCCGCTAGCGGCACGCCGACAGTTCTGGCGGATGCCGTTCGCGCGTTCGTCGACCTACCGCCCTTCCATCGCGCCATGATGGACGGCTTTGCGGTGCACCAGGATGACTTGGAGAGCACAGAGGAATTGCTGGTCATCGACGACATTCACGCAGGCGAGCGGTCGGCGAGCGTCATCTGTCCCGGGACCGTGGTCGAGATCCGGACAGGAGCACCCGTGCCTCCGAACACCTCTGCCGTGGTTCGCAAAGAGTGGGTGGAATGGACGTCCGAAACGTCCATCCGACTGTTGCGGCAAGTGGCTCCAGGCGAGTCGATTCAATTGCAGGGCGAAGACGCCAAGGCGGGCGACGTGCTGCTCGCGCGAGGCGCGGTTGTGGACGGTCAGACAAGAACGGTGTTGCGCGCCGCTGGCGTCCGCAATATCCCCGTGTTTGCACCTGTGCGCGTGGCGATTGTAAGCACCGGCAGCGAACTGGTGACGAGTGCCACGTCCACCTTGGGTGCGGGACAGGTATACGCCGCAAGTGACGCGTTTTTGCAATCCACCTTGCGGCAGCTCGGTGTCATCGTCACGGATGTAACGTATATCGATGACCATCCTGCGCGCATCGAACACGCTGTCTCCAAGTATGTCGATGCCGTCGACTACATCCTGATTACGGGGGGTGCATCGGTCGGAGATACGGACTACGCCACCTCCGTCATCCGGAAGGTGAGCGGTTCACCGTCCCTTCCAATCGAGCGCGTGTGGATGCGACCCGGTTCTCCCTTTCTCGCAGCCCGGGCAGGTTCCACCACTATCTTCGGGATGTCCGGCAATCCCGCCGCCTGTTTCGTCCAATTTCACGTGCTCGCGCTCCCCGTGATCCGCAAGTCACTCGGAATGGACGCACCCTTGTTTGCCGATCATGCGGTCCTCGCGGAGCCCATCCGCCTCAAGCCTGTGAAACACGTTCGCTTTCACAGGGCCACTGCGAGCCTCTCTAAATCCCAGTTGAGTGTCCTTCCACAAGCGGGCCAGTCGTCCGGACTCGTCACAGGTCTGTCCAATGTCAACGCCATCATACGATTGGACAAGCAGGTGTACGAGCGCGGGGAACACGTCCCAGTCCTGTTGACCAAAACCGCGAACGGGCGCCTGTTTTAGGCCCGCTTGTTCGCCTTGAGCGCGCGCTGAAAGACGCCCCACCGGTACTGAATGCGCCGATAGGGGGCCAGATTCTGTTTATTGCGCGCGAACAGCGCGTGGCTCGGCGCGGTATTCTGTTCGATGAGCCAGATGCTTCCGGCGTGATCGATCGCGACGTCAAATCCAAGCTCCCGATATAGCTGATAGCTGTCGAAATGTCGCGCCCATTCGTGACCCAACCGGTGCGCTCGGCCCGCACACGATTCCAATTCAGTGCCGCCATCAAGGACTTGTCGACATCCATGACTCGTCCGCGGCTGAGCGCGGTGTTGGTGACGACGCTGCCTCCTCCGGCGATTTTCGCCAGCATGCCCGAGTATCGCCACGCAACTCCCGGTTTCTCCCGTTGCATCATGACGCGAATGTCGAACGGTCGCCCGTCAATTCGCGCGAGGTCAAACTACTCTATGTCCAAGCGATATACGGGGAATGTGCAGGTGTTCGGTACGACTAAAACAGGACCTAACATGCGCATGCTAGGTCTTGCGCTCGTGGAGACTATCCCGTGGACAGCATGCAGAAACTGTCCGAAGCGTGTATAATCTTTTGTGTTAACATACATGATTGGGTTCGATTGAATTGCCAGGGGTGAATCAAATGAAAGTACGCAAGGCGGTCATCCCGGCTGCCGGGTTTGGCACGCGCATGCTGCCAGCCACCAAAGCTGTTCCAAAGGAAATGCTGCCAATCCTCAATAAGCCGTGTATTCAGTACATCGTAGAAGAAGCGGTGTACGCCGGGATTGAGGAGATTCTGATCATCACCGGTCGTGCAAAAAAGGCAATTGAAGATCACTTTGACCGATCGCCGGAACTTGAACTTCATTTGGAGCAGAGTCGCAAGGCCAACATGCTCACAGAAGTGAAAGCCATTTCGGATTTGGTGGACATTCACTATACTCGTCAAAAGACACCACTGGGACTCGGACATGCCATTCTCTGTGCGAAATCGTTTACCGGACAAGAACCGTTCGCGGTATTGCTCGGCGACGACATCATCCAGTCGAGTTCACCCGTAACTCGACAACTGATGCAGCATTACGAAGAAGGCAACAGGGCGCTTCTCGGCATTCAGCCGGTTCCCCAAAAGGACGTTTCAAAGTACGGCATCGTAGAGCCCGCGAAAGCAGATGCGAACGCAGATCTCATCCACGTCGAGCGCGTGGTCGAGAAGCCAAAGGAAAGTGAAGCCCCGTCCAACTTGGCAGTACTCGGGCGCTACATTCTTCCTCCTTCGATTTTCGATGCCTTGGAAGAGACTCCTCTCGGGCACGGCGGGGAACTGCAACTGACCGACGCAATTCAACAATTGGCTGCTCTCGGCCTAGTCGATGGCCATCGATTCGAAGGGGTTCGGCACGACATCGGGAATCTAGAGGGTTGGTTGCGTGCAAATCTCTCGTTCGGCCTCGCCGAACCGAAGCTGGCAGATTCCATTCGCAACTGGCTATCTGACGAACACTTTAAAAATCAGTTGGCTGCGCTGTAACACCGCGCAAAGCACGCAACTGACGTACAAGTACAAGCGAAGGGGCTGCAGAAAGGCGCATGTGTGACGCGCTTTTGCTGCAGCCCCTTCTCCGCTTCGCAACCGACCTACTCGCTCGGGAGCACCGCTTGATGTCGGCGCAGAAGTTCGACAAAGATGTCCGGAAGCGACATCGACTGAACCTCCGTGGCGACGTTCGGTCGAACGAAGTACAAGTAGGCGCGCACCGGCTTTTGTGCGGTAAGCGGGCGCAGGGCCTCCAAGTACGTCGCGACTTGTGCCTCGTAATCCCGCGCCGCAGATTGGACGCCCGACTCGTCGACGTGGTCGGTTTTATAATCGATGACAAGCCACCCGTCGTCCTCTTCCACCAAACAGTCAATGACACCCTGAGCCACAATCGGAACCGTTCTTTTGCCATCCTCTATCGGCACGTCGATCCGGTGGAAAAACGGCTGCTCCCGAAACAGCCGTATCCCCCGCTGCATCCGATGTCCGAGAGGGGATTGAAGAAACGCCGACACCTGAGGCACATTGACGGCATTTGCAGTCTCTGCATCCAGCTGTTTTTGCAATACAAGCCGTTCGATTTCCCGTCTCACGGACGACTCGTCGTCCCCGATGGGTGGGTGAAAACGCTGCATAAAGGCGTGGAACGCAATCCCCTCCTCGCGCGGCGTCACCTTTCCCGGACGGGCGAACGCCGGGTCTTCCAAGAGCGAGGAAGCGGCCTCTTTGCGCTTTCCTGACCGCGTATCGGCCATCAGCGCCACGTGCAACCGCCGCATATCCGTCGCAGATACTTTGCCAAAGAGGACCTCGAGCGAGTGATCCGGCCGATCGACAATCCGGACGGACGGCCTCTCCCTCGGCTGTTCCGCAAGGTTCGCGAGCACCGCTTGCCAATCGAGATGGTCAGACGGCTGCGCAACCGCACGCTCTCCGGGCTGCACACTTTGTACTTGATTCATGTCATACACGTACAACGCGAGCGGGTTTGATTCCGTCACAAAGACGTGTCCGTCCCACGTATCTGGATCCACAAGCTTCTGTAGAGCCCCAGCCGCGGGGTGGCGCAACATGACCGGCAACATCCAATCCATAAACGACTTTGCATTCATGAAAGCCCCAGACAGGAGCTTCGCCTGCTCGAAATCGTGGGCGTAGACCGCCTTATTCACCTGACGAGCAAGGTTTTGTACCGATCCGACCACGATGAGGCGCTCGCGCGCGCGAGTGAACGCGACGTAGAGCACTCTCGCCTCTTCCGCGAGCGTGTCACGGCGCTCTGCGTATGCTACGGAAATGGAAGCAACCGTGCGCCACCTCTGATGCGTGCGAGGGTCATACGCCACTGCGCCAATACCGTACTCTCGGTTTAAATAGAGGATGTCTTGAGTGAGTCGAAATTGCTTGCCTAAATCGACGACAAACACGACCGGGTACTCAAGCCCCTTACTGCGGTGAATCGTCATCACCTGTACGGCATCCGGCTCGCTCACGTTCGCGGCGCCGAGGTCGAGATTGGCGTCGTCTTCCCGTTGCCACTGTTGTAGAAACCCGTAAATTCCGCCGTAACCTGTGCGTTCATCGTACGCTCTCGCCAGTTGCAACAATTTTTGTACGTTGGCTCGACGGATCTTACCGCGCGACATGCCCCGCACGTAGCGGAGAAAGTCCACATCTTCCATGACCCGCCGAAGCATGTCTACGACACCAACCTCGCGCGCATACGCCCTCCAGGCCGAAAGCTTACCGATAAAATCCCTTGCGCGGGTTGTGGTATCGACGTCTTGTGAAGACGGTTCCCCCTCACCCCCGGCCAGTATTCCTTCCTCCGACGCAATCCTGCGCACGCCATCCCACATCGCACCGCGAGATGCGAGCCGGACGCGGGCGAGCATATTCTCGTCCCATCCGACGAACGGAGAGCGAAGGAGTGTGACCAACCGCAGGTCGTCTCGAGGATTGTCGATGACAAACAGACACGCGACGAGCCATTGCACCTCGAGCGCCTCAAAAAATCCTGTCGACGTGGCCGCCGAGACAGGGATTCCAGAACCTTGCAGCGCATCGACAACCGTGTTAAGCGCCCCCCGGCCAGATCTCAACAGCACCGCGATATCACCATACGCGAGCGGTCGGTTCGCCCCTGCCTTCTTGTCCCACACTTGGACCATCTCGGTGGTCATCATTTCCTGAATTCGCTTAGCGACGACCCGCGCCTCGCGCTCCAAGGCAGACACCTCGACGTCCTCCAATGGGGCCGCCTCAGGCTGTTCGTCCGTTGCGGCTTGCGCGAGTGACGAAGACCGATCTAGAAAGTGGACCTCGACGAGCGGCGACGACGGCTGTGCCGGTGGGTAGGATGCGCCGACCTGCATTCGCGCTCGGTCGTCGTACGCAAAGCCAGTGGTCTCCCGACTGAACAGTTGCCCGAACGCGAAGTTGACAAAGTGGACGATGGCATCGCGACTGCGATAGTTTTCGGTCAAATCGATGGCCATTCCACCGTCATCGCGCTGATACCTGTTGTACCGCCCGAGAAACAGGCCCGGTTCAGCCATGCGAAATCGATAGATACTCTGCTTCACGTCGCCCACCGCAAACAGGTTGTCTGCTTTTGCGGTAACGAGATCGACAATGGCATCTTGAATGGGACTCGTATCTTGGTATTCATCGACGAACGCGTGGCGATAACGTTCTTTCAGTCGGGGCAAGGCACCAGTGGCCGAGTCCGCCATCGCGCGGAACGCCAAGTGTTCCAAATCTTGAAAATCGATGGTGCCATCGCGCTGTTTTTTCACCCGGACACTGGCCATCAGATCCTCTACGAGACGTA
Source organism: Alicyclobacillus fastidiosus (assembly GCF_026651875.1). Lineage (GTDB taxonomy): Bacteria > Bacillota > Bacilli > Alicyclobacillales > Alicyclobacillaceae > Alicyclobacillus > Alicyclobacillus fastidiosus. Next base: position 2,012,611 of record NZ_CP104067.1, on the reverse strand, counting down.
CGAGAACGCGGATGTGTGCAGACAGGCCCACAAGGTCGTCCGACAGTGCTTCAACACCACGGGCGAGGACAGGCGCGATGGCATTCATACTGTCGTTCCCCTCGTCCCGGAGCGCTTTGACCTGTTGCAATTCTGGACCTTTATACGAACTCCTCGGCGACTTGGGCGCCGTCCACAGATGGATACTCGCAGACAGTCGCGCGAAATCGATCCCGTCGTTTGTCAGTGCGCCCTTTGCCGCCTCGACGCAATTCACCGCTTCCCTCAACCACTCCGTATACTTCTCCAGTTCCGGAATGGGCTCTGCCAGCGCGTACGCAAGTTTGAAGTACTTCTGTGCCATCTCGAGATGTTGGCCCACCCAGTTTTGGAAGGCACCCGAAAACACCGTTTCGTTCCACGCTCGGTAGCTGTCGGGATACGCATTGGCGACGTCGTTCAACCACTGTGTTGGCTCAACCTGGCTGTTCGCCAAATGATACAGCCGAACGAGTATCTGCCCGAGCGCTCGGGCGTCCGCGAGGCGCAGTCCGATCATCATCTCCCGCGCGGCCGCCGCTTGTGGACCAGTGAGTGCCGCCTCGATGCACTCGTCGACCGCGCTGAGTAGCAGCAAGCTCTGTTCATTCGCGTCGAGCAGTCGAAAGTCGGGCGGCAATTCGAGATATAAGAGGTTCTGCCGCACCACTTCCAGACAGAAGCTGTGAATTGTCGAAATCTGGGCTTGCCAGAGCGACGACGACTGACGCCGCAATCGCTCTGCTTGCGCCGGTTGTCCCGTGCGCTTGTACTCATCCATGCGCTCCTCTAAGCGCGCGGAGATGCGCTGGCGCATTTCGCCAGCGGCCGCCTCAGTAAACGTCATCACCAAAATATTGTCCACGTTAAGCTTTGCATCGATCTCGAGAAGGTGAAGGACGCGCTCGACGAGCACTGCGGTTTTACCAGACCCTGCACCCGCTGAGACAATTAGATTTCTGTCCGTCGTCGCAATCGCGCGCTCCTGTGCATCTGACCATTTCATCGCAATTCACTCTCCTCGGCGCTTTTGCGGACGATGTCGGCAAAGCGCTTCGACGTCAAAACGCGGTACGCACTTGCGTGGTCCATCGGCTCAAAATGACAGACACCCTTGAATGCGCAATTTGTGCACCCTCTGTCGTTGTGGGCAAAGACATAGGGCCGGACCGGGATTTTGCCCTCACCAAGCTGTGTGGCAATGTCCCGAACGGAATTCAGCGTGAAGTCGATGGCCGCCTCCCACTCGTCGTCCGTCCACACCTTCGCCGTCTGGCGGAATGCACCATCCTTTTTATATAGGTCTCCAAACAGCTCCGACTTGGCCCCCGGCAAATGCCTGTCCATGGCCGCTATCGCGCGCGCATCCGTATTCAAGTACCCTTCTGGCCGGTATGCCTTGCGCAACTCAGCTTTCGCCAGGTCTTCCGCCTGAGGAACCTCGGAAATCCCGGGCAGACGAAGCAAGGGCATGTAAAACGCGCCTGCGGGCCGCGGTCGCTTCCCCAGCTCCGCCAAACTCGCCTGGACCACGGCGAGGTACACCATGAGTTGGATTTGAAGTCCAAAATACATGCGCGTAGCATCGAGCTTGTAACTGCTGCCACTCTTGTAATCAAAAATTCGATACCAGGTCGTGTCGCCGTCCTCGTACAGATCTAGCCTGTCCACCCGCCCGCGAATCAGCACCTGCTCTCCCTTTGGAAGGTCAACTGGAAACGCAGGGGCCTCATCGTTTGGCATGCCGAACGACCACTCCAACTGGTAGGGTTCGTAAGATCCGTTCGTCGCCTGCAGCCACAATGCCTCTGCGATCGCCTGGAGGTAATTTCGCAAGTCGTCTGCACGAGCCCCGCGAATCCCACTCTGAAACGCCATGTGGCGACTCTCGAGCAGCTTCTCTGCAAACACGCGCTCGGCGAGCTCAACCATGTCAGAGAGTGACAGTTGATCAAACCGAACGTCCTTACGGCGATGCAGATCTGCGAGTTCAAAGACGGTGTCGTGAAGAAGGTTCCCGACCTCGGCAGCCTGTGTGGCGTGCTGCACGTCCGGCTCCACCCGCAAGCCGAAGCGAATAAAGTATTGATACGGACAAACTGCATACGTCTCCAATCGATGAACACTTGTCACCAAAGGTGCACCGTAGAGCCGTCGAGCCAACCCGCGCTCGATCACGCCCGCTGGCAACCTGTGATACAGACCTGCAATGGCGCGGTGCAGTCGCTCTTTACGCTCCTCTGTGGCACAAAACCAAGCGGCGATATCCGCCAGTTCAGCGCGTTCGAGCAGAGCCTGCTCGCCACCGTGCTTCGCCTGTGACAGAAGTTGAACCACCAAATCGAGCGCCACAGACGAGCGCATGATCAGGACGTCATCGCGGCCACTCGACTGAAGACCTTCTTCGCCCATCGTCCGCACGCGTTGTGGCCACACGTCACACGCCTGACAAATCCGTGTCACGTACGGCGACGGCCGCTGTTCCGCGCCGCCTCGCGTCCGCGCAAAACTGATGGTCAAGCGCCCTGTCGCACGCGTGAACAGCATGTAGGGCAACAGCTGGTCCACAGCCATCAACTCCTGTGAGGTAAACCCAATCGGAATGCCAAACAGAGTCGCAAACATCTCCCGTTCGTCGTCCTGCAGCAAACCGCTGGACTGGACCTTGGTCGGCAGCGCGTGGTCGGACGCCCCGAGGACAAATACGTATGGGCGCGTCCAGCCGTGTGCATGAGCGTAGGGACGGATGAGAACTTCGTCGAGACCACTTGGAATGGTAGATTGTTTCTCGTCGATTAGGGCGCACGTCACCAGTTCAAACAGGTCCTCGCGAACGAATTGTGCGTCGGCGTACACGGAAGCGAGATCGTTCAAGAGACCGATTGTGAGTTGCCAAGCCTGTTCATGTTGGCTCGCCTGCAGTGGATTGTTGTCGACGTCCTCCCGGACGACTGACTCTGCAATCGCGGATTTGGCGTCGACGGCGGTGAGTAGTTGCCAGAGCGCCTGTGCGAAGGCGAGCGGCGTCAAGATCTCGTCGCACAGCGCGTCGTAGAACGGCTGTAAAAACGAAGTGAGGGACTTCCGGATGCGGTTGGCCCGTTCGTCATCCCGCTTCGCCTTCGCCAACTGCGGTTCTTCCGCCTGCTGTTGAAGAAATGACCAGTCTTCATCCTGGAACCACAACTGCGCGGAAGCGACCCCACAGGAGCGCAAGTACATGTCGAACCAGTCGACCGTCGCTTGGTCGATTCCGTGGAACTCCGTGCGCAACAGGCGCGCCATCGAATCGGTGGACAGATCTTCGATGACTGCCCGTAGCGCTGCGAGAATAAACCTCCCCAAGGCGTGGGCGGCAAGTGGCGGAAACGTATCCATCGAGTGCGGAACATCGTATCGCTCGAGCACTTCGTGGATTCGATTGCCCTCCTCGTTTAAGGAAGGGACGAGTATCGCGATATCGCGAAAGGATACGCCCTGTTGTTCGACGAGACGCAAAATGTCGTCTGCCAAGGCGTACGCCTCCGACTCGTCGTCCTCCGCTTCCCACACGCTGAGGACGTCGGCGAGACCATTCACCCGGGCAACTTCAACGCCTCGAAACACCCTTTCCAACGACGCTAACGACGGGCGCTCCTGCGCGTCCGGCTCCATCGACGTGCACGTCCACTGCACGCCCTTGTGCAAGAGACAAGCTGACAATTGGAATACGCTATACACGACGCCCGGTAGTTCGCCGCTGTAGTTGTGCTCAAAGTCTGGCAACCAGCGTGCGAGTCGTTCGGACTGCGGCCACTGGGCGCTCGCTTGAGACAGTGCCACCTCGTCCGGCGTAGAGACCTGTGACAGAGGAAAGGTAAACGTGCACTGCGTGGCGTGGCGTGCGATTTCCGCCATGAGTTCAACCTGTTCCGGGGTCAAGGTGTGAAATCCGTCAAAATAAAAGGTGGACTCGGCGACAAAAGGTACGTCAGTCACCGATTGGGCCGCGCTCGCGAGCGACAGCGCCGGATCGAAAAATCCTTTTTCTGCGAGGCGCTCCCGGTATCGAATGTACAACACAACTAGGTCACGCAGTTTCCCGATGAGGGATCTCCCTACGGACATCTGAGCCCGTGGTACACTGACATCGAGTGAAGCTGCGGCCGATTCGAGCGCCCCTTCCAGCGCGGACAGATTCACCCGATATTGGGACATCTCGTCAAATGTGTCGAGCACCATGCGATGGAAGCCGACGTTTGCCTCTGCCCGCTTGAGCGGCCCCAGCGTATCGCGCAACTCGCGGTACACGGCAGCAAAGAGCAGTTGCTTCCCGGAGGCGTTGATCGGCTGCTCGTCATTGTCGCCCGCAGCTCGGCGAATTCTCTCGGCCAGGCGAGGCAGTGTAATGACTTCACAGCGCAACGTCGACGGAATCTGCGCCATGAGCATTTGTTCGGCGGCGAACGCCACATCGTCCGGGACGACCCAAAACAGAGTCGAACCGATGGGGGTTCGCTCCGTCTCCTGTCGCAGTTCTCGCACGATGGTTTGAGATTTCCCACTCCCCGTCGGACCCAGCCAAAACCGTACGTCGGTCAAACCGCATTCCTCGCTCTCTTATTTCATCGGAATCAAGTGTACGCCTGCTCGTGACTGCACGTCGGACAAGCGGCGCTCGTGACAAGTGAGATAGATAATCGGTTGTTCTCTGCCTTCTTCGACGAGCAAGTCCATCACCTTTTGCGCGCGTTCGTCGTCGAAGTTCACCAGTGGATCATCGAGAACCACGGGTAAAATGACCCCTTGTTCGCGATACTGTGAAATCACCGCCAGCCGCAGCGCGAGGTACACCTGCTCGCGGGTACCTCGAGACACTTCGGTCATGGTAAACGTCTGTCCCGCGCCGTTCACCAGATAGACGTGCTGTAATCCATCCGATCCCAACGGTACGCGCAACAGTGGATACCGATTTCCGGTGATGGACGCCAAGTATTCGGACGCCCTGGCGAGAAGGGGCGACGACTGTTCGGATTCGACGGCCACTCTGGCGCGGACGCTAAGTGATTTGACGATAGCCATGGCTGCAAAGTTCCGTTTCAGCTCCGCGATTTCGCCCTCGAGCTGTTGCGCTTGCCACCGGAGGTCGTCCCCCGCCAGCCCGAGTTGACTCTCCTCGAGCGAGCGGTCGATGGTCCAAAGTTCTTCTTGGAGCGATTTGACTGTTTCGTCCCTGCGGTCGAGCGTATCGCGAAGCGCCGACACCTCCGCCTGCAAGGTCGCAAGCGTCGATTTCGATGCCTTTTGCACAACTCGAAACGCCCGTCGCTCGCCGCTGCACTCCACGACAAGCGTCTGCAGCGCGCGCTCGCGCCGCTGTTGCAACGTGCGCCGCTTCGCCTCGCGTTCCATGCAGAAACGGTAATCCTCCGCGCCGACAACGCCGAGTTCGCGGTAGACTCGCCGAACGCTTTGGTCGCATGCGGCAATCTCCGAGTCCATCCGCTCGACCTCGGACAACAGCGCTTCCCGCTTCTCCTTCAGGCGCTCACAGCTCATGGCGTCCTGCAAGGCCGTCTCAACCATCTGTTCCCACCGCGCCAACACCTGAACCAGCGTGTCAATTGCGAAATGCGCCGCCGAACAGGAATCCCGCTGGCAAAGCGCGTAGGCGACGGCGCCCTCGAGGTCGGGCTCGTCCAAGTGCTCGCTCGCAGAAAGCCACGCCTGGAGTTTCAGAAGCTGCGAGAAAACGCGCTCTGAGGCTTCCTTGACCACCTGTTCCGACTCGTCCTGTACACCCTTCCAGTGCAACCGCGCGCGAGCGGATTCGGCGAACTGAACGAGTTCGGTGCTCGTCCACAGACCAGCGGGAAGGTGCAGGTCTTTTAGCGACGCTTTATACGACGACTCGGCCTCGCGGTAAGTTTTGAGCGCCGCATCGCACTCCGACTCACAGAGTCGGCGTCGGTAGACCGCTTCCTCGTAATCTCGCAACAGGGATTTGGTGCGCTCGAGATGCCTGCGCTCCAATTCCACGTCCCGGATCTCCCTGGAGATCTGCTCGAGGATTGTATCGACCGTGTCGAACGCGACGGCGCCCTTCCACCGCGTCAGATAGGGTGGGTTCGGTCGGCTTCGCTCGGACGCCGCCCTGGCCGACCGCAGGCTGGAAAGCGTCAAAATGAGCGACAAAAGAAGCGCGACGGCGAGGACGCCCGATGCGAAAAACTGATGCGACACCGCTTCAATGGCGACACCTGCGGCGCTGACCAACACGATTGCGGGCCGGATCCACCGCGCAGCTTGCGGCACCTGCAAATCAGGCTGAGACTCGCGGCCTGCCGCGTCGCGCCAGTCGAGCAAACGTTCGAAGTCTGTGCGATACCCGTGCTCGGCGTCGCGCAGTTCGACGTCGCGCGCCTCGATGGCCAACCGGGCATCCTGGTCGCTCGCAGACCCCAGCCTGGCATGCGACTCAAACGACTGGCGCTGCTCCCCTTCCCAACTCAGTGCAACATCCAGTTGACGGGTTGCTTCTGACCGTGCCGAGGCCGCCTGCTCATACGCCCTTGCCGATTGTTGCAGCTCCCCTCCCGCCGTCAGCGAGGCGAGGTACGCCAACCCCGCGGCGTCGACTTCGAAGGGGATGCGATGAAGCACCTTCGCGCCCTCATCCTCCGCGCGAAGGGAGAGTTTCACTGCCTCCTCCCACTGCTGGATGCTCATCTGCAGTTCCTTTGCGCGCAAGCGCCACGCCTGCACGTCACCGCGAAGCTCGGCCTGGGACACGGTCGTCGTCAACTGGCGAATGTCGCTCTCCAGGCGCGCGATTTGAGCCGCCGCTTCTTTGCGCTCGCCTTCGAGTTCCTCTAACCTGTGTTGCCAGTCAGGAACCTGTAACCAGGTGTCATAGCGTCCGGGAGGAACCGCCCCGAGGGCCGCCATGGCCGCTTCTGTCTCAATCAGTTCCAGCACCGTCGGGCGCAGAGACGCGACGCGCTCGACAAAGCCCAGTTCTGCTCCAACTGCCTCAAGCGCCCGCCGCTCGTCCGCTAGACGGAGGGCGAGTTCTTCCCGGCGCCGCTTTGCGTGGCGATACCACGCAGCTTGATCCGGCGAGGCCTGGAGCGCCCCCCTGACCTCACGCCAAGCGCGCAGGGCCTGATTTAGGCGTGGCCGACTTGCCCTCCGGTGCGGGTTGTAGACCTCCATGGCCGCCTTCTCGACCGCCTCTTCCAGCGCGTAGGGATTGACGAGCAGCGCCCGCAATCCAAATAACTGCGAGAGCAGCGCGTTGGGTTTATCGGAAAACGCCACTAAATCGGCCAATTGAAGCGTGAAAAACGTCTCGTACAGCAGCTGTTCCACTTGCCGGAGTTCGGGGAACAAGGCCGCGAGCTCCGCCTGGCCCGTGGCTTTACGCCCATCCTCATCGCAAAGATGGGGCGCAGTCTTTTTCGTGAGACTCCGTTCGAGTGTAACGACCGACCCGGATTCTTGGCACAGCTGCATCCCGACATGTGCGCCGGGCTGCGCGTGCGCTGTCCCCTCGGCCAATCGAGTGTTTCCGAAGAGACCTCCGCGAATGGCGGCTAGCAGGCTGCTCTTGCCCGCTTCATTGGGGCCGAACAGGATGTGTAAGCCGTGGTTGTGGAAGGTCCACGTCTGATTGCGATACGGGCCAAAGTGGTCAATCCGCAGAGCCTGTAGCCGCATGCACACCCCTCCATTCTACCAGTTCAAAGGCCTCTTGCCCCGGTCTCATCTGGCTTAGTAAGATTTGCCGCACCTGCTCCATCACGGACTCGGGGTCGCCTTCTAGCGCCTCCTCCACGACAGCTATCTCGTCTTTCGACCAAACGCCTTGTAAGAGGCTGAGCGATACCTCTGGACGCTCTTCGACTTGGCGCAACAAAGCCATCAGTTGACCCACGTAGCCGTCAGACGCCTCCCACACACTCCAGTCGATCTCGGCCTCCACCGCACTGGCGTAGCGATGAATCCACACGGGATAGCCATCGTCGATTGCGGCCTGTTGAAAAATACTCCGTGCCTCAGGGAGATTGAGGCTCGCAGACAACGGGCTTTGACCAGACAGATGCAAGTCGATGAGGCAAAGCGTTGAGTCCCTGGAAAGCTTCGCTGCGGTGGCTGCCCACACGGCTTCAAACGTCGCCAGTCCCGTCACGTCGACGTCCACCCGCTGCCATTCGACCGTCGAGAACGGGATGAACGAGTGCGAAAACGTCAGATGCTCGTCCCACGCGAGCAGGATTCCGCCATGCCGTCCGATCTCCCCGGCGTCGCGCCCCTGCGGTGAACCTGGATACGCGACAAAGGGACGGCCTTCGTGTAGCACTCGATAGCCGTGAATATGGCCCAAAGCCCACACGTCGAAATCGCCGTGTGTGAGGATTTCCCCTAGCGAGGTGGCGGCGTACGGCGCGTGTGGCCCGGAGGCCGAACCAACCTGGCCGTGATAGAGGGCAATCGCGATATCCACGTCGTCGCGCCGCGCGAACTGCGCGACCTTTGAGCCGTACACTTCGCGCGTGAGGTATGAAAACCCGGAAAACTGGACCTGGTAGCCGCTAAGTGGCAGGACGATGTCACACACGCGTTCCCCGGTCGCCCCTGTGCCCAACACGTGTACCGTACTGGGCCACGGAAATAACGACGCCGCCCCCACGGGGTCGTGGTTGCCGTGCGACAAGATGACGGGGATGTCTAGTTCGGACAATCTCCGAAATTGGCGAAGAACATCGTACTGCACGCTCACTGGAGGATCCGCCTCATCGAACAGATCCCCCGCGATGATGACCGCATCTACGCGTTGGTCGATAGCGTAGTCGACAATCCGCTGCAACACGGTTCCAGCCGCGAGGCGAAGTTGTTCAAACGCACCGTCAGGCAATTGCGAAGCCCGAAGCTTAAACGGCGTCCCGACATGAAGATCTGCCGTATGTAGGATGCGAAGCATCTGGTCCTCCCCTTCGAAACAAAACATACGTTCGGTTCAATCATGACAGATTCGACACCGATCGCAAAATTCCTTGCGCTTTGGCATGCACAGAAGTTTGGGCGCGCTCATATATGGGTCTAGAAGTTCAGTTGAGAGGAGCGTGAACCACAGATGGCAAGTACATCGACACTCGTCGGGCCAAAGCCGGTCTCGGCCGCCCGGATTCTCACGTCTTCCGGCTTCGGCTTGTTGTTCGACTCGTTTGACGTCGGACTCCTGTCCTACGTACTCGTGTCGCTTTCCAAGGATTGGCACCTGTCCACCACCGTCACTGGGTTGATTGGCAGCGTCAGTTCGATTGGTATGGCGGTCGGATCCGCCTTTGCAGGTTCGCTAGCGGATAAATTTGGACGCCGAAACATCTTCCTGTTCACCTTGTTGATCTACAGTATTGCAACGGGGTTGTCGGCCTTTGCCGCGGGGATAGGGATCTTCTGTGTCCTGCGGTTCTTCGTCGGACTGGGGCTTGGAGGCGAACTGCCGGTAGCGACCACCTATGTACTCGAGTCGTCGCCGGAGAAGGTGCGCGGCCGCCGCGTCGTCTTTCTCGAGATGTTCTGGGCGTTTGGTTCGCTCGTGGCCGCACTCGTTTCGTTCTTTGTCATCCCTCACTCTGGTTGGCGGGTCGTATTTCTGTTAGGTGCAATCCCAGCGCTGTACACTATCGTCCTTCGCTTCGCCCTTCCGGAAACACCGAAGTACGCGAGACTCGAACAGCGACCTTCCATGGGGACCGCCTTGCGCCAAGTCTGGAAGAAAGGTATCGCCCGTCGGTCGGTTGTGACCTGGATTTTGTGGTTCGTCAGGCACCCACTACATACATAAACCGCCCCCTCTAGCGGAAACGCATGGCGCAACCCACTGGTAGAGGGGGCTTCTTTCCTGTCTAGGTGGCGAATATCAGATGCGTTGCGTCATTCACTGTCGGCTCCGACTGGATGGACGAACCCATTGCGAATGAACGGCCGCTTCCGCAGGCGCGCCACCCACCTCCTCGCAAAGGAACCGGATGTCGGCAAGTCCCTATACATCCAATGCGTTCGATTGACTCTCTCCAAGCGTGCTTGTTGATGTCGCAACATCAACTGTGTGACATAATCATGTTGTCTCATGCATGCTCTCCTTTATGTCGGGTGATAAGCGCAGACCAAACAGCGTATGCACTATCTCGACAGAGAGAGAACGGCAAATATATCGATATTGTGAAGAAGCGAGATTGCCTGATGGATGCAGAGTCGAGTTTCGATATGTACCGCTAAACGGTATGCACGCGCCATGGTGTAGTGGGGCCACGCAGGCCGAGCGCGTGCTTTATAACATCAGTCGAGCGACGCTCGCGGCGATGATGCAACAGATGATGGCTGTTCCCGTCGCTACCCAGACAAAATCTCGGAATTGGTATCTCTTCATGGTGAGGCCCTCCGTTTTCGGGTTGTTACTGAATTAGACGAGCCGCCACACAGGAATGTTTCAAACGATTTAGGCCCATCGTGAGCTCCGGTATCCGGGTGCTATCGAGGATCGAACCTGCATACAGTTAAAGTGTTACGAAACTCTTGAAGATTGTCCGCACCACGCTGTGAAGATGAGTGCAGAAGGCGCTAGCCCCCTAGAATTCGCTAAATCAAAAGTGGTGTAAGCTGCACCTTACACACGAGATCTTTTCGATTTTTTGCGCTTCCATTGACGCACCAGTTGGATTGAGCCTGAAGCGACTTGAAGCAGCAAGAACGCGATTTTCAGGGCGAACATGGTGTCTTTCAATGTTGGTTTCCCCTCTCAGTCAGGGGGCCCAGCGTCTCCTGTTCTCATACATATTTTCCTATGTTCCTTATTATTCCGGTTGACGGACAAAACATCGCCGTGTTACTGATACGTTCAGCTTTGGCGCTCAACGCCTCTGGTAACACACTCCTAAAGGCCCTGCATACTCTACATCAGGACTGCGGGGAAGCACGACTGCAACAAAATTCGGGACTCAGTCACAGGTGTCTATCCCCGTACTCCCGCTTCAGCGGACGTACATGTCCCGGATCTCACTTTCTGTGCGCCATCCTCAGCACCTGTCCGTCTCTCGTTTTACACATTCCGATTACACTAGATCATCCGCTGGGACCAGGTGAATGAGATTCATCTCGAAGTTCAAGTCCCACGGTCAAATACGTCTGTAGGGGTTCAAGCGGCAAACACCAAAGAGGGTTATGGTCGTCCCTGCAGGCGGGTACATACGTCGTCGATTGCGAGCTCGCGTCCGCCTCATCCCAGAGGTTCACGCGGGCTACAAACGCACGCGACCAAGCCCCGAAAGGAACTCCTCTGCGCGCCGACCGCCCCTGAAGCTATCTGGGGTCGGGCCGATGCGAAGCCTCCTCTTCTGCTCGTCCTTTGCGACGCTTTACCGCGGTACGAAGCATCTTCATAACCTGATCTCGAATCGGCTTCGGAAAGTCTTTCAGCGATGGTGACCTCTCTTGGTCCATGAGCCCCACTCCTCCTTCGATAGAGCCTATGACGGCCTGGATTGTCCGCTTGCGCGCGACATGCCATGAGGGTTGGCCACTCGCGTCCCGCTCATATGTATTAGTGGTGATGCCATTCAAGGGGGCGCGTCGAATGTCTATCTATCAGGCGATGTCAGGTACCTGCGAGGCGTTGGGAGTAGAGGCTCCGTGATCGCTCTGTACGAACGGGTGTCGACCGAGGAACAATCCACGCACGGGTTTTCGCTCGATGCCCAAATAGAACGCCTCGAAGCCTACTGTAAATCGCAAGGCTGGTCCGATTTTGAACACTTCACAGACGATGGCTACTCAGGTACCAGCATGGACAGGCCAGCATTGCAGCGCCTTCTTGGCTGCGTGGAACGCGGGCAGGTGGAGGCGGTCGTAGTCTACAAGCTGGACAGGCTCGGGCGGAAACAGAAAGACGTACTGTTTTTGTTGGAGGACGTATTCGACCGACACGAGGTGGCGTTTAAAAGCGCCACAGAGCCATTTGATACGTCCACGCCGCTAGGTCGTGCCATGTTAGGCATTCTCGCTGTCTTCGGCCAGTTAGAGCGCGACACCATCATCGAACGCACGAAATTTGGTTTGCAACAGCGCGCGCGGCGCGGACTCTGGCACGGTGCCAGCTATCCGTTTGGGTACCAAATGAACGAACGCGGGATATTGGAGGTCATCCCAGACGAGGCGGCGCTGGTTCGCGAGGTTTTCGCGAAGTTCATCGCCGGAGAATCCCGTCGTTCCATTGCCAAATGGTTGGCGAAACGCACCACCAGCCGCTATGTCGATCCCACCTTCATCCTGAAGATGATTCAGCGTCGCACGTACGTCGGTTCACTGGTGATGAAGGGATGTGAGTTCGCGGGAAAGCACGAGCCGATTATCGACGAGGAGACATTTCGTGCTGCACAGCGGGAGTTGAACTCGCGGCTCGCACGCAAAGGCGCGCGCGGACCTTATCTATTGAGCGGGCTCATGACGTGCGCCGTATGCGGTGGCCCGGTTCATTACATCACCACGCGACAAAAGAAAGCGACCGGGAAAGTGTACACATACGTTCGCGTGGTTTGCCGCAACAAACGCAGAGGTGACTGCAAGACTCGCAGCTTCGTCCATCACCAAATCGAGGAGCTGGTGATCGAAAGAATTCGATCCCTGGAGTTAGCCGAGGATCTGTGGACGCTACCAGTAGATTCGAAGCAAAACGCAAGTCACTTGCCCAAATTGCAACGTGAACTGGACCAACTCGAGGCACAGCGGGACCGGTTAGTCGATGCGATTCAGACGGGGGCACTACCGGTCGGACTGGTCAAGGATCGCCTCGAAAAACTGGAGCAGTCGCGTCGCGCCGTCCTGGTTCAAATCGAAGATGGAACTGCACCGGCCAGCACCAAACGAGACGACACACAAGTCGAAGGCGCGTTCGACTCCGTTCAATTCTTGTGGGATGACTTGACATTTGCCGAACAGCGGCAGATAATTCGGCTCTTGATCAGAAACATCCGAGTTTTTCCCGACAAGCAAGTCGCGCTTGAATGGAACGTTTAATACGCCCTCTTAGGTGTTGTGGTTCGTCATGAATTACACCTACTACGGCATGTTTCTCTGGCTTCCCTCTGTGCTCTCAGAGAAGGGCTACTCACTCGTGCACAGCCTTGGATACGTACTCGTGATGACCTTGGCGCAAGTCCCGGGATACCTCACTGCCGCGTGGTTGGTGGAACGTTGGGGGCGCAAAAAGACACTGGTCACTGCCATGATTCTCGCCGCCGTCGCCGCTCTGCTGTTTGGCCTTGCCAACAGCACGGCGATGCTCATCGTTTGCGGGCTATTTCTCTCTTACTTCATGCTCGCCGCATTTGCCGGCACCTATATCTTTACGGTGGAGCAATTCCCGACCGTCGCACGCGCTACGGGCATGGGATGGGCCGCGGGCTTCGGGCGCATAGGCAGTGCCCTCGCGCCGTTCATCACTGGTTGGCTGCTGGGCGTTCATCTGGGATACGGCTGGATCTTCGGACTGTTCTTCGCCATATTGCTCGTCGGCTTCGTCATCGTCGTGACGCTTGGCTACGAGACAAGAGGCAAGGATATTCACTGACGGAAAAGGTCCGCGGCAGACCAAAACAGCCGACCCTGTGGGCCGGCTGTTTCGTTGGCTGTGACTACACGTGTTGTGGAATACTCTTCATCTTTGTAAACGGGAAGAGAACAAAGTCTGCCTCTCCGACAATCGCGGACCTCGCGACGTACTTGTGAGTCCAGTACCTGCTATCGTCAGATACCGGGCGATTGTCACCCATCATAAAATAGTGTCCCGCTGGCACGTGATAGGTGCCCAGCCCATTTTCGTTCGGCTGAGTGATAATCGGTTCATTGAGTTTCTTGCCATTAATGTAGACGGCATCGTACGTGACCTTGACCGTGTCACCTGGTAACCCGATGACGCGTTTGACATACAACTGCGAAGGGTCGTCAGGAAAGTGAAAGACGACGACGTCTCCGCGCTGCACTCCGTGGATTTCAGTCGCCAATTTATTGACGAGAATGTAACACGGATTTGGAATGGCAGGGTACATTGACTCGGAAGGTACATATGCCGCACTGACCACCCATTGGCGAATACAAAGTGCGATGGCTACACCAATCACAATCGGCATTAACCATCCCGTAAACCAATTCTGCCGTTTTCGTTGGCCCATGCGACAGTTCACATCCTTTACCTCACCAATCTACCACAAAGAGCACCATCGTAGGGTGCCTTTGGTGAGCAATTCTCGACTTTGTTCCAAAAGGTTCACAGACTTCGCATTGGGCGAAACGTCGAAAACTCACAAGCGATCAAGCACTTCGTTGGCTCAGCGTCTCATGCAGATAGGAGAGCAACGCGTTTTCCATGCCCGCCATCGTGACCTGTTGATTGATGATGGTCCGCATATCGGCTGAACCCGGCAGTCCCTTGATATACCACGCGGCGTGTTTACGCATTTCCTTGACGCCGATGACCTCGCCTTTGTGTTCGACGAGCAATTTCATATGGCGCAGCGTGACCTCAAGCCGCTCTTGCACGCTCGGCGCGTCGAGTTTCTCGCCCGTGTCGAGGAAGTGGGCAATCTCGCGAAAAATCCACGGATTTCCGAGCGCGGCACGCCCGACCATCACCGCGTCGCATCCCGTCTCTTCCATGAGACGTTTGGCGTCTTCGGGCTCGGCCACGTCCCCGTTTCCGATGACGGGAATCTTGACCGCCTCTTTCACGCGTCGAATGATGTCCCAATCCGCGCGCCCCGTGTACAACTGCTTCGCCGTCCGCCCGTGCACGGCGACTGCCTGTGCACCTGCCTCCTGCACGGCAAGTGCCACTTCGACCGCATTGACGTGATCGTCGTCCCAGCCTTTGCGGAACTTCACGGTCACTGGCTTGTCCACGTGGCTGGCGACGGCGCGGACGATCTCTGCGGCGTACTTCGGATCCCTCGCGAGTGCCGCACCGGATCCGTTCTTGTAAATTTTTAATACAGGACAGCCCATGTTGATGTCGATGAGGTCCGCGTTCGTCTCGCCGACCATCGCAGCGGCTTTCTCCATCGAATCTTTGTCATAGCCCATCAACTGCAATGAGACTGGCCGTTCGTCTGGCAGAATCGTCAACATTCGCTGACTCTTGGCACTTCCGTGAATCAGCGCCTTATCGCTGACCATTTCCGCGCATACCATGCCAGCTCCAAGTTCCTTGGCTAAAATTCGGAACGGTGGATTGCAGACGCCCGCCATTGGCGCCAAAACGACAGGATTGGCGAGTGTCACACCCGCAATGTTCACTTTCATCTATACAAAACGCTCCTTTTCACTGAATCGGAAACGCGTCGTTCCACGTGTGGCCTCAAAACACGATAAACTGCCAAGTGACATCCTGAGGACAATGATTTTAATTATACGCGCCATTTCGTTCGGTATCAACCGATGCAAAAAGCTTGCGGGGATGCCACAGATGTTTTCTTCAGCGCAGCGGAAAGCCAGCCATTTTGGCGGTCAAAAACAAGTCGATGAGCCACCAAATCCCCACGATCATCATGAGGATATGGCCAATCAAAATGCCCACTGTGAGCGTACCAAACACCGTTAGGGCCAGCATCGCCACACCGCTTCCGACACGACCACAGTACATGCGATGAATCCCTAAATAGCCGAGGAAAAACCAAAGAACGTACGCGAGTGCCACAGACTTTTGCATCATATCGCCCCCACAGCCGTGCGTTGATACAAGTTATGCCGCCACCGCTTGTCAACTTGCACACGAGGACGGCTGTCTGGTTCGCGAACCTCCACTGCGACATTTGATACAGCAACCGCTGAAACACCCATCATGCCAAACAGGGTTACGGTCGACAACAGAAGTGCCGACTGTAACCCTGCGTGCGCCCGTACATTAATGTGGGCTGGCGCTGACCGCGACTCGCGTGTCGTGCACCACGCTCTACTTACACAAACGTCATTCAGCCTCGCCTGTGTGCTGAGAAGTGTCAAACGCCCGGTTTGACCACGACAGAAGGCGAATGGTTTCGCGGTACATCAGGCTCTTGCGAGGAGCGCCAAGCACGACGCTAATGCGCACGTCCGCGCCCTGTTTGACTGCAGTCGCCAGACAGTACATCGCTTTCGAAGTAAATCCGGTCTTGCCGCCGATATATTCACCGATGGGCGTCGCGTGACCGTAGACGAGTCGATTCGTGTTGCGAATGGCCTTCCCGGCCACCGTGTGCTGTTGCGTCTGCATCGCTTCGACAATTCGAGGATACTTGATGGCTTCTGCCAAGATCAGTGCAATGTCTTTCGCCGATGTGGCATGCGCTTCAGCATGAAGGCCGTTCGGGGTGACAAATTGGGTGTGCGTACAACCCAACACCCGCGCCTCCACGTTCATCATCCGCGCAAACCCCGCTTGCGATCCGCCCACGGTTTGGGCGATCCCGTACGCGACGTCGTTGGCGCTCTTCATCAGGAGCGCCCGCAGAGCGTCATCTGCAGGAATTTCCGTCCCGGGTTGGACACCGAGCCGAACCTTCGGTTGGTGCGCTGCCTCCGTCCCCACATAGATCGGGTCATCCGGGTGCATGTGCTGAACTAAGAGAATAGCCGTCATCAGCTTAGTCGTACTCGCTGGGTACATCGCTTCGTCCGCCCGCTTGTCGTAGAGGACTCGTTTCGTCGTGGCATCGTAGACAATGGCGGCCTTGGCATTTACGTATGGACCTGACGGCGCAGAGGTCTGTGCGCACACCGTCTCGCCGCCAGCGACCGATATCCCAACCATGGCGACAAGTGCTGCGCATAGCGCAGTGATGCGTCGAATCCACCGTCGGGATCGCATGTCTCGTCGCATGCAAAAGCCCACCTTTCCGCATTCTCAAACGGTAAGGTGGGCAATTGGGTCAAATTTTATGCTTCGACCTCGCGAACCAGTATGCGCAAGGCGACGGCCGGATCTAGGGAGATGACCTCTCCCCGCACCTCGACCGGAACCCCCGCCTGAAAGCGGTTTTGCGACTCGACCTTCAAGCGGGCGCCGGGGACGAAGCCGGTCTTGTACAGGTACCGGAGGAGATCCAGATCTTCCTCGGCCAATTCCACGATGCGAATGACCTCGACGGTTCTGTCCGGCCGTGCATCGGACAGCGGGATGCCCTTGGGCTGCGCGTATCCGGTCCCCGGAATCACGTTGCCATGTGGACACGTCGTCGGGTTTCCCAACATCTTTGCGAGTCGTTCCTCGACCAGCGGCGAAACGCTGTTCTCGAGCCGCCCCGCCTCGACGTGGGCATCCGCCCAGTCGAGTCCCAACTGATCCGTCAACCACCGTTCTAACAGCCTGTGTCTGCGAACGATTTTCTCTGCCTGCGCGAGGCCGGCCTCCGTCAGAACGACTTCCTTGCCGTCACCAGTGGTCACGTATCCTGCCGTATTCATCCGTTGTAACGTCTGAGAAACCGTCGGTCGAGACACGTTCAAATAGTCCGCGATCTTGGATGCTAGAACGGTTTCGCCTTCGGCCTTAATCACGTAGATCGCTTCGAGATACGCATCCATGGCGTTTGTCCGCGACACACTCATTCCCCCTCGCCGCCGAATACGTGTTGAATTTGAAACTCCGCCCACGTCTCCTGATTCATTTGAAACACACATTGATCTCCATCGCGCAGCGGACCGACACCGGCCGGCGTACCAGTAAACAGAACGTCTCCTCGGTTCAAACCGAAGTGGCGTCGCACGTGCTGGATGAGGGCGTCGAAATCAAACACCATATCGCGGGGATTCCCGGACTGCACTGTCACGCCGTTGACATCAAATGCAAAGTGGCATCCTTCGACGTCGCGAAAGTCTTGAAACCGGTAGAAGTCACTGAGGATGGCCGAACCGACAAAACCTTTGGCGTACTCCCAGGGATGCCCCTTTTCCTTCAACTTCGTCTGTGCAGCTCGATCCGTCAAATCCAAGCCGAGCGCCACTGCCCCTACTACGTCACGAGCGGTGGATGAGGGTGCCACAGGCTTGTCGATGTATAATACAATTTCCAATTCATGGTGGATTTCTTGCCGCGAAGCCGGGAGAGCCACGGTCCCTCGCGCCGCGACGAGCGCGTGCGTGGGCTTCGCAAAAATCATCGGCTCGCTCGGAACCGCGTTGCCCAGTTCACTGGCGTGATCTCGATAGTTGCGGCCGACGCAAAAAATATTGCGGATCTCCTGAAATGAGTCCTCTGCAGAACACCAGTGTCTAAATTCTCCCAATCCAGATTCCCCTCGTCTGCTTTTGCAGCTAGTTTACCACAGTGGATGGTAACTCGACCTGGTACACAAAACGAGCCGAGCAAGGCGCCCGACTCGAGAGGTGGTCCAGAGAATTCACGCGTTGGCGCTGGCCCCGTGCATGACTCAGTCTCAGTTTGCTTTCGCTGTACAGTATTCGTCGAACAGGGCCTTTAATTTGGAAGCCACTGCTTCCGCCGTCGATCCTTCAATGTCGCTGCGATGAAGAACCCCGACCAATTCCCCGTCCTTGAACAGGAACATCGATGGCGAGGATGGCGGCATGTTCGTGAAAAAGGAGCGCGCGCGTTCCGTCGCATCCTTATCTTGTCCGGCGAAGACAGTGACCAAACGGTCTGGCAGCTTGCTGTTTTCCAGAGCCATCGCCACACCCGGGCGCGCGATGCCCCCGGCGCAGCCACAGACTGAGTTTACGACAAACAGCGTCGTGCCGCTCTGCTCGGCCATGACTTCGTCCACTTCTTGCGCACTGCGGAGTTCACGAAAACCGACTTGTGTCAATTCGTCACGCATCGGTTGAATCATCATCTGATAGAAATCCAGTTCCAAACTCACGAGCAAGACCTCCTTGTTAGATCATCCCTTTTCATTATACCCCGGTGCGCGAGCAAATGACAGTTTGGCGAACGTCGTACAAATTTGTGAAGAAGATCGCGCAAAGAATTTGCATGCGGCTTCTCGCGTCGGCTATAACTGGAGAGGATAGAGTTACAGGAATCGACAATCCTCGCAAAGTTCGCGTGAAACGGAGTTCGTTAACCTTGTTCAATGATACATTTCTACGTGCATGCCGACTCGAACAGACGAAGACGGTGCCAGTTTGGTTTATGCGCCAAGCCGGCCGCTACGATGCAGATTATCGGGCAATTCGCGAGCGTTACAGCCTCGTCGAAATCTGTGAGCACCCTGAGGTCGCTGTCGAAGTCACAAAAATGCCTGTCGACAAGTTGGGCGTCGATGCGGCCATCCTCTTTTCTGACATCATGATCCCCGTGGGTGCCATGGGATTGCCATTTGAAATTCGCGAGAACGTGGGCCCTGTGATTGCGTCGCCCATCCGCCACGAGCGGGATGTCGAACGATTGCAAGTGTTCGACGCACAGGAAAAACTTCCGCACGTGCTCGAAACCATCCGCCTTCTTTCCAATGAATTAAGCGTCCCTCTCATCGGTTTTATGGGGGCGCCATTCACACTTGCAAGTTACATGGTCGAAGGCGGTCCATCTCGAGACTATCTGCAAACCAAACAGATGATGGTCAGCCGCCCGGACCTCTGGCAACAGTTAATGGACAAGCTGGCAGACATGATCATCCGCTATGGTCGAGAACAAGTTGAAGCGGGTGCCAAGGCGCTGCAGGTGTTTGACTCTTGGGTCGGAAGTTTAGCGCCAGGGGATTTCGTGCGCTATGTCAAACCCACCATGCAACGCATTTTCGAAGGGCTGAAGCCACTGTCTGTACCGCTCATCTACTTTGGCGTGAACACGGGCGAGCTCCTCGGCGAATTCGCCGCGACCGGCGCGAGTGTCGTCGGTGTGGATTGGCGGGTTCCACTTGCGCGAGCGCGCGAGCGCGTCGGCGGCGGCGTGGCGCTCCAAGGCAATTTTGACCCGGCGATGCTATTTGCGCCGCGGTCCGAAATGGAGCGTCGGGCGTTGGAGATTCTAAAACAAGGCGCGAAAGATCCTGGTTTTGTCTTCAACTTGGGACACGGCGTCAAACCGACCACGGACATCGACGCGCTGAAGTTTCTCGTCGACGTCGTGCACGCGTTTGACCCACTGGCGGGTTAGACGTCGCATCGACCCTGTGCGACCCGCTTGCGGCTGCATCGGATGTCGCCGCGAGCCGGACGCCTGGGACCGTGAACAGGGATAGAGAGATAACAGAAGGGGGTGCCCTCATGACAAAGCCACTCGGGCTTCTCGTAATGGCGTACGGTACACCTCGCAATTTGGACGAAGTGTTGCCTTACTACACACATATTCGGCGGGGACGCGCCCCGTCAGACGAACAATTGGCAGATCTGGTCGGGCGCTATCAGGCCATCGGCGGGGTATCTCCGCTGACGCAGATCACGGACGCGCAAGCTCGCGGGATAGCCGCCATCCTGAACTCTGACGGGGGCCGTCCAGTGAGGCTATATCAGGGAATGAAACACACCGCGCCATACATCGAAGACGCCGTCGCAGCGATGCATGCCGACGGGTTGGACGAAGCGATAGGCATCGTTCTCGCTCCGCACTACTCGCATATGAGCGTCGGCGGCTACCAAAAGGCGGCGAGGGAGAAGGCAGAACAGCTAGAAGGCCCGAAGCTAAAACTCGTGAACCAGTGGCATCTGGAACCCGCCTTTCTCGACATTTTGACCAGTCGAGTGCGAGAGGCGCTCGCCGCCTGTTCCGACCCAAGCAAAGCGGTGGTCGTCTTCTCGGCGCACAGCTTGCCTGAGCGAATTCTCCAGATGAACGACCCATACGTCACACAACTTCACGAATCCGGAGAGGAAGTCGCGCGGCGGCTTGAGCTCAAACACTACCGGTTCGGATGGCAGAGCGCGGGCCAGACGGGTGAGCCGTGGATGGGGCCGGATATCCTCGACGTGCTTCGCAGCCTGAAGGAAGAGGGCTATGAGGAAGTGGTGTCGTGTTCGCAAGGGTTTGTCGCAGATCACTTGGAAGTCCTCTACGACATCGACATTGAAGCTCAACAGGTGGCGAAGGAACTCGGCATCCACCTCGTACGCACCCGCCAGATGAACGACGACAAGGCGTTTCTCCAGGCGCTGGCAGACGCTGTGAGAAAATGTGAACGGCAAGGAGTCGAGGAGTAATGACCTTTCGCGTCGCCGTGATCGGCGCTGGAATTACCGGTCTCACCGCCGCCCGCCGCCTCGCTAACAGTGCAAAACGCGACCAACTCCCGCTCGATATCACCGTATACGAGGAAGATAGACGGATCGGCGGCAAAGTGATGACGTATCGCGAGGGGGGTCTCACCCTCGAGGCGGGGCCCGACTCGATGCTTGCGAGGAAACCTGCAGGCGTAAAGCTCCTCAAGGAACTTGGCCTCGAATCGGAAATCGTGCATCAAAATCCTAGCTCCACGCACACGTACATCGTCAAGCACGGGCAACTGTCGTCCATGCCTCGAGGTACGCACATGGCGATTCCAATGGACGTTTCCACATTTATGGAAACCGATGTGTTGTCTCCTCAGGGAAAACTGCGGACCCTGTTCGATCTCGTCCTCCCGAAAACCGACCTCTCCCACGACATCTCACTGGGGGCGTTCCTCAGGGCCCGCCTCGGCGACGAATGGGTCGACAGCTTGGCCGAACCGCTCCTCGCAGGTATCTACGCGGGCAAAATTGACGATTTGAGCCTCGGCGCCACTTGGCCGCAATTCGGAGAACTTGCAAAGAGATACCGCAGTCTCATCATCGGCGCGCGCACGACGCGGCAAAAACAACCAATCAACCAAAGTGGACGAAGTGCGTTTATCACGGTGAAGGGCGGTCTGGAAACCGTGATCGGGCGGTTGGCTGACGAACTCGGACCGACTGTTAAACTGCGACTCTCCCACCGAGTCACCCGACTCGAGCGCCGGCCAAACGGCTACGAGTTGACCGTTGAATCGATGGGCGAAGAGCGCGCGGCGGCGTTTGACGCGGTCATCATCTGCACGCCAGTCCACGCGATGAATGAGTTGCTGAGGGGACATCTGCCACAGCGATCGAAGGCGTTTGACGTCCCGTACGTCTCCACGGCCACGGTCATCCTCGGCTACCCTGCAGATGCCGTGAACGTAAGCCTGAAGCATGCGTCCGGCTTCTTGGTTCCGCGCTCTGAGCATCGCGCCATCACTGCCAGCACATGGGTGTCGAGCAAATGGCCGCACACCACAGATGATCGGTTTGTCATCCTTCGCTGTTACGTCGGTCGCGCTGGACAAGAGCAGCACCTGGCGCTCGACGACTCGGAAATGGCTCGAGTCGTACACGGCGAGGTACGCGACTTGATCGGGTTGACGCCGTCTCCTGTGTTTCACAAGGTGACGAGATGGGAACGAGCGATGCCAAACTACCCGGTAGGTCACGTAGAGCAATGGCACCAGTTGCAAGAGGACATTCGCGCCACACTGCCTGGCATTCGCGTAGCTGGTGGCGGCTATCGGGGCCTCGGGCTGCCAGATTGCATTGCACATGGCGAAGAAGTGGCGGCAGAGACGCTCTCCTATCTCTGTTCGCAACGGGTTGCGCGGTAGTTCACTCGCACATCCTGTCCCAGGTCGTTCCGCCATCCACCGTTTTCAGCAGCACGGTGTGTGCGTAGTCGCGTGACTGCAAATGGACAAATCCCTCCGTCTGCGACAGGAATTGAATCGCCAAGACGCGAGGGTAGCGAGGCAAAGCCGTTTCGAGCGCCGGCGAAGGCACGTTGTGCCACAGCCGGCCGGAGTCGTTCGTCACCGTCAGTCGGCCATCCCGAATCGCATAACCTGAATCTGAATCTAGCCAGTGTACAGGGTGCCCCATGTAGTCTGACGTGGCGTCGTCGAGTGTCTGTGCGACCGTCGCTTGAAGATGGGTTCCGCCGTCGTTCGTATGATAGACGACCGTTCTGACCACTGCGTGTCCGGCGTCTGTACCGAGATAGCGCGCTACAAACGTCCCCTCTTGCTCGTGCATTACCGGTTTGTACGCCCGAACACACATAAAGTGCGTCAAACCGGATGGCGCGGGAATCGTTCTGGCGTGCCAAGTAGCCCCCCCATCTGACGTGAGATAATCGTGCAACTTTCCATCCGCCGCGACGGCGACAATCCACCCACAGCGCTCGTCACGAAATTTCACAGTAGCTTGCGTAGTGCCGACCAGTCCAGCGTCTCGTGATCCTGGCGCAACGTGCTGAATCTGCATTTTTGGCGCCCGCGTCTGAAATCGGACGAGATCGTGCGACGTCCCTGCCGCCGCATCGCGGAAAATGGCCCAGCCCACGCCGCCCCGAACCATCGTCACGCTCTCCAACGCGAATTCAGATCTGGGTAATGCGAATTTATGTACACGCCAATGGCGCCCGGAGTCATCCGCCTGCAAGACGGTGAACTGTTTAGAGTCGTTCGTCAAGACATAGATGGATGCTCCATCCGCCACTTCGACGAAGGGCGTCGGGTTCGGCCCCCGACTTTCAAGCGCTGAAGAGTACGCAGCGGGTAGGCTGAGGTCAAGCCAACGACGGCCGCCGTCGGTCGTCCTCTGCATGTTGAAGTTGCCGTCCATGAACCCCCATCGATAGCCTGTGAGATCGGATGAAAAATGGAGGTTGTCCCACGTGTTGCTGCGCTTTAACTGACTCAGGTGCACGGGCGCAGGTACGGCGCGTTCGGGGCGAATGCTCGTGACAGAAGCTGTGATCCGCTCGCGCGAAAGCCGCACACTCACAGATGGTTCGCGGTTCGAGGCGAGCGCCTGCAGGCGATGTGGGCTACCGCACCCGACCACGCCCATCGCGAGTATCACCACAATCAACACTGCACCTGTGAACCGCATGATGTACGCTCCCTCTCCGACGTTCCATTCTCGTCTTCTGGTAGCTTGTCTGACACTACAGTTTCCATACGTGCACCAGAACACGAGTGGTTCCCGCGAACACTGGGCTGGCGCCACGCGGCGCACACGCTCGCCAACGCGAAAAAGGGTGTCCAGCAAGTGTGGGGGACACTTGCTGGACACCCCGAGTCCGCCGAGATTTGCATTCACGGATGTACCAATTTATCTGACGAGTTTATTTGACGAGCGAAAGAACTTCTTCTGGCTGTGCGGGAATTCGGTCGTAAAACTGCATTGCACGATAGTTGTGAATGCGATGGCACACGGTCGTCATCATGCGCAGGACGCGGTCATCGCTTATCTTTTGCGACGGAGACCAGTACAGAAGATCCATCGTGTACGGCTCACCGTGCCGGTCTTCCCGTTCGTACTGAACACCATGCGCCATCGCAAACCCGTTGCGCTCATAAAAACGGCGTCGTTTTTCGGTATCCACATCGTTTGGGTCGACGGGCTCAACTTCTAAGAGGATAGGAACATGTCTGGATTGAAGCTGCTTCAGCAATCGACTACCCACGCCACTCCCCCGTTGGTCTCGATTCACCAAAAGATAATCGATGAACAAAAAATCTGAGAAATCCCCGTAGAGAACCAGGTACTCTCTCGTCTCCAGTAAACCGTAGTACGGTACATCCTCCACGAGCGCCTGCAATTGGCGAACGTGCTTCATCTCGTGAGCTGGGAAATAACTGGCCAACTTGCGGTAATACGACGGCACAGGTACATCTTTGACAATGCTCATAACGCTTCGCATTCCTCCCCTCGAATACAGCCTGGAAGAACGCGGGCGATGGCCCGGCAGTTCTCCAGGCCACCATCATTATAACAAAAATTCGGCCACGGGCGTGAGCTAGGTTTGCCTACAGCAAAGCCCCAATCGCCTCCAAAAAAGACGTGTGCACAGCATAAAAAGAGGGAGCGACCACAGAGGTCTGCTCCCGGACGGCAACACAGCACTACCGTACCGACGATGCATCAAATTCTCTTCAAAACCTCTGATTGCCACACTATTCATAGAGCGCTACAATGGGTTGTATTTGACGAGAAAGGCCGGATGAACTTGCTTTACGAACATCACGTAACGGTCTGGATCACGCTTGCTGTATCCGGACTCTTGTCAGGCTTCATCGATTCGACAGTCGGCGGCGGTGGGCTCGTCTCTCTTCCGGCACTCCTGTTCGTAGGGTTTCCGCCCGCAGCTGCATTGGGGACCAATAAGCTGGCTGGAACCATGGGCTCGCTGACGAGCACGCTCTCATACCTTCGCTCTGGAAAAGTCACCTACCGCGTGGTCGGCCTTTCGTTCCCACTTGCTGTCCTTGGCGGCGCGAGCGGCGCCGTGGTCGTCCATCACCTGCCGTCGACGTTTCTCCGCCCGCTCGTCCTGATTCTCCTCATCCTCGTAGCCGGCTACACGCTCTGGAACAAGCGGCTCGGATTGAACCCGAACCGGGAGTCGCTGACGCGCTCAGTCTTTCTGTTCGCATGTCTGGCGGCCCTCGTGGTGGGCTTCTACGACGGGTTCTTCGGCCCTGGGACAGGCTCGTTTTTGATGATGATTTTTGTCCTCTTGGGTTTTGACTTCGTGAACGCCAGCGGCAACGCCCGCACCCTGAATTTTGGAACCAATTTGGGCGCGTTGTCCGCATTTGTCACCCTCGACGCGGTACACTACCTGGCCGGTCTGATTCTCGGTGCCGGTATGGTGATTGGGGCGATACTCGGTTCACAGTTCGCCATCCGTCGCGGGGCCAAGTACGTACGTCCAATCTTCATTGCGGTCACTTGTTTTGTCATCGCTCAGCAACTGTATACGCTGCTTGCGGACTGAGAAAAGTGGGGCAAAAACATGCTCGAAACAGCTAGGCTTTGGTTCCGCCCGTACCGTGTCGACGATTTCCTATTTTATTTAAGTCTCTGGCAAGACCCAGACGTCGTGCGGTTTATCGGGTCAGGAGAAGTGCACGAAAAAGCACATTTAAAGATGAACTACCCGTATTGGCTCTCGAGGTCTGAACTCGGTAAGGGCGTACTCGTCATGGTCTTAAAAGCGACCCAGCAACCAGTTGGACACGCAGGTTTGGTCCCGATTGAGATAGACGGCAGATTGCACATGGAACTCGGTTATTGGGTGGCAAAACGCCACTGGGGGCGAGGTCTCGCGACAGAGGCAGCGCTATTCTTCCGCAATCTCGCCTTTGAGCAACTCCATCAGAGCGAGATCGTCAGCTTGATTCAACCAAACAATGTACGCTCCATTCGGGTCGCTCAAAAGATCGGGATGCAACATCAGCGCGATACGGTGTTTCGAGGAACACTTGTCCACCTCTACGCGATGGACATACGCACCTATCGCGAATTGCCGCATGAAGACCAGTGCTAGACTTGTCCCGCAGAACATAAGATGGACTGCGGGAGGTGCCGTTCGTGAGCGACACGTTGTTCGTCTTTCTTCTAATACTCGCCGCATCATTCGTGTTCAGTGCGTCGTTGAGCCGGATTCCACTCCTGCGCATCCCATCGACGGTCGGTTACTTGCTGTTCGGTGTTCTCCTTCAAGCACCCAGGTTGCACATCACAGGGACAGAGGTGGATTGGCTAAACCATCTGGCCGACTTTGGGCTCTTGTTCCTGATGTACATCTCGGGGATGGAAATCGACATCAGGCAGCTCCGCCCAGTTGGCAGGCATTCTCCAACCGTCGCCACCGGACTGTCTATTTTTTGCGGGACGCTCTTACTCAGTTTCGGCATCTCATTGTGGCTGTGCCACTTGACCCCACCTCCGACGAACCCTTACATGTTGGCACTGCTGTTTTCGACTACGTCACTCGGCGTCATCTTACCGATTTTGGAAGAAACCGGACTCCTCAAATCGACGTTTGGACAGACGCTCCTCGTCAGCGCCCTGCTGGCCGACTTTCTCACGATGTTTTTACTCTCCATGTTTATTACGATTCAGATATCAGGCAGTTTCACCCGGGTGCTCCTCACCTGCGCCATCATTCCATTTACCATCCTCGTCTATGGCGTGCTTCGCAGCGTGCAGCGGCTGCCCGCGCTGCGCCGCCTCGCAGGCGACGTACAAGTTCGCATCCGAGCCGTCGTGGCCCTGCTCTCCGTCACTGTCACCCTCGCCGATTTCACTGGCGCTGAACCGATTCTAGGCAGTTTTTTGGTCGGGATGTTAGTGTCGGCACTCCCGTTTTCTTTCAAGGACAAACTGCGCGACTACAGCCACGGGATTGGCTATGGCTTCTTCATTCCACTATTCTTCATCTCGGTCGGACTCGACTTCGATTTTCGATCCGTCCTATCCCGCGACACGCTTGTCTGGATTCCCGTTCTCACCGTGGTGGCCTTCGTCGTCAAGCTCATCCCTTCCCTACACCTCGTGCGGCAGTTTGGGTGGCGCAAGGCGATGGGGGGAGGCATTTTGCTTTCGGCACGACTGAGCCTCATCGCGGCCGCTGCACAAATCGGTGTACAAATCGGAACGATGTCACAGCAGTTTGCGGACTGTATCATCCTCGTCGCGGTGTTCACCAGTATGCTGTCACCCATCGCCTTCGTGGCAATCCTCTCAAAACAGCGGTCAGCAGATATATCTTCATGACGGCTTTCAAGCGTTATTCAATGATTGCGTGGCATCATAAGGTCGTGCAAGACCCCTTACTCCGTTTGGCGCAATGTGTTCCCCGCATTGCGCCCTTTTTTGTGTGGTCGAATCGAAAGGATTTTCAAGGATTCATGTCGAAGCAGGAAGTTGGATGAATCTCGTAAATTTTGTCACCTTTTTCACATTCGACCTCATGATTAGGCGGTGACTTCGTGGGCTATGAATCCATTGCGGTCAATCGAGATCCGTTGACCAACCTGCTCTCCCGCAGTCAGTTCCTGCTCGCTGTGGGCACTCAAATGCCCAATATTTCGTCGTCGTCGATTGTGTTCATCAACCTGGATCGATTCCGACAAATTAACGAGAATTTTACATACGGCGTCGGCGACACAATATTACAGGAGATTGCCCGCCGAATTGTTCACCACGTCCCGAGTGAATCCCTCGTCGGCCGCTTTGGCGGCGACGAGTTCGTGGTCGCATGCTTCAACATGGACGGTGACGCAGTCTACACGCTCGCCGAACGCATTCTCCACGCACTTGCGGAACCACATCGAGTTGAAAACAGGGATGTCGTCGTGACGGCCAGTATCGGTGTCGCCACGCAACCATCCGAAGGCTCCCTCTGCGAGCGCGCGCTCGTTCTCGCCGAATCCGCCTCGAAGTGCGCGAAAGACGCCGGGCGAAACCAAGTGTGCGTCAGTTCAAACGCTGTTTCTGAGGGAATGCTCACCCCACTTATCGTGGAGACGATGTTGCGCAATGCGCTGCGCAACAAGGACTTGGAGATTTACTATCAACCAAAGATCCAAGCCAAATCCATGCAGGTGGTGGGCGCGGAAGCGCTCTGCCGCTGGCGTCACTCCGAATTCGGTGAAATTCCCCCACATCGATTTATTCCGGTCGCAGAGTCGAGCGACTTGATTCTGCCAATCGACGAGTACGTGTTGCGCTCTGTCTGCGAACAAGGGGCCAGATGGCTGCAGGACGGGTACCGCGTGCGCATGAGTGTCAACGTCTCCAGTCGTCAATTCGGCCAACCGGGGTTCCCAAAACTCGTGCGGGACATCCTTCAGGACACGAAGATGGACCCCAGCCTACTCGAACTGGAAATCACGGAACGGACAGCCATGCACGATGTTGACCGAGCGGTTCACACACTCACCGAGCTTCGAAACCTCGGCGTTCGAATCGCCATCGACGATTTTGGCATCGGCTATTCTTCATTGAGTTATCTGATGCGCTTTCCTGTACACACGCTCAAGATTGACCGCTCCTTCACCGCAGGCATCCAGAGCGCGGCCAATCAAAACCCGGTCATTGGCGCGATTATCTCGCTCGCCAAGTCCCTGAATTTGAACGTGGTTGCCGAAGGCGTGGAGACCGTCCAGCAGTTTGACTTTCTGCGGGATAACAAGTGCGATGAGATTCAAGGCTATCTATTCGGTGAGCCGGTCCCACCCACGGCGTTTCAGTTGACGGCATTCGAGTCCTCTCCTCAACCACGCGGGTTCCACCCGGGACAAGACCACAACACACTGGCACTTCAGTTGGCTGAATTCGAGTGGTTGGAACGCGTCGGGATGGCTGTCTTAAGAAGGAAAGACTTAGGGGAATTGGTGAGTGCGTTACCGGATTTCATCGTGGAGCGGATTCCGTGCGACCGCTTTAGCATTGAACTTGCCGGGGAAGATGATCGTTACTGCCTGGTTCACGAAGCGTCCATGCGCGACGACATTCCAGCGAGGATAGTTGGGACGTTTGTACCGACGACCAAGAGTGGACTCAATTTCGTCCGCAAGACAAGGCTACCGTCCATGTGCAAAGACATCTTGAAAAACCCTGAGTTCCATGAGGATTATGCGCTAAGTGCACAAGGTATCCGCAGCATCATTCGCGTACCCTTACTACAGGGTCACGAGGTATACGGCATGTTTACGCTGCAGTCCAGTCACGCGGAGCTATACAACGACAACGACCGTCGGTTGCTGCACCGCCTCGCCTCCCGGCTAGGAGGCAGCATCTATGCCGCCTATCAGAACGAGCGACAATTCGGGCACGCCTATCTCGATCACACCACAGGATGTTATACGCGAGGCTTTCTCAGCTCCCTCATACTGTCGGAAGATCCGGTGACATTTCTCGAAAAGGTGTGTCATCGCCCGTTTCCAGTGTCGATGGATTTATCCCTGCTATTCTTATCGATTGTCGATTTTGAACACCTCCACCTCGGCGAAGGCGAACAAGCAATAGAGCGTCTGGCGGAACTGGTGCGCTGTAACATGGGCGAGTACACGCTCCCTGTTCGCCTCAGTTCAGGGGATTTATTGGTCGTCGTATTTGGCGATGCTGCCCTCGAGGTGGCGCACCTGAAACGCCAGTTGACCGAACAACTGCAAATGCTGCAAACGCGCGCTGAGCGGCTTGGGGACCCAACGCAGGCGTTTGACGTACGAGCGGGAGAGTCCACAGGAAAGCTCTGTAGTCTGAACGACTTGTACCTCCAATCGTCTAGCAGGGCGATGGAGCTTCCACCTCTGTGCCTGAGGCATCTAGGGCGACGTTGACGTCACCTGTGATGTAGAACCTTGAACTGGTTGACGCCGCCACACTCTGGACACTGGAGTTGCACCGAGCACTCCACATAGTCGCCCTGCTGTGCGCTGACCGCAATAGTAGCATCCACCTCATTGCCGTGACTGATGATGACGTTGCCAAAGACATCTCCTGTCCACGGAATGTTGTGGTCACACACGAAACACTTGTGAGACGCATGAATCTCATGATTGATCATCGCTGATGCCTCCTACTCAACCGTAGCTTGAACGATGATCCTGAAATCGATACAAAAAAGTCTGGGCTGTACCGACAAAACGTGTTCCATCGGTACAGCCCAGACTTTGTATCGCACCATCCGTACGATTATCGACCGCCGCGCGCCGCGATTCGCAAGAAGCGGTTTTTCTCCCGCTCTTCGCTCATCGTCGTCTCGTCGCCATGGCCCGGATACAAGAGCAGTTCATCGTCCCACGCAAGGATTCGTTCCAACGAAGCTTCCATCGCTTCCGGGCTCGATTCCTCAAGGTCTGTCCGACCGACCGTCCCCTTGAATAACGTGTCTCCTGTGACGGCGAGGGAAGTGCCCACAAAACAAACCCCACCAGGGGAGTGTCCAGGCGTATGCCAGACTGTAAACGCCTCTGATCCAAGCGTCAACACATCGCCGTCGGCCAAATACCCGTCCGGGGTACGCAGCAAAGCGCATTCCTTGCCTATCCATCGCATCGCATTGAGTGGCGTGCGCGCCCAAATGTCTGCATCCGCCTTATGCACGTAAGCGGGGCAGTGATACTTGTCGCGAACGAGATCGACGCCCAGCACGTGGTCGAAATGCGCGTGCGTGTTCCAATTGGCTACAACACGCAATCCGTGTTGTTCGATGTATTCGAATACGCCCTCCAACTCGTCGTACCCAGGGTCGATGATCACGGCCGGGCTGCCCGGTCTGAGCGACTCCGATAGGACGTAACAGTTGGACCGCAAGGGACTGACCACAAAGCGGCGTACTTCCATCCTCATTGCCTCCTCTTCTACGTCAAAGATGACCATGCGCGAACCAATGTCAAAAATTCTTGGCGCTATCGAGTAGAATGGTCACGGGTCCATCGTTGACCAGATGTACGTCCATCATCGCCCGAAAGACACCTGTCTGAACCGATAATCCCACCGCCCGCAACCGCTCGTTGAAATACTCGTAGAGGCGATTCGCCTCCTCCGGCTCTGCGGCTTGTGCGTAGCTTGGGCGGCGTCCCTTGCGAACGTCGCCGTAGAGGGTGAACTGACTGACGGAGAGCACGCTGCCACCCACCTCGGTGATGTCGCGGCCCATCTTCCCATCTTCATCGGCGAAGATCCGAAGATGCGCGACTTTGTCCGCCAGATAATCGGCATCGTCCTCCGTGTCCCCGCGCCCAACGCCGACGAGTAGAACCAGGCCAGATGCAATTTCCCCCGTCACCCGACCGTCCACCTCGACGCGCGCCGGACCACTGCGCTGCACAACAATCCGCATACAAGACTCTCCTCACTGCACCATTCTTCTCACGCTGTAAATGTCCTTTAAGCGTTTCAACCGTTCAACGACACTTCGAAGGTGGTCCAAGTTGCGGATGCGAACACTCATGTGAATATGCGCGATTTTCTTCGCATCTGCGCGAGCACTCACAGCCGTGATATCCGTTTTCGTCTCGGCGATGGCGTTCATCACTTCGTTCACAAGCCCATGCCTGTCTAACGCCGTGACTTCTATCTCGGCGTTGTAGGACCAATCCTTACTCGTCGCCCACTCGACTTCCAGTGCCCGCGTTCCGTCCGCCGTGAGTGATTCCACGTTCGGACAGTCTGTGCGGTGAACCGACACACCGCGACCTCGCGTGACAAATCCCACGATCTCGTCCCCAGGTACAGGATGACAACAACGCGCAAAACGGATGAGTAAGTTGTCCACCCCTTTAACGCGCACGCCTGTGTCACTCGGCTTTTGCTGCGTCTTCGACGTGAGCGACAGGGAATCGACCGGCTTCTCGTCCTGACTCCTGCGATGAGCCTCGACCAACCGCGTGACGACTTGAGCCGCGCTCATCCCGCCGTAGCCAACCGCGGCAAACAGGTCTTCATCCTTGCCAAAACTAAACTTGTGCAAGGCCTCATTGAAGAATGGGGCGGCCATCAACTGCTTTGGATCCAGACGTTGGCGCAACAGTTCCTTCTCGATGAGTTCCCGCCCGCGAGCGATGTTCTCCTCGCGTTTCTCACGCTTGAACCACTGGCGAATTTTGCTCTTCGCCTGTGAGGATTGTACGATTTTCAGCCAGTCACGACTCGGTCCATAACTGTGTTTCGAAGTGGCGACTTCGACGATATCGCCCGTGCGCAGCCGATAGTCGAGCGGCACCATTTTTCCGTTGACCTTCGCGCCGATACATCGATTGCCAATGGCGGTGTGAATCCGGTATGCGAAGTCGATGGGAACCGACCCCGCGGGCAGTTCAATCACATCACCCTTTGGCGTAAACACGAAGACCTGGTCTGAAAAGAGGTCAATCTTCAGCGTCTCCATAAATTCCTGAGCGTCGCGGAAGTCCTGCTGCCATTCGAGAACCTCGCGGAACCACGCCAGTTTCTTCGCAAAATCGCCCTCCGCGCGCTGTGAAGCATTGCCTTCCTTGTAGACCCAGTGCGCCGCGATTCCATATTCCGCCGTCTGGTGCATCTCCCACGTGCGGATCTGGATTTCCAGCGGTTCACCGTTTGGCCCGATCACGGTGGTGTGCAAACTTTGGTACATATTTGCCTTTGGCATGGCGATGTAATCTTTAAACCGCCCCGGCATCGGCTTCCACATGGTGTGGATGACGCCCAGCACGCCGTAGCAATCCTTGATGCTTTCGACCGTGACGCGGATGGCGAAGAGATCGTAAATTTCGTTGAACTCTTTGTGCTGCGTGGTCATCTTGCGGTAGATGCTGTAGATGTGCTTGGCCCGGCCACTGACCTCCGCTTTCAGGTGAAGCTCTGTGAGTTTCTCACGCAAGAGGTCCATCACACCATCGATAAACTGCTCACGCTCTTGCCGCTTGCGCGCCATCAAGTTGACAATGCGGTAGTATTGCTGCGGGTTGAGATAGCGCAGGGAGATGTCTTCCAACTCCCACTTGATGGTGTTGATCCCCAAACGGTGCGCGAGGGGGGCGAAGATCTCAAGCGTTTCACGCGCCTTGCGCCGCTGTGTCTCGGGGGTCTGGTAGCGAATCGTGCGCATATTGTGAAGCCTGTCCGCCAATTTAATGATGAGCACCCGGATGTCCTTCGCCATCGCCATGAACATCTTGCGGAGGTTCTCTGCCTGCTGCTCTTCCCGCGAATCAAACTTGATCCGCTTTAACTTTGTCACGCCGTCGACAAGCGCGGCGACTTCAGCTCCAAAATTCTGGAGAAGGTTCGCGTCGGTCACTTCGGTGTCCTCGACGACATCGTGAAGCAGAGCTGCAATGATGGCTGTCGCATCGAGCTGAAGCCCGGCCAGGATAAACGCCACAGCGAGCGGGTGGGTGATATAAGGCTCCCCAGACATGCGTTGTTGACCAGCATGTGCCCGTTCTGCGAACAGATACGCCGCACGAACGTTTGCCACCTCATCTGCGCTACAGTATGTCTTTAATTGCTCGCAAAGCGCGTCAATCGTCTGTTCAGACATGCCGCTCTCCCCCCCACTCGCTCAAAGCGTTTTAGTCTTCATATTGAACGAGCGTTCGCACCGGGATATTCCCCAGTTTCTCCCGCCCATTTAACGGCAAAAGCTCAATAAAGAACGCTGCCCCAACGACAATTCCACCGAGTTTCTCAACGAGTTCGATGGTGGCCGCCATGGTCCCCCCAGTCGCCAACAGATCATCCGCAAGAACGACCTTTTGACCGGGTTTAATCGCATCCGTATGAATTTCCAGCATATCCTGTCCGTACTCCAAATCATACGTCACGGAAACGGTCGTGGACGGGAGCTTACCGCGCTTGCGCACCGGGACAAACCCGACCTCAAGCGCGTACGACAACGGGGCCCCCACCACGTATCCGCGCGCTTCTGGTCCGACGATCACTTCGGCGCCCCACGCCTTGGCCTGTTCGCCGAGTTGCTCAATCGCCGCCTTGTACGCCGGTCCATCTGCTAACAGAGGCGTGATATCGCGAAATAGAATCCCTTTCTTGGGGAAATCAGGAATGTCTCGAATCAAATTGCGAAAGTCTATCGTCAATCAAGTTCTCTCCTTGTTATAACTGTCCGGCAAGTGTGTCCGAACAGGGTAATTGTCCTTGTCATAAGGCCACGAAGTGACTTCTCAGATGGGCCTGATATGAAATGGCTTCGCGCAAGTCATGCGGTTGAACGGCCTCAAGAACATGATACGCACCATTATGACATGCGGCAAATCCCAACTCCACAAAAGTCTCTAAGATGACGTCCACTTTCGCCACATCTTGTCCCTTGGCAAGCTGATAGAACCGTTCTCGTTCGACCACTCGCTCTTTGTGCAAGTGTCGATAGAACACTGCGAACACGTCGCGCATGACCGGTTCGTCGAGCAGCCAACCGTCTGTCACGCGCAGTTGTACGCGACGCGTCCCGCGCCAAACATTTTCCTCAAGCTCCGCAACCACGCCGATCAATTGGCCAACCTGCACCCTCGACTTGGCGCCTTCAGGCGCTTGAAACCAAACGACGTCACCCTCCGTCTTCCCCTCCTGCAGCCGCAGCCGCACATGCGTTCCGTCCCCAAGCGGCGTCACCGACTTGACGACAGCCGGGCCGACAAAGAAACGCAAAGGCTGGTTTTCCGGACCGTGTGGAGAAAATCGCTGCGTCCACGCGAGCGTGTCCATCGTGGCCTCTTCAAGCGGCAGAAAATCGTCCGCCACAATTTCGGCCTGGGCCTCGTCGGCCCTCGGTGCAGCTTCCACCACAGCCTCAAACGCCTCGCGAAACGCGTGGATTTGACCTCGCTCCACACCACAGCCAACCGCCGCATCATGTCCACCGAAATGGTGTAACAGCGAGCTACAGGCGGTGAGCGCATCGTGCAGCGAAAATCCCTCAGGCGCGCGGCCAGAGCCGCGCATGACGTCCTCGCCGGAGTCGGAGAAAACGATGGCCGGGCAGCCGTAGCGATCGACCAATTTCGCGGCGACAATTCCAACGACCCCAAGCGGCCAGGGTCCAGCCACCACGATACCCGCGGGACGCCGATCGACGTAGTCGGATTCGACAGCCGCTTGTGCGGCGAGAACCGCTTCATCGGTCAGCCGTTTTCGGTTTGCGTTCAATTGCTCGATTTCGTCGGCAAGCTCCCCAGCCTGCGTTCGACTGCCGGCCATCAGGAGGTTGAACGCGACGATGGCGCTCGACATCCGCCCGGCGGCATTCATGCGAGGTGCGATCCGCCACGATACACCCGTGACGGACAGCTCGTCTGGATTGACGCGCGCCCTGTCACACAGCGCCAGCCACCCTGGCCGCCTGCACAAGCGCAACGCCGCCAAGCCTTCGCGAATGAGTCTTCGATTCTCGCCGCGCATCGGCATGATATCACTGATGGCGCCGAGTGCCGCGAGGCCGAGGATCCAATCGGCGTGATCGGATGTGCTTGTTCCCGGGCGCGAAAGGTGCGCGAGCGCCTGACAGAGCTTCCACGCAACGCCCGCCCCCGACAGCACGATGGCGTCGTCGGGGCACTCGTGCCTCGACCAGTGCACGACGGCCGTGCACTCTGGCAGCGGCTCGTCGTCCGGCTCGTGATGGTCTGTGACAATGACATCGATGCCGAGGTCGAGCGCTAAATCGATGGCGGCATGCGCCCGTATCCCGTTGTCGACGGTGATGATGAGGTCCGCCCCGCGTTGTGCAGCGCGTTCCACGAGGCCTGCGCTCAGCCCATATCCATCGGCAACGCGTTCGGGAATCAGACACGCCCATGTAGCGCCAAGCACCTGAAGCTCACTCGCTAGAATCGTACTGGCCGTTACGCCGTCGACGTCGTAGTCGCCGACGATGACGATGGTCTGGGCACCTGCAATCGCCCGTTGAATGCGGTCCACAGCCTGGCGCATCTCGTGAAAATCGAATGGATCGGAATACTGTTCTCGTGCATACAGAAACCGACGAGCCTCTTCCGGCGTCTTGATATTTCGCGCAAGCAGCCAGCGTGCTACCCGTCGGGGCAAATCTAACGCCTTGGCGATAGCCTCCACCATCTCGTCGGAGATGCTAGCGGTCAGCCAAAGCGGGGTTTGTGTCGGCACGTTCGTCTTTCCTCTCTTCTGGGCTGTAATATGGATTGACGTGGACGAACACGTCTTGAATGCGATCAAATTCCACTCTCATCTCGGACCTTACGCGCGCCGCGATATCGTGACCTGCTGCGACGGTGATGTGCGCGTCGACACCGATCTCCAAGTCGACGATGACATACTGGCCGTGGTCTCGAACGCGGATCTCGTCGATGCACTCGACCCCGTCTACGCTTGTTGCGGCCTGGATGTACGGGGCGAGGTCCTGCTCCTCGAGCACGACGCGGTCCATCAAGCTCTGCAGCGAATCCTTGGCGATTTCTATCGCCATCTTTAATACGAGAATGGCGACAAAGATACCTGCCACAGAATCCATATACAAGAGCAAGTGAATATGTAGATGGTGTCCGAGCAGCGAGAGACCAATGCCGATAAACGCGGCCATAGACGAGTATACATCGGAACGATGGTCGTAGGCACTGGCAATCAAGCTCTTGCTGCGAAGTCGTTTCCCCAAACGGATATTGAAGTGATATAGACATTCCTTGACAATCATCGCGGCGAGCGCCGCATACGCTGCGATACTGTCGGGGCGAGTGGGCTTGTGAAAGAGCGACGTAGCGGATGTATAGCCCACCTCTACTGCTGCCGCCACGAGAAATCCGGCCACGATGATGGAGGCGATGAGTTCGGCCTTGCCGTGTCCATATGGATGGTCTTCATCCGGCGGCTTTCTCGCGATGCGCATACCGATGATCACAGCAAGCGAGCCGATCAGGTCCGCAGCGGAATGAACTGCATCCGCCACCAAGGCCTCACTGCCCGCAATCACTCCCACAATGCCTTTGCCGATTGCCAGTAGCACATTGACTACTGCATTCGCGTAGGCAACCTGATTTCCACGTCGTTCGTCTCTCGTCAGGGCGCTCAACAGCCTGCCTCCCACAAATACATCTCTATAAACAGCCTACCCGACTCGGCAAGGAAAGATAAAGAAAGCGCTCCAAAGGGAGCGCTTTCCGTGTAAAACCCTCGCATCACACTGGTTTGGTCTTCGTCGGCGACTGGCCTTTGCCACCCTTGAGAGAGCGGCCACGCCATGCGACCCACAGCGGACTCGCGATAAAAATGGAGCTGTATGCACCGGACACGAGCCCGATGATCAGCGCGAACGTGAAGTTGCGAATCGACACGCCGCCGAAGAAGTAGAGGATGACCGCTGCGATGAGCACGGTGATCACGGTGTTAATCGAGCGCGACATCGTCTGCCACAGGCTTCGATTGACCAGTTGTTTCAAGGTGTCGACATCTTTGGGCTTGACGATTTTCAAGTTCTCTCGAATGCGGTCAAAGATGACGATGGTGTCGTTGATGGAGTAGCCCACAATCGTCAGAATGGCCGCAATGAACGTGAGATCTACCTCCCGGCGCAAGAGCGCGAACGCCGCGAGAACGATGAACGCGTCGTGCAACAGTGCGACAATCCCGGCAATGGCGAAGCGGAACTCGAATCGAATCGCGATGTAGACGACGATAAACGCGGCCGCAATCAGTACGGAATACACCGCCTTGCGCGCAGTCTGCGCCGCTACATATGGATCTACAGTCTGGACGTCGGTGGGCAATTGCTTGCCGAAATACGAAACCTCAGCCTGATCCAGCTTATCTTGTTGAGCGCCAGAAATGATTTCCGGAAATTGTACAATCGCCACATTTCGTTGGACTCCGCCCTCCGTCAAGGCCGTATCGTCGATGTGGAGTCCGAGCGAATTGAACATCTGCGTAACCTTCGTCTGGTCAACTGGTTTGTCGAACGTGATCTGCACCCGAGACCCGGCTATAAAGTCCGTCCCCAGATTGAACCCGAGTGTGGCAAAGACGATAAGTCCCGCCACCGTGATGGCCCCGGAGAGGAGAAAGAACCACTTGCTCAAACGAATGATGTCAAACTTGGGCTTCATCGTTTTTTAGCACTCCTTTCCCCGCGCCATACCACCAGGGTCGACGCACCACATTGGAATTCGTAAACGTCAACAACAGGATGCGGCTCAGGATGACCGCGGTCAGCAGGCTGACGATGATGCTGATCATCAGCGCCACGGCGAATCCGCGAATGTCCCCTTCGCCAAACCAATACATCACCGCGCCAGCGATAAACGTCGTCGCGTTCGAATCCAAAATCGTACGCAGTGCGTTCTTATTTCCGATTTTTACCGCAGAGCGAAGACTGCGGCCATTGCGCATCTCATCCTTGATTCGCTCATAGGTGATGATATTGGCGTCCACCGCCATGCCGATACCGAGCACCAACGCCGCGAGTCCGGACAAGGTGAGGACGACGTGCATGCCGTCAAACACGGCAATCGTGACATATCCGTAGGCGACCAAGGCCAAATCGGCAATTAGACCCGCCAAGCGGTACATCACAATCATGAAAATGAAGATCAACACGATTGCGATAAGTCCCGCCCACAGTGTGGCCTGAAGGCTGGCTTGTCCGAGCGACGGTCCGACGCTCTCTTGGCTCTGCAGGGTCAGATTGTACGGGAGTGCCCCGGCATTGAGCGAATTCGCCAACTGGTTACAAGCTTGTACGCTGTTCAGCGTGGGGCCTGAAATCACGCTGTCGCCGGTGTACATCTTCTCTTGAATCACAGGATCCGTGAGCAGCTTGCCGTTCAAGAAGACGTAGATCGGCTTCTGATAGAACTGTTGCGTGATGTTCTCCCACTTGCTCGCCTGTTTGAACGAAATCGCGACTTCGTTCTCACCTGTGTTCGGGTCCTGAACCCAGTGTGCGTTGCTCTTCAAATCGTTCCCCGTCGCCAGCAGCTTGCCGGCC
This sequence comes from Alicyclobacillus fastidiosus, assembly GCF_026651875.1. Classification (GTDB taxonomy): domain Bacteria; phylum Bacillota; class Bacilli; order Alicyclobacillales; family Alicyclobacillaceae; genus Alicyclobacillus; species Alicyclobacillus fastidiosus. Next base: position 1,973,346 of record NZ_CP104067.1, on the reverse strand, counting down.
GGCCCGGTAATCTGACCGGTCTTTTTATCGATTTTCGCACTCGAATAGATTTGCAGCTGCGCGGTCTCACCGATGACCTTGCGAGCGTTGGACTGGTTGAATGCTCCGGCCAACTGAACACGCAGCTGATTCGTCCCTTCCAGGTCGATAATTGGCGACGCTGTACCCAGGTTGTTGACGCGATTTTCGACCGCCTGCAACAACGCCTGCTTACCACTCGCGGTGATTTGCTGGCCAGGGAGCGGTTCAATTTTGTACAAAAGGTCAAAACCACCCTTCAAATCGAGTCCCAGCGGGATCGATTTCCAGAGGTTCGTCACTGAGCCCGCAGTCCCACCAATGATGACTGCAGCCATCAGCAAGAACGCTATAAAGCGTCCCCATTTCATAGGTTGTCCTCCTTACTGTCGGTTCACGGGGCAAAAATTCCGAATACGCATAATGGCATAACATGTCTAGTATACGCAACGTCAAAATTCGACGTCAAACAGCGCTTATTGGCAATCGTTCGAATGACCCGCATTTCCATTTACAGCTCACCTTTGTACGCCTCAATGGTCTGATAGTTCATGAAGTCCATCACTCGAATGCAGAGGATAAAATCGACTATTTGATGAATCGGTGCGTCCTTTGGCAATTTGGCACACACAAACGACCACACCTGCTCTAAGTTCGCCTCTTCATATCCGAGCAATCGAAATTCCTCGACCTTCGTTGCACAGAGACTGAGCAACTCTTTCAAATAAGGGCGAATCTGCGCCTCTTCATGCGGATTCACAAGAGCGCCTCCTTCTCATCGATAGACAATCGCATTCCGCAAGGACCGCCCACTTTCCTCTATAAGAACAGGTGGACGAACGTGGACTAGACCTCGTGCTCCCCGCATAGGGATTAGGGGACAGCCTAACCTGTGTGTAAAGAGTACCGCATGACGGCATCGCGCGTCACCTTTGTGACCGGCAAGAAAGTGATCATTTTCCTACAAGACATCATCCGCTTCAGTAAGATAACGGAATGGGAGCGTTGTAGAGTGAATCGTCCATCGTTTCTTCACGGTGCACTCATTTTAATGATCTCGGGACTCGTCACTCGCATCATGGGCTTCGTGTACCGCGTGTTTCTCACGCGGATCATCGGCGCGGAGGGAATGGGCCTGTTTCAAATTGTCTTTCCCATCCTCGGCCTGGTACTCACGCTTGTCACCGCAGGCCTTCCACTCGCCATTTCGAAATTGGTCGCCGAAGCCATTGCACAAAACGACAAAGCCCGAGTGAAGCGCATCATGGGGGTCAGCGTCGGCGTCGTCTCGGTGATGACGGTCATCTTGACGGTCCTGATGTACACCTGTCGCGGTTTCATCGAACATCACTGGCTCTCCGATGCGCGAGCGTTCCCAACCTACCTCACCATGATCCCGCTCGTGAGCATCATTGCCATCTCCAGCTTGTATCGCGGCTATTTTCAAGGTCTCCAGGACATGTCGCCCACGGCCTGGGGCCAGATTCTCGAACAGACGGTGCGCATCATCAGCATCTGGATTTTGGCTGCGTATTTTATTCAATACTCGTTGGAGTACGCTGCCGCTGCAGCCATGATGGGAATGGTTCTCGGGGAATTCTGCGGGATGCTGTTTCTCGTCGCGTCCCAACGCCGTCGAGGGAGATTGGACAGCGTGTTGCCAAACGGCGCAACGAGAAGTCGAGAAACCGTACGCCAGACGTTGCACGCCATGGGAGAAATCGCTCTGCCCGTGACCCTTAGCAAGCTGATTTGGTCCGTGTTGTTTGCAGCCGAGCCCATTCTCGTGATGCGGGCACTCAAGGCCGCCGGGTTTACCACGTCCACGGCGACAGCGCTCTATGGGCAGTACAGCGGCATGGCCATCCCACTGCTCGTGTTCCCGACCGTCTTTACTGGGTCTTTGGCGACCAATTTGGTGCCTTCCGTTTCGGAGGCGGTCGCTGCGTCCGAGCGGTTCCGCGTCCGTATCCGGCTCTCACAGAGTTTTACGGCCACTGCCATGGTCGCATTTCCGTCGGCCGTCGTCCTGACGATGTTTGCGGGTCCGCTGACGCATTACATTTACAAGGAGGACTCCATCGGACCCATTCTCGCCGTCATGGCTCCATTCATGTTCCTGCTTTGCTTACAGGCGCCGCTGACGGGTATTCTTCAAGGTTTGAACAAGGCGGGCGTGGCGATGGTCAACTCCATCATTGGGGGCGTTCTAAAACTGCTGCTCATCTATTTGCTGGCATCGAAACCGACGATGGGCATCCTCGGCGTCAGCATGGCGACGGCTGCATCGTTCACAGTATCCTGTCTGTTAAACCTATGGTTCGTCGTCCACTACGTCGGATTTACGATCCGCCTGCAAGCCTTAACTCGCGTCGCACTTGCCTCCTGCGGCATGTTTATGTACATGCAAGTGATCACGTGGCACAAAACTCCACTGCCGTTTGGCTCGATGATGCTGGCCATTCTCGGCGGGTTTATCCTTTACTTTGGGCTTCTTTGTGCCTTACGTGTGCTCACCACGCGCAACATCCGCCGCGTACCGCGCGTGGGCCCTTGGCTCGCTCGCCTAGTGGCCCGGATGCCCTTTGCCGTGTAATTACGTTCACGATTTTCCACCCGATGAGTCGCGTCCGTCTATCGAAATGTGACCCTCGCTGTCCATCGCCGCGTGGAACACATCCGTCACCTGATATCCTCGACGCTTCATCTCGGCCTCGAGCCACGCCTCGTCGCGGCCCAGAATCCCCAGACTCTTGGCCACGGGCACCCCGTCGGCAATCAGCGGAAGCGGAATGATTTCGGTCTTCACGGGTTGCCCAATGTCACGTGCAGTCAGTGGACGGACGTCCGCCTTGGGGAACACGCTCAATTGCCCGGACGTCTCTAAGATGGCGAACTCTACATCTGCGATATTGGCGACGCCCTTCTCGCGAAGTTGCGTCATGAGGTCGTGCGTGGAATAACGCAACCGCTTCATCTCGCGGTCCTTCACCATCCCGTGCTCGATGAGCACGGACGGTTCACCGTCGACGAAATGGCGAAATCGATGGCTTTTGATCTGCAGGAATGCCACGATAATTTGAAACAGAACTAACGAGCCAATCGCGATAAACGATTTGTACAAAGGCACTTCAGTGTCTTCCATGGGCAAGGTCGACAACTCGGCGATCATCACGGACACCACAAAATCAAACACCGACAACTGGCCGATTTCTCGTTTTCCCATGATGCGCAGCGAGAGCATTACGGCCAGATACAGTACGAATACTCGAATGGGAAATTGCCAAACTGGAATATGTGGCATGCTTGCGGTTCCCTCCCCACCGGTGTATTATGACCCGGTGGTGGGACGTTCCATGCACAGGAATTTCCGATCATGCCATCGATTCCCCTGCTTTGGTTTGAAGTTGTGCAAACAAGTTTGCAACGCGATTGAACAGGTCCGCTGCGTGTTCGACGTGATCGAGTACGTGATGTGTCGCACTCGCGCGAACGTGAAGGACGACGTTGTCCCCTGTTTGAAAACGATGTGCATTAATCGCTTTCACCACGCGCTCCTGCACTGAAAGTACCTCGGATTCGGTCACATCCGGCAACAAGATCAGCATCTCGTCCCCGCCATAGCGACACGCCAGTTCGTCGTGGCGAAGACACTCGCGAATGATCATTCCCGTCTGTCGAAGGACCTGGTCCCCGACATCGAATCCGAACGCATTATTGACGTGTCCAAATTGCTGCAGGTCGATGCATATCGCGCACCAACTCGTCATGCCCCGCAGCACTTCCTCGCGTACGCGAATGTTCGCCATGTGAAAGGTATACAGACCTGTCAACCCGTCGACAAACAGTTGCCCGTCGAATTCCGGTGTGTATACGGCGGTACGGTTTCGCCCACGCTGCTTAGCACCCCAGTACATCGCACTGTCGGCCTTGAGCAGAAGATCTCGATCCCTATCGCTATCCTCGGGGCAACTCGCGATGCCGATACTGACCGTGATTCCTTGCAGCCGGTAGCCGTGGAACTCAACAGAGAGCTGCCGCACCGCTTCCCGAATGCGCTCTGCCGCCTCATATGCCCCGTCTCGTCCCCACGGCAACAAGAGCGCAAACTCCTCCCCGCCATAACGCGCGACAAATGCATCGGGTCCGCTTAGACGCTGAAGCAGGTGGCCCACTTCCATGAGGACGGCATCGCCCGCTAAGTGGCCGTATGTGTCGTTAAACTTCTTAAAGAAGTCGATATCGACGATCATGACCGAAACGGGTGTCCCCTCATCGACGGACGCGGTGACTCGTGCGGCCAGCTCTTCGTAGAAAAACCGATAATTGTAGAGTCCAGTCGCGGAATCCCTGCGGGTGCGCTCCTGCAACTCTTGATACAAGCGGGCGTTCTCGAACAATACAGATACTTGATTGGCCAGCGCCGACACGTAGTGCACGTGCTGAGTAAACGCGTGGGAGCGCTCGGCATAACACACGATGGCCCCTTGTTCCGACATATGAGCTTGCGTCGGGAAGATGGCCATACTCAAGAGCGATGGCCCGTCCGCCTGAAACCATCGCACGCGCTTGTCCCTTCGAGCGTCGGAAATATACACAAACTCCCCAGAGTGAATGGTGCTCCAGATGACTCCTCCCATGTCTTCTGAGATCCCATCCTGCCGAAACAGATGGCTCTTATCAGCCGGATAAACGAACTCCGGCACGAGGCGAGTCCTGGCTTTGTCGAGCACGAATACGACCACCACGTTGGCCATGGTCAACTTGTGCGCGATTTTTGCGGATTCCTGCGCAATGGCGCGAATGTCAAACTCGCTCGTCAAGCGAGTGGTAGCTTGATGCACCATCTGAAGATCTCGCGTTTGCCGATGGACTCGCAAAATATAAGCCAGGATGATGATCGGCAAGATCATCACGGGCCCAACTACCCAGTTGATTTCAGACTCGCCGATCATTAGGAACGCAAACGGCCAGCAGATGGCGATATTCAACAGGTCGGCAAACAACCCACCCACTGCTGCAGCGTATTCAAACGTGCCTCGCGAGGCATTCAAAATGCTGATAAACAAGTGATTAAACAAGAGGAATACAAGGGATGAAACGACCACTCCGAGCACCACTTCGGAGTTCACTTTTCCTGCGGATAGATTCGCGTGAAACGGTCGAAAGGCGAGGACCATCAGCATCACACTGAGTGCGTACTGCCCGGCATTAAAAAAGGCGGTAAGAAAATTCCACTCGCGCATGAGCAAAGGCGTGGCAAACGCAGCGATGACCAAAGCCCAGATGGCTAGAGCAGGGCCATCCACGACCATCGCCGCCATAGGGACGACAGGAACTAGTGTCGTGAGACTTTGTCGCATTGGGATAGGCAGGACTTCCAGCGTCGTCCCCAAAACGACCAGGACAGCCAACACTAGCCAGTTAGTATGTAGCAACTGAGGAATATATAGGATGGCGACAATCAAACCGAGCGTCCCAAACAGTACACTCATCGCCGACTGTCTGCGTAGAAAGTCTCTTTCCACCCATGTACCGCCTTCCTAGGACACGCAGTTGGCACATCGGGCCAAATCCAAGAAAACTAGGAGCGCGTGCACTCGGTTGAAGTTTTAGAACATTTTATCACAAGTTCATAATTCGCAGTAGTAGGGAATAGAGATTAGTAAACTTGTACAAGAGGTGACTCGTCCGATGTACGATACAAAATCGACCGGCCGGCTTGGGGCACTCAGGCGATACCCCGTACTGTATGGCTGCTTTTGGGCACTGTTGCTCGCAGCGATTGGGATCATTCTCGTGTTTCTACTAGCTCAATTCGGGAACCTTCAAGCCCGTGGGATCACGGCGGCGGCCTATATCATTCACTGCATCGCCGTCTTCTTTGGCTCTCTGGCCGCAAGTCGGGCAGCTCGCTCACGCGGTTGGTTTTACGGAGGTTTGACAGGCCTGTTGTATGCGCTCTTGATGGTCGCCATCGGTCTGTTCGTGTATAACACATTCACGGTAGATCCGAGCGGTCTGTTTCGCGTCTTTCTCATGGCTGTCATCGGCGCGTTCGGCGGGATGATAGGGATGGCGACGACCGGAGACGACTGACAGACTGCAGGGCACCACGACCGTCCGGCGAAACGGAAATAGAGCCTCCCAGGCAGGGCGCTCTATTTCCGGCGACGGCTATACAGCACCCATCGGTAGTGAAGATGATGGAGCACCTGATTCAGACCGCTTAGTGGCGGCGTTCGTGGTGCTCTTCATGCGAAGACTCTTCGCTGTCCACTTCGCCATCCTCTTCTGAGAGTTCTTCCTCACTGTCGTCTAGTTCGTCTTCCTCGTATTCGTCCGGTGCTCCCAGTGGGTGCTCGTCCTCGGCGGGAACCTCCGTCGCTTCGCTGACGACCCGTACCACCGCACGAGTATCCATCTCCACTTCGACACCATCTGCGATGCGCGCAACAATGATATCACCATGGATCTCCGCAACTTCTGCGTAGATTCCAGACGCAGTCATAATTTTCGCACCTGGAGCTAGCTCTTTCATCATTTCGGCTTTTTTCTTTTGATTGCGCCGTTGCGGCAAAATCAATAGGAAATAGAACACAACCACCAAAATGACGAGAAAGATTAAGCTATTTCCACCCTTCATCCCAACACATCCTCTCGCTGTCCAGTATAACCATACGAATTGTAAAATTCGCGTTTGAATGCCAAAAACCTGTTCTCCTCAATAGACTTTCTCATTTTCTCCATCAAATCGAGCAAGAAATGGATATTGTGATAGCTCGTCAGGCGGATGCCAAGGACTTCCTCCGCCTTCAGCAAGTGGCGGATATACGCCCGCGTAAACGTTTGGCACACGCGACAAGTACAGTCTTCGTCAATCGGCGAAAAATCTTCTTTGTACTGGGCATTTTTCAGTACCAGCTTCCCTTTTGAAGTGAAGATGGTGCCGTTTCGAGCAATTCTCGTCGGCAAGACGCAATCAAACATGTCGACACCCCGTTCCACGCCTTCGAACAGGTCGTCCGGAGATCCGACGCCCATCAGGTACCGCGGTTTGTCGGCCGGCAAAAACGGCGTCGTGTAGGCCAGTACCTCGTACATCAAAGGCTTAGGCTCACCGACGCTCAGTCCGCCGATGGCGTAGCCGGGCAAATCGAGATCGACTAAGGCCTCAGCTGCTTCGCGGCGCAAATCGAGGTGTTCGCCGCCTTGGACGATGCCGAACAGCGCCTGTTCGTCTGGCCGCGCGTGCGCTTGCTTGCAGCGCTTGGCCCAGGCCAACGTCCTGTCGAGCGACGTGCGGAGGTACTCGCGCGATGCGGGATAAGGGGGACACTCGTCCAACTGCATAATGATATCCGCACCAAGCGCATTCTCGATGCCCATCACGGACTCCGGCGAGAAAAATCTCGGGCTGCCGTCGATGTGCGACCGGAACGCGACACCTTCATCCGTGATTTTCCGCAACTCTGAGAGGCTGAAGACTTGAAACCCGCCGCTGTCCGTAAGTACCGCCCCAGACCAGTTCATAAAGCCGTGAAGCCCGCCCCCTCGCTTCACAATTTCCTCTCCTGGGCGGAGGTGAAGATGATATGTATTCGATAGGATAATTTTCGCACCGAGCTCCGAAAGTTCCCATGGAGCCATCGTTTTCACCGTCGCCTGCGTGCCCACGGGCATGAATACAGGTGTCTCGATCACGCCGTGCGGCGTATGCACCCGTCCCCGCCGCGCCGCCGTGTCCTTACATCGATGCAACAACTCATACCTGACTGGTACCGTCAACAGGTGCCCTCCTCGTCAAAAACATCGCGTCTCCAAAGCTGAAGAATCGATATTCCTCTCGCACCGCAGTCGCGTAGACTTCCTTTGCGTAATCCGTTCCCATCCAAGCACTGACGAGCATGAAGAGCGTGGATTTCGGCAGGTGAAAATTCGTAATCAGGGCATCGGCGATGCGAAACGAATATCCAGGGTAGATAAAAATATCGGTTTCCCGTGCGCCGGCCACCATTTTCCCGGTCGCTCCCGCACTCTCGAGTGTCCGCAGGGAGGTCGTTCCCACCGAAATAATTCGTCTACCTTCCGATTTTGCCCGATTAATTGCCGCCGCAGTCTCCTCGCTGACCTCATACCACTCACTGTGCATCTCGTGCTCTTCCACTTCGTCCACTTGAACCGAACGAAAGGTACCAAGCCCAACGTGCAGCGTGACGGTATGCACTTCGACGCCCATCTCGCGCACCTTGGTCAAAAGTTCATCAGTAAAGTGCAGGCCGGCCGTGGGTGCTGCTACGGAGCCCACGTTCTGTGCGTAAACCGTCTGATATCGATCCTTATCCTCCAGGGTTGTATGAATATATGGAGGCAACGGCATCTCTCCGAAACGATTTGCGATTTCGGTCACAGCTTCATCTGTTTCAAAACGCACTTCCCGAAGTCCTTCTCCTTGAACGCCTACCACCTCGACGATAACAGAGTCCGCCTCGGTTCCCACTCTAATTTTCGACCCGAGTCGCAACCGCTTCGCCGGTCGAGTCAACGCAATCCACGTCTGCGGCCGCTCACTCGGGCGCAACAGCAATATCTCGACGCGGCCGCCCGTATCCATCTTTTCGCCATACAGCCTCGCTGGAATCACCTTGGAGTTGTTCAGGACCAAAACATCTCCTTCGCGAAGAAAGGAGGTAATGTCCCGAAAGTGTTTGTGGACGAGTGAATGCGCCACTGGATCGACGACGAGAAGTCGCGACTCATCTCGCGAGGATAGAGGCGTCTGCGCGATTAACCGCTCGGGGAGTTCGTAATCAAAATCTTCAACGCGCAACGGATACATTCCTTTCAACATTCCTGCCGCTGTGATCTATCACTGCGTCTGACGCGCAACAATATCACTGACGGACACGCCTATTATACTTGGAATCGGCATCCTGGCAAAATGGGGCCGTATGCCGTCTGAAATCGGCCCTTGTAATAAAAAATGTGACGCGGCCGTTCACAGGCACGCGTCACACCTACGTAGGGAAATCGCATCGGCATTACCAACCTGGCACCGATGTACGCTTTGAGGGAATATAAGAACTCACGCTTTTTGCGGGTGGCTTTAATTCCCTATATTTCATTAATTCAGAATCGGAAAGGTAATAGGTAACAACGGAGCTATTGGCCCGCTCAACGCGGCTGTCCGACTTCAGGTTAGGCACTGACGTGCGGTAACCCGGGGTTACTCTCCCGTTCAATGACTTCATTCCACCTCATTTGAGCGATTCAAATTGACCATCCGTATGCACAAAAGTCCAATACCAATTCGGTACTGGACTTTATCTCGCGCCTGGCAACGACCTACTTTCCCAGCCCCTCTCGGGACAAGTATCCTCGGCGCTGGAGGTCTTCACGTCCGTGTTCGGTATGGGTACGGGTGTTTCCCCTCCGCTATGGTCACCAGACCGCTTGGCGTTCAGGTATTCGTTCGCACGGCTTCGGCCTATCAGCCTGAGATGTGCTACTCACACCTTCACTCAAGCTTCCAGTTACGTCGCTCCGTAACTTTGTCTTTATCCTCGCTCCTGAATCATGGAACAACCTCTTTCATGCGGGTGAAGCCCTCGACCGATTCGTATCTGTCCGCTCCACGTATCACTACGCTTCCACGCCAGACCGATCTACCTTGTCTTCTTCAAGGGGTCTTACTTCCCTAACGGAATGGGATACGTTATCTTGAGGCAGGCTTCGCGCTTAGATGCTTTCAGCGCTTATCCTTTCCCGACTTGGCTACCCAGCTATGCTTCTGGCGAAACAACTGGTACACCAGCGGTCGGTTCATCCCGGTCCTCTCGTACTAAGGACGACCCCTCTCACGTATCCTGCGCCCGCGGCAGATAGGGACCGAACTGTCTCACGACGTTCTGAACCCAGCTCGCGTACCGCTTTAATGGGCGAACAGCCCAACCCTTGGGACCGACTTCAGCCCCAGGATGCGATGAGCCGACATCGAGGTGCCAAACCTCCCCGTCGATGTGAACTCTTGGGGGAGATCAGCCTGTTATCCCCGGGGTAGCTTTTATCCGTTGAGCGATGGCCCTTCCACTCGGTGCCACCGGGTCACTAAGCCCGACTTTCGTCCCTGCTCGACCTGTCCGTCTCGCAGTCAAGCTCCCTTGTGCCTTTACACGCTTCGCGCGATTTCCATCCGCGCTGAGGGAACCTTTGGGCGCCTCCGTTACTCTTTAGGAGGCGACCGCCCCAGTCAAACTGTCCACCTGACACTGTCCCATGACCAGTTTCATGGCCATTGGTTAGAACACAAGTACCTCAAGGGTGGTATCCCAACGCCGACTCCACTCAGGCTGGCGCCCAAGCTTCTCTGTCTCCCACCTATCCTGTACATGACGTACCCGTATCCCATATCAAGCTACAGTCAAGCTCCACGGGGTCTTTCCGTCTAACCGCGGGTAACCTGCATCTTCACAGGTATTACAATTTCACCGGGTCTCTCGTTGAGACAGCGCCCAAGTCGTTACGCCTTTCGTGCGGGTCAGAACTTACCTGACAAGGAATTTCGCTACCTTAGGACCGTTATAGTTACGGCCGCCGTTTACTGGGGCTTCAATTCAGAGCTTCGCCTTGCGGCTTACCCCTCCTCTTAACCTTCCAGCACCGGGCAGGCGTCAGCCCCTATACTTCGCCTTTCGGCTTCGCAGAGACCTGTGTTTTTGCTAAACAGTCGCTTGGGCCTTTTCACTGCGGCTTCTCTCGAAGCGCCCCTTCTCCCGAAGTTACGGGGCCATTTTGCCGAGTTCCTTAACGAGAGTTCTCCCGCGCGCCTTCGTGTTCTCCACGCGCCCACCTGTGTCGGTTTCCGGTACGGGCACCTCACCACTCGCTAGAGGCTTTTCTTGGCAGTGTGACTTATGGGACTTCGGTACTGTACTTCCCTCCCCATCACAGCTCACGATTACCAGGGTGCGGATTTGCCTACACCCCTCGCTCGCTGCTTGGACGGCCTCTTCCATCCGGCCGCTTCCCTCAGCCTCCTGCGTCACCCCTTCGCTCAATCGCGATGTTGGTGGTACAGGAATTTCAACCTGTTGTCCTTCGACTACGCCTTTCGGCCTCGCCTTAGGTCCCGACTTACCCTGGGCGGACGAGCCTTCCCCAGGAAACCTTGGGCTTTCGGCGGACAAGATTCTCACTTGTCTTTTCGCTACTCATACCGGCATTCTCACTTCCATCCGCTCCACCAAACCTCTCGGTTCAGCTTCCCCGCAAATGGAACGCTCCCCTACCATGTTTCCATCCATAGCTTCGGTGTCTGGTTTAGCCCCGTTACATTTTCCGCGCAGCGCCACTCGACCAGTGAGCTATTACGCACTCTTTAAATGGTGGCTGCTTCTAAGCCAACATCCTGGTTGTCTGTGCAACGCCACATCGTTCCCCACTGAACCAGTACTTTGGGACCTTAGCTGTTGGTCTGGGCTGTTTCCCTCTTGACCACGGGTCTTATCACTCGTAGTCTGACTGCCAGGTTCTTCGACAAAGTGGCATTCGCAGTTTGACTAGGCTTGGTAACCCTCGCGGGCCCCGCACCCAATCAGTGCTCTACCTCCACTTCTCATTCCCTGACGCTAGCCCTCAAGCTATTTCGGGGAGAACCAGCTATCTCCGGGTTCGATTGGAATTTCTCCCCTACCCCCAGTTCATCCCCTGGCTTTTCAACGCCAGTGGGTTCGGGCCTCCATGCGGTGTTACCCGCACTTCACCCTGACCAGGGGTAGATCACCCGGTTTCGGGTCGATGACGACAAACTATACCGCCCTATTCAGACTCGCTTTCGCTTCGGCACAGGCTCCTTCGCCTTCACCTTGCTTGCCATCATCACTCGCCGGTTCATTCTACAAAAGGCACGCCGTCACATGTCATGCATGCTCCGACTGCTTGTAAGCACACGGTTTCAGGTTCTATTTCACTCCGCTCCCGCGGTTCTTTTCACCTTTCCCTCACGGTACTATCCGCTATCGGTCGCCAAGGAGTATTTAGCCTTAGGAGGTGGTCCTCCCAGATTCCCACGGGATTTCTCGTGTCCCGCAGTACTTGGGGTCTGTTGCACATTCCACAATCCGTTTCGGTTACCGGGCTCTCACCGTCTATGGCCGGCCTTCCCATGCCGTTCTCCTACGGATTGCTTCCTGCTGGCTCCCTGCAGGTTGCCACCAACAGCCCCTCGACCCCGCATACGCATCGACTGCAGTCTGTACCACGTATACGGTTTAGGCTTCTCCGCTTTCGCTCGCCACTACTTACGGAATCGCGTTCGCTTTCTTTTCCTCGAGGTACTTAGATGTTTCAGTTCCCTCGGTTGCCTCCGTACACCTATGTATTCAGTGTACGGTACTAGCGCTTCACACTAGCAGGTTTCCCCATTCGGACATCCACGGATAAATCGCTCGCTTACAGCTCCCCGTGGCATTTCGGTGTTCGCCCCGTCCTTCTTCGGCTCTTGGCGCCTAGGCATCCTCCGTGCGCTCTTTCTAACTTCACCGTTTTGACTTCCTAACCACAAACGTGATTATTCCATCTATAAATCCGGTTACGTTAACCTGTTACGCATTTACGGTTACCGGTTTTACTTATTCGAGGTTGTTCCATATTCAGTTGCCAAGGTACCTTGAGTTTGCTTCCACCTCATACGAGGCTTGGCTCCCTCAAAACTAAACACCCACGTCCTAAAAGCCTTGTTTCTCCGTAGAAAGGAGGTGATCCAGCCGCACCTTCCGATACGGCTACCTTGTTACGACTTCACCCCAATCATCAACCCCACCTTCGGCGGCTGGCTCCTGAAAGGTTACCTCACCGACTTCGGGTGTTGCCGACTCTCGTGGTGTGACGGGCGGTGTGTACAAGGCCCGGGAACGGATTCACCGCGGCATGCTGATCCGCGATTACTAGCAATTCCGGCTTCATGCAGGCGAGTTGCAGCCTGCAATCCGAACTACGAACGGCTTTTTAGGTTTCGCTCCACCTCGCGGCTTCGCTTCCCGTTGTACCGCCCATTGTAGCACGTGTGTAGCCCAGGACATAAAGGGCATGATGATTTGACGTCATCCCCGCCTTCCTCCGACTTACGCCGGCAGTCACCTGTGAGTCCCCACCACTACGTGCTGGTAACACAGGTCAAGGGTTGCGCTCGTTGCGGGACTTAACCCAACATCTCACGACACGAGCTGACGACAACCATGCACCACCTGTCTCCTCTGCCCCGAAGGGAAGGACTATCTCTAGCCCGGTCAGAGGGATGTCAAGCCCTGGTAAGGTTCTTCGCGTTGCTTCGAATTAAACCACATGCTCCACTGCTTGTGCGGGCCCCCGTCAATTCCTTTGAGTTTCAGTCTTGCGACCGTACTCCCCAGGCGGAGTGCTTATTGGGTTTCCTTCGGCACTGGGGTGTGTCCCCCCAACACCTAGCACTCATCGTTTACGGCGTGGACTACCAGGGTATCTAATCCTGTTTGCTCCCCACGCTTTCGTGCCTCAGCGTCAGTCACTGTCCAGCAAGGCGCCTTCGCCACTGGTATTCCTCCACATATCTACGCATTTCACCGCTACACGTGGAATTCCCCTTGCCTCTCCAGCACTCAAGTTATGCAGTTTCCAAAGCAATCCCAAGGTTGAGCCTTGGACTTTCACTTCAGACTTACACAACCGCCTACGCACGCTTTACGCCCAGTGATTCCGGACAACGCTTGCCCCCTACGTATTACCGCGGCTGCTGGCACGTAGTTAGCCGGGGCTTCCTCACTCGGTACCGTCTCACAAGGAGCTTTCCACTCTCCTTGTCGCTCTCCCCGAGCAACAGAGCTTTACAACCCGAAGGCCTTCTTCGCTCACGCGGCGTTGCTCCGTCAGGCTTGCGCCCATTGCGGAAGATTCCCTACTGCTGCCTCCCGTAGGAGTCTGGGCCGTGTCTCAGTCCCACTGTGGCCGGTCACCCTCTCAGGTCGGCTACGCATCGTCGCCTTGGTGGGCCGTTACCTCACCAACTAGCTAATGCGCCGCGGGCTCCTCTATCAGCGATGCAGTTGCACCTTTCAACACAGGAAGATGCCTTCCCGTGTGTCATCCGGCATTAGCACCCGTTTCCGAGTGTTATTCCAGTCTGACAGGCAGATTGCCCACGTGTTACTCACCCGTCCGCCGCTAACCCCGAAGGGTTCGCTCGACTTGCATGTATTAGGCACGCCGCCAGCGTTCGTCCTGAGCCAGGATCAAACTCTCAAAAAATGTTACTGGCGTTACTTCTAATGTCTCGACGACGACTGTCGTCTCGACCGAAACTTTTAGGCGTGTGTGTTTAGTTTTCAAGGAACCAAATCAATCAGTGCCGCCGAAGCAGCTCAGACAATATACCACGAATCTATCTTCGCTGTCTACTGGAACATTTTGCTTCGGCTCATTCGAACGTTGCGGTTCGAAGCTGTGAGCCAATCAACCAGCGACTCGGTATATCCTGTTTGTTCAGCAGTGCCGCCGAAGCGACAAGTAGTAATATACCACGCTGATGAATGCTCATCAACTGGTTATTCATGGGGCTCACATTGCATATACTTGCATAGGGGTTCCGCAGGGCGCGGAACATTTCGCCGGCGATACATCGGCACCAGAAGGTAGCCCTCGTCGGAATTTAGGGACCAAGACATAGACACCGCGGTCTCCTCTCAGCGACCCCCTGTCGAAGACGTGGAGGAGACTGTGGTACCTACAATCGATGCAACTTTACTATAGTCGCCCGAGTTCAATTGCGACTTACCCGTCTGTAAATCGTAAACCTGCGCCAGCACCATCTGGATGTTGGAGGAGGTGATGTCAGCGAGCGATATCGGGACACCGACTTCGTTCGCCAGCAGATACGTGGCGTACTTTCCAGGTGACACGTCCTGTTTCATCGCCTCGTTCCACACCGAACTAGAGACGTCCATACTATAGACGTTCGCCTTTTCTGCGACACTTGTCCCGACCGCCTTGAGTGCAGAGTGTACGTCGCTCGTCGCTTGAGCCTCAATCGCGCTCGCGTCTGTATGTGCGTCTGCACCCGCCGCAGCGACAATAATCGTATCGTTCGCAGGCAACATCCCTTCTTGTACAGTGTTGTGAACGACCAGTTGAATGGCCGTACTGAGTTTATCACCGTCCACATGAAGGGATTTAGCCAGCTTCTTTCCAGCCGCATTGAGACCGTGCACGTCGAGAACGGTCATATGGTCACTCAAGTCAAGGCTGACGCTCGGGCTCATGTCGAGTGAGACAAACGCGTACGCCTCTACCTTGGGTGGTGCGATAAAGATGGCGTGCAACAACCCTGCGCAGATGACGACCGCGGCGGCGACACTCGCGACCGTTGACCGAACCCGCAACCGGTGACTGGCAAACGTCGGAACAGGCAGCGTGACCATGTCTCCCACATTGGCTGGCAGCCCGAGCTTGATTCGCTCAAACGCCCCCTGCGGCGTCATCACGATCGCGCGTCCACGGCGAATTTCCATCACCACTCCGAATTGTGCGTTTGTCATCACTCACACCTCCTTTGCATCTTCGAGAAACGACTGAAGTAGCGGAAAGTCTCCCGTCAGAAGCACGACAACGGCCAAAATATACTTGCGCTGCCGCTCCATCGTCTTCCGCGACACGTGTACGCGGTCCTCCAGTTGCTTCAACGGCAAGGATTTTCGACGCTCCACAAATTCGAGTAACTCTTCGTCCTCTGCGATGATCCGCCCAATCTCAAACGCGTTCTGACGCGCGTCCTCGTGCTTAGGCGAAATCCGGACCAGTTCCCCAAACGACAGGTCGAAATCCTGCAACCGCTTTTGGTACTCTTCAATTTCGTACCCGCGCATCGTCGCTTCCTCGTACAGTTGATGTTGCGCGAGCGAGGTGCTGACCTCCGCGTAATTCGTGACATTGTCCTCTTCGTCCAGTAAGTCGAATTCGCTCCACGGCACTTGTTTCCGATCCCGCTGGCGAGATCGAAAAAAGTCAATTAATCGGCGTCGAATGATGGTTTCTGCGAACGAGAGAAACGACGATTCTCGCTCCAAGTCAAACCGGTCTATCGCCTCATTAAATGCCGACAACGCAATGCTGTACTCGTCGTCCACTGTCTGGTCGATATAACGATGCGTGGTTTGCGATGCAATGCGAAGAATAAATGGGACATAAGACGAAATCAGTTGATTTCGCGCCGCTTCGTCCCCCGATTTGGCGCCGTGGAGGAGTCGGGCGAGTTCTTTCCGTTCATCGGATCGACGACGAGTGCGAAAAGGCAGGACTCCCACACGTTCCACCTCATTTCATTAGTTCGCGAACATGAAGACCCTTTTCGGGGGTCTCCTATGCTATCGCGCAGATTTTGTGTTTCATGGTCATGATTCGCCATCTTCTCGGGGCAACAGTCGCCCGAGGTGACGATATCCATTTTGCGTCACAATACGACCGCGTGGGGTTCGTTTTAACAGACCCATTTGCAACAGGTACGGCTCGTACACGTCTTCCAGCGTGTCCGATTCCTCGCCGATCGCGGCTGCAAGGGTTTCGAGCCCGACAGGCCCGCCACCGAATTTATCAATGGCTGCGAGCAAAATGCGCTCGTCGACCGAATCGAGTCCCAACGAGTCGACATTCAACCGCGTGAGCGCGGCGTCCGCCGCCACATCGTCGATGACGTCACGGCCCGACACCTGTACGAAGTCCCGGACACGCTTTAACAAGCGGTTGGCAATCCGTGGCGTCCCGCGAGCGCGCCGTGCGATTTCCTCACAGGCTCTGGGCGTGATGGCCACCTGGAGAACTTCGGCGCTCCTGCGGACGATCTCCGCTAGCTCGTCGACCGGGTAGTAATCGAGGTGCAGAATGACTCCGAAGCGGTCGCGCAGCGGTGCCGACAGAAGTCCGGCGCGGGTGGTCGCCCCGACCAGCGTAAACGGGGGCAGGTCGAGTCGAACTGACCTCGCGGACGGACCTTTGCCGATCATAATGTCGAGGGAAAAATCCTCCATGGCTGGATACAGCACTTCCTCGACAGAGCGAGATAAGCGGTGTATTTCGTCGATGAATAGCACGTCACCAGGCTGTAAGTTCGTGAGCAGTGCAGCGAGATCGCCGGCCCGTTCGATAGCGGGTCCAGAGGTCACGCGGACATGCACGCCCAGCTCGTTCGCGATGATCATGGCGAGCGAAGTCTTGCCGAGGCCAGGCGGACCGTAAAGCAGGACGTGATCCAGTGATTCTCCACGCTCTCTCGCAGCCTGGATAAAGATCTTTAAGTTGTCTTTCACCGTCCGTTGCCCGATGTAGTCGTCGAGGAAGCGTGGGCGGATGGAATCCAGCCCCGTATCTTCCCGACTCCATTCGGCCGAAACAATTCGGTCGTCCATACGTCACCTCCCAACTGTTCGCGTCTCAAACAAGGCTTGCATCCGATTGGTGCTCATAGAGCCACTGCAACGCGGCTTTGACCGCAGTTTCCACCGTCGCAGCAGGTCGGTTCTCGAGGACTGCATCGACCGCCCGCTGTGCTTCCTTCTGTCGGTAACCCAGTGCCATAAGCGCCGTTGTCACGTCGTCAGCCACAGATTCCGACGGCTGTTCGGGCTCAATGCCAGTGACCACTTCATGGGAGGAAACTGGCAAATCGTCGAGCTTGTCCTTGAGCTCCAAGATCATACGCATCGCCGTCTTCTTGCCGATGCCGGGGAGTCGGCACAACGTATTTGCGTCCTCGAGGCGAATGGCCGCGACGAGCGCCTCAGGCGACAGGCCGCCAAGCATTTGTAAAGCCACCTTCGGTCCAATGCCAGATACACTGATCAGTTTCTCGAACACCGTCCGCTCGATCCGGCGCAAGAACCCAAAGAGTAACACGGCATCTTCGCGCACGTGCTGATACGTGTACAATTTGATTTCTTGCTCCAATTCGAGGCCAAGCGCGGTGTCATCCGTCGTAAAGACGCGGTATCCGACATGTTGAACGTCGAGATCGACATAGCCTGTTCCGGTATCCGCAACACGACCTGTCAAAAATACGATCATCTGCGCGTCCCCCGCTCCCAAGTCCATCCGGTGGGCCGATTCGACTCCCGCACCACAAGTCTATCAATCGGTGCACTGTGGCCATGCGCGATTGCGATGGCAAGCGCATCGGCCGCGTCGTCCGGTTTTGGTAGTTCTGCTAGGCCAAGCAACACCTTGACCATCTGCTGAATTTGCCGTTTGTCAGCCCGACCATAGCCGGTCACGGCCTGTTTTACTTGCATCGGCGTGTACTCTGCTATGACAACGGACTGTTCGGCCGCGCTGAGCAATGCCACACCGCGCGCTTGTCCCACGGTAAACGCCGTTGTCGTGTTTCGGTTAAAGAACAGCTCCTCCACCGCCATAACACTCGGATGGTGTGTGAGGAGAATATCCGTCAAGCGATGAAAAATCGTCTGTAGGCGAACTGCCAGCGGCGTATGCGCGTCCGTCTCGATACAACCATACGTGACACACCTCAGGCTAGATCCTTCGACGTCGACGACGCCATACCCCAATCGGGCGATACCGGGATCTATCCCGAGGACTCTCAGTGCATTCAAAAATAATTCCCCTCTCACTGACCACATTTCGCCGTGCGGGGAACAAACTCCTACCGTCAAGCCAGTCACTCTAGATTGACAAACACAACAAAAGGGACGCGAATAGTACGTCCCTCATTGTCTCATAAATCGTCGGTTTGCAGAAGGCTCATCACGATTACACTTGTTGTCGACCGTCGAAATCATTCGCCGTTGACGTATTCTTTTCGTACACAGGTTCCATAAAATACCACGTCAAAGCGACGTTCAAATGCCAGGCAGGGTGCTCTCCTGCAAATGCGGCAACCGCATCGTCGACGATGGGTTGCTCGACCACCTCAAATTGTCCGCTCGTGCCTTCCGTCACAAAGAGTGCAGCTTGCATCGATTTCGAGCCGTGGGTCACCATGGCGGCCCCTTGCCCAAAATCGCTGGCGGCTGGCACGTCCGCATAAGCGACGGACACGCGCATCAACGAGAGGAGCGCAAAGGTGACGACGGCCGCAAAACAGATTGCCGCACAGCGGACTGCGCTGACGGGAATCGTATATATCAGGTTGCGTGCTTGCAACGCTCTCACCTCTTGGTTACGACGTTACACTTAATGTGTGCACGCAGATAGAAGTTATGCAATCTTACGCGCCTTCTTCATCGTCAGGCGTCACAGCGTTGTAATAAACGGTCTGGACGTCGTCATGTGCTTCTAGCGCCTCGATCAAGTTAAACACATCATCTGCCGCTTCTCCTGCAACCTCCACGGTCGTGGAAGGAACATACGTGAGCTCTGCATCTTCGTACTCTACGCCCATCGATTCAATGGCCGTGCGCACGCTCCGAAACGCCTCGACAGAGGTCGTGATGAGGAACGCGTCATCCGACTCTTCGACATCGTCTGCCCCCGCCTCGATGACCTCTAACATAAACGTCTCGGCGTCCGCTACGCGTGCCCGCTCAACGGAGATTTGACCCGTGCGCGTAAACATCCAGGCGACGGCTCCGGATTCAGCGAGGTTCCCGCCACGCTTCTTAAAGATGTGACGGACGTCGGCTGCGGTCCGATTGCGATTGTCGGTCACGATGTCAATGAGCACCGCGACGCCGTGTGGCGCGTAGCCCTCATACTGAATCTCCTCGTACGTGACACCCTCGAGAGAGCCAGTTGCCTTGGCAATGGTTCGTGCAATGTTGTCTGCTGGGAGATTACTTTGTTTCGCCCGCTCAATCGCAACCTTGAGGCGAAAGTTTGTATCGGGGTTGCCCCCGCCTTCCTTAGCCGCGAGGTACACGTCTCGCGATAATTTAGTGAACAATTGGCCCCGAACCGCATCCTGTTTGCCTTTCCGGCGTTGAATATTATGCCATTTTGAGTGACCTGACATGTTTTCTCCCCAACCTTTTTCCCATCGTTTCCGTTCATCATAAAGGAGGATGCACCCCGATGCACGCCCTCATTTGGACAACTCACACTCCCCAATCGCGTGAGTACCGGAAGTCGATCCCGATTGTTCGACTGGATATTTTTGCAATGATTGGAAGTCGCCGCTTATAGTGGTTACGTTGAACGCGAGTGACGATGTGCTTCACAAGCGCCTCGTCGTAGCCTCGTTCCACAATTTCCCCCGGCGACAGGCGCAAGTCGACCCACTGAAAGAGAATCTCGTCGGCGTCATCATAGGTGAACCCGAGTTCCTTCTCGTCCGTCTGATCCACCCACAAATCGGCACTTGGCGCTTTGTCGAGAATGCTATTTGGCACGCCGACATATCTCGAGATCTGTCTAACCTGCGACTTGTACAGGTCGCCAATCGGGTTCAGCGCACTCGCCATGTCGCCGAATTGAGTTCCATAGCCGAGCAGCAGTTCCGTCTTGTTGCTCGTGCCCACCACCAGCGCGTTCTGCGCTGCGGACAAGTCGTACAACGTCACCATGCGCTCGCGCGCCATCCGATTCCCCCGCCGCAAATTGCTGGCTCGCTCCCCAAGCGCTTTGTCCATCGTCTCGAAATAAGCGTCGACGGGGCCGGAGATATCGACGACCGTGTAGGGAATTTCTAAATCTCGCACGACCTCCATGGCGTCGTCAAGACTGGACTGACTGCTCGTCCGATACGGCATCAGCACCGCGTGAATCGATTCCTTGCCAAGCGCGCGCGTCGCGAGATATGCGGATAGCGCCGAGTCTATCCCGCCGGACAACCCGAACAGCACGCGTTTAAATCCGACTTTGTGTACCTCTTCTCGAATAAATCCCTCCAGCACGCTCGTGGCAAACGGCGCATTGACGCGCAGGGCCTGTTCCATTTCTGGTTTCACTTTTCTCACCTCGCCAAATGTAGCTTTAGTCTCTATCGATGAATGGCAGATGCCGTTCCATGATTTCCAGTCGTTCGTCTCGAAGAAGCGGTGTGGTATAGCGCGCACGTCGCACATCGCGAACGTCGACGCGCGCGACGAGCAGTTCTTCTTGTCCGACACCCGCTTGCGCAATCCACCGTCCATCCGGGCCAACTACCCCAGAGCCGCCGTAAAAGTGAACCCCGTCCTCGTACCCCACGCGGTTGGCAAACACCACGTGAACGCCGAACAGCTGCGCGTACATCTGCAGGAGTTGCCGCCAGAACGTGTGCGATCCAAAATCGTGTTCATCCATGACGTTGCGCCCTGGACTGGACGCCGGAACATACAACGCAGTCGCACCCTGCATCGTGAGGAGGTACGGCATGGACACGTGCCATGCGTCTTCACAAATCATCATGCCCGCTGTCGACTCGCGCGCGGTGAACGGTTCCACTCGGCTGCCTTGAGTGACATATCGCCTTTCGTCGAACATCCCGTACGTTGGCAAATAAGCCTTTCGGTGTACGTGAACCACTTGACCCTGTGACGCGTACACACTCGAGATGTAAAAAAAGTGCTCAGAGCTCTCCTCCACGAAGCTAAAGACGATATCGATGTCCGAACTCGCTTCGACAATGGAGGCAATATCCGGGTCGTCCAAACGACGGGCGACCTCCAGCGTCAAATCCTGCAACAGATAGCCTGTCAAACCGAGCTCCGGAAACACGACGACCTGTGCACCCTGCTCCTTAGCCCGCTCTATGTATCGATGGTGTACCGTTAGATTGGCTGCAACATCGCCTAACTTAGGCGAAATTTGCGCGACGGCAATAGTCTGAACGTGCGACACACACAACTCCTCCAATATCCATAAATGGCGACACAAACCGTCTTATAAGTCCTTGTTCAGTATACATTCGGGTGGTAGGAATGCAAAAGAGGCTCGTCATGCATCGAGCCTCTCCACATTGAGACCTAGCTTCGAGCGGTACACAAGCTTACGGCGCTCACATGTCAAAGCGTAGTGTACCCTCGTTAGACCTTCTTCCTTACACCCGGCCCGCGTCCACTCAATCAGCGTTCGCACGAGAATGTCGGGCCACATCGTCAAGATCCAGAGGATAGACGCCTGGGTGGCAGTCAACTTTGCGGATGCGACGTAGCGTTGATGCAAGGCGTAGTATTCCTCGGCAGACATTTGTGCGAGAAACGTACAGTGGCTGATAAATTGCATCGGGTCATGGAGCATGTCGTCGTAGTTGGCGTGATCGAAATCGATCCACGCGACCGCATCGCCACCTTGGTACATCACGTTGTGGGGCGCCAAATCGCGATGGCAAAACGCGAAGATGTGTTGAACGTCGTCCCGATTGTCTGCCAGGTACGCCGCATATCGGCGCAACACATATCGCATCTGACCCTCCGCCCGCGCCTTCCACCCCCGCAATGCGGGGCAGGCCGCTTCGGCGGGCGCCCAGATGCGCGAGACCGCCCGTTCTTTCAAACGCAACTTGTGTAGCAAGGTGCCGCGCTGCAATGTAGACCACGCGGGAAAGCCGCAATCTTGACTCCGTCGGTGCACGCTCCCGAGCGAGGTAAGCACTGCGTGGCGCTCGCGCAGAGAAGACGCGTCGACGTGCCGACCGGTCACCCACTTTTGCAGATATCCGGACTGAAGCCCACCTCCGACCTCAAGGACGTAACCCCCCGAACGAGTCGGCAACGGGAGGGCAGCTTCTGTTCCCGCAGCCTCAAATACGGGCCCCAAATCCGCCAAGGCACAAAGACGCGTCTCGTCGTCGCGCGCAGTGAGAGGTTTCCATATATAATGACTCCCATCCTCCCCTACCACGCCGACCACCGTTCGCCGACGAACCAGCGATTTCACTTCGACGCCATACGCGCGACGAAATGCAAGCACGAGATGCTCCCGCGCAGACATGAATCACACGTCCCCGTCGAGGCGCACAGTCAGCGTGCCAGACCAACCGTCTTCGTCGTCACTGTTAGCGGAGTCGTCCGTCCCCGCACCGCGCATGTCGTGTTCTCCGATTACCGCGCCGACTTGCTGCCCGGCTTCCGTGCTCTCTGCGCTGTTCGCTCCAGAGTCTGCCGCCCGCAACATCGCACCGTCGTCAGGCAATTCCCACGACGACAAACTGGAGGAACTCTCGCCATCGACAAACCATTCAGCCTGTTGAGCGCCCGGCGCCACGTACGCCGTCCCCACTCCCTCGTTCGGCCGATATGGATAATGTGTATGCGGACCGTAGAGTCCGTCCGCCGCCGGGTATTCTGTCGCCGTGGCAGGCATTCCTCCGGCCATCGGCTGCCCCATCTGGTACGGTGCCATCCCGTCATATGGATACGTAGGATACGGAGTATTCCCCTGACCCACTCCGCCGGGCGCAAAACCGCCTGTCATCAAACCGCCAGGGTACTGCGCGCCAGCGCTTTCGGAACCGGGTACATAAGGCATGCCAGGAGCCATCGACTGGCCAGGCACATACGGCATCCCGCCAGGCGCGGGTTGGCCAGTCGGATAAGGATACCCATATGGCCCCCCATCCAAAGGTATCATCGGTGTTCCTGGATACTGCATCGCACCCGCTGGCGCGCCCGTCCCCTCCGAACGATTCGGTAACTTCAACGCTGCCGTAGGCACATAGACCACATGCCCGACCGTCAGTTGGCCTGCCTGTGCGGCCTCAGGATTGACGTGGTGTAATTGTTCCAACTTGACGCCGTACTTCTGTGCGATAGCATCCCACGTGTCGCCCTCAGCTACTTGATGCGGCCACACGAAGCCAAAGTATGGCGGAACCTTCACCCGCTTGCCCGACGACGACTTCGCCGCTTTGCTCTTGGCCGGCTTTCCGAGCTCCGGAATGACGATGGTCGTTCCAACCATGAGCTGCCCTGGATTCTGAAGTTGCGGATTGGACGCAAGTAATAAAGGCACTCGTACACCGGTTCGCTGACTGATATGATAGAGTGTATCTCCAGGCTGAATGACATACTTTTTCAAGCCAATACCTCCTTGATAGAACCATGAAACCCTGGCCGCTGCGACAGTATATGCAAACGCCTATGGTGTGGCACGAGTTGGCGGAAAAAGGGACAATTCGGGCGCGCGAAAGCCCGTACATGCGCACAAAAAATCCGTCCGCGCGATGCACCGTTTTCGTGCACCGCGCGGACGGATTCACTTACACCAGGTCGATTTACCAGACGATGCGCCTAGGCCTCACACCTGGAAACGACCAACCGCGTTTTGCAGAGACTGCGCGATCTCCGCCAGTTCGTGAGACGATGCCGCGATTTCTTCGACCGTCGCCAACGTCTCTTCACTGCTTGCAGCGTTGTTTTGCGATCCCGCCGCCACCTGCTCCATCAACTCATTCAATCTTCGAATCCGCTCTTGGCTCGAGTTAATGAGATCTTTTTGCGTGACTGTACGTTCCACAATGTCCACCGTAGACGGCACCACTTCCTCGACAGCAAAACGGATGTCGAGAAATGCACTCTGCGTCCGCTCAAATGCCTGTCGGCCGCCCTGCACCGCCTGTACGCCCTCAGCCATCGCCGAGCTCACCTGAGCGACCAGGTCTAAGCTGCGGCCGATGATCTCGTTGATGCGCGCCGTCGCTTCACGACTTTGTTCGGCGAGTTTGCGCACCTCTTGCGCGACGACTGCAAACCCGCGACCCGCTTCTCCCGCTCGGGCGGCTTCAATCGACGCGTTGAGCGCCAGCAAATTGGTTTCCTCAGCAATTGTGCGAATGGTTCCGAGGATATTGGCGATAGCTTCCGACGACTCGCTCAAATCCTTTACGCTTGCGTGTGCGCGCTCCGTCATCTCTTGCATCGACTGCATCGAGCTTTGCGCCTGCTCAACGAGCTCGCGTCCGCGCTCTGTCGTCTCGGAGACATTCTGAACCGCACTCGCGACATTATCGGCCCGAGCCGCCGTATCGTTCCCGTGATTCTGAATGGAGACGAGCGCCCCATTCAGCTCGTCCAACGCGGCGACCGCCTGTTCGCTGACCCCCGCAAAATCCCCTGCGGTCGTCGCAATTTCGTTGACCGCGCGCGCCGTTTCATCAGTGCTCGCCGTCATCTGCTCCGCGCTGGCAGCCAGTGTGTCGGAGTACCGACCGATATTGGAGACCAGGCCCGAAATCGAGGCGAGGAGGTCATTGGTGGCTTGCGCGAGCATAGCGACTTCGTCGTGGCTTTTCACGCCGTCGATGCGCTTCGTCAAGTCGCCTCCCGCAGAAGCGATCTCCTTGAGAATCCGCGTCACTCGATTGATGTTTCGCGGCGTGCTCATCGTCGCCGGAATCCCCGCCAAGAGGCCCACGACGATGGCGATGGCAGTGAGGATGCCGAGGACGATCATCGTCTCGTCAACCGTCATCTTTAACTTCTGTGCGGTTTGATCAGCGGAGGTCTGCGACTGCGAGACGATGTTGTTCAAGCCTGTATTAGCCTTGCTCGATGCCGCATCGCCCTCGCCGGCCGATTCTTGCTCAATGGCGGCAGCGCCTTGTCCGCTGTTGCGAAGGTTGACAAGTCCGTCTGCGTAGTTGACGTAGTCTGTAAACCCACTTTGGGTCTGACGCAGATCCGCCTGTGCAGTCGGATCGGATTTCAATAAGTTGCTAAGTGCCGTAAATGAGTCCAAATACTTGCTCGTGATATCGTTGTAATCCGACATCAACTGCGAATTGCCCGTGATCAAATAGCCTCGTACGTCCACCTGCAGCGTCAGCAACTCCTGCTCCAACGCATTGGATTGCTGCACGACCTGAAGGTTTTGATTCGCCAACGTCTGCACCTGATTCTGCAGCGACACGAGGCGCAGTACTGCAACAATCCCAATGATGATGGTCATCAGGAGGACGATGGCAAACGAACCGCCTACCTTCCAACGAATGGATAGATACCGTTTCATGCCGACAGGTTGCTTGACCGCAGTCTCTGCGCGCGCCGCAAACGCACCTGCCAACGCGTCACTCGCCAACGCGGCGGACACTTCGTCGCTCGCCGCAGTGACTTCCTCGATGGCAATCGAAGTTTCACCGAAGCCAAACGCCTCTGTTTCACCCTCCTGGCCCTCTCGAACCGAGTCAGTTGCACTTACGTCGTCCAGCTCACGCACTGGTTGTTCGTCGTTGTCGTACTGGTCGTTCAATTGAGTTGCCTCCCCATGCAATACCTTTGTAATCTTTCTGTCGATTTCAATTCTTCATCACAGGAAGAAAATCCTGTCGAAGAAGCGCGATTGCTGGGAATTGATCCTCTATTTTGACGAAACCGGACGCTTACAAGGGGACAATCTCAAGGTTTTGCCTTTCCTGCCGAAGAGGGCGGGTAAGAACGATCTGTGTTACCTGTTCCATAGTAGGCGTTCGGAACGGGGCCATTCATCACCAAATAGGCGATTGGAGCTCGCGTCTCGATGACGGTCGGCGACGACACAAACGGCGTCAACACCATCACGTCGGCGGTTAAATGAAGGTAGACGATATGAACCACCTGATTGACGCCCTTCGTCTCGACCTCCGTCTCGATGTTCGAGTGCGCCGTGCCGAGGATGGAGATCTTGACGGGGATGGTCAACGTGGAGCGCGACAACAACGATCCACTCAACACGTGCATCACCGGCAAGCGAATGGTTTGTTTGGACAGAGCTTGGAGGTGAAGTTGCGCGCGGGCGGTGGCTTGCCCCTGCAGTGTGGTCAAGAGGGGCAAGTTCAAACGAGTCACTGTGAGACCGCCATTTTCCTTTTGAATCGACGTCTCGACGAGTTTGTCATCCTCTGGAAATGACGATATCTCCTCTGTCAACGCCTCCCCTAAGGCCTGCGCCCCCACCCGGTGCGCCAATGCGCCAGCAGCTGTCGTGACGACGGGGCGCAGTTTCATATCTAAAACGAACGCACCCATCACCAAGAGGCACGCTGCGATGAGTGCGCGCAGCCCCCAACTCCGGCGAAAGATGCGCAATCGCCTGCTGCCTTGGCGCCATGTGGGCGATGGGCGGGATCGAAAACGTTGGGCCACTTGTCCTTCCTCCCTTTCTGTCATCCTACGCAGAAAAAGAGGCACACATGAAAACGAGCGCGTAAAAATCCCGTCCTACACATCTCTCTCAAACCGACGTTTCACCGCTTTTAAGGTACCGTATGAGTTGTGAAAATTGAACCAATATAACCGTAGAAAGCGCTCGTCTGTCAATCTTAGGGGTATGCTATAATCTTCCCGACGGAGGGGAGGAAAACCATGGGCAAAGAGCAAGGGCCAAAGATCATAAACAAAAACCAAGATACCAAGGCCGCAGCGCGTGCAAACGCAGCTCGGGCCGAAGGGCGAAAGCGACATCCCATTTGGACGACGGCCAAGGTAACGATGTTTGGGCTCGGCAGTCTGGTTGTCCTTGGAGTAGCGACAGGTGCCGGCTACGTCTCGTCCATGCTCAAGGGTCTACCACACGTAAACGCTTCAACATTCCAAAACAACCGAGCGGCTTCCATCGTTTACGATGCCAATGGCAAGGTGATTGGCAGCTTTAAAGGCGACGGCGACCGCCAACCCATTTCGTCTATCCAACAAGTTTCGACCGCCTTGGTGAATTCATTCGTGGCAGGAGAAGACAAGACGTTCTTTACAAATATCGGGGTAAATCCACTGTCGATGGGGCGCGCAGTGGTGCAAGACGTCCTCGGCCACAAGATCGAGAGCGGCGCCAGTACCATCACACAACAAACCGTGAAGTTGGCGGTATTTCCACAGCAGGAGCGCACGGTTCGCCGGAAGGTTCAAGAAATTGCACTGGCGCTTGAGGTCAACCATGAATTGTCCAAGGACGAAATCATGACCGATTATATGAACTGGGTTTACATGGGCCGATTGGGCACGGACCCGGTGTATGGCGTAAAACGTGCCTCTGAAATCATATTTCAAAAAGATCCGAAGAACCTGACGTTGCCGGAGGCCGCATTTTTGGCTGCGATTCCGAACAACCCGTCCTATTTTTCGCCATATCAGTTCCCGAAACACACGGTTGCACGCCAGCATTATATCCTTCAACAAATGCTTGAAAACCACATGATTTCACAAAGTGCGTACGACCAAGCCATCCATTTTAATATCTTAAAAGATGTGCACAAGGCTCCGACGGTAGGGCTGCCCGCTCATCCCTATCTGATGTTGGATGAGATCAAACCGCGCGTCATCTCCGCACTCGTGCAGGCAGGCGTATACGGCAACGCCACAGACGCGGAATCGGCACTCCCCACCGCTGGGCTGCAGATTCATACAACCATCGACTTGAAAAAGCAGGACGACGTGGAAAACGTCCTGCAAAATGCAACCTTGTTTAATGGCACCGACAAGACGTACAAATCCCCAAATGGTCAAACGACTACCGATTTGTACGAGGCCGGTGTCACCATCATCGACAACCAGACCGGCGCAATTGTGGCCGTGGGCGGTGGCCGCGATTACCTGAAGGATAGCTATGACCACGCCGATCTCGCCCGTCAACCAGGTTCCTCCATCAAGCCGCTGCTCGATTACGGACCCGCCATCGACCAAAGGTTGATTACCGCGGCAACGCCCTTGTACGACGCGCCGACGCACTTCAGCCTGCCAAGCGGGGACTGGAATCCGCAGGACGACGAGGACGACTTTGTCGGCCTGATGTCTGCCCGCGATGCCTTGGCACAGTCGCGCAACGTGCCCGCCATCGACATTCTCGAAGAGTTGACGCCACAAGTCGGCTTTTCTTACCTGGATAAGATGGGGCTTTCGCCGAACGACAAAACGCTGTACGGCAACCCGACCATCGTTGCCGATGACGCCAACCACTTGTCGTCCGCCATCGGCGGTCTCGACAACGGCGCCACGGTGGAGCAGATGACGAGTGCGTACACCACGTTCGCAAATCAAGGGGTGTGGCATCAAGGCTACATGATCCAAAGCATTGATGATCAAACCGGCCGCACCATTTACACTGCGCATCCAAAGACGTCGCAGGTGTTTTCCCCTGCCACGGCCTACATCGTCACGGACATGCTTCATGACGTGCTGTACAGCGCACAGGGCACCGCCGTCGCCGTTGGGTCGCAGTTCCCTGGCCAGTACATCTCCGGCAAGACAGGGACCACCGACAATCTGACAGACGGATGGTTTGTCGGCTACACGAAACAATACACGGCGGGCATCTGGATGGGATACAACCATCACGAATCCATCTCCCCGTCCGTGTACAACCTGAAATTTAGCGTCTGGTCGGACATCATGCGCCCGATTCTCAAGCAATCTCCT
Organism: Alicyclobacillus fastidiosus; assembly: GCF_026651875.1. Taxonomy (GTDB): domain Bacteria; phylum Bacillota; class Bacilli; order Alicyclobacillales; family Alicyclobacillaceae; genus Alicyclobacillus; species Alicyclobacillus fastidiosus. The sequence continues at coordinate 1,944,049 of NZ_CP104067.1, read as the reverse complement.
GCGACGACACCGTGGCAGCGCCCGGCGAACGTCGTAACGGAGAGCGTCAGCAGTATTAGCGGCCAGTTGCCGACCGCACTCTCGACTGCCCACGGCACAATTGAGACGGAGCCCTTTATCGATGGCACCCAACCGACGCAACAGGATTCCGTGAACGTCATCGCCAAATACGTGGTGATCGGCGGAGTAAAGTATCTCGCCACCACAAATACGCCGCCGCAAGACGTCCGGACCGGCGTGTTCATTAAATTGCCGGCGGTGCCAGACCAGGCTCATAAGGTCGTGGGCGGTGAAACGTTCCAGACGCCTTACCTGTTGCCAACGCAAGCGGACCCGCGCGGTGGCCAGGTGCTGGACGCCGGGAATACGGCCAGTACGAGCCCGGCTCAACTCGCTGCGCCGTCGCAAATCCAGGGCCACATTCAGGGTACAAGTGTGGTCCTGTCCTGGAAGCCGGTGACCTCGGCATTGCATTACGCCATCTACCGGTCGACCAGCGCGAACGGATCCTACGTCGAAGTTGGCAATACGTCGGCCACGTCGTTCACAGACAGCCACTTGCCGAAGGGAGCCGACGTCGTGTATTACGTCATTTATGCCCAGTCCAATAACGCCATGTCGGACGCCTCAACTCCATTTGGCATCCAGTTGCCAGCGCAAATCACGCCACCTTCCGGTGGTGGTGGCGGTAACACGACGGGGAACGGAACAGGCAGCAGTACACCGCCCACAGGGAATGGCACCAATTCCACCGGTGCTGGAACTGGGGGCGGATCGACCGGGTCAGGCAACAGTGCGAACAACACATCCACGGGTGAGACGACAGGCGACACGCATCCCAGAAATTCGACGTCCCCCAAGGTCGATTGGATGCCTGGCGTCGGCATCATGAAATAATCGAGCCAAGCCTACAACGGCAAAAGACACCCGCTCTGGGTGTCTTTTTTTATCTCGTATGTCAAACGCCGCAGTGCTTAGAGCGCCTTCACGAGTCCCCCGTCGACCATTAAGGCTTGCCCGGTGATGTACGAGTTCGCGGGAGAACCCAAAAACAACACGGCGCGGGCAAACTCCTCAGGTTGCCCATAGCGGCCGAGGGGAATCTGCGACGTCTCCCTGCGCTCAATCTCCGACACGTCGACGTCGCCCTTTTCTGCTGCGAGTCTGTCCAACTCCTGCACCCGATCCGTCGCAATTCTCCCGGGCCCTATCGCATTCACGAGAATGCCGTAGGGGGCGAGTTCCTCGCTCAGCGTCTTCGTGAGCCCCCACACGCCGGTGCGCATCGTATTCGAGAGAACCAGGCCTGGAATCGGCTGTTTGAGCGACGTCGACGTAATGGTGACGATACGACCGGTTCCCGACCTGCGCAAATGAGGGACGGCGGCGCGCGTCAGCCGTACCACCGACATTAAATTTTGCTCGAACGCCTGATACCACGTACTGTCGTCCAACTGTAAAAAGGAACCCTTGGGCGGTCCCCCCGCGTTGCAAATGAGAACGTCTAAACCGTTTCCGTATTCCTCTGCGGCCTCCACGGTGCGCGCAATGTCGTCGGGCCGGTTGACATCCATGCGAACGACATTGACCGCCTGCCCGCTTTGCGACTCAATGGCTTGTGCCGCGCGCGCAAGCGCCTCCTCGTTTCGGCTCGCAATCGTCACCTTAGCACCTTCCAAGGCGTACATCCGTGCGGATGCGAATCCAAGTCCCCGACTGCCGGCGGTCACCAGGACCGACTTCTGTTTTAATCCCAAATCCACTCTCAAACCCTCCTTTATCTATTTGAGCTTGACCAACTTTTAACTGGTTTCGAATTGATTCTTCATCTTGCGACGCAAAATGAATGTAGGAATATTCTAATTCTATATTAGACGCAAATACCAGCCCATAGACCAGAAGAGTTCTGCCTAAACCGATTTTCGTGCGAGGTGAGGCGGATCACGGACCGATTAGACTCGAACCGTGACCACCGTCGCCCCGTCACCACCCTCTCCTTGACCGCCCGGCACGCTCGACTTCACTTGCGGGTGGTGCTGCAAGTGACGCCGAATGGCATTTCGCAGGGCGCCAGTCCCTTTGCCGTGAATGATGACCACGCGCGCCAGGCCCGTGACGACTGCATCGTCCAGGTATTTGTCGATGCGCAACAATGCGTCCTCTGCGGTTTCGCCGCGGACGTCAAGCTCCATGCGGATGTCTTTGGCCATACCTTGGCGGGTGTGGCGTACCGTCTGCTCTTCACGCTTCTCTTGCAAGATTTCGAGGTCGCCCGCGCCGACTTTCATCCGCATCAGGCCCAATTGCACCGTCGCCGACAAACCATCGCTGGAGACGTCCACGATATCGCCCTTTTGTCCCAGCGACATCACGCGAACTCGGGAGCCCACAGTTAACCGAGATTTCGGCTTGGTCGACTTACCGCGAGCCGTAGGCTGTTGTTCTGGCACGAGGCCCTCGAGCGATTTGCGCAGATCTACGAGTTGATGGTCCTTGACGCCTGCGGTAGACCTCATGCTTCGAAGCTCTTGGATGATCTTCTCGCTCTCCTGTTGCGCATTTTCCACGAGCGCGGTTGCCTCTTTTCGAGCCCGGGTGCGAATCGCTTCCACCTCGGCGTCCAGTCGCCCGGATTTTTCTTCCCAAGCGCGGCGGAGGCGCTCTGTCGCCTCACGCTCTGCCTGAGCCTCCCGCTCTGCTATCTCCGCCTCGCGTCTCGCCTCTTCCAACTTGCCAATGAGCGCCTCCACGTGTACGTCCGTCTCTGCGACGTGCACGCGGGCCTCATCCAGAATATCCTGCGGCAACCCCAGCCGCGACGCGATGGCGAGCGCGTTCGACCGCCCTGGCACGCCGACGAGGAGGCGATAAGTCGGCCGCAAGCTCTCGACGTCAAATTCCATACTGGCGTTCATGGCGTCTTCGTTGTGAAATGCATAACCTTTGAGCTCGGCGTAGTGAGTCGTTGCGATGACGCGGCAACCGACCGCAGAGAGCCGATTTAAAATCGCAATAGCAAGCGCTGAACCCTCGGCAGGATCCGTCCCTGCACCCAACTCATCCAATAGGACGAGGCTGTCTCGTCGCACGGACGAGAGCATCTGAATGATGTTCTTCATGTGTGACGAAAATGTAGACAGACTCTGTTCAATACTCTGCTCATCGCCGATATCGACAAAGATGTCGGAGCAAAAGCCAATTTCGCTCTCCCGTTCGGTGGGCAAAAAGCAACCGGACATGGCCATCAACGTCAACAATCCGATGGTCTTCAGCGTAACGGTTTTACCACCGGTATTGGGACCTGTCACAATCAGCAGATGAAACGATTCGCCGAGCGTCACGTGAACGGGCACGGCGTCGCGGCTCAATTGCGGATGTCGCGCACCCAGCACGCGCCAAACCCCTTGTGTCAGTGCTGGCCGCTTGGCATCCGTCGCCCTGGCGTAAGCTGCTTTCGCAAACCATAAATCCACGGTCTGCAACACGTCCACGTTGACTCGCAGTTCTTCGGCCACCGCGGCGACCACCTGCGAGAGTTCAAGCAGAATTCGTTCGATTTCGCGTTCCTCGAGAAGTTCTATCTCCCGCACCTTATTGCTGATGTCCACCACGGCTTGCGGCTCGATGTACACCGTAGATCCGGATGACGAGACGTCTCTGACGATGCCGCGAATTTGGTTTTTGTGTTCAACTCGCACGGCCAGGCAAAAATACGACCCACGCATGGCGACGATGGGTTCCTGCAGCAATTTCTGGTTCGCTCTCAACAGCCGATCCAGTACCGTCTTCACTTCGCCTTCCGCCCGTCGGCGCTCGCCGCGAAGCCGGTGAAGGGTCGGGCTCGCGTTGTCCATCACCTGACCGTCGTCGTCGATCGCAAAGCGAATTTCCTGCTCCGTCCGCCTTGCATCGACCATCTGCTCAAGCAACTTGGGCAGGCGCACCAACTCGACCAATTCCAGTGTGCGATCGACGTACTGACGAAACGCGCGGCCACCGTGGATCAACTGTGCGACCGCAAGCAGCCTGTCCGCGGACAGCGTACCGCCCACCTGGGCTCGGCGCAGGTCTGAGGTGATGTCCGTGATACCGCCGAACGGCGGGGCGCCCGCGCGCAAAATACAGCGCAGGCATTCGTCTACCGCTTCCAACTCCAACTCCGCATCCGCCTGATTTGCGAATGGCCGCATCTGCAATGCCGCTGTTTTACCCAATGACGACATGGCAAACTGTGCAATTTGTTCTTGAATGTATTCGTATTCTAGAGCTCGCAAAGACCGCTCTAACATATATCGCACTCCGCTCGAGGAAAGTTCAAAAATTCCCATTCATTGTACCACATTGGCTTGTTACAGGAAGGACAGTCTAGATGACAGACCATGCGTAGGAGGGGATTTATCAGATGCACATTCTCGGTACCATCATCCGCTTTGTCGTGTCTGCGCTCGTCCTGATGCTCGTGGGTTACATCGTACCTGGATTCGGCGTCATGGGATTCTGGTCCGCCATCTTGGCAGCCGTCGTCATCGCCTTACTCGGCTGGGCGATGGAAGCCGTTTTTGGCCGTCGCGTCTCGCCATACGGTCGCGGCATCATGGGATTTATCTCTGGTGCCATCGTAATTTACATCGCACAATTGTTTGTACCTGGCATGCGTACAAGCATTCTCGGAGCCCTGCTCGCGTCCTTGGTAATTGGTATCATCGATTTGTTCGTTCCGACCAACTTGCGAAAGACAGGCGATCGCACCTAATGAAAACTGAGTCGGGTTCTAACCCGACTCAGTGATTCTGATTATGCAGTTCGATTTAACACCTTGCTTACGTCGGGCGTCTGTAAACGGTCCGCCGTGATCCAGTGCACTAAGCCTGAGTGGTTCATTTGGGTTTGAATCCACGGCGTGTTGACATAGTGCAGAATCAAAGCGACCACGAACACGAACACGACTGCCAACGCAACCCCTGCGACCAATCCGATCATCCGATTGAGAAACGACAAGACGGGTAACCGAAACAAGGCGTCGAGCAACCCCGCAGCATAGCGAAGTAGCAAGAATGTCACGACAAAGACCAACCCAAACGCGAGGGCGCCGGACACATCCCCCAATAAGAAGTCGACGGCAGTCGATTGCTTTGACTGTGAGAACAAATGCAAGTTTTGGATGACCGGTGCGACGTAGGGCCGAAGCCAATACGATACAAAATAGGCGATTACGGCGCCGAACAGTCGCGTCACCTGGCGCACGAAGCCAAGGCGATACCCGTTCATCCCTCCCAGGACAATGATGGCCAGGAAAATTAAATCCAGTACGTCCAAACCTCTCAAGGAGAACCGTCACCTCGTGTTTTGTCATCTAGCAGACTGAGCAACTCTTGGTATTCCTGCTTCAAGCGTTCGAGTTCGTCCGCCAGGTTGAGCGCGGTCAGCACGGCGACACGCCGTTCATCCATATAGGTGGATGTACTGGAAATCTCGGTCATCATTTTATCCACCGTATTGGCAACCGAATTTAGGTGCGAGGTCGGGGCGGTGCCTTTCAGGGTATAATCCATTCCGTGAATGGTCACTCGCACCCGATTGACTGAAACGTTGTCCATCGCGCTCCCCCCTAGACGACCTTACGCCCTTATTCCATGTGATACGCCTGGATTCCTGCCCACCCCGTGCAGTATGCAGGACCAATTCATCACGCGCGAAGGCGCGCGTCAAACTTGTCTTGCAGAGACGCTATAACGTCCTGTACAACCTCTTCCATTTCCGCATCCGTCAGCGTCCGCTCATTGGCACCAAAGTGGAGCGCCAAGGCCACGCTCTTTTGATCCGCAGCCACACCCTGTCCTGCGTACACGTCAAAGACGCGCGCTGAACGGAGAATTTCGTGTACCTGTGAAACCTTACTGATCTCGTTGAGCATCTGCCCGACCAGCACGTCTTTGTTGACCAACAGGGCCAAATCGCGCCGCGCACCAGGGAAGCGCGGCAAGGCTTCTACCGTAGCCGCGCCCGGCCGTTGTTGGAGCAGCATCTCCACGTCCAATTCCGCGTACACGCTCGTTTGCAAATCGTACGCGGCCGCAGTCGACGGATGGATTTCTCCCACGTAACCGATCACGACACCGTTTGACGAAATGGCGGCTGAACGCCCTGGGTGTAACCACGACACCTGCGCGCGCTCATATTGTACCGCGATGCCAAGTCCGGTCACGAGCTGCTCGATGGCGCCTTTAGCGTCGAAGAAATCGTAGGCGCGTGCGCGTTCGTACAAACTGTCGGGTACGGAGCCAAACCACATCATAGCGATGACTTCGCGCTCGCGCGGCTGGGTTTGAATGGGCCACTCCCGCGCCTCGTAACAGCGTCCAAATTCGAAGATGGCTCCGCCATCGACGCGGTGCGACAGATTATGACGCGCGACTTCACCGAGGCTCGGCAGCATGTGCGTGCGCAGGACCCGACGCTCATCCGACATCGGATAGGCGAGCGGGATCATCTTGCGAAGCGGATGACCTTCCTCTAGACCTAGCGCCTCATATACTTCTGGAGAGGTGAACGCGTAAGTCCGAACCTCGTACATGCCACGGGTCACCAGGGCATTTCGCACGTGTTCGAGCAAGCGCTGACGAGCGTCTCGCGCAGCCGTGGTCACCGGTCCCGTCGGCAATGTTGACGGGATGTTATCGTATCCGTAAAGGCGGGCGATCTCCTCCACCAAGTCCGCCTGCAGCGAGATGTCGGGCCGGCGCGAGGGAACGTTGACAGCCCACTCTGCGCCCTCCAAGGTCACCGTGAAACCGAGGTTTCGGAACAAATCGCGCATGACCTCGTCCGGGATGTCGCAGCCGAGTAAATCCCGACAACGGCTCGGCGAAAACTTCACCACGCGCGAGAGCGTACTTGCCCCGACATCGCGTTGCGCGGTAGCCACGCCGCCCGACACCTGTCCACCTGCGAGTTCGATCAGAAGTTGCGTCGCACGCAGAAGGGCATTGCGGACCGCAGCTGGATCTATCCCCTTTTCGAACCTCTGTTGCGCCTCAGAACGAAGGCCTAGCTTTTGACCCGTGCGGCGCGTCGACGGCGCATCGAACCGCGCCGACTCGATCACGACGCTCGTCGTGCCAAGGGAGATCTCACTATTTGCCCCGCCCATCACGCCGGCAAGTCCAATCGCCTTGACAGGATCTGCGATGACGAGCATATCTTCATCCAGATGGCGCTCGACCCCGTCCAGCGTGATCAGTGTTTCCCCGGGCCGCGCCTGGCGCACGACAATGGTGGATTCTGCAATCGTACCCGCGTCAAACGCGTGCAGAGGTTGTCCCCATTCGAGCATCACGTAGTTCGTCACGTCGACAATGACGTCGATGGGGCGAACGCCCATCGCCATGAGCCGCATTTGCATCCAAAGCGGTGATGGTACGGAACCTACGTTACCAAGCACCAGTGCATCGTAGCGAACACAGCGCTCACTCTCGAGCTGAACGCGAACTGGAGAAGGTGCATCCGGCAGTTGCAGGCTGACCTCGCTCGGAAATGTGGTATTGGTACCCAAGAGAGCAGCAATCTCATAGGCGAGACCGCGCACGGAAAGACAGTCGCTGCGATTGGGCGTCAAGTCGACGTCCAGAATAAAGTCGTCTAGATGCAACACTTCGACGATATCAGTACCGATCACTGCGTCATCCGGCAAAATGTAGAGGCCGCTCGTCTGACTCTGCGGCAACAACCGGGTGTCGAGGCCGATTTCCGAGGCGGAGCACAGCATTCCGCTGGAGGCGACGCCACGGAGCTTCGCGCGCTTAATTTCCTTGTCACCAGGCAACTTCGCACCAACAAGGGCGACAGGCACCTTGATACCAGGCTTGACGTTTTGTGCACCACAGACGATTTGGAGAAGTTCTCCTTGGCCCGCATCCACCTGGCAGACATTCAACCGATCCGCGTCCGGATGTCGCTCCATCTCCTGAACCACGCCGACGACCACCCCGGTGACGCCCTGATTGCGAGGCTCTACCCCATCGACCGCCAATCCGCCACTCGTCAGTTTCTCCGCCAGTTGCTGCGGTGAAATGGCACGGAGATCCACATACTCACTCAACCACTTATAGGATACTTTCACGCTATCATCCCTGCCCTTTCGTCTTCGTTACACACCCGCAAATTGACGCAGCAAGCGGAGGTCGTTTTGGTATAGCTGACGGATATCGGTGATGCCGTACTTCAGCATGGCAATGCGTTCGGGGCCCATGCCAAACGCGAAACCGCTATAGATTTCACTGTCGTAGCCAGCCATGTCGAGTACGCGCGGATGGACCATGCCAGACCCGAGAATCTCGATCCACCCCGTCTCCTTGCACACGCGGCAACCGCTGCCTTGACAGTGGACACAGACGAGATCGACTTCGGCACTGGGCTCGGTAAAGGGGAAGTAACTCGGACGCAGCCGCACCCGCTGATGCTCGCCGAACAGCGCCTTCGCAAACGCTTCGAGCACGCCTTTAAGGTCACTCATGCGAATACCCTTGTCGACGACGAGACCCTCGATTTGCGTGAACGCGTGCGAGTGTGTCGCGTCATCCTCGTCACGTCGATAGACGCGCCCTGGCACGAGCACCTTGATCGGCACGTGCGGATGCATCCGCTCCATCGTTCGCACTTGCATGGGCGACGTGTGCGTACGCAAGAGAAGTTCCTCGGTGATGTAAAAGGTGTCCTGCATGTCTCTGGCCGGGTGGTCTTTCGGGAGGTTGAGCATTTCAAAGTTATAATGGTCGGTCTCCACCTCGGGACCGTCCACAATTGAGAACCCCATTCCGAGAAAGACGTCCTCGATTTCCCGAACGACCTCGGAGATGGGATGAACGGCGCCGACCTCAATCGCCCGACCGGGCAGCGTGATATCGATGGTCTCGGACGCCAGGCGAGCGTTTTGCTCCGCCTCTTCGATGGTCGCCTTCGTCGTCGCAAAAGCGCCCTCCAAGGCCTGTCGAAGCTCATTTAACATCTGCCCATAGGCGGGGCGGGATTCTGCGTCCAATTGCCCCATCTGTTTCGACAGCGTCGTCAACTCGCTCTTCTTGCCGAGGTATGTGACGCGCCAATCCCCCAAGCGCTTGGTGTCTTGTACATCGCCAAGTTCCTGCAGCGCTTTGCCGTGCAGGGTTTCCAGTTCTTGTTTCAACGCGTGTAAATCCATTGACGCCCCTCCATCGTGAATCGGGAATTCCGAATGCTATGGCCTGACCTGGTGCATTGGAAGAAAATAAAAAGAGCAACCCCCCTCCGTAGGGACGAGGTTGCTCGCGGTACCACCCTAATTGACGGCCTGTAGCCGTCCGACTCAAAGAGATAACGGATGTATCATCCGGCAAGGTCTACGCGCGCGTGAATGGGCTTTTGCTCGAACCAAACCACCACTCACCGGTTCAACCTTGCGGCTCAGAGGGGAACTTCAACCAGTTTCATCCGGTGCACTTCCAGTCAAGGTGCACCTCCCTGTGGGATTAGCCTGCTCTACTCGCCTCTTCGACGCCACGAATATCATTTTCGTTTCAGAGTATACGCAAATGTTGCAGTTCGCGCAACTCAACAAACAAGAACTTGTTCCGCTCGACCCAACCTGTAGTAAAATTGTACAAAGATGATTTGATTCGGACAATGGAGGTGGCCAGAGGGTGACCGACAAGTTGCCTATCTACGACTCCATCGATCACGCCATTCGCCTCGTCGAAGAAGAACGCCGCCGCATCGCCCGCGACCTGCACGACGGGCCTGCGCAAGCGCTCACAAACCTCAGCATGCGACTCAATCTCATTCAGCGCCTGCTCATCAGCCGTCCGGAGCTTGCGAATCGCGAGATCGACAAAGTCAATCACGGCATCCTACAAGCGGTAAACGAGATTCGCAGGTTGATTTACGACCTGCGGCCGATGGCGGTAGACGAGGTCGGCGTCATCTCCGCCACGCGGGAGTTGTGTCAGCGATTTGCACGCGAGTGGAACTGCCGCATACAAGTCGAATCGGACGACGCGGCGTACCTTCGCCTGAGCCCAGCCAAGCAAGTCATCGTGTACCGAATGGTCACAGAGATGCTCCACAACGTCCACAAACACGCGGGTGCCAGCCAAATCCAGGTGAAGTTCGTCTACGCAAACGACACATGGCGCATTTCCGTATCGGACAACGGCATCGGCTTTCGCCCCGCCGACGTCCCCAGCGGTTGCTATGGTCTCATCGGCCTTCGCGAGCGCGCGGAACTCCTCGGTGGCACCCTGTCGGTGGACTCCGCGGACAGCCGCGGCACGACGGTGACCGTCAACATTCCACAGGCGTAAATTGAACGCGAGACGAGAATCCGCGCTGCATCCTCTGCGGCGACACCAACTCTGCGGCGCGACTCCTTTCGTTCGCCACGGCGCATACCCAACTTTCGAGGATTGGCCGAAAGATGGGTGAATATCGTGGATGCCCGGAAACCGGGCACATACGCTACAGTGTGCTCGGCGGGCTCCCCGCCGAAAAAGACTGCGAGGAGGCGTTCACATGTACGGTGTATTCGGTGGTTACACACAATGGGCGGTCGTGTTCTTGATCATCTTCGTCCTGTTCTTCTTGCTCGTCCCCGCGTATGGTGCAGTCGCGGGCGGCGCTGTCGCAGCCCCAGGCGTGTATTGATCCACAGCATAAAAAAGAGGCGGCACGAAACTGTTTGTGCCGCCTCTTTGCTCTTGTAGTCGGTGAAGTGCGAAAGCCGGCGAGACCTTCCCGGATTACGACCAAATGCCCTGCTCGTCAATCCAGGATAGGGCGTCGTCGACGTCGTCGCACAAAATGTTGAGATGGCCCATTTTCCTATCGACACGCGAGGAGGCTTTGCCGTAAAAGTGCACCTTGACGTTACCGGGCAGCGTCGACAGCCGCGTCAACACGCCATCCACGTGTTGGCCTAGCACATTGACCATGACGACGGGCGTCAACAACTGCACGTCCCCGAGGGGCAGGTTGCAGATGGCCCGAATGTGTTGTTCAAACTGGCTGGTCACACAGGCGTCCATCGTGTAATGGCCGCTGTTGTGCGGTCGTGGGGCGAGCTCGTTGACGAATAGCTCGCCCGCTTCGGTCACAAACATCTCTACGGCAATCAGTCCCACAATCTCCATGCAACTCGCGATTTGATGCGCGAGCTTGACGGCTCTGTCCAAAACCGCAACCGGGTACCGCGCGGGCACAATCGACAGGTGCAAGATGTGATTGACGTGGATGTTCTCCGACGGTGGAAATGCTTTGATGTCCCCACGGGCATTTCTCGCAACGACGACCGATATTTCGCCGTGAAATGGGACAAACTGCTCGGCGATGAGCGGGGCCACTTCGTCGCTCCCGCCCGCAGCGAGGATATCCTCAAAAGCGCCTCGATACGCCTCCACGTCTGCGGCCGACCGAACCATCCACTGCCCTTTTCCGTCATACCCACCGCGGCACGTCTTCACGACCAGTTTCGACCCAAGCGTCTCGATGGCCAAATCGATATCGGCGAGTGATGAAATCGGAACGAACGGCGTGACAGGGATGCCCGCCTCTCGCAAGGTCGACTTCTCGCGGACGCGATGCTGGGTCGTTGCCAAGAGCGAACTGCCCTGTGGAACCCGACTAAACGTTTCCAAGGCCTTGGCCACGTCGGCGTCCACGTTCTCGAACTCGTACGTCACCACATCCGACGATTCCGCGAGCCTACGCGCCGCCTCCACGTCGGAAAAATCGGCGACCACCTGCTCGTCCGCCACGTGGGAAGTGGGGCAGTCCGGCGTGGGATCGAGAACTGTAAACCGATACCCCAATTTCCTGCCGTCGAGCGCCATCATCCGACCGAGCTGACCGCCACCCAATATCCCAATCGTCGCAGGCGGCAGGATGACGGACGGAGCACGCGCTTTCCTCGCATCATGAGACACCCGGCTCACCTCCGTCCAGCACAGAGCGCTCGATGGCTTCGCGCCGCGCGGCGTACCGAGTTGCCAGCGCATCGTCAGAGATGGCCAACAAGCGCGCAGCGAACAGAGCGGCATTCGTCGCACCCGCTCGTCCAATCGCCATCGTGGCCACCGGCACGCCGCCTGGCATTTGAACGATGGACAACAACGACTCCAGCCCCTGTAATGATGAGGTCTTCACGGGCACGCCAATGACCGGTAAGTCCGTCTTCGACGCCACCATACCGGGGAGGTGAGCTGCCCCACCCGCGCCGGCGATGATCACCTGCAATCCGCGTGCCCGGGCCGTTTGTGCGTATTCAAACATATAGTCGGGCGTGCGGTGTGCAGACACGACTTTTTTCTCGTATGGCACCTGCAGCTCGTCCAGCACCTCGCATGCGTGCACCATGGTGTCCCAATCCGACTGACTTCCCATGATGACGCCCACTACTGGCTTTGTCACAGCGTTTCCCCTTCCTGAACTAAAACGTATCTCAAAATTCAAAAAGCACCCCGAAGGGTGCTTCGCATCGGTTATGCCAATGTGACGTCTTCGCACAGGTAGACGTCCTGAATGGCGTTAAGAAGCTTTACACCCTCGTCCATCGGGCGTTGGAACGCCTTGCGGCCGGAGATGAGGCCCATACCGCCTGCGCGCTTGTTGATGACAGCCGTCTTCACAGCCTCTGCGAAGTCGTTTTCGCCAGATGCGCCACCGGAGCTAATGAGGCCGATTTTGCCCATGTAGCAGTTCGCTACTTGGTAGCGTGTGAGGTCGATTGGGTGATCAGTCGTCAGTTCCGTGTAGATGCGCTTGTCCGTCTTGCCGTAGCTGCTTTGACCCATGTTCAAAGCCGTATAGCCCCCGTTGACCGTCGGCAGCTTCTGTTTGATGATGTCCGCTTCGATGGTCACGCCAATGTGGTTGGCCTGTCCCGTCAAGTCAGCCGCAGTGTGGTAGTCGACACCGTCTTTCACGAACGCCTCGTTGCGCAGGTAACACCAGAGAATGGTGAACATCCCCAGCTCGTGAGCCAATTTAAACGCTTCGCTGACTTCTTGCAGTTGGCGGGTGGATTCCGGGGACCCGAAATAGATGGTTGCGCCGATGCCGGCAGCCCCCAGATCCCACGCTTGCTTCACCGATGCGAACATGACCTGGTCATACTTGTTTGGATAGGTCAGCATTTCGTTGTGGTTCACTTTCACGATGTATGGGATCTTGTGCGCGTACTTACGGCTCGTAAGCGCCAACACGCCAAGCGTGGAAGCGACGCCGTTACAGCCGCCTTCAATCGCCAACTTCACGATGTTCTCGGCGTCAAAGTAGGCTGGATTTTTCGCAAACGAAGCGCCTGCGGAGTGTTCGATCCCCTGGTCGACCGGCAGAATTGAAACGTATCCGGTGTTCGCGAGGCGGCCATTGGAGTAGAGGGATTGTAAACTCCGCAATACCTGGTTGTTGCGGTTGGTATATGTAAACACGTCGTCGACATACGCCGGAGAGGGCGTCGTGATGCTCGACAGCGGAATGCCAGTAGACTTGTGGTTTAATAGATAATCTGAGTCATCGCCGAGATATTGCATGATTTGTTCGATCACGGTGTATATCACTCCTCAAAATTTTTGCATTTAATTTTGCATTTAAATCGACAAAATGTCTGCGAGTTCATACACGGCGCGTGATGGCTTCCGTTCTGCACGGAACACCTCGTCAAACGGCACGGAGGTCAACTCTCCATGATGCGTGGCGGCCATGTGTCCCGACATGCCTTTGAGCGCCAATTCGACCGCATGTGCACCAAGTCGGCTGGCCAAGACCCTGTCGGCCGCGCTCGGCGCCCCGCCGCGCTGAACGTGTCCGAGGACCGTGACGCGCGTATCGTAGCCGGTGTGCTGTTCGATATAGCGCCCGACCTCGGCGCCACTCCCTGCACCTTCTGCGACGATGATAATCGAGTGTTTCTTGCCGCGCGCGACACCTCGCTGTAACTTTGCCACCACGTCTTCGAGTCTGTAGGGCACCTCCGGAACGAGCACCGACTCCGCGCCGCCAGCTAGTCCGGCCGCGAGGGCGATATGACCGGCACTGCGCCCCATCACTTCAATGACATACGTCCGTTCATGAGAGGTTGCGGTATCGCGAATTTTGTCGATGGCCTCAATTGCCGTCTGTACGGCGGTATCAAACCCGATGTTTGCGTCGCACGCACCGATGTCGTTGTCGATGGTACTCGGTACGCCGATGGTTTTGATACCGAGATGGTGAAGTTTTTGCGCACCCCGAAAACTTCCGTCACCTCCGAATACAATGAGACCTTCGACACCTAGTTCTTTAAGGCGCTCGTATCCGCGGCGTTGTCCATCCTCAGTCAGAAACTCGAGACACCGAGCCGTATACAGACAAGTCCCGCCACGTTGTATGATATCACCGACGGACTCGATGGGCATCGGTTTAATATCACCGTCGAGAAGCCCCGCATACCCGCGGCGGATGCCTACGACTTCAAGTCCGTGATAAATGGCCGTTCGGACGACCGCGCGAACGCCCGCGTTCATACCCGGCGCGTCGCCGCCACTCGTCAAGACAGCAATTTTTTGGATGATGACCACCCCCACAGGGACTCGAAACGTCCCATAATGACAAAATCAGTCCCACTTCGATTACTGAGCGATGGACGGGTCCATCGTGACTGCAAAAAGATGCGCCTATACTCTACATGGTAGAGCACAGGCGCCCAACTTGCAATCTCGAATACGCGGTTTAACCGGTATTTCGGAGGCCCGCCGCGATGCCGTTAATCGTCAACAAAACGTCCGATAGGAGCAGTGCTCGCTCCTCTTCGTTGGCCGTCTCTCGCAATTGCCGAAGTAGGCGAACTTGGAAGAATGAAAGCGGGTCGACGTACGGGTTACGCAACTGAATCGACGCCTGAATCACCGACTTGTTGTCCAACAGATTTCCGTATCCGGTGATCTGGAGCACGGCGCGACGGCTGCGCTCGTATTCGCGCTCGATGTCGGCGAACAGCCGCACTCCGACATCGCCCGCGAGATGCGCGTACTCGCGCGCCACCAACATGTCCGCCTTCGCCAGTGCCATTTGCAGATTGTCGACGAGCGTCCGAAAGAACGGCCAGCCGCTGTACATCGCTCGCAGGTGTTCCAGATTTCCTTCCACTTGCATCAGTTCTTCCATCGATGTACCGAATCCATACCACGCGGGCAGAAGGTGCCTGCTTTGCGTCCACGAAAAGACCCACGGAATGGCGCGCAGGTCCTCAATCCTGGCTGAATGGGTGCGCTTGGAAGGGCGGGACCCGATATTGAGTTTGCCGATCTCATCGACAGGCGTCGCCGTGTGAAAATACGCCAAGAAATCCTCATCGCCAAAGACGAATGCCCGGTACGCTTCAAAGGAACGCCGCGAGGCCGATTCCAAGAGGCGAACCCAGTCGACCGGCTCCGTTTCGCTCGAATCGAAGCGAGATCTGGTGGCCCCTATTAAAACAGCGGCTGCCGCCGATTCGAGCGACCGTTCAGCGATGCCCTTGTGGCTATAGCGCTGGGAGATGACCTCACCCTGCTCGGTAATTTTCACGTGGCCGTGCAGAGCCCGAACCGGTTGCGCCAAGATGGACTGTTCGACAGGACCGCCGCCACGTCCAAGCGCCCCGCCGCGACCGTGGAAAAACTTCAACCGGATGTCATGCGACGCTGCGATGTCGAGCAAGGCCTGTTGCGCCGTGTACAGCGACCAGTTAGCCGTGAGGTAGCCACCATCCTTGTTGCTGTCCGAATAGCCGAGCATGATCTCCTGGGAGCGATTGTGCACCTCGAGGTGCCGACCGTACACCGAATTCTCAAACAGGGACTGCATGATAGCCGGTGCTGCCTGCAGATCTTCAATCGTTTCGAACAGCGGTACGACGTTGAGGTGACTCGTCGGTGCCGCCCCGGGGCCGTCTGGCCACCCGAACAGTCCGGACTCCTTCGCTAACAGCAAGACTTCCAACAGGTCGCTGGCCCCTTGTGTCATGGAGATCAGGTAATCGCGCACGGACGCGCGCCCAAATTGAATGTGCCCGCTGCGAATGCAGTCAAACACGCGCAAGGCTTCCAACGTCTCGTTCGAATAGGCGTGATAGGGGTTTCGAATCGGCCGTGCGGAGGCGAGGCAGTCCGACAGCACCCGAATGCGCTCCTCCTCGCAAAGCGACGGATAGTCGGCCAGTCCCGCCACGTCGAGCAACTCGCTGATTGCGCGCTCGTGTACGCCGCTGTGTTGTCGGATGTCAAGTGTCACCATGTGAAATCCAAACAGGCTCACTTGCAACTGCAGCGGCCGAACAAACGTGTCGGCCAATCTTGCGCCGCGGTGGTTGCGCAGCGACGTATCCATTAACGCAATATCGTCCTGCAACTCAGACGCGCTGTGATAACGCGGACCCGTCGTCGGTTCGCCATGAACGTGTCGCTTCGTATTGACAAGGCGTTCGACCATTTGATCAATTTTGGCTCGATATGGCTCATCCGTCGGCGCATCCAGTGACTCGAGCAAGGCTTCGTCCGCCCCGACACGTTCCACCGAGGGGCTGAGATCGCGCGCCAACTGATGCAACTTCTCCTGGTATTTGCTGACCGCCAAATCGAAGTGCAGCTTCAACGTCATCTCCGTCACGTCGTGCGTCACGTTCGGATTCCCGTCTCTGTCTCCACCCATCCAGGAGCCAAAGCGGATCAGCTCAGGCACCTGGATGTCTTTATCGCCAAAACTTTCAGAAACCGAACGCTCTAGTTTTTCATGCACCTGCGGCAAGACGTCGAACAAAATCTGGTCGAGAAAATAGAGTCCGTTTCTGACCTCGTCTATGACGGTGATCCGGTGCTTGCGCACCGATCTGGTCTGCCACAGCGCGATGATCTCGGTGCGGATTTGCTCGCGCAACCGCTCGAGCTCGCGCGGGGCCTTGCGCGGATCGTCCATCTCCTCGAGAAAAGCGGAAATTTTCGTGTGCTTGTCGAGCACGGTCCGGCGCAAGGCCTCGGTGGGATGTGCGGTCAAGATCAGTTCGATGCCGACCTGACGCAACAGTTCCTGCACTTGCTCTGGCGGAACCTCCTGCCTGTGTAGCACGTTCATCGCCTCTTGAAATGTGCCCCGTTGTGGTTGATCAGATTTCTCGTAGGCTCGACGGCGACGAAGTCGATGGTTCTGTTCCGCTAGATTGACGAGTTGAAAATAGACGGAAAACGCGTGAATCGTGTCGCTGCGAAGCTCGCCAGGCACGGCTTCGACCGCCTGTTGCAAAGCGGCCCGGGTGCTTTCTGACGGATCTCCGCGAAACGACTTGGCGGCCTTGCGGATCTGTTCAACGTGATCGAACACGGACCTACCACACTGTTCCACGAGGACTTCGCCTAGTAAATCGCCGAGAATTCGGATATCTCTGTGTAAGGGTGCATCAAGTTGCACTGTCTTTCCTCCCTTTTCTCTCGTCGCAGCTCTCTTCATAAAGCCTAACCGAACACCGCGAACGGTGCAACGCTATTGTGCGGTCGATGCTTCGCCTTCGTCACCATCCGGTTCGTTGCAAGGGAAAGGGCCCACCTCGATGTGCTGGAGCTTCTGCAACATCGAAGTGGACCCCGTGATCAGATGCGGCGGCGGCTTTCGTGGGACGACCGACGCCTGTTGCGCTTTCTTCTCAGAAGGATGGCGCACAGGCCGCCGTGGGCCGTACGCTACCGCCTGTCTGTCCTCACTGGACGGATTCACCTAAGAAGGCCGACAGCTTTGCCACAGCCTCCTGTTCATCCGAGCCGTCGACTTGCAGTGTGACCTCATCTCCGTGCGACAAGGCCATCGACATCACGCCGAGGATGCTCTTGGCATCGATGAACTGACCATTTTTCCCGAGACGTACACTGCTCGCATACGACGAAGCCAACTTCACAAACTCTGCCGCAGGACGAGCAGCCAAGCCCTGCGCCAACTCGATTCTCAAACTGCGCTCTACCACGCCGCCTCACTCCCTTTTTCCACACACCGTCAAACGGTCACTTCAGACTTTTCCGTCGCAGTCGCGAAGCCGATAGACTCTTCCGTCGCGGCGTCGAAGATGTGAATCTTGTTGAGGTCGACTGCAAGTTTCACCTCACTGCCCGGATGGAAGCTAAACCGGGAGTTGGCACGGGCGACAAACGGCGTCGAGCCCGTGTTCACATGGAGGTACACCTCCGAGCCCATGTGTTCCACGACTTCGACTTTGGCCCCGATCACAGCTTCGGGATAGGTCGACATGAACACCTCTTCGTTGTGAAGGTCTTCCGGACGAACCCCGAGAACGACCTTCTTGCCGATGACCCCCGAGCTCTTCAACACGTTGTAGCGACCCTCCGGCAACAAAATGGACACGTTTGGTGCGCGGAAGTAGAAGTGACTGCCCTCGGCGACGATTTCGCCATGGATGAAATTCATCGCCGGCGATCCGATGAATCCCGCAACGAAGATGTTCTTCGGTTGAGAGTAGACCACTTGCGGGGTATCGGCCTGTTGGATGATGCCGTCCTTCATGACGCAGATGCGGTCGCCCATCGTCATGGCCTCTGTCTGGTCGTGCGTGACATAGATCATCGTCGTCTGCAGCCGTTGGTGTAGTTTACGAATTTCAGCGCGCATTTGTACGCGAAGTTTTGCATCCAAGTTGGAAAGTGGTTCGTCCATCAGGAACACCTGTGGTTCACGGACGATTGCGCGGCCGAGGGCTACGCGTTGGCGTTGACCGCCGGACAGCGCCTTCGGTTTGCGGTCCAGGAGGTGCTCAATATCGAGGATCCGAGCCGCCTCATGAACGCGCTTGTCGATTTCCGTTTTTGGAACCTTGCGAAGTTTTAAACCGAATGCCATGTTTTGATAGACCGACATATGTGGGTAGAGTGCATAGTTTTGGAACACCATTGCGATATCCCGATCTTTGGGCGCCACATCGTTCACTCGGCGTTCACCGATCATCAAGTCGCCGCCTGTGATGTCCTCCAGACCGGCGATCATGCGCAGCGTCGTCGTTTTGCCGCAACCTGACGGACCGACGAAAACGACAAATTCCTTGTCTTCGATGTCCAGGTTGAAATCCTTGACGACTGGTTCGGTTGCACCGCTATAGGTTTTCGAAATGTGCTGAAGATGTACGCGTGCCACGAGACGTCCTCCTTAAATGAAAGCGGGAACAATTTGTACGTTTAGTCTATCGAACAAACGTCTAACGGAGTATGTACACTCTGCACCTATCGCTTCGTCATTTCAGTGCAACTTGTTGTGTTTTCAATAGAGCGGCGACATAGAGGACCATTGCGTCGGTGATATTGCGGACGTCGTAGCCCGTCACCTGCGCCAGGCGGTCGAGCTTGTGAATGAGCGTGTTGCGATGGACGTACAGAATGCGCGCAGCCTCACTGATATTCAGGTTAGCCTGAATGACGCCCTGCACGATGTCCAGCCAATCCTCCGGCCAGGCGTCCACAGGCAGCTGAGCGCGCTCTAGCAACACTTGCCAAAACGCGTCGACCGCCTCGTCCGACGCAAGTGTCGCGAAGAGCGGCAGCAGGCCCTCGCCAAACACCGACGTACGAGTGTTGGCCAGCGATTGAAGCCGTGTCGCGAGCAGTGCGGATGCCAGTCCGGCGTGAATTTGACTGGGCTTATCGATCCTCCTCGACACGGACACCCGAACATCGAAGTAGGCGTCCTCGGCGATGGCCGAGACGAGGAGTTTCGCGACGCTGTTCAAGCGGTCGATGATGGGCAGGTCGTCATCGGCCTCAGGAAGGTCGAGTACGGCTTCTTCTAGTTTCGAAACGGGCAAGTAGGCGACGACGTCTTTGCGTTCGCCAAGTTCGCGATGCCATCCCTCGCCCAAGATGGCGGACAACATATCGGAGATCACCTGTGTCCAGGACAAGTTCACTTCCTCCGCGTCGGTTCTTACCTCCCCTTTTCGCCGCACCAGAAACAAGTAGCCAGGGTACGACCAATACTCGCTAGCTGGAATACATGGCGGTGCAGAGGCGGTGGAAGCGCGAACCAGGCCGTGTACGTCCAATTCGAGCAGCGCCCGGTACGCTTGCTCCATCCTATCCACCGTCGGGCGCGCGAGGTCTCTGCCACCTGTCAGCGTATAGCCCAAGGCCTCTCGCATCGCCCGAGTCGGTTTCCAGTCGGGAAAGCGAACGCGCGTCGACTCGTCCAACTGGAACCACCATTCGTTTGGCTGTTCCGACCACGCCCCGATGATCCCCGGGTCAGACGTAGGCGCATGTTCTACAACTACATCGATTTCCAAAGCGTCCGTCCAACGCCGCAGCGGTTCTGTCCACCAGGTCATGCGCCTCACCTCGTCTCATTGTTATGTCCATTTTATCTGAAAATCGTGGAGTTGTGCTGGGTCGGACGTTGTCCCGGCGCGCCGGAGTTTGGTAATATCAATAAGACTCAATGCGTCATTTGAGTGATATGTGGGGAGGTCTTTGCACGTGGAAGTCCGCAGTCCGGGCATCAGTTTGATTTATCGTTTGGAACTCGCTAACTCAGTTACAACCTTTGCGAAGGTTGCGAGTTTGGTGGGTGTAGCCGGTGGTGACATCAATGCCGTCGACGTCATCCGCGTCAGCAAGGACGTCGTGGTCCGAGACGTCACAGTCACTGTGGAAAGTCGCGAACACGGCAAGCGAATCTCCGATATGCTGAACACCGAGCCGGGGATTCACGTCGTCGCCGTATCGGACCGCACGTTCCTCGTACACCTCGGTGGAAAGTTGGAAGTTACGCCGAAGCTTCAGGTGAAGAACCGCGACGACTTGTCTCGCGTCTACACGCCGCACGTGGCGCGCGTCTGCGAGGCGATTCACGAAGATCCGTCGAAAGCCTATCAATTGACGATCAAGCGCAATACCGTCGCCGTCGTCTCCGATGGGACCGCTGTGCTCGGCCTTGGCGACATCGGCCCGCACGCAGCCATGCCGGTTATGGAAGGCAAGGCGATGTTGTTCAAGCAATTTGCCGGGATCGACGCGTTCCCGATTTGTCTGGATACGAAAGATACCGACGAGATCGTGCGAATTGTGAAGAGCATCGCACCAGCGTTTGGCGGAATCAACCTCGAGGACATCGGTTCGCCGCGCTGCTTTGAGATTGAGGAACGGCTCAAAGAGGAATTGGACATCCCTGTCTTTCACGACGACCAACACGGAACCGCTGTCGTACTCCTCGCCGGCCTTTTGAATGCGACAAAACTCGTGGGCAAACGCTTACAGGATTGCAAGGTCGTCATCGTAGGCATCGGCGCGGCTGGCGTCGCCTGCACGAAGATGATGCTGGCAGCCGGTGTCACGAATGTGCTCGGGGTCACCCTCGACGGAATCCTGAACCGCAATCAGACGTACGACATTCCGATGTGGAACTGGTATGCAGAGCACACCAATCCGCACAACGTGACCGGCACGTTAGACGACGCCATCGAAGACGCTGACATATTCATCGGCGTTTCCGGCCCCGGTGTACTCAGCGTGGAACATCTGAAGAAGATGGCGAGTGACCCCATCGTGTTTGCGATGGCCAACCCGACACCCGAGATCAGGCCAGAAGAGGCCGCGCCATACGTGCGTGTGATGGCGACGGGACGAAGCGACTATCCGAACCAGATTAACAACGTTCTTTGCTTCCCAGGCATCTTCAAGGGAGCGCTCAAGTCGCGCGCACGCACGATTAACGAAGAGATGAAGCTCGCTGCGGCGCACGCTATCGCCTCCTCGATTCGGGAAGACGAGTTGACAGAGGACTATATTATTCCTTCTGTATTTAACCAGGCTGTGGTCAAGAAAGTCAGCGACGCGGTCGCGAAAGCGGCGTATGACTCCGGAGTGGCACGGCGTGAAGTGATTCACGCGGACAATTATTGAGTTTAACCACCAGGAACTCATCAATATCTTGAAGTTCCCGAAGCATCCAGGTGTATAATCACCTGGATGCTTTTTTATTGGAATGGATGGTGAACCTTGAAGCGTTATCGATTTGGGCTTGTGTTTGCACTGTGGGGGATGCTGCTCTACGGGGCGATTGACGCGATGCGCAGTGCGACAGGGCCCATGTTACAAGCGCAGATCCACATTACCTACACACAGCTTGGCACACTGTTTGCGGCGAATTCGATCGGTTATCTCTTGGGCAGTTTCCCCAGCGGCTTCGTCATTCACCGAGTGGGCCTCAAGCGGACACTATTCATCGGGTCCATTGCCCTTGGGGCAGTGCTCATCCTGATTGCCTTCCCTACGGCATTTCTCATGTTGTGGGTGGCATTTTTCTCGCTTGGCTTCGTTATGGGTTGGCTGGAAATCGCCATCAACGCCGTCGTGCCCGCTGTCGCGCAGACGCCGCGGGCGGAGAGCTCCGGATTTAACTTACTTCACGGCTTCTATGGCGTGGGAGCGACCTTGTTTCCAACCATCGTCACCTATCTCGCAACCAAATCCGGCCACTGGTCCACTCCATTTCTGGACGTGGGCGTCCTGACGATTCTCGCGGCCCTATCGATTGTCCAGTACCGATTTCCCAACCTTGCCGGGCCAGACCGAAAGCAAAGCGGGGTGACCAGCGCAAAAAGGCAGCAAGCGCTGACGGCGCCACTGTTTTACGCCCTTCTGCTCGGAATTATGCTTTACGTACTGGCCGAGGTTGGCACCGCCACATGGCTGCCCACCTATCTGGTTCACGCAGAAGGCATGAGTCTCACCGCGAGCTCGTGGTACTTGACGGCGTTTTACCTAACCTTCACCATCGGGAGGTTGACGGGGCCGCTGTGGGTCCACAAGCTCGGATCTTATGCGAGCATTCTCTGGAGCTCCGTTTTCTCGCTCGTGTTTTTTGGTGCAGGACTTGTCGTTCCACAGTGCCCTATTCTATTCGTTGTTTCTGGGTTCGGATTTGCGGTCACGTTTCCGACCATCGTACACCTGGCGAGCCAGGCGTTCCCGGGTGAGACTGGCCGCGTAATTGGCATGCTACTGACATTTTCCGGGATAGGTAGTATCTTCGTCAATTGGCTCGTCGGCTTTCTGGCCACCAAGGTCGGCATCAACGTGGCCTTTTGGCTGATTCCGTCGTCTCTACTTCTGGTATTTGTCAGTACCCTCGCCGCGAGATGGCTGGACCGGACTCCTCTGACCAGTGCTCGAGAGGCCAGTTTGTGATGATGGCGTCCACTCCGCATTCTTCCATCCACGCCATCATCTTGGCATCGTCGACGGTATAGGGGTGTACTCGTAAACCTGACTGATGGGCCCTGCGGACGAATCGCGGGGTCACCTGCCGAAAGTCCGGATGAATGGCTACAGCCCCGATTGCCTTGGCCGCTTGAATCACCTCGTGCGCTTCGCGTCCAGGCTCCGTCAAGAGCGCCACGCGCGTGTTGGGGATCACGCGTCGGATGGCACGCAAGATCTCCTCGTGAAAACTGCTGTGGAGTACCTGTTCGAAGATCCCTGCACGACAGATCACGTCAAAGGCGCGCCGCATGAGTGCATCGTCCGGCACCGGGACCTTCCACTCGAGATTCAGGGCAATCCGTCGCGGGTACTGCGCAATGTAGTCCACCAGCGTCTCCAATGTCGGAATTCGCGTGCCGACGAACGCGTCGTGAAACCAGGCACCCGCGTCCAAGTCTTGGATTTCTTCGAGTGACAGGTCAGCGACGCGCCCATGGCCATTTGTCGTACGGTCGACGCACTCGTCGTGCAAAATGACAAACTGACCGTCCTTCGTCAAACGTACATCGCACTCAATTCCCTCCGCCCCAACTTCCGCTCCAGCGACGAATGCGACGAGTGTGTTTTCAGGATAGCGACCGGCGTATCCGCGATGTGCCCACCTCGGCGTGGCATGCATGTGGCGAATCCTCCCTTGAACCGCTCTCATTCGCCTACTGATCACGCGGCGAACAGGCCTATCGGCCATCGTCTGCGAGCACGTGCGGGGAGAAATGTCCCACACTTTTGCTCAGTCGATGGAACTCCTTTATACACCTATGTTCAAGACTGGGTAACAGTCACTGTTTATTATAGGCGACAAGTAGAAACGCCTCACGGGGAATCCCGCGAGGCGCTCAAAGAACTATCGATGAAATTTAAACATCCAGGACTCACAAACCGGGTGACTCGTTACCCCTCAATCAGGAGGGATTCCGGATCTTCAATCATCTGCTTCACAGCGACGAGGAAGCGAACTGCCTCACTACCGTCGACAATGCGATGGTCATACGACAGAGCAATGTACATCATAGGGCGAATCTCCACCTGGCCGTTCACAGCCACTGGCCGTTGCTGGATGCCGTGCATACCCAGAATGCCCACTTGCGGCGCATTCAGAATCGGCGTCGACATGAGACTTCCGAACGTACCACCGTTTGTAATCGTGAATGTACCGCCCTGCAGATCCTCAACGCCAAGCTTGTTGTCCCGCGCGCGGCTCGCCAAGGAAGCAATCTCCCCCTCGATGCCTGCGAACGACAACCTATCTGCACCGCGCACGACCGGTACGACAAGTCCGCCCTCTGTCGCCACGGCAATTCCGATGTCATAGTGATGCTTGATGATCATATCTTCGCCTTGAATTTCCGCATTCAGGCGCGGGAACTGCTTCAGTGCACCAACGACCGCTTTCGTAAAGAAGGACATGAATCCGAGACCGACCCCGTGCTTATCCTTAAACGCATCCTTACGGCGCTTGCGCACATCCATGACCGCACTCATGTCCACCTCGTTGAAGGTCGTCAACATCGCGGCGGTGTGCTGCACTTCGACCAGGCGCTTGGCGATGGTGATGCGGCGGCGCGTCATGCGAACGCGTTCTTCATCCGCCCTATCGGCTGCAGCATTCTGCACGGCCGGTTGAACCTTCGGTGCAGGTGCCGGTGCGGCTGTGAGGCTCGCCAACTCGACACGACCAGTCTGTACTTGATTGACGTCAACGCCCTGTTCGAGCGCAGCACGCCGGACAGAAGGCGTCGCGCGAACCCCGCTCGCCACCGGTGGAACGGTCGGTGCCTGAGCCGGTACGGAAGCGGCTGTCGTCGACGGCGTGTCCACCTTCACGGCCTCCTGCTTCGCTGGTGCCGGCGCGACCGATGGTGCAGCCCCGGTGCCTGCTTGAATGACGGCAATCGTATCACCGATGGCAACTGTGTCGCCCGTTTGCTTCGCAATCGTGGCTAGTACGCCGGACTCCTCGGCGATGACTTCCACATTCACCTTGTCCGTCTCCAACTCCGCGATGGCTTCACCAGATTCAACCGCGTCGCCCTCGTTCTTCAACCACTGACCAATTGTCGCCTCGACAATCGACTCACCCAGCGTAGGTACCTTTACCTCTGCCATTGTGTTTCCTCCATTCAATCAGAGCGTCTGTTGTGATAGAGCGACATCTAAGATGTGCGCTTGTTCTGCATTGTGGACGTCTGGCGAACCTTCGGCAGGGAAGGCCTGCTCCGGACGGCCAACGTAATGCAGGGCAGCGTTGGCTGGCAGGATGGATAACAGCCGCGTCACGACAAAGGACCACGCACCTGCGTTCTGTGGCTCTTCCTGCAACCACACGACCTCACGTAGATTTGCGTATTGTGCTAGGATCTCTTGAATCCGCTCGGCGGGGAAAGGATAGAGTTGTTCCACGCGCGCCGTCGCCAACCAAGAGAAGTCTCCCCCGCGCTTTTCGATCTCTGTAGTTAAGTCTACACCTACTTTACCGCTTGAGAGGACAAGACGGGTAACTTTTTTCGCACGTTCGCTCGGCTGGTGAAGGACGGTTTGGAACTGACCTTCAGCCAACTCGATTCCCTTGGACGCGGCCCGAACGTTGCGAAGCAAGCTCTTTGGTGTCATGACGACCAGCGGACGAGCGTTCTTTCCAAGGCGCGCCGCTTGCAGGCGGAGCAAGTGGAAGTACTGCGCCGAACTCGTGACATTTGCGATAAACAGATTGTTCTTAGCGGCCAGTTGCAAAAAGCGTTCGACACGCGCGCTCGAGTGTTCCGACGCCTGCCCCTCGTAGCCGTGTGGAAGAAGCAGGACTAGTCCGGACGCTTCGGCCCACTTTGCGCGACCCGCCGCGATAAACTGGTCGATCATCGGCTGCGCCACGTTGGCAAAATCACCGAACTGCGCCTCCCAGAGAACCAGCGTTTCCGGCGCCTCGACGTTGTAGCCGTACTCGAAGCCGATAACGCCCGTCTCGGAAAGCGGGCTATTGTACACGATAAAGCTTGCCTGTGCGCCAGGCAGGTGTTGCAGCGGAGTGTATTTATGACCGTCGTTGACATCGTGCAGGACCAAGTGGCGTTGTCCAAAGGTTCCGCGCTCCGAATCCTGACCCGTCAGACGAATCGGCGTACCGGCTTGCAGAATCGTGGCGAAGGCCAGTGCCTCTGCGTGTGCCCAATCGATATCCCCGTTGTCAATCGCGTCCGTGCGGCGCTCCAGAATCCGCTTTAATTTCGGATACGTAGTGAAGTCCTCCGGCGTTTGCAGGAGTGCCTGGTTCATTTCGCGCAAGGTCTCCAGACTGACTTTCGACACCTCTACTTGCGGTGCGGAAAAATCGGTAATTGGCGCGTGGTGGTGCATGTCCGGCAGCTTCTGAAACGCCTCCATGAGCGCCGCGCTTATCTCACTGTCAACGCTTGCAATCTGCTCCGACGAGAGAACGCCCTCAGCCTGCAGTTGCTCGCCGTACAGCGCCTTGACCGTCGGGCGCTCATTGATGAGGGTATACAGAACTGGCTGTGTCATGCTCGGATCATCGGTTTCGTTGTGACCCCAGCGGCGGTAGCCAATTAAGTCGATGAGAAAGTCCTTGTGGAACGTCTCGCGGTACAAGAACGCCAACCGTGCAGCGGCCAGGCACGCTTCCGGGTCGTCCGCGGACACGTGGACAATCGGGATTTCGTATCCCTTTGCCGGGTCGCTGGCATAGCGCGTCGAACGACCTTGCTCAGGGTCCGCCGTGAAGCCGACGTGGTTGTTCGCGATGATGTGCACCGTGCCACCTGTGTAGTAGCCCGGAATCTGCGAGAAATTGAGCGTTTCCGTCACGACGCCTTCCCCGGGAAATGCAGCGTCCCCGTGGATGACGACCGGAATCGCCCTCGTGACGTCCTGCTGCGGGAGACCAGGGTTCGTCCGGTCTTCTTGCGCGGCTCGCGCGATGCCTTCGACGACCGGATTCGCCACCTCGAGGTGACTTGGGTTATTCGCTAGGATGATGCGAGCGAGACTGCCGTCCGCCTTCTGAAACTCATGGCGCCAACCTTGGTGGTATTTGACGTCACCGCCCCACCCGAGCTCGTACTCCTGCATCTCTTCCTCGCTGGCAAAGTTGTTGCCTGCGTGAAACTCCGAAAAAATCCGCTCGTACGGCTTCTGAACGACGTGCGCCAAGACGTTGAGGCGTCCGCGGTGCGCCATCCCGATGACCACAGTCGAGATCCCTTGTTCCAGAGCCGAGTCCGTCACTTTTTGAACGACCGGGACAAGTGCGTCGAGCCCTTCGACCGAGAATCGCTTTTGGCCGACGAAGCGCCGGTGCATAAACTTCTCGAACAGCTCGGTCTTGGCGAGGCTCGCGTACAGCTCTTTCTTCTCGTCGGACGAGAGCGGAGCAAAGAGCCGTCCGCTTTCTACCTGTTGCTGCAGCCATGCGATCTCCGTTTCGTCCGTCAGGTGTTGGAACTCATATCCGTGACGGCCGCAATACGCTTGGCGCAATCTATCGATAGCATCGCGGGCTGACCGTACGTCGGCTGGCGCGTCGCGCAACACGACACTCGCCGGCAGTTCACTCAGGTCGGCGTCACCGATGCCGTGCGTGGACGTTTCAAGTTGAGGAACGGAACCTTTAGGATGGAGTGGGTCTGTGGCAGCAGCGAGATGGCCGTGGACGCGAATGCTGCGTGCCAAATCGATAACCTGCGCAATGCGTTCAGGCGAGACGGAGAATGGTGCCTGCCCGGTTTGAGTCGACTGCACACGAAGTGAGAGCGCTGTATTTGGATCGCCATATGTGGCAAACAGCGCACGGGTATCCGCGCTCACCGACTCCGGGTTCTCGCGGTAGGATTCATACAGCTCGAGGATATACCCAAAGTTCGGCCCAAAAAATTGTTGCCAAAACGATTGGGTTTCTGATGGGTGTTCGTTCTCCATTGTGTAAACCCTTCTTCCGTGTCTCTAGGCGTACCAAAATAACAATAAACCATTTTGCGCCATTATGCATGGGACAATCGTATAGGAACGCCCGGTTCGGGGGATAACAAATCCCAATTCCGATCACTATGTATACCACACTCGGAATTTCTACGCAAAATGTCGAAGAACGTCAAATCTTGACCTTTTGTTCCATCCAGCTTATTTTTCGTCCGAAACTTCGGTCAAGTCGGCATTCCTTCCACCGAAAGCGCTTGCCCCAATGCCCGCTTCGGAACCGCCTATCGACATGATTCGCGGTGACGAAAATGCGCGAGAAAATCCATCCCAATTGTACCGAAAACCGAACAGAAGATTCCATTCCTTTTGAAACAATGGCAGACTAAGATGACGAATCCAGAGAGCAATGGAGACTGACTGAATCATGACACTCTCGAAACGCACGCAGCATGTCCTGTTTGCCTACGGGCTGCACGCCCTGGTCATCTTGTTCGGCATCCTCGGCCCGATTGCGCCGTCAGCGAACCGCTTGACGCTCACCCACTCCATTGCGGATGACTTCATGCAGTGGGACTCGCAATGGTTTATCTATATCGCCAAATACGGATATCTCATTCCCGCACACGCGCAACAGGCGTTCGCCATCACGGGAAACGTCGTTCCATTTAGCCCGGCATATCGCGCGGCAGCCTTCTTTCCAGGCCTTCCGGTGATCATTCGCCTGCTGTCCCCGATTGGTGCGCTAGTCCTCGTGGAAATCCTGTTTTTTTGCTCCCTTTGGCTCATGTATGGCCTCGTCGAGCGCGAGCAGCCGGCACTCAAGTCGGTCGCTGTCATCCTGTTTGCCGTCAATCCCTGCGCAATCTACTTCAGTTCCCTGTATACCGAGACGTTTTCGCTGTTCGGTATCCTTCTCATCATGTATGGACTGCGCCAGCCGCGGGCGTGGCGGAGCTACAGTCTATCGCTCGTCGGCGTCATGATCGCGACGAGCATGCACGATCTCGGCGTCTTCTGCATCGCCTTCACCTTGCGATTCATCCGCCTGCGCCTCTGGTGGCGGGCGCTTGGGTACGTGGCCGCCGCGGGCGTCGTCCCGCTCATTTATGAGGCCTACCTGTACGCGACCGTCCACACCCCGTTCGCCATTCTCGCCGCAGAAGACACCTGGGAGCGGAGTTGGCGAGCGCCGTTTGTCAACGTACTGGAGTCGTTTATCCGCTATCCGCTGACGCTTGACACCCTCGTCGTGGCCTTGATGATGGGCCTCGTCATCGTCCAGATCATCCGCTTCGCCATGGCGGACGGCACGTGGCGCGTAACGCGTGAAGAACAGGTCGTCGAAAGCCTCGAAAGCGCGCTGTGGATGGCGGGCATCCTCCTGCTCTCAGCTTGCGCCTACATCTTCGGAGATCCGCTGAAAAGCGTCCTGAGATTCCTCTGCATCCTCTGGCCCGCGTTCGTTCCCGGCTTTCTTCTCAACCGCTCCGCGAGCGCGAGGTTGCCCTGGGTATCGGCCTTGATGCTCGCGTTTGGAAGTACCGCCGCATTTGGGGCGGCGCTGTTTTGTCACGGCTGGTTCTTTCAGTAAAAATCAAGGTAGAATGGCATGTAGGGAATTGGAAAGGGTGTTATGTGTTTGACTGACTCATCCATCACGCCGACGCAGGCTCGAATTCCGGATATCATCGAACAGTTGTCCAAAAAAATCGTAGGTCAGCGCGCGACCCTCGAACTGGTGACGGCCGCCTGCCTCGCCGGGGGGCACGTGCTGCTTCAGGACGTGCCAGGAACAGGCAAGACCCGACTCGCAGCGAGCCTGGCAAAAGTCTTTGGACTAGCCTTTTGCCGCGTTCAAGGAACGCCCGATTTGCTCCCTGCGGACGTCGTCGGCGCCACCGTATTCAACCCCGGCGACAACCGATTTATGTTCCATCGCGGGCCCATCTTCACGAATGTCCTCCTGATGGACGAGATCAACCGCGCGACGCCCCGCACTCAGTCCGCACTATTAGAGGCGATGGCGGAACGGCAGGTCTCTGCAGACGGAACCACCTACAGTCTACCGAAGCCCTTCTTCGTGATTGCCACCGCCAATCCGATTGAGTCACAGGGCGTCTTTCCGCTCCCTGAAGCACAGCTCGACCGCTTTCTGGTGCAGTTGAACCTCGGCTATATCGAGGCCGAGGAAGAGGTTGAAATGGTCCGCAGGGTGGTGTTTACAGAGGACGAGGAACTCTCCCCGGTCCTCGCCGAACAGGACGTCGTAAAGGCGCAGAAGGAAGTCCGGCAAATCATCGTCAGCGATGACGTGTTGCGATACATCGTTCAGTTGGGCCGCGCGACGCGCACCCACGACCAAGTCCAGCTGGGGGCGAGTCCTCGCGCCATCGTCGCACTCACGCAATATGCACAGGCACTCGCCTACTTGGCCCAGCGCAAATTTGTCACGCCGGACGACGTGAAACGCGCGTTTTATCCGGCGATGGCGCACCGCCTGCACTTGAACATCGACTGGATGGGGGAGGACGGCGCCAAGCGCGTGATCGAAGACGTTCTCCAGGGCGTCCCGGTGCCAAACGAGCGGGCCGAGGTGTAAGGCATGCTCACTGTGCTCTGGCTCGTTTTCATCGTCGCCATCATGATTTGGGTTTGGCCCCGGTGGTGGGCGAGTGTCGTACAGGACAAAGTGGATTGTATCGTGGACTTCCCTCGGCACGAGTGCGACATCAGCGAGGCAGTGCCTTTGAAGGTGACGCTCGTCAATCGCTCCTGGCTGCCGATTCCATTCGCGGAGGTCCACGTCAATCTGCCGCGTGAGTTGTCCACGCTGCAAAACGTCGGCGCGCATCACCTCGTCTTTACGACGTACGTCCTCATGCGGCGGCGCGTTCAGATCGAGTTTACGCTCTACGGGTTTCACCGCGGCCCCGCCGCCGTCAAGGACGTGTTTGTGCGAATGCACGAAGGCATCGGGCTGCGAAACGCGTACGTGTACGACCACCCCATCGCGCATATCGCGGTACGTCCGAACCCAGAAGCCTGCCCGAACCATCTGCAGCGTTTCGCGAAACAAGGAGAACAAGCGGTTGACCGATGGCTGTTTCCAGACGAGACGATGTTCAAAGGGGTTCGTCCGTACCAAGCGTCCGATCCCGCCCGCCACATTCACTGGCGCGCGACCGCTCGGCTCGGAAAACTGGTGGCCAAGCAGTTCTTTTCGTCAACGGAATTGGATGTCCTACTCATCCTCAACGCACAGACGACCGAACCACACTGGAAGGGCAGCGCGCGCGATCCGTTCGAAGAGCTCGTCGGGTACCTCACCGATGTCGCGCTCTCCCTTGAGCGAGCCGGAGCCCGCCTATCCTTTGCGAGCAACGCCTCAATCGTCGGCCGACGCGGGGTATCCCTGCCCGGACGGATGAGCGGCGCCTCGCTTCGCTCCCTGCTCGGCCACGTACAACCGTACGCCACAGAGTCGCTCTCTGCGATTCT
This sequence comes from Alicyclobacillus fastidiosus, assembly GCF_026651875.1. Classification (GTDB taxonomy): domain Bacteria; phylum Bacillota; class Bacilli; order Alicyclobacillales; family Alicyclobacillaceae; genus Alicyclobacillus; species Alicyclobacillus fastidiosus. Next base: position 1,912,331 of record NZ_CP104067.1, on the reverse strand, counting down.
GACTTATCTCGTCAGGCATCAGCAGTCGATGCCACAACAGGTCATCCTGTTTTCCGCATTTGAGACGGACGAGCAAAAAAAACTGGTCAACCAGTTGCGCCGATCGGGCAGACACATTGACTTCGTCCGCGCCGTCAGGCACCCATTGGACGCCCTCGAGGCGGCTGCCGAAAAAGTTTGGTCGGCTCGCCAAGCGGCCAAAGAAGAGGGGGAATCGCGATGAACCAGACGACTGACCACGATGTGACCCTCTCGCAACCAACAGGCTGCTCGTGGCGGGATTTAAGCGACACTGCACACACGTGGACTGGCATCCTGAACGGGCTTGCGGGCTTCTACTTCGCGGTGACGTTTTCCTGGGCGCACCAATCCTGGCCAGTGTATCTACTCGTCCCGCTCATTTGCTGCATTTGTACAGGGGTGGCGATGACCGTCATCCTTCGCTTCGCGTCGTGGCGAAAGGCGCTCATCCTGGCGACCGTCGTCGACCTGGTCCTGCTCGGCGCGTCGGAGGTCATCTTGCGTGCGCCGGTAGGCATGGCCATCGCGACGTTGTTCGGGGCGGTCGCAAGTGCCGCGCTGGCGCTTCCACACGTGCTGCAGGCGGATGTCGGCGATGGCTGTATCATCAACCTGCGGATATTCACGGGTCTCGCCGTCGCTGGCGTCGTGATCTACATCCTCAATGACGTCTCATCCGCGGCTGCCCGCTCGGCAAGTGCCATTCTATTCACGGTCGTCATGTCCATCGGCCTTCTGCTTGGCGAGCTAGGCCTTGCTCGCCACGCGCAGGCCAAATCCACCGGCCTCGCGCAGCGGGCAGTCCTGTACAGCGGCGCCGGCGTGTTGACTTTGGCAGCACTCGTCGGCGGTCTCGGCCCCATTGCCGCAGGCGCAACCATACTAATTCTCTTGGCAGCTTTGGCATTTATAGTCACGCCCGTTATGTCGCCGGTCATGCAAGCCTTGTTCAACCTCCTGAACCGGTTAAAGCTCCATGGCCACACAGGAATCCAGCGCGCGCCGTCAACGGCCCAGAACACGACGTCACACACTTTGACGCACGCACACGTCACGTCCCCCACTCTTCAGTGGGCGGTGTGGGCCGTCCTGCTCGGCATCATGCTCACAGGTGTTCTCATCTACTTGCTGGTGCAGCGAAAGAAGGAGACACCGACGGTTGCCGACCAGGCGAAACTGGCGATGACTACCGTCAAGCGCGATCGACAGATTGATGGATTTCAACTCGAACCGACCGCCGACCCCACGCGGCGCGCCTATCAGAAGCGGTTGCAGGAGTGGCACGCGCAAGGCCACACCATCGGGCGCTCCGAAACGGTGCGGGAGCTGTTCTCGCGTTTGCCGACGACCGAAGTTGCCAGCGGCGATTTGTCCCTCACACAGGCATATGAACGAGTTCGATACGGCCTGGGGTCGAACGGACAAAATGAGGATCAGGTGAACCAGGAAGAACAACAGGACTAGGCGCCACGACGGGCGGCCTTCGTCCCGTTATCGCTTTCAAAACGAGGTCATTAGTAATAGGTGCGGACAACCGTCAGCGGGGATTGCGGCCACACCTCGTACACTTCGAGCGTTCCAGGGATGAGGACCGCGTCGCCCGGGTTTAGCGACAAGGACTGTTGCTGCCCATCCACAGTCGCGCGTAATTCTCCGGTTCCTTCGACCACAATCAACACGTCCGGATTACCGGAATGTCCGTGCGTGAGCGCCAACGGCTCACTCGTGACCACGGACTCTATTGTGAAATAGGGGCACTCGACTAAGCGCTGGTGCTCTATGCCCTCCTCGCTGTGAATCCACACACGCTCCACATCCACGAGAGGTTGGCCGTACTCCAGGACGTCTGCCGCTTTGTCGACATGCAGCGCTCTCCCTTTGCCGCTGTCATCCACTCTATCCCAGTCGTAGACCCGATACGTCACGTCCGAGGTCTGCTGGATTTCGAGTACCTTGGTCCCCGCGAGAAGCGCGTGCAGCGTACGTGCCGGAACGAAGACGAGATCTCCCTTGCGGACAGAACGGTACTCGAGATGGTCCTTGACTTGCCCATTCTGGACGGCTCGCTCGTACGTCTCTCGGTCCGGAAACGAGTGGCCGTAGTTTACCTTCCCATCCTCCTTCGCGTCGAGCACGTACCACGCCTCTGTCTTTCCGAAGTCGCCCTCGTTCGCAATCGCGTATGTATCGTCCGGATGGATCTGCACCGACAGGTCGTCCTCTGCCTCCAAAAACTTGATGAGCAGTGGAAACCTCGGTTGCGGCGACTTTCCTAGGTACGCACTCGGGTACATCTCCGTCAGTTCATTGAGTGTCCTGCCGACAAGCGGGCCTTCTGAGACGACACTCATCCCGTGTGGGTGCCCGGAGACCACCCAGTACTCGCCGATGGGCTCGGTGGACTCCACGTGAAACATCGGTTTGAGACCATCCCCGCCCCAGATTCGGTGCATCGGCACCGGCTTGAATTTAACTGGATACACGCGTCACTGCCCCTTCACTAGATCTCGTAGTTCGAAGACCACACGTGCGTCTGAGACTCGCCCGTCCAACACCGCCACGACGTTTTTGGCTGCCAACATGGCCATGTCGTCGCGCGTCGCGCGCGTGGCGGAGCCGATATGCGGCAACACGACGATGTTGTCCAAGCCGAGAAGCGGGTTCGTTGTCGGCGTGGGCTCTTCGCGGAACACATCCACGCCTGCAGCTCGGATGACTCCGTCCTTGAGGGCATTGTATAACGCCTCTTCGTCCACGGTCATCCCCCGCGACATGTTCACGAAGATGGCCGAGGACTTCATTTGACCAAACGCCTCTTTGTTCATCATTCCACGAGTCTCGTCCGTGAGCGGCGTGAGCAGCACGACGAAGTCGGACTTCTGGAGTAAGTCGTCAAACGACACATAGGTCAGACCGAGGCTGGCCTCGACTTCTGGCTTGCGTGAACGGTTATGATACAACACGTCCATGCCAAACCCCAACTTCGCACGTCTGGCCACCGCCTCCCCAATGCGTCCCATGCCGATGATCCCAAGCGTCCGATGATGAACGTCGAGGCCAAAGTACCACCCCTCTGGCTTGCCCCTCCACTGCCCTGTGCGCACCACGGCATCCATTTCGACGACCCTCCTGGCGGCCGCGAGCATCAGTGCAAACGTCAAATCGGCGACGGTCTCGTCGAGCACACCAGGTGTGTGTGTCCCAATCACGCCGTGTCGGCGCATCGCTTCTGTGTCGAAGTGGTCATACCCCACAGAGCTTGTACTCACACACTTGAGATCTGGCAACTGCGATAACAATTCATCATCAATACGCGTCCTGGACGTGATGATGCCACGCGCGTCCCGCGCGCGATCCACCAATTGCTCCGGCGTGATGCGCGTCTTCGCATCCCAAATGTCCAACTCCACGTGACGCCTCAAATAATCCTCTGTATCTGCAGGTAGCTTGCGAGTGGAAAACACTTTGTACATGGGCAAACCTCCTTGATTACCGTGCGCGTTTCGATGGCAAGTCACAGAGCGAAACTCCTACAACTCTACTCTACACAACGAATCACATGCGGGGTAGTCTTGTCATCCGCCGACCGGCTGCTCCACGGCGTGCGGCGCGACGGACTTGTTTCAGAATAGACAAATGTAACAGTAGACGAATGACCCGTGGGTATGACAAGATACTTCCGTAGCTATCGATCCAAACGTCCGGTGACCGGCGCCCGCCGATTGATTCGTGGGACACCCTAAATTAGCGATGGATGGACAGAATTATCACGGACAAGCCAGTGACCAATTGACTGTGATATATACAGACTCACGTGCACGTCCCGCGTACTTGACGTTATCGGCGCGCTCACAGCAATGGATCGCATCAGCAGAAACGTAGAGGTGACCTTTCCAATGGCGATAACTCGTGACGAATGTAAATCTTGTCTGGATTACGCGCTAGGAGAAATTCACGACGAATTGCGCCGCAAACGATACGAGCGGCATCTCAAAACCTGCCCAAGCTGTCAACGCGATTTATTGGAGTACCGTGAGATCATCCGTGATTTACATCGACCGGAAGATGCGGTAACCGAGGTGCAGTTCACAGCGAATCGGACCAAACTGGTTGCCTTTCCGCGTGGACGCAGCCCCCAAGGTGCCGGACGCACCCCCATATTCGTTCGTCTCTCACGGGCCTCTATGACGTTGTCGGTGTCGGCGACCGCCGCCATCATGGCGCTTGCGATGCTGATTCACACAGGTCACTTTTTACATCTAGGAACCATCGGGGATTCTGCATTGGATCACATGTCTCACACCGTTTTATCCGGCGGTCGCCACCTCGCCCACGACATCCATCGCATCTAGCGCCGTCGTCCACCACAATCACGGTTTTATCGCGTGCCAAACCGTCCACTGATCCCTGTCGACAATCGATTGAAGCGGCAACTTGGTGCGAATCTCTGCGACGAGTGCGCACAGTTCGTCATCCGTGAGTTCGTGAAGAATAGATCTCCCCGCCCTCGCTAGAAGGTCCTGTTCAAGGCCCTAAAAATCGCCGTATTCTCTTCGGATTTCCCATAGGCGCTCCGTACTTAGTCGCTCAAATCCCACCGCTTCAAGCGCCGCTGATACTTCGCTCACACCATGTCGCCGACACACCTCCACGTCGCACAGCCGCGGATACATCTCAAAGAAATAGCCTCGGATGTGGTCGGGCGCACCCGGCAACAAAACGTCTTCCACCGTGCGGTCCTGAATCACCACAGCACCACCCGGCCGCAACAGCCGATACGCCTCCCGAAACAACTCAGTCACTTCGTCCAGCCGCATGTGATGAATCACGGCCCGTGAGAATACGACGTCGTACGCATTCCCAGGCAAGCCTGCCGCACGCGCGTCCGCCACAAAGAAGCGGATGTCTGCGCCATACACCTCTCTTGCGGCTTCGATCATGGCCGCAGAGGCGTCGATCCCGACTACAGACCGCGCCCCCGCCGCCATGCAAGCAGCAGGGGGGGCGGAGAGAAAAGCGCCTAGTCGACAACAAAAAGTGCCAGCCGACAGAGGGCTACTCCTTGTCTGACTGACACCTTTGATCACCTTTACGCAGTGGGCAACTAAGCGGACGTTTTCACCGATTCGCCAAACGATTGGCTCGAGTGGTCTTTTGGCAGTCGGGTCAGTTGAAACACGGCTAGCCAGACAATCGCGAAACCGATCCATTGACCCACGTTGATGGTTTGGCCGAGTACGAGCCAGTTTAACAACAGGCCCGTCGCCGGAAAGGCGAGCTCCGCAATCGTCGCGTGAGAAGCCTTCACATCGTCGAGTCCTCGATAATAGATCAAGAGGCTGAACAGACTCGGGAAGAGTGTTTGAAAAAGCAGATTTGCCAGGACCGGCCACAAGGTCAGCGCGTGACCGAGCGAGGTCCAAGACGGGTGCTCTGCCTCGACGATACAAAACAGAAACGGAAGAGCCACTGCAAACCTTAGCGCCGTGACCGTCGAAAACGATACTTTCCCGACGAGCCGCTTTCCCATCGCCGTCGAGCCACCCCACAGAGCAGCCGCCCCCAGCGCACAGAGTGCGCCGACGAGGCGACCGTGCGTGTCGATTCCCGTGAGCGAGCCAAATCCGAACGTGAGCAAATAGGCGCCGACCATGGCGGCAGCCAATAGCCACCAATAGCCTTGGCGGATGCGTTCCTTGAGCAGCCAAGCGGCCAACAACACCGCGAAGAGCGGCTGAAGCTTCTGCAGCACCAGTACGACGTTCGCATTGCCGTACTGCAACCCGACGGCGAACAGGATGGACGCCAACGCGGAGCCGCCCCATCCGATGAACAACACCGCACCCCAATCACCGATATCCAACCGTTTCAGTTCGTGCCGCTTCCAAAGGAGCACGGGTACGGCGAACAACGTGAGCAGCAAGTGCTCCAAGAAGACAATCTGCGTGGACGTCATGTGACGCTGCAACGACACGATGAAAACTGCATCCAGACCCCACATCGCCGCACCGAGGGCGATGAGCCATACGCCATAGCACGGTGAGGAGACGCGCTTCCCTGCTGATTCCATATTCAATCCAATGACCTCCTGAGTAAGGACATTTGAATTGAACCTTCCCGGAAGAGCATGCACGTTGAAACGCAAATCGCCCCATGGATCAATCCATGGGGCGTGTGCATGCACAACTAGGTATGACTCGTCGAGCCATGCCAAAGTTTACCTTCTCCCATCCGGACTATACCGTCGGCCTTGGATTCTCACCAAGTCAATCCACACGCCTTAGCTGTGCGGAGTCGCGGGCTTCGCTGGCGCCGTGGCACGTATCGCCACGTCAACACAGCTTTACCGCCGGTCGGGAATTTCACCCTGCCCCGAAGGTTCATATTCATCTAAAACTATCGTATCACCATCACGCTTACAAAGCTACTCATTTTTTTGAAGTGACACCGCAAGAGCACCTAGAGCTACCCTCATCGAACGACGACAAGGGATTCGGATTTCTCCGAATCCCGGAAGCGTCTCGCGACAGTACTAGCCCTGTGTAACCTGCACCCACTGGCCACGTTCGGACGATTGCTCAATCGCCGCCAACACGCGCTCGTTTTGCAGTCCGTCTTCGAAATCGGGTTTGCACTCCGTCCCGTCGACGATACTCTGGAAAAACGTCGCAAACAGGTTGATGAACGTATGCTCGTAGCCAATGATGTGCCCAGCGGGCCAATAGGCTCCCGCAAACGGATGCTGTTCCTCCGTACAGTTGATCGTGCGGAAGCCCTGGAGACCTGGTGCGTCGTCCACGAGATAGACTTGAAGGTTGTTCATATTCTCGAGATCCCAACGAATGGAGCCCTTTTCGCCGTTCACCTCGATGCGGTTTCCATTTCGATTCCCCGCTGCAAAGCGCGTCGCTTCAAAGACGCCGAGCGCGCCTTGATCAAAGTGCGCCAGCCAAGCCGCGGCGTCGTCCACGTCGACGATGCCGGTCGCGTTCACGTCCTTCTTGGCGTTTAACCCGCCACTCATCTCGCCGAGCGGGCGCTCCTTGATAAACGTTTCCATCGTAGCCGTCAAATCGGTGATTTCACCGACGAGGAAACGCCCGAGGTCGATGATGTGCGCGCCGATGTCCCCAAGTGCACCGGACCCAGTCACTTCTTTACGCAGGCGCCAGACGAGCGGGAATTCCGGATCCATGATCCAATCCTGAAGATACTGCGCCCGCACGTGGTAGATACGCCCAAGCTTGCCCGAGGAAATCAACTGCTTCGCGTATTGAATCGCCGGTGAAAAACGATAGTTATGGCAGACTATCGCTCGTACGCCCGCCTCGTTGACCGCGTCGCGCATCTGCTTCGCCTGGTCTACCGTCAAAGCCAACGGCTTTTCACAGATGATGTGCTTGCCTGCCTTTGCAGCTGCAATCGCGATTTCCGCGTGAGTGTTATTCGGCGTCACGATGTCCACGACGTCAATATCATCCCGCTCAATCAACCGGCGCCAGTCCGTCTCGCAGGACGCGAATCCGAACTGTTCTGCCGCAGCGCGAACCCCCGCCTCGTCACGCCCCGCAATCGCCGTCATGACCGGAGTTACCCCAGTATCAAAGAAGAACGGCAAGTCACGGTATGCGTGACTATGCGCCTTGCCCATAAACTTGTACCCAACCATTCCGATTCGCAGTTCACGTGGTGCCATCGTTTGCCTCCTCCCTATACCTGCGCAACAGGCGCACATGCCCAGCTCAGAGTTTCACAGCTTCTCCGGTTTCAGCAGATGCATAAAGGCCATTGATGACCCGTTGCAGCTTCACGCCTTGCTCTGGTGTCGAAATCGGCGCATCGCCACCGAGGCACGCGTTGACAAAGCGCTCCACTTCCAGCTCGTATCCCGACTTGTCAGGAAGATACGCCGGTTTGACGTCGATGAGAGACCCATGTTTCTCTTGATAGATGGTCAGTGGGAAGACATCTGCCCCGCCGAGATCGCCCATCAACTTGACGTTCATCTCGTCCCGCTTTTGTACGTTCGCGGCAAACGCCGACTCGAGAACCAATGTAGCTCCGTTTTTGAACCGAATGAAGCCGCGCGCCATGTCTTCGACCGTAAAGTTCTCGTAATCCCACGCACCAAGCAGGCCAACGCCCTTTTTCTTGCCAAGTCGTTGGTACGTCGCGCCAAACACCGAATCGGGCTCCGGATAACCCATCAGGTACAAGGCGGTGTCGAGCATGTGCACACCGATGTCGATGAGCGGCCCACCACCCTGCAACTCCTTGTTCGTGAATACGCCCCAGCCTGGAATGCCCCGGCGGCGCAACGCGATGGCAGTAGCGGCGTAGATCTCGCCGAGCTCACCACCGTCGATAAAGCGCTTGAGTGCTTCGACGTCTTGCGTGTGACGATAGTGGAAGCCATAGGAGAGATACTTGCCCGCCTTGTTCGCCGCCTGCGCCATCGCCACTGCCTCTGCGACAGTCATCGCAGGTGGCTTTTCGCACAACACGTGACAACCGGCCTCAAGTGCAGCAATCGCGGCCGAGGCGTGGAATTTGTTCGGCGTACAAATGCTCACGGCGTCGAGATCGACAGATTGAAGCATCTCCTCGACCGTCGCGAAATGATACTCGATGCCAAACTTTGCAGCCGCTTCTTTTGCCCGTTCTACAGCGACGTCCGCGATAGCCACAATTTCAACCCTGTCGCCGCACTTCTGATAGTTTGGAATGTGCACGGCTTGGGCGATCCCACCCGCACCGACAATCCCTACGCGCAATGCCTCTGTCATCATCGATTCTCTCCTTATGCCCACCAAATATTTTCTAATTTCTTGCGAATGAGGAGCGGTTTCAGAAACGCAACTGCCTTTTCAAATCCCTCTTCGATAGACATCAAGCTATCCTCGTGCTCGATGCTGATTGCCCCGTCGTATCCGCCCAATTGCAGACCACTGATGATATTGCGCCAAACTTCTTCCCCGTGTCCGTAACCGACCGTTCGGAAGATCCACGAGCGGGCATTCTCATCTTGGTAGGGTTTCATATCGAGGACGCCGTTCTCCGCCGTGTTGTACGGATGGATAGCGGTATCCTTCGCGTGCACGTGGAAAATGGACTCCGCTTCAGCCAACCGCTTGATGCACAGAACCGGGTCCATCCCCTGCCAAAAGAGGTGACTCGGGTCGAAGTTCACGCCAATTTGTTCCCCAGCGGCGCTGCGAAGGCGCAGCATCGTCTCCGTGTTGTAGACGACGAACCCTGGATGGGCTTCGATGGCCACGCGCACGCCGTGGTCCTTCAGGAACTGGTTTTGTTCCTTCCAGTACGGAATCACCTTTTCTTCCCATTGCCAGCGAAGGATTTCGCTGTGCTCTGTCGGCCAAGGGCACGTCACCCACACAGAGTGTTTCGATTGGTCCGATTCTCCAGGGCAGCCGGAGAACGTGACGACGTTCTGAACGCCAAGCATTTCGGCGAGAAGGACGGTATTCCGAAACGTCTCATGCGCCTCCATCGCGATGTCTCGATTCGGGTGAATCGGGTTGGCGTGGCAACTCAGGGCGCTGATTTGCAGGCCGCGCCGTTCGATACTGTCGAGGAAGGATTTACGCTTTTCCTCACTGGCGATCAATTCCTTTGGGTTACAGAACTTATCCCCAGGTGAGCCGCCTGTGCCAATTTCAACCGTGTCCAGGCCACTAGCCGCAACGTAGTCCAGCATTTCTTCAAACGTCTTATCGCCAAACAATACGGTAAAAATACCCAGTTTCACTCCCGTGTACCTCCCTTTCTCGCGTCCGTTCCAATCGATTTGCCACTCAGACTCTGTCCTTCAAAAACGCCAGGCTCGTCTGAATGGACTCCAGTGGATCCCCTTTGCACACGTCCTGCTCGACGATGTACCACTTGACGCCCGCGTCCTTTGCCGACGGGATAATCTTCTCCCAATCGAGAACACCTTGACCGACTTCTGCGAAGGATCCATCGTCCTTCGACGCGTCCTTCATATGCAGGAGGTCAAGCCGCCCAGCGTACTTGTTCACATACTCGACTGGGTCCTGACCTGCCCGGTGAATCCAGTACAAGTCCAACTCCGCTTGCACAAGGCTTGGGTCGGTATTCGCGTACAGCAAGTCAAGTACGAACATTCCGTCAAATCGTTCAAATTCGAAGTCGTGGTTGTGATATGCGAGCACGAGTCCCGCTTCTGCCACCTTTTTACTTGCCTGCGCGAGCACCGCCGTCAACGCCTCGAAATCTTCCTTTGTCTGCCGGCGCTCTGGGGGTAACCACGGACAGACGATATAGCCAAAACCAATCGTCTTCGCCTCCTCGATCACGACGTCCAGCTCATTCTCAATTCGAGCGAGCGCGACGTGAGCGGAGACCGCCTGAAAACCGAGCTCATCGAGCAGCGAACGCAAGGCTTGAGGGGTTAGTCCACCATATGTGTGTAATTCCACCGCCTGGTAGCCAGCTCCTGCGACTTTGCGCAAGGTACCTGCAAAATCTTGTTCAAGTAATTCTCGTAATGTATAAAGTTGCACTGCAATATTAGCCACGATGAATTGACTCCTCTCTCGCATTTGTGATTAACCGCGTCAGCGTGTCATGCATCCGCCTGGCGATCCCTTCGTCGCTTCCCTCTAACGGCGCCTTGTGAAGTACCTCTAAGGACAAGGGGCCGGTGTACCCTATCCGGTCGAGGGCCGATACAAATCCCAGCAGGTCGATTTGCCCGTCGCCCGGCAGGCAACGCTCCTGATCATGCGCCTCGTGTGGTGGCAGCGTGGCGTCGTTGATGTGAACGTGCGCGATTTCGTGCGCCTTTAATGCCAGAATGTCTTCAACAGATAGCTCCGCCGTATACCAGTGGTAACTATCGAGCAGGATGCCGGCGCTCGGCGACCCAATCGCCTCCAGGTACGCGCGCAGGTCGTTCAGATCCAGGACAAACGGATAACGTTTCCCACGCAGGTGGTGAGGTCCGACGAACTCGAGTCCCAGGCGAATCCCGAATGCGGACAGCGCGTCGGCGCAGGCTCGCAACCTTCTCGCGAGCCGACTCCCATACGGAATCGGGCGCTCGTCGACAGACGGCCAAAGCCACGTGACAGCGCGCGTGGCACCTAGGCAGAGCGCCGTTTCGGCGACCTGCACAAGGTCTTGAAGCGTCGCTTGAAAGTGCGCTTCGTCGCCGTATACGTCGACTGGCAACCCAAAACTCGCCAGTTCAATACCGCTTGTTTCAAAGAGGTCTCGCACATAGCCCAGGCCCCTCGCTTGAACTCGCTCGGCAATCCAGCGAAAGTCGACGTCGACCACGCGATACCCGGACCGCTTAGCGATGTCTAAGTAGCCTTCGAGCGACTCAGATGTGACGATTGAAGGATGTAAGCAAGGTTTCAACGCGATTCTCCTTTGCCTGCGTTTACTTGTCAGCGAGTGCTCGACGGGCAGCCGCTTGCGGCGAGTCCGGGTGAATTTGCATGAACTCGATGCGATTCCCGTCGGGATCGTGTGTCCAGCATTGATAATTGAGATCTAACCCCTGTTGGGGGGCGATATCCAGAGGAGCGTCCGCCTCTCTGAGCATTTGTGCGACACGTTCAACGTCATCCACCTCGAAGCAGAGGTGATTGAAGCCAATCGAATGTTCGCCTGGTAGCGTTTTCAACTCACCGCCATAAAACAGTTCGATAAAGCGGCCGTCCGGTACGCGAACATACACAATCCAGGGCGTTCCATCCTCGCGATGAATTTCGAAAGCCTTCACACAACCGAGTACGTCGCAATAGAACTTGAGCGATGCGTCCATGTCTTCGACCGTGAACGCGGTGTGACCCATCGATTGAATCATGCTGTTCCTCCTCGAGTGTGTGTGATGCACAGTCTGTCTGGGGTCATTTAACCACATCGCAAGGTGACAATACCATCTCCTATGTGGTTACCTCTTTGCAGATTTGGCTATCTTGTACCCACTTGTCCAATTTGGCTGCTCGTCCAGCCTCGCGCCGACGAAACACCTGCTCCGTGCGGCCCTGCGGAGCAGCGTGATCTGCTCCGTCAGGCCAATCGGGTTTTACTCAAAATACTTTCTTCTCGTCCCGATGTTCCTTGAGAATCTCCACCGCTTCGCGGAAGCGCAGCGTGTGAATGATTTCGCGCTCGCGCAGGAATTTGAGGCCATCCATGATGTCCGGGTCATCTGTGTTGTCGATGATCCACTGGTAGGTTGCGCGGGCCTTCTCCTCGGCGGCGATGTCTTCGTACAAGTCGGCAATCGGATCGCCCTTCGCCTGGATATAGGCCGCGGTCCACGGTACACCGGCGGCGTCGTGGTAGTAGAGCGCACGGTCGTGATTGACATAGTGGTCAACCAGGCCGGCAGCCTTCATTTGCTCGGGCGACGCGTCTTTCGTGAGCTTGTAGACCATCGTGGCGATCATCTCTAAATGCGCAAACTCCTCCGTGCCGATGTCCGTCAAAAGCCCAATCACTCTGTCTGGAATCGTATACCGCTGATTCAGATATCGGAGCGCAGCCGAGAGTTCCCCATCTGCCCCGCCGTACTGCTCGATGAGTAACCTCGCCAACCTCGGGTCACACTTTCCTACGCGAACGGGGTACTGTAGCTTTTTTTCATAGATCCACAAAAATTGTCACCCCCAGATGCCCACATAGGCACTTAAACCTGCCACGGCCACGGTGGGTCTGCCCATTCCCAATGCTTTGGATCCGTCGGGCTACCCCCGTATTCGTACAGCGGACCAAAAGACGACTCGAATTGTGCGACGAGGTTGTGCTTGCGCTTTTGAAATTGCTGAAACTGCGCGAGTGCCTGGGTGTCGTCCCCGTGCGTGTCCAGGTAGAGCGAGAGTTCGACCAGCACGAAGTCGACGGCCTGCAGTTCATGAAGATACTGGTAGTACGCCTTCGGGAGCGGCCGAGATGAACTCATCGCCCTCCCTCCTTCGCACCCCGCGGGTACGGGCTGTAGAAGTCTGGCCACAAGGTCCCTTTCTTCAAGGCCTCATGAGGTGCGTACTGCTTTAATCCAGGAGATTGAAATGTGGTCATCTGGTCGGGTGGAATGATGTAGTATTTCGGACGAGGCGGGCAGGGGTCAAACGCGCTGTGGAACGCGTCCCACTCCCGCCACTGATTCATGTGCTGGCCCTTTTCCAAGGTTAGGCCCTCCTCCAACTCATTCGACTTCCAGCCAATATGTATGTGAGGAGGACAACAAACAGACGAGGACAGTCAGGGTTAGGAGAATTAAAAAAGCGAGGGAAAAAATCCCCCGCTCTCGATTTTGATGAACGTGAATACGCGCGACATCAGTGAATGACGAGCGCAACGATGATTCCGACGAGAATCCCGCCGACGACCTCGGTCGGCTTGTGCCCGACGTGCTCGTCGAGTACGGGCCAATCGATCAACCACCATGGTGACTTCACCACGTTCAGCGGTCGGATGCCTTGAAGGGCTGCCGCGTTCGCATCCGCACTTTCAGCGGTCTGCGCATCGTCCCTGACGTGATGGGACTGTCCGCGGAGGTCGTGTAGCAGTCGATTCAGGACCGCAGCTTGACGCCCAGTCTGCCAACGCACCCCGGCGGCATCGTACATCACGACGCCTGCGACGAAGACGCCAATCGCCAAAATCGGGTCTTCCCCGCCGTTTCGCAACCACAACTCGACAACCAAAGCCGTCACCGCAGCGGAGTGGGAGCTTGGCATGCCACCAGAATTCTTCATCTGGCGCCAATCCCACGTGCGCAATCGCGCCATGCGATAGAACGGCTTCAGCCCCTGCGCAACGATCATTGCAACGAGTGGCGCGACCCACATATATGAGGAAGGATGAATCACAACTCCAACGCTCCTTTGAGAGGGAACCCCTATCTTCACCTAATGTAGCTCTACGACGCTTGATTAGACTCGGTCATCGGCTGCCTGCCGACAAAGAGCCTATCCAACCGCATGACCCCATACAGGACGCTCATGACAAAGAAAATCACTGCAGCGACGTCAAACGGCGCACTCGGGCCAAAAGCATTCCACATTTCCGTACCGAACACTGGGCCGACGGCCATGCCCAACCCTTCGACCGTCATAAACACGCCGAACATCACAGCGCGCTTATCTGGCGAGATACACTGGGCGACCACAGCGTTCCACGACGGTAGAATGAGCGCGTATGCCGCACCGAACAAGATCACCGCCAAAAACACGTAGCGCACTTGGTGCAATCCACCGATAATCGGCAACGAAATGGCGGCGAGTAAAAATCCACTGACGAGATATAGGCGATATCCAAAGCGATCGACAAGTCTCCCCATCGGGACCTGCAGCAAAACGGCCGCCGCACCGCCTGTCAACAAGAGGTAGCTATACATCCTGGAATCCAGATGTAATACGTTTCTCGCATATAGCACCAGCACGGGAAGCAACACGCCGATGGCGAACGTCTGCACGAAAACGCCAGGGAACAGAACCTTGACGCTGTTGACTTCCCTGAGGACCATCCTCAAATGGGTTCGCTTACGAACCGTTGCGTGCGGACGCCAACTGTTCATCACGAGGAGGCCCATCACGTACGCGATGACCCACAGCACCATCAACGTCATGAAACCTCTTGCGACGTGGATACCAAACAACCAACTCATACAAATGGCACCGAGACCAGCGCCGAGCAGCCACGCCATCATCACGCTACCCATCGCCGTGGCATAGGCGTCCTTCGTCAGTCCGTCGGTCACCCTCGCGATGACAGCCGGCCAAACGGCTGCCATTCCCATGCCAAGCATGGCACAACCCACGAGGATGATCCAGAAAGCATGCTGAGTGATGACCAGCCACAAGCCAATTCCGGCCACCGCAAGTAGACTGGCGCAGACTTTTCGCTGACCCAGCCTGTCCACCAGCCAGCCAGCCGGGGAGCGCAATCCAGTGTCAAATACGTAGTGAGCCGCCATCGCGTAGCCGATGGAAGCCGTTGAATACCCGAGTACGTTGTGAACATACATGGGGATGATGAAAAAAATCAGAGCACCTCGAACAAACTCGCATAATCCCAATACGAGGAGGGCTGTACTTCTGTGCAGGTCAAAGATGGACTCTGTCTCCCTCTGCACCTGCTTCACTCCTTCGAAGGCACCGCGAACGGCGGCTTCACCGCGTTAACTTACACTGTGTCCCCACGCCGACTCGTTTGGCGGTACGCCTCATACAACAGAATACTCCCGGCGACGGCCGCGTTGAGGCTCTCGGTGTCTATACTCATCGGGATGGATACGCTCTGGTCGGCGAGGTTCCTCACGTCGTCGCTGATGCCAAACGCCTCACTGCCAATCACCACCAGTGTCGGTTGGCTCAGCTCCGCATCATAGCAAGGTGCGTCTGCCTCTGCAGCCGTGACGACGACGCGCCCATCTGGGTGCTGATGTCGCCACTCGCGAACGAATGGGAGGCTGTCATCCGTGTGAAGTTGCAGACGAAACATCCCACCCATTGTAGCGCGAACGACCTTTGGTGAAAATGGATCCACCGTGTTGGATCCACAACACACAGTCGAAAACGCAAATGCCTCCGCGGACCGTAACAGCGTTCCCACATTCCCGGGATCCTGCAACCCATCGAGCAGGACAGCGTGTCTTGACATGCGCGCCTGTTTCGCCTGCGGCAGTTTCGCTACTGCAATGACACCCTGCGGCGTGGTCGTATCACAGACCTGATCAAACGCGGCAGGCGAGAGTTCAAAAAAGTTTCCCGCTGCCTTCGGGTGGCTCCGCAGTTCGTCTGAGAGCTCGTCTGACGCGACGTTCCAAAGCAGTGCATCGACCTCGTACGCGCTTCGAAACAGTTCTTCAATCAACCGACGGCCCTCTACCAAAAAGAGGCCCTGGCGGGAACGTCCCTTTTTTGACTTTAACTGGCTCCAAGCGCGCACGCGGGCGTTTTGCGGCGATTCGATGTACACGTGACACTGCCTCCTCGATACAGATGAAAAAGAACCCGGTCAGCGAACTGACCGGGGATATTCGTTAGGCGTTCAGCTTCTCGCGAGCGACGTTGACCAACTGCGTGAACGCAGCGCCATCCACCACTGCGAGGTCGGCCAACATCTTACGGTTGACTTCAACACCCGCTAACTTCAACCCGTACATGAACTTGTTGTACGAAATCCCGTTGGAACGAGCCGCTGCATTGATACGTTGAATCCACAGACGGCGGAAGTCACGCTTGCGGACGCGACGGTCGCGATACGCATACATGAAGGATTTCATTACCTGTTGTTTCGCCGTACGATATAGCGTGTGTTTCGAACCGCGGTAGCCGCGGGCTAATTTCAAAATTTTCTTGTGGCGACGACGCGTCACCATACCACCTTTAACACGTGCCATGACTCAATGCTTCCTCCTTAGTGATGGCCCGAAGTCGTTCCAGAAGACCGAAGCCGTGGAACAGACCGGACCCGTTCATGCGAACCCGACGCTCATCATGCGAACGAGATTATTTGTAAGCTACCAGTTGCTTAATACGCTTGTAGTCGCTCGCCGAAACCAGCGTCGTGCCGCGCAAGCCACGTTTCCGGGAAGCGGATTTCGCTTCAGCCTTGTGGTATGCAAACGCGTGCGCGCGCTTCAGTTTACCGGAAGCGGTACGCTTAACGCGCTTTTTCAAACCGCTGTGAGACTTCATCTTGTTAGCCATTTCAGTTCCTCCGTTATAATGATTGTCCAATCGTACGAGTAACGCGGTTAAGCACTCGGCTGTTTGGGTGACAGAATCAGGACCATATGACGACCTTCGAGGCGTGGCATACGCTCCACGATAGCCTGTTCTTCCGCTTGCTTAGCAAGTCTGATGAGCAGTTCTTGGCCAATGCTCTGGTGCGTGATCTCGCGTCCGCGGAAACGAACCGACACTTTAACCTTCGAACCGTCTTTCAGGAATTTGAGTACGTTTTTCAACTTGACGTTGAAGTCGTGCTCGTCGATGTTCGGCGTCATACGAACTTCTTTGAGAAGGACGACTTTTTGATTCTTACGCGACTCTTTTTCCTTCTTGCTCTGCTCGTACTTGAACTTGCCAAAGTCCATGATTCGGCAGACAGGTGGTTTGGCGTTCGGCGCGACGTTGACTAAATCCAAGTTGCGCTCCTCCGCCAGCCGGAGAGCATCCCGCAAGGACATGATGCCAAGCTGTTCGTTCTCCTGGTCAACAACACGCACTTCGCGCGCACGAATTCCATCATTCACCTGATATCCTTCTTTGCTAATCTCGTGTCACCTCCGAAAATGTGTAGCCGATACCGCGCCGACAAAAAAGGCGCAGGCATAGCCTGCGCCCCTAGAAATCGTCATCGAGGAGACGAGAACACTCGTCTTCCAGGGTAACCTGTCAGCGATGCCGAACAGGTGAGAAGCGGCAGGCTTCTTCTTGTTTCATGAATCCAACGTATTTATTTTATGGGTTTACACGAAATTCGTCAAGCTTCGACCAACAGTTCCTTTGCCGCGATTTCGCCTCCGAGTTTGCGCGCGAAAGCGTCCACGCTCATGCCACCCTGATCACCTACTGCGTAGCGGCGAACGGAAACCGTCCCCTCTTCCGCCTCGCGCTGTCCTACGACCAGCGTATACGGGATCTTGTGAATCTGAGCCTCGCGAATTTTATATCCAATTTTCTCCGGGCGCGTATCCGCACTGACGCGCAGTCCCTGCTCGCGCAGCTTATCCGCCACTTCTTCGGCGTACGCGGCGAAATCGCTGGAGACCGAGGTGACGACAGCCTGGGTCGGCGCGAGCCACGCCGGGAAGGCACCTTTGTACTGCTCGATGAGGAATGCGGTAAAGCGCTCCATCGTGCTCACGACACCGCGGTGAATGACGACCGGCCGATGCATCTTGCCATCCTCTCCGACGTACTCGAGATCGAAACGATTAGGCAAATGGAAGTCGAGTTGAACCGTCGACAGCGTCTCGTCCTTGCCGAGCGCCGTGCGGACCTGGACGTCGAGCTTCGGCCCATAGAACGCGGCCTCTCCCGGTGCCTCTACGTAGTCGAGCCCCATGTCCTCCATCGCTTGGCGGAGCATGCGCTGGGCAGTCTCCCACATCTCGTCGTTCTGGACGTACTTCTCGGTGTTCGCAGGATCGCGATAGCTCAATCGGTGATAGTAGTCCTTGATGCCAAAGTCCTTGTACACGCGTTCGATCAGCCTCACCACGCGCTCGAATTCACTCTGAATCTGATCCGGTCGACAGAAGATGTGCGCATCGTTGAGCGTCATCGCACGAACGCGCTGCAATCCCGCGAGTGCACCCGACATCTCGTACCGATGCATCATGCCGAGTTCAGCGATGCGAATCGGCAACTCGCGGTAGCTGTGCATGTGATTCTTGAACACCATCATGTGGTGAGGACAGTTCATCGGCCGTAGAACCAGCTCCTCATTGTCCATCTCCATCGGCGGGTACATGTCCTCGTGGTAGTGATCCCAGTGCCCGGAGATCTTGTACAGTTCGACGCTGGCCAGGTGCGGGGTATAGACGTGGTCGTACCCCATCGACTCCTCGAGATCTACGATGTAGCGCTCGATGGTGCGGCGGATTTTCGCGCCGTTCGGGAGCCAGAGCGGCAATCCCTGCCCGACTTCCGGCGACAACATAAAGATGTCGAGCTCCTTGCCTAGGCGGCGATGGTCGCGCTCGCGCGCCTCCTGTTGAAGGCGGTTGAATTCGTCGAGATCGCTCTTCTTCGCGAAGGCGACCGCATAGATTCGCGTGAGCATCTCGCGCTTCGAGTCACCGCGCCAATAGGCACCGGCGATGCTCTGTAATTGGAAGACTTTAATTCGGCCCGTCGAGGGGACGTGCGGACCACGGCAGAGATCGACGAACTCCGCTTGTTTGTAAATGGTCAGCGTCGTGTCTTCTGGAAGGTCTTGAATGATTTCGACCTTGAACCTGTCTTCCCGCTCCGAAAACATCTTCAGTGCGTCAGCTCGCGAGATGACTTCGCGCTCGATAGGGTAGTCCTCGGCGATGATCTTCTTCATCTCCGCTTCGATCAGCGGCAAGTCCTCGGGTGTGAAGTCGTGATCCGCAAAGTCGTAGTAGAAGCCATTTTCAATGACTGGACCAATGGCGAACTTGGTTCCTGGGAAGATGCGGGCGACGGCCTGTGCCATCACGTGCGCGCACGAATGGCGCATGACGTCGACGCCCTCCGGATCTTTCAGGGTGAGCAATTCCACTTGAGCCCCGTCTTCGACTTCGCGGGCGAGATCGACGACTTGTCCATTCGCCTTCGCCGCTACAGCTTCCTTCGCGAGTCGCGGGCTGATGGCCGTAGCTATGTCCAAGTACGTGCTGCCGCTCGCGAGCCGCCGCTCGGAACCATCTTTCAATTGAATGACTACTTCTTGTGCCATACTGATACGCTCCTTCGATTTCACAATTTGCATAGGGCTTCTTCGCGTATATGTGGACAAACAAAAAACGCCCCCGCCCGCTATGGGACGAGAACGTCGGTCACGTGATTCCACCCAATTTCCCTACCGTGGACACACATACCACGATAGGCTCATTGCACCGTAACGGGGTGTACCGGCCACTGTTTCAGCGATGCTTCCTCAGTGACTGCTTGGAAAGTGGTGTCTCGCAGCGTTTGTGCGGACCGCTTGCAGCCAAACGACAGTCCGTCTCTAGACACTCTGCGATGCGAGCGCGTCTCTCCTCATTGCATCCGTTGATCAAATTGATAATCGCACATTACGCCACGATCCGCCTCGCTGTCAAGTGCGGACATCGTGGACGTCAGTGGTTCCGCTTCACGCGATGGTCGCTCGACGCGTCGACAGGCAAAACGTGTTGCGCCTGCTCGAGCTGTTGGCAGGTGCTACAGTGGTAGCACGCGCGCACGCGTTCTGCAAAGACGCGCCGGAGCGTCTCCGAAAAGCTAGGCCACGCTGCCTTCTCGTTTATGTCGTGTAGTACGATGCGGCAAGGGGATCTCGTGATCAGAATACTCATCGCCAAATCCTCACTGTTGAGATCTCCGCCCGACTCGGCCAACGCGGCTTCCGTCACTTCTGTATCGCGCACGAGACTGCCATTGGCATCGGTGATCCAAACCCGGTTTGGCACACAGAACACGTGAAGCTCTTGCGCGCTTTCTGGCTGTGTTTCGAGCATGTAGCGGAGCATCGCAACCGACTCCTCATACTCCCTGTCGAGCATGAATTGCCGCACGCGCTCCCGCATCACCGCCATGATGGACTGTTGAAACGACTTCAGCCGAAAACGGGCAAACCCCTCTATGAAAACCATTTCACCGCCCTCTAAGAGGGGCCACAGACCCATCTTCGTCCGGCGAAGCCACTCCTCGTAATTGCGGCCACCGACCACCACTTCATCCGATCTCAATTCATGCATGAACACGAGCGTCAAGTACTCCAATTCATCGTCGCTTAGATACGGGTACTCCCGCGACAGCTTCGCCTGAAGTCGCGCGAATAGCCAATCGCTGAAGAGAAACAGGGTCATCGTGTTGCAGAGTTCCTCAACCGTTTGTTCCTCGTACTCACAGGATAAGGAGTGATCGAGATGGTCTAGATTGATGAGACAAATGCCGGCGACAGCGGAAAGCTTGTCGACTAAGGCCGGGAACGCATTCTCGGAAGTTACGTTGAGTGTGTGCACGTTCACCAGTCCTTCCTCTCGTATTACATTCCAATTTGAACCATATCCACCATTCACATGATCCAATTCAGCAACAGTATGAGGAATCCGCCAGGCCCGTATACCCGGCTTTATTCCACAAAAATACAAAAAACGCCAACGCAAAATTGCGTCGACGGTGTCGCGTGGTATAGCTGACAGGAGTTGCACCTGTGACCCACCGCGTTCAGGAGGGCCCGCTCTGAGCTACAGTCGTTTATTCAAACATGTGGTGTCGCACTTTCGTGTCTGTGTTGGATAAACCCGAAAAAGCCAAAATCCACGTGCCACAACCGTCTGCTCTAACATACACAATCGAAGCGACAAACGGTGTAGGCACGCGTTACGATGAAGTCATATTTATTCCTCTCGAGACAACGGCAAGACGGTCAACTTCTCCCACAGCTCGGGTGCCGCTCTCTGCAAGTTCACAGGCCGCATCGTGCCGTGCCCGACAAAGGCGTGTCGCGTATACCCTTTCGCACAAGTCGCGCCTGAATCATCTAAAACCTCGTAGGCGAACTTCATGCGCGCACGCGAAATCTCCACCAGTCGGGCTACGACCACTATCTGCTCCTCGGCGCGGAGCGCCTTGACATACTTGCAAGTTACGTCCGTGACGACAACTTGAATCTGCCCATCCTGAAAACTCTCCATATACTGTACTCCATACGCAGACAAGAAGTGCATTCTGGCGACCGAAAACCAGTCAATATAGGCGGGATGATAGACGATCCCAGCGGGATCGCACTCCCCCCACCGCACTTCCAGCTTCGTTTCTACCGCAGTCGTCATGATATTCCTCCCCAACTCTGGTCGCGGGCGGTAAAGGATCGGATGATTACCAATCCTCCCCAAGTCCATCGCCCGAGACGAAAAAAGCGCTCCGAAGAGCGCCCCACGCACTTAGCCGAGCCATCTTTCCCGCATGATGATACCACGAACCTCGCAACGGACCAACCAAAGTGAACTCCATCATCCTAGAGCGATGAAGATCTAGAACAGCCAATACGCTGAATCTGTCGATCACAGTGTAATTGGCCGCCCTCACCATTCCTCAATTCATCTGTATCGCTCACCGCTTACCAACGAGTCTCGTCGGACCGTTTGGGTCACAAATACGCCCCCCAACTACAATTCGTGCGGTCCCCGCTCCTCCGGCATCTGTCGTACCGGAGTCTGATGGCTTCGGGCTCGCCTGCGGACCAGGCGCACTCACTGGGCCCGCCTCCCCGACACTCGGACCGGATGTATGCGGCCCCTTATTATGGGACATGACGACAGAGAGCACCGTCATCAACGCCGCAGCGCCATTCGTCAAATCATTGATTTCCTGGTTTGTAATCACGTTCCACCCCGCCGCATCCGTAATGATTTTCGCGGCGCTCAACAGCCCAAGAAGAATGGTGCTCAACCGTCGACCCTGGATTAGCTTCTGAATTGTGCTCATACAAATCACCTCGCCTCAGAACCCTGCTTACTGACCATATATGATGCTCAGCAAAAATTGGTGCCTGTGGCTCAATGTATTTGAGATTACATATTGACCAATTCCCCCAGCCGTGTTAGTATAACTTACGCTACACGCCGGGGTGGCGGAATTGGCAGACGCAGCAGACTTAAAATCTGCCGGGGGCAACCCCGTACCGGTTCGAGTCCGGTTCTCGGCACCAAGCACAGCAAGGGATTTCGGGATTTTCCCGAAGTCCCTTTTGTCTATCTGCTGTTCGATTGCAAATCAATTGCAAATCTTCGAGTTCCGAAATGGTTTTAGAATACTGGTGAACTAGCTTGGTTGAAGTGCTGACCACCGTTCAAGACAAGTGAGAGGTCATCGTTAATCTTCACCTAGACAGAAGCAGCAAGGTATCGAGATATCAACCGATAATACTGGTTCAAAGGGTGTAAATCATGATTGTATTTAACGTCCCCACAATACCACATGACCACATTAGAGGCTTCTACGAACTTTTTGACATTCAGCAAAAAATCATCCAAGCGATGTCCAACGGTCAAAGAAATATACACCTAGATTTTAGTAAGTGCAGGTTTCTTCCTCATTATGCCGTTACTGTGCTTGGTGGGCTCGCAAGGTATACCGAACATAACGGATGCCACTTGCAGTTTAGATGGTCTACGGTCAATAAGAGAGTTTTGACCAATCTTTTACAAAACGGGTTCGCTGGAATGTTTGGTTATGGCACTGGTCCGTGGGAAGGAAATTCTATACCGTATCGGGAAGATAGGATAAGTAATGAGGCTGCGATAATCACATACCTCAGAGAAGATTGGCTGGGTCGGGGCTGGCTTCAAATTAGTGAGAAGTTATCCAATGCGATAGTTGGAAAGGTGTGGGAAATCTACACTAACACTTTTGAACATGGGGCCTCTCCAATCGGAACAATTAGTTGTGGGCAGCATTACCCAAAGCTTCATGAATTGCATCTGACAGTCGTAGACTTCGGTGTAGGCATCCCAACAAGTGTTCGTAACTTCCACGAAAGGAACTCCATAAGTGGGGCTAAAGCTTTGCAGTGGGCATTTCAATTAGGTGCGTCGACAAAGATGGAAGACGAAGGTGGGCCGCGTGGTCTAGGACTAGGAATTCTTAAGGATTTTATCAGGATCAATAAAGGAAGTCTTCAGGTGTTTAGCCAAGATGGATATGCACGGATCGGTAATCATCCTGATATATTCGAGCAATCCAAAGTCCCATTTCAGGGATCACTAGTCGATATAAGTCTAACGTGTGACGAATCGTATTATGTTCTTGCGTCCGAGATAAATAATTAAAGAGGAGTCCACATAATGCTTAAAATCCGTGAATTTATTGGAGAAAACTGCATTACTCGCGAAGATGGAGACCGGGTGTACAATATGGTGTTCGAGCAACTAAAAAGTGGCTCTGCAGTCGACTTAGACTTTTCAGGTGTGAATGTCTTTGCTTCCCCATTTTTTAATGCCGCCATTGGTAAGCTTAGAAAAGAGTTCTCCAAACACGACATCGAAAATCGGGTTCATGTACATAATCTATCCGCTGTTGGTCGGGATATATTTGCCTTAGTACTCGAAAACTCAGACAAATATTACAGTGACCAAACGTTTAGAAGGACGCTTGATGACATTCTGTCAGAAGAAGGCGATTCTCAATAATGGCTATTCAATACACTGTCCGAGCTAATGTTGTGGATCTACGTTCAGATACTCCAACTAGTTCCGATTCTTTCTTAGTCGACACCAATGTTTGGTATTGGATGACATATAGTAATGCCAGTCTAAGTTCAATCCCGTATCAAACTAGTGACTACCCAGGATACATTGCAAAGTGCTTAGCCAACAAGTCAAAGCTATTGCGTTGCAACTTGTCATTTCCAGAAATCGCTCACATTATTGAGCGTAATGAGTTGACTATTTATAATCAGACATCAAATTCAACTGTGAAGACTAAACAATTCCGGCATAACATGCCCCAAGAAAGAACACGTGTAGTTACCGAAATCGCTACAGCATGGGGACAAGTAAAATCTATGGCTCAAATGATTGAAGCATCGCCGATAAATGAATTGGCTACAGATACTGCTTTAGTCCAAATGAAATCAGATAGAGTGGATGGTTACGATTTATTTATTCTGCAATCGGCGGAAGAAAATGGTGTTTCACAAATCATTACGGACGACGGAGATTATTGCACCATACCAAATATTACAATTTTCACAGCTAATCAAAATGTAATAGCAGCTGCTTCTACTCAAAATAAATTAATCAAAAGATAACATTCATCAACATTCAAAGGGTTATGCATAAGAATTCTTGAAACAATATACACCACAAAAAAGAGCGGTAGCCTAAAGAGGCACCGCTCCGATTTGATTACATCATCCTTTCCATCCGCTTCCTATTGATGAACATCTCCGCAGCCGATCTCGCCGAATCGCCAAAGTGCTGGTCGACGTACTCATTAAGCACACGTATCATTAGTTTTTCCGCCATGAACGCGTGTCTCGGTTCCGTCTAACTCCCGACCTGATTCGATGTACGTAATGCAGATAGAATGTCAGTTCATGTGGAATAGGCACATGGATGATAGGAATGTCTAACCCAACGAAACTGAAACTATGGCTTGTGATGGGATAAAACAGGAATGGCTTTCGGCTCAAACGGGATTTCCGTCAAATCCTGTGAGTCTAATTGTGAACGGCCAGACTCCGACATTGAGGAACGCCCAATCGGGCACTCGGTACAACAGTGGATGAACTGTGGCCTTTGAGGGAGAATAATGAGAGTGAGCTTAGCTGAGTTCGACGAAAAGATACGAACTGCCCGATGGAGCAGCGAACACGAAGCGCAGAATGTCTGTGAAATCCTACGGCTACTCGGGTATCAAGGATTGATTAGCGTCGGCGTTGATCGAATCACATTGGAAGTTGATTCGAAGCATGTAGTGATGCCCGCAAGTGTATGTGAGTTACTTCTCCCATCAAGTATCAAGAGGGAGATTGAACGTTGTTTGAGCGGTAAGGGTGCGCATTACTTTTACCTGGAAGATTAGATGACACACAAAACCGCGCCCCTGAATATTCGTCTTGGGAGATAAACAGTGCGCCGCTCGCTTCCTAGAGAATATAAAAATTAAAAAGTTAGCGAAATCAGGTGTTACAGTGAGACGCTATTATCGATTAAACAAACGTTTTATGTCGTTTGATATCTATCTCAG
The DNA here is from genome assembly GCF_026651875.1 of Alicyclobacillus fastidiosus. GTDB lineage: Bacteria > Bacillota > Bacilli > Alicyclobacillales > Alicyclobacillaceae > Alicyclobacillus > Alicyclobacillus fastidiosus. The sequence goes on along the minus strand of NZ_CP104067.1, from coordinate 1,886,868 downwards.
TATTATATGTGCAATCGTTTGCCTGCTTGACCATAGCTTATTTGGCGTCTTACTCAATGTAGGATATGGGCTTTGGGTTTTACGTACCCGGGAACGCATCGAACGAGATGAAAGGGAAAGGAAATAAAAACCGCGCCCTCTAGTTGTCATCACCCGTTGCACTGGGGCGCGGCATCATTATGCAATAGCACTCTGATACTATAGCTTATCCATCCGGTGGTAAAATATGAATGTCGAAGCTCACCGCGCGCGTCGAAAAAACGGCGGACCAGGTGAGACTCTTCGTTTTCAGAGACACCACAAAAACAGGCCCGCATCCCGAAGGATGATGGCCTAGTCTTGCTTCACGCATCTTTAGTTTTACCTGTTACGAGGAAACGTCGTTTTCATAGGCGTTTGTCGGGCCCGTAACGGTCACTCCTTGTGTATATGTGTATAATCGGCAATTCACTGCGACGAGGAGACTGTTATCTATGGCTGATTGTCCAGAAGTCATTTTAGGAAGCGTTTCAATCCCAACAGAGGATTACGGAAAAATACAAAGTGTGGCAGACCAGGGAAGGAATTTGTGGAGACTAAGCCCAATACGAACAGCTCAAATTGTTGGTTCTGAACATCTTGGTCTAAGTCCCACTGACGTGTACACCATGGTTGAACAATTCATCGAACCAGGATCTGGATTGCCACATGCTGTTGTTCGCGTAAAACATGGACCATGTACTTTTCTCGTTGAACTATATCAACCGGAAAAGCGAGGACCAAAAGGTATCTGGATAGTTGACAGTGTGCTAACTGTTGAACGTTGATTGTCTACAAAAGTGCAAGTGATACAATTCATTCAACAGAGCTCACCGCGCCTCTCAACGATGCGAACCAGGGTGGGCTATTTTTGTGCGCAAAAAAAATATCCCCATCCAATAGATGAGGAAACTACATGGGTAAGGGCATTACCCGAATTATACTATTCGCACGATGATATTTCATTGGAAATTACGTGACATTACACAAATTCGCTGTGGAGCATGAGATGAGAGTAGTGGAACTGGAGCCTGATGGCGTATGGATGAAGACGAAGGATGGAGCGCTGGCGAGGCATAAGGTTAACAGGAAAACAGTCTCGATCAACATGGGTTAGGTTAATCTTGCCACTCTGCATCGAATCAAAAATCACACCGTATCTCAAACAAGAAGCGGTGTGATTTTTGACGCTCTGTACGTATTAACGACCCTTCATTGAAAATCAACGTCGATTTGACGATGATGTTCGCTATTCGACTTTCGCAGCCTCACTTCTAATATTCCATTTCTATAGGACGCCTTCGCTCCGGTCTCATCTACGTTGGCTGGTAAGGGTACCGCCCTGGAAAATTGTCCGTAGAAGCGTTCTGAACGGTGAATGTTTTCGTCTTTAATTTCAGTCGTTCGTTCAATTTTCCCACTTAAATGCAAGTGGTTGTCGTGGACAGTGATGTTAACGTCTTCCTTCTTTTCTAAACCGGGAATTTCTGCTGTCACAATCACTTCACTTTGGGTTTCTCTGACGTCTACTCTCACCCGTGAGACTGCATGTTCATCAAACCACTCATCAAATACACGAGGGAACGAACCAAAATCGCGTCTAAAAATGTTAAACGGATCATAAAGAATTAGCGCCATAAAACAGCCCCCTAAGCCAATTTTCCAACATGATTCCCGTTATGCAAAGACAAAATGTACTTAACGTGAATATTGAGAAACAAATGCACTCCTCTGGATGGTTATCAAACAAAAATCCCTTGTGTGGAGGAAATACAATGACGCAGTACAGTTTTTATGCTACGGTTCGCGATGCATCTACACATCGGTATCCAACATATACATTTATCGAAGCTGGTACGGATCAGGAAGCAACCCACAAATGTTAAACACGAGATGAAGGTCGCGGAACTGGAACCGGATGGCGTTAAATGGAGATGAAGGATGGTGTGTTGGCCTCAAAAATGTAACTCAACAAGTTATAATATAAATATTACAAAATTAAATGAAGGTAATTAGTATCAACAAGAGAATGAATTATATCAGAGGAGTGATTGAACTTGAGCCTGATGTTTTGTCTTCACTGTGGTTATGCCCATAAAATCGATGACTCTTCCAAGGTGTTTCGAACGGGGTTCAGACGATTTCCAGACGGGACTGACGTACCCCTTGGGGTCTGTAATAAACCGACGGAGATTAATGCAATACCCACTGTTGAGCGCGGACGATCCACTTGTCCAACTCCTGACTGATAGCAACTACTTCTGGATCGCATAGGCTTCCTTTTTCTGTAGCCATGCTTATCATTGCAAATCGTAATTCCTCGATTCTGTTCACGATCGCTTCCACGATAATGTCTCCTTGTCGCCATAATCCAACACCCGAATTACAATATCACATGAATACTGTCGAATTTTATCGTTTTTTGTCGGACACAAACTATTCAATTTGTAAACGATTTCAATCCACCGAAATAAAAAATTGGATATAAAAACCCAGAATGAGGGGACGTTATTCGGGCCCTGTAATACGTATGGATGGAGATGAAGGATGGGGCGTTGGTGAGGTATACTTTGAGGAAGAAATAAAGAGGCCCGCAATATATGCGGGCCCACTCATTAAGCACCATGAAGGGTGGCAAATACTTCCCCAGCCACTGTCAAACCTTTGACCACAGCAGGTAGCAACTCCCACATTGCCTTTAATTTAGCTTCTTTTAGGGTTCCCTTTGCCTTACTTTCTTTTAAATGATTAAGAGTATCTATAGCCTCTTCCTTCTCATCCTGTTTAAGATCCTTGTGATTGGTGATGGCAGCTAACAGTTCATCAAACTGTGACTGTTGTTCTGCGCCCCAGGTACCAATCTGAGTGACGTTATCACCCTGGTTAATATTACCTTGAAAACCATTCCCGTTAAACGATCCAGAAATCGTCCGGTTATTGTTATTCATAGTCATATCTCCTTGAACAATATATTGAGTTTGAATTCCAGGGCTTAGAAATGGAACTAAAACTTTCGCGACAGCAGGGATTTGTAGCAACTCCTCAAGAGAAACATCTTTACCGACAGTGGTCACTGTTGGTTTTGGAGCCTTATCTGTTTTGTTTTTTTTTAATTGCGACGCCATGTATTTTTGATAATCTGGATTAATCCTTAATACAGGAAAAATCACGTTGAAATCCACCTTGAATTCGTGCCCAAATGCACATTCTGTGTCATATCCAAGGGTGTCGGGGATTTTATCAAACGTTTCAACTGTCTCGACGCAATCGTAGCATGGGCACCGTAGTTCCCATCGAAGTACTAATACATTCTCCTGTGATAATGTGACGAGTCGCACAAAAACATCTTCGAGCGGAAGTTGCACGCGCTTTTGTATAGCAGTTGGGTAAAATCGAGAACGAGGGGCTTGTAGGCACATATCATTTATGCACTGGTCCACTAATACTCTCGTTTCAAAACCCATTTCATCGCATCTCCTACTATATAGTTAAACCTAAAATTGTGTTCCTAACAAAGGCTATTGCTTGCTCACTTGCACTGCCCATAAAGTATATACTGTTAGAAAAAATGCCAACTCTAATTGTGTATTTCTGGAGCAGTCCGTTCTCGTTAACAGAGAATCGAACATACCCACCTTGGTGCTGTAAATTGGGCCGCAGATAATCATACAAAACTTTTCCGCGTAATTCACTTTGTGCACGAAGCGAAACCTTGCTGAGACCGTTAAGAATCAGCACAGTAAATTGTGTCGCTGCGTTTTCTTCGCCCAGTTTCAGCTTTGCTTGATTCAAAGCCTGCTCCAGATCACCGATGTCTTCATCTTTAAAATACCCGTCTAATGCCTCTAGAATGTTAACCACAGACTCAGCGTGTTCCGAAGTGAAGTCTTCGAGTAACTCCTCGGGCTTACTGACAGTATCTACAAGCTCACCTTTCAAAGCATCGGCAAGTGACTCCACATTATATCCAAATGGAGCAACAACCGAAGCCACTTCGATCGAAATCTGCTGATGAAGCATTGATGCGATCTTTTTAGCAACTAAATTCGCCGCCTCTGGAGCAGCTCGAACTTCCAAATACCCCGACTTTTCATCAACGAACACATTTGTTATGGAAGTCCTTGGGTACCTATTAACACTCGAACCTACTACATTCTTTACGGTACCTGTCTTATGAATGAAACGGAGAAAAACCTTCCCTGTCCCATTGAAGTCCTCAATCGCGCCGAACAAATATGGCTCATGCCCAATGTCAGAGGGCTGAGGCATGTAGACGGTCGCAAAAGGATCGAATTGATGATTTTCGACAATCAACTTCCGTACATTTTGAATACCATCTGTTGTTGAACGAAACCAAACTACCGAGGTTTTTCCTGCAAATACCTCATCGATACACCATTCAACAACTTGTCCTTTAACTGCCTCATCACTAATCATAGCTGACCAAAGTCGCTCAGCAAGATAATCGGCACTCCCACTATCATCTAGATTCATCTCATCGCACATACTTTTGAGAATATCTTTAGATAGTTTCATTAGATCGCTCAACTGGATTAAGTCTGCAACGGTTGTTTGTTTTTCCATTCCTTCCACCCTTACCATCAAATTACTATTCGATAGTATACAATTAGGGATTTTTATACAACAATTTGGCTTCAATGCTAGCGGAATAAACCAACGCAAAAAAGGACGGCCTAAGCCGCCCCATCTGCATAAGGTTCACCCGAAGGTCGATGTCAGGATACAGCGGTTGCCGTAGCCTGTCCATCACTTACAGGAGAAGTTTGCTCCTGTTGTGCAGGTGCAGGTGCATCGATCTCTTTTGTGCTCTGGAACAGAGGCAGCGAGCCAATCGCATCCACCGCTTTATCTGCGGTGTTGAGCGCAGCCAATACAGAGGCCTGCGTCACAGGTAGCCCAGCTTTCGCGGCCTCTGTGCTTACCACGAGTGCAATCCCTGTCTTCTGATTAGATGTAAGAGCATCCAACCGTTTCCCGGTGGCGTGCAGAACCTGCCCGGCCAGTAGAACAAGTTTGGTGTTCTGCAACTCCACTTCAGCATGGTCGAGTTTCGCTTTGACCCCGGCCAATTCCGGTAGCTTTAGCAAGTCCTCGACTGCATGGATACCATCCGCCAGAAACGGCTTCAAAGTACCCGCGTCTTGGACGACCTTCTGCTCGACGGCAACCACCTTTGGGCTAAATGCTTTGTGAATCAACGCTGTTACTACACCACTACCACCGATTGCGATTGCCGCCGTATAGATATCGTTCAAGTTAAACATGTACATCTCTCCTTAAATTGTATTAGTTCAAATGGGACCAGGTTTGCGGTCCTACGATGCCGTCCACTTCAATCTTTGCTTTCGCCTGGAACGCTTTGACCGCGGCCTCTGTCAGTGGGCCGAAGTCGCCGTCTGTTGCGAGTGATGTGCCATGGGCATTCAGGCGCTGTTGAACATAGACGACACCGGTGCCCGTTGATTTCTGCTTCAACATACCCGGGCTGTTGTAGGAACTCGGTAGCCCGACAAGAGTGGACTGCTTGGACAACGCAAGCACTTTCTCCGCATACGTCACATCCCATGCCGTGTCTGGTCCATAGTGGCCTGCGTTATACGCGACCAGCGCCTCGGTGAGGTTGCCGCCGTACTGTTCGAGCAACGCCGCGTCCTCTTGCGCCATCCAGTTAATTGCCCACGCCGCGTTGTAGGCTTCAGCATCGGTGATTTCTGGATGGGCAGCGCTGTTGATCTGCGCGATACCACGGTCAACGCTACCGTTGCTGTCAACATCCTTGGCGCTTGCGTTGAAGCCACTCTCTTGATTTAAGTGCCCCCACAGAATGTCTGGATGGACACCGTGAGTGGTTGCGGCTGTCAGAATGTCTAAGTCGTACTTGGTTGTTGTCATAGACCCTATTTCCTCCTCAAGGTTTCAAGACAAATACGCGCGTTGTGTATTCTTTGATGTAGTCAAACGGTACCCAGGCGCATCCCTCGTACTGCTCTGGGAGTTGAATGCCCCACGCCGGTCCCCAACTGTTTCTGATGAGAATCTGTTCGGTTTGGCCATTCGCAGTAGCCGCCACAATCTCATGGCTACCCAGACACGTGGAACCCGCCGCAGGCATCTGTACTACTCCATCCACGGGATTCTCGAACGACTCGTACACGTTGACAGAGAGTAAAACGATGAACTCCTGCGCCAGTGCGTCGAGGATGTCATTGAGGAATGATCCATCGGCTGCCCACGGGATTTCATACACCTCGTTAAACTGCAGTTTGATGTTCTGCCACCATGACGGATCAGGCTGTTCCTGGTACGCCTGCACCCAGTTATCCTCGTTCACCGTCCACGGGTTGTCCGACATCGGCACGACGCCGTCATCAATCAGCACCTGGAGTGCCTGATCTTCCATGACGCCTGTGTTCTCGTCGATGATGGCGTTAGGATTGTTGAGCACTTCAGAGCCATACAGTTGCCGGGAAGCGAACCATTCGGCCAACGGGTTGTAGAAGATGAGCGGGAATCCCTGTCGGTATCGAAGAGAAGCGAACGCTTCAAGGCTGCCCTCTGCGGTACACATGTTCAAAACACCCTGATTTTGAATGGGAGGATACAGTGAAGTTTGGTCAGGGTACGTTGTCGGCAACGGCTTGCCTGAGTTTTGATATACCTGCCAGTTTGGAATCGTGGGCTGAGCAGGAGTCGGAGCGGGTATAGGAGTTGTGTTTTCCGCAATCGTGAAGTTAAAGCCGCCGTCAATCTTGTTGGCCTTTAGCTCCGGCACAGTGCTCCACTCGATGTAGGTGTTTGTGCCATCCACGACCTGTGCTGGTTTGTGACCGTCGATCTCCACGTCGCCGTACTTGACCTTGGTGAGGTTCGCGCCAGCATCGCGTGCGAGTGTCCAAATCACATAGGTCACATCACCGACCGACACACCCGAATACGGCTTGCCATTTAACTGGACAACGAGTGACGGAAATTTATTCGGCATCCTTTTCCCTCCTTCTAACCAATGGTCCTCAAGTCTTTGTAACTGCTGTTTGTGCTTGGTGTAGTAATCGATTAGGAAGTGGGCGACCACACACCAAGTACCGATGTCGAGAAACCCGCTTGTGTATTGGATAACGTTGCACCAGTTGGCCCATCCATAAAAAATCGGCCCCGCAATCTGCAAGGCCGTAACCAATGATGCGACTATGACAATGTAGACCCGCAATGGCATCACTCCTTTAGTGAACTGCTAAAACAATTTGTGTCCGTACTGCACAATGAAGATGATTGTGGTTACAACACCGCTGAACACGTAAACCTTCATCTTGAGCTTGTCCACATCGTTTTTCACGACATTCAACTCATCTTTCGTGGCAAACTTCTCGGAACGCTCGTTCTGTTCTTTGATGTGCTGGGAAAGCGTCTGCTGTAATTGCTCAAGTCCGCGATTTGTGGTGCGTTGTGATTCTTTGATCCAGTCGATATCATTTACGGCTACGGCGATTCTCGCGTCCTGTGATTCATCTGGCATCCCCTATCTCCTACCCTTCGCGCACACCTCTATTTGCACATGCTCGTCCAGCGCCAGCATAGATGGTGTGAGGCCATCCACAACTACGCCAGCAAGCGCCAACGCCCACTCGACGTACTTGGAACAGTAGCGCCGTCGTCGTTCGTGGTATCGTCTGCCAAACTGCTTAAAGGTGAGTATGTAGACGATCAGCCACCAGATACCGGCCCAGTCATACGGCAGCCCGTTTTCCTTCGAGAGCGCCCTGAGGAATGCGCGCCGCTGATTATCGGTAATTTTGAGATGTCCGATGTCGTACTCACCTGAGTAGTCACCCAGGTTCGCAGGCCCAGATTTGCGGCCACCCTGGGCTTCGTAGACAGTGTTGCCGCCGACGTACACAGCCACATGGCAATACAAATGAGCGATTTTTTGCTTCTGTTCGCGTTCAATCAGGTACTCACCGACAGCGATTAAGTCTTCGACGGGGCGCCCGACGCGCGAGCGAACGAATATCAAATCCCCACGATGTAGCATTGCGTCACCTCGTTTCTAAGCAACAAAAAAGCACCCCGAAGGGTGCTCATTTGATCTTGAGTATTCACGCTAACAATTAAGCTTGTAAGTCGATATTTCCGCCAATACCCATAAAGCTCAAGTCTACAGACGTATCGGAAGCAATACTTGTCATATCCGAGTCCACTTGACCTGCTGCAGATTCAACAGATGACAGCGCAATTTGTGACATGTCCGACGAAACACCTGAAATCCCCATAAACTATACCTCCTCTCGTTTCGCGAATAATTTCGACAAAAATTTACAGACACCTTTATTGACGTACAGGCATAAAAAATAGCGCATCTCTGCGCGTTGTCCCTTGCTATGCAGTTTCGTATGGTGGTCAGGACGTCGTCGTGGTTCCACCCGAGGAAGACGTCGTTGTAGAGACGCCCTGATAATCTGCCTCTGTGAATACAATCGCCTGAATCTGCTTAACTGTGGTACCGGACGCCGCTGCCAATTGAGTCACCTGTGCGATGAGTGTGTTCATCTGCGCGTACTGCGCATCTTTCCATCGGCCACCCTCGACAAGAGCGTTTTGGATATCAGTTTGCGTGTGGTCTACCCACCCAGCATCCAGCGTGTCATAGCTAACAGTGGTTAAAGTTGAATCGTATTGGAACCGTGGTAGCTCGGCTAGGAAGTTAACTTGTCCCCCAACACTTGAGGCATACGTGTGTCCTGTAGCTTTGCATTTGAATTGACCGTTTACGACTGCTTGACACGCCGCTTCGATGGCAGAAATTTGATTGGTTGCTGCCTGTTGTAATTGCAATTGAGGGTAGTTCGAGTTCGCCACGAATGAACCATTTTGATACAGATATGCTTGGGAATTGTCGAAAGCCGCTTGCGTCGTTGCATCCAATGGATCCGAGAATTCCACATAGCTGAACCCTTCCGGTGCGAGTGTTGCGTCCTGCGGGTGCGATGATGTATTAGCGCCAAATTCGCCTGTTTGGTTATTTACGACGATCCAATAGTACATCTACACCATCCTCCTTATACCGTATAACCAGTGACATAATAGCCTGCGGAATACGACGAACTACCGCCGTTGTTATACATGAGCGTCAATGTCTGCCCTGCGGGTACAAATATCTTACGGCCAGTGACACTGGTGTGACCGTTGCTATCACCGAGATTTGCATATATATAGGGACCGGGTACGTTGCCATTGAATGTCCAATCCACCGCGAGGTAGCTCGTACTACCATTAGCTAACATGAGTTCAGTAATCATTAAACCATTTGAACCTGCTGGCGGTGTGATAGTAACCCCGGCAGTCCATGTCGTGTTAGCCGGACACGAAATAGTACCCGATTGAAGAAATGGTTGTCCCATGGTTCCCCTCCTATTATCCGAAGATTATAGATGTCGTTACCGGATCGACTATTGTTACTGCGCCTGTCTGACCATTCACAGATGTAACACCTGTCAACGTAGTCAGAACGCTATTCCCATTGGATTTAATGGTGCCGTTAGCCGTTAAATCCCCATTCTGGTCAACGCTAAAAATCGCCGTTCCGCTCTCGTTGTACCAATTCAAATTCCCGGTGTTGTCGTATTGCCAGTAGCTTGTCCCTGTCGTCGCCGCGCCATTGTTCCAATAGGAACGTTGAAACTGTAATTGGATGGATCCGTAGTTATTGCTCGACGTTGCCGCTTGCAATGCCGCCATAATAGCCGTTGCCGCCCATGTTTGCTGCGCTGTAAATATTTGCGCAACGTCCTTGCGGGCCGCATTCTCATAGACTGGATCCGTCGTTGCAACTGCTACAGGATCCTGTCCACTAGCAGAAGGTGCCGAGACCAGTACAATCCCTGCTTGGTTGGGAGTTGCGGGACTGATATTCTCCGCCGCAGAAAGAGCTTGATTCGCGGTTGACTGGGCCGCGGACGCCGTGGTTTGTGCGTTATTCGCACTCGTCTGGGCAGCCGCCGCTGCAGTCGCGTTTGCTTTCATCTGTGTATCGATGATATTCGTGTTGTTTGTTATCAAATCGACTAGGTCAACCGTGTCGTTTCCCTGCGGCTGTTGTAGTCCATAATTCGGAGTTGTTTGCACCATAAATCACCTCACTCATGTAGTTGGTAACTGCGTGAGCAGCTGTTCGTATGTCAGGCCACTTTCGGCGAGCTGAGAGTAAGTAAACTGCCCATCTACATTGCTGAACACGTTGTACAAGTACGAATACAGCGTCTGTAGGTGCGCTGGTGTCATGGATGTAAGAAGTGTTTGTAAATCCCCCATGTTCGGTGGTATGCCTTTGAAGTCTGTGAACTGGATGGTGAATGCGTAGTTCGCAAAGTCCTGGTTAATCTGACAGGCGTATCCGTAAGCCGACAGGATATTTAAGAGGGCGGCAGGTGTTGCCCCCTGACCGGCACGGTTTTTCGCCATGATGTTGTTCTGACGCTCGGAATCTGTACCGCCATCCACCAATTTGATAGCGAACTCCGCTTCGTACGTACTGAGCGCCCATGTGGCCAACTGGATAAAAAGCTGGTTCTGGTTGTCGGCAATAGCCGCATCTAAGTCATCGAACTGCCGACCGAGCGCTACAAGGAAGGCGTTCATCGTAACCGCATCTGTCCCAGCAAAAAACGAGGGTGGCAGCCAACTGACAAAATCATCGTAGTTCGCCATCGTCCCCCTCCTATGACCCCTGCGTTATATCAACGTTCCCGAGTGTGGCCATCGATTCTTCACTCAACGTGATATTTGCCGTAGGAGCAGATATGGAGCAATCCAACACTCCAGTTGTTCTAAAAGCTGCATCCTGTATTGCTGCCACACGAACAACACCGCCAATGGGGATAGAGGAAATGTAATTCTGAAGTGACTGCTGGACAGATGTCTGCACCGTCGCAAATGTGTATCCTGTGGCCGGCGTAACCGTCATTGTGATATCTACTGGGTTTGCGGTCGGAGCAAAGACTTGTGCATCTGCTCCAATTGGTGCATTTGCACTGATGACCGACTGCACCTGTTCCACCAAACTATCGGGTGGGATACCTCCATCCGAAATGACGATGTCGACCGTCCCATTTCCCCGTGCAAGCGGGAATACGGACGCATTCGTTACTCCATTTACTGAATCAGCCCAGACTTGGTAATCGGCTGGAGTACCTCCATCCACCGGATTCTGAATGGCGTAAAGGTACCGAGCCCTGAGTGCGTCGTCAGACTCCTCATCAACGCCTCCGGTGAGGCCACCAGCGCCAACCTCAATAGTCTGCAAACCTGAAGGAGTTGGACCTACAATTTGCAAAGGTGTACCAGCAACAAGGTTCCCTGCAACGCCAACTGTCGTGCAATTCACGGTTGCCGTACCTGTCGTCCATCCACTTTGCAGAGGCGTGTCAGCCGTTGTTGTAACTTGTACTGTCCCATCAAGTGTTGAGAAGGTCGTTCCAGCGGGGATGTCGGTTCCTACAGGACTTGGAGTTGTACGGGAGAACGTAATAGGACCTGTCGATGCGGTTCCCTGATTCCTGTAGATCCCGCGTTCGTTTACCCTTAAATCTAGGAATGGACCTTCGCAGGAGCTGACGAAGAATAGTTCAACCAGGAGCTCAAGCATATACCACTGTGTGTACAAAGCTCTGGACGTGACCTGCACCATCGTTTGGATTTGAGAACCGTCGTTCCAATCGGTTGCTGCTGAGCCGGAGGCGGTCATATCTGCCTGCATTTCGGCGACAATCTGGTCGTAGGTCTTATACACTGACAGGCACCTCCTGCGAGAACTGCCCCGTGTTGCCATTCAAATCCGTCCAGGAGTAATAAACAGACACGGTTCGTGCCTCTGGGTTCGGCGTCACCGTCACCTGAGCGGAAGCGACACGCGGATCACCCAACAAACAGGTTTGCCCTGCCGTCTCGGCATTGCTTACCCAATCGTCATTAATCGGCAATGACAGCAAATCGTAGATTGGGTTGCCGTAGCTCGGCGCATAAAAAAGAGCACCTACGCGGGTGCTCGTTCGCCGTTGGAGCGCTTGGACTAAATTTGTCGGCCCTGAGACTGTAGCCACATCCGCTGTTGCGGTGGTTTGCCAGTCTTGATTAGCCGTCTGCGCTAAATCAGTACCGTAGATGTCCGACAAGGGTTAGCCCTCCTATCCAGTTGTGACTTTGTTTGAGCCGCTCGTAATTGTTCCCTGACCTGTTTGCAGGTCAACTTGCACGGTACATCCGACATAGGCGACTCCTTGGCCCCCTCCTCCCAACTCGACAGATGCATTGCCGACTTCGTTATCAGTTGGAAGACGGTTCGTGATGACCGGACGGTTCAAATCGCCGTTGATGAAGATTACCAATACTTCTACGCCTTCTTGCGGCAAATACACGCAGGAGTCGGCCCAATCGGTGTCAAACTTAGCCTCAGGCAAGTTCACTTTAGCTTGGTAATTGCCGTTGAGCGTCATTACAATCCCGCGCTGAGGGTAGTACGGAGAGAAGTTTCCCATCGCCCCCATCAGCTCGCCTCCCAATCGTCATCGAGTTCAGATTCAATGTTGGTTTCTCCACTGTCACCATACAAGTCGGTTTTGTACTGATAAGCGTAGTCAGGCAGGATGTTGGTGACAGCCAGGGTTTCAGTTACGAAACCATTTTGCTTACCGTACTGGAACTTCACTTCCTCGATGTAATACTTGCCTGAAAACCGCCCTGCATCCGTGACCTGGACCAAAGCATCGATGACGTATGCTGTATTCCCCGGCAAGTTTTGAAGATTGCCTGTAATGGCCTCCCGTGAATATTGAGTTAGATAATTTTGGGCGAGCTGATTAGCAAGCGCAGGCGTGGTTGCCTTTGAATCCGTCATGATTTTTTCGACCACTTGGCCGCCCATGGACTGAATGAGTTGATCGTTTTGTGCGCTGCCTTCGATGGTTTGTCCTTTGTAGTAATGGATGACAGTCACTTTGTTATAGACCCCGACCGCAGAGTCATCAAACGAAAGGCCATCCCCCGAAGCTGCTGTCTCAGAAATTGAAGCCATGGAAATCGTTGCCACTGGATTACCGCTGTATTGGCGCGGCCCGAAGTACAATTCAAGGTCCTTGGTCACATAGCAAATAAATCCTTCACGCACAGCACATGTTTGGAGGACGTCCCATTCCTGCAGGTTTTGATACGCATCACTCGGAACCACCGAAGTCGTAGGAGTGATAAGAGGAGTCAGACCGTATTTCTTAGCAAAATAATTGGCTATCTCACTGGATGTCCAGTTTGTGAATGCGTAACTGTTATAAGTGTCGATCATCTGGCCCGAGTAATCCCTGCCAACCAGTTCAACAACGTTGCCCTGCTGTCCGCCCCATTGAGGCTGAACCCCATCGGTCTTACCCGTGAACACGTGCTCCAGGTCGTTGATACTCCAATTCGAAGGGTCAGCAACGTACCCATAGTAAACCTTGACCTGCTGTTTCTTCTGAAACCAGTCCGATTTCAGATCCGAGTTATTAATGATGATGTCAAAGCTACTGGCCGCCATGTATAAAGTAAGATCGATATCACACTCGTAAATATCATCCGGTAGCACGATTTGACCGGCAACTTCCACTAAGCATCTTGGCTCTCCCATTACGACGCCTCGAATCGCACGGTCGCTTCCTGCGTCTGGAGATAATTAATCCCCGCGGTCGTCACAGTTGCGGTTTGCCGGGTCGTGTATGCTGCATTCGCGTTCTGCTGATTGGATGTCGTCGATGGAACCTTCAACACTTGCCCTATCTGCAAGAGCTTAGGATTAGTTATCCCGTTTGCTTTAGCGATCGTGTTTGCCAGCGTTGCGATGTCGTTCCCCGAAGCACTGCTCCCAAGTATCCTTTGTGCGATGCCCCAAAGCGTATCACCAGATTTAACTGTATAGCTCTTGTCGCAGTACTGGGAAATGGACGCTGTGCTTGTAGCTGCCGGAGGAGACTTGGCAGGTAACGTCGTGTTCGGCACTGTTACCTGGGTCGGTGCAGCGTTATACCCGGATGTTGGCGGAATCACGATGAGGTCTATGCTGAAGTCCACTCGATCATCGCGTATATACTTGGGACTGAATTTGTTGATACGTACAGAACGTTGAATCGAACTGTAGACGAGTTTTTGCGGCAGCCCCTTATCCATTAAAGACTCAATCGCCTCTGCTTGCGTCCATGCCCCGGTGCCAACGATGGAACCGGAAAATGACAGAGTCTTTTCGTCGACCCCTAGGTCCTGGTACGTCGGAGCGCCTTGCGTATCCAACTTATAGATGCTGCGTCCAAAGTCAAAGTCCATGCTCTCCTTCGGTAGAAGAGCGAACGTATAATTGCCGATTATCAAGTTAGCCGACGACATAACCATCCCTCCTTATCTGGCAGCCGGTAGTGGATATCGGGAACGATAATACTTGTCCTGCACGCTTGCCGTTTCGTTGGCAGCTTGTTTGGGATTGGTAGAGGTGATATAGAAATGGTTTGTTACTTGCGTGTTTCCGCCACTTCCGGAACCTGCTACGAGCTGCGGCGATGAACCACCGCCTATCCCAAGGAAGCGTTCTACACCAGATATCACCGGAGAGATGTGCTTCCAAATGTTATCGAAGAACGAGGCAATCTGGCCCCAATGTGCGATGATCATAGCTGGAATACCCACAATCGGCATGATGAGCGCAATCGCACTTTGTGCAGCAACCCCCAGGTGTTTAAACCAGTTCCAAGCATTCTGAAGCCACTGCACACAGGTCTTCCAGTGCGTGACCACTAACACAACAGCCGCCACCAAAGCCGCGATTGCGAGAATGACGATCCCGATTGGGTTCGCATCCATCGCGGCATTTACGAGCCATTGCATGGCAGCCCATGTTTTACTAGCCGCTGCAACCGCCAACTGCGCCGTCTTGACTGCAATGGTTTTAGCAACATTTGCTACATACGCGATGGTGGATTTATCAATGCCGAGTGCGAGCTGTGCAAAAGAGCGCGCGGTCGATAATACGAATCTCCCCATGCTAGCGAATATCTTTGCTCCAGCTTTAAGATCGTCACCTTTTAGGAACCCAGCAAACTTACCGACACCAGCCACCAACAACAGCGTAGGTCCAATTGTTAAGAGAACTGCCGCCGCGATGGATGCAAAAACGGCAATGAATTGAAGCAATTTGGGATGTTGTTGTTCGAACACAAGGAATTTGGCAAGTATTGCGTTTAAGGTGTGGAGCAACGGATTAAGCGCCGCACCAAGTTGTTTCGCAATCCGGATGTCAGCAGTCTGTAAATTGGATCTCAGCTCGTTCATTTGACCGGCTGGTGTGTTCTGTTGGTCCTGTTGAATCTGGGTAGTAGACTTCATATGCGTCAGCTGAGTCTCCATGCCTTTCAGCTGATTAAGCACCTGTGGATCGGCAAATATCGTGGCAGCTCGTCCGCCTTGGACACCGAATACGTGTGTATACAGTTTAGTCAACTCTTCAGGATTAAACTTTTTGCCATCTTCGACTAAAGTTTGAATGAGTTTTTGGAAGTTGACGATCTGCCCGTTTTTAAAGAACTGGGATTGCCCTTGGGCGTTAACCATACCCAGTTGCTCCATCGCCGACATGACCGTTGCTGATGGTTTTCCTGTGGTACCCATGACGTAACCAGGAATAAGACGAAGCACCATATCGGCAGCATTTGTACCACCATGAGAACCAGTTAACCCAACTCGGTTAGCCAGGGCTGCCATCTGCATGACTGATGTTTCATTCATGTGTAAGGAACGCAGGGCTGTTGGAGCAAGGTATTTAAGCGTTTGGAACAAGTCATCACTTGACCCAGGCTCCATAGAACTGTACTCGTTAAATGTGTTCAACGATTTTGCAAGTGACGTTGGGTCGTAGTGCCCCAGCAAGTGCGCCATGTTGATAGCCATATTGACTGCCTCTGAACCGTCTGAGACCTTTCCTTCGTACATTTGAGCGTCAGCGAACTGGGTCATCGGCATGAGTAGTTTCTGTACGTTCGCAACGCTCCCCAAACCGCCAGAAGACAGCTGTTGTGCAAATCCAGCAACGTCCAAGTCACTGAACCGCGATACTTTGGAAGCCACATTCATGATGCTGTCGCCCAGACTATTCATTTGCTTTGTCGTTGCACCCGTCGTGTCTTGGATGGTGACGAGCTTGGATTGGAATTCCCCAGCGGTCTTAATTCCTTCGACAATCCCAAAACCCAATACAGCTCCGCCGGCTGTAAACCCCATGCCAACTTCCCCGATAGCCTTCAGACCATTTTTCATTTCCTTAGCCTGTTTAGCCGCATCTTTCGTGGCATTCCCGACTCTTTTTACGTTGTTCTCAACGTCCTTTGCTGCCACTGAAGCAGAAGCCATGGCAGGGGCCATTGTCTCAATAGCGGTTGCATCAACACCCGTGGCGGCTGCGCTCACGCCTGTGACACTAGCAGCGGCCATATCAGCCTGTTTTGCAGTCTCCGCCATCGCAGGAGCCATTGACTCCATTGCGGTTGTATCAACACCTGCAGCTACGCCGCTAAGAGTCGCCATGCTCGCTTTCAACGAATCAAGTTGTGCGTTAATCTCCGTGAGCACCGGCGTGATGTCGTTAACTGCGGTAAGTACCATCGATACGATGAAATCTGCCATAATCCAAACCACCTCCTTGATCATATTCACAACAAAACCGTCCTCCGGAGAGAACGGTTCGACTTGTGAGTACGATCAATCAGAACTCTTTAGTTCCTGTTGTAACCACGCAAATGCTTCCCACATGGACTCCTTTAGCTCGTGGTCGAGGGTGAGCCAGCGGTCGATGGTGCAGTTGCAGGGTTTTGCGAGCTGGACCCATCGGTAGAGGTCGAGTTGTTCAGCAAAAAAGCCGCTTTTTCTTTCGCGTCAGCCTGTCTTTGATCCGACATGCCGAACATCTCAGTATAAACCGCTTGATAGTACTGAATATCCAAGTCGTCCCACGTATTAAAGAGGGTTTTATAACCTGTACCGTCCATCGCCTTCCCATCGACTTCGGTGATAACCTTAGCCCTCAGATAGTCTTGCTGGCGCATTGTGCCGGTCACAATCTCGTCGTGTCCAATAGATGCTGCTTGAGACACGTTAAACCTATCCAATCCATTTGGACGTCGGAACTTAATTTTCTTTCCCGATGGTAATTCAAGTGGTCCGTAAACGACTGTTTCTGGCATCCTAAAAGGCCTCCTTATTGAGCTTCAATAAGCCCTTCTGCTTTGAATGAGATGTTACTATCAACGACACTCTTGCCGGATTTAATAGCAAGTGCAGTTTTGTCCATGATTACGCCCGTCAATTGATACGTCCCGTTGAGCCCTTTATCTGGCGCGTTAATGGTACACGTGATAACAAATCGCGGACTTGGCGGAATGTACTGCCCTGGTTGCAAGTTCCCTGTTCCGACAGTCGTCGCGACAATGTTCATGTCCATCCAACCACGTTTAAGCGTTCCATCGATTGTGATGTCCCCATCCAGATAGATAGGCATGCGACTATTCGTCTCTTGGTAGGTCTCAGCATCGTTGTTGATATTGATGTCGACTTCTTGCCACTCACCTGCAAGCTCAGGCCCATTCGGACCCATTACGGCACAGCTAACGTCATGTCCCTGAACTGGTCTCCCCATTTTGCTCCTCCTCTCCAACTTCCTCCGCGGCTTCTTGCCACTCCTGATTCGTAATTTCAGCAGGACTAGCAGCCCGTATTAAGCCAATCGGACAAACCGAGATGCAAAGGCCGCAGTCTATGCACCCCTGTCCGATAACTGCCGTGCCCCCTGAAATAGAAATGGCGTCCGTCGGGCACACATTCGGCCTCGTACAGACGCCACACCCAGGGCAGTTTGAAAGTATCTCGACACTCATGACGAGGTCGCCCCGCTCCACTGCGCCACATAGTTGTCGATGAAATCTGCAGCATAGAGAGGCTGGACACTAATGGAGGTAACCACGCGACGTTGGTTGGTTGAATCTCGATACGCGGTGGTCGGTTGGTAGTCAGTGATCTCCTGATTTTTCTTCGCAGTCAGAAGAAAGTTATCGATCCACGTTGCCAGTTGTGTTGGCAAGTTAGGGTCAACACTCGACTTGGCCCACTGAGTTCCGACATAAATGCCTGTTTCCAGGTTGTCAAACTCACGCCGTACGTTGATTTGAGACCAATCGTCGCTGTCTCCGTTCTCCGGCATCACAAATGTGCTGACTCCGTTACGAATGATGTAATTCCCAGTGAGCGGGTCAAGCGTTATGGGACTCACGCGTGCCACTGTAAGGTCATACACATCATCGTCGGAGTAACTATTTTGCAGACTCGACAGCCCCTGCACGGTTTGATTTGATGGGCTGTACCAGGCAGAGATGTTGGCAAGTACACCTGCATAGTGGCCATCGGTGGCTACCGTGACACCCGGTAAATCGTCGAAAGTTCCCCATGGCGACGCCACTACCCCGCGGATCCCTTGTACAGATTCCATCGCAGTGACGATAGCCTCTTGGTCATCCCCTTCGGGCATATTCAGCACAGGGAACGCAAGGCCGTTCCCTACCGAATTGTTCGCACCTAGAGCCAAGAGTGCCGCTTGTACGGTCGTACTAGACTGCTGTGCGCACAGAACAATGTGTACAGGAACGTTTGCAAGCAAATTCAACCCATTCACGTAATCAGTATCTTGGGCGTCCGCACCGGGGTCTCCGCCCTCAAGTGGTGTGGACGCAATCGGTGCAGGCAACGCTGTCGCCCCCTGTGCTGCCGCTACAGACACATTTGGGTCGACCACCGTGTTAAAGTTCGTCAAGGTCAAATTGTCATAAGTCTGCGAGGTTCCGTCCGCGATAACAATGAGCTTGACGGTGTTTGGGTTCGTGCCAGCTTGCCAAGACACGGAAATAGGCTTGTCTCCCGGGTAAAGTGCTGTGACCACGGCAGAGGGGTTATTATTCGCGTCATTGAACGTACCGGACGCTTGCTTTGCGGATGCGCCCGCAATTCGAATCACGGTAACATCCTGAGTCGCATTCTGCATAAAGATGCCATGCATGGACAGCCATCCAGTGAGACCCGCTTCATAGTCGCCGAGTTGCGACTCGAACCATTCTTCTGAGTACCCGTGGATTGGCACCCCAACAGGTCCCCAGCTGAACGTACCAACTAGGCCGATGCGCCCCATGTTCACAACCGCTGGCGGGTTGTTGTTCACCGCAGGTTGCTCAATGATGTCTATACGCGGGACCACATATTGCGGTTCTTGCATACTCATACGTCAACCTCCAATCGTTTCAGTATCAGTGAGAATCGTTTCATCAAAGTCCATCTCATCCATCGTGGGGCACGGCTGAACCGGTCGTGAACGCGGTGCATAGTACACGACCTGCCATACTGCTTCACCCATGTGAAGGACTCCAGTTTGACTTGAGTTGTACGTCGCAAACTCCCAGTCGGACAGGAAGCTGTCATCGATGAGACCTCCGAGGGTGTGATTGTCCGCGGTCAACAACATCCGGATCTCTTCGGCTAACGCGCGCACTCGGGCTTCACCAGTCTCATTCGTCATGTCATTGACGCCGATACCTATGTGGATGGGGGCAGTCGCCTCATCGTAGTCGTTCGTATATCCCTTGTACGACACCTTTGGCACCCACACACTGCATGTCGTATCCAAACCTTGAACCATACCCTCCACTTTGTGATAGGTGGCAATCGGCTCAGGTAGATTCGTATCCGCTTGGAGCGCTGCGATGAGAGCGTCCAAAATGTCGTCAATCATCGGTTACACCGCTCCTTCCCGGATGTAGTCCATGGTCAGCCCGACGAACAACTTGATGTCCTCGTCCTGGATTTTCAAATATGGACGGGCCGGTATCTTGCGTTCCGGGATATCCGCGCTACGGACGACGACGGTGCCATCCGCTGTTGGGAAAGCCAACGCTTGCTTAGTCCTTGGTCTGACGGTCACCGGGCCAATCGTGCCGCCTAGTTGATGAATACGTGCATAGGGGAGAGACGATCCGATTTCCACGCTGTCATTGGTGACTTCGCCCACCATAATGCTTTGACGTAAATCGCCAGACCGTACGAGAATCTTATGTCCCAAACCGTCGACCGCTTGCTGTTCGTACTTTGACCGGGTAGCGTCCGTTTTCGCGTTCTGGTAACGCTTCGTACCGCGTACCTGCTGAACTGCCTGATATTCCATCGACCGGACCGTGGAAGCACTGAGAGGTGCCCATTTCTCCGGACGGCCTTCAGCTGCAAAGTTCGCATGAACGGAAGCAATCATCGCGACCCCAAAACGGGCCATGAGCGGCGTCATATTGACGGCGCGTTCTGTCATCGCCTCGAGCCTATTGACTAGCGTGTCTAGGCCGTTTGCCTCAATCCGTATCGCGATTCCGCTCACGGCCAATTCCTTCCCGCAACCTCGCGCACGTTACCAATTGGAGACTGCGTAGCCCAATCGAACTCGCGTTCACGTTGGCGCATGAACCTATTCGGATGGGGTGTCGTAGACGCGACTTTCTTTCGCATCTCCGGCATATCCGGTTCGCGTTTCACGATGCCTGGAAAGTCATCCAATGTTGAGTTTTCAAGCACGTGGGCTAAGTCGGATTCCGCACGTTTCCGATAAATCTCGGCCATCGGCGTATCCTCTTTGTAGTTGCGGTCGGAGAAGTGTGTTTGGCAAAGCAAACAGGCCGTCAAGTCTGCCGCAATCGAGTTGATAATTGGCGGCACTGGGTCTGGAAGCGGCACAACATAATTAGGCTGTAGCAAGTTATCTAATCTCGCTACAGCCTTATCGATGAAGGTTTGCACATAATCGTCGGTGAACGACGGCGTTTGAAACAGCTTATTCAGCGCGATAACGTCAGACGGCTGGCAGTATGGCACGTAAACCGCCCCCTATCAGGTAGCTGTCCCGCTGATAAACCAGTTCGGGTGGTGCATACGAGGTAATCCGTTAATGCCGACTGTGACATCGACATGCGGGTTTGCTGCTTCCTCCGACTTATCGATTACAGCACTGAACTTACCTGGCTGCGGATTCTCCACGCCGCCGTTTTGAAGCGCAAGCGTAGTACAGAAGTCCATACCGATTTCGCCGCCTTTACCCGTTACAGCAAAGGTTCCATACGGGATAAAAGGAACGAAGTTGCCATTCCCATCCCCGTATCCTTCCGTGTAAACCTCGAAGTTGATTTCCGGGAACAAAAGATGGAGCGCGCTGGAGACGTTAGCTGCAGAGAGATTTACTGCGTACACGCTCTGTTGCAACAACGTCTTAATCTGTGCATTCGAGGCCAAAGCCTTCGCAACGTCATAGTTCATCCAGATGGTGTCGATCTTCGCGCCCGTGCCAAAGTACAGCTCGGTCAACTGTGCTATGTCGGCGAGGATATCCTCTTCAGGATTCGAAATCCAATCAAACGAAACTTTATTGGAAGATGGGATGTTCATGTTCACGGTGTAGTTCACGCCGTTGTCTTTCACGGCAATCTTTCCGTTGATGAGCGCCGACCAGCGTAGCTGCTCGACGCGGGTGTCCAAGCGAGTGTTCAACTCGTTAGCACGACGCACAACGCGTAAACGGCCTGCACGTTCATTGAACGTACCTTCCTGGCGAGCGTACAAAAGCTCTTCCTCGTTGATACGATATGTCTCACGCCAGTAGCCTGTCGCGTAGTTGCGGGTGCTCTGCCCAGTCAAGGTCGCAACCTTGGGTTGTGCGTTCAGCGCGTGGGGCGGCGTGATGCCTTGAATAGCATCGATTACGTCAACCTGAATGCGTTCCGCGTAAGCCGTAGCCATCGGAGCGAATGTCATGCCCCGAAACTTCGTTGGATCGACGATCATGTTGCGCACGATGTGATTGATTTCTTGTGTAGTCGGAAACGTCAAACTTGGCATCTAGCGAACCTCCTTATACAACCAAAATGTTGTCTTGTACGTCGTTGATAAAGTACGGAATTTGCCGTGCTTTCAAGTCGCTGATAACGATTGAATCGACACCGACCAATTGAGACTGGACAAACTTCCCGGCAACATAGGCATTGGAAATCTTGTTCGAAGTTGAGTCGAACACCACGTCCGCCAGTACACCGACAGCCGTCTGTGAACCATCTGCAACATAGAACCAGTCACCCTCTGCCAGTGCAGCAGTCAGTTCCGTTGCAACCGTGACGTTGTCGCCGTTGATCGCAGTGATCGTGCCCAATTGCTGAACTGTACCGGACGTCGCGCTCATTGCAGCAACGGTCTGACCAACCGTGAACATCGCCCCGGTTCCTGTCGCAAGACCAATAACCTGCGGATTCACCGGCTCAGTAGCAGCGGCTACAGTGGTACGAAGCACCGGACGCCACAGACCATCAGCGGTGCTCACTCCAAGGATAGTTCCCCGGTCGAGCGCACCTGTTCCTGGCGCAATCGTGATGGGGATTCGATCCTGAATGTGGTAGTCAGCGTTAAGGATAATTTGCTTGTCGGCAAAGACAAAACCGTCTGTCTCACCGGGTACATACGGATTAAACAAATCCATGTTCATGCGATCGATGCCCTCCTTATACGAGCTTGTAACGACCTGTTTTCTCGTCGATTGTGTAACCCAATTCAGCCATGGTTTCGTCAGCCAACTTCTTAACTTCTTCTGGTGAACCAGCGGCAGGTGGCGTATGCTGCTCGCCCATCTGCGAGAGCTTCACGCGCGCCTCTTGCGGGTACGCATCGAGCGTGGCGTAAATCTGGTCGGATGTAGAAACCATCGTCTCGACGCCTTTGTCATCAGCCAGCTTGATCGTCTTGGCGCCAGTGTCAGCTAAGAGAATAGGACGGTACGACTGCAGCACAGCAGGCGGGATGCCTTTGGCCGTGTACTCGGCGAGCTTGCGGTCTACCTCAGATGTACGAAGCGCCAGCTGTGTTGCAGCCATCTGCGCCTCCATATCGGCCAGCTTGATCTGTTCGGGTGTTTGCGTTGCCGCAGGAGCTGGTGTTCCTGCAGCCCCGGCAGGATTGTTGCCAGTTGGCTTCCCGCCTCCCATAAAGAAGTCAGCCAGTTTACGCATGAGGCCGTTACTTTCTTTCTGCTGATTGAGCAATTCATCCATCTTGTCCAAGCGTTTAACCTCCTCATAGTCGAGATAAAACATATCTGGCGGGTCGGCCAGCAAGCGCGCTTCAGGTAAGCGCGTAAGAAAAGGCTCATTCGTCAGAGACAACGCTTCAAGCGCTGCGCCTTTCGATGAGCCGTCTTCCTTACTTCTGTAGTTGTCCAGATACTCAGGGCTTGCATATCGGTATTGTTTCGATTGAATCAGATTCGCAACCTCAGGGTTTGTTGGGTCGGCCAGTGCGTAAAGAATATCTCCCTCTTGCACCAGGTCCGTAATCCATCCCTCAGCTTTCGATGCTCCGAAGGTTGGGTCATCAGACTTGTTATGCCCGATCCTAATGAACGGGTCCCGGCCAATGGTCTTTTCTTGGAAGTTACGCCTCATTTGGTCGAATGTGTCCTGAGACATCTTAATTCGCCCGTATCGAGGGTGATTCCATTCACCGATGCGCCCAACCGGGATTTTTAATTTCGCAGGGTTATCTGCGAACTTGCGCGTTTCGTCTACAGTTACACCCACCTCCTTAGCCGCGTCCTTCAGTTTGCCAAATGCCTCTTGCTTTGCGGCAGCAGGAATTTGTGTCTGATCCAACCGGGCAAGAGCATTTTCCACATGCGCCTTATCCGGCTTTCCATCAGCGTTTTTGTACGGCAAGTGCCGCAAGCTTCGAGGTGTAGTTTTCCCCTCGGAATCTTTGTGGCCACCCGGCGAGATATAGGCAAAGCTGGAGTCGGGCAAGTTGTTTACAAATTCGGTTGACCAAAGCAAGTCTCCACCTCCTCAATTACGCCACCCAACCTTTAGGGAGTGGCGCGACGTTGCTCCAATCAAGTGCCTGTGGCGTCAACTTCTGCGGTTGCAACGAACCGAACACTGGTGACAGCACACACCTGCATCGCCCATGAACAGGCGGCGTGTTACCCCCGATGTCGTTTATGGGCGCTATCAGACCGTTTCGACTAGCGCAAATAGAACACGTGCGTCCATCCATCACCGCGCTATACTCGACGTAATCGACGTTGTTAGCCCCATACTGAATAAGACGGCCACGGTTGTAAGCGTAGGTCGTCTCTGTCGTCACGATGAGGCTGGCACGGTTCATGTTTTCTTCGAGCAGGTCTGCAATCTCTTTCTCAGCATCCCGTCTATGTAAGCCCGTGAGATGCTTCAGCAATATCGCCTTGATCTCGGAAACAATACTGCTCTCGACCTCACCGGCAAGCTGTATTGCTCTCGCCTGTAGGATTCTAATCGCATCCTGAGGAGTGAAGTCCTGACCGGTCTTAAAATTGACGGTCGGCAGGTTCGCGAGCTTCCTCTTGTGCGCGGCCAGAACAGCTTGGCAATCTTCATCGCCAGCGGCTTGACCCATCGTGAAAGTGTCCGTTGAATGCTTCGCAAGAATTGACGACAGGCGCTGGTGAACCGTGAGATGGAATGTGTGAATGACATGCTCATTACCTCCAAGGGGGATGTTTGAGAACGCCGTTTTAAGCCATCGGTCGTAATCAGCGAGAAAGTGGTATTCGCTGTCCGTCAGATGCTTGTAGACCTTCCGCTCCCACTCGGTCATGTCGGCACATCCTTCACGGCGCCAGCCTCGGGAGTGTCAGGCGCCGGTTGGGCAGCTATTCCGCCTGATGGTTGAGGCTGACCTCGAACATAGTGGTTATACTGGCCCATCAACGCTGCGGCTTTACTCGGATCGGGTGGAGGGTCAATCTTCCGCTCTGGAAATCCTAACGTTCCGCGAACGTGGTCAAAGTCTTCTTGGTGCGCTGCATCGAGAAATCCGGCATTCACCATTTGCATGAAGATGCCAGCGATAACGTTTCGGTCGGTCTCGGACATCTCACGTTCCGGAAACTCACCGTAATCCTTTTGGGGTCCGAAGTTCATGTCGACAAGCGGTCTTACAAGCTGTTCCAAAAGTGTTTCGGTCAGCTTCTTGTAGATGTTCTCCAGCATGATCGTATAGATGTCGAAATGAGCTTGACCTAGCGCGTAGCTTCCCGTGTTCTTCCCGTCGTCGAAGATAAGCGAAGGCACCAGCATCCCGCGCAAAATCATCTTGTTCAGGTAGCTAACTAGGGTATCGAATGCGTCCCCTAAACCAGCGCCGCCTGCAAACAGCGATTTGATGTCAGCCTTTTGATCGCCCGTACCGCTTGCCATTGCCAATCCTGTACCGTTTTGGATATTTGAGAGCAGACGCATCGTGTATTCGATGTTGGAAATGAGGTTTTGACTGCCGTCATCTTGCGTTGGCCTATCAGGATCTTGTAAATCACCATCCGGGACCATTGCGGCGATGAGAGGTGTACCGAACTTATCCACGCCATTCAACCACATCTTCAACACAGGGTCCTTCAACAACCAGTTCTTGCGCACTCGCCGCAATTGCGATGTTCCGTACCAGTTACCAAACCGCATGTTGTGGCTGTATATGATGCTCTTGTTTCGCGGAATCTGCACCGGTGACCCGGCAAACCACCGAAACTGTGTGATCGGCGTCCGCTGGTCGAGTCGACCCGTTTCCTTGTCGATGTTGAAGAACACAGTGCGCGGATGGTACGTAGCAAGGTAATCCCATCGAATCTTTGCGCCATCGGGCTTATACACGATCTCCGTGCCGCTGTACCCCGCCCAAATCCCACTCAGAATGTCGGCGCATACTTCAATGAGAGTCCCATCCATCATTTCGAAACACTCGTTCACGAACGTCTCAATTTGGGGATTTGTCTCATTTCGGTACATATCCAGTTTGTTGAGGGCCGAGAGAATCATAAACTCAATGCCAGCCGCAACTGTCTCGTCCGAATCGATCATGCGCTCGTACTCGACAACATTGGCGCTGTCCGGGTTCGCAATCGCCTTGTCAAACAGAATGAACGTGGTATAGAGTTGCGAGCCAATTTGACCGACGAGTTTGCTTGGGGTAGCCACCTAACCACCTCCTCACCATTTGGGAATACGTTGTGCTGCAGGTGTACCAACCACGTTGCCGCTCATCCTGACTGGTTTCTTACGCATCGGCTCGACTGAGTACCGAAGCGCAGCCATCGCGTCATCGAATACCTCAACTGGTTCGTCAAGATACAGGCCTGTTTTCGGGTCTTTCCTCCATGACCATTGCTGGATTTCTTTAGTGGTGTTTACACATGACGGATGGATGTGAATCTTAATCTGCTTCAGATAGTCAATCTGGGCATGTACACTGTTCGGTTCTTTGATTACCTTGAAAGCCCGATAACCAGCTGTTTGCCACATCTGGATTCGATCAGGTTCTGCGGCATCACAATACATGAACAGTCGCTTATTCAATCCCTGACGATTCGCCATTTCAATGATTTGAGCGGTATCCATTTCATGCACGTAGATTTCGTTACACACAAAAAGCTCACCATCTTTGAATCCGACGGTGAGAATGCAATTGGCATGGTTGTATCCGAAGTCTTGCGCGTGATGCATTGAGTCGAACCGGCTAAACGATGTGTCGAATTCCTCAACAACGTAGTTCTTGAGGATGACGCCACCCGTCTCACCCCAATTCCCTAGCCCGTAAATCTCATATCCTTCGGGATCCTGCTCCTTACGCATCATCATGCGTTTGTGATAAGCCGGGTCGATGAAACGGTTTGTCAGATAGGTGCTGTGGTGAGCAAAGATGTCGTCGCTCTTGTAGTCGAAGTACTTTCGTTTAATCCAGTGTGTCGCGGACACCGGGTTGAAGGTGAATGTCATCTGGTAGTACAGGTTGGGATTTGGCAGTATACCACGCAAGCGATCATCCAGGATGTCGACGTCCGCCTCTTGAAGCTCTGTCGCTTCCTCTACCCATATCCAGGTTAGTTTGCCACGCGGGAAGTTGATGGACTTCACTTTCTCGCGCTCGTTCATGTCCTTCATGCCACGGAAGATGATTTGCGAACCGGTGATCTTGCATTCGAGCTCTAATGGATTGAGCTTTATTCGCCAGTACCTGTCGTAATCAGAACCGAATATCCGCACAATGGCCGCTGTCAGCTCGGCGAACGTCGAGTTTTTGTTGGACGCATCAATCTTGCGTACCACCAACAGGTTTGCGCCCTTGTATTTCGGATCAGACAGCTTCACGATGTAGTCCTGTGCGACATTCACGCTCTTACCGCTACCCGCTGAACCCTTCATTGCGCGATATCGGCGCCGGGTACGGTTGGCCTCCTTGAACACCACGTTAAACTGCACGCGCGCCTCAGCCATCGCCATCACCGTAGTCCACAGTGATGGTTAAGCTATCGTCGGTATTGTCCTTACCGCGCACCTTCTCGATGTCAGCTTTCAATTTCTCGATACGCAAGCGATGCTGTTCGGCCTGCGGTGATGTCGGCAGTATTTCTTCATAACGTGAAATAAGTCCCTCCAGCGTCTTAATAGCGCGGGACTGGGCTTGAAGGAACGTCGCTTGTTTATCCCAAGCGAATTGGATCTCCCATTCGTTTTCTTCCATATCCATATCCTCGGTGGACATGGTCTTGGTACGGCGAACTTCCTTCGACATGTCGTCATGGTCTGTGACGAACATAATTCGTTGTGCGCGGGCAATCGCCGTGTACTGGATCACAATGTTCTGCCACAGCATATCCAGCGGGTCCATGACGGCAATCTCACCAACTATAGACAGCGTGTCCTCATCGTCGGGGAAGATCCGGCGAAAGAAACCGTGTGTGACGGCGTTGGAGTTTTGTAGAGGAGCTCCCCCGATGTTACCCACGGCATTCTGATTATGTTTTGGAGCACCAGCGCGTTTCGGAGTACTCCGTTCCCTCGTTTGGAGTACTCCATTCAGCTGCTCAATCCAGCGATCCTTCGCTTTCCAACCGCCAACCGTCTTTTCTGAGATGCCGAGTTGGTGGGCTATTTCACGGTTACTGATTTCACCTTTACTTTCACGCCAAATTTCAAATGCCCTGTAGCGATTAGGACTTCGTTCACGAGGCACTACACTTCACCCACCTCCACATATTGGATTGAGTTGTTTTGTTATCGGCAAAATAAAAACCCGCCGAAGCGGGCCTTCCTATCTGTTTATCATTGTCCTACTTTAGCCACCATAACAACTTGATTTACATTCACCCAGATGCCTTCGATGATTTCCGGGTATACATCCCCGGCCTGTGTCGCAGCCTGTAATTTTGCCCTTATCTCCTTCGCGTCGCGCGCTGTTTCAACCACTTCACCATTAGCGAGATATACTCTAGACTTAATCATATATTCACCCTCCCACTCACAAATTCTGCGAGTGTCGAATGATTCCTTCACGGCTATCCCTCTTCGCTGTCAGGTGAATAGCATTGCCACATCAGCGATGATGGTCATTGGCAGCTGAAGTATGTTTGTCCATAATGGAGTCGGATACTTCACCCACAATATCACTGCGTCCACCGGACCAAGAATCAGAACCAATAAAGTGATGACTGCCCAAAACAGTCCTTTCATGCAATTCAACGCCCCTCTCCAACTCTCGCTCCAGCTTAGCCGCGCACTGTATGTTATTTTCCCTCATAAACGTCATAGCATCTCGAGCACTCTGTCCCGTTAAATTGGTGCAACGCATATACATCACCTTGGATGTGACATGAGTTACTCTATGCTTTGAATAGGACATTCCGGAGCCTTCATACCTTTGAACGGGAGGGGTGATGGTAATGTCTAACGAGAGGCAAGCGCACTTGACCCGTCTGTTGAGTCTCGAGACTGAATCTAAAATTCTTGAAGAAGAAGCACTCCGCCTAGAAAGAGAAGCTGAACGATTGCAGCTTGAAGCAGACCGTTTGAAACACTCGATTAGATGTCTCTACGCCGCCATTTATGAACTTCGAGCACAAATATACGGAACACCCTACGGCCCGCGTTCTTGAAATGCGGGCTTTCGTGTTCAGTCAGAGCCTCTTCGTTTCTGCCTAACCGCCCCACGCCTGCGCTCGTATGTATCCTTAGAGCTCATCATGCGTTCAATTTCCTTTCGTTTCCTCTCTCGCTTCTCCATCTTCTTCACCTGTTCGTCAGATGGTGTCACTACTCGACCATGGCATTGTTTGCAGTTGATTGGACGTGTATCCGGTTTGACATTGTTCTTACACACCCAGCATGGTTTCAATTAGTGAACACCACCCTAAAACAATTTTATGTTTTACTTGGTTGGAACTCTTCAGCTTAGTGTTATTGCTCGGCCCCTCGCGGGCAAACGCATGCTCATAACCAAAAAGGCCACACCGAAGTGTGACCTAGGAGCTATACCTTATAAATTTGAACTCAGTACGCTCCGCCAGCTACTGCTCCTCCGCCAGCATATCCGCCGCCGAATGCCGGTACAAGCAAGAAGAACAGAACGAAGATGATTAGAAACACCACTGCCCAACGTGTGTATCCACCAAAGCAACCGTCCATTTAAGCACCTCCTCGCGAGAAGATGCTTTATGTTACTCAACACCGTCAGAAAGGAGTGGGCAAGTAGCAATTAGTTGCAAAAGGTATGTATATGGTGCACGCTGTAAGGCACAACGTGCGAAGCCAATTCTCTAAGAGGACGCGCATTTGCTGGTTCATCACCAGCGTGGGTGCTTCGATGGTCTGTTACGCCGTAAACGCTACGATTGTGTCCTCCGATCAGATGGTCTGATCGAGGGTCTGCGCCACCAAGCAGACTAGGCTTCTTCATCGAAACACCAACGCCGGCCGCGAATCCGGCGTGATAGTTTGCACACCACCGAAAAGTTCACCCCTTTCGGTGGACTGGAGATTTACTACAAGGCATACAAAAAGACGCCTGCATTAGCAAGCGTCTTCTCAATGGGGCCTACTACCATAATACACGGGAATCTTGATCACGAACTGTTGAACTATTGGTAGTTCACTGTTGGATTACTGTTGACTTTCTAACCATACAGCAGGTGAGAAAGTACAGATCACGGGCTGTAGTTGGTCCAAGTAACCCCCTGATCTACCTTGGAACCCTAGAATGACTTGGTTCTTGTTCAACGACAGAACCGGGAACACTTTCGCCCCATCTGGCGATGGAGGCCACACGAATGGTTGTTCATAATTTGTTTTAAACTGAAGCTGGTTTACATACTTACCGGCAGTACCTGAAATAGTCGTGAGACGTTCACGCGGTTGCAGGTTAAAGGGCTGGCTGGCTTTCCCCCCCTCTCCCCCATGCCACCAAGTAGTTTCCTTCCCGTTTCCATCTACGTAAGTCACTTCTAATCGATCTACGTAAGCACCCCCACGTATGACAATACGTGCAATTCTTGTCTGATTAAGAACAGACTTGTAAGTAACGTCTTGGAATGCGTCGCCGCCTGAGCCTCCCCAATATGGTTCGTTCGCATTTATACGAAAGTTAAGTTCTGGCACGCCAAACTTTAAGCTCTGCAGGTCAGGAATTTCGTATTGTTGAGATGGGTCGTCATAAATCTTGGTGATTAACGATGATAGCTCCGACCAATCCGATTCAATTATTTTCGCATTGTTAACGTACGTTGAATCATTTTCGTTATTCCATCCATACGTATCGTACACCCGCCCAATATACTCTACTTGATTTTTTAGATATGCCATTTTGGCAATTACTTGAGCTAATGTTACGCTTGTAAACTGTCCATCAAACAATCTCCGTGTGCGCTCAATAGGTTTAAACACTTCAGTGTTAAGAGCAGTTTCGTATCCGCTTGTCGCATAGGAAATAACTGTCGGAGCATCCGGTTCTCTAGTGGCAAACTCGCCATCAAGGAATGAGGCAATGTTGTCTGGGGAAGGTAGTTTTAAACTCTTGAAGCCATATAGCACTTGAGCAAAACGCTGTCGCGTCTGAACCGACTGTTGAACCTCAGAAAGTCCAGATTGCAGACTAGCACTAAGTGTTACACCGTCATAAATACCTTTAGCCGCGAGAGTGTTTTGAATACTTTGTTGCTCTTCTCTTGACTGAGCATAAAACACATATACCCCGATATACTCGGCGCCTCTTTTTATTTGACTCACAAATGAGTCTCCATATTGTTGATAAAACGCGTTTAGAGTAGTCGGTGTCGGAATTTCGACTCCTTCGCGCCATTTAACATCTCTTGCGACACGATTTTCACTAACCTTATGACCATAGGCGATAACAGTAATGCTATATGTCGTCAAGGACAGGCTCTGCGCAAACGAAGCCTTATCACTAACGCTATAACCCAAATACGACACGGACGCAGATGCCGACAGATTGATAGCTCTTGTAAATGATTCAAAGTCTGTGACGACCCGATATTGTGTAGTCAGAACCGCTCCGATATCATCATATTGTCCGTGAAGAGCACTCAAACATCCCGAGTCACTAAATGTATTATAGCCCTGAAAGATATTTGCTACGTTAAGTCTTCCTGTTACCAAATTACTCTCTACAACTTGCTCCATCCGTACACACCCTTACAGATAATTTTGCATTGCACAGTAATGTACGTTGGAAGAAGATGAAATATCACGGATTTGTATCAAAAATTAACAACATAGGACATGCACACCTTTTCAACCATAATCATCAATCACCCCATAGAAAAAGCAATCAGCATAAGCCGACTGCCCACTTGTCAAACTGATGTAACGCCTTCTTCCGCGCTAATCGGTATTCCTCATCCGTCAACGCTACGCCGTTCCGCGCCGCGATCCTGCATACCTCTTTCCAATGCTGGTCTATGACGTATTTGTGCCAGAGAATCAAGTACCACTCGTGATACCAGCGTTTCATCTCCTCGAGAGCAAATGAGATGATTTCCTTGCGCTCCTTCAGCATCTCATACACCTGCTCTGCCTCGGCACGTTCAGCCAACCTTAGGTCGGCGACGCGCTCTGTATCCGTCAGTTCGATATGGTCCTCATCGCCTCGATACAGTTTTCGCCCAATGCTTCTCAGTTGCGCACGTTCTATCAGGTCGTCCGTATTGGCATTATTTAAACGTTTCGCTACGCGCGCCCGGGATGCGTACATGTAACGGAATTCCTCAGGTCTCACATGTCGCTCGATGATGGCTTTCGTCTCTTGTTGATGTTCAGTCAGTTCACTAGGCAGATGCTGCAGATACGCTAGATAATCCTCTTCTGGCCCCTTAGGAGTGATGCGCGGCTCATGAATTAAACCAATCCCACGCATCTTACGCTCTTGTATGGCAATCTCCACGTCTATGGTACGGAACTCTCGAAGTCGTTCAATCAAGAATCGCTCTCTGTCGCTGAAGTACTCGGCCTCGAGTTCAAAAGACTGCTGCTCTAATTTTTCACCCTGTTGTTGCATACGCTCACCCCCACTTATACACAGAAGGTTGTGAATATCCTGTGGATTACTCTTCGTGTGTTTGAATCTCATCTCGTTCGGTGATAATAGACACGTTGCTAACTCCTTAGCTCTGTAAACCCTTGAATGACCGCCCGGTAGAATACTGTGGCGGTATTTTTTATCCCATCCGGCGTTACCATGAGTGGTCATGAATACTCTGTGGAACAATCGGTGAAGTTACTTTCGGCGGCCTCACCGTCCGCTCACCGATAGGCACCGCCCAGTCGTCCATGCTGTGGCGGTGTTCTTTATCCCAACACTTCAATCTCTATCTCCAACCTCGGGTTCTGCTTGTCCACATCAAAGTCCATCACCTGCGGCAGTACCCAGCGGTCGTCTTCCCATACAACGCCTGTGAGCGCGTCCTGGAGCAGTTTCAGCGGGTTGTCCTGGTCATGCCTGCGTCTGTCGCCCCAGAAGTACCAAACCTTCAGCGCAACCTTCGTTCCGTTCGGCACCATCTGCTGACGCCGTGCCATCATCCACGCCTTTGCTTCCCACGCAGCCTCTTTCTTGAAGGCCAGCGCCTTCGGCGTCGGTACCCGCATGCGCCGCCCACACTTAGTGAAATTCCGATAGGCATGATTGACGCTAGGTGGTAAGGGAAGCACTAATCGTGTACTATTAGCCACTCGGTCACCCTCCCCACTTATCTTGTCCGGTGTTCGTACCTATCCATCCCGTTACAATTTGAGTATCTTGTATCACTCCTGTGGGGCCGGCCCCTACACTCACTCCCACTCAGACGTGATGACTTCGGCCCCATCAGAGCTGTATAGTGACTAGGCACTTGTCCGTACCAATTCATTGGAAACCGGATTATGATCTCACACGCCGTGGGAACGGCAGTTCAAAATTCGGTTCGCAGCCGAGCTGTCGTTCCAACCACGTCCCAGTTATTCAGCCACAGCATCACCCCCTTCAAACTCCTAATCTTCAGACCCAGTGCTTCGACATACTTTGCACCCGAGACTGGATATACTAGTCAACGTGTCTTGGGAAGGGCAGCGATTGTGGCTGCCAGTGCCGTCAGCGTAGGTGGGGCTGACGGCGTACCATCCAGTAATCACTCATCCATGTCACCCTCTCTTATACACTTAGCGTCATATCCAAAATATTCCGTGTTTCTGCCGTCCCGTCGTATCCCAAACGAACCAGGCATAGTCCGTTGCGTCCGTTCCGTTCCCTGTAAAACTTGGCCGTTTCGTCAGCACATGTATCGCTGTCGGCGGGTGTTTCTCCCAAAACTCTTTCCGACTCTTGGAGGCAAGGAAGTTCAGCCGAAGCAGCATAATCACGCAATTGGCTAGTGTCAGTGACTTCTCGACGAATTCTTGTGCGAGCGAGAACGGCGGGTTCGTGATGATGAAGTCGAAGCGCTCTCCGAAAAATTCATGTTCGAAGAAATCTCGACCTCGCTGTATTTCGCACCAGTCGATATGCGACACCCACTGCACATGCTCGATGACTCTCCATATGGCTCCATCGCCGCAGCACGGCTCCAACACCCGGCTATCGCTTGTCCACACAATTTCCTTGGCGATGGCCTCAGTACACCACGTTGGCGTCGGATACGAGTCATATGCATTCCGCTTGTGGTTCGCCCGGTTAGTCGCACTCATTGCACCAACGCCTCGCAATACTCTTTGACTTACTCAATCTGCTTCTTCGTCGTCACGTTCTCGCTCAACAACTCCAGGTACTCTTAAGTAGATATAGCCCTCATGTTGTTGGCTGTGAGCCATTGGATGACTTCTGGTGGTGGGGTCATTGTGAATCCTCCACTTGTTTATCAGCCAACAAATCACGGGCGATGTTAATCGCTTTTTGTAGAACATCAAGACCTTCGACGTTATCGAATTTGAACAGGATGGTTGGTGGAGGAGTCTTCTCGTCATTCGGCAGAGATTCACCAACTTCGTGCTTTTCGATGGTATGAAAACCAACACATACGTCACCGTTCAGTAGGCATGTCCCAACCGCCACGGTTCCGTGGCCAAAGGTCACTCGTAGAGACTCAACATCAGGAAAATCCTTATATCCGATCAAATGAATCACTATTCACCCTCCTCAAACTCACTCTTCACCAGCTCGAACGCCTGCTGAATCGTCTCAATAGGCACTCCCTTGATGGTCATGTATCTCAAGATGTCTCCTGCAACCTCACGCGCGCTGGGCGGCGTTTCTGTGATGCTCAAACCTTTTCACCTCAAGCGATAATTCAATTGCATGCCGGACGCTTTTTCCTCCGGCGTCAAACTCATCAGAACCGTGTAGTTACGTGCCATTTCGTATATCCGGGACCCAACGCCTTCGTCGATCTCACACAGTTGATCGACCGTCTTCTCACTGCTCACCAAGATTGGCTTGTGATTCAGATAGCGATAGTTGATAATCCCGAAAAGCTGTTCTAAGGCAAACGGTGTAGGCTCCTTACGTCCCTTGAAGAGGTCATCGATGTACAGCACCTCGACCTTCCGCAGAACGCCTACACGCCGTTCTAGGTCGTCCATGTCATCCCGCAACTCGTTCATACCCTCGACCCACGGGAAGTAGAGAACCTCGATCCCTTTTCGCATCAGGTTGTTGCAGACCGCCATCAGCAAGTGTGTCTTTCCGCATCCAGGGCGCCCAAGCAGCGCGATGGAATTGCACCGGTCATCAACCAACTCAGCGAACTTATCGTTGTACTCCTTGGCCACCTCATAAGCGATTCGGACTGCCTGCGGACGCCCAGCGATACTGAAGTTGCGGAATCCCAGGCGTTGAAACTCTTCAGTGATGCGCGATGACCTAAGCACGCGGAGTGCCCTGCGTTTTTCCGAGCAGATGCACTCTCTTGCGGAAAAGACTTCGCCGGGAGACACGCTAGAGATAGGCATTGTCGCTCCGTCGTCCAGCACTGCAACCCATCCGGTATCCCCACATTCAGCGCACTTGCTCTTGTCTTGGAGGGATACGACCGATGATGTGCCCTGTTCCCGTGATGGACGGTTCTGAGCCAGTTCTGACAGTCGTCTTAGTCCCTCGGCTACGTGATTCATAACGGATGCTCACTCCTTCGTGCTCAATGGCCTGCTCGAGCGTTTTGATGTCTTTGGCTAGGTACCCGCGCACAATGCTGTCTGCGTATTTCGCTGGATAATCTGCGTTGCTCGATTTTTTTAAGGCGTGGATGACTAAGTCTGCATGTACACCTTCATCCAGGTATTCCAAGAGCAAACGGATATTTTTTTCGTCTCGACGCATAGGCCCGCAAATTTGCTCATAGGCTTGTACAAGTTCTTGTTGGGCGCGTATCCTATCTCTCTCTAGATCTTTATTTGGATCTGAATATGGATCTGAATCTGATATAGCATCGTTTTGCAGATGCAAATCAGATGCATTTGCATTGCTCACGGGATGCAATTGCACTGCTTTTGCATCCTTTGATTTTTCTTTCTGCCACCTCATAATTGCTGCAGCAGTGCGCTTTTCTGACCTGTCCACCATCTTCGTGAACTCCTTGTCTAAGCGCTTATTCCGAATCAAACCGTCGGATGTTTTTGTAAGCACTGCGTGTTCACCGTCGAGCAAAATCTCGCGAAGTTTTGCCCATTTTCTCGTCGAGACGTGCAACAAACGTGCGACATACTTGTCATCGTCAGGTAGAGCGCAGTCCTTTCCATCCCTCCACATATAGGCCAAAAGGGTGATGTAGGCTCCCGCCTCTTCCAAAGAGAGAAACTGAACATTGGGATCTGATAGCCAATCAGCCGGATAGAACGGAAAGTATGGAGCATCCATTTGTCACATCCCTACCTCCCTACTGGCACCTTAATGCGTTCACCCGGATGCAATTCACCGGTTAAATGGTTTTGCTCAATCACCCAATCCCGGGCCTTGTTCAGGTCATCCCGAGTATCAAACCGACCTACAACGCTCCACACCGTATCCCCGTTCTGGACCGTGTATATAACCGTCTGGGTGTCTGCCGGGACGTTGCCTTTGTTCACTCCGTAGACCAGGGCGCCCATTAAGAGCGCACCAGCCATCAGGAACACAATGAGCGACACTGGCTTAGAACGGCTCCGGGGCGTGCTTACGCTAGGAGCTCGGTGTAGTGTAAAACGTGTCTCAGTTGCTTCGTTTCGCGGCAATACTTGCACGTTTCGCATCGCGTCGGTTCCTCCAGTCCGCTCTTTACAGCCAATATCCGAGGCATGTTCTTTTCGATTTCCTCGAGTTCCATCGACATCCGACTGACGTCTACGTTGATGATTTGTTTATCCGGCGGATCCTCTTTTGAGACCGCTACGATAAGCGGTTCTAACCACTCACCGCTACCAGACCATCGGCTCTCGATCTCCGCGTACAACGCGACCTGACGCAGGTATCCGAAGGCCTCGACGAAAGAGACGTAGCCATATTGCTTGTCCCAGTACTTATCCCGAATGGACTTCACTGTCTTAACGTCTGCGAAACGCCCACCCTCGCGGTTATAGCTGTCGAGCTTTACCTTCCAAAGGCACCCGGCGAACTCTGCCGTCATAATGACTTCTTTCTGACCGTCCAGAACGAACATGCACATCCGGTCATTTGAGATGGTTTGATACATCCGCTCGGCGAGTTTGAACTGGGACCGTAATTCGCCCTTTTGGGTAAACAACTCGGGACACGATTGCTTGAACTCCTCCAATGTGCCCTCGAGAGCCGCATGCACGTACGTTCCCATCAATAGCGCATCCGAAGGTTCCTCTTTCCACAAGCCATTAAGTTTCGCCATGGCAGCAGCCTCACAGGTGACGAAGTCCTTGTACTGACTGTTGCTCATGTACTCACGATTGGCTTCAGTCGAGTGGTAATTTTGGTTGTTCAGTTCCAGCATCCGGAGAATCACCACCTTCTAACGCCGCTTTAAACGCATCCTCCGTCTTAGATACTGTTGGTGCAGTTGAACGAACGTCGAAGTAATCCTCAATCTTGGCCATTCCATCGCGAAGAGCTTTGAAAATGCCGCCGAGCCTGACGTAATCACGTTCTGTAAAGGCGTCGATGTTGTATCCGAAGTAGTCCTCAACGAGGTCTTTGGAAACTCCGTAATCTGTCTTGAACATGTTCAAAGCCTTCATTAGGCGGTCTTTCAAAGGCTCTGAGTGGCCGCTCATCAATGTCTTTTCACACTTCTCCATCGCCTTGTCGACAATGTCACCGGGGATGATTCCCAAGATGCACGCCCGAACGCGACGCGCTCCCTGATTAGCGACCGTTTCGTAAATATCACGGGGATCCGTAAGTTTTGTGACGCCCTTCTTGGTGTGTCGCTCATGTTTAACGGTGAAGATCTTCGTCTGACGTGTATTGGTTTCCAAGTCCCAGGCGTACGCCATAACCTGTGATTCACCGTTCTTTTGGTCGAGCTCCATGATTCCGTAATCCACGTTCCCCCAGCACTGAGCAAGGACTTCAGCCAAGCGGATAGATGGTCCGGATACTTTGCTACTCCCGCGTGAATACTCGTACGTCGATTCCTCGGCCAGTTTCCGCCGTTCGCAAGCCTCCATAATTCTGTTGAAGGCTTGGTACTGATCTCGTGGAAAACGTTTCGCGATGACCATTGCGGCCTGAACCTCTTGAGCTTGTCGAGATACCATCATCTCGGTTGTTGTGGCCTTCGGCTGAGGACGTTTCATGTAGCTCTCAATTTGAACTTCCGACTCTGCTAAACTCACTCTTCATCCCTCCGCTTTTCAGATTCAGGCAACAAACAATCGACGTGATACATCCATCCGCTTACAAAATCCAGTTGATGTGGTTCGGTTTCATCAACATCCTCGCCGCATACTCGACAAACTTTCATACCGCCAACTTCCTCCTCTTAGCCGCTTGTTCAGCGCAGAAGTCGCAAAGCTCACCATGGCGCGTTTCTGGCTTATCCCACTCTTCACACGATGGACATTGGACAAAATAGGCTTCTCGGCAGTCTTCGCAAACATCAATCTCACCCAGGACCGTGTCGTCTATATGGACCCGATGGAGTTCTAGAAACTCGTAGTTGCACATTGGGCATTCACGAATTTCTTGCATCTACCGCACCGCCTTTCGTTTTGGTAAGCTTGAAGATAAGAATTGTTTTTCTTGTGTACCTACGTCCGTTGTTGGCGTAGGCTTTTTTATGTCCCGCTCTATATGTCTCACTGTACCTAGTTCCCCAAAATCACAATTTGTGTAAAATCCGCACGTTTTGTGAAGCTCATCCGTTGTATGATTCAGATGTAAAGCAGTTGGCTCTCTTGGTGGACAACGAACCATTCTCGAATGGCTTTGATTTGCTCCATCAAACGGTCTAGCATCTGGACACCTCCCGCCCGGTCGATAATGTGAAAGACCAACTCCGGTTTATGTAACTTGCCGGATTCGAGGTTGCTCACCACTGATCGGTCTATCAAGTTTTCCTGTGCCACATCCTCCTGCGTAAGCCGCTTCGCTGTTCTTACCACGCGAACGGACATCGCAAGCGTTTCTCTCCGTAACACCCTGTTTCGCCTCCCTTACATAACTGCCGCAACGGATATCCTCATCCGGGCCTGCTATCCACAACAGGCTGCGGTCTCCGCTTCACTTCCCCAGATCCTTCTCTAGGAGCGATGCATGTGACACCGAAAGTTGAAAAGACACTCCAGCTGATTCAATGCCTCATGGACGACCTTACGAATGAGCTTGTCGACCGTTACGACGACGTTCGTGTTGAACTTTCGATCACCGCCGAACCTGTTAAACACCAACAGCATCCTTTTTCAGCGCAACCGAGTTGTACCAGGACCAGAAGGCATCTCGTGGAATCAACACTCGATTTCCATCCTTCAAGGAGGGGAAATCTTTTCGACGAATGATGTCGTAGGCTTTCGGCTTACTGACCCCGAAGATTTCAGCAACATGCGTAGCTGTAAGCGTCAATGGGTAGTCCGTAATGTCCAACTTATTCACCTCCGAATTGCCGCCTGAGTGGCCCAAATCGTGTTTCCTGCAACTCAATGAGTCGTTCCAACTCCGCGTTGCTGGTCGTCGCTTTGTGGTGACACGGCCAGCAGATGTACATCAGGTTCCGCTCGTCATTCACATCGTCGAACGTGTACCACTTGCGATAGAACCGACCTCTCGGAATCACGTGGTGGACTTCATTGCCGGGCGCACCGCAGGACTGGCAACACTGATCGCGCTGTTTGATGCGTCCTCTGAGTGCGGGAGTGTACGTCGACTTCTTCCCCTTGAACTTAGGGAGCGGTGCTGGATGGAACTCAGTTGCAAGGTTCACTGAGTGACCACTTCCCGTGAAGCCAACTCACGTTTGAACAGATTGATGAAGTAAATCTGACCTCGACCCGTTACCTTTGGAGTTTTACTGACCGTAACGCGATTGTCAGAATGAATGATTGGCGTCTCTTTTACTTCGAATAGGCCCAGATCCATGGAACGCTGAGTCGGCATGTTGCGGTCCATCCCGAAACGCTTAATGAGATACCCTCTGTCTCTCAATTGCTCGAATAGCCTCTTCTCACCAATGTCCACGCCGTTCTGGCGAAGGATGACTGCGAGTTCTCTAACCAGAATGCTTGTCTGACTCACGCTAACGGCTTCTGCAAACAGTACCTTTGGCTTGTCTGCTTCGATTCGTTGTCCAAGCGAAGCATTTTCCGACTGAAGCTTTTCGTTCTCTTCAACCTGGGCGACAAGAGCGATCAATGCTTCTTTGTAGTTTTGAGGAAGTGCATGCCCGGCACCCTGCGCCCGTTCCATCTCTTCGAACTTGGTCACATAAGCGGCTGTGAATAACACGCCTTTTTCACCAGTCATCTTGTTAGCTACCATGTCGCAGCCTTTGCGTGTGAGGTAGTAGTGCCGGTATTCTCTTCCGGTTCCTGCTGTGTAGGTGCTTTCGATAAAGAATTCATCAACCCTCAAATTTGAGGAATGACTCAAGATAGCGACATATCCATCGATATCTCTGACAAGATTGTCATGACGACGTTCGGTCATTCGCGCCACCTCGCGACTATCAGCCACGAACCGACCATTTCTTTGAACCACATTAAATTGGTTCATCCTATACACCCCGTTCCTTGACAATTTGATAAGCGCTACAGTTCGAAGGATTCACTCTCCTGAATGTGGAAATTGTTTGGTGCGACCCATCACCCACAAAAGGAGATGAATAAAATTGACTAAAGAAGACCTAGTTGATGTCGGGTGGAAAAGTTTCGAAGCGGAGTGCCAGAAACTTAACGCCGAAATCGCCACTGAGATGGTTACAAAAGCTCCTGTCATCAATTACGACCAAGTCTCTGCGTTCAACTATGTTGAGTACCGGGCGATGCTGAAGGCTGTAGCAGATATGATCGAATCGCGATTCGCTCAGCTTCAGTCTGACTTGCAGCATCGATAATTTTTTCCGCTAGTTCCAGTCCAGCGGCTCCTGTGACAGAAATCATCTTGTCAAACTGAGCCGCTGTTCTGGCAAATCCTAATTCTTCCCTCACGATCTCTCGAACACGTTGCTCGTCCATCGAGCACCTCCTTAGGCTGTGGCACACGTGTTGCTTACTACATGCACCTTTTTGTTCCCTTTAGACACATCACTCTCAAACAAAGACATGTCACTGTTCAAAGCGTTTGAGATGCGTTGCGCCACCTTCAAGGACGGATCCTTTACGCCACGTTCAATGTTCGTGTAGTACGCTCTTGAAATTCTAGCTCTCTCAGCCACGTTCTTCTGAGAAAGTCCCAGTTCCTCACGGCGATTCTGAAGCTTTGAACGCCTGGTACCACTCATGTGCTCACCTCGCTTATGTGCCCTTTCGGAACTTCAAACACATTATATGTGCCCTTAAGACACTTTGTCAACACAATATTGTTCCTAAAAGACACGTTCCCGAAGGGAACATTCTGTTACAATGGTTCCAATGACAGGCGGTGTTAAGAATGTCGTTCGCGGACCGACTTAAAAAACTCCGAGAAAGCCGAGGTTGGACTCAAGAAGACCTCGCGGACAAGCTCGGAGTATCGAGAGCGACCATTGCGGGATATGAAACGAAAGGGAAAATCCCGCGTGATGACACGTTAATTGCGATTGCTGATTTGTTTAACACGTCAACTGATTATCTGTTCGGTCGAACCGACTTACGTCACCCAATTATCGATCCAGACTTAGGGGCCGACATCAGCGACCTCACACCTGAGGAAGTCGAGTTCCTGAACGAACTCAAAGAAGAGGTTGCTTTTAAGGACTTTCTGAAGGACCCAGAAGAGAAAAAACGCGAGCTCATCGAAACAGTAAAGATGCTTATGCGTGGACGAAAGAAATAACCTTCGGCGGTAGCGAAAAAACGTTGCCGCCTTCATTTAAACCCTTAAACCGAACATATGTTTGCATACATGGGGGAAGTAACATGTTAGAGACATCAACTGCAGTGACAGACGTACAGAAATTCACCCGAGCGTTGTATCAAGACTTGGGCATTTACACCCCGGTCCAAATCGACTTCGAATACATAGCGTCGGCCATCGGCGTTGAGATAAGGTATTGCCCGGTCGGCAGCAAGGCGTTCATGAAAACACGTATCGCTCAAGTGGATAGTCGTTTATCACCAGTAGAGCAACGCGATGAACTCGCTCACGAGATCGCACATATCATTTTGCATTGTGGTTCTCAACTGCATCTACCGAAATTGTTTATAGAGTTACAGGAGCGACAAGCCAACATTTTGGCTGCGGAACTGTTGGCCCCGATGTATATGGTCAAGCAATTATTCGAATCCGAGTCGATGCCGAACGATGAGAGGTTGGCTGCGATCGCACTGTCAGAGGTATTCCACCTCACTCCGGCCATGGGTAAAGCAAGAATCGCCAAATACAAACAACTTCTTTGGTACGAACACACGCCTCAATTTGGTCGTGACTTTGACAACTCGATTTGGATTGGGCACACGCGACTCATGTTCAAGAACGGTCAAGTCGTAGGACGCCGCAGACACGTTGACTAAGGAGATGATTAACATGAGTTCTTATCCAGTTAGTGTTTATGGAGCGATTCCAAGCTTAAATGTCACATATGTCGATGCTGTCAGTAATCCGCCGCAGCTGGCCGTGAAATCCTATGCACCCTATAAACGATTCGCGGTTGAAATCGTTGATGACGGTTTAGACACCGCTGGTCTAAGAACCGGCGACTATGCTGTGTTCCGAGAACAGGGATGGCCAAATGATGAGCTCCAAGTCGTTTGCGTTGCATTCGGCAACGACATGACACTTCGGATCCTCGAAGGCATTCAGATGCGCGAGCCATTCCTACGCACGGCGCGCGACGTGGTCCGAGAGCAACGACATCGGAATGATTTCATAGTTCTCGGCATCCTCGACGGCATCATTAAAGCCGACTTTGTTGAATTCATGGAAGTCGAAGAAGAAGCATTCGAATGGGGGTGTTAGTATGCGCGGTCACGTACGAAAACGCGGAAAGAAGTGGGCCATAGTCGTCTTCATCGGTATCGATGACGCAGGAAAGCGTAAATACAAATGGTTCAGCGGATACGAAACCAAGAAAGAAGCGGAACGAGATCTCCCAAAGAAACTCCAAGAAGTCGGTGACATCGGGTTTGGAGTCGCTGATGATGAGGCGCTCGAATCTTTTATAAATCGATGGCTTGAAGATAAGGCCACACAGGTACGGCCAAATACGATGCGATCATACAGATGGCCAGTGAACTCCTATATCATCCCGAAACTAGGGAATCTGAAACTGAGCAAAATCACACCTCGCCACTTGCAGAATCTCTATACATCCATGCGAACAGGCGAGAAATCAGTCAGCAATCGAACTATCCAGTTAACTCATGTCATACTTCATGACGCCCTAGATAGGGCAGTTAAATGGGGCATCCTTAGTCGAAACGTCGCCGAGGCGGTTGAACCCCCAAAAGTCGAACGCAGACACACGACAATCTGGACGTTGGATCAGGCTTTAAACTTCCTACAGATAAACCGTCCTCATGAAGACAGATGTTGGATTGGGTTTTACATAGCCATCATGACTGGAATGAGGCAGGGTGAGATACTTGCGTTAAAGTGGAGTGATATCGATTTTGACCGTGGTTTCATCCGCATCCAAAGGACATTATCGTGGGTCAACGGGATTCCCATATTCCAAGATCCAAAGACCGAAAAGAGCCGTCGTTCAGTTGCGATGTTCGAGGATTTAGGAAAGACACTTACGAATCACCGCCGGAAACAAATCGCCGAGAAACTTCAGATGGGGTTAGCATACGAAGATAACGATTTGGTTATCGCCCGTATTGATGGGAGACCAATGCACCAGAGGACGTTTGCGGATGCCTGGTATCGTTCGCTGAAACGCACTGACTTACCGCATATCCGATTCCATGATCTGCGGCACACTCATGCATCCATTCTCCTCGAACAAGACGTGCATCTCAAAGTTGTTTCGGAACGCCTCGGACACTCCACCATCAGCATCACAGCCGACCTCTACTCTCATGTGCTCCCTGGGTTACAAAAGCGTGCTGCTGATACATTTGGTGAAGCGGTTCGGAAAACGCAGAAATGAGACT
Organism: Alicyclobacillus fastidiosus; assembly: GCF_026651875.1. Classification (GTDB taxonomy): domain Bacteria; phylum Bacillota; class Bacilli; order Alicyclobacillales; family Alicyclobacillaceae; genus Alicyclobacillus; species Alicyclobacillus fastidiosus. The sequence goes on along the minus strand of NZ_CP104067.1, from coordinate 1,842,697 downwards.
GCAAATCAATTTGCAAATCAACCGCATTTTCTCGGATTGTTCGGGATTGATTGAGGAAATCGAAAAACCGCGTCAGGACAGGCATTGCTTTAACGCCCTTTTACCGGTTTTACTGGGTTAGATACCCGCACTACCGACTTAAAATCTGCCGGGGGAAACCCCGTACCGGTTCGAGTCCGGTTCTCGGCACCATATAAGAACCTTTTAGTTATGCGATATCTCAGGCCATTTGAGGTATCGTATTTTATGTTTATCTGTCTCGATGATTTTGCATTTGCGTTTGAGGAAATGGGCGGATTTAGTGCTGAGGAGGCTTTAAGAGGTTGTCCGAAAAGCATCCGATTCGAGTAAATGTCTAGCCAAATACATGAATACAGGCTTCCTGATATGGGATAAGTTTACTTGGTAATTTGGTGAATGCCTCCGTATGGGAACACATTGCCTGCTCACCCTTGAAAATGGGCGCACGAACCCCTTGTCAGTAACATTGGCTTTTGTTTATTTTCCAGGTTCTGCTTGCCTATGCAGCGATATCGAGTTTCAATTGCTCGGCCTGGACTGTATACATTTGTGTAATTCGCTCTATGTGGTCATCAGGCAGCATGGTCTCTCGAATGTGACCTATCCTCGCCTGCATGAGCTGGAATATATCCTGCATGGTGAAGAAGGACTGTACTCGTTTGTTTGTTCGTACAGGCACCTTCTTGTGTTTCATAACTGTTGTCAACTCATTGGACTCTTGCGCAAAGGACAGCTCAATCTGCCTTCTGAAATCAAGCATCTGGGCATGCAGCATGGTGCCTTGTGGCACCGGGCCGTATGCAATCGGTTTGTCGTCAAAGGAAAATTCGAATTGCCTGCTGCATACCCCGGATAGCGGGCATGACTGGCATTTCTCTGAGTCCCCACGAAACCAGGAAGTGGCCGTTTTCCAGTCAAAGCCATCCCAAATCAGTCGTTCGCCTTGTTCGCACTCAGGTTGCCCATGTTCATTACATTCCTCTGGCATCACCATACCACTGCGAAACCCTGTAACCACAGCCATACTGTGTTTGTGGTATGCCTCCTTCTGGTCATCCGCATCTATGTAACCCATGTCGGCAACGAGATACTGAGTGCGCATTTCGTTAATCTGCCGGAGTTTCTCTATCAGTGGAAGCATCACTCGAATGTCGCCCACATTCGCAGGCTTAAGGATAGACAACAAGGCCACAGGTCCTTGAGATGTTCTTACTGCAATCGAGTGCTTCCGGTAACCAACGAAGAAACGGTTCTGGTTCACCTTGCTGCGCTGTGCCCCATAGGTGGCGTCCGGGTCAGAAAACGTTTTTTCACATGTGCAAACTGACTTAACCTCACAATCGCAGCGTTTTTTCTTGTATCCGTTGACATTGGCGTAAATCGGACGAGAGTCAATAGCGGCGAGGGTGTCCTGGATGAATCCCTCCATGTGAATGGATTGACGTATAAACTCGTCACGAATTTGTTCGAATACGTCCGGCCCTACTTTGTTACGGAAGTCACTCAGGCTCTGGTGTGACGGAACCTTTGCTGGATTGGGTACACCGATGAAGCTGCGCCACGCCTGGTTCTTTGGGTCTCGCAACTGTTTGCACAATTGACGGAATGAGGTAATCTCCGGCCTAGTGAAATACAGATAGTGCATCCGGAAATAGGCGATTGGAGATGCGGGTCTGCGTCCTCTCTTGTCGTACAGGGGTCCGACGAGCAGGTCCAGGAATGAGTCGTCAATGTGATCTACGTAATCAACGAGTTCGGGGTCGAAGCCAAGCGTGTTATAATAGGCGTATGGAAGCAGGTCTAACTGCAAATCTATGGAAAAACGCACCTCCAGAACTGGAAAATTTGACGGCTGGATACCTTCAATTTTACCAGTTTTGCGGATCGGTGCGTTTTGCTATTTACTCAAAATTGCGGGCTTTTCGGACACGCTCTTTAAGCTGGTTCCACAACAACGTGGTTCCAGACGTCGAATAAATATTATCGCTATGAGTATAAACGATACAATAAATGGACAAGCTGATACAGCACGTGTCACGAGCAGGCGATCACATCCGTGTTGATGTGGTCGTCCTTTTGTTGTCCGTCACTGAAACGGTTACTTGTATCAGGAGTTAAAACCAGAATATGCAATGTGTTTTTTTAATGTTTATGTGATGTATTAGCTGAATTTATGAACAAATTAAGGATGACCGTCTTAGACAACCTTCGACACTTCTCCCGTGGTATTGTAATTCGGTGTTGAAATTTAGGGGTTCGTTAGGTGGAATCGAATAACATTATGATAACTAACCTGAAGTATAGTGCTGTGGAAGAACTTCGAAGTCAAATGATAAAAATTGCAGAAGACCGAGGCAGCCTTACACATCCCTATGTTATTGCCGCAAGCCAACGCCTGGACGTCCTGATTAATCGTATTCAAACCAAATGTTTCAAGGTGTATCGTTCACGTTACAGTAAGAACAAGCGTCTGGTGATTCGTTCCTTTTGGACTGCTTACAAATTCCGAGTGGAACGTCTTTCCCATCTACACGCCTGAACCCAGTCTTGAATACAGTACTGCTGCTGGTTGTTTGATGTATTGTTTTACAGTGAGTGCAATAAAACTCTTTTGTTGTCGTAAATACCACCACCTTTTTCTGAATTATAGACTTTTTACATTCGGAATGTTAACTAGATGCATCATCTAAGTTTACCTTTTCGATAAACAACCAGATGAGTGCAAATGGGTTAGCTAGTCGTGCTGATAATGCCACCTACATTTATACTCCAATTAGCGATCACATTCCCGTGGTCGTTTTTTTTATGCCTCCACCAATCGACGGACTTTGCGCTAACCACGTCATATACTGTAGACGTCAACGCATGGGCGTTCACCATCGACCCGCCACTTCACTCTCCTTACTTTCATTGGACAGTCCACTTTACGCGGGCTACTTTTTTGCGCTAGCACAATCGTTACGTATTCAGAATAAGGTCTCAACCTCCACGCTTCTACAATGAGGGTGCTGCTGTTGTTTGGTTGTCTAACAACCCCCGAGATATACATATGAGCCCCCCACGATGTCATTTCGTAGGGGCACCTTTTTCTTCGCTGATAGGTCTGCAGTTTAATGATTCCTCCTCTTGCGATAATGACTATTACGACATTCATCCGAATCGCAAAGTGAAGAGCCACAGGCACAAGATGAAAAAATGAGCATCGTAGGAAGTTAGCCGTTGTACGGCATGTTCAGTCTGTTGCTCGTTTCCCAAGAACCATCTTCCCGTTTCATCGTTCATAACCGGTTGCCAAGCTTATCATTCGCCCGAATACCTTTCGCATCCTGCGGCGTTCTTCAGGGTAAGTAACTCCTTATAAAAGTAATATTTATCCAATGCCATCCGGGAGTAACGAACATATTATGGAATCACAAACGCTAATTCTGCAGGCTGGAACAATCAAACGATTGGACTCATGTACAAATATGCGAATGATATGTACGTCATCATTACATGAGCACCTGCCTGTGGTGAAATCTTTCCTTCATGCATGGTCGAAAGAAAGAACAATACGAGTAGCTGGACAACTAGGTAAAAATGTCTAACTGTTTTGAAGGAGTTCGGGAGAAAGGCCTCCAATAGCAGGAACGTAATCAGACTGATGATCACGTTTTTTGTAAAGAATTCATTTTTGCTCTTCTCATCGATTTCCCGCCACTCCTTTTATGCAGTTTCTGTACTGTATATACACATGCTTAACCGCCATTCATGAGCGGATATGAGCACAGGTGCATCACAATTATGGTCCTGTGCGATATGCCGTTTGTTCACTGTATCCCGCACGAACAGCTGCTTGTGTGGCGTTCAAATCGATGAGATACTCCTGAACGAATCGCTCCTGTTTAGGGGTTAACTTACCCATTTCAACGTCACCTCCCCAAAATAAAAACCCGCTGAAGCGGGATAATACAAAATCCTCAATCAGTTGTTCGATATAAAATCGTTACATACATCGTTTCTCCAACGTATGACTCCGGTGTACCATCGCCAAATGCTGAAGCGGATGTTCGTATATCAACTATTTGATCCTCAGATATTCCAGAAAGCCATTCATTTACGGCTTCCTCCATGTATTCCACATTCTTGGCCCCGTTATCAAAAATCTTGATTTGCAATGCCACCGTATCCACCTCCAGATATACTCATTAGAGATACATACGGTTGAACCCAAAGGCTATGTCTTAATGTTTTTTGAACGGGGCTGATAACGTTCAGAGTCCTTCTTACTGCACCGCTCCCGCTCACGCTCCAACTTAGCCACGCAGTGGATGTTGTTGTCTCTCATGAACTTCATGGCCTCAGCCGCGTTATGCCCTCTCAGGTTCGTATAACGCATCTCATCACCTTTACATGTGACGTGACCGAATTGGACATTCTTCACTTCTCATATCTTCAACTAGGGTGATGGGTATGACAGATAAGCAACAAGAACAATTGGATCGTCTTTCCGATTTGGAAGAACGAGCAACCCGATTGGTATGTGAAGCTGACAGACTTATGAATTGTGCGAGATCTATTTATGAGGCAATTTTTGAGTTACGAGAAGAGATTTATGGAACACCATACGGAGGCCCACGCGTTTAAGTGTGGGTCATGTTCTCTTTTGTCTTAATGCTCCATGCCGGCGCTCAAACGTTGCGTTATGTATCCCCATTAGCTCCTCGAGTTCCTTACGTTCCCGTTCCCTTTGCTCCAGCCTCTACACCTGTTCGTCAAATGGTGTCACTACTCGACCATGGCATTGTTTGCAGTTGATGGGACTTGTGTCTGGTTTGACATTGTTTTTGCATACCCAGCATGGTTTCATCAGGCACCACCTCGAAAACAGTTTTATATGGTTGGCTCGCTTGCAGGCTTTGCGACTTTTGTTACTCCTCGTTGCTCGCGGGAGCTACAGAGGCTTGTACACCAAAAAGGCCACACCGAAGTGTGACCATCCTTTGGGAACCTGCAGGGGCTCAAAGTCAATCAATATGCGCCGTATCCGCCACCTGTTCCGCAACTTGGAGCGGATGCAACTGCCCCAAACGCAGGCACCAACAAGAAGAACAGAACAAAAATAATGAGGAATACGACTGCCCATTGTGTGTATCCGCCGAATGTACCCATACGATACCAACCTCCTAATTTTCGAGACCGTGTATGGTACGCGGACAATTCGTAAGTTTAAACGGACACATGTCGTTTCATGAGATCAATATTTCGCATAACTGTGGTACGACTTCCTACAGCATTCGTTACTACGGTCAAGCGCGTGATCGTTGAATGGCACACTTTAGAACTGCACTTCTTATGTGGCTCTTCACGCGTTTGACGGCAGAAACGAGTCTGCCGCATTGATTATGGGAGAAAAGGAGGGTTGCTGGTCGCTACCAGTGTTCGAGGCCCGATGTTTCAGACCACCAACGCCGGCCGCGAAACCGGCGTGACACTTTACACACACCACTGGAGACAGGCTCACTCCTTTCCGCATTCACATAGGAGAGGTTGTGGTGGAGATTCACTACTAGGCATACAAAAAGACGCCTGCTGGTCGTCATCAGCAAGCGTCTCTCGTGAGTAGTGCCTAGTACCATAATACACGGGTTATTTTGTCATGGACTGTTGAACTACTGTTGTTTTACTGTTGATTTTTCCGCGCTGGATACTTTTCATCTTCTCGATGATATCTTGCTTCTTGTTCTTTATGTTATCTCGTTCAGCATTCATCGCCAGATTTGCAGATTGATTCTGATTACCCCGACCCGGAACTTGTCCTTTAATGTTTGGTGGCTTCTTGCGGTTCTCCGCTTTTGGCACAATGTATCCCTCCATATCTCAGAAGCATTGTACCCTAACCGATTAACAAAAGCCCGCCTCGCAGGAGTTCTATACTTAGTTTAAAAATTTAAAAAGCAGTCAGCATAAGCCGACTGCCCACTTGTCAAAGGGTTGATCCACTGTTGAAATGCGCTGTTGTTTTACTGTTGATTTTCCGTCGTATTCACGAACTAAATCGTTACTTTGGCTTAACAGCATTTATGGTGTCTTTAAAATCCAGCCTTAAGAATGAGATTTTGACTTCTTGAACAGCATTCCAATCAAACGAATCGGCTTAAACAGGCGACTAGTGATGTCAGTCCACCCCAGATTTTCAATCACAATTTCGTTGAATGCGACAAACCGATGACGGTCTTCATCCCACAGTCGGTAGCGGAGCGCGCGAAGGCTGGAGGCAAAGGTAATAGGTGAAACATTGTGGAACAAGTCAGTGCTCTGATGCACCTGCTGGAGATGGTAATTCGGGACTTTGGGGCCCAAGTGATGAACGTGATGATAACCGATGTTCCCAGTCAACCATTGCAATACCTTCGGCAGTTGATAAAAGGAACTTCCCTGTAGCGCGGCACTAACAAAATCCCACTGATCTGATTTTTCAAAGTACGAGTGTTCAAACTGATGCTGGACGTAAAATAACCAGATTCCAACTACACCTGCTAGATAAAGAATAGGACCCTCCACGAGAAGTACAGCTTTCCAGCCGAGTATGAAACTGAGGCCAGTTAAGATGGCAATGAGCGTGAAATTAGTTACGTGTGTATTTACACGTTCCTTTCTTCCGGCACCTTTTCGGTTGAATCGATACTGGTTGAGAAAAAGATGGATGGGCCCGACACCAAACATGACAACGGGATTTCGATACACCCGATAAACCATTCTCTTGACGAAGGACGATTGCTTATATTCATTGACCGTCAACGTCCACATGTCCCCGGTTCCTCGTCGTTCCAAGTCACCACTAGTCGCGTGATGGACGGCATGCTCGTACTTCCACTGATGATATGGGAAGAAAGTCAAAACCCCAGTTATGATCCCGACTATCTCGTTCGCTCTTCGGCTTTTGAAGAAAGAATGGTGGCAGCAGTCATGAAATATGATGAAAATCCGAACAAAAAATCCCGATGCCAAAATAGTGAGGGGCAAAGTAACCCAAATCGAAACATTCAAACATAGATAGGCTGCCCACCATAGTCCGAGAAAGGGAGCAATAGTGTTTATAAGTTGCCAAACACTTTTTCTGGTATCCGATTTCTGAAAAGGAGCAATATCCTTCTTCCAATCTCTGTGTTCCTCTTGATTGTTTATATTCATCTTCCTTTCTTATTTCGAAGAAAAGGGGACACAAGCACTGACGTCGATAGGGAATTTTTACAAGAGGGATAAGTGAGGACATACAAACGGTACTATAAACTTGTGAAATAGTAATCAATAAGGAATGACGTAACGGCGTAAACGTATTCAGAAGCTGGTTTTCTCCTATTGTTGAAATACACTCAACAACCCTCTTCCGGAAACGGAAAGCCCATGCAGAATGGTCTACATGGTCTTAACTATGTTTGGTTAACCTACAACAACCACGTTAGCGGCTTGTGGACCTTTTGGACCGTCAGTGACGTCGAATTCAACACGTTGACCTTCATCCAATGTACGAAAACCACTGCTTTGAATTGCGCTGAAGTGAACGAATACATCGTCTCCACCTTCAACTTGGATAAAACCGAATCCCTTTTCACCATTAAACCACTTCACTGTTCCTTGTTGCAAAACAATTCCTCCCATGAGGCTACCTGATTTACCAAAAAAGCCGCTCCTCTGACCCAAGGGCCAAAGCAAACGGCTCATGTATCAAAAAACATACATTCGGTATTGATTCACCTTACCTCGTTTTACAATCTGTGTAAATACGTTACAGGAAACATTACGGAGTGTTTGGATATTTCAAATCCTCTTCAACGCCCCAATTCAGTGAATAAAATATCAATCTAATCCAACTGCCCACTTGTCAAACTGATGTAACGCCTTCTTCCGCGCCAGCCGATATTCCTCATCCGTCAGCGCTATGCCATTCCGCGCTGCGACCTTGCATAAGGCCTTCCAATGCTCGTCCATCACATATTTGTGCCAGAGGATGAGATACCACTCGTGATGGTACTCGCGCATATCTTCGAGTGTCAGACTAACGGTACGCTTCAACCTGACGAGTCGTTCATGCTCCGCTTTGGCCTCAGCGACTTCCTTCACCCGGCACTCCCCGTCTCAGCGTTGGGGCGGGGTTTTATTGTATTGGTTCAACGCACTTATCCGAATCGTTATTCACGTTCCCAACCATCTTATCGACCTGGTACCAGTACATGTCGTCTTCTGGATAAGGAGCGATCACCGTCAGCAATTCATCGATGTTCGTCTCGCTGCGGTCCAGCCAAAATCGCTCATCCTGGTGATCACGCAAAATGGCCGGCATGCGGTCGTGTATGTGCCTCGTACGCGCATTTGGCGGGCAGGTGATAATGGTACACGTGCTGATTTTCTGCCCATCTGAACCTTTCCAGGTATCGTAGAACCCGGCGAACGCGAACACTGGTCTACTCTTCACTCTGATATAGTGCGGCTGCTTCGTGCTCTGATGCCATTCAAAGTACCCACTTGCCGGTATCAAACAGCGACGTCGTTCCACCAGGCGTCTAAATGCCGTGTTCTTGCGCAATCCCTCGACGCGCGCGTTAATCGGCTTAACCTTTGGATTTTCGTTCACCCATGCCTGGGGAATCAGCCCCCATGACTTATAGATTGTGGATTCTGTGCTTCATGTGTGTATTTTACTTAATCGGTAAGTGTTTTGGTCTTCGATTATTGAAAATGCACATGTTGTAACAGTGCGTATTAACGTATGTCAGGTTGAATAAGAGGAGTATTTTTGATAGATGGGATGCTCCTTTCGTTGCTGAGTTAGTGTTAAATGACTCGTACTGTTTAAAATGGATAATTACCTCGCTGATGATCGCGGGAAATAGAATTAGGGCCTGCTGAATGAATTGAAATCCCAGTAGTAGCAAGGGTTTCGGGTGTGTTTTGTCGAATACAAGTGTATGGATTTTGAGCGGAACGTGCGAAAAACCGTGCACTTGGAGGACGGACAATGTACGCGAATCATCAAGATCAACAGATACTCCCCGGCGACTTCTTTCTACCGTTCGGTGGTCGACTCAGAGAAGATAATCGTTGGGTTGAGCTCTCCTATCTCATCCCGTGGCGACGCGTGGAACAAGAATACAGCAAACACTTTAGCAAGGACCTTCGAGGCGGGCGCGCAATGTCCGTTAGAATGGCGCTTGGTGCGCTCATCATTCAGGAACGTGAAGGCTTTTCAGACCGCCACTTGGTTCAACACATCACGGAAAACCCGTACCTGCAGTACTTCCTCGGTCTTGAGGCATATCAGGAAGAACCGCCTTTTGATCCTTCTCTGCTGACATACTTTCGTAAGCGGCTTGGCCCTGATGCTATTAACCAAGTGAATGAGTGGATTGTGCAGGCAGCACGTGAGGAAGAAGAGGATGGAGACGACAACGGTCCCAAAGACAATCCTCCAACCTCCTCCGGGGAAGATGCAAACGGTCGTCCACAAGCAGAATCTCAAGAACCACGCGCGCATCAAGGGAAGCTTATTCTGGATGCAACCTGCGCGCCTGCAGATATTGCGTATCCGACAGACCTGACACTGTTGAACACAGCGCGTGAGAAGTTGGAGGACATCATCGACACACTCCATGCGTCACATGTCGGCTACATGAAGAAACCTAGAGACCGGCGGCGCCAAGCGCGTCGTGACTACTTGCGAACGGCAAAGAACCGAAAGCCAAGCCGGTCAGAGATTCGCAAGGCTGTCGGTCGGCAATTGCGTTATGTGGCACGGAACTTGAGATTCATTGAACAACTGGCAGAACATACACCGCTTACTACCCTCTCGCGGAAACAATACCGCGATCTCTTGGTTATTGGCGAGTTGCATCGCCAACAACGAGAGATGTATCGCACGCGAAGCCACCGGGTTGACGACAGAATCGTCAGCATCGCACAGCCAGACGTTCGACCCATTGTACGTGGAAAAGCAAAAGCGAATGTGGAGTTCGGTTCAAAGGTCGCCATCAGTGTTGTGGACGGATACGCCATGATGGAGAAGACAAGCTGGGATAGCTTCAATGAGGGAACGACCCTGATTGAATCCGTAGAGCGGTATGTTGAGCGCTTCGGTTGCTATCCGGAAGCCGTTCTGGCGGACAAAATCTATCGAACGCGAGAGAACCTCAGGTACTGCAAGGAACACGGAATCCGGTTGAGCGGGCCGAAACTTGGTCGTCCGCCAAAGCATGTGGAGCCAGGAGAAAAGCAACAAGAGCGCGAGGACGTGGGTGAGCGTAACGCGGTGGAAGGGAAATTTGGCGAAGCCAAGCGAAACTATGGGCTTGGCTTAATGCGAACGCGCCTTCGGCAGACAAGCGAGACGGTCATTGCCATCCAGTTACTGATTATGAATCTCGAAAAGAGGCTACGGCTTCTTTTTTTGCTCATACTCGGAGAACTTTTTGGAACAGATTTCGGCACGACCGTGGTCATTGCGTAGTTCATTCATCAGACCCTATTTAATTCGGTGGGGCTGCCCAGTTAAGACCGGGTGAAGTGCAATGGCCATAACTCGGCCGCAACGTTCACCCTCTTCATATAACGTCTCGAACTGATCTATAATCCGAGTTCGGAACTCCGATCCAGAAACCTTTTGTCTGAGTATCAATCCCATGTCATTAATCTCCATCGAATACGGTACTGATAAAATGTCTCTGTATTTAGTGGTGAGGAAAAATGGAATATCATCCGCCACCCAATCGGCAACGTAACTTATCCCTTCTTCAGCGAGTATATCTAGTGTATTATGGGTCTCAACCAGTCCAGGGCTTAACCATCCCTTTGGCCTAGTCCCGATTGAACGTTCAATCCTTTGAAGCGTATCACGGATCACCATTCGTTCATTCTCTTCAGATAAACCCGCCAACCTCATTCCGTTCGTGGGCCCGTGCCCCATCCATTCCCATTTACGTTCGAGTCCGGCATGAATTATTTGTGGGTAGTGCTCGCAGACATCAGCGTTTAGTGCAACAGTTACACGAATCCCAAGGCGATCGAAACAATCGACCATCCTCCATATAGCGACACGAGGCCCATAGTCCCGCAAGCTGTGGTTAACAATGTCCGGATCAAAGCGGGCAGCTCCCTCATTGATTTCTAAGCCCTTTGAACCGTATTCGAAATACTCAATGTTATTGATGACCCAAAGAGCAACCCTCGATCCACCCGGCCAATGAAACGGTCTATGGTCAACGATGGCACGATACTTATAGCGGGGACAATCCCTCATAACATTTATTTCCCCCTCAACATGGACGTACAAACCGGTTCTACAGAAAATTACTTTGCGTATCGGTTGTTCAGTTCCTGTTCTAATTCGTCTATAGCGATCACGGTTGCATATTTCATGTTTATTTCAAAAAGAGACACGCAGTGAGAAAACTGTGAACGATCAAAACACCCGTCTTCCAGTAAGAATGTAGAAAATCCCGATGAGTGACTATCAGTTGCACTGGAACGGATGCAGCCACTTGTCGTAGACCCCGCAATGACAACTGTATCAATCCCCCATGTTCGCAAGAGGACGTCAAGCGATGTCCGAAAAAAGGCACTCGCTCGAGTCTTCAGAACAACTGGTTCACCTTTCAGTGGTGCTATTTGTTCTGGAATATTAAACTCCTTATCGTCTCTTGTACCAAGAGTTTTACGCTTTGTCGCACCAAAAAGTTGTACAGTGGATCGGTCGGGTGTCACGTAAACCACAGGTAATCCGATATCTCGAAACATTCCTAATGCTCTTTTGATCGATACCATTGCGTTCCATCCGACCCTACCACATGCCGTTGGATATTCATCGATGGCCTCCAGCGTGTCAACGGGCTTACTCCCTATAAATGACCATATTACGTCAATGATTAGAAGGCATGGTTTTTGGCCCCATTGTGCCCTATGGCCAAATTGAGCCTTTTCATAAACAACCCTATCCTGCTCTGATATAATCTCCTCCCAGAATCGCATGTTCATTCCTCCAATATCCAATATTTTGATTTAATTAATAGAGCTAACGCGATTGATGCAACAAGCAAGTCGATAGATAAGAACAACATAACCGAAGAAAAACTACTGCTATTTAGACCAATCATCAAGCCGACAATTGTTGGAGCCAAAAAGCTCATTATGTTACCGACACCATTCATGATCCCAGCAGCTCGACCCATAAACTGCTTCCCGCTGAAGCTATGAAGTAGTGCCTGAACATTACCTGCACAAGCCTGCTGACAACTGACACCAATAATCATGATGCCCATTGCAAGCGGCACATTCAAAATGCTCCCCCCGATGTAGACGCCGAGAGCAGCAATTAAGAATCCCAGAGCCCCCAGCGGAGCCCGTCTACGAATTCGGTCAGTTAGATATCCCAGGAGTAGTACAACAACTACTTCAAGTGCAAACGTTAGTGCAGTCATACCACCAGCAGATTTAAAAGAAAAATGACGAGTATTCATAAGATACGTGGGGAGCCAGCTACTCCATCCCCAGAAGAAAATGTTATTTGCAACAAGCGAGATAACTAGCAACCAATATTTGTAATTCACGAGTATCGTTGACCCTTTATCACTTGGAGTTACCAACAGTGTGCTATCCTGCTCAATAATTTTAAGTTCGTGTTTTGAAACACGTGAATGCTGCGTTGGATCGTCTTTCGTCAAAAATAAGAGCATGGGTAGTACAACAACTAGGCCAAGGATAGCAAGAATGAAAAATGCCGGCCTCCATCCCAAAGAAATAATAATTGAGGTTACCAATGCGCCTCCGACAGCACTACCGACCGTTGCCCCATTGAACCAAATAGATTGAGCGCGCCCCCGTTCGTGAATCGCAAACCACCGCACGACGTAAGCGTTACACACAGGGTATAAAACACCTTCACTCAGTCCAAGAAAAATCCGAGAGAGATATAACATAAGAGCGGAATAGCTAAAACCGCCCCAGATCAAGGTTATTGCCCACAAGGTAACACCAAGCATTGCTGCACGCCGAGGCCCGATTCTATCAATTATTGGTCCCCATAAAAGTTGTCCCGCTCCATAAGAGATTAAAAATGCTGACACCAATCCGCCTACGATCGCTGGATGATTGACGAGACCCATGTCTTTTAAAAAGGTATGGTTAGCCATGACGATGGAAATGCTCGACTTATCGATTTGGGCTATAAGCGTTGCAATAAATAATGTTGGCATAATAAACAACCAACGAACCTTTGACGAGTCCTTCAAATTTGTGACCGTGCCCAGTTCTGGTCTCGCCATCCTTATTCCCCCTCGATGTAACTTACTATTCAGATATTTATATTCTGACCTAATGTAACCAGTTTGACCCTAATTAACCAGGTGTTCTTAAGCCAATCTAGTACCCTTTAAGTCCTCTTCGGTATAACAATCCATTTGAGCCGATTTGTCACTCCCTCTTTGAATTATTTATTAGGAAAGTATATTAACGACATGTGCAAACATTTTATCTGGGTTCTGTTATATGGAATGAGGACGCCACAAATAATTTATGCGGTACCCCCAAAAATTTTTTTTGCGATGGTCAACCGTGGCTCAATACTTCCGGATGTTTAACTGGGGAGCAAAGGTTGATGCGGGTAGTCCGTTCACACTGAGTAACCTAGATGATTTATCAGACCTGGCGGATGTGCTGCGCCAAGCGTTGGGGTGGTGGGCGCATGGGGTTCATGAAAATGATCATCTACGATAGCATCCGTAGCGCACGGCCAGCGGCACGAGAGCGTACGAAGGAGAGCGCTAACCCCTTTCCCCACACCGGTCTCAAACAACTCGGCAAAACGGCTGTCACAAAGTCAGATGTCGACCGACTGGCAGATAAGGAGGAGCAAACACGTAGCGATGTTCACAAAGGCATTGGGGACCTGTATCGGATGCACTCGACGAATGATGAGTTCCTGTTTAAGCAGATGGATAGGCTACATGATGCCATCGACAAGCATGGCCAAACGATTAAAGAACTGGTGGATGTCATTAAAAATATGGGTGGCCTCGGCTGACACAGTCGGGGGGTTTTCTTTGCTTACCAAAGAGAACAACAATACCAGGATTTTATGACCTCATTCGCGCAGCAGCAGAGAAGCAGAAAGAGGCGGCATAAGCCACCCCAGAGGACTAATCAGACATGTGAACCGTCGTGTGTCACGTGGATTGTATATTGCTTATACTCTATTTCAAATTCGGGCTCCACGGTGCATAACCCGATTCCCCTGTAAGACCTGGTTGTCTCGTCAATCCAATCTTTGATGCATATTTGTTTACAATTTCGATTACGTCCAAGTGGTGGAGTTGTCCCAACGATGCAGATGCTTCATTGCGGAGCTTAGGCTTAATCGGATACAAAGTGATGGGTTGGACAGTCCCTTGTCGGACAGGAACCTCAAACGCTACGTTTTCATTATGCCCATTGGCCACACAAATGGCAGTTACAACCCCCAAACCGTCAAAACGTGGGTCTGAGTTCACTGTTAGAGGTACAGACCAAACACCATTGGAGTTCGTTAATCCTGTTGTAATGACTCGCCCACTGCTGTCTACAACAATCACCCGAGCACCTTTTAATCCTTGATAGTCTACGGCAGATACGACACGAAACGTGACAGTGGCACTTACGGTTTGTGTTTGGGCGTACGCTCTAGGCACGTGCCAGGCCGGACCTGCACTCAAACACACCAGGAGGGCACAAATTATAACTTTAATCCTTTTCAACCATACTCTCTCCTTTCGTCGATAGTATGGTGAACCATGTGCTGCCCCATCATGCGGAGTTATTTATAATGCCAGTTTATTCCTTACAGGGGAAACTGGCTGTACAGGATGAGGAGTTGGTATTGCTATAAATTTTACGTTACATGGATCCGTTCAGTGGTATCCAGTATTCGTAACCATCAATGCTGATACACGCGACGAAGCGATACGAGCGATGGCGATGAGAACGGCTTAACGGTGGTGGAGTACGATGCTTACAGCGTGTGGATGCAGATGGGGGACGGCGCCCTGGTGAAGTACGAAGTAAATATGGCTTAAAGTTATATGTAGCGTACACGATTCATTGAGTACCAAAAGCGACAGTGCCTATAATTGAGTTGCCTGAAATCCTTTCATCTAGTTTCCCTGCACGCCTCCTCTCCAAGGCTGTCTGTGCGGGGAGATTTTCATGTTTAGCTCAATATTGGCATGAAAAACCCTTACGATGATGCGATGCATTGAACTACGAATTAAGTACCGATAAGAGCAGTTTTAGAACCTCATCAATATCGTCATCGGACAGACCTACTTCTTTTAGCCGAATTCGTACGTACTGCGCAAACGGTAAATTCGATAAATTACACCCCATTTTTCCCCTTACCTCTTCTTGCTGTTAATTTTTTTGTGTAAACCGATAAAACAAAATACGTGGTCTACATCAAAAGTAAATCGAAACATTGCGCATGCAAAAGGACATAAAAAATCCCGTATCAGCAAAGGGAGCCAACACGGGACGAGTAAGAAATAAAGTTGCTTCAGTGCATGGACGAGTATACTGCGCCCATTTCGACTGTGCAATAAAAAAGTCCCCGACGCCAAAGACGCCGAGGGACAAAGGGGTAAAAGGGTGATGCAATGACTAGTTTAACATGGTCAAATAATCAATACTGCCCAACGGTGACTATCGGCAGAAATTATCCGTACAACGCAACAAAGCTACCTGTCCTGAGTAGGTAGCCTGTCGCACTTACGCTAAATGTGCCATTAGGGATATTACTATTATATTACATATCTGAATGTTTGTATATTATTCACTCCTTGATATACCGATCATACTATCATCTGTCACGAGACACAGAAGAACCCGGAGTACCTGGTACACTCCGGGCCATCTGTGACATTTCCACGTTTTTATCTTAATGGAACACGGACGTAAAATAAGACTTGATTAGCAAGCAATGTTACAATACATCGATGATTCGTTTCCTTGCAGGAGGGTACATATTGAATAAACAAGAATTAATCAACAAGGCAGCTGAGAAAACAGGACTTACTAAGAAAGATACCGAGACTTTGGTTAACGGCCTCTTTGGTGTTATTGAGGAAACATTGGGCGCTGGAGAAAAGGTTCAAATCCCTGGCTTTGGGACGTTTGAAGTTCGTGAACGTGCAGCTCGTACTGGACGTAATCCGCAAACTGGTGAGACCATCGATATTGCTGCGTCCAAGGTCCCTGTATTTAAACCAGGAAGCAGTCTTAAAGAGAAAGTTCAGCAATAAGCGTAATTAATGTTCGAACACCGTCTGTTTTGGGCGGTGTTTTTATTTACGTTCCTCCGTTCTCCAGACTTCGACATGGCCAGTCTTGTACAATGGTGAATACGGGCACATTTGACCACTATGCATTGACACTCACACTCTCTCACATTAGACACGTGTATATCGAACCCTTAACCGCTTAGCTATTAGGTGTCCACAAATTAATATTCACACAATTATGACTGTGTAGAGAGAGTGATTGATGTGGCCTTTGAACCCTACAGAGTGGTTAAACAACTTGTTGAAGAGATCAGCAAAGCACCGGAAGAACGCAACCCTGTAACAGCAAAATCCCTTGGTATTTCACACTACGATATGTTGACGACTGTATTGGAACTTGAGCGAAACGGATATATAACAGGCGTTCGTTACATCCACATAGACCAGGTTACACATCCGGTTAAGGTGAGTTTAAATAATGCAGAAGTGACTCATTCGGGACTGGATTATTACAGGAAACACAGTGCGATATAACCTAAATACCTTCGGACGTAGTGTTTGATCTCATAAGTAGGCGGTATGGAGTACCCGAGAACATGGATGGCCTCGGTTAATACAGTCGGGGTTTTCTTTGCTTACCAAAGAGAACAACAATACCAGGATTTTATGACCTCATTCGCGCAGCAGCAGAGAAGCAGAAAGAGGCGGGCATAAGCCACCCCAGAGGACTAATCAGACATGTGAACCGTCGTGTGTCACGTGGATTGTATATTGCTTATACTCTATTTCAAATTCGGGCTCCACGGTGCATAACCCGATTCCCCTGTAAGACCTGGTTGTCTCGTCAATCCAATCTTTGATGCATATTTGTTTACAATTTCGATTACGTCCAAGTGGTGGAGTTGTCCCAACGATGCAGATGCTTCATTGCGGAGCTTAGGCTTAATCGGATACAAAGTGATGGGTTGGACAGTCCCTTGTCGTACTGGAACCTCAAACGCTACGTGTTCATTATGCCCATTGGCCACACAAATGGCAGTTACAACCCCCAAACCGTCAAAACGTGGGTCTGAGTTCACTGTTAGAGGTACAGACCAAACACCATTGGAGTTCGTTAATCCTGTTGTAATGACTCGCCCACTGCTGTCTACGACTATAACCCGAGCACCTTTTAATCCTTGATAGTCTACGGCAGATACGACACGAAACGTGACAGTGGCACTTACGGTTTGTGTTTGGGCGTACGCTCTAGGCACGTGCCAGGCCGGACCTGCACTCAAACACACCAGGAGGGCACAAATTATAACTTTAATCCTTTTCAACCATACTCTCTCCTTTCGTCGATAGTATGGTGAACCATGTGCTGCCCCGGCATACGGCCTTATTTACGATGCCCGCCCTTCACTCGAAGCAGACTTTTGTTGTTGCTGAGCAAGTGCCGGTGTATCATTCTCTGTAGCGCTTTGGAACAATGGGATCGCGCCAACTTGTTCAACTCTTCATAATAAATTCCTGAATTCCTGCCTTGCGCGTGAAAGGAATCAATTTTGAATATCTGAGGCAAAGTATCATTAAAAATCTTGGAAAGGGGAAATCACTTGACTAGCGCTCAGAGTCAATTTTTAGACAATATCAATAACACCTGAATCCGTGACGTGGATTTTCAAGAGGACGACAAAAATCGCGTGAAATCAAGTAAAATGGCGCTATCAGATGGACGAATCTACCTCACCTACTTGGTGGTGCCTTCATGCGTTTTGTGATCGAAGAGTCAGATGAAATATTGACATCCCATTCTGGACTTGCTCTGGTTGGACTGCTCCTTGGCAAGACTCAACTATCCGCACGTCTCAATGCCCTCCCTGTCCCAGGGCGCGCGTATACGGAAATTTCGAATCAAGATGTTGCCTACGCCTACCTGGGCCTCTTGTGTCAGGGGAAGAGCGACTTTGACCACATTGAGCCGTTGCGTCAGGACGAGTTCTTCCCTGAAGCGCTGACCATTTCCAATGTACCGTCGAGTCCAACACTACGCCAACGCCTGGATCTCGTAGCACCCGAAGAAAAATGTGACTGGCAATCGGTTATCCTCGAAGAATCAGCTGACCTATTGAGCAAGGTGGGCGTGTACCTTGCACCCATTGTACTGGGGGATGGGCATCGTGAATATCTACCGCTTGACATTGATGTATCCCCATTTGACAACTCAGGAACCAAGAAGGAGGGCGTGTCTCGTACCTATAAAGGGTGCGACGGATACGCGCCGATTTTCGCTTACTTAGGACAGGAAGGATACGCCGTTCACGTAGAGTTCCGAACGGGAAGTACACATTGTCAAAAGGGGACCGCCGCGTTTCTGGCTCAGAGTATCCGCTATGCTCAACGAATTTCGGACAAGCGCCTACTCGTACGCTTAGATGCGGGAAATGACAGCGTAGAAAACTTAGTCGTATGCAGGGCCGACGAAACCTCGGCCGACTTTATCGTGAAGAAGAACCTACGTAAGGAGAACCCGAATGCGTGGTTGCTGACGGCTGAGCAACACGGTACCTACACAGAGCCCCGTGCAGGGAAGAAGGTGTACAGAGGGTCCATCCTGTCTCCAATGAAGGGATTAGAAAAACCGGTCCGGATGGTGTTTGAAGTGATTGAACGCACGATCCAGAGCGACGGTCAAGCATTACTCATCCCGAGCATTGAGGTAAACGTCTACGTCACGAGCTTGCCAGAGGCTCCAGAGGTGATCATCGACCTGTATCATGCACATGGAACGATGGAGCAATTTCATAGCGAGATCAAGACAGATTTAGATTTGGAACGGTTGCCCTCGGGGAAGTTTGCAACGAACGACCTTGTCTTGCATTTTGGTGTACTGGCATATAACCTGTTGCGCATCATCGGACAGGAGAGCCTGAGAGAGCAGGATGCACCGATTCGGAAGAAAGCAGAGAGGCGACGCATACGCACCGTGATCCAGAATCTCATCACGCTTGCGGCGAAAATGACGAGACACGCGAGGCAGACACGGCTACGATTCGGACGAGGTAACCGGTGGTTGCCCGTGTTTAGGCGACTATACGAAGCATTTGGATGAAGAAGGGAAAGAGCGTCCGATGTATCCACATGTGAATGCATCCCTGAAACGAAGGGGTTATTCACCTGTGGACAAATTCACAGACTCCTCTCTTCTGCAAAAATGAACCACTCTGTTGACTGCTCGCCGACGCTTGGAGTCATGTTCAAAACTACCTTGACCAGTCTCTACAGACGTCACGGATTCAGGTAACACGAAGAAAAAGTCATCGATGGGTGGATACACTGTTGGAGTCTTTATTCCGGACCTGGAACATGGCAGTTCTGGTTCAATTGTTTCTTACTGATTGCCCCTTTGAGTGCAATAGCCTCTCGGTATTGGATTGTCGCTGAACCCTCAACGGTTCTGTGCCTGGAGGATCTTCGTTTGCCCCCATGTTCATTTACCCCATTTGACAATTCGAAATTGGAAATTGTTCATCTCCGCCAGGAGAAGAAACTGTGATATGTACACCAAATTTTACTTGACTTTTCAGATTCAACAATCCCCGAGAAGGGCTTGGATGGTTAGTGTTATACTCAATGAAGGTAACGTTACTCATAAGAAATCGCTCCATTCGGTTGATGTTTGCTCGTCACTTACATTTTACCGGAATGAGCGATTTCTTTTTGTGTACAAACAGTAAAATTACACACATTTAGATAAAACGGGGAGTGTCAGTACCGAAGTACTTTTGGGACACCCCCGATTCCATTCCTATTGTTCCTGTGGTGACGCTCAACCGTAGCCCGCGTCGTGTACATGAGAGACTTTCATCAAACTCCACACAGATATACCTATCGATCCTAAGCTGTTACTCTAACTTGCCACGAGCTGCAATTTCGAGCCTTTCAAATTCTCCATTTTTCTTCAACAACGCAGAGTTATGCAGATTCACCGTACTACAGATGTGATTCGGAATAATACTGATTTGATCTCCGATTGAGATAGAACAGTCTCTAGGAACGCGAATCATGCCATGCTCTTCGGTCATTCGTTCAAAAACTGCTTCACCGTGTGACAGTACCTCGCCAAATCCTTTTAAATTGAGTGGCGACACCCCTGGCTGAACATCAGTTGCAAACGTCTTGCTACCACCATCAATGATCACCAGATCATCAGATGGCCTGCTGACAACAGTTGTGACAATGTATGCTGCGCAATCATCTAAACATAGTGACCCAAGTGCCACTTGCATTCGGTCTCCAAACACATAGGTCCCCGGGCGGATTTCTGTCACTCCATCGATTTCGGCGGCGTAAGCCCCGGTAGGTGTTGAACCTACACTTACATCTGCTATATCTATACCCGCCAGTCGCATCCGTCGAGCCAAGTCCGACATAAGTCTTCCTTCTTCAAAGCCTGCAGCTCTCGTATCTAAAGTTGGAGATTCGCCTAACAGAGCACCTCTATACGTATAGATGCCAGTGAGATTCAATCTGTCGAGTTGACTGACTGCGATTGCCAATTCCAATGCTTCATCATATTTGACACCCGTTCGATGTAAACCAGTGTCGACCTCGAGTCTCACATTAAGTGTTTGGTTGTGACGCTTCGCAACTTCCGACAGCTGCCTTGCTCCAATCAAACTATCGACAGCTAATGTTAAGTCCATATGCTTTGCCAAATTTAACGCGCGAGTTATCTTAGATTCCACTACCAGGGGATAAGCGATAAAAATATCCCTTATCCCCTCAGCGTACATAACTTCGGCCTCGGAGACTTTCGCGACTGTAATGCCCACTGCCCCGTTCGCTAGTTGAAGTTGAGCAATGCGTGGCACCTTGTGAGTCTTCACATGTGGCCGTAAGCGAACATTATTTCGGGAAGCAACGTCAGCCATGCGACGAATGTTCTTTATCATTTTGTCCGAATCAATTACCAGACATGGGGTCTCCAATAATAACGCCTCCATACTTCAATCAAAGAATTCTATTATTACAACCCCGCGTGTACCCGATCATCAGACGTGCGGTTCATGAATGGCGATTGAATGGGCGAAATTTCTCCCATAACAACGAGATAGAAAAATAGCCCTATTAGAACTACGAGCGCAGCCACGATGAATGCTGGCGCGAACGATCCGCTTCCACCAACGATGAACCCAGTCACTATCGGCGCCAATATGCTCATAACATTTGCAATAAAATTCATAATACTCAGTACAGTACCAACAGTACCCTTTGGTGCCACGATAGACGGTAAACTTCCGCCGATTGGCGCCGCGAAGGATAAGCCGCTCAGCGCAATTGTGATCCACACAATCGCAACACCGGGGTTGCTAGTGAGCGTAGCACCAATTACTGCTAAGCCCAATATCATACCAATACTGATAAGCGTTTTACGGGTTTTGGAAGGATGGTAGCCGCGTTTGATGAAAAAATCCGTGATCCATCCGGCAAATAAGTCTGCTACCGTTGCAAAGGCCCAAGGAATGATTGTGTATAGACCTGTCTTGAGAACTGACATGTGCATCTGTGTTTCCAAATACCCGGGTAACCACGTTAAAAAGAGGTAAAACGCATAGTCATATGCCGCAAATCCAATTGTCAATCCCCAAACTTTCCGATTCCTTAGCAAATAGCCAAGGTTCCTTAATACGCCTCCTGGTGCACTGCCTTCATCCTGTGCGCCACCTTCAGCAATATACTGACGTTCTGACTCTGTGAGAGAACGTTTTTCCTTTGGATTTCGGTACCAAATCCAAAATGCACAGGCGTACAATAGACTTAGAATGGCTGTTGCATAGAATCCACCTCGCCATCCCCATCCCATTACAATAAATGCCACTAATGGTACCCCGACCACGTTCGAAAATTTCGCGGCGGCATCGTATGCAGATGTTGCGAGACCTCTTTCCTTCAAGGGAAACCAATATCCTACCGCTTTCGCGTTACTAGGGAAGGCAGGAGCTTCCGCAGCACCTAAGAGAACGCGCGAGAGCAATATGAGTCCCATTCCACTTACAATTGCAGTCATAAAGGTGGCGAGTGACCACAGGATAGTCGTCACGCGCACAAGCCACTTCACGCCAATCCTGTCGAGAATGACTCCAATGGGAATTTGGAGAAATGAGTACGACCAACCGAAAGCTGACAACAAGATACCCATTTGCCCAGGAGTCAGATGATAAGCCTGCATAAGTGGTTTTGTAGCCACAGAGATATTTGTCCGATCGAAATAGTTAATCACAACACCAATGCCCAGCAATACGGCTATGCCCCATCGCACTGAACCTACTCTTTGCCTCATGTGTATCCTCCTTCACCCCATTCAATTAGTGCGTCGCCTTATAAACTGTGCAGGATGTTCACCGACAATCGTTCCATCGTGGACAACAAGCTTGCCGTTAACCAACACATGCCGCAATCCTGGTGTGAACTGTTTGGGATTTTCGTACGTTGCGACATCCACGAACTTGTCGTAATCGAATATTGCAATGTCTGCAATTGAACCAATTTGAATACGGCCGCGTTTACCAAGTTTGAATCGATCAACAGTAAAACTCGTTGCCTTTTGAATTGCCTGCTCAAGAGTTAAAATCTCAGATTCACGAACATATTTGGACACGAACCTAGGGAACGTTCCATAGAGTCTGGGGTGTGGATGTCCCTCTGTTGACGGTAATCCATCGCTTCCCACAGCTGTATACTCGAATGCCAACACCTGTTCCACATCGCGTTCATCCATGTGATGGATCACAATCGTACCCGTACCGTTGTTCGCCTCAATCAATCGAAAGTAGGCTTCGATTTCATCACAAGACATGTTGCGTGCGGCCTCTGCCACGGACAAACCTTCAAACTCTTTACGTGAAGGGCTGGATACCAATATCACACGGTCCCACCCCGTTATATAGGCGACATTTTCCCAATCACTTCCCTGTGCCTCGAGCTCCCCATGCACCTTTCTCCGTATTTCGTTGTTCGCCAAACGTGACAACACACCTTGAACACCACCCTGAAGTACCCATGGTGGAAGTAGCGAAAGTAGGGTTGTACTTCCTGCGGCATACGGGTAAGCATCACACGTGACATCAACGCCTTCACGACGTGCCGTACGAATCATCTCTATGGCTTCATTAATGGTCCCCCAGTTCTTCCGCCCTACTGCTTTCAAATGAGAGATGTGCATGGAAGCCTTTGTACACCGCGCAATCTCGAGCATTTCACGAATCGAAGGTAAGAGAAAATCCCCTTCGCCGCGAATGTGAGCGGTTACAATCCCGTCATAGGAGCGTACCGTTTCAGCGAGTGCCTTCAATTCTTCCTCTCCCGCATAACACCCTGGCACGTACATCAGGCCAAGCGACAATCCCAACGCCCCTGCTTCCATGGCGTCGCTTAGCAACCGCTGCATCTCTTCAATTTCTGCTGTTGTCGCGCGCGCGTCCGAAAAACCCATCACCCGAACTCTTAGCGGCCCGTGCCCAACTAATGCACCAACATTCACGCTTTTATTGGCTGTTACAATGTCATTGTAAAACTCTGTTATTTCAGAATAACCAAATGTACAGGACGCGGTCACCCAACGCCCCAGCACAGGTTCCATGTATTGTCTCAAGCCCTCACGCAACTCAATGTCATGAGGCATAGGTGCGACGCTGTGCCCGCAATTCCCTATAATGGTTGTGGTCACACCTTGTAACAATTTAAACGGCAACGCTTCGTCGTGTAAGATAGCTAAATCGTCATGCGAATGAACATCGATAAAGCCAGGACAGACGACAAGCCCATTGGCATCAATTGTTTCAATGGCGGCTCCATCAAGCCTACTTCCCACAGCTTCAATACGACCGCCGGAGATACCGATGTCGCCAACATGTCGCTGACGACCCGATCCATCAACTATGGTTCCACCACGAATTAGAACATCAAACATCGTCACATCTCCCTAAAGCTCTTGCTTGAGTTGTACAATCATTTCTATTTCAACAGGCGTATTGAATGGCAACTCCGGTGCCGCTAACGCAGAACGAGCATGCTTTCCTTTTTCTCCAAAAATGTCTTCAAGAAGCATTGACGCACCGTTAATTACATATGGTTGTTCGACGAACCCTGGGGCACTATTAACGAAACCAAGCAATTTCACAACTCGTTCTATTTTATCTACACTTCCCAAGTGAGCTTGAAGGACTGCCAAGAGATTTATCATCGTCTGGCGGGCAGCTATTTGCCCCTCCTCTAAAGTAAGGTCTAGCCCAACTTTCCCCTTGTACATGAGTTCACCGTTTACACGACAATCATTTCCAGAAGTATAGACTAAGTCATGAACGGTGATCGCTGGCACATAAGCAGCTACCACTTTTGGTGGGGGAGGCAACGTAATTCCAAGTTGTTTTAACCTTTCTGACGCTAGCAATTCATTTCCTCCAATCGCACTCACAGACTGAACGTCAAAAATCAATCAGACTGTTGGCTACCTAAGTAGTTGTATAAAGTGAACTTCGATATATTGAGATAGCTGCAAACTCGTTCCCCCGACTTCTTAATGAGAAACGCTCCTCGTCGGTCCAAATGTCGAATAAATTCAACTTTGTCTTCCTTCGTCATCATTGCCACAGGTTTACCAACGATGCCCTGGGCTTCCTGAATCAGAGTATCCATTAGTTCGTTCACATCATTAACGAAGGTCTCTTTGTACTCAGGCTGCACATCACAGTCAGTGATATCTCGAATCGCTCTTTCAGCCATTGTCAAAGCTGTTATGTCAAAATTAATACAAATACTACCAATTGTTTTGCCCTCATCATTTTGCATATAAATTGATGTTGATTTTAATAACCTCCCGTCCTTTGTTTGGGTAATGTAGTTGAACTTATTTCCGTTTTCAACGCTACCTCTCAACAGTTCCAATCCCAAATTTGTTCCTGGATCACCCACCTTCCGATTAGTAACATGACCATTTTCAATGGCCACAATTGTGCTTTCGTAAGGTCGTTCCAAATCATGAAGCACAACCTCACAATTACTCCCAAACTGACGTGCAATTCCCTTTACAAGTTCCTTTAAAAACCCAAATTCATCTTGAACAGATTTCAAACCACTCAAATCCCTTCTGATAAATTGAAGATAACACAGGGTTCTGAAATCACCAAACATTATTTTTGTTATTCAAACTTTTATTTAGTTTTGAGTTCATATGAGTGAAATATGAGTTCACATGCTTCTAATTTCAGTTCGCCTCTCTCATCATCACAACACACGCTTCATCTTTAAATACAACAGTGGATGAACTATGGCCTGTGGAGGAGGGTGAGCTTAGCCGAGTCCGACGAAAGGATACGAACTGCCGGATGGAGCAGCGAACACGAAGTGCAGAATGTCTAGGAAATCTTACGGCTACTCGGGTATCAAGGATTGATTACCCTCGGCGTTGATCGAACCACTTTGGAAGTGTGATTCGAAGCATGCAGTAATGCCCGCAGGTGTATGTGAGTTACTTCTGCCATAAAGCATCAATAAGGAGATTGAACGTTGTTTGAGCGGTAAACCATGAGTGTAATCGCGCAAAAGGTTCATCATCGGGTCTTGCTGTCTGTTGAGCATCATATGGAAGTTGGATATTTTGATGGGATAGGTAAATTTCAACGAAGAAGACACCTAAAAGACAAAATGCGGCCATTACACCGATCATAACTAAAGTGTGGACGTCACTCCGTGAATCACTCAAACACTCACCCCACCGATAGGTTTTGCATTATGTATAGAAACAGCTTGCACGATACGCCGTACAATATATACAACCGTGTTCAGCACATGCGTCGGGAGACAGCGGACTCCACGAAAAATCCCGCGTGCTACCATTTGATGTGATTACACGTTAGTCATAAAGATATCGATAAACCGATAAGAAGAATAGCTAATCCCACAATCTCTAAGAGCCTGTTCATATGTTTCCCTTCGTATTTCCATCATGTAGAGTTTGATGGTTTGTACTTCACTTCACCATATCGTTAACCCAGCCATCGCCATCAATGCAAAGACGGCACCAACTGCGATAATAATGCCACCGATAGCAATCCCCTCCGTAAAAGATTCCGTACCGCAGACCCCACCTTCGTCTGCGACCATGGCGACCACGTTTGTCGCCCTTCCCGGTATTTCTGCTTAAAGCATACGAGCCGTATATTGAGTACAGATTGAATCTATGTGTCAGCAATTTGGTGATTGTATGGAGATGCACACACATTTAAGAGAGGATGACCGTTTGCCACACTCGTCTGAGAACAAAAAGTGCCACCGCATCACTGCAATGGCTAAGTAAAAAGGAGATACGTCGTGTCAGTTTTCTCCAGCGCTGTTGGAGCGTTGTCTCTATGCGGGCTAACCTCTCTAGGATATCGACGGCCCGCTTCGGCACTTGTTCATTGTGCACCCCGTCACCCCGCTGTCAGCCCGACTACAGGCCACTCTTTCACCGCTTCGTAAATATCCTCCGGACTCACCGTCAGCCCGAACTTCGGCCCCCATGATGCCGTCTTGAAATACAGTGCGACCAAAGATGAGCATATCTTCCGTTTGTGCTCGGACGACGCTACCCACTTGTCAGGAAGATGAGCTAGGTCACGAGTAAGATACGACATCCCATCATTAATGATGGCTAGCCAGTCATAGTGCTGCCCGATGCATTCCCGCACTGCTTCAATTCCAGCCTGTATCCGAGACGGAGGGACTGGAGGGCGGAACACAGCGAACTGGCCGTAGTCAATTTGGTCGATGGCGACCGTTTTCCCCCGCGCCTCGATTTTGCGGTTAGCATCAAGCGCAATGGCTACGTGAAAGAAGTACCTGCTCTCTCCCGGGTCTTCCATGCGCTCACCCTCGATGACTAAACACGTGTCGAAGTTCGGCGGTGTGCTGTAGAGAAGGATGTCGCCTGTTTCGCATGTCAGCATTACCTCTTCACCTCCGGCTTTAAACAAAAAAGCACCCCCAGAAGGATGCTGTAAGTATCGATTTCAATTAGGTTACTGTTGGTCATTTGCTTTGCCTGTCGCTTTGCAGCTATCTTCTTCGAAGCCCAAATCACGAACAGCACGATGGCAGTCCCAAGGAACACACACGCTTCGAATGTGTAGTAGATCATGAAGCCAACTTAAATGAACAACCACTTGATGGGGTGTCCAATGGCTCTGGCAATCAATCAAGGCCCCGTAACATGCAATGACTTTCCATCATTATATGCTAGGCAGGATATAAATACCATCATGTGATTTTCCCAAGGATTACGCCTGAGTTCCTTAGCATCGCAACGAGAACACGATCCCCTGCCTCAGCATGTATGGCGACAAGTACGGATAGGGACGACCTGACGCCGTGGACTCGCCATCGAACAACAATGTCGGGCGCCCGCTGCCGCTGTACGCGGACGGGATCGTCGCGATCTTCCACGCGCCTGCCTTTTCGCCGTGGAGTTCACGCTCGTTTTGCTCTGTGGGTGAAGCCCGAGCGCCTTGATCAAATTCGTCGCGTCATTCATACGATCAACTCCCTATACTTGAACCACGTGCTGTATTGTGTGACTCATTGTCGCACTAGCTGCAACGTTCAAAGTCCAACCGATCTCGTTGAACTTGTCCGAGATGCCTAGCACGCTGTACTTGAATTGGATCACGTCAGGTCATAGCCGTTAATCTGCCGCGTAATGACCTGTGCGCTGTCCGTCTGCCGAGGTGGAGTGGATAGCAGGACACGCCGAGCGGGAACGCGGCGAAGTTTCCGTCCATCATCTGCAGGAATGCGAAAGGCTGAATGCGGTCGCTCTGCACGTACCACGGAATTAACGATAGTTGATACCTCGTCCTCCGTCTGACACTCGGCTAGTTCCTCCACCCAGAGGCGAGCGATTGGGAATTTGCTCGTCTTGATGGACTTGATCTTCGCCGGATCGTCGGCGCCATGAAACACTCCTCGAGCGTGCGCGTCACTTCCGCAGGCACAGGACATTTATGGGGTAACGCATGATGTCGTACACGAGCATGATACTGATGTGCGTGGACTTGGAGGAGTTGCGGTCGCCCGTCAGGACGTAATACAGGTGCTCGCCCTTACGAACCTCTTTCCACGGACCTCGGAACGCCGGAAGTATCTTCTCCGACATCCTGGCTTCAGTCATCGACATCATCCACGAACTTCACGAACACATCGCCGCTAACATTCACGTTGTCCTTGAATAGGCCGTGATGCTTACCGAGCAGTTCCAGTGCCTTCATCCGGTCGGGGAACTTCGCTTTGCGGGATATCTTCTGATAGTCCCCAAGTCCATGACTTCTTCCTCGAGGCCGTCGATAAGTGTGCCATCCACGCCTGTGTCAGTAAAAGGTGAATATGGTACAAATCAAGCGTCACGGCGCCGGCCAATCAGGGTATCGTGAAAAACGTTACCCTTCTGCTTGATCGTGTTAGGTTTAAGTACGGTCACAATTGCCCCGGTATTATTCATTCGCACCCGCGGATAAGATATAGGTTGGTAAAGCGGACCTTAGTGCCCTGTTAACCCGTTCATCCCAAGTACGTGATAGGGCGTAGGCCTGCCTGTCCCTAACTCTACTCTTTGAAGGGTTACGCACTTCAACCATCGCATTTCGAAATGCGTCTTGAAAGGTAATTTTTTCGTTCGTCGTATAAACAAGGCGATTTAGATCCGATGTGATCGGAACACCATCGACGACAATGGGTTTACCCACGGCAAGATACTCAACCAGCTTTAAGGGATTAGAAGATGTACTCGCCTTTGACGATATACGAGGCAGTAACAGTATATCTAATGCTTGAAGGTACCCCGGTAAATCTTCATAGGGAATAGCACCAAGATATCTTACATTTTCGTGCTCGAGAAGCCGTCTATAGGATTGAGCGTGTCGATCACCTGCCATCTGACTTCTTTCCCGAACAAAAATAAAGTAACTTCCGGAAAAGTATCTACAATGGAAAGCATTGCTTCAAAGTCGATCCAGTGGTTTAACGTTCCGGCAAAACCTACACGAATTTGATTTCCGTTGTGCTCTAATCCGGTTGGAACTTCAGACGACGGACTCATGAAGAGTTCCGCATCAACTCCGTTTGGCAAAACTACAACAGGTCTATTGAGTAACTCTTCCATTTGATTACGAAGTGTTGGAGAGACAGCTAATACGGTGGACGAAAGTTCTGCTAATCGACGCCAAGCTGTAACTACTTCTTCCCGATTCCATCCGTAAGGGAATGAAAGTACATCGTCAACACAATCAAAGATGACATATTGCGGGTTGAGTCGCTCTATAATCCGATATTGATAAGGTGTCCAATTCGTGACGTAAACGACCGTCTCATTCCTCCACTCGTGTCCCCAGTGATGGGAAAGCTCATCATCGAGATTCTTTATTTGACGTTTGACTGCAGTCGATAAAATGTCTAATTTTTTTGGAATCGATAAGGGGGGAGTCAAGACCGTATTGTGTTCGCCCATTTTACATGATTTCCACCCCCACAATGTTCCTTTGAATTTCTTCTCATGAAATAACGATCGGGATGGTTCCACATAGATGACTTCCCCTTTAAATCCCCGCGTCATCAATCGCGAGGTATCTTGAAAACCAGGTGTATGGTATGCCGACATGCCAAAACTAAGCCAGTTTTTGAACATATGTACACCGCCTTAAAGTTTATATCTGGCTACAAGCTTTCATTGGCTTGCACATCGATGATTACTGACACGATTTAAAATAAATTGGAGGCGATTTGTTCATTTTGTGTAGATAAGGCATCCGATTTGAATCAAACACGGTATCGACATTCACTACGGCCTTTATCAATGAGGTTGCAGAATCATGCCTAGGATTATTCAATCAAAGTCATTTGAAGTGGCTTCTTTGAGAAGAAACTGCACAAGACAGCGACGAAACGTAAATCTCTCTACGAAGCGCACCGTCGAGGAGAGGGGGAAAGGTACGGGTTCTGTAAACGTACACTCCATATAATCGTCATAACGCCTCCATCTCAGTTTCACATGACACCTATATCATCAGTGGTGTGAACGATGATGTGCCTGAGACGCTTTCGATTTACATCCCTTTCCTCCATGGCAGCCGTATTCCGAGCGGCTGTCCTTTTCATGTTCCAATGTTCACGGACTTCGATTGAACTTTTTTTGAGCACACATGTCCTATAAATGAAAAAAGTAGTTCTTTCCACTCTAGCAACCATTGCACTACTCGCTACACCGACTATGGCATATGCCGCTACGTCCAAAACGGCTACACATTCAAAAGTAACTCACGCTACGACTCATTCAACAAAGTCTCATGAAACGAAAGCAACGAAGCCAGTGCATAAGAAAACAACGTCTAAGCACTCAACCAAAACTACTTCATCCAAGGCAAAAACATCGAAGAAAAAGTAACTCTGGATACATAGACACATCCTATTGAACGCTGAATAAGGGCAGTCCATAGTGGGCTGTCCTTTTGCATGTCAATCAGCGTTTGGTCTCTGTTCCAATGGCAATAAAGGGTATCGGTAATAATCCGAATACCGGCGTGTGTGTTCCGGTCTCCATCGCCTCTATAATTGATGATGAAACGTTCCTCACGACATTTATGTACGGATGTCGTTTTTTAATGTTCCATTGTCCCGCCTATGTCTGCCCGTGTTGATTCCTTGTCGATCCTACATCCCACTCGGCCTTGTAGGACAACGGTGAGAACGGAAGACAGGGTATTGCTAAGGGAGACTCCGTTTGACGTCCGTATACAGGTAGGGCGTTCGACTTACTGTATCAATGCGTCCATATATTCCTCCAAGAAACACAATCGTTACTTGTTTGAAATACAACCGTAACATCCACGTTCTACAATGATGGTGTCATGTTGATGTGTTGTTGCACTGCCCCCTTTCAATACAATAGCCTCTCGGCATTTGGTTTTTATTGGTCTCTCAAGGTTTTGGACCTAGAGAGATTTTCATTTGCCCCCACGTTCCCTCCATATGCCGAGGGTACTGAATTGGAAATTCAAATACGAATTCGGAACAAATTATGCTGGAACATCAAATAACACTTGACTTTTTGGAATCATCCCAATAATCACCGAGAAGGGCTTAGCCGTCCTATCTCATCCATATTGGGGTTGTGTTATGTTACCTATCCTTCGGTCTCACCAACAGTATCCATCGTTCATTGAGGAACGTCTTCGCCTGCACTACTCGAATGGCTCACTGCTGTTCATCGCCAAAAACTGGGCGCTCGTAGCAAAATTTTGGGTCACAGATCTCTCTGACACCTTCCAGTGCGTCAAAGGTACTTACTCGTGTCGTGGTCCCCAATCCATTGACCCTGCGAACCTACTCCGTTCCTACCTTCTCATGCTTGAGGTTGGAGAACCATCCATCACGAAGTGGGTGAACCAGCTCCGCCGCTGCCCGTTATACGCTATCCTCAGTGGTTTTGAGTATGGTCACACCCCGGGCGTAGGTACGTTCTACGATTTCTTTGGGCGGCTATGGAATCACGTTTCTCCCAACATTGCATCTAGGCGAAGACTTAGTCGAAAGAAACCCAAGAGAGGAAAAAAGGGAGAAAAGGCGCCCACTACCAATCCAAAGAGAATTGCCAAACTCATATCTCAATTGCAAAGACGTACAGCCATTCGTTCACAGCCTTTTGACGTGCTGCTTCGCCTCTTCCAACAACAATTTCTCTCTGTCTCCTCTTCACTTGGTTTGTTAGGAATGTACATGCCCTGTCCATCGCTGGTGACGGTATGCCCGTGCAAACAGCAGCCCAGATTCGTAGCAAGCGAATTTGTTCCTGTCGTGACCAGGGAAAAAATCAGTGCTCCTGTCATCGCCAGTTCTCACAACCAGACTGCGACATGGGCTGGGACAGCTACCGAAATAAGTTTTACTTCGGCTACCACTTATACAGCCTTGTCGCTGCGGATAGCCCTTACGACCTACCGATTTACCCTAGGCTACAAAGGGCTTCCCGACACGATGCCACATCTTGGGTCGTGAGTGCCCGTGAGTTCAAGGCATACTTCCGAGAATACACCTGGGACAGAGTTCTTCTTGACGCTGCACATGATGCCATGGCGATTTACGAGTATCTAAGGTCACAAAAGATTACACCGTTCATCGACATGAATCAGCGCAACACGGGCAACAAGAAATACAAAGACGATATGATGATCTCTCGAAATGGGGTTCCGATTTGCAAGAAAGGGCTGGAGATGAGAGACCGTGGATACGACAGCTCAAGAGCCCGTCGCAAATATCACTGTCCGCTTGTCGTAAAGGGAGTGGTGACATGTGACACGCCATGCTCCGTTTGACCTTACGGAAGATGTGTCCACACATACACCAAGGATAATCCCCGCTTGTTTCCACCCGTCGCTCGCAACAGCAACGAGTGGACCAATATCTACAAACGCAGAACCACCTGCGAACGCAGCAACAAGCGAGCAAAAGAGGATTACCACCTCGAAGCCGCCAAGCATCGCACCACCATGATGTGGACCATCCGGGTCTATGGCATTGCAATGTGTCAACACATTGACGCTTGGTACCAAGAGAGCAACCTGGACCTAAAGCCAATGCTCTTGTCAGCTTGAGAACACCCCAATCATACCATCTCCAGCGATGACTTTTTAAAAATCCCATCGTCATCGCTTTGTTTGCTATACCCTTTTTCAAGGAACCTTGTCGAACAACCATGAAGCCGATGGTTACCAGTTCATTTCTGGAAATTCATCTGGTTCATGTAATTTTCTAACCATCCAATACCGAGAGGCTATTACAGAATTTAGCCCCGACGATGTGTTTTCGTAGGGGCACCTTTTTGTCCATGTGTGTTGTCATGCTAAACCATCTAGGTCGGTGCGGTACGTCGCTTACCCTATGAAAATCATCTCCCTAACTTTGAATTACGATTATTCGTCATCGCTTGAAGCTTTCTGATCATTTATAGCCACGAGCAATTGCTCTAATTCGTATAACTTTCCTTCTATGCGGTGCAGGTGACTCTGCATATCATTAATTTCTTGCTCTGCCTTGTAATTAATCGCGAAGTCGATTACAGATTCATGCTTGTCCCTAGCGGCCTGCCTGTTTTGACTCATCATAATGATTGGAGCCTGAAACGCCGCAATAAACGATAGACAGAGATTAAGAAGAATAAAAGGTGGTTTATCAAAACGAAGCGGAATGAAAGGAAGTGTATTCCACAAAATCCACACTGCAAGTACGATCGCAAAAATTATAATAAAGGACCAACTGCCGCCGAATGAGGCAATTCGGTCTGCCAACCGATCTGTCCACCTTGTGCGACGAACATATTCGTCATCTAAATGCATCATAATTCGACGTTCATAGTTGTCCACTAACCGGTCGATTCTCTTTGCATCCGTCTCATTGATTAGAATGTCAAATCCCTCAAATGTGGACGCATCCTGCTGAATATCCTGAGGTTTGACATAGTAATTCCTTTTTACCATGTACCTAACTCCTCTTTTTGGGGAATTGAACGCACTTAATACAACACCGAGACGAATCCTAAGCCATTATATCGTTCACCACCTAAGAACTGACAATTCATATCCATTTTCCAAAAAATCAGGTCCGCTTACGCTCAGAAGTACCTATCCACACAAAAAAACCGCAATGGGTCGTCACGTGACGGCCTTGTTGCGTTATATCCATCAACTCAGGTATAGAGTCGCCAATCGCCCTCAAATGTAATTTTGAGATATCGTGGATAAACTATGGTTCAAGACTTTTCCTCACGACAGCCTTATCTGGGGCTGTCGTTTTTTCTTGTCCCTTTGTTGTTTTATTCGCTTGTTTGTCGATCTCATATCCCGCTGCTCTGACCAGCGGCATGTGTAGTCGCCATAGTCGTTACCGTACTGATTTGGGCTGACAGTGGCCCACTAAGTAGAAATACCCCCGTACCGAACCCTGAGAATCGATACGAGACCTTTACCTTGGAACAAGCTTGTTTGTAGGCTAAGGATTAATTCTACTAAGCATGTTCAAAAACACATTTACTGTCGTCATTGGCGTTCAGCGCGTTAATTGCTTGTTTCGCCAGTTGGCGCCTAAACAGCGTTTTATTTTGATCCACCTGGCTAAAGTCACCATACGTGTGCATCGTATCAATCCAACCGTCGTGGATATAGCGATTGATCACACTTGCAGCATACGGCTGGTCCGAGACCCCTTTGAAATATGACAGTTCATCAGACATCGGTTCGTGATTGATATCGACATAGCCGGGTTCATTATCGCCGTTATACATGAAAAATGAGTCTGAAAAATCGAGTCCAAGACCTTTGCCAAGTGGCGTCATCTGCGTAGTGTTTATAAACTCATGAACCAAGTTGAACTTACGAAGCGTCTCACTGTCCGCGTCCGACGATATAGCTAGCATGGCTTGATACGGATACGGGAACTTGCGCATGCCATAAACTTTAGGCGCCTTACCTGTGTCGTAAACAAATACGGTTGTCGCTGTGTACTTCGCGTGTAGTTTACGTTCCTCAACGTGCGTCGACACGTTCGGTTTAGTTGCATTTGACGAAACTTTAGACAGAGCGTTGTTTACATCACAGCCAGTCAAGGAGGAGGTTATACCAACCGCTACTGTAAGTGCACGGAACGTATGGATCAACCGACCACTTGTAACATTATTCGGGTCACCTCGCGCACTACTTTGTCCGACTCAAGACCGTCTAGAATTTGGACGGTCTTGAATCACATGCTTAGTAGCCGCAATCAGATTCCTGCACGTATTAAAGGAAGCCCGCAATCATTGAGCTTCCTTCAGAGAGTGGCTTTAAACGTTTGGTGCTGACTTACCCCTAATGAAGCTGAAAGTGTCTATGCTCAATGCACCTCAGATTACCCGAACATAATCAAACTCTAGTGCTCTAAGCAACGCACGTGCAATAATCATGTGCCCTGTTTGAGACGGATGAACCCGGTCGAGTGCAATAGAAGCTGAATACACATGCTTCAAAGCCGAGTCAAAAGCTGCTTGTGTGTCTACAAACAGACAATTGTTGTCCTCTGCTATGCGTCGAACAACATCACCATATTCGTCCATCATCGACCGCATAGCATCTTGGCGATTGGACTCAATATAAAACGGGGATAGCAAGATAAGCCCTTTTACATGAGGCAATGTTCTTTCAACTAGTTCTCTAAGTGTTACTTCGTATTCTTTGATCATCACGTGGGATTCGCGCATCAGCGGTTGATCAAATTGCCGCCACACATCATTAATACCAATCATCACTGATACCCAATCTGGCTCTAACTCAAGTACGTCTGACTGCCAACGTTCCTGTAGATCTCGTACCGTATTTCCACCTATGCCCATATTCACTACTCGAATGCGATAATCTGGATATCCACTAGCCAACAATGCATTAACCAATGATACATATCCGTGTCCAAGTGCATCAAACAATCCTTCACCAACTGGATGCTTACGTCCACAATCTGTAATGGAATCTCCTATCATGACAAGTTTCGTTCCA
Source organism: Alicyclobacillus fastidiosus (assembly GCF_026651875.1). Lineage (GTDB taxonomy): Bacteria > Bacillota > Bacilli > Alicyclobacillales > Alicyclobacillaceae > Alicyclobacillus > Alicyclobacillus fastidiosus. Next base: position 1,806,810 of record NZ_CP104067.1, on the reverse strand, counting down.
TGTTCAAGCAACACACCAGAGTCCTCCCCAGGTAGTTCTACCACTATTTGTGGAATTATCACTTGTTCCACAGCCCACCAACAAAATTGCCACCATTGCAGCTGTTCCCGCTACAGGGTCCAATTTCCATTTTTCACTCAATTATTATCCCCCTATTTATTAGTCAGAAACGATCCGATTTATCCAGTCGGGAGGGCAAACTGGTGCATACGCTTTCACGACATCGACAGCTCACTATCAAAGTGATGGATGCTTCAAATCCCTAGTTTCCAAAACCGTTACCCCATCATTTTCAACCGAATGCATAAACCGCTTCCGCACTATTCATACTATTATTTTTGATTAGCATAATTTCGTTTGTCAAAGGCTAATTTTTTATTTTGTCAGGTTGGGTGGCTCTCAATTCGAGCATTCCAATACTGACCCCGTGTTTATCCCATTTAAAAGCCTTCAATTCCTAACCGCCCCTCAAGTACTCAGTTACACATGCCTTCTTTAAGCACCCTGAGAGCTTCTTGACAGCGTTTATCTGCCTAGCCAAGGTTGGTGTTAGCCGTACTTATCAACATACTCCGAACCGCTTGGAAAACTTGGTCAATAGCTTGGCGACGGTAGTCCCACCGTTCATCTGGTTCAGGTGGATTAACCACCATTGTTGCATTTACCTCGAACAATAAAAGGTCACCATCCTCATTTACACCGAAATCAATTCCGGCATAATCTAACTTGAGTTCGTGTTGAATCCGCTTCAGCGCAGCCATGATACGTCCCCCCAAAACCGCTGACATATCCTGCAAAAACACAGCTTCTTCAGCACGATATCCCGAATAAGCGGCCATTTCGGAAGTGAAATAGTGCACCTTCCAATCCCTCGATATCGCAAGATGCAGCGGATACAATTTTCCTTGAATCATCATCACTCGGTACTTACGAAACGATCCATCTGCCGCTTGTGAGTTGAGATACTGTAAGACGAGAAAATCGTCACCTTTCAGGTCATCAATTGCGGAGACCAGTTCCAAGGCGTCATTTACTCGTATAAAATGACGCCCTGTATGAAAACCTGGTCTCCTCAATAAAATCGGGAACTCAAACCCTTGATTCATCAATGCGGTACATGCATCGGAGGATTGAAGAAGTGCACGCGATAGCACAGCGGTTCGCGGAGTAATCACACCGGGAACCTGAGAGAATCGGTGTGCGATATCGACGCGTCTCGTAAAAAGAACATCAGAAGGATCATTTATCACTGGTGCACTAGTACGTTCTAGAATAACCTGAGCAGCTTCTAACGCCGGATATGCCAAATCCGCGTCACTAATCGCATTGAAAACAAATTCATGTGGTGGAAGAGGAGTGTCGGAATCACAAAACTCTACAAACACAACAAACGTCTGAAAAACACGATCATCAAGGAAATTTGCAGTTGGTGTATTTCCTCCAACAGCAGAAACTAACAACAATAATCGTATGGGCTTCACAGCCCCATGATAAGGAAACTCGACGATTGACTGTCCCTGAAATCCAAGTTGTCGATGAAAATCAGCTTCTACTTCATTCCCTAACTCCGCATACACATAAGATAAACCTTTGTGAGCTTCACGATGGTTAGGAGTCAATTGAAGAGCAGTACTGTAATGTTCTCGGGCCAACTCAAACTCGCCATCTTTTAAAAATAAATTCGCTAAATTTACATGCCCCATTGGATCCGAAGGGTGTCGTGAAACAGCTTCCGTATAGGCTGTTCGAGCTGCTGATCGAAATCCTGTATTATAGAGTAATGTGCCTAAGTTGTTTAGTGCTCCCACATGTGAAGGCTGCCGTGCTAATAACTCCAAATAAGTATTTCTAGCCTCAATCATGCGCCCCAACTTTGTTAAAAGACAGGCTTTCTCAAACAATAACTCTACCTTATCAGGCTCCGCTCTGAATCGTTCTTCAAGAAGCTCGACTATAAGGACCCAAACTCTAACGTTATTCACCATAAAACTCCTCACAAATACAAATAAGGTACAGCAATGTCAGAAACACAGATGACTATCCATACTACCACATCCATAGATGCTTGGCTTCGCCCTTAAAAGCACAACATGTTACACCCTGAACTCTTACACCGACAGCAGCACATACGGGGCAGCGCAGTTTCCGAATCTTCATTTTTGAACGTAATTTTTGAATCCAACATTAAATCATAGATGCCAGTGCTGTCCGTGGTCTCGCAGCGGTTGTGCCGAAAGAGTCAAAATACCATTCGTGCGAGGAGTCATTTAAAGGCAACCCTATTCCCTTTTGTTAATTCGAATGAGTGGAGTTTCGGATAGTTTGCTGACCGAACTGGCCTTACACAAACATGGATGAATAAGGTTGTTAGTGGAAAGTCCGTGCCGAACGTGCACGACGCACAAAAGATCGCTCGGGCACTAGGTACAACAGTGCATGAGTTGTGGCCTCTGGAGGAGGATGAATGATGCAATCATTCGGAATTCCAGAACTCATTGAACGCCAAAAGGAAGCAGCGAAGCGCATCGTGGATCGAGTGATCCAAGGCCCCGTATATTGTCCTGTCTGCGGCTTCGAGATGAAAGAAACACGCGGATGCTGCCCATGGTGCCGGAATCGCGGGTATAAGTCAGTATGTGGGGATCTGACTAGCTGAGGATGATGACTAATGCTTGAATTCGTGTATATCATTCGCCCCACCGTGACAACTTCGTTGAAACCATGACTGCAGAAGAGCAAGAAATCATGGGTAGACATTTTGTTTATCTACAGAAACTAATGGGCAAGAGACTATTCCAATGGAGAATGATACGAATGACTGTCGAAGACAAGACTATCCAAGGCTTTTGGAACCCACTGACTGAATTACGCCGCTTTTAAAAATCAGAGGATAGGAGCACGATTTGATGCACGAGAATCCTGATACAAATGTCGTTATAGTTGCATACCGTCCATTACCAGGCCACGAGGAGGAAACACGAGCCCTGCTTAACAAGCATGTCCCAACCTTGCGTACGAATGGCCTAATCACCGAACAAGAGACACTCCTGCTTCAATCACAGGATGGAACGTTCCTAGAAATTTTCGAATGGAATGGCCCTGAGGCAGCCAAAAAGGCACATGAAAATGCACAAGTCCGCGAAACCTGGGGCGAAATGGAAAAAATTTTAGAGATCACAACGCTTTCTACGCTCCCCGAGGCAAACAAACGATTCGCCCCTTTTCGGCGCGGGTAGTAGAGTCCATACACTAGGGGAAGGCTGAGAGAAGGTCGAGGACTGCATAAACCCGCGCGTTGTATGCAAGATCACCGATGGGCACGGGCCAAGTAGGACCAACAGGTCCTGCAGGTCCTACCGGCCCTGTTGGTCCGGCTGGTAAGGTCCTTAACTTCGTATACACCCCGCGTTCCGAGGGGTCTCCTGTGAGGTGCTGCAGCAGCACTATCAGAGATGAATAACGTGCCCGCTTAACGTGATACAACTCATTCAACAGCGCGAACCGCTCGCGTCCACAGACAGCGGAACTAGAATGAGACCTTTTAACCCGAACGGCCCATAATATTTGCGATCCTAGACAATCCGGAGGTGTTAGGCATGGTACGAGAAGGGTTGATTCCAACTGTTCTAGGGACCGCTGTAACTGCCACTGGTCTGACATTGCGGAACGCAATGTAAATCCTGCACTTAGCTGGTCAATTGCCGCATTTGGTGCAGCACATATTGTGCTCGGGGCAATCGATTTGGTGCAACACCGACGCTCGGGGCAAAATTGACGGAGTATGCACTACACTCCGTCTCTTATGGTTTCAACGAACCGACACCAAACGTTCCACCGGTACTCGTCGGCTCTCTCCATCCACCATTAGGTGTAGGTCCCCAGCGTACACCACCGGAACGCCCTCCCATACCTCATCCTCGAATGGTCCAAATAGCGTCAAACAAACAACCACCTCATTACGCATAGTGCCCACCAATTTTTCTGGATATATCCATAAGTTAGCCTGCTTTAGTCAAACTTACGGCGCGCATCAGTGCTGTTGAAAGCGTAGTTCGGTGTGAAAATCCTTTATGAGCGGCGTCCTAGCTATCTGGATTGATTTCGCTGATATCCCGGCCGTTCGCCCATCGATGGATGACATCGCCCCAAACGCCGAACCGCGCCCGTAGTTGCCCCACTGGTACACGTGCCACATCACCGATGGTGTGTGCTTTGAATTCCGTCCGCAAAGTCTCTGCTCGGCGTTTTAGTCAAAACATCTCTTCGACAGACAGCGGGTGCAACTGCGTCGGAATGTCTTCCTCTGTCCACCACACGATGCCGCCGGGCGTTTTCTTGGCCTTTGCGTTCGTCATCTTAGCCACCCATTTATTCGGGCCTAGCCCTATGCAGCAACGGATACGGAAGGTATCCCATATCTTCGCCTGAAGTTTTCGTGCTGCTTCAATCGGGTCAGGGAACAACGGTGAATCGGCAGGCATCGCAAAAAATTCCTCATCCACGCTGAACTGCTCCTGCAGTGGAAGAGGAAGTCGCATGGTTTCCTGGATACGCAAGGACGTCTCCATGTAATTTTCACGATGTTTCGTAAATGAAACTCAGCTTGGAACACTACGTAAGCTATCTTTTGACCGACTTTTGTTCTATTGATAGTGATCCGTACCATAGCTTCATAAAATAGATTCCAATTCGTCATGTTAGAATCCGACGTTAAAATCGTATTAACTATAGAGAAATTCCGGACGACAGTTGTTAACATTTGGTTATGGGGCATGTTTGAGTGGCTTCGGTAATCCTAATAAGCTAGTGCATTTGCTGCATTGAGAGGCCTACACACATCAAGCGCGCTCGACTGCATAAATAATCGCTTTGGTGCACGATGTCCTTATTACATAATTGGGCAGAATAGTCCCATGGCTTTTCCGAAAAATGTTTGTATATGGTTCGTAGAAAGGCAAAGGTAATGCAGGAACGCGGTAAGGACTACTGAATATCAAGGATAACAACTTGTTTAGTTTATGACAGGAGTGAAAAAATGAAAGCTCGGATTGCATTGATTACAGTGCTGACAAATGATGTTCCAAAAATGAAACAGTTTTATCAGGATGTACTGGGCTTCTCGATTAAGAGTGAAATGGATGGATATGCGGAATTTGTAAACGAAGGTGTACGATTCTCCGTATGTACCCGCCAGGTGATGGCAGACATCACAGGAGGTCATGAATCGTTTAGAGCAGAACTGAAAGGACAAGCTTTTGAACTTGCTTTCCCATGTGAATCTTCAGAGGATGTTGAGCGGTCATACTATGACATTGTTGCAAAGGGCGCTATTCCGATTAAAGAACCTGCAACCATGCCATGGGGTCAAACCACGGCTTTTTTTGCTGATCCTGAAGGGAACATCCATGAGATATTTGCTGATTAATCGTCCATCTTGCGAACGCTATAAGGATTGGTTCTTCAACGGGGGCATTAATCCCACAAGTTTGTGCATTCATTTGTGCATGGATATACATTGCCTAGCAGCAATGTCTTGTGTCGTTAGCGGGCAGGAATGTGCAATATGAGTTATTTTAAAATTATGACTAGATTGATGGGGAGTGAAATCATGGGAGCGGACCTCCGCTATCCAATTGGTAAGGTATATCAGGCTAAGCATGAAGTTACTCCAGAAGAGAAAGAACGATGGATAAACGATATAGCTGAATTCCCCCTTAAACTGCGTTTGGCTGTACAAGGGTTATCACCAGAGCAACTAGACACTCCGTATCGGCCTGGTGGATGGACCGTTCGGCAAGTCGTTCATCACTTAGCGGAAGGTCAAATGGTGGCGTATACGAGGGTTAAATTCGCCTTAACGGAGGACCATCCCATTATTACAATACAGCAAGAAGATTTGTGGGCTGAGTTGCCTGACTATCGCGACGTTCCCATTGAGTCGTCGCTACAGTTGTTTCAACTGATACAAGAGCGTTTAGTGACTTTATTGCGGGGACTAAACACCGAAGATTTTGGTCGCGCGTATGTGCATCCTGTCAGTGGAACATGGACTTTAGAGAATGTTATCGGTCTGCTTGCTTGGCATAGCAAACACCATACCGCTCATATTACATCTCTGCGAGAACGTATGGGGTGGTAAAGGGTTATTCCTGGAAAACGAGGCATAGTGTCGCATCATTATGCGCTGGTGGGCGATTTCACTTCTGTCGCACAGGGGCAGGTTAGCCCGATAAATCGTAGATGAAACATAGCCTTACAATGCCTGATTACTACTGATGACTTTCTGTGTCCCCACATGTGGAGGTAAAATAGTGAACCATTCTAATTCAACCAGCTCGATTCAAGTTAATACTCCAACAATAGAGCCATATAACCCTCCACATGCAAATTGGTGGGTTATTGGTGGCCTGGTGGTGTTTATTTGCATTCTCGCAATTGCGATTAGGTTTAAGAAAGGAAAAAAATAAAACTGTTTAGCATAAAGCAGTGGTTCTCAGATTGTTAACGGGGAAAAACTGAAGACACGTCCAATGATGGATGCATGGATATTCAGATCGATTTCACGGCTGTTGCTGCACACTGGGTCAGTTTACCTGAATAAGCAGGTACAGGTACATAATTCCTTGAAATGTAATGTTAGTTATAAATGTTCAGGGGAGGTTCGGTGAATGCGAACTATTGTACAAAGGGTTACCATCTCTGTCACTGTTATTGTTTTTTCTGTCTGGCTGGTGAGTGCAGCATTCACCTCGGCATATGGTGTGCGATATTTATGGGCAAAGTCAATGCTCAAAAATGCCTCCGTAACTACCCAACCAATTTATGACGGTTTGAGAGAGGCTTCTATATTTCATATACAGCATGACTGGGCGATCCCAGCAATCCTTTCTTCGCTATTGTTAATGGCTGCTTTATCACTTAATGTTTTTGTATTCAATTGGCGTTCTAATCGAGTGAGGAAGTATATGCGATTCAAATCAGCAGTACATCGCCTATGGAATTAACCCATCTTACAATGTATCTGAGTTATGCACAATAAAAACACCTAATGGTTCAAAGTGGAATCCGTTTGCTGTGAAAGGTCAACCAAACGACCCAACAGCTAATCTGAAAAAAGGAAAATCCATACAGTTCATTTTTGATGCTCCAATAAAAGAAGTGTTTGGTGATTCGAAACTACTTGATTTTAATGAGCCTGAATTTGAATTAGATGGATACACGAAAGAAGGAAACAAAGAAATACCGTTTGGAATGAGCGGTGATGTGGGGCTCTTTCTAAGTGAGCATAAGTGAGTCCCACCACTAGAGGTTGACCGCTCGGTCATGGCTTAGCGCCATGAAGCGGAAATTTTGTGGTCAGAGAAACACTCTTACTCTGTCGCTCCCTCGTGGGTCTTTAGCGACAGAATCCCCTATCTCGACAACTGCATAAAAATATGTAATGATGTATAAACACTGCGTTTCTTCATCGAACAAACTCTTGATGGCTCGGATTTTATGGCCGAGACTTGAGGGCTTTAAGAGTTCGTTATGACTAAGATGATTTCGCAGTATACTCAGTGTCACATCTTCCACCTGTATGTCCCCGATGTCCCGCATCAACAATTTATGTTGCTGCCGATAGGCGCGAATCGTAAACGGCGAGAATCCCTCCTGACCTCGAACAGTCAAAAATGCTTCGGACGCCTGAGAAAGATTCATAAGTCCAACCTCCCATGAGAACTTCTTGCGTATTCCGGGGCTTTGGAGAGGCAATACGCCTACCCCGACGAATGAATTTTACTGAATAAAATTAGCGTAGAGCGATAGTGAAATTATATAAGACTGTTCTTGCTTATATTTGAAGTGTAGATATGAACATAATCGATTTTTAAAAATGCTGGGAATTGCGTTTCCTTTGTAGGCATCCCTGCCATACCGCCAACCGCATTGTTTATTGTCAGATACATCGGCTCGTTGGGTACAAACTTTGTCATGCGGAAAATCTGTTGTCCATCGATGTACCACGTCAAATCGTTCTTTTTCCAGACTAGCGTGTATGTATGATAGTTGAGAGACAAATTAAACGGCATGATGGCCGTCACTCCGACACTCTTGTAAGGCCCAGTCGGAGCAGCGTGAAACGTGGCATATGCGTTGTTCGTCTTGGACCCAAGGTATTCCATCATATCTATTTCAGGATAAACAGGATCTTCTACCGGTTTGAGCCACAAAGCGGGGAATATCCCTTTCCCGGCCGGTAATTTTGCTCGAATCACAACCGTTCCATACGTAAATTCAAAACGCCCTTTTGTGTCAATTCTTCCAGAAATGTAGTCCCTTCCGTGATAGGATGCGTGGTCAGCCTCAATAATCAATTTTCCATCCCGGATATACACATTTTGCTTGGAATAGTATTGTAATTCGTTACTATAGGGCCATGGCTGTGACACTATTCTCCATGCCTTCAAGTCTGACGATGTATTGAACTCTTGGTCAAATGCTGGCGGATTCTTTGGAATAAGATTTTTTGTTGGTTCGATATGGGTGATGTGGATTACCTTGTTGGCACTCTCTTTAGGAACCATTAGAACGACAATAACAAGAAATAGGATTGTTATTGTTAGTAGCAGGAAAGCTCGATATCTGACCTTTTTCAACTTAAGTTTTGCAAAAAACTCCATCGCTTGTGTACGACCTCGTTTGTTTTAATGTAGTAGGTCTAAATCTGTATTGTTTTATCGAGAGAATGAGGAGGTTCATTGAATTGCTATATTCCTGAAGGTGTTACGCCCACCTCACGATTGTTTGAGGTCGATTTCGATGATTCGGCCAACAGGCGTCTACGCCGAACATGGATCATACGAAGGACGTTTTTCTCAATATCATCCAGTTGATCTAGGGTTGCGTCCTGACGGATATAACGCAGTGTTTTTTGCACGTTTTTTGGTAAATGACGCAATCTTACCTCACCACAAGTACGGATAATATCAAACCCCTTTTCTTGAATGACGAAAAGATTACGGTATATTTTTCGACAAATTCTTCGTTCTTTTAAGGGTAGGTCGGGGACAATAGATCCCATCGCATCATTGCGCTTTTTTAACTGAGCAACGAAAAGGTGAGAGTAACAAATGAATTCTCATATGATCAGACCCAGAGTGAGTATTCGAAAAACACGAGTAAAGTTGTGAGAAACATGGTCATAAATCCTGGAGAACAATTCGACTTTTTTGCTACGACTGCGACTAAACAGCGAATCGTCGATAATGAGTATATCTGTCCTACCATCTGAGGTGAGTCGAGATATCTGCTGTATAACGGTAGCACTCAGCAAAAGAGACGCCAGTTACTCGTGAATATGTAACACGCAGGGGTGGCGTCCCAAAATTTTTATATGGGACATTACCCCTGCGTTATACTATAACCGAATGTATTCTCCCTTAATTGTACCAAGCATATTTTGTACGTTTTTCGTATCAAAGAGAACCGTCGCATTTTCCCCAATTAAAGTATAATCAACATCTGAATGATTTGTTACCACAACGGTTATATCCGAATTTACAATGGCAGTTTCTGTATCTCTAACATTGTGATACGTCTTGCCATGTACAGTTACACTGGTCACATGGTCATCCCAAAACGTAACATTTGCACCAAGTCGCTCTAATTCAGCAATCAACTCCAGTGCTGGAGATTCTCGTACGTCACTAACATCCTTTTTGTAGGTGATACCGACGATAAGGATATTACTTCCATGGATGACTAAACCTCTTTCGTTCAATACCTCCATGATACGTTGACAGGTATATCGAGGCATATTTGAGTTGATGTCACCGGCCGTTTCAATCATACGACTTTGCATATTTAATGATCGTACTTTCCAACTTAAATAATAGGGATCCACCGGAATACAGTGCCCGCCCACACCGCTACTAGGGTAAAACGGCATAAATCCAAATGGTTTAGTACTCGCTGCATTGATAACTTCCCATATGTCAATACCCATATTCTCGCAAATGAGTGCCATCTCATTCGCAAAACCGATGTTCACGTATCGGAAGGAATTTTCGTATATCTTGGTCATCTCGGCAACCGACGGGGATGATACTTGAATTGCATATTCTCCAAAGTACATACAAGCTAACTTTCCACAGACAGCGGTCACCCCACCGACAACGACAGGTGTATTATGGATGTTAAAGTTTTTGTTCGCGGGATCGATCCGTTCCGGTGAATACGCTATGAAAACGTCTTTACCAATTGTAAGTCCCCGCTCTTGAAGCATTGGCACTAAGATTTCCTCGGTAGTACCTGGGTATGTGGTGCTTTCCAAAATCACTAGAGCGCCTGCTTTTACGAAATTTTTAACATCACAACACGCGCTTTCTACGAATTGTAAATCGGGATGCTTGTATTCATCAACTGGTGTTGGCACACAGATAACGATGACATCTGCGTCTGATAAATGATTCGCGTCATATGTTGCAGTCAAATTCCCTGAATTAATCAATTCAAGAATAGATTCGGACGTAACATCATCGATATAGCTTACCCCACTTGTAATTTTATGAACTTTATCGACCGATAGGTCATAACCGATAACGCAGAAGCCTTCCTGCGCCTTTGCGACAGCATTTGGTAGACCAACATAGCCCAGTCCGATAATCGCGATTTTTGCTGTCTTTCTCTCGATCTTTTCCATCAACGTCATTGCCTGCACGTTAGTATCTTGAATAGAAATTGCCATATTTAATTACCTCCAATTACTTATCTTGTGCCCCAACGTGTGACTTTAAGCGTTGCTAAAGCATATATCCGTAGCGGAAACAATAGCCCCAAATGAACAATCCCATAAAGTGGTGCCAATAGAAATACAAGAGGTCGCTTCAATATGTAGTACACATTTCTGGCGTACGCTGATAGACAGATATACGCTCCATAATAGCTGAGCAAAACCAAGCCCATCGTCCGAGCCTTAAGAATGACGCCTGCGAACAACGCAACTCCGAAGGTTATCCATAATAACATCTCTAATAAAACCCACATGAGCACCTTTGGCTTTTTAAGTCCCAACTTAAATGCCAGCAAGCTTTCTCTGAAAAACGATTTATTCCAACGTATTTGCTGTTTTACAAACTGACGTAGTGTGGGTGGAACGTCGGTTAGACATATCGCATTTTCCTGATAGACCGTTTTTCCGCGCTCAATTGCGTAGTTCGTCAAGCAACGGTCATCACCGAATTGGACAGGTTCACCTAAGAAAGTCTGGTGCCGATAACGTTCCAAATTATCTAGGATTACTTCACTACGATAGCAACTAATCGGACCAGAGCAGACAAGCACATTACCTGTTACTGATTGAGCAGCACGCTCAACACGAAATGCATTATCATAACGCATATCAAGTAAACGTGTTAACCATGACTCCGTCCTATTTCGCGCATTGATGTGACCTGTTACCGCCATCACCTTTTTGTCCCTAAAAGGTATCAACATTTTTTCTATGGCATTTGGGTATACATAGCCATCTGAGTCTGTGGTGAAGATAATGTCTCCTGTAGCACGTTCAAATCCGTAGATTTGTGCATGGCGCTTTCCCCTATTATCTTCGTAACGATGTACGTGTAGGTTTTCAGCACCAGTTTGCTCCTTTAACAACTGAATTGCGTGATAAGCCGACAAGTCTTTGCTACCATCATCGATGAAGAAAATTTCATGTACTCGATGTGTCTGTCTTAGCAAACTCTCTACAGTGCTGCGTGCCGCTTCTTCCTTTTCGTTGAATGATGGGACAATTACTGTCACTTTAAAATCCAATGCAGTTCCTTTAAATGGTTTGTAAAAAAATGAAAGAACCATTTTCCCAAGTAAATAAGTAACCATGACGGAGCCATATATTCCAAGCGTGAAGTCGAGACGTCCATGAGCTTTTGAATTAACATAAATCATGGCCGTGACAAACACTAAAAAAAGTATAAAAATAAAGATCCGACTGATTAATGACATAGGTTTTCGATTTCCGTTATTTTTAAACAATTGTAAATTCGAATCATCCACTCGATGCTCTATCACCTTTGATTGCTCCTTTTGTTGACATGATCCATATCGGCGGTCATCGCTTGCGAACGATCAAGACGTTGAGGAGTGACACCGTTTGGATTGTTCGTTAATAAGTTTGGATAAGTTATTTAGTTGTTGACGGATAATGTGTTTTTCGCTGCGATTTGTGCGCCTTCCACGCACGAACATAGTTCGGTTTCGTCGTCTGACGAGCTCGGCCGATAACAAATCCGTCGTAGTTTACCGTAATGACACCGCAACCAACGTTGACGTTGCGTCCGATTTGCGTATCGCCCACATAGGCCAAATGACTGACTTTTGTATCGTCACCGATTTCGCTGTTCTTGATTTCTACAGAACACGCGACCAAGGCCCGTGGGATTGTCCACCTCGGCGGTCAACGCCGCTACGGCAGCTCCCTGACGTCATTGTGTCTCAAACAACCTGCAAAGCGTATCCGGTTGAATCAAAGGTGCATCGCCGTACAATACAACGACGGAATCCGCGTCGTCTCTCAAATGCGGCAGAGCAGCCCGAACCGCATCGCCTGTTCCAAGTTGCTCTACTTGAACGGCTATATCCACCCGGCCCGCAATCGTTTCCGTGACAGCTTCTCTTTGCTGTCCGACAACAACGATAATCTGGTCTAGGCCAACTCGATTCAATGTATCAAGAATGTGCATGATCATCGGCTTGCCACACACACGATGCAACACTTTGTGTGTTCGCGACTTCATCCGCGTACCGTGGCCGGGCGCAAGCACAATTGCACTTTTACCCATATAATCTCCTCCGTGACCACTTCGAGCTCCTACTTAAGATTGTCATAGATAGTTGATAGAAGTTGGCCTTTGTAGTCCTGCCCCAATTTCCATATCATGACGCCGCCTAAATTGTGCTCGTCTACATATTCAGTTTTCATAAAGATGGAGGCGGGGTCTTCAAAACTAATAAAATCGTCTCCATTAAATAGATATGGCGACTTGGCCGATAAATCCCAATGATAGGTAAACCCACTATAGTTCTTCTGATTCAAATACTGCGTGACCAATTTGTTGTAGGGAATCGAAGTGCCCGTGCCAACTTGATACGGTTGATATAGGCCGTTGTTCTGATCCCTGACGCCCAGGTACTCATACGCGAAAAATCGCACACCCATCACGATTTTGTCTGGGTTTACACCTTGCTTTAAATAAAGTTGCACCGCGTTGTTGTCTGACCACTTCCCAGGATCAGCTGGATCCGTATTGATCGGTGCCACTAGACCTGTGTAGGAACCCCAACTTCCGTGTATGTCATAGGTCATCAAATTGAACCAATCAACATACTTTTGCATGGCAACCAAGTTTGTGTCTTTAGTCGCATAAGTCGTGTTGGCTGCGGCATCGATGGTAAGGTAATAGTGCTTATGATCCAGAGCGCCCTGCGTGTCAAATTTTCCGCGAATTGTTTTTAATAGTAATGTGTAGTTCTGGGGATCATTTGGGTTGTGCTGGTCATTTGGATAGGAGCCACCCTGGAGAGGATATTCCCAGTCAATGTCAACACCGTCAAAGTCGTATTTTTTAATGAATTGAACGACACTGTCTGCAAATGTATCGCGTGATTTTTGCGTCGCAGCGACCTGCGAAAATTGAGCTGAATTCCTCCATCCCCCGACTGAAATGATCGTCTTCAGGTTTGGGTATCGTTTCTTCAGTTTAATCAGTTGACCAAAGTTTCCCTTAATCGCATTCGCGTCAGACGAGTCGCCTGAAGATGATTGTCCGATGTCCGCATAAGGATCGCTCAGTGCAATTTTCCCATCACTGTCGATTACCGCAAAGGCATAGTTGATCACATTTAATTCATTCGCCGGAATATCTGAAACCTGATAACCACTATATGTATCCCAGTTGGCGTAATAGCCGACTATTTTGCTCTTCCGCTCCAAAGGATTTCCCGTCGTAAAAATAACGGGGTTGCTCGTTGTCGAAGAATTCCCCTTAGCATCAAGGGTTTTGACTACAAGATAATATGTCTTGTTCGGACGTAGATTGGACAGTTGAACCGACGTGGAGGAAGTTTTGATGAGGATAGACGGAGAACTCGAGTTTGGCTGTCCTGGAATCGCAACCGATTCGTCATTTATAACCTCGTACACATCCCCAGTACCATTCCCTGTACCTGTCCAAGAAAGCGTAGCACCTGTCTCCGTTACGTTCGATACCTGTACATTTGTAGGCGAGGCCGGTTGTTGATTTTCGCCAGCGGTGTCCGCTAACGCTGGATGAGAGAAGACCCCAAATCCAAGCATGGCTGCTGAACCAAAAGCAAGTGCCTTTGTAGCTGCGAATTTACCTCGATTGATCGTCATACATTACCTCTCTTATAAGAATATTTAGGGAAAACTACCCCATGATGTACGGCGATAAAGTGGGGGGTTACCAAATTAAGTTATAGGTGTTACCCGTAACAATACCATTCGTGTTTGTAGTCATTGTTGCTGATGACTTTTCAAGAGCAATTGCTTCTTATGTGTAGTGAATAGCAGACGACTGAAGTTTCAAGATAGAATTCTGTAACTCTTTCAATCCGCCATTGTAGGGGGCTGTATTCCACCCATTATCGGTATTGCTAGCAGTTATTTGACGATTCATTTGCAACAATTTCTTTTCAATTGGCTCGTGTTCTTTCAAGCACTTTTGCAGTAAGTTCTTGTCTTGAGAATGATGTTCGTATTTTTCAACCAACTTCCAATGTACGTTTGACTGTTTAAGATATTGTCACGTTTCATTTCGAGTTGCCTTATTTAGTCACTAAGTGTATGTACGTGAGGATTCGATGAATTAGCGCTGGATAATGCTTGTTCTGCTGCATATAATGCTGCCACTTGAGTGTTTTTTACAGTGGATAGCAAATCAGTAATCGTCGTGTTTGACGACGAAGATGAAACCTGTGCCAATAGAGATTTTTCCGTGTTCGAATTAGCTTGGTACTGGCTATCGAACGATGTTGTGGCCGCGAATGCCGATGTAATACTCATTGTCGCAACTGTTGCAGATGCTGTAAAACCTACGATAACTTTTCCCAGAACTTTATTCACCGATAAATCCCTCCTTATGAGTTATTGATTACCATAGTGATTCGACGTAATTCGACTACTTATGAGGGTCGAGACATCATATTTTCAGTTGGCCAGTCGTCTTGGCCATCGTTCACAGCGTTATATTCATCGCTACACCAATCCTCCAGAATCAATCGCTGCGGAGTATGTGGAGGAATTCTGATGGGGCATTATTGGCGGACAGAGAAGGATAAAAGAGGATTTGGGTAAAGGGGATTTTTAGGCCTAATGAATGTTCTCCCCGGCTATGCCGGGGAATATTAGAGTGTAAGTGCAGTTAATACCCCTGCACTGTCCTTGAAATACAATTTGTTGTCTGCTGAGTTGACAAATATACTGTTGCTGGGTGCTCTCGATGATGGGAATGTTGACAGTCCAAGATACCCCGCACTCTGAATCCCGTAGTTCCGCATGTTCATGACACTATTCCAGCCGCCGCCTGAATCATGACTAATGTACTTCGCATTCAGCTGGGAGTGATCCATGATCATATTCGCGCCAGACATATTTCCGTTGGTAAACGCTGTCGTCAGGTTAATATATTGATTTCCGGCCATCAGTGCATTGGTTGTCGTACTGGACAGGATAATGCCGGTTCCAGATGCTGAACCACTGTTTTCAAAACGGTTCCCCACAAATACATTTCTGTACCCATTATCGATAATCCCGTTTGTAAACTGTTCAAATGTACAGCCAATGACTACAATATGGTCTGTTGTGGATTTGGCAATTTGTACAGCTGTTGTGACGGCGTTCGTGCGACATCCAATTAGTCGGTTGCTGTTTGCTTTGTTTTGAAACAAATACCCTGTTCCAATTGTATTCGTGGACCCAGCATTGACAGATACGTCTGTCATGGTGTTGTAGTAGCTGGTGCCCGTGTCCCCATGGTCAAACGATACACCTGTGAAATTCGTGTTACCCCCATTTGACTGAAGGATATTGATTCTTGAGGCGATAGATTGATACACCATAGAGAATTCAATACCAATCGTGCTATGTGGATTACAGATAAGTGTAAAATCGGCTAGTTCAATGTTCCCAATGGATGTTCCTGTATTGTTACTAATGGCTTTCCCTGATCCCGTATGGACAATAGTTGTTGCGTTCCGTCCTGAACCACGAATGACAAGTCCAGAAATGAGTTGGATGTTTTGCACGTAATATGTTCCTGGACTAAGTTGAATTGCTTTTCCATTTGCCATGTAGGCAGCAGTTGCAAACGCTTGCGTATCATCTTGCACTCCGTTTACAGACGGTGTTTGATAGTTTCTTATATCGATCCAATCACTTCTTCCACCAAAGGAAACATCACTCATTTGATTCCCGCCTCCCATAAAGCCAAAATACCGCTTCCTTGCTTTGATGAGCGTGCCGACATCTGGCCCTTTTCCGTCAATGGAGAGATGGCAGAAGCGCCGCCAAACAACACTGTCGCTCACTTCCTGTACTAGCGGTTCGTATCCTAGCTGGTACCGAAATTTAAGATACATGAGACGAAAATACGGTTGCTCCGGAACCGTTGGGCGTCCAATTTGCTGTATTGAAGTTCTCAAGGAAACTGGAGCATGAACCGTTCATCATATAGGATTCGATCTACGTACTCCAGTTCCGTAGGCAGCTTGAGCAACGGTTCCGAAAGGATAGCATCTCACAGTGTCCACTGATTTTGTTGAGTCGTAGGCGGACTTGCACTTGTGTGGCTCATCGACCCTGCTCCATCTCAAGCCCTTCCTTTGTGGCAGACTGTCGAGCATTACTTTGTACGAGTTGGACAAGTTTGGTGGCGATGCTAAAGCTTCTGACGCAGCTTGGGTGTTACCTTTATCCGGAATTTTCTCTTCCAGGATACCTCGACTAGTCCCTGCGTTGCATCTGACGCGCGACTCGATTCTTACTGGTGAACATTCCTACCTATCTTGCAGTTCATAGCATCGCTTGTTATACGAGGTCATTCCCCCAACCAGCTTCAAACATGCTTCTACAAGTAGGGGTGAACATTTTAATCCCCGGATTCGCCCCCGGACGTTCGACCCGACTACAGGAAATAAACCTCTTAAACTCAAAGAGGTCAACCAATCCGTGCCCGAATTGGTTGACCTCATAATACGAAACCAGCTTTACGTAGCAGTTGATTGCCATGCCTTAGTTCATGTAGATCCCCTCCAAAAGCCAGTATTGCAGCCGTTGCTGGCACAGTTGCGCCAACAGACCTAATTAAGTCTGCGCATGGAACTTGTGGGAGTAGTTGTTGAATACGTTGATCAGATTCAGCAATGATTTTCCGTACTCTCTCATACGCGTCAAGCAAATACTGAAGTTCCCATTTGTCCTCCTCGAGGGCGCATACATCGCCCACGCTATTCCTAGCTATTGCAATTAGTTGAGTCGCTTTGCGCATACCCCGAGTACCACCTGGGCGTGACATATGTTCTGACCAAGCCTCAATAACTTGCTCTAGTGTCAGAGATGTTAAGTCAGATGGAGACGGAAAGCTACGTAATGTTGCTAGGGATCGTGGGATGGATATCTCTTTGAAAACCTTTGTGTACTCAGGGAATCGAATGTCTAGCCAGCGTGTAATTCGATTCTCTATGCGCCCAGATTCAACAACCCAGTGTTCACGATTCTTAACTAGAACTTGAAGACGGCGGAATACTTCATCGCTAGGGCGGAATGCGGTGTAGTACCCACGACTGATCACATCTGCAATAATAATCGCGTCTTTTGGATCACTTTTGGATGGCGAGTTATCACGGTTTTCCTTATTACGCTTTGTTGTCATGGGATTCACAAGAACGGCATCAATGCCGCGTTCAATAAGCCAGTTGGCAATGTTAAACCAGTAGTGTCCCGTTCTCTCCATTCCAACAACGACATCATTCAATTTGTGAGCTTGTTGTAATTTGCGAATACTACGTTCGAGTTGTTCAAATCCACTATGTGTGTTTGAGTCTGGATCAGTCTAGACTTCATAGTAACGCCTCTACATTGAGTTCATTTCTGGGTCTAATTGTAATGAATGTCCTATTGCTCATCGTTGTAATATCTGCCCTTGGTATTAAATTCACTACTTCGTGACGCAGGATCTTATTTTGATTTTGGACATTCGGTGCACGCGAGAGAAACAACAACGCGCATTTCGTAATCCTCCTTCTAAGCAAGTTCTTCTTCCAGTTCCATATCCCATTGGGGCAACGGATCGTGAAACTCTCGCCAATCTAGACCCATTTCCTCTTCCGTCAACAAACAGGTATCCAACGAAAGGGCAATCTCGCCCTGATTCATTTCAATTCCGATCAGAACGATTTCCGTTATACGATCCCCCCATACCGGGTCCCATGATTGCAGCAATTCAGGCTCTTCGTTAAAGATGTCTTGCTTTTCCTCTTCAGGAAGTGACGCCACCCAATAACCAGCTGGTCCGAATTGTATGGAAGGGCCCGCTTGGCTGAGGTTTATGGCGACATCATTTCGGCTGGATAACCAAAGGATCCCCTTAGCTCGAACGACTTCCACAGGATAATCCTCCAGCCATTGGGCCAAACGTTCAGGGTGAAATGGTACTGTCTGGCGATACACAAATGATGTAATCCCGTATTCCTCAGTTTCTGGAGTGTGGTTCTCCATTTGTAGTTCCTTAAGCCATCCAGCTAATTGACCTGCCTTGTCGAATTCAAAAAGACCGGTGTTGAGAATTTCCTTGGGGTCGATTTTTCCATAGGAAGTTCTGATGATTTTGGCATTAGGTTGGAGTTTTCTAAGAACCCCTTCCAGTCCTTGCAACTCCTGTTCGCTCACCATGTCGCACTTATTCAAAACAAGAACGTCGCAAAACTCAATTTGGTCAATTAAAAGGTCAACCACTTCGCGGGTATCCTCTTCGCCAACTGCCTGCTTCCGGTCTAGCAAACTTTCGCCGGACGAAAAATCGTGCCAGAAACGGTAAGCATCGACTACCGTCACCATACAGTCCAGTCGGCAAATAGAAGTAAGATCGATGCCGTTTTCTTCGTCAATGTAGGTAAAAGTTTGAGCTACAGGAACTGGCTCTCCAACGCCTGTCGATTCTATCAGAATATAGTCAAACAAACCTTCCTTCGCCAACCGTTCTACTTCGCGCAAGAGATCCTCCCGCAACGTACAGCAAATACATCCGTTTGACATCTCCACTAGTTTTTCATTGGTACGAGAAAGTGTTGCTCCTTGCTTAATCAAATTGGCATCAATGTTCACTTCACTCAAATCGTTCACAATAACCGCAACTCGAAGACCTTCTCGGTTGTTTAAAACATAATTTAGGACAGTGGTTTTACCTGCTCCTAAATAACCGCTTAGAACCGTAACCGGAATTTTGTGTTGCTTCATTTTTAAAGACTCTTTTCACACATAGGTTCTCTACATGTCATCGCGAAGCTTGCTTGGCTTCCATCAAATTAGATTCTCAAATAGCGTGCTAACTCATAATTCGACTTCGTGATTCGATAGTACATCCATGATTCACAAAACCTGAGCACATGAAGTACAGTGCCCGTAAACCTCGAAACGATGGTTTATGATTGTAAAATCATCTATTGTGGCCAATACGTCCGCCATAGGGCACTTATCAAGTACGACAGTCGAACCACAGCGCAAACATATTAGGTGGTGGTGATGCTCAATTTCGCATGCCAATCGGTACTTAGCTGAACCCACACTTTTGAGCTCGTCCAATATCATATCCGTAGCGCTGTCCATGAAATCCGCCCCCTTGGCTACAATACGGAGGAGTAGACATTCAATCACTGCTAATCTATTCCGACGTGTTACCCAGGAAACAGTGGGCGCGGAATTACCCATGTTAGCTTTTCAATACGACTAACTCCGCGCCGTTATCAAGTTTTATCTAGTGAGCGACACACTCTTCAAATCCTTTCTGGAACCAACTACTATCCAGATTGCGGCCAATGAGAACAAGTTCGCTGATCTTTTCTTCGCCATCCTTCCAAGGTCGGTCTCCAGCTGATTCGAATAGCATATGAACCCCTTGGATGAGAACCCTTTGTTTTACGTTGTTAATGTAGAGAAACCCTTTGTATCGAAATACATCAGCCCCGTGAGTGGTTAGCCAGCCAAACAGCCACTTCTCCACTTTACGGAGGTCCAGCGGTTTTTCTTCACGCAAAACAATGGATGTTACAGAATTATCGTGCTCGTGATCCTCTTCCTCTAAGAAACCGGGATCAATTTCAAGCTTCTTAGAAATATCAAACGCATTGATTCCCAGTATCTTTTCCGTCTCAATATTCGATTTCTCCGTGCGGTAGATTCTGGCATACGGGTTCATCGACCGCAGTCTGTTTTCAAGACTCTTTACCTCATCCTCGGAGGCCAAGTCAATCTTGTTTAGGAGCAGCACGTCAGCAAAGGCGACTTGCTCCTGTGCCTCATGTCCATCATCCAAGTGTTGTTCGGCGTGCTTTGCATCAACAACTGTTACCACGGCATCGAGCGAATACGCATCGTCAACTTCTTGGTCGACGTAGAAGGTCTGAATGACTGGTGCAGGATCGGCCAAACCCGTAGTCTCTATGAGTACTCGGTCAAAGTCGACCTTCCGTCCATTCTTTCCAATCCGCGCATCTCGCAACTCGCCAAGTATCCGAATTAAATCGCCACGTACTGTGCAACAAATACATCCGTTGTTCATTTCAAAGATTTCTTCATCAGCACCGACTACCAGTTTATTATCAACACCTACCTCACCGAATTCGTTGACAATTACAGCGATTTTGTGCCCATGGTTTGCCGATAGAATGTGGTTCAACAATGTGGTTTTGCCTGCACCCAAGAATCCAGTTAATAAGGTGACCGGAATCCTCTCTCGTGACACTGTGTTCATCTCAACTGCCATTCTCAACACTCCTTTTCAAAATGAACAACCGTTCTTATCCACGCAATGATTAAATCTGAAGAAATTCAACGGGTTTCCAGTGAATAAAGGCAATTTTCTGTCCAAAGCGAAATTCGACACCTTCGCTAGTGGTAGTCGTGTTTTCCGCTATAAACCTCTCGACACACTCAGGGGTGTATTTATCTGCAGGAACAGATTGACGGATCGATTCACGCAGTTCTTCAATTTCTTTGTAGTGAACACGTTTTTCAACGTCAAAGAACTCAAGCGTTGGGTCAATGCCCATTTCATACAAAATCAGCAACAGGTTTATGTAATCTCGACTAACCCCTTCTCCCGAGATACCAAGTTGGCAAAACAGTTGTTCGAATCGTGACCATGGCTGGGTCCACACCAACACAACACGTTGACGTGCGATTTCGTTCATTTTTGCGAGGCATCTACGGATATCCAACATTCGATAAACTGCATTGACAAGAAAAATTCCATCAACTCTGTCAAGCTGGACATCCTCCCATTTGCCCTGTACCGTTCGAACGTTGTGAATGCCTTGGTCACATAGTTTGATATGCAATTGCTCCAGCATGTCTTGTGACAAATCCACTGCAAAGATTTTTTCAAAATATCTGGCAAGTGGCACAGTAAACTTACCTGTACCACATCCGATCTCCAGAACCCGCTTTACCTCGCCAAGCAGCGAACGAATCTTCACTGCAACTTCGGGCGCATAGTCAATGAGTTTGGGAGTATCGTCATACCTCTTAGCTGCATCTTTCCAAAACGCTTGTTCTGCCAAATCATCCACCAGTCGTGACGGAAACGCCTCTGATGACGTTTTGCAAGCCTGGCGCCAGAGTGCCTCAAAATCAATTTGATACTGTTCACGCAACGCACGAATGAGTTTACCGTTTCTCATCAAAGCAACTCCTCAATCAAACGGGGGCGCAACTTGCGTAAAGCGTCCGTCATAAAAATGATGAGAGAGACAAGGACTGCTTGGTATGTAGCCTTCCAGGTACGCCCGTACCATTTCCCGTCCCGATTCTGGCGTGGTATGGCGGAACCAATGACCCTCAGGGTAGACAATCGCGACACATGCATCGTCGCATCGCCCATTGCATCGGGTGCGTGTGGTGTGGATCCGCTCATCGGCACCATGTCGTGCGATCTCATCACGTATGGCTTGCGTCACTTCCTCTCCTCCGTTGCGCATGCATGTCGCACCGTTGCACATCAAAAAGTGGTGCTCTACCGTGCTCAGGTTTCTGGTGGTCACCGCGATCGCTCCTACGGGTTATATTTCGTAATAATTACGATTTGCATTTTGAGTATATCCAGATGATTCAAAAATGTAAACCGTAAAAGTTACGATTTATTTGGAATGAGGGTCGTCCTTCAGCATAGGCTTGACAACAGAGCCATTTGGAGGAGGTTTATCATGCAACTTGTTTATGCAATTCCAGTCGCGATGGGCTTGGGTGCACTGCACTCTTTGGAACCTGGTCACGGGAAGGGGGTTATTTCTGCCTATTTAATTTCGAATCAGGGAAAGCCTAAAGATGCCATGCTAATTGGCTTTGTTTCTGCAGTTGCACATACGTTTTCGATTCTGATGCTCGCCCTCGTAGCCACATCGTCCATCGATGCGTTCATACCCGAGCATTTGATTTCGTTCATTGAACTTGGCTCGGGTTTGGCGGTCAGTTGGATAGGTGCACGAATGCTGTATCAGAAATTCCGACCTGAAGTTGTCGTGGTTAGAAAGCTGGGCCTCGCGCAGGCAGAGACGTGTACGAATCCACATCATCATCATCACGTCCATTCCAACCATTCCCACAAGGATAGTCCACCTTCTTCCATTGGGCGCTTATTTACGGTTGGTTTCTTTACCGGCCTTATTCCATGTCCTAGCGCACTGGCCATTCTGTTATCATCGATTGGACTTCATCACGCTTCTATAGGAATGACCCTGGTAATGGCATTTTCCATCGGAATGGCCTTAATGATGTGCACTATTGGTCTAGTCGTAGTCACGACGGGTGATACCATTTCACGGCTTGATCACTGGCGGGTGACAGATACGTTGACGTCACTATCTTCTTTGCTCGTGTTTCTGATTGGGTGTTTCGTTTCCTGGGAAGCAGTGAGCCACCTACTGCGATAATTAAAAAAGGTATTTTCGTTAAGCATAATCGTCGATCCCTTTCTATTTCTACTGTAATAACCGGCGGTTCAAAAGCCTAAATGCGCTACTTGTGTATCGTAATAATTCCTATTTACAAATCGTAATCATGTCGATATACTGACTAAGGTAGTTGAGATTTGAACGCACGGGGAGTTGAACTTGTTGAAGATTCGCGGGAAACAGATCGCTTTGGTTGGAGGAACACTAGGATTCGCATTAGCGGGTATTGCCGGGTGCGGTACGGCACAGTCGACACCCTCACAGGCCAACAATAACGTTGCAGCAAGTCAAAAAAATACTGGCTCAGCGGCAAACACGTCCCCTATCCAAGTGGTCGCAGCAGAAAATGAATACGCGAATGTCGTCTCTCAAATTGGTGGTACATATGTTCATGTGACAGCCATCATGAGCGATCCAAATACCGATCCGCACACGTACGAAGCAAGTCCACAAACCGCAAAGGCCATTGCTGGAGCCCAACTAGTTATCCAAAATGGACTTGGTTACGATGATTTCATGAACAAACTGGAGTCAGCATCAACGAACGCAAACCGCAAGGTTATTGACGTTCAAACGTTGCTTGGTTTACCGGACAGTACCCCCAATCCTCACCTATGGTACAAACCGACTACGATGCCACAAGTTGCGAAGGCGATTGTGAAGGACTTGTCAGCGATAGACCCAGCACAGGCTTCCTATTTTCAGGACAATGAACAGAAATTCGAACAATCCTTGCAACCTTGGTACAAGGAATTGGCCACCGTCAAGAAAGAGTTTCCGAACGCGCCAGTCGCGACCACCGAGCCCGTATGCGACTACATGCTTGAAGCGAGCGGCATGAAGAATATGACACCGTGGGCCTTTCAAGCAGCCGTCATGAACGGGACGGATCCGGCCCCGCAGGATGTTACTCTTCAAGAGAACTTGTTTAAGCAGCACAAAGTCAAAGTGTTTTTGTATAATCAGCAAGTAGTTGACCCAATGACAACGTCCCTGTTGAATTTGGCAAAACAGAACCACATTCCTGTAGTTGGTGTGTATGAAACCATGCCGACTGGCCACACATACCAATCCTGGATGCTGGATGAAGTACAGGATTTGCAAAATGCACTGAAAAACCACGTGTCTACGGAGACTCTGTCATGATGCAAATGAAAGAGGCAAAGATTCGCGACGATGTACTGTCGTTGAAAGGAATTCAGGTGCGGTTTGATGACCGACTGGTGCTACAAAATATCCAGTTCTCCATTCGACCTGGCGAATTTGTGGGGCTGATTGGTCCAAATGGTGCCGGCAAGACAACGTTGCTCCGAGTTATCCTCGGTTTACTGTCTCCCAATAACGGAACTGTAACCGTCGATGGACAGCCTGTAAAACACGGTAACCCGCTTGTCGGATACGTGCCACAGAAAATCCATCTCGACTCAGATACGCCACTTCGTGCGCGAGACCTAGTTGCGCTGGGCCTTGATGGACATCGGTGGGGACTTCCCCTACCATCGCGATCGCGCCGACAAAAAGTTGACGAGGTGCTAAGGGCAGTCGACGCCCTCGGTTTCGCAGACGCGCCAGTTGGACGACTGTCTGGAGGAGAACAGCAACGGTTGCTGATTGCACAAGCCCTATTGACACAGCCCAAAGTCCTGCTGCTGGATGAACCTTTGTCGAATCTCGACATCCGCAGTGCGCATGAAGTAGTGCGCCTTGTATCTCGCATCGCGCAGAGCCAAGGCATCGCTGTATTGCTTGTGGCACACGACATGAATCCACTACTTGACGTGATGGACAAAGTTGTTTACCTGGCGGCAGGAAACGCCGCCATCGGAACGATTGAAGAAGTGATTCAAAACGACGTTCTGAGTCGTCTGTATGGATACGATGTAGAAGTGCTCAGGGTGCGCGGTCGCATTCTGGTGGTTGGTGGGAGCAACGACACCACGACCGATTTGCTTCAACCAACACACCACTCGAAAGTAAGGGGGATGGAACAGATTGACTAAACTGCTCCATGTTCTCTTCGCACCCGGCCTCTTCACAGATGCATCGGTCGGTAACGCGATTTTGATTGGTACCGTCGTGGCTATCATTTCGGGCGTGGTGGGCGTCTTTGTCGTCATTCGAGGACAATCTTATCTCGGCCATGCGCTGGGCGATTTTGGCGCAACGGGGGCGTCTGTGTCCTTTCTCCTGGGGCTCGCTGCTCTATGGGGATTTCTCGGCGGCGGATTTATCGCAGGTGCGGGAGTCGACGTCCTAGGGCAGGGGCACCGCCGTCGCGGACGGGATGTGACCACAGGCGTCATACACGCCTTTGTCATGGGACTAGGCGCACTGTTTCTGTATTTCGACACCACGTACACGAACACCACGGGGGCACCGATGACGATTCTATTCGGTTCGATTTTCCTCATCGATCCGAAGCTCGTTCCGACAACGGTCATCCTCGGGGTGCTGACTCTCGTCCTCCTGTTGGTCCTTTACCGCCCACTGCTACTCAGTTCCCTGGATGCAGACTTGGCGAAGGCACGAGGAATTCCAGTACGCTGGGTAAGCTTTCTCTTTATGTGCTGCATGGCGATGGCCGTCAGCCAATCTTCCTTAGTCATCGGTGCATTATTAAGCACTGCACTTCTCATCGGTCCAGCTGCAACAGCCATTCGGTTGACGAAGCGTACCGGCTTAGCGATGATTTTGTCTGCAGCAATCGGTACTATGGCGACATGGCTGGGTATCGTGCTCGCCTACGATAGCTACGACTGGCCACCAACCGGGCGGGGTTGGCCGGTCAGCTTTTTTGTGACCAGCCTGGTACTCTTGTTCTATTTGATTTCCCGCTTTAGGAGGCAGCAGCCTGTTGTGGCACGGAGACCCAAAGAAGAGTCTTCGATGAAGGAGGTAGTGACGCATGGGTACCGTATGGAACACAATTCTTAGCCCCGGCATGTTCTCGGAAAGTTTTATGATCAACACCTGGATAGGCGCGACGACCGTCGCTGTTATCGCCGGGGTTGTCGGGTTTTTTGTTGTACTCCGTGGCTCGGCATTTGTTGCACACGCTCTACCCAAAGGAGGATTTGCTGGCGCTGCTGGTGCTGCCCTGTTGGGCGCCAATACGGTGATCGGCCTAGCTGTGTTTTCTGTCGCGGGAGCACTTAGCATCGGTTGGCTCGGGAAACGCGGTCGCCATGATGTGGTGACTGCGCTCATTTTAACCTTTCTACTCGGAGCAGGTGCTCTGTTTCTTAATCTACATGATGTCTACGCGCCAGAAATCTATTCGCTGCTCTTCGGGGAAGTTCTAGGGGTCAGCGGCATAGAAATTGTCGACACAGTCGTTTTGGGTATTGTCTGTATTGCGGCGCTGGCTATCCTTTATCGACCGTTGATGCTGGCGTCCGTCATGAGCGAGAGCGCCGAAGCAAGGGGCATTCGAGTGCGTCGAATCGAAATGTACTTCCTTGTAATTGTGGGCCTCGCGACCGCTATCACCGTGCCTATTGTTGGCGCGTTGTTGACCTTTAGTCTCATGATTGCACCTGCTGCAGCGGCACGCTATTTGACTCATCATCCCATCCGGGCTGTAGGAGTGTCGGTAGCTATCGCCGTCGTTACCGTTTGGATTTCAATTTTTCTTTCCTACGATACCGGATGGCCTGTAGGCTTTTTTGTGGCCGCGATTACGGCTGTTGTCTACAGTTTAGCACGAGGATGGCGTTATTTGATAAATAGAGGAAAACGCCTTAAGCGTCGTCCACCGATCCTCGACAGAGCATAATCTGTAATCGTAAGTTATGAAGAATTCCAAGCTGAAAAAGGGTTGATTTTACCAATAATTAGGTTGCGTAAGGACTGGGACATATGAGCGGTTCGAATCCGCTGTCCTCGGTACCTATAAAATCGGTGTGTCCAGTGAACAGTGGCAGTGGGGGAAATACCCCCTCAATTAACTCCAGCCACAACTCACTCTAACTGCGAAATTCATATCAGCTTTCTTCACCTTGGGCGATCAGACTAACGGCCCTGGCGATTGCCTCCCTCGTCTCTCTTGGGATTTTCACGGCATCTGGGTCGTGCGACGGCCCGAAAGGATGTGTTGGTGTCCAGGCGGTGGCCAAGGCCATGATTGCAGTCAAAAGAAAGCCAGGAGTAAACGTCGTTCCTACCAGACCATCGTTTTGCGCATCCCTTATCGCTTTAATTTTCCTGTCGCGGACAGAGGTACGCTCGGTTATATTGTCTGCCTTCTGCTCCAAACTGTACCATGTCATTAACCGTACTATATCTGGATGTGTCATAGCCCAATCGAATACTTTTGTCGCATAACCAGGAAGATCCTCGGGTGTAAAGGAAATTTCCTCATAAACGCGCGTTAGGTTTTTCTGGAGAACAGTTGTAAAAAGCATCTCTTTATTTTCAAAGTAAACGTAGATCAGATTCTTGTTGCATCCAGCATTTTTAGCAATTCGGTCAACACGTGCGCCCGCTATGCCATAGGAGGAGAACTCCTCCATAGCTGCCTCTAAAATCCGTTCTCTTGTTGCTTCAGCGTTTCTCAAAGGTGTCCCACCTTTTCCAAGCATTAATTTAGTGTTTTCAATATATCACACGAACAACATATTTGACTAACTGGTTAGTTTTAAATACAATATAAACAACCAGTTAGTTATATTTCAGGTTACAGCAACCGGTCGGTTAGACTATCTGGTGACTCTTATGAAGAATGGAGAATACACAATGACACAATCCAACGTCGTGTTCAAAACACAGACTCATTCGGGAGGCGACCTTCGATGAAACTTTCAGGAAATACAATACTCATTACGGGTGGCAGTGCGGGCATCGGACTTGCTTTTGCAGAACGCTTTATCAAAGCTGGAAATACAGTCATCGTCTGCGGACGACGTGAAAGTGCCCTTCAGGATGCCAAGGAGAAGTTCCCAAATCTCATTACTCGCGTCTGTGACGTTGGACTTGAATCCGACCGTGCAGCGTTATTTGACTGGGTGACAACGAACTATCCAGACGTCAACGTATTAGTGAACAATGCAGGGATTCAACAACGCTTTCATGTGTTGAAGGCAAATGCAAATGACAATTGGAGATATTACAACAATGAAATCATGGTCAATGTTGAAGCTCCTATTCATCTATCCATGCTGTTCGCCCCATTTTTTGCAAGAAAAGAAGATGCGGCCATTGTGAATGTGACGTCTGGGTTGGCTTTCACCCCCTAGCGATTGCCCCCGTTTATTCGGCGACCAAAGCGGCGCTACACTCATTTACGATGAGTCTCAGACACCAACTGGCGAATACATCTGTAGAAGTGATTGAAGTGGCTCCACCGGCAGTGAACACCGATTTGGGTGGATCGGGTCTACATACGCATGGAGAGCCCTTAGATGCGTTCACGGATGGAATTTTCCAAGGACTCGAAGAGGGTAAACAGGAGATTGGCTATGGCTCGTCCGTGAATCGCCTGCGCATGTCACGTGACGAAATCGATGCATACGTAGAAAAAATGTATCAAGCGATGAAAAGCACCATTGAATAATTCTTGGTGAGCAAAAGGTGCTACCAATGGTAGTACCTTTTTAGGCTTTTCGAACCCGTGCCGACTGTTGTCAAAGGTC
Source organism: Alicyclobacillus fastidiosus (assembly GCF_026651875.1). Taxonomy (GTDB): domain Bacteria; phylum Bacillota; class Bacilli; order Alicyclobacillales; family Alicyclobacillaceae; genus Alicyclobacillus; species Alicyclobacillus fastidiosus. The sequence goes on along the minus strand of NZ_CP104067.1, from coordinate 1,777,954 downwards.
AGTGCATGCCAAGTTCGATACCCCGTGTGTCGCCTGCACGAGCGATCCTCGAGAACTTCTCCATATATTCTATGTACAAATTGTTCACTTACAACGAAGTTGTATGGCAATTGAGCACTCAGGCTTTGGGGTGATGCGAGCGTTCCGATATGGAACGCCCTGTTTTGTTCAATGTTTTATGGAGCATCAACTACGCTGTACCCTTTAAATGTGTTCTACACAATTCGACAAAATTCGTCACTATCCTTGTTGTTCGTTGAAATTGAACCTCAATTTTAAGTCAGCAATACAATGAATGTGCTTTGCACGACATCAAATGCTACTCGTAACCATTAGATTCTGACGCGATTGTGGTTGGGATGACAATGTATATCGGTGGTCTAATCTTCGCTGTAAAGCGAATCTGTATATCTGTTTTCAATGTGGTTTCAATAAATGATGATTACATTATTCTGGGAGGAGAAACAAACCTGCCTAAGTGCGCTTACAGGTCATAGTGCAGGTTTGTTTTCCTTGTATAATATTCGTAAAACAATAAATCTTTATGGTGGTAACTGTATTTAAATCTGTTTGGAATAGATTTGAGCTACCTGTTCCACCAATGCCAACCCAAGAACAGGTCGCATCACCAGAACTTCCTGATACACTCGGAACCTTAAAAGTTGCTTCCGTCAAACTATAAGAAGATGTATAGTTCGAATTGAGTTTACTGCTTTAAGCCATTCTTGATACGCATCACCACTGGTCGATGATGGTGGAATAGGATACCATGTTGGTCACGTCACGGGACAGAAATACAGTTTCATGCACTAGATACACTAAGCGGATAAGATGGCCGAGAATATGGCTATGATTCGGGGAAATGTGTGCACCCAATAAGCCTCACATCGAAAAATGAGGGCCGTTCTGTTATTCGGTGCTCTCTATCCGTTTTTCTTCACTCGATTGGATCCTCTTTAATATCTCGTCAATCTTTGTCTGATCAATCCCGACTTCCCTTAACCGCATTACCAGATACTCTTCCGGTGACATTTCATACACCGGATCGATCCGAAAGTTCATTGTACGTCTACACCCACGATTCTTACTGAATATATCGATTAACGTCACGGATTAGGCCGTTACATTGATGCTTTTTCTGCTTTCACCCTTGTTCTCAGTTTATGGACCTGCGAGCAAAAGAGACACACAACCTGGTCACCAGCCAATTTGGTATGTGTCTCTATCAGTTGTATCTATTTATCACTGCACCTACACACGAAAATAGAGCACGGACAAAGTACAACAACCTGAAAGGTAGCTCAAAGTGCAAAAAAAAAAGCACTGCTGCGATATATTCCAAGTACATCGAAGAAGGAGCGTGTGCCAAACAGTTGAATTATGACACCATTCGACTTTTAGATTAGTAACCCGATAGAAGTTTGTGTATTTAATATGCGTGTAAACCATGATTTTGGCGTTGATCGGAACTTGAGTACCTCTAACGATCGAATGAACAGCCTCCTTGACGTTCCGTCATCGAAAGGGCAATTGTATTTTGCAAGCATCATCGCAGCGCTGCTATTCCTTGTTTTTTTCGCGACTTTGCCTTTTTCGCGACATCAGAGTGTGATTGTCACACCGTTTCTCCCGAGCGTGTTATCCATTATGTCTGTCTCAGAACTCATTACGGCGTTCTTGTTGTTTGTACAATTCGTTGTCAGTCCTAGGTTGCCCATGCTGATTCTAGCGGTCACTTACTTGTATTCAGGAATGATAATCATCCCACATTTATTGGCGTTCCCAGGGGTTTTCTCTAATGGAGGATTGATGGATGCTACATCTCAAACGGCAATTTGGCTTTGGGTGTTTTGGCACAGCGGATTTCCTCTTGGTCTTTCTCTTTATGGGCTGTCGAATCATCTAGGCATTTCGCCTTCCTTCAAACGTCAAAATTCTGCTCTAATTGCAGTCGTCGGTATGTTGCTGACTTTGATTTGCGTAGTGGGTGTATCTTGGTTAGCGTTTCGAGGAACGCATCATCTTCCGACCATAGTTCAATCTGGAGACTATCACTTACTGGTGACGTCGGGTGTTGGGCCAGTTGTTTTTTTGATCAACTTATTTTGCGTGTCCGTTATGTTATATCGATTTAAACGCGTATCCATTATGCACCTCGGTGTTACTTTAGCTTCCCTTGCGTCTTTGCTGGACGTCTCACTAACACTGTTTACCGGTGGACGGTATATGGTGGGGTGGTATGTAGCACGGTACAACAGTCTGTTGGCATCACTTATCTTGTTGTCTGTGCTCCTTACGGCCATTACACAACTCTATCGCAAACTTGCGATTCAACAGTGGAGAATCACGTACCTTGCCTATCATGACCCCCTCACAGGGCTCGCAAATCGCCGTTTCTTTTCAGAGACAATCGCAGAATTGTACACAGCCGAAAACGAACAATTTTGTTGTGCAATTCTCATGCTGGATTTGGATGGATTTAAACAAGTCAACGACAAATTTGGTCACGATACAGGAGATAAGTTGTTAAAAGAAACTGCGGTAAGATTAAACCACTCCGTGCGCGAGGAGGATATGGTGGCGAGACTCGGCGGCGACGAATTTATCCTGCTCGTCACCTCCGCAAAGTCAGTGGCTGACGTCAAAGTAATTGCGGCACGGATCATGGATATGCTCCAAAGACCCATTTTAATAGGAAAGAACGTCATTCAAGTGACGGCAAGTGTGGGCATTGCGCTGCGACCGGACGACGGGAAGAATTATCCGGATTTGTTGCGAAACGCAGATGAGGCACTGTATCAAGCCAAGGAACGTGGAAAAAATCGATACGCGTTTTATGTTCCGCGCAAAACCGTGTAACATCTTGCACACCTCATCAACGGGCGATTGATATCTAACGCCTCGGTGAATCAAAATACTTTAACAGTCGACAATCCCGTTGCTTTCAAATTCCGCAAATCACTCATACTAACTGTCCTTAACCTTTGTCCTCCCTTGATCATTGAATAAATTATCTTTCATGAAAGGAGGTCATATTTCATGAGCCACCATCGCCGCGAACATCCTAGAGTGACTGTATCAGTCAACGCCAATCCTAAAATTCGGATAACGGATACACAGGCACAGGCACAAGCTCAACTGCAAGCACAGTTACAGGCTCAGTTCCAAGCACAGTTACAGGCTCAGTTCCAAGCACAATTACAAGCCCAAGAACAAATGCAAAAGGAACTGAAAAAAATCAGGCGTGCTCTCAGACGTAAACATAAAAAACATTGTCATTGTAGGTAATTTTAACTCCATGAACCTCCTGCCTCTATCTATACGGCATTACGTTCATTTGCGTCGACCAAACGGGATCGATGATTGACGTTTTGTCGTCTTTTTTTATATAACGATTTCACCGAATCAGAAGGAAAGGCCGAACATGAAGGTTCTGCTCAGATTTAAATTTGGAGGTATTTTGGTTAGGTTGATCAACAGAAAAACACCAGTCCAAATGGACTCACCATCCTTGAGCACGTGGATGCCCCCTCTTAAAGTCGGCAAATTTCAATTCTTAGCGGACTGTAGGTATCTGCACCGAATGTACGAAAGAGACAACGTGACGGTGGGCTCAATCACGAGATACAACCAGCTCAACGGAACCAAAATATGTAGAACTATCCAGTCGCCTACTTGCTGATTGGGGATTAGCTCAAACATGATCGTCATGAGCACTGCATATGAAACGACAAACCATTTTTCACTGGATTTTTTTAGTTGCAACGTTCTCCTGGTCAGTTCTGACATCGCCCATAAATGAATGGCAAAGAACACCGCTTCAAACATTGTTGAGATGAACACCAAGACCACGCCGAAGCGCTGAATGATCAGTCCGCGTAACTGTACAAGTTGCAGCACAAAATCAATCGGATGCGCCAACACTCTCAGGCCTTCATAGCCAACCACCCGGATCGTAATTACGTACAATGATAAAATTAACACCGAGCTAAATCCGACGCAGAACATTGGGAGCCATATCGCGTTTCGTTTACGGTGATCGAAATAGGGAGACAGCATAAGGTACAGGTCTAGCCCAAAAAACATCGGTAACAACTGTGCTGCAACGGTAATCGACCGCGAAAGATTCACAGGATGCAAGAAAACACCTGTCCAACTGCCTCGAAATACAACAAAGACGAATGATGCACCTAGGACAAGAATCGTGACCGGGAATATAATCGAAGCGACACGACTGATGGCCTCTAGTCCGTACATCGCGCCCATCATCGCAACAAGAGTTAATGCGGCGACCGTCGCCAGCCGAGGGGTATTTGGAAGTAACGACTTGAGCGTAACCGAAAAGGAGTACAGACTAACTGTTACAAACAGAAGGTAACCTGGTATATACATACACGTTACTAATTTTCCAATCACGTTCCCATATACCAGTCTTGGCATGTCAGCGCCCGACCATGTACGAAAGCGCGTATTGAGAAGTCCATGTACCCACGCGCTAAATAGACCTATCAAACAGGTGGCTAGAATGGCCCACTGCCCATCCACCCCACCGTAGTTCGCTGCATACCGAGGGAAGATCCAGAACAGAAGTGGGAGAAAACTGGTACATGTAACGGTGATCACTTGAAACATAGAAAGCTTATACATTAGATAAGCATCCCCCTGCTGACAATGACAACATTCACTTGGATATCAATCTTGGCATGCTGAAACATTTGCCCCCATTGCTCCTTCATTCGTTGCTCCTCGTCTGGGTGATGCTGAAAGTATATCCCCCCAAATCCGCAGATATCGGCCTTCTGTTGTTGTAATTTCTTGAGGGTGCTTGTTAACTGTTGAGTGAGATATTCGGATGTTTCGGATTCAATTTTGTTTAGATTTGACGGTGGTAGTGGCTTTGGCGACGGGTCGACCAGTTTACCAAGCGTCGCCCGAACCGAAACACGGTCAACCAGTAAAACATTTTTTCCTTCACCAATACAACGAAGGCGATTGTTGGAGCGAACGTCGGTTAGCGATACAATTCCTTCATGAATGGGGGCATCAACCGCCATACTCCGAACTTTTCCACGCAAAAGGTTTACATAAAAGGTTTCCTGGCGACTTAAGGTAAATGCCGCTTGGTTATTTAGGTACACTGTAATTCCGCCGAGCATGAGCGCGCCTTCACTTTTGTCTTCGGACTGAACAGGTTCCACCATCGGTAGAACGGGGACAACCCCGACTTGTGTTGCATCTCGCCAGTATTCCCATAGTTGCCTACGTATTGCAAATCCTTGCTGACGATATGTCATCGATTTATCGAGAAAGTCCATCGGCGCAGCGTCAGTTCCCGTGGTAGCAAGAACATCTTTGGCGGATTCAGGTGTCGTGAAGACATTGGCAAGACGATTCATCTTTGGTAAACGAATGAGTTGTCCCACCACGCTGTTCATCATATCAGAAGACAATTTACTACTGAAAACGATCGCCTGCAATTGAGCTGTATCAATCTGACGGTCCACTTTTAGTTGAAGTTGCTTCATGGCTTCAGAAATGGAATAGGCTTCGGTCGAAAGGGTTTTATTATTATTCTTCGCAGAACTGTCCCCGGAGCCACTGGACATTCCACCGTCTCCCCCTGGCATAAGGATCGGGAACTGAACCGTAACTTGTACTTGCTGGGGATCGTCACCAGCCGGATCGATCCCTATGCCAATGAGTGAAGCCCGTGTAGCGATGGACTCGTAATCCCAGCAACCTGGCAGTAGCAGTAACAAACAAATGCATATGGATAGAGTGATCCACCGTCTCGTGAAGATTTTCATGTCCGTCTCCGGTTACGCTGCTTTTTCGGGTTACTCGGAATTTCTAACATCGGATGTTGATTCGGGTCTGTGTAATCGGAGCCTCTCGTCACTTCTTGATCGTGTAAGTGTGATGCTCTCTTATCGAGCATAGGGATAGGTGCACGTAAGATTCCGTCCAGGAAGAAATCCCGCCAGTGTTCCCCAGATATGGGTTCAAGGTAAGAGATTCCAAACGACTTGAGAGAAGCAACGTGGAACAACCCCGCCATGACGACCAGCATCACACCGTAAAACCCAAAGATTGAAGCAGCAAAAATATTTCCCCAACTTAAGATTCGAAGTACCGTTGCAAACTCGTAACTCGGCAGGACGAATACAGATACTGCAGTCAGCGCGATGACAACAATGAGAATACTGCTTACCAACCCCGCTTCCACAGCCGCTTGTCCAAGGACTAAACCGCCCACGATACCAATTGTTTGTCCCATCACTCTGGGCATACGTAAGGCGGCTTCTCGAATAATTTCGATGACCAGCTGCATCATCATGACTTCTGTCGCAGCGTTAAACGGTACCCCTTCTCTGGAACGGGCAATTTGAAATGCCAGTGTATGGGGCATGAGTTCCGGATTAAAATCTGCAAAGGATATATATAAGGCAGGAAGATAAAATCCAAGAATAAAAGAGACAAATCGAAGCCAGCGCATGAACGTGGCCTCAAAATAGCTATGTTGGTCGTCCTCCATCGTTTGAAAAAAATCAACGACCGTTCCAGGTATCAGGAATCCTGTTGGATCTCCATCAACCAGGATCAAAACTTTCCCCTGACCAACTTCTTTGACACAATTGTCTACCCTTGTAGTGGAGCGGGTCAGAGGAAACAAAGTCCAATGATTATCCACAATCCGCTGCTCCAACGTGGCACTTCCCGTCAATTTGTCGACGTGTACCGCTTGAATTCGCTTCATCGCAGTCGATACCAAATTCGGATTCGCGACATCGTGTTCATACAACATCGCAACCCGAGTTCGGCTGCGATAACCAACGCGAAGTTCCTTTACGGTCAGAGCGTCGCTAATCAGCATGCCACGCACCAATCCAATGTTGACATCAAGTTTTTCGATGAACGAAATCTGAGGACCACGGGTGCTCGACTCAAGCAGTGGTGGCTCGATTGCGCGATGAGGAATGGCTACTGAGGCAACTGTGATGGCCTCCGATATCCCATCGACGAGTAGTAATATATCCCCTCGCGACAGCGCCTCACGGATCTCCCATAGGTTATCCATAAACATAACTTCCCCAAACGGGATGACATGTCGCGCCAAGTAATATGGCATTTCCTTAGGTGAAACCTTTTGATACTTGTGCTTTTGCAGTGCCTGTTTCATACTCTGGACCTGCTTTTGATCCGAAATGGTTTGGAAATAGACGAGGACGGCATCCTTGTCGCCAACGGTCGTCCTCGTAACGACAAAGTCATCACTCATCCCAGATGTTTCGGTAATATATGTTAATGTTTGCTGGAGCTTACCTGTTATCTTTGGTGCGTCCCTGTAGTCAGGTACTTTCGGTTTTGGGCGATCGGTATACCGATTACGGCGATCCCTACGATTAAAAATGTTCCTCAAAGACAACTTCACTCTTTCCCCAAACGCGGCTTTTAAAGGTAATTATTTGAACAAATCCAATATATATGCATTCCATTTGAAATCTGTAGCATACTAAAGCATGCACAACTGAGGAACGGGGGTGTATTGACTGTGGAGTGTGGGATTTGAAACAGATTGATAAAAAGGAGGGACGGACAGCGGTGAACGCAGCCCTTGAGAGCACACCATAAGCCGAGAGTGAAATACCTAACTCCCTTAGAGTCGGCAGGATATTCGACTCAATCCCGCGGTTAAATAAAGAATACTCAATTTGCAACCAACGAATCGGATGGACAGCGTGTGCACGACGAATAAGCTCCACACCAACTTCTGAAAGCCCGATGTGACGTACATATCCAGCCACCACCAACTCGGCAATTTGTCCAACGGTTTCCTCGATCGGAATGTTGGGATCGATTCGAGCCGGCTGATACAAGTCGATGTATTCGACACCCAGACGTTTCAAAGTATCTGTAAGAAACGTCTTCACGACGGGTGAGCGTTTACCTGCAGTGCCTACACTCTCTTCCAACGAATGTAACTGTCCATCAAACTTTACGGAAATGAAGGCATGATCACGCCGTACTCCTCGCAGAGCCTCACGCTCCAAGACATTCACGTCGGCAAGGCGTAACCACATGCCATGCACGGTTTGCAGAAAGTACACTTATTTTATTGGAAAGTACTACAAGAACAAACAACCTCATCATTTCGTACTCGACCTTACAAATCTAGGACGGAGTATTTTGCACCCCTTTTAATGTTCAAAGCTTCGCCAAATTCTCCTGCGTAAATGGCCCGAAAGGGTCAGCGACAATCGAATGGTCTAGTCTTACAATCGATCGAGTGGTCGACAAGGTGTTTGGCATCGGAACGATACAGAGGAATCGGCGGTTCAGTCTATTGTCACAAGGTCAGGTATTCGGTGACGAGGTTCGAGAGATAGTTAACTATACATATCCTCACCCCTATTTTATTGAACCCTTGGCCAACGGAGCATCAGATTGCTAGTTGATCCAAGCCTCTTGAAAGAAGGTTGCTTTAGTATGAAAATGACAAATAAAGGTGTAATCACTGGGGTTATTTCGGTGTGCCTCGCGTTAACCCTAGCAGGGTGTGGAACGACTGATTCTACAAATACAACCGCAAATACATCCCAGTCCACATCTACGACAGGGACAAACGCCAGTACGATTTCTGTCACAGATGGAACTGGTGCAAAAGTCGTCCTAAAAAAGCCAGCAACGAGCTTTGTCTGCCTGGATCCATCCTCCATTCAGATGCTGAAAGATCTTGGTGTAAGCCAGCAAGATATTGCATATGGGAATGGCGATTTATCATTTGCCCAGATGGTATTTGGAAATAACGCTAAAAATATGAAGTCTGTCGGTGGTTCGTGGGAACAGCCGAACGTCGAGGACATACTGGCTGATCACCCTGATCTAGTTATCGGAGACGCATACCCGCACGCACAACTTAAACCTGCACTAAAAGGTGCAGCGCAAATGTACCTGATTTCACGCAGCGGTGGTTACAAGCAGTCTATGCAAGATCTCATCAATCTGGGTATTCTAACAGGTCACAAGGCAACCGCCGAACAGGACGTAAATGAATTTACGAAAGACCTGAACGCGGACATTAAAAAGTCGCCTAAAAATCAAACATCCCTAGTTATCTGGGGCGATTCACCGACTTCACTTTCAGTTCCTACTATTGACGATCCGTCCGCGTCCGTACTTGCAGCAATCAGCAATTATCCGTGGGGTGGACACGGCGCGCAGGGGATGAACATTTCACTAGACAAAATCCTGAATGTGAATCCGGACGTCATATTTGTCGAATCAATTGCTCGATTAGATAATCCGAAGGCACCCACACTGTCTTCACAGCTTGCTTCAAATCCGATATGGCAGCAGTTAAAAGCGGTCAAAGAACACCGAGTCTATGAAGTAAACCCCAATGTTTGGCACGATGACAGGGGAGGGATGGGACTCGAACAAATCCTCAATCAAGCCATGCCCAAATTATATCCAAGCCTAGCGACCCAGACTTCCTAATGAGTGAAAGGGAATCTTTATGACCCGCTTCATTACATATCCAAAGAATGCGACCGTGATAACGGTGATAGTATGCTTTTTACTTATCCTATGTATCGGGTTTGTAGGATTGATGGTAGGAACCCCTTTACTGTCACCGATACAGTTGTGGCACATACTTACAAGCAGCAACAATACTGTCAATCACGTGCTCGTTATGCAGTCGCGACTTCCCAGATTCGTTCTGGGAAGTCTTGCTGGTGCCCTGCTTTCTGTGTCAGGAGTTATGCTTCAGAATGTCATGCGAAATGCACTGGCTGGCCCTGAATTGCTTGGCGTGTCTTCGGGATCTGCCGCCGTCATGGCGGCTATCATTATCTTTCAATTGCCCATCTCGTATACATGGCAGCCTTGGCTTGCTCTACTTGGCGGCGTGATCGGCGGCGGTTTTGTCGTCGTGGCAAGCTGGCGAGATAAAGCACCAGCTCGTGTCATTCTCATCGGCGTGGCTGTCTCGTCTCTGTTAAACGCCGTTATCACGACAATCGTCAGCCTCGGTCAACAGGATACAATCAGTCTTTTCTACGATTATTTTGTCGGGGGACTTGAGGATAGAACATGGGTGCAAGTGGAACTCATTTTACCTTGGGTTGTCATACTCTGCGTCTCTTACTTATTTGCAAGGCAGCTGAACACTTTGCAATTAGGGGATGAATTGTCTGTGGGGTTGGGGTTGAAGGTGAGTGTGCTTCGCCTGCTCATTTTTATATTGGCGATTGCCCTCGTCGCGCCGGTCGTCGCCACTTGTGGGCCAATTAGTTACATCGCCCTGTTGGCACCACATATTGCACGACATCTATTGCGGACACAGGATACGCTGCGGATCATTCCTGTATCCATGCTTGTTGGTGCTGTTCTCTTGACCTATGCCGATTTTTTAGCGCGAACACTATTTTCTCCACTTGAGATTCCGGTTGGCGTCTGGACAACGTTATTGGGTGGCCCTCTTTTGTTACTATTGTTAGGACGCCGTTTGGGGAGGAATCAGGCATGACGGGCGTATTTATTGCCCAGAGAGGAAGATTCTATTTCTCAATCATCGTTTGTACAGCCTTGCTTTTGACTATTTTCGTACTTCATGTCGGCTTAGGCAGCGTCTACATTTCTCCTTGGGATGTCATTCGAGCTATCGTCAATTGTCCGGCGGTGGAATATCAGCGTTGGATTGTCTGGAATTTACGATTGCCCCGCAGTCTGATTGCACCTGTTGCAGGCGGAATGCTTGGACTCGCTGGAGCACTTATGCAAGCCTTGACTCGTAATCCACTCGCAGAGCCGAGTCTAACTGGGGTGTCCTCCGGGAGTATTTTAGGAATTGTGTTGTGGCTAATTTATGTGCCCAATGCGGAAAAGTACCCGTATCTGTTGCCAATCGCTGCGTTACTCGGCGGTATCGGTTCAATTATTATCATGTACAGCATCACGAATAAACTTAAGGACGGGCCATTTGTCTTGGTGCTCAAGGGCATCGTTGTATCAGCCATTCTCTCCTCAGCCTCTTCTCTATTCCTGATCCAAAATAACGACAAGTTGCCGACGGTAATGCTTTGGATCGTCGGATCATTGAACGCGAAAGTATGGTCCGATTGGTCGACCATTTGGCCATGGGCACTGGTAACCATTCCGCTTAGCCTGTGTTGTTGTCGTACAGCGAATGTGCTGCAGTTGGGGGATGTTGTCAGCATTGGATTAGGTATTCGACTACAACGATCACGATTGAGCTTGTTTCTGGTTGCCGCACTGTTGACTGCAAGCGCCGTATCGGTTGTTGGCGCAATCAGTTTTATCGGACTCATTGGACCTCACATCGCTAGGCGGCTTGTCGGCCATAATGCATACCGTGTTTTTCCGATCAGCATGCTGATCTCAGCTTGTCTGCTGTTACTGGCTGACTTTGTTACCCAAGTTGCGAGTTTGGTGTTTGGAAATGTCGCGAGTGGACTTCCAGTCGGGGCGATTACTTCACTGTTTGGTGCCCCATTTTTTCTATATCTTGTCTCTCGAACACGGCGTTAGGGGGAAGGCGTATGACAAAATTGCAAATGGACGGCGTGTCTATCGCATACGAATCAAAAATCATTGTCAAAGACCTCAATTTAACATTACCGGAAGCAAAGATCACAGCGCTTGTCGGACCTAATGGTTCCGGTAAATCGACCATCCTTAAGACGCTTGCCCGGATCCTGCGACCATCCCGAGGTGTCATTTATCTGGATGGAAAAAGTATTCACCAATATCCGACGAAAGACGTTGCGAAAAAACTATCGATACTACCCCAAAATCCAATTGCTCCTGAGGGATTAAGTGTTCGTGATCTCGTTTCCTACGGACGCTCGCCGTATCAATCCGGAATACGACGAATGTCAAAAGAGGACCTTGAAATGATTGAATGGGCAATTGACGTAACAGGTGTACATGAATTCATGAACCGTCCAGTTGATGCATTATCGGGAGGACAGCGGCAACGCGCCTGGATTGCCATGGCGATTGCACAGGGGACAGATGTCCTTTTACTTGATGAGCCGACGACTTTTCTCGATATGGCGCATCAATTTGAGGTGCTGGAACTGCTCAAGCGACTGAATGAGACACAGCATTGTACCATTATCATGGTCGTCCATGATTTGAATCATGCGGCGCGTTTTGCTGATTATATGACGGTGATTCACTCTGGAAGCGTGGTTCGTAAAGGGAGTCCATCAGAAGTCTTAACCCCGGACATCTTACGCGATGTTTTCCGGATTCGTGCAGATGTAGTGGGATGTTTGCACACGGGTGTACCCATATGTATTCCATATGGATTGTTGGAAAATACCTAACGAATAGAATCGGGCACCCTGATACGTACGGTGCTTTTGCGACTTAGAATCATTGACAAAGGCCCTTCATTTGAATGCTTTTCTATATGACGGGCCGAATGTGCTCAACGACTCGTTCAGCGGTAGACTGTTTGATACGACAGAATCTCCAGTGAGAAGAAATTCATCCATTTAGAGGGCCCACTATACTGACCTTGATTTATCGCGTTACTCGTATCTTGGTATTTCCGGTCTCCGATTCCACGAAGAAATCCGCTCCGATATCTCTCGCTCTACTTGCCATAATCTCCATTCCATAGCGTCCGTCTCGAGCGGTCTGGACGTTGAATCCAACCCCATTGTCGTGAATTGAAAATACCCAATGCGTATGGTCTGCACTCTTCGACATCAATCGAACAGCGACGCGAGTCGCTTTCGAGTGTTTCACAATATTTGTGATCGCCTCCTGAAGAATCCCGAACAGTTGAACTTGATCCGCTGGACTCAGCGCGATATCCCCTTCTGACATCTCAAAATCCCATGAAATACTCTTTTCCGATAGCGTCTTATCTAAGAATAAACGGATGCGTTGACGGAAATTGGACCCTTCGATGGTATCCTGCTTTAGGTTGAATATTGCTTGCCGTACATTCTCATCTATTTCGCGCAACGAGAGGAGAACGTCATTCAGATTTCGTTCCAAGTCCCCGTGCCTACCTTGCTGAAATTTCGCCTTCGCGGCCGAAACCTGAACGCCAGAGTAAAAAATCGACTGGGCGATCTGATCGTGAAGTACCCGCGCCAATCGCTCACGCTCCTCCATCACTGCTCGGGAGGCCCGTTCTTGGCTCAACTCGCGCTCCTTATTTGCGTACGCGAGAAATAGGCTGCGGGCCACGAGTGCGATCACACCCGCATCAATACACGCCGTCAGCCAATTTCCTAATTCAGTTGGTAGAATGTTCTCCAACAACGTATTCCGAAGGGTCTCAAATAGGCCGATGACGATTGCCGGTATCAAAAACAAGGAGATTTTGATGCGTAAAGGAATCATGCGAACCTCCGTGGCCATTTCACAATAAGCCTGTTGTACTTACACTATACTATGACTATGGGGGTTAAAATCCAATGCCCCCCGCGTCAGGAGGATTTCTATGAAGACCTACGATATTCTAATTGCGGACGACAGCGAGACCGCACGCAAAGCTATCCGTATCCTACTTGATGCAGAGCCCCGTCTTCGCGTGGTCGCGGAGGCCACGAACGGGAAAGACGCAGTCGATATGGCGATGCAGTGGATGCCCGACTTAGTGTTGATGGACATCAACATGCCCGTGCTCAACGGCTTTCAGGCGACCCAGGTCATTAAGCGCGAACTTCCCTATATGACGGTTGTCATGCTCAGTGTCTCGGACGACGCAGCAGACTTGTTTGAAGCTATCCGCAACGGGGCTCAAGGTTATTTGGTCAAGAGCCTGCAACCTGCCGAATGGGTCACGTACTTGCTTGGCATTTTGGAGGGTGATGCCCCTGTGACACAGCCGATAGCCGAGAAAATCCTCGCCGAGTTCAAAGCGAGTTCGACCAAGGACATCCCCTCCGCTCCAAGCACACTGACTTCGCGCGAACGAGAGATTCTTCAATGCGTCCAGCAGGGATTCACCAACAAGGGCATCGCGGAGGCGCTCTGCATTTCGGAAAACACGGTCAAGAACCACCTGAAGAACATCATGGCTAAGTTACATATCAAAAACCGCGTTCAACTAGCCATTTACGCGCGCGATCACGCCTCGAACGATTAGACGGCCTGCACGAACAGGGGCCGTCAGGTGGGTTGTCCGTCCGTCTGTCCGAGTTTGATACGCTTGAGCAACAAGCTGTTGGACACGACAGAAACCGAACTGAAAGCCATTGCTGCGCCTGCAATCATCGGATTAAATGCACCAAGTGCCGCGAGCGGAACCGCGATGGCATTGTAGATGAACGCCCAGAACAGGTTGATACGAATTGTACGCATCGCTCTCTTCGACAGGTAAATCGCATCGGTGACGCCGCTTGTTCGCGCGTGCATGATGGCGATGTCCGCTGCTTCGATGGCGACGTCTGCCCCAGTTCCCATAGCGATGCCGATATGTGCGGCTGCGAGTGCGGGCGCATCGTTGATGCCATCGCCGACCATAGCCACGACTTGTCCGCTCTGCCTTAACTCCTCCACTTTTTTTGCTTTGTCCGCCGGTAATACGCCCGACAGGACATGGTGTATGCCAATCTCCTTCGCGACTGCGTTAGCTGTATGTTCATTGTCGCCCGTGATCAACCAAGCGTCGATGTCCATCTCTTGAAGTTTGCGTACGGTCGAGATAGCGTCGTCCTTGATTTTGTCCGCTATTGCAATAGCCCCTAAATAGATTCCACCAGATGCCACATGCACGACCGTTTTCGCTTGAAGCTCTAATTTCATGGTCGTTACATCCTCGAAACCGTGAATGCCGTTCATTTCAAGCAATGTGGAGTTACCGACAATAACTGAACACCCATGAACCATCCCCATAATACCTTGGCCGCTGATGACGCTAACGTCTGTAACCGGAAGCAGACCAATTTTCTGTTGATCCGCGTAATCGACGATGGCTCGTCCCAACGGATGTTCGCTGTAGGATTCCAGTGATGCAGCGTGTTTGAGTAACAGTTTTTCACGCTGCGGTTCACGGGGAACGATATCGGTCACGGTCGGCTTGCCTACTGTCAACGTTCCGGTCTTGTCGAAAATCACCGTGTTTACTTTGTGTGCGACTTCAAGATATTCACCGCTCTTAATGAGGATCCCATTTTCTGCACCCAATCCACTTGCAACCATGATGGCGGTTGGCGTAGCAAGGCCCAACGAGCAAGGACACGCGACGACCAGGCACGAGATAGTCGCCAGCAACGCGTGTGACCAGGTACCCCAGAATCCCCATAATAGAAAAGCTTCCAACGCAATAACAAGGACGGTCGGAACTAGGTACAGAGAAATTAGATCTGCCAGACGTTGAACCGAAGCCTTTGAACCCTGCGCTTCGTCCACGATACGAATGATTTGTGCAAGAGCTGTGTCCGCGCTTGTCTTTGATACACGAATCAAGAGCAGTCCCATTTGATTCACTGTTGCGCCATAAACTGAATCACCGATCGTTTTCTTCACCGGGTGCGATTCACCCGTCAGAAACGATTCGTCGATCATCGATGTCCCTTGAATAATCTCCCCATCCATAGGCACCTTTTCGCCAGCTCGAACGCGAATCACGTCACCAATCCGTAAGTCCTCAACGGGTACATCTACTTCTGTACCATCGCGTACGACGTGTGCCACCTTCGCACTTAACTGTGCGAGCGCTTCGATGGCTGCTCCTGATTTCTGTTTCGCCCGACCCTCGAGAACTTTCCCTAAAAACACCAGTGTAATAATGACGGCTGCGCTTCCGCAGTAGCTGTTGTTGCCCTGGTGAGTGGAGAACGTCAAGACAACGCCTGTGACGTAGGCTACCGTCGTTCCGAGCGCAACGAGCACATCCATCGTCGCTGTCCGATTTCGTAGTGCGTGATAGGCGCCGCGGTAGAATCGCCACCCGGTGATGAATTGAATCGGCGTCGCCAGTGCCAGCGCTAACCACTCTGGAATCAGGTTGTTATGGTTGGATATCCAAACCATCAAGGGCATGCTGGCGGTTGTCGTCGTTCCACTCGGGTCCGACATGTTCATGCTCGCTGCCATACCGAGCATCATAATGGCCATGATGATGCCCATGACGGTCATCGCGACCATTTCCACCAAAAACGGCAGTGCGACAATCGCAGAGATCACAAATATCACAAGATCACGCCGATACGCGCGTCTTCTCTTCTCGTGAGCGTCCAAGATATCTGTCTGGGACACGCCAACTGCTTCATATCCGACGCGCTCGATAACGCGGATGCACTCTGTCTGGCCCGTCACACCAGCGACATACTTGATTCGCGCTCGACCAGAGTGGGGATCGACCTTGACAGATTCCACTCCGTCCACCCGGGCGAGAAGTTCTTCGATTTGAGCCGCGCTCGACGGGCCCGCCAAACCATAAATCGTCAGCTCCATCGTATATTCAGGCACGGAGTAACCGGTTTTCTCGATTCGCCGAATTACGTTTTTCCAACCCGTATCGGGCTCGATGACGATATGCGCCTTTTCCGACGCCAGGTTTACATTGATGTTCCTGACCCCTTCAAGCTTCGCGACGACTTTTTCAATTCGAGCCGCACACGCCGCGCACGTCATCCCTTCCACAGGCACGGTCAACACTTTCGCTTCTTTCATCGATGTTGCTCTCCCTCTTGCGCCAATTCCGTGTGCCTCTGTTTCACTTTGTAAATTAGCAATCACTTCCATGAGTGCCGTGGTTGCTCTTTGCTCATGCCATAACCATACCTCCGTAGGGTAATTCATCATTGACATACGGTCCCATCGAACGTGGATCAACAGCTCTATGAGGCTCCTTGCAATGCTCTGCGAGAATCACACCCATTTGTATCATCGGAGGGAGTGCGAATCGTATAGAGACGCAAAACGTTGTCCCCCTTGTTAACCTTTTGTAACCTTTCGGACTACATCCATCAGTTCATCAATCTTCTCTTCTGCTTCGTTTCCGCTCGTCAGAGCTGCCCTGACGCAGTGGTGCATGTGTGAATCTAGCAGGTTTAACGCAACCTGATGTGTCGCACTTTTTACTGCCGCAAGTTGCGTGAGGATATCCACACAATAGCGATCTTCTTCGATCATCTTTTGAATACCACGCACCTGTCCCTCAATGCGTTTTAGGCGACCTAACATTTCCGATTTATTGGATCCATAACTGTGATTGTGTTCGCCAGCCATGATTGAAACCCCGCTTTTCACAAAGTGGGGACGATCGATATGGATCGCCCCATGGCAATGAATTCTCACTTACACGACGTCGTATCCAGCGTCCTCAATGACTTCCTTCAACTTCTCTTCCGTGACGTTTGCTTCGTCATAGGTCACCGTCGCGTGATTCTTTTCTAAACTAACATCAACCTTCTCTACGCCTTCGACAGCGTTCAAAGCTTTCGTCACCGAATTCACGCATCCACTACAGGTCATGCCTTTTACCAAGATCGTTGCCGTTGTCATGTTTGATACGCTCCTTCCACGTCATACTATACCTCTGTACCGTACATGATCAATGGGCTCCGGGAAATAGCCCAAAAGGGTCACTGACAGTTTCATCTTGAGTTCGTACAATAAAGGTGTGATCCAGGACAGACAATGGATCGTGCTGTACATATGTCGATTATCGATAACGCGATAGTCGATACGCAAATACGAGATTTGGGGAGAAAATGAACATGAGCACAGGAATGTCGAGCTCCATGAAAATGAACATGGGACATGGAGCCGGACACACGCCGATGTCTGCTGGTATATCGGGGTACTTTGCAATGGTCATTTTGGCTATTTGTGCTGCGATGGTGTTGCACATTGTGTTCACGCTATGGAAAAAACAGAGTCAATTAGGCGAGTTGAGTGAACACCAAAGATTTCGCCATTCTGTCCCAATGACTCTAGGAATGATTGCGACGATGTCCGTCTGTACTGCTCTCGGTGGAGTGATGGAAAATCAACTATCCGCAGCCTACGTGACTGGTTTGGTCATCGGTATTCTATTCGGATTGCTGATTGGATTGCCGTTTCGAGGCATGGCTGCGTTGGATGGCATGGTGGCTGGAGTCATGGGTGGTCTGATGGGCACGATGCTAGGCTCAATGATGCCGCAAGCAGGATTGTATATTGTGATCACAGTGTTGACTGCATTGTTCGTATGCACCTGGTGCGTCATGCTTCGGCGTATTTATCATCCTGAAACCGCACTTCAGGTGGAAAATAGAAAATCCGAAACTCTATCAAAAGGAAAATCTATGGTGAGTGGAGCGAGATTGGCGATACGAGTACGCGTCTTCAGTATTGTGTTTGGACTTGTTTGGTTAGTCGACGCAATTATGAAATGGCTACCTGGATTTAGCTCCCAATTCGTGATGGACATAAAAATGGCAGGCCAAGGTCAGCCAAAGCTCTTATACCCATGGTTCCACTTTTGGGCAACTGCAACGAAGGAGCATCCGCATTTCTTCGTCTACACTGTAGCCGTTCTCGAGACACTCATGGCGATTTCCTTGCTATTTGGGTTTGCTCGAAAATTACTGTACGCAATAGGAATTCTGCTGTCGATCACCATTTGGGCTGTTGGAGAGGGTTTTGGAGGGCCTTATACATCAGGAGCAACAGACATTGGAACTGCAATCATATATGCTTTTGTCTTCGCTGCAATTTGGGGGCTCGAACAGTTTAGTGCGCTATATGACAAGTGGACGCTCGATTATTTTATTGCAAATCGCTGGGCTGCGTGGGGTAAAATTGGTCTCTGGTCGGAATTAGAAGTAAATGCCCAAAAGGTTCATGTAGAGAACGGCTACAAGCTTTAATTGACGATTTAGGTCCATGTTCTGTTCTGCATGGGCCTTTTTCATTACGTACCGATTTGCAGGGAATCAGGCTGCCACTCGGGACTCGAATGGACTTGCACAAGCACGGGCAGTAATTCAAAATGCAATCGTGTCATTCTTCATCACCGTTTTCTCACATGATATAGGCTCTTGCCGGTGCCACGCAGATAGAAGACAGACTATTCTGTATTAACCGAGGGGTAGCACTGGCGGTTTGAAAACGGGATTCAGTCACAGGCGCTATCCCCCGTCCCCGACGAATACTCTGCCACTGCATGAATACCCGGTTTCCGAATATGCTTCCCTCGAGACCGAAACAGAATGTACGATATCCCAACCAATCAAGTAAATCCTCCAGCGGGGCATCGATTGGGTCTTGAAGACAACCGGGCTCCCTCGAAAGTGCATTCCATCAAACCACTTTATTTGGCTGTTAAGTTACTATTCGGATATATATTTAGAAATCGCAAATGATATCCGTGAAGATGACCCAAGGAGGGAGTTTAATGAGCGCTGATTGGATTTGGGGTGTAGGCGGCATTGTGATTGTGGCAGCGCCCTTAGTTTACTTAAGTATGTACTTCAAAAACAAAGGGAGGAGCCGTGAATAGGACGATTGAAAAGCACCCCGGTGCGGGGTGCTTAACGGTTATTCTATTCGATCACGTATATTTTCATTTTCATGAACACGGTTTAGGAATCTGTCCCAGTACCATATGCCAAAAAATGTCCCTGCGATCATACACTCGCGATAAATGGCGTCATTTTCCATCCCCGTAAACCAGGACATCATTTCTGGACCCACCATCATCCCTTCCTTCTCCCCATGTTCATAACAAATAGTGTGCAACTAAATGTGAAACAAAAATCTGGACAAAACTGGATAGCGAAGGTCTTGATCAACCTTGAGATCCACGTCAATCAGAGCGCTCGAGGTTACGGTGCTATTAGCCGCCGGCGATGATTCCTCGCCTTTCCCAAAGTCGAAGTGCACTAAAGTGGAATGAGCAGTAGAGGGATAAACCAACGAATTTGTAGAGAGAATATCCGTGATGCTTTGCTTACTTGCACCAGGGGGTCATCTTTCAGATGTTCAAGTCCACTAAGATTGAGTATCTACCGCCGAATATTTTCCGACGATTAGAGGAACGAAAGAATCAAGCCAGGCAGAACGGTAAGAACATCATTGACTGTGGCACGGCGAATCCAAGTGGCGCTCCCCCTGCAGAAGTGGTTTGGGCACTTCAAAGAGCCTCACAGATCACCGAAAACAGTCACTATGCACCTACCCGAGGAATTAACGAATTCCGTCAAGAAATTGCAAATTGGTATCGTGTACGCTTTGGAGTGGATATCGATCCGGATACGGAAGTACACACACTTCTCGGTTCCAAAGAAGGGTTATTCGACATTTCACTCACCTACCTGGGGCAGAGGGACGTTGCACTTATTCCTGACCCCTCCTTCCCGACATACCACGACGGAGCGTATATGGCCGGTGCCGACATTTATCGCCTGCCACTGCGTAAAGAGAATCATTACTTACCCAAACTGGATAATATCCCGCTGTTCATCCTAAAGCGAGCTAGACTATTGTTTCTAAACTATCCGCACAACCCTACGGGTGCCATGGCACCGCCGGAGTTCATGAAAGAGGTCATCGCTTTTGCGAAAGAACACAATGTCATCGTTTGTTACGATAATGCGTTCTCAGAACTGACATTTGACGGAAACCATGCGCCAAGTTTTCTTGAATATGAGGGGGCGAAAGACATCGGTATCGAGCTTTTCACCTTCTCGAAGGCATTCAACATGTCGGGTTGGAGACTTGCGTTCGCCGTCGGGAATCGGCATGTCGTTGGCTCTTTAGTCGAATTCCACGCGGAGGCTCACACAGGTATGTTCCCCGCTATTCAGTGGGCTGGCGTAACCGCCTTAAAAGACATTTGGCCAACCAGTTTCCTGGCGCAGCAACGTGCCGATTATCAGAGAAAGCGAGATTATGCCCTGGACAAATTTGCGCAAATTAACTGGTCGGTTGATAAACCGGCTGGTGCCATTTATTTGTGGGTACCTGTCCCGAAAGGCACGAGTTGTGAGGAGTTCTCCGATATGCTCCTCGACAAATATGGTGTGCTGGTCGCACCAGGTATAGGATTTGGAGATACCGGTGACGGCTTTATAAGAATCTCCATGACGTGTAAATATGAAGACTTCAAGCAGGGAATTGATTACTTGTGTGACGCAATTCAGATGGCGCGCTAGTTGCTTTTGTTTCGACTTCTGGCGAGTATTTGACGGCTTAAAAATGAGCGGTGATTTCTTTGTGTACTTCCCCCTTCCTAATCGTCCATTTATGGCACATAATTAGTGTTTCGACGTAGACTACTAGTGCGATAAATCCTCATGCTGTTCTGCCGGAAGCAGGATGAGAACAGCTAGGATCACTCTCACGGTACAGAACAGAATCGAAGTACATTTGCATCTTTCTTTAAAATCACTTTCCGGTAACGCGTTGATGATCAGAAAAATGGTAAAAAACACAACTGCAGTATCCCGTATGTGATGATCAAAAGATATTTGTCGTTCCATGGCCCCTCCTTCCTGTACCACATGAGATCATGTTATGCCTTAGATCTCGCATCGTTCAGGACACACGTACCACGTTTTATGCGTTTTATGTATCGCCACCGCGCCCGTCAACGTTTGGGCCGTTCCCCACCGTCCCGTCACCAGGGTCTGATATTACTTTTGTCCCCGATGACCACAGTCGCTCTTGTTCATCGACCGCCACAGGTACCCGCAAATGCGCACCCAGCTAACAACGTGGAACACCAACGTCGGATGACGTATCGCATCTTGCCCAAATTAAGAGCGGGAGAGGAGTTTCGCGCAAAAGGTACAGGCGGCATCGTACTTGCTCAAGATGATGGTTTCTCCATCGGTGAATATTTCGAATCGGTCCCACGCTGTGACCGCAAGCGTCCGGCGCAATTCCACCGGAAGTACGTCTGTTTTTCGGATGACTCCCGTTGACTTCATATAAGTCTCTTCCTCTTCTTCAAAAGGTACTTTATATATATCTTTGTTCAGGGGTTGAGGTTCATGTTTGAGGCTCAAATGAACGTTCAGGTAGAGATGTAAAATTCCCCGCCCCCCTTCGTACCCGAACTTGAATCGTAGAAATTCGAATACCGCTCGTCCGTTATCGCAGGTCGGTATGACGACGTGAGAATCTCCCTCAAGCGCAAAAAGGAAAGCCCCCTCACTGAATGAGTCAGTGGAGGGCTTTTTTGAACTTTTACCGAGGGTGGTTTGGGATTTGCCCCTGAACAAACATTTCAACATCCACAGTCTGGTCCGTGTGTGTGACCACCGGGGCAGCCGGGATCGACGACTTCATGTTTGGTCATTGGCTGGTAGTAGTGTCGTGGCACGTTCACAATCACGTGGCGTTGCACATTCACAATTGGATGGATCACGGGAACTTCACGTGGGACGTAGCAATTTCGAACGACGTATTGTGGGTCACAGACGATAGGTGCACATTTGTGAAGCATCGCATGCGGTGCCGGATGTGAAACCATATAAGCTGGATGGTATGCTTTCTTCATCTTTTTGCTTTTCTTCACGGATTTGTGCATGCTCGTTCCATACTGGACATAGCTCATCTTTGGCTGGACAGAGACCGATTGCGACTCTACATCATAGTGTTCCCAATCCGATTCTTCTGGTTCTGGAGTAGAGGGAGATTCATATTCGTGTGAATACTTATGCGGAACATAGCTCTTTCCATATGGGTACTTATGTCCACCAGGTAGTTCAGTCATTTTGGATATTCGCCCCTTTTCGGAAGATACCATAGGGTATGAATACCTAATAACGAAATCCCTAGTCATTCGGCCATTTTTCCAAAATGCGAGAGACCCCGAATTCGATCATAAGGACTATCAGTGCGAAAAACGAGCACTACAGTGGCGGAAAGCTGTGTTAACTGGCTACGAATGCTCGTACTCTGTCCATCCGCCTCTGCAGGATACGGCGAACCTCGACGATCACGTCTTCGTCAATCACGCATAGTGCCTGAAGCAATTCGCGATCCACTTCGACGAGTTCCCCCAAGAACTGCTCGTTTTCCGCTTGACTGCGTTTTACAAATTCGTTCGGAGGACTGACGGCGGATCGAACTTGTACGCGTAGTGCTTCAATTTCTCGAATATAGCGCTCCAGAGCTTTAACCGCCTCGATTCCTTCCATCGCTGGATATGGGTTTTCCCGTGTCGGCTGTGGCAGATTTTGACGCAGTCCATAAAGTTCAGTTTGCAATTGCGTGGTGTATTGCGCCAAAGCATCGTCACACAGATTTCGCAGTTGAATACTTTGATCCCGAAAAGCGTTTGCAGGATTCTTGTAATCGTAGCTCCAGAGATCCAGTATGCCCTTGAGCAATCCACTAATAACGCCCGATGGCGCCAGTGCGATGCCGTACTTACTTAGTCGGCCCATTCACAGTGCCCCCCGCAGCGTCCAGACTCATTTGTGGATTTCCAATATAATATGGCTTGCCAACCGCCATGTTCGGTGCCGACACAATGCCGCGCTGCGCCATCACCATCGCTGTGTAATACCGTACCGCATCCAGTTCGGAGAGTCCGAATGCACGCAATGAAATCAATTCCTTCATTCGCTCATCCTTGGGAAATACCAGTGCTTTTACATCATTGAGCGTCAATCCGTAGACGGAGAGGAAGTCCTGCAAATGGTCTTTAACCAATTCGATAATGTCAGGCATTTTTTCGTTCACGCGCTCGAGTTCGGTCAACTGGACAATTTTATTAATCGACTGCTCAATCACGGGTCCAGCATAGGCGTCAACCTCTTTCATGGTCACGTAATGCCCCGCCATTGGCATGTGTTGTACCAATCTCAACGCATCGTCTTTCGTGTCTACATGGACATAACAACTGACGTGGTAGCCCATTTCGGCCATTTCACGTGAATAGGCGATCCCCTCGACTTCGAGAATGAGCTTGGCGCGATTGATGTAGATGACCTCGTACTGCCAGGGACTATTGCCTCCGAAAAATGCCTGTTGGAACGTGCCGATGATCGGCCGATCCGGCGTCTTGATGGTATACTGGCCCGTCTCGTAGACATCCATGATTGCGCCACGAGATTTCAGTACCGCAAAGTGATTGCTTTCCACTGTCAACAGAGATCCATTCATAATGGTGTTATCCGGATAGTGATAGGCAAGCACATTTGGCCCCATCAGTTCTTTGCCATCTTGAGTCAACGTACTGATTACCTGGCGAATTCCGGCCATTCTAATATCCCCTCTTCCCCAAACCTACCTTTGCGAAACCACTTCGCCCTTCGGCCCCATATTTTACCGTACAAAGCCGTCGGTTATGTCAGTTCATTCTTTTTCATCCTGCTTCGACTTCTAATCCCTTCTGCGACTGTGGTCCAATTCGTTCTCCTCTTCCTCGGCAGGAAACAAACGATTCACATGAAGCGGGAAATAAAAGGCGTCAGAACTGAGATCTCCGCGAATCCTAGCGATATGTAGACGCGGCATCGTGCGACCTCCCCACCATCGCGCTACTGACACACAATGTATTCTGTTTCCCCGCAATTCATTTACGTTTCAGGAAATATTATCGGTCCGTACGATGCGGCTTTGCTGATACATCAGTCCAGATTGATCATAAAATGGTAACCAGGAGATACGAATGAGGTGGTGTAGCTTGAATCCCACCTTTCAAACAAAAAGCCGCCCCGAAGGACGGCTCAGTATCAGCATCGCTTTTTTTCAATGGGGTATTTTAAATCCCATTGGAGGTGATCAATGTGACAAAGTTACCTAACAAATCTCATATGCAAAAGCAGTTGGACTATACCGCTAATGAGATGAACGTAAGCAGTTTCACCGACCAGAAACCTAAGAACAAACGTGCAAAAGATAAACCAAATGAAAAGTAAACCATGAGTGAAAGGCTTAGACTGTCATGTCTAAGCCTTTTAAGCGGTTAGCGACCATATATACGTAGGCTCTCAAGTGTAATCCCCCCATATATATGTTGGTTCATCCCATATGTCGAAGTCTTACATTGTTATTTGTGCCGTGCCAACGCCTTGCGATCATCTGCCATCGGGGGTTGTTCTAGCCATCCATTGTAGATTGCGATTTCAGCACCGTCCTCTGCGTACAGCATGACTTCCCCCTGCAGTCGACGGAATGCGGCCCCTAAGTCTCGCCGCGGGCTCGTGGTTCATCATTGAACAAGCGAGCAACTGTTCAGTATTCCGTCCCATACGCATAACGTTACGAATATCGTAAGGGAACACAATGCATACGGAGGAGAGTTGAAATGTTCCGCAAAAAAGTGACTGTCCATCAAACGAGTATCACGCATCAGGAAGCATCTCAAATCGTTCGCGAAGCTCATCGGTTTACGAGTGACATCTACATCGAAAAGGGGAATAAAACAGCGAGTGCGAAAAGTGTTTTGGGTTTGATCGCACTGATGATTTCACCTGGAGAAACAGTCACCGTAGCAGCCGACGGCGAAGATGCAGGGCTTGCAGTTCAGTCCATATCGACGTTATTAGACAAATAGCATGCGAGGGGCTGCCCGAAAAGTGGCGTAAGCGCTGCTGCAGGGAAGCCTCTTGTTCCTCGTACAAAAGTCGCTTGAAATAAATGTTCCATCAACAAAACAGCAGAAATGAAAAAATCCCGCATAGCGGGATCAAATACGCACAATTGAGCTCGGGTGATACAATAAGTAAAACATGGTGCCGATAAAACACACAAGGCTTATGAATATCCTAGCAATTTTTCGCAGTTCTTTTGGCATCGGCATACTGATGACGATGCCAATGAAAAATGACGATAGCATGATGCCTGCGAGATAGGCTAACCCCAAACATAACTCATGTCGCGTCAACGGGAACGCTTTTTCATAGTTGAACGTCACGATGAAACCTCCCGCTTACACGTTTCTGCATAAATTCGGTAAACCCTCCCGATTGCCACCTTCCTATTCCCTTACTTATTTTACCTGTGACGGTACAGATGGTGAAGGACCCGAGCAATCCGTCGAATGCCTTCATCTAAATATTGAGCCTCAATGCCAGCAAAATTGATTTGAAATCCTGCATGCGTATCAGTCAAGGAAAATGCCTCGTCAGGCATGACGAGAACCCCTGCCTCCAAACATGCGTAAAAAAATGAAAAGCCCAGCTTCTGAGGTGTTGTCACCCACGAACTAAATCCGCAATCTGACGGATGATATGTACATGCAGTGGGTAGCCACCGAGCGCAACTTACCAGAGCATCGGTCCTCCGCTGACGATACACTGCCCGCTTTAGTGAAAGGGAATCCTCTAACGATTCGGATTCAAACAGTTTGAGCAAGAAATGTTGGTTCAGGGTCGAGGTGTGGCTGTCGGCCAGGAACTTTTTTCGCTCCATTTTCTGAACCGCTTCATTCGGGCAAACCATCATTCCTAATCGAAAACTAGGATGCGTCAAGTGGCTAAATGATGCTAAGTAATATAAAGGTGTAGTTGGCTTCGCCAAAGAGAGCAGCGATACAGGTGGTTTCTCTGGATAATAGAAACCTGCATAGTAATCGTCCTCCACTAATGTAAACTGATAAGTTTGGGACCACTCAACAAGTTTCTGCTTTTGATCGATTGAGTAAGACCATCCGGTTGGGTAGAGGCCGTTTGGCATGGTGTACACGAGCGATACTCGCTTGGATTTTAATGCCTGCTCCAAAGGACGTAAATCAATGCCATCGGAACCAATCGATAACGTACGGATGTGAGCACCATGGTCGCGAAAGATTTCTGCAGCTGCTAAGTAACACATTTCTGGGACGAACACAATTGAATCTTGTGTCACTTCAAGCGATGCAATGAGCTGCAGCGCCTGTTGTGTACCTGATACCACACATAGTTGTTCCAACCTCGAATAAGCACCGTAGAGTGTCAACCACCCTTGAAGTCGAGATCTGAGCTCGGGAATTCCAAACGGATCGAACGATTCTTCCATCGTTGCCAACCTAACGCACTCGTGCGCATGGGCCTGAAAAAATTTCAACTGGTCCATGTCCGCCCCCGGAGATCCGCCTGACACAGGTATGATTCCAGGGAGGTTCGAACTTCGTCTCAGTTCGTGAACAAAGCGCGCATGTTTCTCAGCGTCTGGTTTAGGCAGGGGAATTGGCGATGTAACAACATTGGCTGAGACAGTCGTCCCTCGCCGCGATTTGCTCTCCACCCATCCCTGTTCTTGAAGGACGTGATATGCCCGCTGAATGGTTTCCAAGCTCACGTTCAGATGATTGGAAAGTTCACGTACACCGGGTAATTTTTCACCATATTTCCATTCCCGTCTGCGAATTCCTTCCACCAATTGTTCTGCAATCTGCACATACCTCGGTGCTGTACTATCTGTTCTCAATCGAATATATGGAAGCCTCATTCCATAAACCTTCATTCTCTACGTTGTTGACGGAAGCGATCCCTCTCATTATACTCTTAAAAATTTGTTTGGATTGTTCTGGATCAAGCAGACTCACCGAACAATGGACTTGGAGGTTTCCCTATGATGAATATCACGACGGACGGCATACGCAAGCAAAACTTGGCCATCACCGACGCAACTGCTGTGGACCATTTGCTGCGGACAAGTCGAGTGGGCTACTTAGGGTTGGTCGATGGCGATGAACCGTATGTCGTTCCGCTCAACTTTGTATGGCATTCAGATAGCATTTATGTTCACGGTGCACAGTACGGAAGAAAGGCAAACTTGATGTCGAATTCGCCCAAAGCCACATTTACCGTTGCAGATGAAGTAGGGACCATCGCTCATCCCGTGCCTGCAAAAACAGATACTGCCTATCTCAGTGCGATGGTATTTGGAAAAATTGCAGTTGTAGAAGACTTCGACGAAGCCACCTCGGCACTGGAAGCCATGCTGTGCAAATATGTTCCAGGGTATTACGATACACCGTTGCATTCTGGACATGTACGATCCTATGTCTCGGGAGCAGGCAGTCACGTAGCCGTATACCGTTTACGGGGAGAGAAAATAACAGCCAAGGAGAACCCTAACCAAATGTCGATGATGTTTTATCCCGGTCGTACTCGAAAAGCCGATTTACAACACGACCAAAAATGAACGCCCAAAAAGCTGCATCGATTGTGCCATGGCTCCTGCAGAATACTGGAAGTTGGCCAGTAGATATAAATCCTTGAATGCTTCGGCCATCGCCACGCTGTAGAAATGCTTGGACAGAACGCCAAACATGTCCCCTTCGACAAGGTCTTAAATGCAACTGCTTCTGTCGGCGCCTATGGCGTTCACACTGCCATAGGCAAGCATACACTCGCTTTCTAGACATGTGTCATATGTTGTGGTGAATGGCGGAGAATCGCCAAAGAAACCAGGAGGGGACTAGATCTTATGGTTAAATATATTGTCCAACGTGGAGACACCTTGGGGACGATTGCGGCAAAGTACGACACGACCGTCGAGGCCATCGCTAAAGCAAACGGCATTCGAAATCCGAATGTCATTCACAAAGGGCAAGTATTGCGTGTGCCAAGCCCCCATTACGACGAAGTCGTCAAGCACAAACATCAGTCAATGAGTCACTACTGGAACAAGCAATGATCAGTGATGCCCTCACCCTGTGCCGGATGAGGGCATCCTTGTATGTCAAGCAGTCGCTGCCCAAACACTTGAGGAAACGAAAAAGACCGCACATGGCGGCCTCTTCCTGTAAGTCGTCGATGGTCTTGAAAATCCCCTAATCGGTCATCTCCATTACACATCATCCTCCTTACGACCATTATTGTGCGCAGGGAATCACGGTTTATACACCGTCTGCAGGGCAGTGTCGTGGTTCACGCGCGTTCACCTCAGTTCTATCCTCAGGCAGAGGAATTTTTTACCTCATTCGTAAAATAGCGCGTCGGAAAAATCTTGGTACCCCCGGTGTATTGATGTTAGCTGCGGCCTTTGGCGTTTTGGAGGAGGGGTTGGCAACCCAAAGTTTAGTCAATCCACACTTCCCAAGTTTGGGATCTGGTGATTATGGAATGGCACTCGGAATCAATGCTTGGTATTCCTATACATCTATACCACAACTTCGTCGCCCCCGCGCCACTGCTTGTGTGTACTTTCCTGGTAGTCATCGCAACCGTTGTATACGCTATGAAATTTCCTGTCTCAAAAACCCGCATCGGAGCGAGACACGTGATTCCGAATCATACTCCGTCTCGCTGGAAAGTGGGTATCATTGCTTGGCTTTCAGGGGCTGTATTGTTATCGCCTCAGGTAGTGTCAACGTCATATTTCATGCCATCTTGTCCGCAGTAACCATCGTATTATTAGCGATTTTTAATCTGAGGATCCAGACAAATCGCGTGTATCAGTCTATCTCCGGATGAAGATTGATGCGAAACGATGACGTTCGATATGAAAATTGAACAATGTCGTTCGGAACGCACCACCTGATTTCCATTTAATCTCCCCGGAAAAACACGTAACAATCACTCGAATGGCGTATTTATCACGCGTTAATGGTGAATTACGATCCACAAACAGCGCATATGTATGAAGCAGCACAACAGTACGAATGGAGGGATTTTGATGTCCGAAATGAGAGAGGATCACCGATTGTATGTGATGTCGTCCTATATCGAAGGAGAAGTGTCCCAATATTGGATCACGACTGAGGATGGAATGAGTATGCTTTGCAGCGACATATGGAATCACCAAGGGCGTAGTCTGCAAAGTTCATTATTGAATTTAGAGGGGCGTCGTGTGCGAGTGACCATTGAACCTCTCGACTGATGGTGTTAAGGGCCACTCTTGCGTGACATGTCGCTCGAGTGGCGATCACTTCTGCAAGTTCCGTAAGACGATGTTTGCGTTTGAACTACCAAAACGTCGGCGAGACTGGGTTTATGGAGCTAACACTCCTTCTTTCCATCCCTCATCTTTGACCGCCAGGCATCGGCTGTGGCGGTATTTTCTATCCAACAGCTAAGCCCTATGCAGTACCATTGTTCTAGTCAAGTTAAAAAATCGTGTTTGGCTTAATTTCAAACGTGCTCGAGCGACTCCCTTCTTGTTTCATAAATTCCCGTACATTTCCCTCAAGCATCTCCTTTTTGTCGTGCACGAGCACCAGTTCACCGTTCTTATAAAGGCCCCAGCGTGGCCGAACCAGCCCCTTTGATTTTGTCATTCGCTTCCCTCCAGGTTTGTGGCTGCAACCTTACTTTCCCCTAGTACCCTAATTCAACCCGGATAAACTGTGATGATTCTGAAATACACACAAAGGCAGCGTGTGCTACCCTTTCTATATTCGCAATCTTCAGACCCGACACGTCGACATACTTTTTACCTAAGACTGCATATACTACGTCTCGTGTTCTCGGGAAGGGCGGCGATTGTGGCCGCCATGGCCGCCAGCGTAGGTGGGGCTGGCGGTTGCTCCATCCATTGGGCATTGACTTCCCCGTTTAGACCAATTTTAACCCACTCAAGAAAATTAACACCGACATGACCAGACGAATTGGCCGGGAGGGTACTTTCGTGGAAAGCGCACTACCGATCACGACGCCTGGGATGGAACCAACCAAAAGATTACCTACCAAGGTGTAATTCACATGTCCCAAGCCTGCGTTCAGCGCACCTGCTACAGTTGCCAAGAGGAATGCGTGAGCAATATCGGTGCCCACCATTTCGGGCCCACTCAAACGATACAAATACAGCATTGCCAGGGCGAACAATGAACCGGATCCAATAGAAGTTAGCCCAACGATAAACCCAAATATGACGCCAATGAAAATGGTCAGACCAACTTTTTCTTCCAAGGGCTTGGATTGGAGGTGGTTCACTTTCAAACGACTGTCAAATAGTACACGAATTAAGGTTCCAACGGCGGCAACCATCAAAACAAACCCCAATATATATTGAATTACCTGTTCTTCATTATGGTACCAGCCACTAAATACATGTAGACCGACAACCGCAGCCGCTGCACCTGGAATACTCCCAAATGCTAAGTATTTTACAAGTGGATAATTCACCGTCTTTTGTCTCGCATGTTGAACAAAACCAAAGAGCTTAGTTACAGAGTTGTACACGAGATCGGTGCCAACAGCGATTGAAGGATGAATACCCATCAGTACGAGGATAGGCGTCAACAACGAAGCGGCTCCCACACCTGTAAGTCCCACTAAAGTACCAACAAGTAATCCCATGATCACAATACCGATGGTCATAATCCAGTCTCATTCCCAACTATATATATACGTTTTACCGGGATTATAAAGACGCAAGACAGATTTGTAAATAAGAAACACTAATAGGAACAATAGTATTTTCTTATCATTGGTGGTTCCTGTGTTTTATGTGCCACAAAAATAAAAAATCTTTCCAATGTGGGACGAGCAGTTACCCAGTTACTTCTCTGGAGTCCGCTTCATTCTTTACATATAACTGTGTGTTCACTTAACAAAAATTCCACACTGCATTCATATGGCGCAAGTACACTTGTTTTGGCAGGACGACAGAGGTGGTCGTCACAGCTCACCAGCGTTGGAATGGGGCTGATGGGCAACCAAGCGAGTGAGGCGAAACAGTTGACAATCGTACTTGTGTGCATCATTTTCGGGGTGACACCATTTGCTGTGTTATGGAATTATCGCATGAACATAAAAAATAAAAATACCCCAATTGAATATGTGATGTCCTTGATACCGCACGAGTACATTCAGATCACACACCACGACTTTGAGGTTTAAGTATCCCCACCGTGTTCAAACGGGTTGGAAATGGACGGAGGGCTGCTTGAATTTCCATCATTTCCATTTCCAGAAGCGGCACTTCAAGACCGCTTCTGCTTCGGTAAAACGGCATTAAACCCTTTTATGGACGCACTCAACCAAGCGCCGCCAGCCGCATAACCAGATACGACGTCACTAGGATAGTGAACCCCTAGATAAATTCGACTCATGCCAGTCATGAACACCATGAACATACCGACAGCCGAGGTCAGCACCTTACAAAAAGAATTCTGAATCGATCTGCATATAAAATAGGTGATGCTTCCGTAATAGATCACAGAACCCATGGAGTGCCCGCTCGGAAAACTATACCCATGTTCAACAACCAGTCGATGAATGTCCGGACGACGACGGCGAAATATGAACTTTAGGACTTCATTGAACCCGACACCTGCAGCATTTGCGACCAACAGGCTGGCAGCTTCCCGCCTTCTCCCTTTGAAATACAGAACAATTGTGGAAAATAAGACCAACATTGAGACGGAGAACGGAGACCCAAGGAAAGTAAACCACTTCATCAGCCGTGTGTTCGAGCGATCAATCCTAGCCTGTACCACGCGAATGATTTTCATATCGAAGCCCAGCAACTTATGTAGCTCTAATTTGTCAACAAATATGGCGAACGAGATCAAAAAGGAAATTAAAAACACTCCGGAAGAAAATAGGTTTTTCCGTCTGTGTGGCGAATGCATTTTCTGTCCCCCTCGAAATGGAACCCCGCCGACAATCCCCTGCGCTGCTTTTTCGATATCGTGCCCGATTCTAAAATTAAAACCCTCGCCTCCGTGATACACGCACCAATGCGGTGCCTTTTCATGTGAAGACACGGGCACGTGGTAGAAAGCGGGGGAATTGTGAAGCATTTCGCAGACCTCCAAACAGGGGTCCCACGAGCGGACCAACGAGTTGGCAAACTACACCCAATGCCTGAAGAATTTACAACCAAAACCATTCGGAGTACACCCACTTTACGGGGAACATCAAATTTTCAAAATGAATACTGCGCAGTAGCGAATAAAATATTCTCTGGCATCGACCGAATGACGCTGAATTTATTGACATCCGCACGTTGAACGCACCTGGAGCGACACAACTTCGGTCCGAACATGAAAAAGACCGCGCGTGGCGGTCTCCTTCTGTAAGTCGTCGATGGTCTTGAGGACACCTCAGTCGGTCATCTCCATTACACATCATCTCCCTACGAGCGTTATTGTGTGTAGGGGGCCGACGGATTATGCGCAACCGAGATCAATCCTCGCCAGTCGTGGTCACCTTCGTCGTCCGACAAACATCTACTCTTCAGTCTCCGATTGTGTTGTTTCAGTCACAGACTTCCGGGAATCGGAAGTAATCTCGTAAGCGCTTACACGCTGTACAGTCTGCTCTATCAGAAATGGGAAGTTCTCGTCTTCATTCACATTCAACACCTCTTTCGTCCATTGTAGTTCACTGTAACTATGGGCCACTGCTAGCCCCAACCATCACGCTAACAGCGATGGCGACCACATACGTCGCCCCTACCTAGAAAAGGCCCAGTACAAGTATACGTTGTTACATGAGCGAAGTCTGTCGAAATTAGGCGACTGCAACTCCTGGCAACATGAATTATAGACAACCTACCTCGAAAGAACATTGAAACGGCGCAAGCGTGCTGCAGTTGCGTCCACGACAAGGGGCGACCACGCGGATGTGACCGCCCCACGCTGTTACAAATTGGCGGGCTTTTGCTTTGGAGGCTTCGCCCTGATCACGGGCTCTACCGGTTTTGCTTGAACAGGTTGAACTGGTTTAGGTTTCACGGTCTCCTGCAAGTTTATCTCACCTCCTCCCAAGGGATAGGATGTCCTGTTATCTCGTGACGTCTTACGCACTCAGAAAGCGGGGAACACGGCTGTGGAGTCCTCGATATGCACAGACACCTCGCAACTCAGCAAAAAAATGCCCTCGCATTTCTGCAAGGGCGAAGTTAAGGGGTTAGAAAGTGAATCGTCACATCAACGAGATGTAGTGTATCGTATGAATGTTGAAGGTCCATTGAAAATTTAAACAATCTAAAATACCGTGAGCGCCGGAATCGTCTCTTAGCGGCTACTACAGTTGTCAGACACCAGAAACAAGACAAGCACCAGTGCTACAAGAAGCAAATGAGCTGAGGCTGCCCAGGCTGGTTATCATGTTTTGGTTCTGTCTGCGCAAACTAAAGCATCAGCACCTGGTTAGACCGTTCAAAATTCGCACCCTATGAAGGGCAGTCCACATCCACCGACTGCCCGTTTGCTGGTTGACTGAGGCGTGCAAAAGCGCGGATGTTGGCCGCTATCGTTTCAGTCGATACGGTACTGCTATGACCTTCACAGACTTACTCAAGACCAACCACGCCATCAGGATACTACCTGTTTTATTGTGGAGCAGTGTATGCCACCATTTCTTCGTTATAAACTGCGGTACGACCACCGTGATGTCCTCAGGATCGTACCTGTCCAACTCGAGATCGACAAACCGCTGAATTCGTCTGGCTACAGATCTGTACTGCGAGTGAATCACCACCAAGCGCACGCCAGAATTTAACCGCTCCCACTGTGCCCGTAGGGTCCGTTCCACCTCGTCCGCCTCTTCTTGGCTGTTCTGGGCAATCACCGAGACCGCTACAACGTGTTTAAAATTCGCCAGCGCGTACTCGAGCGCATGGACTGAAGACTTATTTACCGACGCAATCGGTACAAGTGTAATACTGTCTCTGTCTGGCTGAAGCGGGCGCGAAAAGTCGTACTTTAGTTCCTCCCGTATTTCCCGATAATGTCGTTGAATTTTACTGAACATAATGACCATCAATGGAACACAGACAATCACGAGCCATGCGCCACTGGTGAACCGCGTGATCCCAAATATCAAACATGCTGCAGCGGTTAATGCAAACCCACAACCACTCCCGCAGGCCCGGGAAACCCATTTTCCCTCTCGGTTTCGGAGAGTGCGCACCAGCATCCCAAGTTGCGAAACGCTAAATGTATAAAAGACGGACACACCATAAAGAGGCATCAAACCACTTACTTTTGCATCAAAGCCAATGGTTAAAATCAACGAAATGAGCGTCAGGAACACAATGCCATTGCTATAAACGAGTCGGTCTCCTTTATGTAACAGCCAACGTGGCATAAATCCATCGCGAGCCATCGATGACCAGAGTGCCGGGCACCCAGTAAACGCAGTGTTCGCGGCAATCGCCAAGATGCACATGGTGGACATCGAAACGATGACCGTAACGATGTACCCAAACCCGTGCGTTCCAAACAAAATCATCGATTCCTGGTTAATGAGAGGCACATCTGGATTGTACTTCAGGCCATGCAGCATCGATGTCCCAGACACAATCATGAACAGGACGCTCAAAGTGACCACAAGTGTGAGGAGAAGCCGCTGCGCCCTGGCAGGCGAAGGCTCTTTAAATACCGGCACCGAATTCGACACGGCTTCAACACCTGTCAACGCACTACATCCGCTGGCGAACATCCTCAGGAACAGGAACAGGCCCATTCCCTGTACGGCATGCATCCCGGTCAGAGATGGGACGTGAATGCTGGAAGGATGAATTAGGGCTTTGACGACTGCAGTCGCGCCGAGAAGCAGAATACAACCAATAAAAATGTAAGTAAAAGGAACAAATACGTTTGCCGACTCACTCGTGCCACGCAAGTTAATCAACATGATCATCAGCGTCAATACGATGTTTACAATCAGTTTATGATGACCGATGAGAGGGATAACTGGCCCAATCGCGTCAATTCCTGCAGCAATCGATACGGCCACGGTCAACGTGTAGCCCACAATCAATGTCGAGGCTGCAGATAGCCCCCAATACTTGCCCAAGTCGTGCAGTCCAATGGCATATGCGCCACCACCGCGAGGATACTCCTGAATGATGCTGCGATAGGCAAAATACAATAAAAAAGCCAACGCGACGATAATAAACGTACCCAACATCGAAAAGCCCAAGACGTTCGAGATATACGCTTTCGAACTTGCCGCACCAATTACAGACGCTAGCACTAATTCCATTTGATCCGTGGCATAAGCGACGCTAGAAAGCGCGTCCGGCGTCATCACGGCCATCCCCTTGATCACGCCGATTTTTGCGTGGCCAATTTCACGCGTTTTTAACGGACGGCCAATGAGCAGCCGTTTTAGTGTTGTGACCAAGATGTGTGCCCTCCAATACAGCTGAATATCTCGCGGGTACAACAACATCCACAATGGATAGTTTTCCCGTAAGTCACAGTCATAATGTACCACGAATAATGCAAACTTCACCCTCTATGAATTTTTTACCCCCGGCAGTTTGCGGAAACTAGCTTGTCTCTTACTTCATCCATCAACGGTTGCAAAGCCATTGACTGTTATATGAAATATCTGTATTTTCTACTCATGGCGGTAGCGCTTCCATGCGGAATGGGGATTTTCAGGATGAGACGAGTGTACAAGAGATTGGGAACGTTCGTTCTTTCCACTGTAATTGTCTTATTCCTCGGTACGATGACGGTTTCCTACATCGTCGGTTTCAAGCTGACGCATCCTACGCCAAAACCTGTGACAGAAACGCCGGGCGCAATTCGGCTGCCGTACCAAAACATTCACTTCCCATCGAGAATCGACAAGCTATCCTTGTCCGGTTGGCTCATTCCGGCTGCGTCGAGGACGAATAGGGTGGTCATCGAAGCGCACGGCTACAGAGAAAATCGCATACTTGATCACCCGTCGTTGCCAACAGCCAAAGCACTTCACGATGCGGGATTTTCTGTCATCCTGTTCGACTTTCGAGATGAAGGGGACTCTCCGGGGAAGGAAGTCAGCGTGGGGGAATACGAGGTGCGCGATTTGTTGGGCGCGGTTGATTACGCGAAGTCCCTTGGCTACTCAAATATTGGCATCATCGGCTATTCGATGGGTGCATCCACCGCGTTAGAAGCCACTGCAGAGGACACGGACGTGAAAGCCACCGTCGCCGACAGCCCGTTCGCCGATTTACAGACGTACCTGGATTCAAACATGACCGTGTGGACGCACCTGCCCGCATTTCCGTTTAACGATGAGATCTTCTGGGAGATGAAGCATTTCTTCCAGCTCGACCCCGCAAAAGCCGATCCACTCAAAGATTTAGCATCTGCAAAACCGCGACCGATCCTACTTATCGCAGGTGAGGCCGATACGACGATCCCCATGCAGAATAGCGAGGAACTGTATCGGGAACTACAGCGCGATCCCGACGATTCCCTGTGGCTCGTCCCAGGCGCAAAACACGTGGGTGCATACGACGTGGAGCCAGCGACCTACGAACAGCGTGTGACACAATTTTTCACGAAGTACCTGGGCCACCGCAACTAGGTTCGCAGTGGCCATTGTTTCGTTCAGGTGGTGAGGCAAGTCGCATTATTTGTCCCGCTCATAAACGAGCGGAAAACTTTCACCTGTTAAGCGCTCTCCTGCTGGAACCATGATGTAGTCTTCCATTGGATGATGGCCACTCGGCTCAAAACGGATGTGTTCTGGCATGTAATGCACGGCGATGGCGCGGCGTTTTCTTTGGCTTCGATTCGGTCCACTCCCGTG
The DNA here is from genome assembly GCF_026651875.1 of Alicyclobacillus fastidiosus. Lineage (GTDB taxonomy): Bacteria > Bacillota > Bacilli > Alicyclobacillales > Alicyclobacillaceae > Alicyclobacillus > Alicyclobacillus fastidiosus. Next base: position 1,740,599 of record NZ_CP104067.1, on the reverse strand, counting down.
CCATGTAAGACAATGATGGTAGCCTACCTGCCCCTTTTTGATCTCAAACGGGACGCATTCAACCTTGGCACCGTCCGGTAATTGTGTTGGGTCGTTGTGCATGGCTTTAAAATCATTTGTATCCGAGATGTATTGACTCTGATTTCCCCACTTATGACTGCCCGGCACCATCCACATGCAACCGTTTTCAACGGTGGCATCGTCCAATGCTACCCATGCGCTCACAAGATCTGCTGGTTGGATGATGGGCCACGCCGGATGGTCTTGGTGCCAGTTACCCGGTCCCCCAATTAGAGGCGGCTTGTATTGGACTTGGTCATGCCATATCCTTAGGGCGGTTGTTCGACAAAGCTGTGCCACTTCTTCACAAATAGTCGGGTTGGCTGCATGGCGAAGATACGCGTCACTAGTCATCCACATATTCACGATTTGGATGACCGTTGGTCTTTTGGTCATAGCCATGCCGTGGCCGTGTTCCTCGAGCATGTTGCGATTCAATACGGGCTTTTTCACCGACTTCCCTTCCATGACCCGGTCTAAATCCTTGCGCAGTTCGTCGACTTCCTCGTCGCGCAAAACGACATCACCCTTTAAAAACCCGTTTTTCTCGAACGTTTCCAGTTGTTGTTTCGTCAGCATCACGTCTTCCTCCCTCATTCCAAAATGACACGATAACTTTGGGGCAGGTGCGCATCCTGTGTGCCAGTTCATGTCCTTTGACATTGCACAAAACACAATGTGTCATTTACAACGAGTTATCGTTATTACCACTGTAGATCTCTTTTCCAAGTATGTCGTTGGAGTTTCCAATGATGAAATTGCACTTTTCGCAGGATTTATCGACTCCATCGCGAAACAATTGGCATGGACGATCAACGGACTATTCGGATACCTGTGGGGCGACTTTATGAGCTCACCCCCACCGTGAACTTTGCGAATCGGATGCAGACTACCCCTGGTCAAACGTGGGGGCCTAGAATCATTCCCGATTGTCAGTTGTTATACGTCGTAAAAGGGAATGCCGTTCTCTATCTCGGATGTGAGACGTTGTCCCTTAGCGCTGGAGACTGTGTCTTTTACGGACCCACCAACCCACATAAAATTGTGTCGTCCGAGACGGATCCCTTCTCGTTTACGAGCATCCATTACAGTTGGAAAAGTGACTCCTTGACCGCGGTTCACCCCGTTACAGGCATTCGAGATTGTCACGAGGAGGAACTGTCGGCGGTAGCGTCGACCTATGCAATCGTTGTAGATGAGTATGGAGACGTGGAGTTTCCGCACTATTGCACCATTCCTCACCTGGAAGACCTATTCATGCGCATCGTGGACGAGCATCGAAGGCAACCGATGGAGCATAGGATGATGCTTCGCGCTCTCCTGACTGAATTGCTGATCACCATCGTCCGCCACCACATTCAGCACATGGCACAACCAGATGGGAGGCATAGAATTGCCCCTGCTTTAGACGCTATCCGGCAATCGCCACACAAACATTGGTCGGTTCCTGAATTGGCCACGCTCTGCGGCTACCACCCCACCTACTTTGCAACACTATTTCGAGACGTGATGGGGCGTTCGCCGAAACAATATCAAATTCTTGAACGGATTCAGAGAGCAAAGGAAATGCTCCTCGTCACGGATACGGCACAAGAAGCCGCCGAAGCACTGGGCTATTCTAGTGTCCATTACTTTTGTCGCAGTTTTAAGTCGGTCACTGGAATCACGCCGGGCCAGTTTAAAAAGCAGAGCACAGAGGTGTGATGTGAACGCCTCCGCCGACCCAGCAAAATTCTGTGCGAACCCTGTGCCCGCTGTCACAGCTTCAACGAGCCACCGAGAATGCCCGAGAGATAATATCGCATCGTGAGCCCAATTAAGATGACCACGGGCACTGCGGCAATCACGTAGGCGGCGAAGATATTTCCTTGCGGGACCAGGGTGGTGAAACTTCCAGCGTACTGCATGATGCCAGCGGAAATGGTGTATTTACTGGAGCTGCTAAGGGCTAAAGTCGGCCAGAGGTAATCTCCCCAGACATTGAGGATCCCCAGAATCGATACCGTTCCTAGGCTGGGAATCGCCAGCGGCACGGCGATACGTAAGAACATATAAGCAGGGCTCGCCCCGTCGACGCGTGCAGCCTCAAACAGGTCTTCCGGAATGGAGGAAAAAAACGTGCGCAGAATAAAGACGCCCAGTGCTTGTGAGCCAGCGGCATACGGTAATATCAACGACCACCTCGTATTGATTAACCCGAAGTTCTTAATTTCTAAGAATTGTCCAATCAGTGTTAACACGCCAGGAATCATCAGCAAACCGAGATATAGTGCAAAGAACACCTCTTTTGCGGGGAATTCGTAACGAGCAAATACATAGGCACTCATCGCAGCGGCGACAAGACCGATGATCACGGAAAGGATCCCAACGTAGAGCGTGTTCCAAAAATACTGATGAACCCCGCTCCAAGCGGCCGCATAGTTGTGCCAGATCAGTTGCGATGGCCAGCCCAAGGGATCTTTGACATAGTTGGTGGTACTTTTTAGGGAATTCTCAACCATGATAAACAGCGGATAATAGGTTGGAATCAGCACGATGACAAGGAATGCGAGGCGCCCTACTGCCTTCCAGCTCCTATTTTTCATCTCCCCGCCTCCTGTCCATGATCATATAAACCACTGTGATGACCGCAATCACAACGAACAACACCGTGCCAATCGCAGCTCCGAGCCCGTATTCATCATTGTTGAATGCCGCCGTATACATGGAGAGCCCAGGCACCTGGGTGGCGTAGCCCGGTCCTCCGTTCGTCAATAGGAGGATCATAATGAAGTTCTGCATCGATCCGATGACCGACAAGATGACCACGAGCTTAATTTGGCCACGTAAGGCAGGGAGATCGACGTTTCGAAAGCGCTTCCACGAACTGCCGCTATCGATGGCAAACGCATCGTAGAGTTCATGGCTCACTCCTTGCAATCCGGCTAGATAAATTAAAAACGGGAGTCCTGCCACCCAAGGAAACCCGACCCCGATGAGGGCGTAGATGGCGACATGAGGAGCGCTTAACCACCCATTCGCAAGTGCCCCGAGTCCAAGAAAACGCAGAATTTTATTGATCGGCCCGAGGTAGGGGTTGAATATGAAAGCCCAGATGGACAGGTTGACGATAAATGGGACGGCCATCGGTAACACCAGCAGCACCTTTACGATATATGATAATCTCCGATTTTGGATACCGTTCACCGCCACCGCCGCGGCGAGTGGTACGACGAGTGCGACCAGCACCATCCCTATCGTCATAATGCCCTGGTGTAACCACTCTAACGGTGTCGTACGAGCACTGAGGTAAGTTGCGTAATTCGCTAACCCCGCAAAGCTAGGCTTGCTAAATCCGTTCCAGTTAAAAAAGGAGTAGACTAACGTGCTTGCACTAGGATAGTAGTATAAACAGATGATCAAGATGAACGACGGCAGCATCATCCACCATGGCACGTGCCGCCAACTGCTCCTCGACTTCTTGACTCGTGTAGATGGCGCCACGACAGGATGCGTATCGTCAATCACAACACTGCTGTTTCTCCCCAATTGACAATCCTCCTTTGAACAGGAATGGGTTAATGCGCCGTGGTCATGTCCTGTAGAACAAAAACCATCTACGTGAGATATTTGGACAAGTCCACGTGATTTTGTGCAGCCCACGCATCCGTCTGCTGTTCGATCAACTCGTCCCACTGTTCAGAAAATTGGGAGAATGTGAGCTGATTGGTCAAATACCCAGTAAGGATTTTGTATCCTTGATTGGCCGCCGTAGGTGTCAACGTGTTATCGAGGATACCGTCGACGATAACAGGGGGTTTTAGGGTGTCAGGTGGCTGAATCGCAGTTTTCAGGCTAGCCGTCACCGCTTTGGTACCGATCATGGTCGGCACGGTCGTCCCGCGTTGATTGATCACTTCTTCGCTGTGTTTTGGCGTTGTGATGTATTTCAACCAATCCACTACGACTTTCTGCTTCGCGGGTGTCATTGTGTGATCCGCCTTCTCTGTTGAAACGTAGTACTGCCAATCGGCCGTGGGCGCATTGACCACATAGCTAATGTCGGTATTTCCTGCATAAGGGGTCGCCGATTTCGTGATATTCGGGAACGGTATCACACCGTACTGGCTATCTGTCCAGCCGAGCTGTTTCAACTGTGAAAATGCACCGCTCGTTAGAAATACCATCGCCAGCTTGTTGTCGATAAAGGGCGTCATGAGCCAGGTCGAAGCGAGATTTTGCCCGTTTGGACCACTTGTGTAATCGACCGAGTTCGGTTCCCAATAAGTTGAAAATTGCTTCAGAAGTTTAAATGCCTCCGCGTATCGCGGATCCTTCATTGTGAAGAGCCCCTTTTTGACGCCTACGGCGTAATCGAGGCTCCCGGTCTCGAACTGGTTGTGATCCACATCAAATGCCGAGAGGTCCGACTGAAAAAACGAGGTCATGACGTAACGTTCAAACCAACTGGGTGCTGAGTCCTGTTCACCTGGACCGAGTGCCAGGCCGAACGGCCAATATCCCTTTGCACTCAACCGTTTTGAATCCTGAAGAAGCTCGGTGAAGTTCCGGGGTGGCGTGTTGATCCCTGCCGCTTTGAACACTTGTTTGTTGTAAAAGACAGCCGCGCCCACAAGCTCAGCAGAATCCACATAAATGTCGCCGTTTGGGGCGGTTACGTCGCGAATAATGGCGGGATCGAAAGCGTCTATCCAATGTTGATTACCTGGAATGTACGGGTTCGGCTATTCGAGATAAGGCTTCAGGTTGACAAATAGCCCGGCAGGATAGGCGCCACTGTTCACCTGGTTCTCCTGCGCCCAGACAATGTCTGGCGCTTCACCTGCGTTCGCTTTGGCCACTAAACCACCAGGCGAACCTAAGACACCTGTCATGGCTACGGGTAAAAAATGAATACTGACGTTGGGATGAAGCTTTTCGTACTGTTCTGCCAATGTCCCTAACAGCGTACTCGGATGTGGGTTGTCCTCCGTTGGTTGAATCGGCGTGTAGCCTTGCGCATCCATCGTGATCACGATTTTTGCACCACTGTGCCCCGTAGCACCCGCGCCGACATCACTCGTGGCGTTGCTTCCAGCGTCCGTCTTCGCGTTTGTGCTCCGGTTCGCTTGCTCATTCGCAGGGGCAGCACACCCTCCGGTCGTAAGAAGCACGCCGCACAGACCGACCGAGATCCACTTCCATCGCCCAAGACTTCGCATCCACTTTCACCGACCCTTAACATAAAATGCGGATATATCCCCGTGGTGAGAGAATTGAATTCAACCTTTCCATTTCGACGATCCATCGGTACACGGTCCGTCGAACAACTGACGCATATGGGAGACCACCCTGTTTGATAGCGCTTTCTTTTTAGGGTAGCTAGATCATTGCGGAAATCGAGTTCGGATACGGATTCCGTATCCTTCACCACGGTGATCTGACGGAGTTGGAACGAGTCAGGAGAAAATCAGATAGAATCGCTAGTTCATGAACACCCTCCCCTCATCGGCCTCGGCCATCAGCACCTCCCGATCGACACGTGCCGTATTTAGTGTCAGGGCTCGAAGATACGACTGCTCCAGTCGATATCACTATTTTGTTTGCTAGGAGCGTGTCCGAGTAATCCCTGAAGTATTTTGTAAAAGGAAATTTCCGGATCAATAACGAAGTCCCCTGTATTGGTATTCACAGTGGAGGCTTCGAATCTTGGGAAAAAAGTTTCGTGACTACGACCCGAACCAACTCATTCTACTACCACCGGGGTTAAATGAATGGCTACCTGACGGCCACCTGGCGAACTTTGTCAGTGATGTGGTCGATCATATCGATATCTCCATCATTACAAAACAGTACGAACAAGAACTGCGAGGTTTTCCCCCGTACCACCCGGCAATGTTATTGAAGATTCTGGTTTACGCATATTGCACAGGCATGTACTCTTCCAGAAAGATCGCAAAGGCCTGTCAGGATGTAGTGGCGTTCCGAGTCCTGTCCGCAAATCAGTTCCCGGATTTCCGGACAATCAGTGATTTTCGGAAACGCCATTTGGTCACCTTCAAAGAACTTTTCTTGGAAGTCTTGAAGATTGCCCAACATGCAGGGATGGTTAAGCTCGGGCATGTATCGCTGGATGGCAGCAAGATTCGGGCAAACGCATCCAAACATAAAGCGATGAGTTACGAGCGGATGAAGCAGCAAGAGCAACGACTCCGCCAAGAAATCGCCGAGCTTACGCAGCAGGCTGAACGCACCGACCATAGTGAAGATAAAAAGTACGGTAACACCATGGGCGATGAACTCCCTGAAGAGTTAGCCCGTAGAGAGACCCGGTTGGCAAAAATTCAGGAAGCAATGTCCTCTCTGGAGAAAGAGGCCAAGGAAAGAGTGGAACAACAGCAACAGAAAGACGAACAACAAGACAAGAAGGACGATGACAACGGCCCCACCAACCAGACAGGCGCCAGGAAACGCGGTCGTCCACGCAAGGAGAGTCATCTCGCAGGTGTTCCGGAGGACAAGGCTCAACGCAACTTCACGGATCCGGAATCTCGCATTATGAAATCGAAAGACGGCTTTATCCAAGCATACAATGTGCAGGCTGTCGTCGATGAAGAGTACCAAATCATTGTTGCAACAGATGTTATAGACCACACAAATGACCACGGTGTCCTGCGTACAATGGTCGAAATGACGGCGGAGAATACGAAAGCGACGATGCACAAAATCTCATGTGATGCTGGCTACTTTGCCGAAGACGACGTGACATGGCTTCAAGAGAAAGAAATTGACCCATACATCGCAACAGGTCGTCAAAAGCACAATGAAGTGCCTGAGTCACCGAGAGGACGAATACCGAAACACTACACCATTAAGCAACGTATGACTCGGAAACTAAAAACAAAGAAGGGCCGTGCCGTCTACGCGAGACGCAAGGCTATCGTAGAGCCTGTGTACGGTCAAATTAAGGGTTGTCGACGATTCGACCAATTCTCACTTCGAAGCCTTGAGAAGGTCAGAGGAGAATGGTCGTTAGTTACCATGTGCCATAATCTGCTTAAGATATTCAAATACGGTCATATAAACTGGGCAACGTGCTAAAGATGGTGCTTAACCGACCAGTCCCCGTCTAATGAAGTAAGTGCCCATGGGGAAAGTCACCCATAGTCGAATAAAATATGGAACTGAACTCAAATGCAGAAAGTCTAAGCCGCAATACTCGGACACGCTCCTAGTAAATATAAAATCATGGCGTATATCGCCATTTGCATGTTGGATTCTGCCATTTGTGGCCAGGATGCGGCATAACTTCTCGCTCACAGTGTCACGGTTACTTCAACCTAAACAGCGTGGGGCACGGGTTCAGCTACTATACGGGGCTCACCCCACGCCCGTACAAAGTGTACCGCTTCTCTAGCGGAAGGTTGTCAACTGCTGATCGAGTGATAGGAAGCCTCTTGACCAAACGATTTGTTCCGCAATATGATCAGATAACCACATAGATATCAGGATCTAGATGGCCTTCACCATTCCTACCATCTTCATCATGAATAAATTTGGTTAATTTTCCAAACGCTAGATGAACCCGATTCAAATCGCGCTTCTCGCGTACAGAGGAGGATACATATGAGTGATATTCGATATGTGGCCAATGTGATTGTCTACGAGGATGGGCATTGCGACGTGATATGGGACTCTTCCGTTTCTGACGAGGATTGCTACAGAGCCCTAAAACAGATTACACAGGACATGGAAAATGCTTTGGGTATCAATCCACCAACCCCACCCACGTCACCAAGAAAGCCCACAATTACGCGTCTGAAATAGTAAGAACAGCAGGTTATACGACAGCCCAACAGAGCTCACCGCGACGTTCAACGATGCGAACCGAGGTGAGCTACCCTATTTTCGACGCCGGTATACTATTTCTACTGACTACTTGACGGTCGATTGCGATGCTTGCTCGAATGTGAATCCGCTTTCCCTATGGTGTAAGTGATTCAATATTCTAATAATTTAGTTGCGAGCCAACATCTCGTATCTCCCGAATTGTATCATGTATAATGGACCTCGCCAGCGAGAGATTCCCGTGAACAATCTGCATCTCCACTTGTTTCAGTCCTTCAACCGCGCAGGTGAGGGCAGTGATCAAACGTATCACGTCTTGGTCAACACCTTGTTCACCATCTGAAAATCGTTTTGAAATTTCATCGATCCACTCCATCAAACGGCTCCTCCAAGACTGATCAAAATGCCACAGAAATAGATATGCCTCTATAGTGCACGGAATACTGGTATTTGTGATGTTCCTTTTATGAGAAATCTCCCGAAAAGATTGGTAGGGAGATATTTGGTACCCTGCATTATGTACTTCGCACATCGTTTGCTTGGATGACGGCGACCAGCGTCGTTGTCTTTCTTTATCGATCATAAGGAGGCATTTTGCAAGAGTGCTGAGGAAGTGGACGCTGTACTCTGGGTCACGCTCAACCAGGCTCGACGACGAGAAACCCCCACCTTGAATTTATGTTCAGTAGCTGTCACTCAGAAGACATCAGGATTTGTAAATTCCGTCCAGGTGTCACAGTTCCTTAGTCATAAATACGCTATTCGGATCCTCAATGTAATTCGAAAACGGCTCACAATACTGAAACCCAACACTCTCATACAGTCGTCTGGCTGGTTCAAACGCCCCCATTGAACCGGTTTCCAAACTCAAACGTCGTGTATACTTTCGGGTGGGGAATGTAACGCCATACTTTGAAGATGTCGTCTTATCAATTCCGCCACTTCGGGTCCACTTAGATCATCTATCCACAACAAACCCTCCAATCGCAACGTGAACTCCATACACGTAACTGTATTCCTCATCTGTAGGCTAAGTCCTTTGCTGAATCGTGGTCCTTCCCCAAGCTTTTGTTGGATGGATGACAAAACTTGACCTTCGTATTAGTATCGAAGGAACACGACCAATTCTAAGTAGAGGATGGGAATCAAAATGGCAAAGTTGACACCCTATTTTTATTCTGAGGATGCCAGAGCACAAGCGCAGTTTTACGTGCAAGCGCTAGGCGGGGAAATCCACAACCAAATGACGTATGGACAAGCCCCCGGTACCGATGAAGCGCTCAAAGATAAAATTATCCATATGGCATTCAGCGCCGCAGGTGTGAACTTTTACATTGCCGATACGATGCACGAGTCACCTGCCAGCAATAGCGGCTTCGATCTGTCCCTCGAGTTCAAAACGGACGAAGAAACGCAGCAGGCGTTCTCCAAGCTGTCGGAAGGCGGGCGAGTGATTATGCCGCTCGAAAAGCAATTCTGGGGTAGCCTATTTGGGCGTTTAGAGGACAAATTCGGCGTTAAGTGGCAGGTCACTACAGAGGCACAAGGGTAACAAGAACAGCATGTTCATAGGATGGGTCAGAGGCGCCCTACATACGACTAGCGATGTCCCACACCATGGCGCCTCTAAAATCATCAGACGCGGTTGACACTTCAACTCTATACGTATTCGGGACGGGGTTTCGGGAGACCCTTTGTCTAAAACAATTGAATAGCTGACAGTTTAACAACTTGAACGTTTTTTGATTTTCTAACTCTACTCTCTAAGGGAATTAAAGATTGCGTCATCTTGAGATGACGATCTTTAAAACTTTTAGGAGGCGAACTCGATATGAGGAAAATCGTATCAGTGGTAAGCGCATGTGTTGCAGTATCCACAGTACTAACAATGGCAACTACAACTTTCGCAGCTACGAAGACACCGGCATCGCACACGGTAAGCGCGAATCAATCTCTCCTGAACCAAATTGACGCATTGCAAAAAACAACTCGCCCACGAACACAACAGTGCCCTCAAGAGTGAGGTTAAAAAGGATCTTGCAACGTATCGAGCAGATTTAGTAAAGGAACAAACAGCTCGCAAAGACCTTGAGTCGGCTATCACTACATATGACACCACTGTAAAGCAGGATAAAGGTTATGACCACGGTACCATTGTGAAAACTACACCCGCCGCTGAGAAAATCCTGAACAGTGTCAAGAAGACACTGGAAACCGATCAAAGTTTAATCCAACACGATATCCAGCAAACGAAGAACGATATCACCAAAGCTCATCTTCAATCCGCTGTAAATGATGCCAAGAAGGGACTCCCGCGTTGCTCAGTTAACTCGAGTTTTTAACAAGGCTTCAAAGGAGCTCAACCAGATTACAAAAACGATCGACAAAGCTGCATCCAACAGTTCAAAGACAAGTTCAAAGACAAACTCCACGACCAGCTCCATTAGTACTTCCGATCCGGGAAATACAACTAGTAACACAGGGTCAACGACCGATAGTAACAGTACAACCAGTAACTAAGCCCGGTTCAATAGCGCTATGGGGGTGTCCCAAAAGTCAATTTTGGATTTTTGAAGCCCCACTTTGATTAAGAATTCCTTAAAACAAAAAGCCTCCATCTCCACTTTCACTGTGGATTTGGAGACTTTTCTATATGATGATGCCTAATACCTTAATACAACCCGCCAAAGCGGGGCTAACCGAAGTGTGCTCTCAGGCACCTTCAACCATCGATGCGCCTTTGTTCCATAACTCCGGTCCAATTAGGGTTCTTAGGACTCGTGCTGCGGATTTTAGATACTGTCTTCTTTGCTTATGCCACTCCGTAGCGACAATAATCCACTGCTGGTCTTCCGAGGACGTGACAACAATATTCCCCAGAGAAGTTCCCGCGATTTTGTCATGTTGCCGAGTCTCAATGAAGCATTCAACTGTCATGAGTATCAACAGTTCATCCGACTCACCTGTGACCAGGCGCTCCAGGTTGCCAGCTGCTGTATTGCGATGATAGCTAGTTTCATAATTTTCTCTGTGCACGATGTTCAAAGCAGTTTGGCCTTTGAATTGAGGTAAATACTTCATTTGTGTAACAATAGAACAAAACACCTGTTCCGCTTTAATGCTTTGTTCAACCAGGTTTAATACATCTGCATATCCCGTGTGTACAGTGTGTAAAGGTTGCACGGTACATCTCCTCTTCACTTTTACACACATCATATGGGCCTTTATCCTTTAAGGTTCACTAATATCGCATCATTCTTGAAGTGCTTAACCTTGCGCTCTTCTTTTTTTCCTGACTTTTCCGCCCTGCCGCTCATATGTATCACGACTACTTTCATTCCGCGGCGTCATTACCGGCAAAAAACAAAGTGCCCTGTCACGTATATTTATTCAAAAAGCAAAGAACCGTTTTAACAAGAACATTTACTTCTATGCCATAACAAACTAGATGCCCAGAATTGGACAAGGTGTGCACTTCCTTTTCTTGAGTTGACACAGTCTTGTAAATCCAATAGGAACTCTTAGGATCAACGATTTCATCTTCCAAACCATGTACGATACAAACCGGAATATCTATGTATGGTATCCTTTTTTTTGCATCACGTATAACTTTTTGAAATTGCAGAACGTTGTATAGCGGTGCGGAACCCATGCTTGTAAATTCATTTCGCATGGCTTGACTAAACAAGAATCGATTTTCCCTCACGAGCTTAACCATCCGTCTTGATCGTGTAAGTAAAACATTTGGTGTGACGATGTAAACGGCAGGAGACAGTAATACCAAGGTGCGAATGGAGTGGCGAGACGCTATGATTGCCGCGATCATCGCTCCCATTGAAAACCCAATTAAGTGTACAACCCGCTTTTCGTATATTGCTCTTTTAGTCAATTCTTCAATCGCACCTATCCAATCCGATGCCGTCGCCTTGTCCATGCGTTTTTTTTCACAATAATGTCCGGGTAGCAAGGGGGCAACCACCTCATATCCCGCTGTAGACAATGCTTTTGCCAATGGCTGGACCTCCCGTGGACTTCCAGTGAACCCATGGATAACAATACAGAGAGGTTGTGACATCAAACCCCACCCTTCGATCCCTAACGAACACCATCAGTGTTGCGCGAAATTGAAGAATTAACTTAATGGTTCTCACATCGTTTTCTAACTTAACTCATTTGTCCGTTGTTGAATGCAGTTCCAATTCCTTTAACCGTTTGTTTATAAACTGAGTTATCACGTTATGAAAGGTTGCCGCAGCTTTTGAAGGAATTTGATGTTTTACATTCGATATAACAACTAACTCATTTTGGGGGAGAAGTTGATGCAACAACTGACCATACGAATGAAAACCCTTATCCTTTTCACCGTAAACAAGAAGTACAGGGTGCTTTATTGCTGGTAGCTCGTCAGTACAGTTATACTTAAGGCTATATCGGTAGTATTGTTCCGCATTTTTACTAATCCCCCGTTTAGCATCCCTGAATGTTTCCCAAAACATCTTTCGTTCTGAATTGCTCCATGCTAGTCCAAACGCTAATGTACGCATTGCGCCTAATTTCGTCAGTACAATACCAAGTGATATTCGAGCCTTTAACCGTACGTCGTGCATTCTGATATGCCACCGACAACGATGCCCCCATATGCACGGTCCGGATAACGTAATAGAAATTCCAATACCACTGATCCTCCTGTTGAATAACCACAAAGATAAGCCTTGTCGATTTGAAGGCTATTCATCAGTTCTTTGATGTCAGAAGCAATTAACGGATAGGATATTGCGTCCTTGGAACCTTGGCTTTTACCGTGACCACGAATATCGAAAGCAATAGTCCGATACTCCTTGGACAATTCTTGTAATTGAGCGGCAAAACTGATACTAGTCAAGACAGGAGGGTGAATAAGGATAATAGGGACCCCTTGCCCCCTCGCAATGTAATAAAGATTTACCCCGTTAATCATCTTCGTCGGCACGTTCTTCACCTCGTGATACCTGTTCAACAGCCGTCATTCAGTCACAGTCACGAATATTTTGGACAATTACTTAACAAAGTATTAGGTAATCAGTGTTTTAATCATCTGACATAGAGGAGTCAAACGTGGTGATGAAAAACCACATATTGAATGTTAAATGGTCAGAAAGAACCCAGTTGAAGGCATCTTAAGCGTCTTAATTGTTCTGTCTGAAAGGAAGTACCTAGACGATCCACCACTGTGCTACCCAACTAATCAGCCCACCATAGAAACCGCAATTTTGGAAAACTTACGGCGATGGTTCAGCAACGTTTGATTCATTCGGCTGAACCATCACCTTCTCCGATTTATGCACGCTTCCCATTCTGGATTATTTAACCATTTTCATCTACTTTTGGTTTTGTTGCATTGCGTCTACAATATTACTGGCTGATTTTGCAACGTTGCTGCTTACTTTTTGCCCAGCCGTAACCGCCCCTTGTACAGCTGACCTTGCCGTATCTAATATATCCCCGTTTGAAGCGGCATTTCTCGTACCTTTTGCGATATTACGCGCAACATTCTGCAACGGGTTTCCATCCGCCACCCTTATCCACCACCTTATCTTTTCGATTCAACACGATCGCCTGTTTTAGTATGGTATCCATCCAATCATGTATGCTGGAAATTAATCACTCTCGTGCGAAGGGAATTGAGCCCCATGCATTTCCCCAGTAAAGGATGTTATAACCAAAGGGCATAAAGGTATCAGAAAGTTTGAATAAGACTTCTTGTTGTCTATAGTCGAAGATGTGATGGAAGACAAAGGGCGTACGCAATGGGTGATTGGCAGAAAGGGGCCTGCAGTTACCGCGATTTTACCTCGATTGATGAATGGCCTAATCGTTGACTAACGGTTTTGAGATCGACTCCACTTTCCAACAACCAAGTTGCATGCGTATAGCGAAGATCGTGGAACGTGAATGATCGGCAAGCCTAACACCGCCAACAGGTTTTACGCCTTTGCAAATGCAGGTGGTTCGGGCAGCTTAGCCCAGGCATTGCTAGATCATTTGTAGGTGGCCCTGCAGGAGCCTTTGATTGTCTCAAAAGCCCCTACGTTTTAAACGGGTTAAGCAAAATCGGTAAAACACGCGCCAAATATGCACTCATCGTACATTTTGACTGCTATTTCAATATGAACTAATCTTCTTCTGCATTCGTTTGTAGTACCAGCCTTCAAGACCCAATAGTTCACGTAGATAAGTCATCAAAGGCATTGGATTGAACCCCAATCATCGCACCCTCTTCAGTATACCGTTTACCATTACTCTACACCCTCTTTGGCCCTATACGATCAAGGAATTTGTGGAATTTGTGTCGCAGTATCGAAACCACGAATCATCATCACCAGATAGTGGTTGTCGAGGAAAGGCCAGATCTGATGGGTTCACGCCCCATCAGGGTTCCACTCGGTGCACCTCAACTCTGCCCGGAACACACCGAAGTCAATCTTCCAAGCTTCGAACCCTACTTCCTGTTTTAACAATGCCCAAAGAAACAGCGTAATCGATGATGCTCGGAATAACATAAGCGTCGTCCTCTACGTCAATCTTATTGTCAATGTAATCTTCTTTGATTCTTGAATCGACGCGTATTCCATTTAGACGTAACAACGAGTCCAGAGGATGTCCCGTTTGAGTGTCAACGTACAACGTAACCAAAGGCTTCTGATTCAGTCTAATCGCACCAAATGCCTGATCTCCAGCCGTCTTTAACAGCAACCACTCCGCCTGCTCAAGGAACCACACCTTGACGTCACGGCACCTTGATTCGATAAGGCCCTTCAATTCGCTTTTATCCATTCGCGTTCTCCATTCCGTGACAATGAGAAATCCCTGTGTTTAATCAGATCATTTGGCCAGTGACTCCTATCGTTTATCCTTAGGGTAAGGCGTCTACATTTCTCCACATTCCCCCTTGGATCCTTCGTATGTAATCTGAATCCATCTCAGAAAGAGGGTGTACCGTCATCCGCACCTATATCGATGTTTCCATCTTGCAAAGAGTGTGCATGGGGAGGAAATCATGCGATTGGAGGATAAAAAAGTGGCCCTGCAAATCTGCAAGGCCGATAAGGGGGTAATAGAGACTGAAAGTTCATGAAGAGATGCATCGACTGAACACAGTGTACCGTGCCGACTTTGAAACTTCATTGAAAACGAAACGCCTGTAAGCCCCACCTTCGCTCAACAGACATGACGGCCACTTTTACCGTCCTACCCCAGTGTTCATGTAGGAAGTGTACTCCGTCTGTCTGAATACAGCCTGTGGATGAACTGAATCTCTCCTTAAACGTCGAAACCCCTGTCCCGGCGATACGTCAGTTTTCAGTTCTCTACCTTGTGACCATAATGTTTTTTCACGTTTTCAATTGCGTCCCCATCAATGATGTACTCAGCATGTGGTGAGGATAGCACGATCACACGATTTTGAAGGTCGAACTTCGTGTCCCCTAAGTGGATTTCATAAGTCTCGCCGGCATCTGTCGTGATCATGATTTCTCCCCATTGTTTTAACTGTTCTTGTACCGACTCCATTTTCATATACGATCACCTCACGTTAACAATGCCTCATCTTAATGAATCCTATGCCCTTCTCCCTTGATTACATCAATGAAGGCGGTTGTTTAAGTCGAAAAGATACGGTGAACGATAGTGATGCAACACCAAACAAGGTATTGTCGGAGAGGGCAGTAAAAAAATGCATCTGTCGGTTTGTGCGCTGTTCGCATGGTTGACGATCATCGCGTTTTCGCTGGTGCCTAAGAGTTTGTCCATTCTCGACAGTGAGTTTTTACGACGTCAACGATACTTCCAAGTTTGAATTCATGGACTTCGTCTCCTATTGGATGTATGGACCTGTGAGTTATGTATTTTTCTTCTTGTATCACTTTTTGAAAGTGAAAGTTAAATTCAGTCCTAATCGGTCAGCTAAACTACAACTAAGAAGCCAACTGATTAAACTATATGTACTCGCGCGAGTGTTAACATGGGGGTAGATGCATTGTGCAATGACGAGGAAGAAGGAAGCAGCCGTGAAACCAAGACACGTTCGAACCATTCTCGCGATTGGTATTTTGCATACTGGTATCGCTTATCACGTCACGTTGGGGCTTTTTCGCCTTTTGTCTAACACCAGCATTCCTGTCGTGGGGCAAGTTTTGGGGCAAAGACGACAAGTAAGACAGTGGTGGATTACAGGAAGGCGTCGGAAAGCCCGCCTATTCACTCACTGTTGAGTTCGATGACGTTGCAGTCGGGATCGCAAACGTAGATTTGTTTCCACCCTGTGACACTGTCTGGCTTGGCAACGAAAGGGACGCCGAGCGACGATAAGTGTCTGATGGCGGCATCATAATTGGCGATGCGGATGGCAAAGTGACTCTCCATCGAATCGATGGTCGAGATGTCGCGCAACGTCTGCGCTCGTGGATTGACAATCAGGTGCAGTTGTTGCGCACCTGCCGCAAACCACGCTCCTGGAAAGTGGAATTTTGGTCGCTCGATTTCCTTAAGTCCTAGTACCTTTTTGTAAAATCGCCTAGCCCTTTTGAGATCGGTAACGGCGAGAGAGACATGTTGAACATACTGACACTCGATCACGGAGGCTTCCTCCTTCGCCTGAAGTGCGTCAAGGTCCCTGCAGCACATGAACTTATCGTCATCTCAGCGTACGCCTGATAACAGTGGATAGAAGCTGGATAGTCAGCAGTTTAGAGGGTCAATGAATACGGTGACTACCTACCCTTCAAATTCAGTTCTATTCCTGACGTGACGAGTCATTCTATGTTGATTTTCACTAAACATACCTTGTCAGTGAACGATTCTTTCCATTGTTGCTGAGGTAACCAAAGAAGCCGTGGCACAGGGTGAAATTCAGCGGAGCAAGGGAAAAAATCTCGCGAAAGGGGAAAAAGCTGTGTGCGAAAAACAATTGCGGGATAACCAATTACGTGTTTTGTGGATCGCTCGCATTGATTACTCACGAAATAGCGGCGTCAAGCCACATGCTCACGATGACTTCTTTCAGTTCATTCTAGTAACAGAAGGGGCGGGATCCGTCCGCGTGAAAAACCAGTCGTTCCCGTGTCGCACGGGCGATGGTTTTTTGTTTGAGCAAGGAGCCGAGCACAGTTTCCATTACACGGCTGACACGACCACGCTCGACTTTAAATTCATCGTCCAGGACGAGCTGGTTGATTTCATTCGTACATTCAACGTCCATGGTCCGCAAGTGGTGACGGATACAAACCAATTTAAACAGCTGTTCCATCTGTCCTGTGCGAATCTACGCAATCCCAACGCCATTTTTCCTTACCGAATTGACGTCGGTTTCAAGAGCGCCTTATTATCCATTCTTCATAGTAGTGGCAGCCCCACCACACAGGATGAAATAACAAGTGTAATCACGCAGGACGTGTCAAGCGATCACCCCGTCGTGCAACATATGATCGATTACTTAAAAGAGCGCTTCCAGTCGCAAATTTTATTGGAGGAGCTCGCTGATCATATGGGCTATCATCCGCACTATCTGATCGAGCTGTTTCGTGCGAAGACTGGGATTACCCCAATACAGTACCTGCAAAACATTCGTCTCGAAAAGGCCATGGAATTTCTCTGCATGACCAATGTCCCAATTACAGAAATCGCTGAACGGGTAGGCTTGACGCCCCACTACTTCTCAAGGCTGTTTCACGGCAAGATTGGCATCTCACCTTCGAACTACCGTGAACAGACGAGAACGGTCATCGGAAAAGACATTATCCTCGAACAGGATTTCATCACCGATGCGCAACCTCCCATTTTGAGCTTCTAAGCATACCGATGTGTCCAATGTGAAAAAAGGTCGGTACCACACATGTGGATACCGACCTTGCAAACGAATTCACAGCACACCCACGTCCGATCATTCACAATCACCCAAATCCACTTTGTACCTTGGATGGCTTGTGGAAGATGTGCTACCTCATCAGTACCCCACCGTTGATATCCAACGTCTCCCCGGTTATAAAGGAACTCTGTTCAGTTGCGAGAAAGACGATGCTGCGACTTACGTCTTGAGGAACGCCTCCACGACCAAGGGGAATCGCCGCGATGGTAGCGTCACGCGCCTCTCTAGTGGTAAACGTCGCATGAAACTTCGTGTCATCGATGAATCCAGGCGCAACGCAATTGACACGAATTCCAAATGGTGCGAGTTCTCTAGCTAGTCCCCGAGTGAACGTAACAATTGCGCCCTTCGAAGTACCATACGCAATGGCCCTTAAGCCTCCGCCGTTATGTGCGGCGAGAGAGCTCAAATTAATGATATTTCCAGACCCCTTCGATTTCATTCCAGGAATCACAGCTTTACTTGTAAATACTGCTGAAGTGACGTTGACATCCATGACCTTTTTCCACAAATCCATAGTCATGTCCTCTACTGCGCGACGTTCCACAAGCGTTCCTGCGTTGTTGACCAAAATATCGATGGTGTCACCAAACGATTTTTCTGTTTGCAGAACAAGACTTTGGATTTGTTCTTCATTCGTAACATCTGCCTGAATGGCTACAGCCTGGCCTCCCCGCTTGCGGATTGTTTCAACGGTCTCCCTAGCACCGTCTCCATTACTCAGATAATTCACCGCAACTTTAGCCCCTAATTCGGCAAGGTCAAGCGCAACAGCACGGCCAATGCCCCCGCCCGCACCTGTGACAAGCGCAATTTTTCCACTAAGTTGCATATAATCCGGTTTCATGCACCCTACCACCTTTTCCGTATGTTTGAATGCAATCATTGACCTAGGTAGCCATACAAAGTCCGCCACCCAAAGACTGACTAGGTGGGCTATTTTGAACTGGCTACATGGCTTATATGTTGGCCCTTGCCACTTTTAAAACCTGGATTGGCAAGAGGGAGAATAACAAGGCCCGCAACAATGAGGCACAGCGCATTAAATATCGTTCCATACAAGAAATGTCCACTGGACTGAATCAGAAATCCAACGATAAAGGGGCCGAAGAATCCTCCCAGGTTCGCGATTCCGTTAATAAACCCAACTGTCCCGCCTAGGTTGTTCGATGAGAATATCGAAGCGGGGATAGCCCAAACTACGCCGTTATAAGAGTTCATGACGCCAACGGCAAGAATGGTGCAGACGAGGCTCCAAACCGGATGAGACGCCCCGATTAAAACGGACGCGACCAAAAAAAAGGGCACCAATCATCAGTGGATAAGAAGCATGTTTAATGCGCTCACCGGTTCTGTCCGAATGATTGGAGTTGATGATGATTCCGATCATTGCCGCTATCCAGGGAAGAGCGGTAAGATACCCCACCCCAACGCTTCCTTGGTGGCTAAAGCTCTTCACGATGGTAGGCAACCACATACTGACCCCGTAATACCCGATCTGTTCGAAGAGCAAGTAGAAGAGCAAGATCCAAACTCGTTTGTCACGCAGCGCTTCAAGATAATTTGTCTTACTTCGTTGAATCGTCTTCTGTTCTGCTTCTAGGGCAGTAAGGATGTAGGATCTTTCTTCCTCCGAAATCCATTTTGCCTGCCTGGGGTCGTCAGATATAAAGATCCACCAAACAATAGCCCACACCCACGGCATTGCTCCTTCTATAAAAAATAGCCACCGCCAGTTGAACAGGTACAAAATCCAGCCGGATAGCGGGGCCATCACGATGGAACCGAGCGATTGACAAAGGATCCAATAACCAGTTGCACGGGCACGTTCATGACTCGGGAACCATTTGCTGAATAACACAATGGTTGAAGGGAATACGCCCCCTTCAGCTAAACCAAGCAGAAATCTCGCGATTAATAACTCGGTTAAGTTGTGTGCAAATCCGGTCAGCATCGCGAACAGACCCCAGACGATCAGCAACCAAAATACGATTTTCTTTGGACTGCTTCGCGACGCCATGTAACCGCCAGCCATCTGGGTAAACAAATATCCGAAAAATAATATTCCTGAGACCAATCCAGATGCCGTAGCCCCAAAGCCCAAGTCCTTCTCCATGCCAGAAAAAGCAAAACTCACATTCGATTTATCGATATACGCAATTGTGTACATCAACAAAGCCACTGGAATAATGCGTAACCAACGTCTTGACGGGACACTTTTATCCATGTCGCACTCACCCCGTTCTCAAGGTTCTGTCTTCTACTTCGCCCTGCCAGTTGCCGTTCGAACCCACTGAATTCGTCCCCCTCGTGCCGGAAACACTGATTGACTTCCTCCCCCCTCTTCCGAAAGACTTGAATGAATGCGTTTTCAATTGTTTATAGAGTACTGTTGTGAAGTCCGATGATCCATGTCGGAACTTCATAAGTTCTTGCCTAATCCTCATATTTCAACGAAACTACAGCGTGCCTCGCGCTCAAGCAAACCTGCGGCCAATAAAATGTTGATAATTCCGAGCGATTTAATTAGTCTTATACATATTGTTATACACAGTCAACACTGGATGTTTTCAACGAGATACACGCCGCCGGAGAAAGTCAATGGGCGGCGAGAAGGCGCACAACGAACGTACCTTTGATGGCAAAGGAGGCTGAAACATGAAGACAAGTGTCCCTCTGTATCAGCATCTAAAGAACAAAATCCTGAAGGATATACAAGACGGAAAGTGGCACATCGGGGACAAGATTCCCTCTGAGTCCGAATTGGCTGAGGAAATGGGGGTTAGCCGGATTACCGTCCGCCAGGCAATTCGGGATTTGGTTTCGTTAGGCTACCTGATTCGGAGGCAAGGCAAGGGAACGTTCCTCGTCGGGAGGGAACAAGCATTCGCAGCCTCGAAACTGCACGGTTTTGCGGAGGAGCTGAGGTCACACGGGTACGCCGTCGAGATTGAACTAAAGGGGAGCCAGATAACTACGTGCCCGATGATCGTTGCAGAGTTTCTCAACGTCAAGCCGTCAAGCAACGTGATTCAAATCCGCCGCCTGGCCAAAGTCGAAGGTTCACCGGTTTTTCGCGAGACATCCTACTTGGTTCCTCCCCCACAACTCAACCTGGATACTGCGCTTGAGTTGAGAGATGTATACAATCACGTCTACGGTTTCTTTGAGCAGTACGGCGTGAAAATCTCTTTCGGACGACAAGAGATCTATGCGACACGGGCAGTCTACGAGGACATTCAGAAACTATCTATCAAGTCCGATGAACCGATATTGATGATCCGTCGCGTGACGTCCGACGAGACCGGGACCCCCGTCGAATTCTCTGAAGTTCGCTATGCGTCCAGTCGATACCACTTTGAAGTTAAGTTGTCACGGGAATAACAGTGGATTGTACGTGTGTCTGTACTTATACGTACGGCGTCATGCGACTTATTGAACCGAATGAACTGTAATGCCGAGATTGTAATGAACGAGCGGGGCACTCTCCGCTCGTTTTTTACATTTGAATCTCTTTGAGTCCCTATAGGTATGCAAGACAGCGTAGAACCAAACGAACGGCATTTGAACGGTACAATTTCCACTGAAAGAAAACTTCACTGCGAATTTATTGTGCTAGATACCCTCCATCCATGACTACAGCCTGACCAGTAATGCTTCGACCTAAGTCTGAAGCTAAGAACAGCGCGTAGTTGGCTACTTCTTCCACCGTGAGTAAGCGCTGCTGCGGAACAAGTGGGTATATGACTTCTTCAAGCACCTTCTCCTCGGGTACACCACGTGAACGGGCGATGTCCGCAAGTTGGTTGCGCACAAGCGGCGTATCAACGTATCCCGGGCATAGTGCATTCACCGTGATCCCGTGCGAAGCGCCCTCGAGGGCAGAGACTTTCGTCAACCCAATCACGCCATGTTTCGCTGAATTATAAGCAGCTTTCCCTGCGAATCCAATCAGCCCATTGACCGAAGCCATGTTAATAATTCGACCGTAGCCGTTTTTCTTCATGATGGGAAACACGGTTTTTGTGGAGATGAAAGGGCCGATGAGCATCAATCGAATCATCTGTTCAAATTTCGCTACCGGAAAATTCTCAAGGCTCGAGACGTATTGCATACCCGCGTTATTTACAAAGACGTCTACAGTAGCAAATTTACGTACGGCAAACTCAATCAATTTTTGCATGTCTGCTTCCTGACTCGCATCCGCTGGGAAAGCAGCGACTCGATAATTCGAATTCCGAAGTTCCTCTGCACGAAAGTTCGCCTGTTGCGCATTGATATCAGATAGCACGACATTCGCGCCTGCTTGTGCGAAGCATTGTGCCACAGCGAAACCGATTCCACTCGCGGCGCCAGTGATAATGGCGGTCCGGCCGTGAAGGGTGAGTTTGTTCTCACTCATCTATCTCTCACTCCCATCGGGGATCGTGATGGTCCTCTTTTCGATCCGCTTTTCTTGCTGCCCGTCAATCAACTTTTGCACGTAAATGCCAGGTGTATGTATCGTCCCCTTTTGAGCTGTCCGGCCTCTACCAGTTGCTCAACCTCGGCAATCACCTGCGAGGACTTGTCTTTCGAACTCTTTGTTTTCACCGACGTACGAGCCGCATAGTTTTAGTTGAGATTGTAGCGCTTCAACTTCTCATAGAGCGTAGAACGATGAATACCAAGTTTTTGCGCCGCCAACGACTTATTTCCCGCTGCGTCCGCCAAGGCATCCTCAATCATCTTTTTTTCATAGTTCGCTATCGAGTCTCGAACACCGTTTGAACGATGATATTCCATTCTGCTTACATCGACGTTTGGAGTCGGTGTTCGCTCTGTAACGCCTAAGTCATATGGTGATGCGAAAAATTTGGTCAAGTGCGGTGGAAAGTCAGAAATTGTGATGTGGTTCGAATCGGCTAGACTCACTAAAACCTCCACTGTATGAACCAATTCTCGAATGTTTCCTGGCCAGTCGTATCTCACAAGCAGCCCGACCACGTCCGACGACAAATGGACAAGTGACTTTTGTAACCGCTTTGATACCTCCTCTAAGTAAAACGCAAGGAGAACGGGAATATCCTCTCTGCGCTCTCTTAATGGAGGTAAGTGAAGACGGATAATGTTGAGTCGGTAGTACAGGTCTTCACGAAATTGCCCCTTCTGGACCATTTGCTCCAAATCGCGGTTCGTCGCGGAAATAATTCTCGTATTCACATACCGCTTGGTGATGCCACCAACCCGCTGAATTTCTCTCTCTTCCAAAACTCTAAGTAGTTTCGCCTGCATGTTCACAGGCATATCCCCTATTTCGTCCAAAAACAACGTCCCCATGTGCGCCAACTCAATTTGTCCCGGCTTCCCTCCTTTTTTCGCACCTGTAAAGGCGCCGTCATCGTATCCAAACAACTCGGTTTCAAGCAGGTTTTCCGGAATGGCTGCACAATTCACGCTGACGAAAGGGCCGTTTGCTCTGTTACTTTCGTAGTGAATCCCTTGTGCCATGACCTCTTTACCGGTACCACTTTCACCCGTGATGAGGACCGTAACAGGTGTCTTGGCTGCCTTTTTGGCCATTTGCTTCAGTAACATAATAGATTGACTCTGACCAATGGTCTCGTCAATCGTATAAGCACGCCGCTGGGGAATCGTTTCGACATCCTGACGCAAGTCTGATGGTCCGGCATTATCGGATCGCAGGATTTCTTGAGTCCGCTCGATAATGCGATAGAGTTCACCGATGCTTTCAAAAATGAGAACACCTAACGCGCCAATCATTTTTCCGTCTTGCCAAATTGGGATCCGATGCACAATCATGTCATGACCCTGAAGTTGCTGGAGATGCCCCCGTTCTGGAATCCCTGTCTCCAGAACTTTGTGCATCCGCGTGTTTTCAATCACATCTGTCACGTGCCGGCCAATGACCGCATCCCGCTCCATGTCTAATAGCTTAAGGTAGGCCTGGTTCATTTCCAGAATATGACCCTGTTCATCTACCAGTACAATTCCCTCGTACATCGTATCTAGGATCAGTTGGAGCACGTCTGTAGAATTTCGGATGGCATGCATACAACTGAACCTCCTTGAAGAGATGGGAAGACTGCACCTCAGTCTTTGTCCGACGCACATGCAGTCTTCGATAGTTGTAAGTGAATCAACTTTTCTAACCTATCGATACGATAAATTTTACACTTAGTTGATGGTCATGGACGATGCGTGAATGTCCTTACCGTGTGCATCGTTTACAATTTCGAGGTTTTTCCGGGTTGCTCGACTAGTCATTGCGATGAAAATCAGGGATGCCAACGTTGCGACACCCATCAAACCGAATGCACCCGAAAATCCCCACGCGTTAAACGCACCTAACGTAATGGCTGGCGCCACAGCCCCACCTAAGTGACCGATGCCATCGCACATCGCGAGACCGGAACTTCTAGCCCGCGTTGGGAAGTGTTCAGCCGTAATGATGTAGCCAATAATCGACAACATGGCAATCGTCGTGGTAAACAGAAATCCTGCGATAATGACCATTACTGGGGAAGGTGCAACACCGGCAATGATGACGGCGATGCCGCCGACGATCCCCATTACCATGAGCGAGTACTTCCGCTCGAATTTATCCCCAAAGAACAACACGTAGAGTGCACCCACGACGAACCCGATGCCTGAAATGGCAGAGAAGCCAATGCTGTTGCCCAACCCAAAGCCGGATTGCACGAGCACAGTCGGCGCCATGCCCAGGTATGCATAGTCTCCCACATACCAGAGAAACCAGTAGAGTAACAGAATGAGCATCCGCCAGACATAGGGTGGTCGCAAAAGCGACAGAATGGGGAATTCGTGTGCCGTTTCTTCAAATGGAATTTCGACAATCGGCGGCAGCTCTGTGGTCCCCATTTTCCTCATCGCCTGTTGTTCAACTTTATCCACTAACGCGACAGCCTTATCATAATGACCGTGAATAATTAACCACCGAGGGGATTCAATCAGGTCACGTGCCATAAACAGCATCGTCAGGCCACCGAGTGCACCGACAAACAACAGTGCACGCCATCCCCACGAGTAATGCGGAACAAGCCACATCGCCGTAAAAGGTACAGCGGCTAATCCAGCAAACGCAAAGACGTTTGCCAAGCCTGTGAAGCGACCGCGTAAGACAGCTGGCGAAATCTCCCCCATATACGTCGATACCTGAGAGATCATCGTTCCAATCCCCATGCCGACGATGAAGCGCCAGACAATGAGCCACGTGACGTCTGGACTGAATGCCGTTGCCAATGAACCAACCGTATACAATGTAATCCCTGCTATCAAAGCCATTCGTCGACCAAAATAGTCACTGATGACACTTACGATAATGGCACCAATGATGTACCCAACTAAACTGGTGGTAACAGCGGTGGAAGCTAGACTGGAGGAAACACCGAACTGCTTTGTAATGACCGGAATCCCATACGAGATATTCGTGATGTCGAAAAATGAAAAGAAATATCCTAAACCAAGTACGATTAATAACCGATACCCATGCGGCCAAACAGGTATCCGTTCAAGCCTTGATAATGGATTGTTCTTCGGTGCTGAAGACATAAATCCAGTCTCCCTTCCAAACCACAATGGTAATCTCCGGTTTCTGCCTCAACCCACTGGCCACCTACATAGTTTTTCACTGTCTCTATTTCTGTCGAAGTGGTTGTCATGTCTTCGTTTCCTCCGTAGTCGATATCTGTTCCTTTGCTAATGACTCAATTTTTATCGATTAGGAATCCGCTTTCACCACCGCGAAATCAGCCGTGTAAGCTGTTTTGTAGAGTTCGACAATCTCATCATGTAAAGGCACTTTTGGATTGTTTGCAGGACTGCCGCTTGCAATTGCATCTGTCGCCATCTTATCGAGTACCCGCTCAAACTCGTTTACATCAATTCCCCATTGCTGCATATTAGGGATCTTTACACTTGCACACAGCTGTTTCACTTGCTCGACCACGTAAGTTGCCAAATCTTCGTCAGACTTACATTGAAGCGATGGATTGAGCACTCTTCCGATATCGGCTAGTCGTTGTGTACAAGCATCTTTCGAATACTCCAAAACAGTGGGTAACAGCATCGCATTCGACACGCCGTGCGGTACGTGGAAAATGGCCCCTATCGGACGAGACATCCCATGTACCAAGCCGACAGACGCGTTCGTAAAGGCCATCCCGGCTTCCATCGCCGCAATCGACATGGCTTCGCGCGCATCTAGATCTTCGCCATTGGCGTACGCTCGCCCAATATAATTCACAATTTTTTGGATAGCTGACAGAGCCAAGGTGTCCGTCAGTGGATGACTGCGTTTCGAGAGATAAGCTTCGATGGCGTGACACAGCGCGTCAATGCCTGTCGCGGCAGTTACATTGGGTGGAGACGAAATGGTTAGCGCCGGATCGACAATGGCGACAGATGGGATGAGTGCTCGCTGGCGAATCATCATCTTGATGTCATCCTTGGTATTGGTAATCACTGTGACACTTGAGACTTCCGACCCGGTTCCAGCTGTGGTCGGAATTGCAATGAGCGGAATTGCTTTCTCATTGAACCATTTTCGCTCCCCCATGTAGTCTCCGATATAACCTTGATTTACTGCCATGACGGCAACCGCTTTCGCGGCGTCGATACAACTCCCACCACCAAGGCCAATCACTACATCGCAGCCCTTTGCCGCAAAGACACCCAATGCCTCTTCTACATGCACGTCCGTCGGCTCAGCATCGACGCCAGAATACACTTCATGCGCGACTCCAGCGCTAGCCAACAGTTCTGCGACTCGAGCAACGTACCCCAAGTCTGTCATGATTGCGTCACTGACTATCAGGGCTTTCGATCCGACACTCGGTACAACTGTCGTTATCTTCTGTAGTGATCCTACCCCGGTATATACGAGCTCTGGTACGCGGAACTCTCGAACTGAACTCATCGTGGTCACTCCTTTACACATTTAGCCTCCACACTTCACTTAAAGCAAATTCCATGCCAACAAGATGGAGATTTATTAAAATAATTTCGAATCATGCGCAACACGGAAAATAGGGCGCCAAACGCTTTTTGTCTTTATATTTATCTCAAAATACATGCGACGACAGTGTCGGCTTATGTACCGATTCCCCTACACATTATGTCTGTGTATTCAGACACATACGTGGCGTTGTCGCTCATGTGGTACAAAAACAGCTACAGAAGAACTGTTCTCCCCAGCAGGGAGCACAGTTTCTTCCAACGGTGTATAACGTTATTACAAAACAAACAAAAACAATCGGTTTAATGTTATTTTGAAATAGGTTCGACATACCCTCAAGATATACTTGACATAAACTAGATCTCCCTTGCCGGCGTGAAACGGCTCCCTTACATGTGCCAGAGAAACGTGCAAAGGTGGTATGGGAATAGGCAAGGTATGCGGGAGGCTACAGCCAATGGAGGAGTTTCATCAGTTACAGTTGGCCGGATCGACTTTGGCAATGACGTACTGAACGACTGCTATCGTCTGGGCACCGCCTGTTACCTCGGGTATGGCCTTACACCCTCGTTTTTTGACTCCTTAGCGGCACACCATCCACTAGAGGCCGCCAAACACTTTGCAGGCCGGGCCCTTGTGGTCCACGGGACGTCAGACGAGGAAATTCCTGTGAGCGATTGTTCACTCTATTTCGATGCATTCGGCTCAAGTGCGCAGACGTGCCGAGCTGAGGTGCTGCGGGAGGCTGACCACACCTACTCTTCTGGGGACAGTTCGGAAAAATTGCGACGGCTGACATTGGATTGGCTGAACCAGGTTCATCACTTCAAGGCCGCGGCAGGCCTCTCGTAAGAGAGGCAGACCACAACCCCAAAATGACTGCGATGCGAAACAGCCATAGGAAGTGGCTGTTTTTTAACTTGTTATGACATCATAACAAAACAGGCAAAAATGAGCGGATACACCATACTTTCGTTGACCCCCTACATCGTTCGCACATATACTCGGCTTATCAAAACCTACAATTCTCAGTTGTATAGTCGGTATATTTGGAGGGGTACCCGTATGAATAAAATAGCCGTCGCCGGATCTGTCTTGTTGGCGAGTTTAGGGCTTGTGGCCTGCGGCACACAGAGCTCATCAGGCTCTTCTACGAATGGCCATGCGAACAATACTGGGGCATCGTCATCGACGAAACCGGTCACACTTTACTTCGGATCTTACAGCGTTACGAAAAATGTGTATGAGAATGAGTTGTTTCCGGCATTCGAGAAGTACTGGAAGGCTAGGACTGGTCAGACCGTGACTTTCAATGCTTCCTTTGATGCTGATGGTGCTGAGGCCCGGGCTATCACCAGCGGGCTGCCGGTGGACGTCGCGGCCCTGTCTCTAGAGGACGACATCAATAAGATTCAACAGGCAGGGCTGATCACGCACAATTGGAAATCCGGTCCTACTGGAGGTATGGTGACGGACTCGATTGTGGCCATCGGTGTAAGAAGTGGAAATCCCAAACATATCACCACCTGGTCCGACCTCGCAAAACCAGGCGTCGTCGTCGATCTCCCCAACCCCTCCACCTCCGGAGGAGCAAAGTGGGATATCAATGCCATCTACTATGCGACGTCCCGAAGCAGCGGTGCTAAAAATGCAGAATCGCTGCTGGAAAAGATCGTTAAGAATGTCGATGTCCTCGACAAGTCCGGTGAGGCATCGATGACCACGTTCACAAGCGGGACGGGGGACGCAGTCGTAAGTTACGAAAATGAGATTTTAGAGCAAAGCAACCACCTAAAGACATTCGACGAAGTGATCCCGAGTTCCACTATGCTCATCGAGAACCCGATCGCCGTCGTCGACAAGAACGTGGATAAACATGGCGACCGTCAGGTGGCGGAGGCATTCGTACAGTGGTTGGAGGGTGCGACGGCTCAGCAAATCTACATGAACGCAGGTTTCCGGCCAGTAGACGCAGCCTTGAAGACAAAAGCGGACGCGCTTTACAAGACGCCTAAAGATCTATTCACCGTGGCACAGTTGGGCGGATGGAACAAGATTAACGCGGACCTTTATTCGACAAACGGCATTTGGAACACTGTCCTGGAGTCCAAATAAATGCGTATCAAACTTCGCCATTTGGCATTCACGAGTTTCTCGGGATACCTGCTATTGCTCATCGTGCTACCAATTGGAGCTATCTTTCAGCAGGCCTTTTCAAACGGGTGGAGCGCGTTCCTACGCTCCGTCACCGGCCCCATGGCGCTTTCGGCATTTGAACTAACGGTCGAAACTGCATTGGTGGCAGCCATCATCAACGTGATCGCCGGTACGTTCGTCGCGCACATGTTTGAGAAAGAAATACCGGGCAAAACCGTACTGAACGCAATCGTGGACCTCCCTTTTTCCATTCCAACGACCGTCAGCGGATTGATGCTCATTTTTCTTTACGGACCAACCTCTCCAATTGGAATGTGGTTTCTCCGTCACGGCATTCATCTGACCTACTCTCCTGTGGCGATTGTCATCGCGATGGTCTTTGTCACCTTCCCGTATACGGTGCGTTCGGTCCAACCGTTACTCAGCGACATGGACCGCGGAATGCAGGAGGCGGCGGCCACTCTGGGTGCACGCCCCTTCAGGGTGTTTCGCTCGATTGTATTTCCGACCATTTTGCCTGGTGTGCTTACGGGGTTCTCACTCAGTTTTAGTAGAGCACTGGCGGAATTCGGTGCAGTTGTCATGGTAGCTGGGAACAAGCCCATGCACACGGAAGTCGCGGCTGTCTATCTCTACGGGTTGCTCGAAAACGATGATCAACAAGGCGCTGCGGCGGTTTCAGTCGTGCTAATAGCGGTGGCCCTTCTCGCTCTCTTGTACCAGTTCTACCTGCTTCACTACAGACAGAGAGGCGTTGTGAGATCGCTCTTCTCAAAGCCCCTCAATCGAGGGAGGGATATCCATGATACGCCGAATGTCACTCTTTAGTATCACTTACATCTGGTTTCTCGTGCTGATCATTCTTCCCGTGGCAGGCATTGTAGCGGGCGCCTTGCAACACGGAGTCAGCTCGTTCGCGAAAGAGTTGACCGCACCAGAGGCGTTGTTTTCCCTCAAACTGACCGCTGAAATCACGCTATGTACCGTCGTCATCAATACCATTTTCGGCGTACTCGTGGCGCTTCAAATCGCACGCAAGGGCGTGGGATGGAAAGTGTTCAATGTGATTGTCGATTTGCCGTTCGCCGTCTCCCCGGTCATCGCAGGTTTGGCTCTGGTGGTCACGTATGGTCCAAATACGTTCATCGGTGGGATGCTGCAACATGCAAACATCAAATTTATATTTGCGATGCCTGGGATGGTCGCAGCCACACTCTTCGTCACATTCCCGTTTGTCATACGCGAGCTCGTCCCGCATCTGATGCAAACCGGGATCGGCGAGGAGGAAGCCGCCTTTACTCTTGGCGCAGGACCATGGGTTACGTTTTGGAAAGTCACGTTCCCCGAAATCAAATGGAGTTTAATGTATGGCGTGATGTTGACGATATCGAGATCCTTAGGTGAATTCGGCGCGGTACTGGTCGTTTCCGGAAGCGTCATCATGGTCACCCAATCTGCCACCCTCTACGTCTATCAAGCGACTGCGGATAACGAGATGGGAGCCGCGTATGCCGTCTCCCTCATCTTAGCGGCTGGTTCGTTTCTGACGCTAATCCTGCTTCAACTGACAAAGAGGAAACAAGGGAGTGATTCGCGTTGACGATAGAAGTGAAAGACGTGGTGAAAAATTTTACCGGAACGCATGGGGCACTGCGCGGCGTTAGCTTTTCCATTGAAAATGGTGAAATGATCGGCTTTTTGGGGCCCAGTGGAAGCGGAAAGACCACACTGTTGCGCATCATCGCGGGATTAGAACGCCAGACCTCTGGAGAAGTGAGAATCAGGGGAGAATCGGTGGACGGCGTATCCCCCCAGTTACGAGGAGTTGGGTTTGTCTTTCAGAACTATTCCTTGTTTAAACATATGACCGTATTTGACAATATCGCATTTGGTTTGCGGGTACAGAAGCTCCCATCAGACCAGGTGCACAAACGTGTTAGGGAAATGCTGAGCCTAGTTCGATTAGGTGGATTGGAGCGTCGCTACCCACGGGAATTGTCCGGAGGGCAAGCTCAAAGAGTGGCTTTGGCGAGAGCTCTTGCACCGAATCCGAGCGTACTGTTATTGGACGAACCTTTTTCGGCCATCGATTCACAAGTTCGGCGTGAACTAAGAAAGTGGATTCGGCAAGTCCATGACGAAGTCGGGATCACGAGTATTTTCGTCACGCACGACCAGGAGGAAGCACTTGAGGTCGCAGACCGAGTATTGGTGATGAATCAGGGGCACATTGAGCAGTTCGGAACGCCAAAGGAGGTTTACGAAACACCATCAAACCTCTTTGTAGCAGGTTTCGTCGGAGAGGCCAATCGATTTACAGGAACAGTTCAGCATGGGACCGTTTCGATAGGCCCCGTTCAACTCCCTGTAGAAGGTCGGCCTGAAGCTTCAGAGGTCCACGTCGTAATCAGGCCAACGGATATTGAAATCCGGTCACCGCAAACTGAAGACAACGCAATTGGAACCGTTGTTCGATCGCTCTTCAAGGGTACACACTATGACCTCGAGATCCGTTTGGCAGGGAATCATGCGATTCACGCCTATGTCCCGTCGAATCATGATCCGGTTGTACAGGTGGGGGATTTGGTCGCCCTCGAGATTCGCAACTACCGGATTTTCTAACCTCGACATGTTCGCTTTTTCAATTCATCGGCGACACTGAAAGGGGCTGTCCGGTGGCACTATATCACTTAATCCTAAAAATTTGATGACACCTCGTCGACGTCGTCGACTTCAAATTGAAGCACGAATTGCGATGACGGCGGGGTAGCAACTCTGGCTAGGGCAGCAGGCATTCTCTCTCGTGCAAACAGTGCCAACTGTTGTTTTTCAAAGTATGCGTACTCCATTTCATCGTTGTGCCATCCTTTAAAGTCCAAAACGTCCCTGTAAAATTCGAGGCTTTCACGAAAATTGCTGACCAAGAGCCTGGTTGCATGAAAATGCATCCAAATCCTCCTCCCGACGCGATACACCGTACCCACAGGGGCGTTATCCTCGACTAGGAGCGTGTCCGAGTATTGCGGCTTAGACTTTCTGCATTTGAGTTCAGTTCCATATTTTATTCGACTATGGGTGACTTTCCCCATGGGCACTTACTTCATTAGACGGGGACTGGTCGGTTAAGCACCATCTTTAGCACGTTGCCCAGTTTATATGACCGTATTTGAATATCTTAAGCAGATTATGGCACATGGTAACTAACGACCATTCTCCTCTGACCTTCTCAAGGCTTCGAAGTGAGAATTGGTCGAATCGTCGACAACCCTTAATTTGACCGTACACAGGCTCTACGATAGCCTTGCGTCTCGCGTAGACGGCACGGCCCTTCTTTGTTTTTAGTTTCCGAGTCATACGTTGCTTAATGGTGTAGTGTTTCGGTATTCGTCCTCTCGGTGACTCAGGCACTTCATTGTGCTTTTGACGACCTGTTGCGATGTATGGGTCAATTTCTTTCTCTTGAAGCCATGTCACGTCGTCTTCGGCAAAGTAGCCAGCATCACATGAGATTTTGTGCATCGTCGCTTTCGTATTCTCCGCCGTCATTTCGACCATTGTACGCAGGACACCGTGGTCATTTGTGTGGTCTATAACATCTGTTGCAACAATGATTTGGTACTCTTCATCGACGACAGCCTGCACATTGTATGCTTGGATAAAGCCGTCTTTCGATTTCATAATGCGAGATTCCGGATCCGTGAAGTTGCGTTGAGCCTTGTCCTCCGGAACACCTGCGAGATGACTCTCCTTGCGTGGACGACCGCGTTTCCTGGCGCCTGTCTGGTTGGTGGGGCCGTTGTCATCGTCCTTCTTGTCTTGTTGTTCGTCTTTCTGTTGCTGTTGTTCCACTCTTTCCTTGGCCTCTTTCTCCAGAGAGGACATTGCTTCCTGAATTTTTGCCAACCGGGTCTCTCTACGGGCTAACTCTTCAGGGAGTTCATCGCCCATGGTGTTACCGTACTTTTTATCTTCACTATGGTCGGTGCGTTCAGCCTGCTGCGTAAGCTCGGCGATTTCTTGGCGGAGTCGTTGCTCTTGCTGCTTCATCCGCTCGTAACTCATCGCTTTATGTTTGGATGCGTTTGCCCGAATCTTGCTGCCATCCAGCGATACATGCCCGAGCTTAACCATCCCTGCATGTTGGGCAATCTTCAAGACTTCCAAGAAAAGTTCTTTGAAGGTGACCAAATGGCGTTTCCGAAAATCACTGATTGTCCGGAAATCCGGGAACTGATTTGCGGACAGGACTCGGAACGCCACTACATCCTGACAGGCCTTTGCGATCTTTCTGGAAGAGTACATGCCTGTGCAATATGCGTAAACCAGAATCTTCAATAACATTGCCGGGTGGTACGGGGGAAAACCTCGCAGTTCTTGTTCGTACTGTTTTGTAATGATGGAGATATCGATATGATCGACCACATCACTGACAAAGTTCGCCAGGTGGCCGTCAGGTAGCCATTCATTTAACCCCGGTGGTAGTAGAATGAGTTGGTTCGGGTCGTAGTCACGAAACTTTTTTCCCAAGATTCGAAGCCTCCACTGTGAATACCATAGACTCTCGGTATTGCAGTACAGAAAAGTGGGATGAACCAGGAATTCTCCCAGTAATCAACTGGAAAACGGCAGAATCCATGCGGCATCATGCATGTTTCTTGAAGAAGGGTATAGCAAACAGAGCGATGACGATTCGGTTTTAAAAAAGTCATCACTGAAGATGGTATGATTGGGATATTCTTAAGCTGACAAGAGCATCGATCTCGGGTCGAGATTACTCTCTTGGTACCAGGCGTCCATGTGTTGGCACATGGCGATGCCATAGATGCGGACGGTCCACATCATGGTACTGCGGTGCTTGGCAGCTTCGAGGAGAAAATCCTCTTTGACTCGCTTGTTGCTGCGTTCGCAGGTGGTTCTGCGTTTGTAGACATTGTTCCACTCGTCGCTGTTGCGGGCGACGGGTGGAAACAAGCGAGGATTGTGCTTGGTATAGGTGTGTACGCATCTTCCGTAAGGTGAATCGGAACAGGGCGTATCACAAGTCACCACGCCTTTGACAACAAGTGGGCAGTAGTATTTACGGCGTCCGCGTGTATAGTCGTAGCCACGATCTTTCATCTCCAGCCCCTTCTTGCAGAACGGAACCCCAGCTGGGGAAAACGTGATGTCATCCTTTCGAACACCCTTGCTTCCCGTACTCCGTAGATTTAAATCAATGAACGGCTTAATCTGTCGTGCATGAAGATATTCGTAGATCGGCAATGCATCATGAGCCGCGTCTAAAATGGCTTTGTCCCAGGTGTACTCACGAAAGCGTTCAAGGAACTCGCGGGTACTGACCACCCAGGAGGTCGCATCATGGCGTGACGCTCGTTGAAGCCGAGGGTACAGTGGCAGGTCGTAGGGACTATCCGCAGCAACAAACGTATAGAGATGATAGCCAAAGAAGTATTTGTTTCGATAACTATCCCAGCCCATGTCACAGTCGGGTTGGGAGTAGATACGATAGCACCTGCATGGCTCAATACCGAGCTCTCGACAGTTGCAAAGTCGTTTACTGCGAACTTGGGCTGCTGTTTGAAGTGGCATTCCATCGCTGGCAATAGACAGCGCATGGGTGTTACCTAACAAGCCCGACTTTGCAGAGATAGCAAGAAATTGGTGCTGAAACAATCTGAGCAGAACGTCGAAAGGTTGGGCTTTGGCGCTGGAACGCTTCTGCAGCTGAGCCATTAGGTTCGCGATTTTGCTGTACGCTTTGGTTGGTGCCTTTTGTCCTTTCTTACCACCTTTGATCTTCTTTCGGTTGAGTCTGCGCTTGGGTGAAAGGTTTACAGAACCGTGAGACCACAGTCGGTGGAAAAAGCCGTAGAATGTACCGACACCTGGCGTTTGACCGTACTCAAAGCCGCTGAGGATGGCATACAGCGGGCAGCGCCGTAATTGATTTACCCATTCTGTGATAGATGGTTCTCCGACCTGGACCATGAGCAGGTATGAACGGAGTAAGTCGGCAGGGTCAATGGATTTTGGACCACGACACGAGAAAGTGTCTCGCAGTAAGTTAAACGTGTCAGAGAGGTCAGTAATCCAGAACTTCTTCACAAGGGACCAGTCTTTGGCGACAAACAGAAGTGACCCATTGGTGTAGTGAATACGAAGTTGTTGCTGAACGAACGATTGATACTGCTCATGAGACCTGATCATTGGTAACATAACGCAACCCCAATTCCGATGAGATAGAGCGGAAAAGCTCTTCTCGGGGATTGTTGGGGTGATTTTGAAAAGTCAAGTATTTTTGGTGTAAACACCATGTTTTCTTCGCACAACGGCGCCGCATTTCCAATTTTAATTTGTCAAGTGGACTAGACGAACATGGGGGCAAATGCACACTTCCTGAAGGACAGAACCATTGAGGAGTCAGCGAAAACCGAATGCCGAGAGGCTATTACCAATACAGGGGACTTCGTTATTGATCCGGAAATTTCCTTTTACAAAATACTTCAGGGATTACTCGGACACGCTCCTAGGATCCGAAAACAATTGCTTCAAGTTCTCACCTAACTCGTCTATATAATATTCGAGATTTCACCTCACCCTTTGACCACTTTTCTCCTGAATACTTAGCGAATTTCACAATCCTCCAAAAGCCCCCTACAAAAACCAAATGCGACCAATATTCGCACCGGAGCTTCAAACATAGGGGGTTCTCTTCATCTTCCTTGATGTCTAACCAATCAATGAACTTTACATGCTGAGTAAATTTGACCGAAGGGAGATATTATTCAAACCAATCCATCGGGGACTTTCTCAGATCAAACAATTTGATATCCACATGCTCGCTATCTCGGTCCTGTACCTTCTTTATCCGTACCTCATAGCCCTGTTTTACTGCCTCCCGAATTAGGGTAAAGCTGTAATCCCATTCATCTAACTCATGAGAAAAAATTGCCCGTGTGGTCGCTAAGGAATCAATATTTTTCTGTATCTTAGCTGCATTTTGAGGAAGATATTCGGAACGTGGGATTTCTTCGCGATCAAGCCAGATGTGTTTCTCAACCGAATAAACATCGACAGCAACACATGACTTTTCGGGTACAGGCTCCATTTGAATCTGACGTGCAGCGATCACAAGAGATAGATCATCCTTCAATTCCAGCATTCGAGCTACTTTAACTCCGGAAGAGGGACGGACAAAATATCGAACATGGTCTTTAGCACGTTCAGCCTCAACAACTTTGACATTAACTCCATATATCTGCATTGTACCCTCAATTTGAGCTGCAGTTTTCACTATCTCATCCGCTTTATTGTCCAAGTGCATTCACCTCAAAAAATTCGTTTCTGACGTAATGTAAAACAATCCAGATACAATATGTACCGGAATACCTTTAAAACGCCTTAGAAACAAAATACAGGCCCGATTCCAGTACAGGATCAAAAAAGGGTTGGTGAAGTTGACTCACCATACATACCACGGCATCCGTAAAACATTTCTATCCATAACTATTGACTCAAAGCAAAGCCTTGAGAGCAACATAATCCGTCTTTCCACTCCCCAGCAGCGGGAATTGACTTACGTTGTCCCACCCTATGATGCGAACCTTTTATTCCCTCTAAACCTGTATATCCAGAGAACATTCTAAAATGTATAATACTTTAACTCGGGTTCGACAGTTACAACCCGTTTATAAGCATTTGTGGATAACCGGAATCCCGTAACGGCGCGGAATTCCGGTTATTTTATGTAGGCATTTTTACGAAAAGTTGTAGACATGCGAATTTCTGTGGATAACTAGTATTGTTATCCACAGTAGTTGACTTCGTAGAACATATGATTTTAAAATGTAGACATGTACATACGGCGGATATCACGAAAAAATAAAAACGGTTCTGTCACGTCCTACGTGCAGCTTGCCCATAATGAACGCAATCCCAAGACCGGCAATCCCCAAGCGAAAGTCCTCTACCACTTCGGGCGTGAAGATGAAGTGGACATGGATGGATTGAAGAGGCTTGCCGCGAGCATCTCACGATTCCTTGGTGATGAACCCGTTGCGTCGGAGCCCAAGGATAGCGTGCAGTTGAGTCTGCTCGATAGCAAAACGTTTGGCACCGCTTATATCGTCGACTCGTTGTGGCATGAACTTGGCGTGGGTCAAGCCATATCCAAGCGTCTGGCACAGCGCAAATATGAAGCCCCGATAGAGCGGGCCATCTTTGCGATGGTCGCCAATCGAGCCTTGGACCCCTCGAGCAAGCTTGGCATGGAGGACTGGGTGAAGCGAGACATCGCACTCCCCGGTGTTGAGAACTTTGAGGTCCACCAGGGGTACCGTGCAATGGATTTCCTGATTGAATCGGACGTAGACATCCAGAGAGAAGTGTTCGAGACTGTCGCCGACTTGTTGAACCTGGAAGTCGACTTACTGTTCTTTGACACCACGTCAAGCTACTTTGAAATGGATGACGAGCCGGAAGAAGACAGTCTGAAGCAACCCGGCTACTCCAAGGACCACCGGCCGGACTTACCGCAGGTCGTAATTGGTTTTGCAGTGACCCGAGACGGCATCCCTGTGCGGTGTTGGGTATGGCCAGGAACACGTCAGACATGACCGTCATTCCAGAAGTGAAGAAGGACCTCATTGGCTGGCGTCTCGGACGCGTCGTTACGGTCGTCGACCGTGGGTTCAGCTCGGAGGACAATTTACGTGAACTCCAGAAAGCCGGAGGGCATTACATTGCTGGAGAGAAGATGACCTCTGGGAAGCAGACAGTCGAAGATGCCATGTCTCGTCCTGGGCGATTTAAAACGATACGGGATAACCTTGAAATAAAGGAAATCGTCGTAGGAGACGGTGAGGCACGGGTCCGATATGTGCTCGTTCGCAACCCAGATGAAGCTCGCCGAGATGCGTTTCGGCGCGAGGCACACCTCAAGGTGTGTATGGTCAAATAAAAATGGAGGTTTCGATCATCAGAAATTCCCTGATCTAATCATTAAGAAATCCTTGCTGATGTCATCAGGAAATCCCTGATCTGATCTGGAAATTTCCCTGGTGTATCTCTCCTAATTGTGTCATTTGCTTCTTACAATCCTCTTTGTAGAAATGCGAGGAGGAGAAAGGATGACGATGAGTATGGAGCAGATTCACCGGATCAAGGAACTGCAACTCCAAGAGAAAGGAGCGTATCAGATTGCAAAGGAATTGGGGCTAGATCCCAAGACCGTTCGGAAATACATGAAGCAGGAGGACTTCTCCCCAAGGCTGCCTGTGCCAGTGTCTAAGCCATCCAAGTTGGATCCCTACAAACCAACCATTGATGCATGGCTTCTTCAAGATGCTAAAAATCGGTACAAGCAACGTCATACGGGGAAGCGAGTATATGACCGACTCGTGAAAAAGTTTCCGGAGTTCAACTGTTCGTACCCGACCGTGAACCGATACGTGACCGCATTTCGTCAACGCCAGCACCTTAGTAAGAAGGGCTATCTTGAACTTCAGTGGCATCCTGGAGAGGCTCAGGCTGATTTTGGTGAA
This sequence comes from Alicyclobacillus fastidiosus, assembly GCF_026651875.1. Classification (GTDB taxonomy): domain Bacteria; phylum Bacillota; class Bacilli; order Alicyclobacillales; family Alicyclobacillaceae; genus Alicyclobacillus; species Alicyclobacillus fastidiosus. The sequence continues at coordinate 1,702,135 of NZ_CP104067.1, read as the reverse complement.
TGTGATGTGATTGTAAACGGCGTGCGACGCGTTACGAAGTATCTGGTGGTATCTTTCCCGCATAGCAATGCAGGATTTGTTCAGTGCTTTCTCGGTGAAACTGCTGAATGCTTATGCCAAGGATTAATGGACGTCTTTTATCATATTGAGGGTGTTCCGTCACGACTTGTGATTGACAATGCCACAGCAGCCGGCAGGCGAATTGGAGAGCTAGTTCGCCTTACACAGTTGTTTAAGCGATTCCAAGCCCATTTCGGATTTGAGATTACATTCTGCAATCCGAATAGCGGTCATGAAAAAGGAAATGTGGAGAACAAGGTTGGTTACGCTCGGAGAAATTACATGGTTCCCCTACCATCCAAAGTGTCATTGCATGAGTGGAACACTGAATTATTCGAACTATGCGATTTGGATAATAGCCGCGAGCACTACAAGAAAGGAGTACCTATCTGCGAGTTGTTTGAGAAGGACAAGGAAGCCATGCGAGCACTCCCAAACGCGCCGTTTGAATCTTGCCGATATGGGCATGTAAAGACCAACGGCTATGGCAAGTTCATACTTGATGGCAAGCACACTTATTCTTCCTCGCCGCTGTATGCAGACCGGGAGATTATTGTCCGGATCGGCGCACATTTCATTGAACCACTTGATGAAGCGGGTGACGTTATCTCTCGCCACGAAAGGGAGTTCGGTACAGAGCGGACAGACACAGTCGACTGGTTAACGATGCTAGATCAATTGATTGTAAAACCAGGAGCATGGCGAAACAGCCTGATGCGTAGCCAAATGTCCTACGAGGTTCGTGATTACATGGATGAGCAGGACAAGAGTGGGTTACGGCAAGCGTTACGCCTCATGAAGGATTTGTCTAACCAATATGGCTTGGACGTTGCGGTGACTTCGATACAGGAAGCAATTGTTCGCAAACGCACACAAGGCATTGAGGTCAATGCAGCAGTTGTTGCGGCTCGGATTGCTCACTACGGTCTGGATACGCCAGGGGAGCCTGGACCCGACATGAGCCAGTATGATGTTTTACTACCCGCATTCGGAGGTGAAGTGCATGGACCGCAGTGAGATACGACTAGAAATCTCACAATACTGCCGACAATTAATCCTGAGTCAGAATGCGGTACGGTTATGCGATTTAGAAGCTACGCCAAGACAGGAGGAGTTTCTACATAAGGTGTTCCGGGAGGAATTGGAGCACCGCGAGCGTCAGCGGAGAATTCGTTTATTTCAACGAGCTGCGTTCCCTGTACGAAAAACGCTGGAGGGGTACGAATTCAGTTCACTTCGCCTGCCCTCTACCTTGTCCCTGGATGAACTGACTTCGTGTCAGTTTGTCCAGGAGAAAAAGAACCTCGTTCTGTATGGTCCTGTCGGCACTGGTAAGACACACCTTGCCATTGCCTTAGGAACGAAAGCGTGTGAGATGGGAATTGTTACGAGGTTTTTCACCGCAGCATCCCTGGTGACACGACTGAGCGAGAGCAAACGCGCTGGATCTTTAGAACGCATAATGAAGGAACTAGAAAAGGCTCAGCTTGTGGTCATTGATGAGTGGGGTTACCTTCCGATGGACCGTGAAGAGGCGCAGCTATTATTTCAAGTGGTTGCAGCTAGTTACGAGAGACGAAGTTTGGTGATCACCACGAATCTGGAGTTCTCCAAATGGGGCGGTATTTTCACGGATGACCAGATGGCTGCTGCAATGATTGACCGTCTGGCGCACCATGGACAACTTGTTGTGTTTGAGGGAGAAAGCTACCGACTAAAACACGCATTGATGCGGCAAAAATGACCCAAACAGAACTGGAAATACACCAGGGAATTCTCGTGATAATACCAGGGGATTTTAGTTGATCACACCAGGGAAAAATCGATGATTACACCAAGGAAAAAGTGATGATAAAACCAGGGAAATCTTCTTGACAAAACACACCTCAAGGCCCTGGAAGCAGAGCTCGCACGACTCAAGGAGTTGGATAACGACGCACACACCAAGGCGCACTGTCGATTGCAAAGTCACCCGACCTTCAAGCGTTACTTGAAGTCGGACAAGCGTGGCAATCTCACAGTTGACCACCAGGCGGTTAAGGCGATGGAACGACTGGACGGAAAGTATCTGATCCGAACCTCAGACGACACACTGTCCGCGGAAGATGTGGCCCTTGGATACAAGCAGCTCTGGCAGGTTGAGGCGGCATTCCGTTCTCTGAAACAGACCATGGAATTGCGCCCGATGTACCACAGGAAGAATGAGCGGATTCGGGCACATGTACTACTGTGCTGGCTCTCGTTACTTTTGGTTCGGGTGGCAGAGAACCGAACTAGCCACACATGGCGAGAGATCCGTTCTGTCATGAACGAGATGCACCTTGTAACCTACAAAGCTGGTAGCGGCAGAGTCCGGCAGCGAACAGAAGTAACCCCGGAGCAGGCACAAATCCTGAAAGCGCTGGGTTACGAACATCCACCGTTGTTCTCGGACATATCCACAGATACGCTGTAGGCACCACACGAAGTTATCCACAGTCCCGAAACCCTAGAAGCACCAACGGGTTTCGGGATTTCGTGTATCTACGACTGTCGAAGCCGAGTTTAAATAAACAGATTTATAATATTCAAACGCATCTGTTAGGAGGAGGGGAACTAGGTGTCTATCCAAACGCAATCCAACTTAGAGAATTATGGGTACAAGCAGGAGTTAAAGCGGTCCCTATCTGTTTGGGATTTGCTCGTTTATGGACTTATTTTCATGGTTCCCATTGCCCCGATGGGTATCTACGGCCAGGTTGTACAGACCGCGAACGGGATGGTTGTATTGGCGTATTTCATTGGACTTGTCGGAATGGTGTTTACAGCTTTTAGTTACTCGCGGATGTCCGAGGCGTTCCCCATCGCTGGCTCGGCATATTCTTACGTGCAACGTGGCTGGAATCCTTATGTCGGATTTATCGCCGGTTGGATGATCTTGCTTGACTATATTCTAATTCCTTCCTTACTCTACTTGGTTTCGGCCTCATGGTTAGCCGAGCTTGTTCCGGGCGTTCCAACGTGGGTTTGGATTATCGTGTTTGTCGCCATTAATACGTTCATCAATATCTTGGGTGTACAGATGACGAATAGAGCGAACTGGATAATATTGGCTATCGAAATCTTAACCTTCATTCTGTTTGGAATTATGGCCTTCGCATACGTTGCAGCACACAAAGGCGGAACGTCTTTCACCATCGCGCCGATTTACAGTTCACACGGCTTCAGTCTTAGTATGGTCGGTGCAGCAACCTCAGTAGCCGTGTTAAGTTTCCTTGGATTCGACGGAATTAGTACGTTGTCTGAGGAAACGAAGGGTGGTCGCAAAACCGTAGGGCGTGCCACGGTGTGGGCACTCGTTGTCGTCGCGGTATTATTCATGGTGATGACGTACCTGGCCGCAGTCGCGTATCCAGATTTCAACCATTTCCCTGACCCGAACGTTGCATTCTATTTTATTGCCGAACGTGTCGGTGGAACATGGTTGAAGTTATGGTGCTTAGTCATCACGGTTATCGCATGGGGCATTGCTAACGCGTTGGCCGCACAAGCTGCTATTTCGCGGCTTCTCTTCAGTATGGGACGCGACAAAATGCTTCCATCCATCCTGTCGAAGGTACACGGCAAATACAAAACACCTTATGTCTCGACGCTCTTAGTTGCTGTGGTATCGATTGTGGTTAGCTGCTTATCATCCATTAACACGCTCAGCTCACTGGTCAACTTTGGTGCCCTCACAGCATTTATGGCGCTCAATTTAACCGTCGTTATTTACTTCTTCTTCAAAAAACGTACCGGAAAATGGTTTAGTCACCTTCTCATGCCCTTGATTGGTTTTAGTGTACTTTTGTATGTTTGGCTCAATTTTTCGCACACGACGTTCTATTTTGGCATCGGATGGTTTGTCGTTGGGATAATCGTTCTCGCAATTTCAACAAAGGGATTGAAAGATAAGCCGAAAATCTTGGAAATCGCTAAATGAATTTCGCTTTCTGCCGGGAGGGATTCAACTGATATTGAACTCCCTCGTGGAGGATTTAGTTCAAGAAGAACAGTACCAAAAACGACTGTTTGCGGCACTGTTCAACGGTACTCGTCCACCACGATAACTGGACTGAGCAGACATCACTTTTACCGATACATAAAGGCACAGTAAAGTACTTTTCAATATTCAGATATGGCATATACTTGGCGGTCCCATTTCTAATCCAGTGTTAGCGAACAGTCACCCACACGCGGGGTGGCTGTGTGCGTTGTATGGGGAGTTTTCAGCACCGTCAGGTCAGGGCATGATGGTCTGAATATAGACATAATCCGTGGTCCTATTAATAAGATAGGGAGCTTGATCGGGGTATCCGTCCATACGTCCAGGTGGATGGATGCTTGCTCCCTTTTCACCAACAATATATAACAGTCTTCATGTCGCAATGGATCGTCGTATACTTGTGAGGAACTATTTCAATTTTATGTTTTGTTTTACCCGATGTTATCCCGTGTTAGCTCCCTCGGCAGGCACGGGACTTTTTATGTTTCCTCATCCTCTACATATTGAATCAAATCACCTGGCTGACAACCGAGTTCACGACACAACGCATTGAGGCTGGCCGTCAGAACTTACTTACATTGAAGTTAGCTCCCTTTTTGGGGGAGCCACCCTATAACCCCCAAAAGCGTGAGAACGATTTCGAAAACAATAAGAATTACGACAATCCATTCAACGAACAGTCCCCGAATTGAATGGCTAATCGTGGAGAAACCTTCCATGATGTTATATAAAATTTCTGTTTTGCTTTTTAAAATTTTATACCGATCATTTAATTGAGTCATAATGAACGAGGTCGGCCCCGTTTCGTAACAACGTAGGTTACATTGGCAATACTGTTACTAGCGATAGCCAATGCAGAGCTACAATACGAAGGGAGCCGATAATATGAAGGATAGCACAAAATTCGTAGGTTTAGACGTGTCAAAGGATTCGATTGCGGTGGGCATAGCAGACATAGGGCGTGGTGCCCCGCGGTTTTTTGGAACAATTACAAATAATCCTGAAGCAATTCGTAAATTGGTTAGGCAGTTAGGAAACGACGTACAATTGGAATTTTGCTATGAAGCGGGACCTACAGGATATGGATTGTATCGCCAACTAACCAAGATGGGTTTGTCATGTATGGTAGTTGCCCCTTCCCTAATCCCAGTGCGTCAGGGGGATCGAGTAAAAACTGATCGTCGAGACGCATTACGTCTGGCGCAGTTATTACGAGCGGGAGAATTGACGAGTGTATGGGTGCCGCAAGAGGATGACGAGGGACTTCGAGATCTAGTACGTGCAAGAGAGGACGCTAAAGAAGATCAATTGCGTACTCGACATAGGTTGTTGAAATTCTTGTTACGATGGGGTCTTCGCACACCAAAGGGTATACGCAATTGGACACCGAAACATCGCAAGTGGCTGGATACCTTACAATTTACGAATCGCGCTCAGAGGATGGCATTCCAAGAATACCTACACCAATTGGATGAAATTGATGGACGTATTCAGCGATTAGAACAAGAAATTCATGTTCAGGCAACAGATAGCTTCCACGCTCCTGTCATTCAAGCTTTACAGACACTTCGTGGTGTCGCTGAGGTCACCGCAACATCATTGGTTGCGGAAATTGGGCAGTTTTCCCGCTTCTCGAATCCTAGGCAACTTATGGCTTACGCAGGACTAGTCCCACGAGAATACTCTAGTGGTGCAAATCGTTGGCAAGGTGGGATAACCAAAACAGGGAATGCACATGTTCGCCACATTCTAGCCGAATCCGCGTGGAGTTATCGTTATTCACCTGCAATAAAAGGTCGAATTAAACAACGACAAGAAGGGCAATCACCTCAGACACAAGCAATTGCTTGGAAGGCTCAAGATAGATTGCACCGTAAATATTTTCGTTTGATTTCTAGAGGCAAAAATCACTCCGTTGCTGTAACAGCAGTGGCAAGAGAATTATTAGGATTTATCTGGGCAATTGGGTGCATGGCGGAACGAATGCGGGATAAAGAAAACACAAATTCGATTGCTTAAATAAGAATTCGATCACGGTACACTTATTCTACGAGCTTACTTATTTGAAGGTCGGGCGGCGAAGGCAAGTTTCCGGAAGAGGGAACCCTCGTAAACGCTATGTGCTAGGCCTATCTGAATGCACGCTTTGAGTCAGAGGCAGCCCTTGACGGAGGTACGACATGCGGTAGCCAATCCGCGAATAACAGAATGCCAACCGTCGATATAACTTGCCTTCGGCGCCTGACCTTCAATAAATCCATGAAATACGGGGCTTGACAGGCCTCGTTCATAACAGCGTTTTGCAGATTTCTGAGCCCTTGCAGGGCAAGGGATAACAGAACATAAAAAAGGACTTCACCCCAACATCGAGAAGATTTCAAGTGACCAAACAAGAAACCTCGACAGGAGGGAAGTCCACTTGTATCTTCTCCAAAAGTCTCTGTTTTCCTTTGAGCAATGGTTAGAAATCGAACCCAGCGAGCGGCTTGAACTGTTCTTTGCTGCCCTGGATCTTCAGCAATACGCGGTAAAGTTCAGCAATTCGTCACCCCAGAGTGCAAAGCCTATCAATCGTGAAGCAATTTTGCGAGCATTGCTCGTTGCTCCACTTGAAGGAATTTCAACCTTTACCCAGTTACATAACCGTTTGGATAGCGACCTACGTTTCCGGTACCAATGCGGGTTTCGGGTGGATAAACGCCCACCGTCAATCGCCACAATCAGTCGAGTCTTCAACGCTGTAGTGGATAAGGATCTTGCTAAGGAACTCTTTATTGACCTGGTCAGTCAATGCAAAGATTCCGGCATCATCGACGGAACTCATCTTGCGATTGACAGTACAGCGATTGGCGCCTATGAGTTATCATGAACGAGGTTCGGCTCCATGTCACATTCTCGTAGGTTAGTGGCCATACTGCTGAGTAAAGAGAATTACCAGTAGATGTGACCGACCAGAGCTACACTGTGAAGGAGCCGATAATATGAAGGATATCACAAAAGTCGTGGGCTTAGACGTGTCAAAGGATTTCATTGCGGTGGCCATAGCAGATGTCGGAAGTCGTGAGGCGGCTAGATATTACGGAGAAGTGCCCAATACTCCGGAAGCTGTACGCAAACTGTTTTCAAAGCTCGGAAACGCAAGTGAAATCGAAGCTTGTTATGAGGCTGGTCCCACGGGTTATGAGTTACAACGCTTACTTACCCAACTTGGGGTTAGATGCATCGTCGTTGCACCCACCCTCATTCCGAAACGGCCAGGTGAGCGAATTAAGACAGACCGTCGAGATGCATTGAGATTAGCTCAGTTGTTTCGAGCTGGAGAGCTCACACCAGTCTACGTTCCGACAAGAGAAGATGAAGGGATTCGAGACTTAGTACGAGCGCGAGAGGATGCAAAAGAAGACCAATTGCGTGCGCGCCACCGTCTATCTAAGTTTTTGCTTCGTCACGATATTAAGCCCAAACAAAAAATGACCACCTGGAAGACTCGATATCGGGCATGGCTAGACACCTTGAAATTTGAAAATCGATACGAAGACGTGACTTTTCGCGAGTATCTCCATGCCATAGATGAGGTGGAGCAACGAATCAAACGACTAGAGACCGAGATTCATCATGCTGCAGAGACAAGTTCTCATGCCCCTCTTATCCAAGCACTGCAATCTCTTCGAGGAGTAAAGGAAACCACTGCAGTCACGATTGTAGCAGAAATCGGTGACTTTAGACGGTTTGTGAATCCGCGTCAGTTCATGGGTTATACAGGGCTCGTGCCTAGTGAACACTCGAGCGGTAGCGTGAAACGCAAAGGAAGAATTACAAAGACAGGAAACACACATCTACGACGGGTACTGGTTGAGTCAGCCTGGAGTTACCGCTATCGACCGGCGGTTAAAGGAGAAATTCGAAAACGACAACAGGGTCAGCCGGCTGAGGTCCAACGAATATCATGGAAGGCCCAAAATCGACTCCATAACAAGTACACACGCCTTGTCAGTAAAGGGAAACCTTCTAATCAAGCTATAACTGCAGTCGCTCGTGAATTAGCTGGGTTCATGTGGGCAATCGCACGCCAAATGCAGAAAGATAAAGCTTAACCAATAGAATTATACTTCCGCGTTCACCGGGAACCTTGAATGAGAAAACTGGAAGACTGGGCTCGAAGGCAAAAGTGTAAACCGTAGGAGGATAACCCACGTTTTCTTCTTGTGCTAGGTATTGCCCTCGCGAACCGAACGCACGCCATGAGTTCGTGGCAGGTCCTCTAGACGGAGAGATTAACTGTGGTAATCAACCCACGAATATCAGAATGCTCACCGTCGAGAAGTTTTTGCCTTCGTGCCGAGTCTTCGAGGTTAGTTGCTTGACATGGAGCCTCTGCGGCCCCGACGTGATGCCGGACGAGCGCCTCGGAAGGGCCGTATGGCGAATCAGCCTATCGGAGCCGCCACTCCATGTGAAGCAACGCGAAATCCCTGTTTTAGAACAGTGGCACAGCGGGAGTTGTAGTGGTGCTTGACATCCTCGTTCATATCAGAAGAAGCAACCGAAATCACGTAGCCAAGAAACCGGTAACGCCAACTGGGGTGCCAAATACGACACATTTGGTAACAAGCTCACGTGGTTCGGTTACAAAATTCACCTCGCAGTGGATACTGCCAGCGAGTTACCGGTAGCCTTGGAGGTAACACCTGCTCATGTGTATGACGGTGAGATGGCAATTCCACTCATGAAAGAAGTCGTCGAGAACTATGGCTGGAAGGTCAGATACGTCATGATGGACGCTGGCTATGACCAGGTGAAAAACTATGAAGCCGCCCGTGGCTATGGCGCGCAGGCAATCATGGCACACCTCGCTGCTCAATGGGCTACGACATGGTGTATTGGGGAGCCGACGGTGACCGATTAAAGTTCCGCTGTCCGCATGCCGTTGGTAAAGTGGATTGCCCACTTGGAATTGCAGCTTGCTCCGACTCCAACTACGGAATGGTGGTCAAGACAAGCATCACCGAAGATGTCAGACGTTACGCGAACCCGCACCGAAATACGCGGGGTTGGACAGCGCTCTACAATGAACGAACGTCGGTGGAGCGTTGTAATTCTCGGCTCAAAGAAAATCTTACAGTCAACGATGTGCACATTCGTGGCATTCAGAAGGTGACCACATACGCGTATCTCAATACGATTGTTCTACTTGCTTCTGCGCTGGCGATGAACGCGATAGCGAACGCACTGAAAACAGCATAATCGGACAGGATTCCTGACTCTCTGCTACCGACATGGGCATGTGCAAACCTATACAGCACAAACAAAAAATGTAAATTAAAACCCTCAAGCTGGTATTGCTTCTTTTTTCGTTTCACAGAGAAACGCAATTCTGCAAAACGCTCAATTCAAAAAAATTCAGCATCTTATCGTAAAATTCACTTGCGATGCTACTGCTCCATGTAATGTCAGGTTTGTCTAGAATCATGATATACGCAAGCGTATTATATTCGTGACGTAAGATTTTAGCAGTAGTCCTTGCTAGTTCCTTGTTACCAATTCTCAATTTTCCTTTTTCTAGTTGGTCAATCATAGTTTCGAGCTTATCAAGGATTTTCTCTAGTTGTTCCTCTGTTTTCTCGAGTGCTACCGATTTTGCAAGTACAGTAGAAATTAATTCAGGGTAAAAATTCTCATATTCACGCACTTCTACGTACTCGTCAGTCAGCCTAATAAATTCAGTTTCTCTAATGTTGAGGCTATAATCGTCCGTATATTTGTCTGCATTCTTAAGATCAATATCAGGTTCGAAGGAGTGAATAAAATTTAAAAATATATTTATCTCATTGGAATTAATAAAATTAATGAAGACAACGCTTCCAAAGGAAAAAACGAGTATTCGTTGTGATTTATCTATATTCTTGTGAAAGATAGATTTTAGAGTACCCTTTGATAAGATTAAGGGTTGCTCCCAAGTGAATTTTCTAGGAATACCACAATGAGTTGCAATCTTGTTTAAATTAATTTCATGTGTTATCGCAAACGCCTTAAAGGTAATATTATCCACTATTATTTCTCACCTTCACAATTTGGTCGTATTCATTAATCCCTATTCTATACAAACGTATGATTTATATCCCTCATAAGAATATATGATAGAGTGACTACTTCGTTCAGTCTGTTATACGAAAACAAATTGCTATACCGCTCATGTTACTGGGGAAACGTTTATGCAAAGACACGTTTAGACCGTTGCACTAGAAATACTTAAGGCTATACATTGAAGTCACCTGCTTTTGTACGAGTATGACGTTCTTAGACAACCTTCGACACGTCTCCTGTGGTATTGTAACTCGGTGTTGAATTTTGGAGTGTGTTAGGGGATCACATCATGATAATTAACCTGAAGTATAGTACTGTGGAAGAACTTCGCAGTCAAATGATAAAAATTGCAGAAGACCGAGGCAGCCTTACACATCCCGATGTTATTGCTGCAAGCCAACGCCTAGACGTATTTATCAATCGTATTCAAGCCAAACGCTTCAAAGTGTACAGTTTACGCTACAGTAAGAATAATCGTCTGACGATTCGTCCCTTTTGGACTGCTTGCAAAATCCGAGTGGAACGTCTTTCCCATTTACACGTCTGAAACCTGTTTTGAATACAGTACTTTTCCTGGTTATCGGATGCAGGGTGCAGCAATGAATACAGTAAAGTAAATCTGATATCATAGATAACACTCCCTGTTTAATATAGTCTACTTCCACCCTATTTTTCCGTAGTAAATCAATTAGTTGTGGAGAATAGTTACAACCTAGGCGAATCATTGACGTAGCCTCCTTTAAGGAGTATGCCGGATTGTTGCTTTGTTGTTTATTTATTCATCAAGGGAAATGATAGTGGTCACTCGTTTTAACTCTTCATTCAGATCGGGGCTTTCCCACTCATGAACGTAGCCCAGTGGTTTACAGATTACCTTACGACCTTGTGTATTTACCATTCCAAAACGCATATGGGTGTGTCCGAAGACAACGTACTCTATATTTGGGTAGAGATTGATGATCTCACCTATTCGCCGTGATCCCATGAATGAATTGGACCAATTCCATTCTGGAGAGTCAGGTTTTCGAACAAGAAATTCGGTATATGGCACGAAGTGTGTAACGAGGAGCACTCTGTATTGACGGCAATTCTCAAGTTGTGATTGCAGTTGGTCCATCAAAATATTTGCGAAGGCGGGGTCACTCATGTGAAACTTAGCTTTTACATCCCAATTTTTAGGTCGATGTGTAATAAACTCTTCGACCTTGTACTCTGGTAGTCCAAAGGTGTAGTCATACCACCCCATGTTGCCGACTAGAACGTATTTATCGGTCAACTGCAGCGGTAAATCAATTAATGAAGTGTGGTGATTGCGATACATGTTGTATTCGTCCCAGGAGCTGGTCCCCTCAGTCCAAACGTCATGATTTCCAGGAATAAATGAAATAGGTTTTTTAGCGTTGGTCTCGATATACTCCAGATAGGAGAGGCAATTTACAGCGGACTCTGCGACGTCACCTGCGATAACAATCCTATCAACGTCTAGTGACTGGATGAAAGAAGCGACATCTAAACTGATGTCTCTACCCAGACCTTGGTCATCAGACGAATTAACATCTAAATGAATATCTGATAGCAGTGCGATTTTCAAGATTTCAGCCCCCACTGATTAAGTTCATGAGAAAGGGGTAACACGAGGGTGTTGTGATAAGACCGGTCCCATGATACCCCTCCATTCAATGTGTCATCGTTTGAATAGAACAGACTCAGAAACGAATCCCATCACCGCGAGAAATTCCACGAATGATATGCTTCTGTAGTAGAATATAGACAATAACGACAGGCAAAGTCGTAAAAATTGCAGCAGCGGATAAGCCTTGCCAATCGGCGGAGTTCGATGTCAAGAACGTCGCTAATGCAACCTCAATCGGTTGTGCCTTGGGACTCTGAGTAACCATCAGCGGCCAAATGAGTGAATTCCAACATCCAATAAAACTGTACAGTGCGATTGTGAATAAGATTGGTCGACACATCGGTACTGCAATTGACCAGAGAAACCTGAGATGGCCACATCCATCCACTCGCGCCGCTTCCCAGTAGTCCTTCGGCAAGGATAGGAAAAATTGGCGGAGCAAAAATATACCGAATGCGGACGCCCCGTACGGTAGCACCTGAGCCGCAATCGTATCAACCAATCCCAGTTTAGCCATGATGACGAAATTGGGAATCAACTGTGTTTCGCCAGGAATCATCATGACAAGCAACACTAACGTAAATACGAAATTGCGTCCGCGAAACTTAATAAAGCTCAGTGCGTAAGCTGCGAGCATGGAGGTCACCAAAGAGATGAGAATCGTAAACACCGCGATTAAGATTGTGTTCCGGAAATAGTCCAACCACTGATACATGTGCCACGCATCTCGGTACGCGCTCCAATTAAAGTCGAGTGTTAGATGGGGCGGGAATGTAAATACGTGGGCGGGCGCATCCAATGATGTACAAAGCGTAATGTATAGTGGAACAAGAAATCCTAGCCCACAGATCAGAGCCATAAACGATCGTGGAATTTTCAACCATTTAGTAGACATTAATCTGACATTCCTCTCTACCGGTTTAAGAGCAAAATAAAGACTGTACACTCATTGATAGAACACCATCCGTTTACCAACCCAACGTTGAAATAGCGTCAATGCAAGGATCAAGACAACCAGAATGATAGCCATCGCTGATGCGTAAGAAAAATTCCCATATGTAAAAGCTGTCTGGTAGATATCAAATAGTGCAGTCGTAGTCGAGTTTTCTGGCCCCCCCGTCGCACTAGATAGGGCGAATACCTGTGAAAAGGCCTGTAGTGATCCAATGGTTGTAACGATGACCAAAAAAAACATCGTTGGTGAGATGAGTGGCAACGTAATTCTCCAGAATCTCCGCCACGGTGACGCGCCGTCCACCAGCGATGCCTCCAATACGCCACTCGGGAGTCCGCTAAGCGCAGAGAGCATAATGACGACGTCAAATCCAACGCCATGCCAAAGTGAGTAGATGGCAATAGACGGCAACGCAAGATATGGCGACTGCAGCCACTGTAACATTGGAAGATGCAACCAATGCAGCACTGCATTAGCCAGGCCGTAGGTCGGATCATAAATCCACATCCAACCTATTGCGGTCCCGATGGCGGGTGTCACATACGGTAGTAGCACAAAAACGCGAATAAAACTGTAAAATTTTGTAGCTCGATTAATCAACAACGCAATCGCGGTTGCCAGAATCAATGTAGCTGGTACAACCATCGCAGCGTAGTACAAAGTGTGGACAATCGACCTTTGAAATACAGCGTCGGTTACGGCCTCCTTAAAGTTGGACAAACCCACCCAGGTACTTCCTGATACTCCAATTTGAAAGTGGATAAACGCAAGTAAGACCGCAAGTACTGTTGGAAAATACACAAATATAATGAGGAACGCGAAAGCCGGGATTAAAAACGCAACGGCTACCAAGAAATCTTTACGAGCCCGACGACATCCAGAGAGAGAAGCCACGGGACTCTCTCTGCCTGCAACAAAGGATGTGTCCAACGTTGTATCACCCCTGCTTCTTTCCACTCAGATACTCGTTGCCAATCGTTGTCATGTTTTGAAGCGCTGTTGATACCGACTCCTGACCAAGTAACGCCTTTTCAAAATCTGAATCCATAGCCGTCGTTGCCGCTTCGTATGCAGCGGTATTCTGCGACGGTTCCGTCATCCAATTGTTCGGAGCAGAGAACGAAGCCGCATAGTTCGTATTCGTCTTGTAAAACGATTGCATAAGTTTATCGGATGCTGGACCAGTTGGCACGTAGTTGGTGGATTCGTTCCATTCTGCGTTGGTCGATGGACTTGCCAACCATTTAATGAAGGTATAGGCTGCTTGCTGCTGAGCCTTTGTCCCTGTGTTAAAAACACAAAGCGCATCCCCATCCACGAAGTTGTATTGCTGACCGGAATTCCCGACCGGTGCCGGAGTTGCAACCATCTTGAACTTACCGCCAGCCGAACCGTTATCGTATGTGAAACCGGCTGATGCATCCATGAGGACGCCGACTTTCCCCGTACCGAAGTCCAATTGGTAGTTATAGTTCTGCGTAATTAGCAGGGACTTGTTTACAACCATTTGACGTAGCATGGTCAGTGCCTTGTTTGCACCGGAATTGTTGAGCGCAAACTTGGTGTCTCCTGAACTTGCAAAGACACTTCCACCAAAGTCCTCAGCCATAACGAAAAACTGTGTTAGGGATGGAGTCCAAGCAATGCCATGATCACCGTTACCGAGTGTCGTGATCTTCTCCGCATCAGACACGAGGTCGTTCCATGTTTTCGGTGCCTGTGTTATGCCTGCCTGTTTCAGTAGATTCTGATTGTAGTAAATAACCATTTGCGCACTTTCTTCATAAGGCAACAAGTATGTTTGACCCGGGGTGATATTGACCGAATTCCATACGTTCGGATAATAGTCAGACTGAATAGCGCTCTTGTTAGACATGAACGGTGTCAAGTCAACCAAGTAACCGTCCTTCTCAAACTGCTCCGCATCTGCGACATGGGGCATACCAACGTTTGGGGCATCATGCGCGGCAAACGCAGCTGTTATTGGCTGGACCTCAGTGTATTTATCCACATAGCTAACATGAATGTCCGGGTGGGTTTTATTAAATTGAGCCACTTCTGAATGCATCTGCGTCTGCAAATCTCCTGATGGGTGACCGTTCCAGAAAGTAATGTCGGTGACGCCAGAGGCCGATTTCGATGAAGACGAGCTTGCATCAGAGCTTCCACTAGCCGTCTGTACCGCCTCGCAACCTGCTAGGAATATCACCGATGCTGCGGTTATGCCCAGCACTTTAGTTGTGTTCCCGAGCTTGTTTATCACACATTTACCTCCCGGCTTTACGACAATTAAGAATTCTCATTTAGAACGATAACAACCCGATTTTGATATATTATTAACTCAACTTTCGCAGGCCAAAACAGGGAGATATGCCTTGATATAGCTGGGTAAACCGTCGATCCACCGCTGTAGTTGACTGCGAATCAGTTTCGAGAGTCGTTTGCCTGCCTTCTTGGAAACATCATTTACAAGTTCAACCAATTGGCTCAATGCGATGGCCCAGTCCAGTTCGCTCACTTCGTCGCAGAGCATTAGAAATAGATTCCCCAATGTACGGTTGTCCGTGCTCTGGCGGTGCTGCCAAGCTAACAGAATATACCGTGAAAAGACAATCGTCGTGTGGCTGATGAGCATGTCATAGGAACGTCCTTGAAACTCTTTCTGCAGACGCAGTAATGATTTTGTGCATTTGAAGAACACTTCAATGTCCCATCGAATGCCGTAAATCTGTACGATTTTCTCGACCGTCAGCGTCGTATCTGTAGACAGGATAGCCAGCCATTCCTTCTTGTTGGTTCGGTGACGAACGAACACCATTTTGATCGGGATGCCTGGGCGCAGTTGAGTATGTATGGACCTTAAGATTCCTTTCTTCGTACTTTGAACGGGCGTAGCAGCGTAGTACAGCTCTTGCAAGGACAGGCACCGTCCGTCGAGTAAATATCGTTTGTTGTCCGCCTTGACCATTCCGATGACGTCCAGTCCCCTATCCAGCACGGCTTGAATCAACGGAGCGTGCGTGAACCAACTGTCCATCAATACGTACGAGGCATTCATTCCAGCAGACAGAGCACGGTCAATCATGGCAGGGATGATATCTGGGGCCGGGAGAAGTGATTCCATTCTGCGTTTGTATCCGTGAGTGCGTTTATCAATCGATTGACCCAAGCCTTGAATCTGCGACTTGACGGAACTGAGGAGAGAAAAGTCCACTGGGACGAATGTATGACCGTCAGACCAGCCTAACGTCAACATACGAAATCCCTTGTAGTAGCAATTCCGTGCATGGTCTTTGAATCGAGCCAAGAGTTCCACGCACTTACTCCTGTTCCGCTCATACATGGAGTCATCGACAACGAATACGCTGACACGCTTGTCAGATGTTAACGAACTGGTTTTGTTCACGGCCTCCACACTGAGCAATAGGAGAAAGCGTCGCCATGCAAATCCGGCATGATTGAGAAAACGGTACACAGCATCCTTGCCAGGATATGATTCTGACTTTGCGCTATCAAGAAATTGAAACCAGTTTCGATGATGGAAGATGAGCACAAACACAAGCTGGAATAGGTAGGAACACGCAACCCCAAACCTCTTGGTGATGCCAGCATTACGCAGATGCTTAAGGACCTTTAGTTCTTGAAAGGCAGGACGAATTTCGACAGGCAATTGATTGTTGTTTTCCGTCTCATAACCTATCATATAGGAGAGCACCTCTTCCGGTATGGTAGTGTTTGGTCGCATTTACTATACCAAAGCAAGTGGTGCTTTTGATTTGTCAACGCTAATATTCTAATCCGTTCAAGTCTTTACGCCACAAGGGCTAGCTACACATTTCACTCTGCGAAAGTTGAGTTATTAAGAATAATTTAAAAATTTCTAGAGGCATCGTTAAGAAATGGTATAATGTGGTTTGTCTTTGGTCGTCGGCATCAAAAATGTCACGCATTTCTGCAGGATCAGAGGAGAGGTCACAACATAAAGAGTCATGATTGGGCTGTAATCTCGGAGAACTTGTAGCCTATTCCCGTAACATGTTTATCAAAATGAAACGGTGTGAAAGGAAGTGTGTTCCACAAAATCCAAACTGCAAGTATGAGCGCAAAAATTATAATAAAGGACCAACTGCCCCCGAACGAGGCAATTCGATCAGCCAACCCCTCTGTCCATTTAGTCCGACGAATATAGTCGTCATCCAAATGCATCATAATTCGACGTTCGTAGTTGTCCACTAACCGATCGATTCTCTTTGCATCCGTTTCGTTGATCGGAATGTCAAAACCCTCAAATGTGAAGGCTTCCTGCCGAATATCTTGCAGTTTGACATCGTAACTACGTTTTCCCATGTGCCCAACTCCCCATTTTTCGGGGAATTGAACACGCTGAACTAATACGCTGATGCGAATCCGTGCGTAGGCTCGTTCTAGACGGTGAACAATTCCCCGTTTGTTCGATCAGGGTCTGGTACACTTTCCAAGCACTCATCTCCTTCTTTACGGGTTACAAGTAGCTATATTATGAATTATATGGAAGTGTAACGAGTATTACCTCTACGCATTTCGTGTTCTTTGTACCACAACCACTTTCTCACGCGGGCGTTGATCCTGCTCACTTTCGATTGATTTATTCGCAGGCTCCGGAAGAATTAAGGTTAGAAGCATGCCAATTACTGAGAATGCAAAGGTGATAATAAACGTACCATTCAATCCAAATGTCTTGGTAAGCAGCGGGAAGACAAATACCCCGATAAATGCCCCCACTTTTGCAATGCCTGCAGAGAACCCATGCCCTGTGGTTCGTACGCTAACCGGGAACAATTCCGATGGCAAAATAAACGTCGTAGTATTTGGACCAAATTCCGCAAAGAAATAACTAATGCCATAGAGTAAAAGGAATGGCAACAGCGTTGATGTGATACCTGGGATAATCCCCATGGCAAGAAAGGCGAGTCCCATAATAATAAATCCGATAAATTGCAGGCGCTTGTGACCGATTCTGTCGATCTTGGTGACTGCCAGGACATATCCCGGCACGGCTGCAATCAAGAAAATAATGAGCGTCCATGCTTCCGTTTGAATTAAACTTGCGTGAGGCGAGACCATCTTCATAATCAGTGGCGTAGATATCGAGTTTCCGTAGTACGCATAGTCAAATACAAACCAACAGCCCGCAGTGCCGAGCAATGTCAGCATCATTTTACGATTTGTGATGAATTCCATAAAACGCATCCGGGTTTCCTGTGCTGCAACAGAATGTGTAGCTGTGACGCGCACTTGGTCCTTCGTGTATGCCTGCAGATCCTGAATGGCGTTTTGTGTTTGCCCAAGCACCTGAGCCTTGTAACGTGGAGATTCCGGCATTTTACGCCTGGCATAAATCACGCTCAGTGCAGGCAATGCGCCTAATCCTAGCATAATCCTCCATGCCAAATCATGGTTAATCCCACTGGCAAGTAGCGTGATAGCAACGATCGGACCAGCAATTAACCCTAAAGCTTGCATTGAGAAAACCATTCCAACGAGTTTTCCACGATCTTTTACATTCGCATATTCGCTCATCAGTACTGCACTGATTGGGTAATCCCCACCAATGCCTAGACCTAAAATGAACCTGAAGATGATGAGCCAAACAATATTGGGTGAAAACGCTGTGAGTACTGCACCGACGGACATGATGATGGCGACCAATCCATACAGGGTTTTTCTCCCTATTACGTCGGCCAATCGCCCAAAGATAAATGCTCCGAAAAAGTTGGCGATTAAAGTTGTACTGCCCACAAGCCCTACCATCGTTTGGTCAAGGTGCCATTGTTGTTTTATCAGCATCAGAGCAGCACCAATAATGAATAAGTCGTAGGCGTCTGTAAAAAATCCCATTCCTGAAATCAACACAGCACGGAGATGAAACAAGCTTAACGGCGCTTCATCAAGTGCTTTTAAAATCTTGTTGTTGTCTTTCATGAGTTTCGTTTCCCTCCACAAGGACCATATCAAACACGAATTTCATCTTATCAGTCAATTGTGAAGTTCTTATCATGACCTATGCAGTTGTTGTATGAATTAGGAATTTCGAAAACAAGAAAAGACTTGACAAATCAAAAACACCGCAATAATCGCCGAGAAGGTACTGGTTACCTACCTCTTAGTGATTCGGGTGTTGTGCGTGGCGAATTTATGCAAACCAAAGTTCAAAGTTTTATCGTCGTTCAGTCAGGTCGGTGGGATACCGTTGCTTTGTACCCTGTGGGAGCGTTTTGACCTCTCTCTGCTACTATCTCAATCCGGCATTTTCAAAGTTCGCGGTGTGGCGACCTGGGTCCTTGCTTTCCTTTACGTGGTCGGATTAATTAACCGTTCTCCCTCGGTGAATGCATTGTCGTCGTTTTATAACCAAGACGGTCTACTGCAACAGACACTCGGCGCGAAGAAGATATCGCAATCCGCACTCAGTCGGTTTCTGACCGGGTTTTCCGGTTGGGATGTATTCAACAATAAGCGTACTGAAAGGCTTCAGGATGACACAGACACTGCACTAACAAATGGCGATGTTCTGGCCTTGGACGACACGCATGCACCACACCCATATGCGAAGAAAATCCCCTTTCTCTATTGGCTTTACGACAGTTCCAGCAAAACCTACACATGGGCCATGAACATCGTCGCATTACACGCTGTTCGCCGAAACGGTGTTGAGTACCCATGGTCCTATTCCATCTGGAAGAAACCAGAATCGGAGACAGCTAAAGAGTCTTCAAAACTAGACTTGGCATGGCGCATGCTTCAGGATGTTCGCAAACAAGTATCGTGTCGATTGTGGGTTGTTATGGACCGTTGGTACTTCAGCAAACCATTCTTGCGTCAGTGCGAGTCTGCCAATTTCGATTGGATCACGAAGGCGAAACGCAATACGAAGCTGTTCCGTCGACTCATTGAACCGGGCACCGGGCGTGAACGATTTGTTCCCATACAGCCCATAGATTTGATTCGTGAAGTCTATCCGCGCTTGAAGATGCAACCCAAGGCGAAAGTTGCTTCTGTAGTCTGTCAGGATATCTACATACAGATGCCGACAGAAAAACGCAATCGTAAAGGACAAATGATCATAAAAATGAAGTACACACCCATTGCTGCAGTGGTTGGCTGGCGGGTTAAGGAGGAGTCTAAGGATACCGAGCGAAGCAGGATCGACACAACCGACGAATCAGACCACGAACCCGCGGCCGACTACAAGGGTGCATATCTGCTGATGAGTAATCGTCACGACGTTCCACAGGAAGTGCTTGGGGCATGGCTACGCCGCTGGAATATTGAAATCCTGTTTCGTACAGCCAAGCAAGAGTTGGGTATGTTGAACTGCCATTCACAAAACGAGAACCACATTCATGCACACCTGACGCTGCTATTCACGGCGGAAACTCTCATTCGGTATCTGCTTTGGGCACAACGAAAAACAGCGGGCAAAGAGGATTGCACCCACGGCCAAGTGATCCGCAATCTAATTTGCATCCGCTGCCACACACGTCGAGTCCATAGTAGAAATAAACCAGACTCGATTACACTCGATCTTGACACAGTCGCAAAGGATTTTGCAAGACTGATTCGTAGACTTTGGCCACCCAATCTAGAAATCGGGTGGTTCTGTCCCTTTTCAACCAACCAATTGTTGGGGACAACTGCATAGGTCATGTTCTTATTAAGACAATGTTAATTTCAAGGAGTATAGGTCATGTTATGTGTATTAGTCTATACAACTACTGTTATATTATCTGTGATATTCCCCGGTGTTGTAGCATTTGCGTGTAATTTTCCATGTAGTAATATGAGTGAATTTTATTACGAAAATATACAGTGTTTAAAATATGTATAGCCCATTTGAAATAAATATAGGGATTTATGATTTCTCGAAGAGATGAACGATGCAACTGTAGAATCGTAGATTTCACACTAAGTTTTGAAATGTCTCCCCATATAAAGTGACAACAAATGTACACCTTTCGACATTTTTTACGACTTATTAACTCAAGTTTCGCACCCTTAGGCCGCCAGTTTTTCCTTGATAGCATTGGGTAAATGGCTTATAAACCAACCACTGGCTGGAACGGTTCCTGTCTCGAACGAACACAATCTTCACGAGAACTGGGTTGCCCTTTGCATCTTGTCCTATCGTCACCATGACAGAAGCAAGGATCTTTGCTCGTCCACGGCGTTTTTCAGAGCAGAGTACAATTCTTTTAGTGTCATCCGCCGTCCTTCGTATTCGTAGTGAACCTTGGGCGGGGCTTTGAGCATGCAGACAACGTGGATCGAATGCTTCAAGGCCATAAGAATGGTCGCCGGGTGTGCAAACCAACTGTCAAATAGCAGGTATTTGGCGGTAATGCCCATGCCTTGTGCTTGGGTCAGCAACTCGAACAGAATGTCCGTTGCCTTTTGCATGCTCTCTTTCCGACGCTTGTAACCGCAGGTGCGCTTGTCGATGGACCCTTCAACACCACGTAGGCGATTGCGCTCGTTTTCAGAACTGAGCAACGAAAAGGTGAGTGGCACGAATGAATTCCCGTCCGACCAGCCTAATATAAGCATTCGAAACCCACGAACAAATTTGTGAGACACATGGTCGTAAACCCTGGCAAGCAATTCGACTTTCTTGCTACGACTGCGACTAAACAGCGAATCGTCGACAATTAGTACATCTGCTCTGTCGTCTGAAGTGAGCCGAGATATCCGTTGTATGACGGCAGCACTCAGCAAAAGCAGAAAACGCCGCCAGTTGTTACGGGGGGAATTTAAGAATCGATACACCGTATCCTTACCAAACCCTTCACCACCTGACTGCTTCAACCAACGGTTCAAACTTCGCTGAGTAAATACGAGACTGAATATGGCGCGGAACACATCCAGAACAGCCACACCGGCTTGTTTGGTGATGTTCGACTGCTTTAGGAGTCGTGCAATTCTGTACTCCTTGAAGAAAGCAAAAACCATGGATTGGAGTTGATCTTGGTCCTCAGGTTCACGTACCATAAGGCGAAACATCCTCTTTCCGTAGATTGTGGTCTCGACAACTTCAGTCTACTAGAAAATGAGGATGTTTTGCCTTTTTCAATGCCCGAAAACCCAATCATACCAAGCGTTCATTGGCTCAAACCGGGTGCGAAACTTGAGTAGTTAATGTTAATTTTTTGTTAAAATAACTTTAATTTATCATTTGTCCCTGTATGGACTCTCGATGCAGATCAAATTCGTAATAACCCATGGAATGTGTTCTATAGCTGGCAAGTGTACAACACCAACATCAAAGACACTGCGAATATCGCGGCGAATACACTCCGTCACAAACTTTCCGTAAATACTGATTGTCGTGTATGTGTTGTATGGGTTTTGTTAATGACTTGTCCTTAATGAGTAGTACTTCTGTGTCCTCAGGGACCATAGGTATGTCCTGTGAGAACATAGGTGTCATGAAATGGCTATATGTAGAGTACACGTTTCATTGAACATCAAAAGCGACCGTGCCTATAATGAAGGTGCCTGATATCCTTCACCTTAATCTCCTCGCACGCCTCTCTCCAAGGCCATCTGTGCGAGGAGATTTTCACGTTATCAGCGCGCTTGTGAATCGCCAAATTCAGACTCGCTCGAGAGGCACATAGGGTGGTGCAGGGAGGCTTACGCGGATTGGGTCACCGGCTCGAACTTCTCCTCCACTCAGCACGATTCCCATGACGCCCGCCTTACGAATTAAATTGCCGTCCGCGTCGTGATGTTCTCACCCATCTGCCCAGGCGCCACTTGGAACCCTGCAGTGTGCAGTTCGTCCAGAAGTTCCGCATGAATCAGGTGCACTTGGCGGGTGTTGGGTTGAGTCGGGTCTTGCGCCACGCGCGAGCGATGCTTGACCGTCTTTCCCATGTGTGCGTCACCCTCTACGCCCAAGCCCGCAACAAGTTGAATGCTGTCTACCATTTGCTTGCTAAATGCATGTGTCGCACTACGACTAGTCGCCAAAACTTCCCCAACGGAAGATTCAACGTCCCCCGCAAACATCGAAACAGCCCCCTTCAGTCAAAATAGGTTGATTTTCGGGTGTCTCAACGAAGCTCATGATTCATCTAAATCCGTAACGACAAACGCATCCTCATCCTCAATAGACCGGCTGCTTGAATCGGCAGAGGAACCTCTCTACGCCAAGATACTTTTCACCAAGAGCGTGTATCGAAAATCCGTATTTGCGGTAAAAATCCACAGCTTCAGCATCCGTCTCTGCGGTCAGTTCTGTGAGCTTTTCCAGTGCCAACAGTTCATCTATGATTTTTCTTCCAATCCCTTGATTGCGTTTCCGTTTATCGACAGCAATGTGGAGGATTTCGACCGAACTCTCTCCTGTTCGCTGACACCCAACGACTCCCAATGCCGTATCGCCATTCTCCATGCAGGTGTACAGAATTGCATTCGCATCAGCATACACCTTGTCGAGGATACGCTTAAGCTTCTCGTCTTTAGGCGCACCTACCGCATATGACAACAGTTGTTTGACCCGACTGATGGGGACATTGCTGACTCTGTAATCGATCAGCCTCAAAGCTGCCCCCCTTTTCATCACAATTCAGCTAAGCCTTGGCCTATGCCACAACCATGGTGCGATGTCAGAACTCATACCCGCGAACCTTCGCAAATATCATGGTATTCCGCAGCGATCCACTGACGTCACATGTTTCATTTCGCAAAATGCCCTCCAACGTAAAGCCGAGTCGCTCTGCTACACGGGCACTGCGAGTATTGGTAGAGTCACACCGGATTTCAATGCGATTGGCGAACAACGAGTCAATTGCAAAATTGGTAATTCCCTCGACCGCTTCCGTCATAAACCCTTTGCCGCTCTGCGATGTTCGAATCCAATATCCTATTTCAAACCTTTTAGCTTCCCAGTTGATACGATGCAGGCCACTTCCACCTATGAATTCGCCCGTTTCCTTGTGGAAGATATGTAATCTCAAATCGGAGCGCTCTAAAAACTTCAGCCGTGCGACACGCACGTTCTCCTCAGATTCATCAATCGTCGGCTGTTGCTTCGCCCAAGGCATCCATGGACGAAGCTCCGCAATACTTTCCCGGATCGCCATGTTGATTGCAGCACCGTCTCCCCATCGTGGAGACCGAATCATCAGTCGGTCCGTTTCAAACTCCTCTACGAAATCCATCAAAATTTGACTCGTGCCCAATTCTCCCCGCCCCTTTGTCTACCCCGGCCCCAAAGTTAGCGAGATAGTCGTCAATCTGCGCAATCAGATGAGGTGGCAGTGAACTTTGCTTCGCCGCTGCGACAACCGAACTTTTTCGATATATTTTTGTACGGCCGCATCTGTTTTAGGTTCGTATGTCTTACCAGACGGCAATCATCTTCATACGAAGAAATGAATTGCACGGACAAATTGACTTAGTTGTAGAGTCCTCTTCGAATTAAGTTTGCCGTGACCGGCTCTCGTCCAATTTCCCTCGCCCACACAGACAGTTGGCCTATGTGGTGAATCTCGTGGGCGATGACATGGCCTAAAATCTCACCCTCCCGAAATATCTCGTGTTGGCCTGTTCTCGGATTGTAAACTTGCACCGTCTGATGTTCTCGGCTGTCTGTCCAGCTTGACACGAAATCACTGATGACAGGATGAAGGGTTCTAGAGAGTGAGACAACGCGCTCTAAGCTCGCGTGTGCTTCGAAATCGTCGTCGAGATCAGGGCGCCCTGTCATATCACAAATCCAGCTGTATTCAACCGCAACAATGTGAAACAGCGTTTTCAGAATTCCACCAACCCCAGCGCCTCGTGACTTGAGCAGTTCCTCTTCTGGAACCGTCTCACACCAAGAAAACCAGTCATCACGAACCTGCCAGTTGTACTCAAACAGAGTTTTCATTGAACACCCACGTCCCTTGTAAAGTTTTACCTACCAATTCGATTTCGCGTTTAGTCCCATTCATTCCTTCCATTCGCCCACGGGAAAGGTACATTTGGTATCGGCAAGTGGAGAGCCCGACAGATAGGATCCCACCCCTCCGTAGCTCGCCACTCTAACAGGCGATCGCTAGGAACGCTCCGTCTCACAGCGTCATTATGCCTATCGTATGCAGACATCATGATTTCAGGATCATCCCACTTCGCGGTCCCTGTGAAGCGCTCCAACAGATCTATCAGTCCACATCCTTCGGTCCAATCAGGGGCAAGAGCCATACGGGCCACGCGCAGGACCGTCTCATCAAAACTGTGCCACCATTCATCTGCACTGCTACGAACGGAAAGTAACACGAGTGCATCAGGATACGCTTCGCTCAACTCTGGCCAAAACATCGAACCAGGCCAGTCCACAGTAGCTGTGAAACCATTGAATACCTTCTCCCAATCGGGGTATTGTCCCGCGAGCGCCCCGTCCCAATCTTCTCCAAGTTGAAAGGGATGACCGGGAATGACGCTCATGTGATAACTCCGACCATTGAGCAAACGTGTGAACGCAGATTCTAGGGACCTCGTCCCTGTACGGGGGAGTCCGGCACCGATTACTTTGATCCCCATTTCTTTGGTCATCCTTTCTTCTCTTAAACATAAGTACACATTTTGTGCAATAAGGAGTGAACAAAATCTACGACTATCGTAGAGGCTCACCATTTTCGTCAGTGTATGTTTTGTCCCCTCCCCTACGAGCTCATCTTCAAATCAATTTGGGTGCATGGGGTTGTTGATTTTCCTGTACTCTGAGTGGGTCCGTTGACATATCCTTAGAGCGTATTGCGAGGTGATTTGATGCGTCTGTATACATCGATTATGGTTTGGGGAACTATCGCTGGTATCGCGCTTGGTGCCTTCGGATTGCCAGTTCGCGTGCCAGCGACAAGTTGGTGGACCTGGTTCTCTCCACTCGGATTTCGTACCGCGTCTATGTTGAGTATAGGCACACTAGGGTTTTTAGTAGGTCTGCTCGTAGATTTAATTAGAGTGCATAGTCGGACTAGAGTGCCCGAGATTTTCTTCTGGTGCAATGGGTTTGCCATAGTCGCCCTTCTGGTGTCAATTGTGCAGATATACCGATTAGCGGCATCCGATGCCGAAGAAAATTGGAGCACTGTAACGAACTGTCTAATTGCTTCCGAATCTGCCGCACAGGTGTTAGCAAAGAATCCATCCCATACAGACCTCGAATCTGTTTCTACTGAATTGAGAGAAGCAGGTGCCAAGTTATACGTTGTATCCCGATATTACGATAGAGATAGACAACAAAATATAAGTATGGAAAATGTGTCAGCTGGTTTGACCGGCGCGGGCATCATGCTTTTATCATCCAATCCAGGCGACGTAAACCAAGCGAAACAGTTCATTCAACATACAGCAGAGGTGTTCACGATGTTTGAAAAGCGGGCAAATGGTGCCTACAGTCAACAGACTGCCCAAGCCATGTTAAATGCTATTTCATCCACCGAGCCGACAGCATGGAATCAGTATTACGGAGTCCCTTAATACCTTCCCTTTCTCCGCCGCAGTTCGATGTTTTGCAGCCAACCATCCGAACTGAAGTCCCGATGGGAACCGATTCTATGAGCAGAGTCCACCTAAGCGGCTACTTTAATTGCTCGATTTGGCTCTGCAAAAATTCACCTGTCCTGCTGACCACTCTCTCTGAAAAATCAAATTTGATGCCCGTTCTTAGATAAATATCCGAGATGGAATAATTGAAATTGGTACTAGCGCCTTGTTTATAGAAACTGATTGCACGCCTTGGATCAGCGCGATAAATCTCGAGAAGTTGCAATGCACCAAGTTCGGAGATCGAATACTCAATCGCATAAAACGGATATAAGAAAAAATGGATGGTATCCACCCAACTCGTCGCGACTTCGGATTCAAGCCCCGATGTGTCTACAGGACTCAGCCTAAACCGTTTGCAAAATTCAAGAAACTTTCCGTCGCGCTCCTGAGCCGTGTGGTTCGGGTGCGTGTACATCCAATGTTCAAAAATGTCCCGAGTCAGGGGCCCAATCAGTAACCCTAGTGATCGACGAAGTCCTTCGCGCTGTGCACTTTTATACTCCCGTTCATTTGGATAAAACGTATCCAGCCTGTCTAATAACAGGAGTTCCATCCCGTGCGAATAAAGTTCTGTCACCTCGTCTCGCCAATTCTGCTCTTGAAAATCACCGTTCAAGTAGACGTGGATGGCATGCCCCATTTCGTGAATCAGGGCGATAATCGCAGTGAAAGACGGGCTAAAGTTGGAAAACACAAACGCATGCTTGCTTGCTGGCAAAGGGTCCATAAAGCCTCCTATCTGCTTCCCTTGCCTGCTTTCTAAGTCCAAAAGTCCACGTTCTCTCATGAACGCAAATCTCTTCGCGAAAGATGTGTCCGTCTTCACTAACATCGCATGAACACCATCCATCAACTCGGTGACAGTGGTATATGGAATAGAATGCAACATCTTCGCTGTACTGTCCCATGGACGATACGTGTTCACCCCAAGTTCGGAGCGAAACACATCTGCAAGCCGGTTCCAGGCTGGGACGATGTGCCTTTCAACCGATTTGTGAAAATCGTAGCAATCCTGAATGCTGTATTCCCGGTCCTTGACCTGAAACATATAGTCGCGGTAGTTGCCATAGCCAGCATTCAACGCCATCTCGTGACGCAGTTGGACGAGTTCATTCATGATGTCGTCAATTTCTGGTTTCACCTTGCTTCGAGCCTCGGCGAGTGCCCTCCAAGCGCGTTCGCGGATCGTTGGGTCGGGATGTTCAAGGAGCGCCTGAACAAATGAATATGGCTTGGTTTTACCTTCCCAATCTACCGTCATTGCGCCTCTTATTTCACTGTACTTCGCCCCGAGTTGCTTCTCGCGAACCGTCAACGGAATGTTCGCTTCGCAAAATTGCTGCAGCCTTGCGAGCCTGCCCCGTTTCATTGCGCCATATCTACTGTCATGTAGTTCTCCTGTGAACGGACAAGAACAAAATTTTTTGTCTAATTCCCTCTGGTACTTGAGGAGTATGGGTTGAATCACGGAATGATCGTATAGGTGCATATCACGCTTGTGTGTGTTGCCCGTATCCCGATAAAAGTCAATTTTGTGCCCCGTCATGGCTTCTTGAATTCCATCCATGAGCATTCGTTCTTGGTCCAGCCAGACCTCTAAATTAGCGCTGGACTTTAACTCACATTGAACCAATGTCTGAAGCCTCATCTCCAACGCCTTGATATCTTTGAGATCGATGTCATCCAAATAGTACTTTGGCGATGTACGTAGACGGGACATCACAATACCTCCGAATCACTATCTTCTGTCAATTTAATCTCATCGCCGATGTTGTACTTTAAAACGGACTTTCCCGGATCAAACACCATCGTTTTTGTATCCTTCGTCATTTTATTATCGTAAAGCATTGGAGCACTGTGCTCACTCACCACCCCAAGCTTTTTTATGATACCGTGCGATATGCGGAAACAACACTTCGCCCTGTTCGGGTAACTGAGCCGTTGGAGTCAAATTCAGATACATCGCCCTGTACAATTCAGGGACCACCTTATAGTCGTGGATGTAGTCTGTAATGTGAAATCCACACTTCTCCCAGAATCGAATCCGTTTGGCATTGGGATGGTCATCCGGCTCTTGCTCCGTTTCGGATTCCACTTCAATGACAACACCATCGTATCCGTGCTCTACTGCCCACTCTGTGATATAGTCCACGAACCGTGCACCAATACCCTGCCTGCGCCTGTCTTCCTGAACGCCCAAATAGTCAATGAGTAAAGCATTGAGATGCTCAAGCTTTGCTGAAAGCGCCATGGCCACAATCTCGGAATCCTCAACGCCCACATGTAGAAAACTGTCTCCTGAATCTAACAACCTCTTTACGATGCTTTTGTTTTTTCTCCCGTGGCTAAATGCTTGCTTGTAGACGCCTTCCAATGCATCCCACAATTGCTCATTCCAATCGCCTGCTGTGTGAAATTCCAACGATTACACCCCACCTGTACCGATATGCGACGGCTGTTCCTTACCCAATCATCATGGATAGTATCAATTGTCGTACATTCCTATACGCGCGTGAATAAAAGGGCAAATGCACTCTGTCGCATTTGCCCCCTTATGGTCCAGCGTCCCCTAGGCACATTTCCTCTCAAAGGACACGGTTCAAAAGTGCGATGCAAGCCAAGCATGGACTTCCGGTACACGGTTCACCCAGACCGTCAAATGACCGTCATCGGGGCTGAGACGAACATCAGCATGAGGTACGTTTTTCGCTAGCCATTCACCGTGGCTGAAGGGAACCATCAGGTCTTGTTCTCCTTGCCATATTTGTACCGGTACCTGAATGGACGATAAAGAGAAGCCCCATGGTTTGGCAAAAGCGAGATCGTCATCCAGCCAACCGAAGATGCCGCTCGTCAGCGAGTCTTGCATGATCCTCGCAACTTGTTCACTAAACGCACCTGTGAGCACCGCAACATCGGGCGCGCTCAACAGCGTGCTCATATGGTCTGCCATAGCCTGCGGCTCCTGGCCAAGCAGCGCTGGTACATGGGGCTCCAGGTATGCAGAGAGCGCGGCTTCTCCCTGCATTGCAGCGGTGAATTCCTGCACGTTATCTTCGCCCATGCCGGCCAAAAAGTCGAGTCTCCTAATTAGATAGGTAGAATCACAGGATCATCATATCATTTCTAACATTCATACAGATTGAATTCCCGTCCAAACAGCTGGAGGCCGCACGCCGAGCCCTTGCCCTGAATCGCCCACCATCTCAGTTACGTACGACGCATGTAGGAACGAACGGTGAGCGGTGCAAAGATGATCACGGCGACCGCCGCCCCGATGAGGGAGATGGCGAAGTCAGCACCGATGGTTCCCGCATTCGTCAAATCCCGTACCGCAGTGACAAGGTGCGAGATCGGGTTGAACTTGGCGAACCACTGTAGCCATTCGGGCATGGTCTTGACCGGCACGAACGCGTTGGAGAGGAACGTCAGCGGAAACAAGATGAGCATCGAGATACCCTGTACGCTTGAGGCAGTACGGGCGATGACGCCGAAAAAGGCGAATATCCAGCTGATGGCCCAGGAACAAACGATCACGAGAAGCGCAGCGATGACGACGTGCCCGAATCCTCCGTGAGGTCGATAGCCAATGGCATACCCCATCGCGAAGGTGAGCACAGTCGCTATGGTATACCGCACGGTGTCCGCCAACAGGGCTCCTGCCAGCGGAGCAATACGCGCGATAGGCAGTGACTTGAATCGATCGAACACGCCCTTGTCCATATCCTCTCGCAGTTGAACACCTGTGACGACCGAGGTCGTGATGACCGTCTGTACGAGGATGCCAGGAATAATGACGGGCAGGTAGCTTTGCACGTTTCCGGAGATGGCCCCGCCGAAGATGTAGGTAAACATCAAGGTGAAGACGATGGGCTGGAGTGTGACGTCGAACAACTGCTCGGGCGTACGCCGGAATTTCAGCAGACCTCGATAGGCCATCGTGAACGAGTTGCGTATGGATTGGCCAAGGCTCGTGTGGTTTTTCAGTTGACGCTTGGTACCCGGTGTGATGTGAAGACTGCTCATGCTCGCATCGCCCCCGCTCCGTTCGAGTGATCTGATGCGAGTGACTGGTCATCTTCCACACCATGTCCCGTGATGGTCAGGAACACCTCGTCGAGGGTCGGTTTTTGCACGCTCATCTCGGCCAGGTGAATCTCCAATTCGCGCAGGGTGATGAGTAAATCGGTGACTCTGTCCGCTTCCGCCATCGGCGCGGTGATCCTACCTGCCTCCGGCGACACGATTGACTGGACCCCCAGTACCTTCTCCACGGCGTGGCGGGCGCTCTCGATGTCCCCAGGGTTCTGAACCCGCAGTTGCAGCGACGAAGTGCCGACCGACGCCTTCAACTCATCCACGGTGCCCTCAGCGACGACCCTCCCACGGTCGATCACGGCGATGCGGTCAGCCAGCTGATCTGCCTCGTCGAGATACTGCGTCGTTAGCAGCACGGTCGATCCGCTCTGCACCAAGCGCCGAATGGTGTCCCACATCTGTGCACGCGTGCGCGGATCGAGCCCGGTCGTCGGTTCGTCTAAGAAGATGAGCGGCGGTTGTGCGATGAGGCTCGCCGCTAAATCGAGCCGTCGGCGCATCCCGCCAGAGAATTTCTTCAACGGGCGCTTGGCGGCTTCCAGCAGACCAAATTCCTCTAGAAGCTCCGTCGCCTTACGCCGTGCCTCTGCCCGCCCAAGTCCGAGCAATCGGGAGAAGATGACCAGGTTTTCAGTGGCACTAAGCGTCTCGTCGACTGACGCATATTGACCGGTGACCCCGATAAGTTGACGGACGATTTGTGACTCCTTCACCACGTCGTGCCCGAAGATTCGGGCCGACCCCGCATCTGGCCGCAGCAAGGTAGCCAGCATCCGGATAGTGGTGGTCTTGCCCGCCCCATTCGGACCGAGCACTCCGTAAACAGTACCAGTGCGCACGTTCAAATTAACACCATCCACTGCGTGGTTATCGCCAAATACCTTAACCAGTCCCTGCGCTTCGACCGCCCAATCACAGCCGTCTAAGGCTGCTTCCCTTCTGTGTAAAAAATCCATTGCGACGCCTCCTACTCACTGAACATATGGGAACAGTAATCCACATTTATGAACAGGGCATGAACGATACACGGTCACATTCGACCAGGTAATCTAGGTGACCCGTCACCCCATACTCGCGAAGATCCAGATATATTTAATGGGAGCTAATTACCCTGTTTTAGGCTATAGTCTCTATATGAAACCCCTTGCATCAAATTTTGGAGGCGAGTCGAAATGGAGAACCGAGTCGACGATAATTTAAAATCTGCACTTTCAGCAATGCCTTCACTGAACCTCGACAATCTAGAACAGTTGAGGAAGTCGTCTTCCGAGTTAATCTTGTCTACGCTACCCGTCCACGATTCCGTGTCCGTTCTAGAACACTGGGTTCCAGGATCTGAAGGGGCCCCGGACGTGCGTGTGAGAATATATAGGCCGATCAAAGCGTGTACAGACATGCCCGGCGTTCTGTGGATTCACGGCGGTGGGTTTATGCTTGGCAGTCCTGAAATGAACGAAGGGCTGTGTCAGCGCTTCGTGACACAAGCCAATTGTATTGTCGTCTCGGTCGACTATCGTCTTGCGCCAGAGAACCCCTTCCCGGCGCCATTAGAGGATTGCTACGCAGCGCTCAAGTGGTTTCATGCGCATGCGGATGATCTCGGTGTCGATGCCTCACGGCTCGCCATTGCCGGTGCTAGTGCTGGCGGTGGGCTGACCGCCGCCTTAGCCTTACTCGCAAGAGATAGACAAGGGCCGCCGATCAAATTCCAAATGCCGTTGTATCCGATGATCGACGATCGAAACATCACTCCATCCAGCCACGAAATAACCGATGCGAGAGTATGGAATCGGGAATCGAATCTGAAGGGGTGGGCGGCTTATCTGGGAACCAATCGAGAAGGTGATGTTTCGCAATATGCGGCCCCAAGTCGAGCCACTGATCTTTCAAATCTTCCCCCAGCCTACACTTGTGTCGGAGATCTCGACCCATTTCGGGATGAGACGATAGATTATGTCGCCAGACTAGCACGTGCAGGCGTTTCATGTGAATTCCATCTTTATCCGGGGTGCTTCCACGGTTTTGAGTCCATGGTCCCACAAGCAGAAGTCAGTCGACGCGCGATCAGTGAATACGTGCAAGCGCTACAGCGTGCACTTGAAAGGTAAGTTAAAACAATGCTCAGGCGACTACACCAAAAGGAGACAGCCATTTTCTACATTTCCCTTTTTGGTTTAGTCGCCATCCCCCGAACTCCGCCACACAGCACCTACAAGCTAAGATCTCTTGCCTAGTTTGTGTCGTTTGTTGGCGTCGGCTCGGTCTTGGAACTCGTGTTTTGAGTGCTGTTTGTCCCTTGCTGTGTCGTGTTTCCACCGGTCTTATCTGTCGTATTGCCGCCCACGGCGCTTGTCGTGTTGCCCCCAGAATTTCCGGTAGTGTTGCTCGTAAGACTACTAGAGTTACCTGTGGGATTCTTTCCGGTAGTATTCCCTGTCTTTTGCCCTGTGGGAGTACTTTTTGACTCGCTGCTTGAACCTTTACCGCTAGCAGTGCTAGAATCCGACGTCGATTTGCTCGTCGTGGTCCCCTCTGTGCTCGCTTGTGTGTTCGTCTGCGTCGATGTAGGCGGTACATAGTCCCCCTCCACCGTCACCAGGGTCCCATAGTTGACAAGGGACCATACCACCTTGGCGTTACTGATGGGTAATTCGACGCAGCCCACACTCTGCGGAAATCCATACGACGCGCGCGGAAAACCATGAATAGCCTGGCCGCCGTCATAATAGTTAATGTAGGGCACGCCGGGATCGATATATTTTGTGCCATCAGGGTTTGTCCCTGTCATCGTCTGCGACGCTAAGCGCTCATAGATTGCGAATGTCCCATTCGTCGACGGTGCCCCTGCGACACCGGTGTTCGCTATGGACTGATACACCCACTTGCCCGCCTGCCAGACGCGAAGCTCCTCCGGCGCCGGATTCTTCGTCACAAGAACGTACGTATACGGGTTGGGATTCTGCACGGCATCTTGGCCAAGAATGGCCTTCCACACCGCTTCGCCGACCATTCCGTCAATGGGTAGACCATTCACATGTTCCACCGCAATCACGGCACCCCTCGTCATCTCCGTGTACGTATCTTCCGACCACTCTGACGTGAGTTCCGAGGGAACTGCCCCGTATCGCCACGCAAACGAAACTTTCGGTGGAGAATCGAGGTTCGAAAGCGTTATGGCAGGTTGCGTGGCAGCATTCACAGCAACCGGGAGATAACCTAATTCGGCGAGCCGCTCATTGAGTGCAAGCACCTCTGGCCCAGACATACCAAGCCCCAGAGACGGATAGGGCGATACGGGGTGAGTAGTGATGGAAATCGACGTGCCATTTGTCGTACCCTTCCTGTTCGTCACAGAGGAAATCGAAACGGCTGCCTTGTTGTCCGTGTCATTGCTTACCGATGGTGCAAGGGGGACACGACTGAGCGCACCACAACCCGTTTGGATGATACCGAGGAAAATTAAAATTCCTAGGATAGATAGTTTCTGACCATGTTGCATAAAGGCTCTCTCCTCGGCTTTCACTTCATGAGTGTATGTATGGCGCGCATGGCTCAGTTAACGTAACCGCGAAGGTAAAATTGGATCCCGCGTATCATAATCCAATTCTTGTATAAAGATTATTACTGTAATACTAAGCGATTTGACTTGAAAAAGTCACGAAATTATTACAACAATTCTATTCCCGGACGACCAAAATACGTAGGCCAAAGAGTCATATATTCGTACGGCAATACACCTCTGTGCATTCAAATTGGTATGTATTCAGGCAATCGAGTAGAAATGATTCAGCGAAAGCTCTCCTGTGAACGACAAAACATGAGAGCCACCGGATAGGCAGCTCTCATTGTAACGCACAGGGATATACCAAGTTTATCGTAAAAGGTATTCCATGTCGGCAATCGCCTGCTCAGTGCTGGTGAATAAGATTGCTTGAATACCGATGGCGCGAGCGGAATCGACATTTACTTGTACGTCATCTAGGAAAATCATCTCCTGAGGCACCGTTTACCTATTGTTCACCAGGCGCTGGGTTGACGTCGAATGATGCAGCTTATTTACAACACTAAATAGCGCTTTGACAGAAGAGGTCATCACATCGTTATCGATCCCACACCCCCAATAAACAGTTCCCTCCGAAGCAGTAATTCCAATATAGGTGACTGCCTGCGACTCTGACCCGATTTCTAAAGCGTGCTCCTTATAGACCAGATTTGTATAGTCCATACCCAGATTTGTGCGAAGTGCGTTGCTGATGGCATCCAATCGTCCATTGCCCACACCCGTAAATTCCTTCAGTTCCTCACCCATTCGCACACTGACGGTCGCTTCATAGTCATCCCTGTGCGTGAAGCAATAATTTATAAGCTCTAACGGAGCTGTGATATTCACGTATTCCTCGATGAAAATTTCATATATTTCATCCGGTATAAGTTCCTTGTGCAGGCGGTCCGAAACTCCCTTCACGCGATATCCCACTGCTTCACGCATCTCGCCCGGCAAATCAATTCCGAAGTTTTGTTCGAGTACGTAACCGATGCCGCCTTTGCCGGACTGACTATTAATTCGAATAATGTCCCCCTCGTATTCCCTGCCAATATCCTTCGGATCAATCAACAGATAAGGTACTGACCAATGCGGACCGTTCCCTTCCTCGCGCCATTTCATCCCTTTGGCAATGGCATCCTGGTGCGATCCCGAAAATGCGGTGAATACAAGTTCCCCGGCGTAGGGATGCCGTTTGCTCACCTTCATTCTCGTCAGTCGTTCATATTCGGACATGATTTCAGGTATATTTTCCAAATGCAGATGCGGATTCACTCCATGTGAGAACAAGTTCAAAGCAAGCGTGATGACGTCTACATTGCCAGTCCTCTCTCCGTTGCCAAACAATGTCCCTTCGACCCTCTGCCCGCCGGCGAGCATTCCTAACTCTGCATCCGCAACACCCGTTCCTCGGTCATTGTGAGGATGAAGTGACAGAATGACGTGATCGCGGTAATTTAGATGCTCGCTCATGTACTCAATTTGGCTCGCGTAAATGTGAGGCATTGAGAGGGACACGGTAGCCGGAAGATTGATAATGACTTTGTTTTGTGCCGTGGGTTGCCACACATCTAACACCCGATTACAGATTTCGAGCGCAAATTCCACTTCCGTTCCCGTGAAGCTTTCGGGTGAATATTGAAATTGAAAGTTTCCGTCAGTTTGGGCCGCGCATGTCTTCACCAGTTCTGCACCGCTGATGGCGATGTCGATGATTTCCGCTTTGGACTTTCTGAATACCTGCTCCCGTTGCGCGACGGAGGTGGAGTTATACAAGTGCACGATGGCTTTGTTCACACCTTGGAGCGCTTCAAAGGTCTTTCGGATAATGTGCTCCCGCGACTGTGTTAAAACTTGAATCGTCACATCCTCCGGAATTAAATCCTGCTCGATCAATGTGCGCAAAAATGCGAATTCCGTCTCTGACGCCGCTGGGAACCCTACTTCGATTTCCTTGAAGCCAATTTGCAGCAGCAACTGAAAGTATTCCAGCTTCTCCTGTAAATTCATCGGAACGACCAGCGCCTGGTTGCCATCTCGCAGATCGACGCTGCACCATGTCGGAGGTGCCGTAATGTACTCCTTCTGCGTCCACTTCAAACTCGATACGGGTGGCGTAAAATATTCTCTAGTGTACTTGTCATAATTTTTCATACTTGCGTTCATTCCACTATGCTGGCTCACTGACTATCCCTCCGAATGATATCTTGTAATAAAAAACCAGGTCGATCATCCTCAAGGGACGATCGACCTGTTGTCGAACGCGGTACCACCCTCGTTGATTTGGTAAAACCAAACCCAACTCAGCGCAACATCTTCATGTTGCAACCTAATAACGCGGGTCAGGCGTTAGAACTTAGTAGGTCTTAACGACCGTTCAGTCCAACCACTCTGGGGTGAGTCGCGAAATCTGGCTTCACTGCGTCGCACCATCCCGCAGTTCTCTGTGCAAGCCCAGTTTCCGTTTGTCCCCTTCATCGTGTTTGACGCTTGTGAATCATCGTTTGAAACATAAAAACAGACCACCGCCTCATCAAGAGACGACTGGTCTGTACCAACCGCGTTACCACTCTTATTGACCCGAATAGGTCCACCTCTACCGCAGAACAACCTGCGTGACCCTTAACGGTGGTCAATCGTCTAGGCATACTGAAGTTCTGCCTAGCCGCTCCCGGGCGAGTTTCAGGAAGATCACATACTGCGTCGCACCACCCCGCAGTTCTCTGACAGGCGAATGTCCCTGATGCTCCCGTTCAAAGCGTTTCAAACAGAAGAGAAATGAAGTTTTTGTATTTTCAAATTACCACGGATCGTCGTCTTGGGTCAATCTCAAAATTTTTTACTTAATTCACATTACTCAAGTCACCGTCAAAGCTTTACTCGGACGCCCAGTTCTCTGTCGCGATGGCAGGAGCATTCTATAATTTGGTAAATACCATGTACACATCAACCCCTTGACATTCGGTCGTTACCCAAGATAAAATGACTCCAATTTCAAACCGCAACGGCTGCGATGAAGAGAGTACGGATTTGCGTCAGTGCAGAGAGTCGGTGGCTGGTGAAAACCGACCTGGACAAATACCGGAAGTACACTTCGGAGCCGCATGGTGAACTCCAGTTGGACATTAGCCAATGCCGGAGGCGTCTAGGCGCTTTCGTTATCGCAATGAAGTGAAGGCAATTCGCCTTTATTAGGGTGGTACCGCGAGTCAATCTCGTCCCTTACTGGGGGCGGGATTTTTTTATTTTTGACAATGATATATCTTCAAAGGCTGAGATGGAGAGAGTACGTGTTGCATTGGGTGCAGAGAGTCGGCGGTTGGTGCGAGCCGAAGCCAAGAAACACGGAAGTACACTCCGGAGCCGTCAGGTGAACCCCTTCGGGGCAGTAGCTTTGAGCCGGGCAGACCAGTGCTCGTTATCGTAATCAAGTGAAAGGTTTTGTGCCTTTTATTAGGGTGGTACCGCGAGAAGCCTCGTCCCTAGTCAGGATGAGGTTTTTTTGTTTTTCGTCCACTCTACGCGAAATCAGGAAGCACAGATCTTTTATTAGGGTGGTACCGCGAGAAACCTCGTCCCTAATCCGGGCGAGGTTTCTCTTTTTAATTGACACTAGGGAGGAACCTACCATGGCAGTAATGAGTCGTGAGCGCACAACGAAGCAAGTTCCATACAAACTGGCGAGCCGGTTAAATCATCCTGAGCCAACAGTTGTCTCGATTCGCAATCTTCGCATCGGCGATGGATCGGTTACCGTGATGTCTGGTCCGTGCTCGGTGGAAAGTCGCGATCAGATCATCGAGATCGCACGCGAATTGCAGAAAGCTGGGTCACACATGCTTCGCGGCGGTGCATTCAAACCACGTAGCTCTCCGTACTCGTTTCAGGGGCTCGGGGAAACAGGACTCAAGTTTTTGGCAGAAGCGCGCGAAGCCACTGGATTGCCTATCGTGTCGGAAGTCATGGACATAGAAAACTTAGCGATGGCATGTGAGTACATTGACATGGTGCAAATTGGTGCACGGAACATGCAGAACTACTCCCTGTTAAAGGCTGTGGGTAGAACGACCAAACCTGTCTTACTGAAACGCGGCCTGTCTGCGACCATTGAAGAGTGGTTGATGTCGGCCGAGTACATTTTGAGCGAAGGCAATCCCAATGTCATCCTTTGCGAACGAGGCATTCGAACGTTCGAGACCGCAACGCGCAACACACTGGACTTGAATGCAGTACCGGTCATTAAACACCTAAGCCACCTGCCGATCATTGTCGATCCGAGCCATGGAACAGGTATCGCCCGTTACGTTCGTGCGATGAGCATGGCGGCGATTGCGGCCGGTGCGGATGGCCTCATTCTCGAAGCGCACCAGTCGCCGGAATCCGCTTTGTCCGATGGACAGCAAAGCATTACGCCCAGCGAGTTCGCGCAACTCATGCACGATGTCGAGGTACTGACAACCGCCTGTCAAACACAGAGAGAAGGTGTGACGATTGGATAACAGCGTAGACGTCCTTGTTGAATGTCGGGCGCTCATCGATGAAGTTGACCGGGAACTCATCTCGTGTCTCGCGAAACGATTTCAACTCTCGAAAACCATTGGCTCGATTAAACGCGGGGCAGACGTTCGGGTTCATCAACCAGATAGAGCCAAAGAGGTCGAGGAACGCTACGTGAACCTCGGCTCATCACAGGGAATACAAAGGAATTTCGTCATTGACTTATTTCACCTGATCCATGAGGAGTCTTGTCGCATCCAAACGGTGGAAGAATGAAGTCCACTTGAAGGGCAACCGTGGTTGATCGTCGAGTGAACGCTTGCTTGGTGAACGTTACGAATTGAGAAGGGGAGATGGTCTCCCCTTCTGAACGAAGCGTTTCGAATCACATTCATCGTCCGTCGTCGATTACACGGTTGCTTCATTAAATGGACTAGTTAAAGCAGAACGTAAGAGCTGCAACGCATCAGGTACGTCAGCTATGTCCCACACGGGAATGACCCACGGCGGAGATTGAATGCGTGAAGTGGCATGTTTTCGCACCGAAACAGACTGATTTAGCAACCAGCATGCGTGCATGCCACTTCGATTTGCACCTAAAACATCGGCATCCCAATTGTTTCCTATCATCACACTCTGTTCGGGTGAGATTCCCAAGGCGTCTAACACAATATCAAACACGATGGGGTCAGGCTTTTCTGGTTTGTCATCGCGTAACTCCGACTGTGTGGCATAAACGAATTCAAAATAGCCTCCTACGCCCAACCGGTTTAACAACCTTCGCACTGTGCTACTGTCACTAGTTGCCGTATTACTCAGTATTGCTTGTACGTACCCTGACTCCGACACTTTCCTCAGAATTTCTTGTGCGCCAGGGCGAAGTTGTACCTCCATACACTGATCGAGCGGCTGTAAATCCTGACCACCGTTTGGAGGCGTAATCAGTGTATCTCCCAAGTCCCAGATCACGTGCGTAATCACGACAACCGCTCCTATCGAATCTGTCAGATGTAGCATGCTCTGTCCTTTACACAAGCACGATACTCAATATTCACAATATAAAACAAAGGTTCAATCAAGAACATGAGCCCTGGAATTGATCCACCGATGCCACCTGAACCATTGAAAACAAAAAAAACAGGCCTCCCAAGGTACGGTATTCGTACGCTCGAAGGGCCTGCAAATTAGGTACAGTAGTGCTGGCGACCATCATAACGCGTGAAGTTCAGTCTCGCACGGGACAAAATGACCGCGATGGCACATGTTAAACTGTCAAAGAAATCGTGGTAAGGAGTCAGAGCGATGGCACTGAATAAGGATGTTGTTGTGGAAGAGGCATTAAGACTCCTCAATGAAGTTGGCATCGAGGGTCTAAGTTTACGATCTTTAGCAGGTAGACTAGCGGTGAAACCTCCAACATTGTATTGGCACATCAAGAATAAGGCGGTCCTCGTCAATGAAATGGCGGAGAGAATTTTGCAATCCCAATTTCAGGACCTCAGGCGACGGGGGACGGATGAACCATGGCAAGAGTGGTTAGTGTATGTTTTTAACCAATTGCGAAAAGCCATGCTTTCATACACGGACGGGGCACGAATTGTAGCGGGGGCTCATTTCTCTGCAACGATGTCCGACATAATGGAGGCGGCCATTCGAACACTTCTTACCTCAAGCGTCAGTCTGCGGCAGTCCCGCTTAATCGTTCTGACCGCGACTCAATTCACCATTGGGCATGTAATTGAAGAGCAGTCTCCCCCTGACATAGAAATGTCCAGGGATTTTGACATGGAGCAGTTTGCCAAAAACCATCCGACAAGTGTGGCAGGCATCGAAGAGTATTTTAATTCTGGAAAGACCGTGGATGACCTGTTCAATGACCAGTTGAGACTCATTATTAGGGAGTAATCATTCAGCACGCCAGTCCGTCCGTTAAAACAGGGGAGCCGAGCCCCGATAATGAGCTCCTTATTGACACACCGACACTCCGTTGATATCGTATAACGCAATACATGGATAATAAAGGTTATCGGCGATGCAGAAAGACGCGCCACTATCGTATCTGTGACTTAGAGAAGAATCGTCACCCGGCTGCAAGCGATTCTCGCAGGCGATAAAGGACACCACTTTCTAAGCTGTCTTGAGGATGCGTGCTGAAACAAGACCGGGGCGTACGTTATACGCTAGGAGGATGCCGGATTTCGCTCTTTAAGTCCGCATTAAATCTGGGTGGAACCACGGGAACAACGTTCTCGTCCCTGACAACAGGGATGAGAACGTTTTTTTATTTTGTGTACTTGTTTAAGTACGAGTTGTTCCCTATACCGATAGGAACATCGAGCACAACTCGCCTACGGGACGGATGTGGACCGACAGGCGACAAAGAACTTGGCAAAGGAGAGATTAGAGATGGCAGACTACATGGTACGACTGAAGGACGGGTCGAAGAAAACGGTGGTGGCTGGCACGACATACGCCGAAGTCGCGGCAGAAATTAGTCCGCGTCTCGCGAAAGAGGCTGTTGCCGTTAAGGTAGACGGCAACATGATGGATCTCTCCCATGAAGTTGTGCCAAGCGGTCAAATGGAACTCCTCACGCTCAACGACCCCGAAGGCGTCCAAGTGATGCGCCACACCACTGCACACGTCATGGCGCAGGCGGTAGCCCGTCTCTTCCCCGGGACAAAGTTTGCTATCGGTCCGGTGATCGACAACGGATTTTACTACGATTTCTCAGATTGCGTTTTCACACCTGAGGACCTACCTAAGATTGAAAAAGAGATGCATCAGATTGTCCAAGCAGACTATCCGGTCATTCGCGAAGTGCTTTCGCGTGAAGAAGCACTGATGTTGTTCTCAGAACGCAAGGATCGGTTCAAAGTAGAGATCATCCACGATCTCGCTCCATCGGACATCATCACCGTTTATCGCCAAGGCGAGTTTGTCGACCTGTGCCGAGGACCACACTTACCGTCAACAGGACGAGTAAAAGCCTTCAAACTGACGTCGATTGCAGGCGCCTATTGGCGGGGTGATTCATGCCGCGAGCAACTCGCTCGGTTGTACGCCATCTCCTTTGCGAAAAAGTCAGATCTCGACGAACATCTACGCCTCTTGGAGGAGGCAAAAAGGCGCGACCATCGCCGATTGGGGCGGGAATTGGAACTGTTTATGTTCTCAGAAGACGCACCAGGTATGCCCATCTTCCTACAAAATGGCATGCACATTCGAAATGAACTAGAGAACTTCGAACGGTCTCTCCAATCGATACAAGGTTACAACGAAGTGAAGACACCAGTAATCTTAAACAAGCGTCTATGGGAGCAATCAGGTCACTGGTTTCACTACAAGGAGAACATGTATGTCACGAAGGTGGATGAGGATGATTTCGCCCTTAAGCCGATGAACTGCCCTGGGCACATGCTCATCTATAAGAACAAGCAACATTCATATCGAGAACTCCCTATTCGCATCGCCGAATATGGACATGTACACCGCCACGAATTGAGTGGGGCACTCGGCGGAATGATGCGTGTGCGCTCCTTTACACAGGACGATGCCCACCTCTTCTGTCGACCGGACCAGATTGAAAACGAGTTGAAGGAAGTACTCCGTCTGATTGACAGAATCTACAGCGTGTTTGGGTTTTCATACAGGATCGAGCTATCCACACGTCCGGACGACTCCATGGGTTCGGATGAATTATGGGAGCAGGCAGAAAGCGCGTTGCAGAAAGTACTTGACGAATCTGGGGTAAAATACCGTGTCAATCCCGGTGACGGAGCGTTCTATGGTCCGAAAATAGACTTTCATATTCAGGACGCGATTGGACGGATGTGGCAATGCGCAACCGTGCAACTAGATTTTCAGCTTCCGGAACGCTTTGAATTGGAGTATATCGGAGAAGACAATCAGAGACGGCGTCCGGTGGTCATTCATCGAGCAATTTTTGGATCCGTTGATCGCTTCATCGGAATTCTTACAGAGCACTTTTCGGGCGCGTTCCCATGTTGGTTAGCTCCCATCCAAGTGCGTATCGTGTCCGTTTCCGATGACTTCGTCCCAGATGCAAATGACGTCTTATCAAAGTTGCAATCCGCCGGCTTCCGTGTAGATGTGGACGCTCGCTCAGAGAAAATTGGCTACAAAATTCGTGAAGCGCAGCTCAAAAAAATCCCCTATACCCTTGTGATTGGCGAGAAAGAACGGTCCGGTCATGTGGTCAGCATTCGGAAGTACGGCCAGCGAGACCTCGGCGAGATGGCTCTTGATGCGTTCATCGAGAAGTTGAAAAAAGAGGTAGATAACAAAGCTCTACTCACGGATGTCGACTCACCCCCTCCTGGAAATTGAGAGGATTCCCGGAAAGATATAGCCGCCGCAGAGCGCCAGATGCCATGTTTTCTAATACATGCACTTTTGCAGTCCCCCCTCATTCAGTCCAGAATGAGGAGGGACGATGTCACTGCGGCGCTCTCAGACAAGGATGCCTGTTATTTTTTCAACGCGTGTTCCTTAGATGCAATTGATATGATCGCGACCGACCGCCCACCCGTTCCAAAACTAGAATCGCTGTTCGCTAGTTGCGGGTGGATGTCATCGTGACTTCAGATGAAATACCCTGATACGGTTCGGTGGGCGTACAATTTCGTCAACCCACTCAGTTCGCCTACGACGCGGTCAATACGCAAGCGTGGTGTGTCCGTTTTCCGAATCTTAATGCCCTATAAAACACATCAAGTCCACAAGGGGGCACTGCCCCTGCCGTTTGCACCATAAAATCACCACACCCTCTCCATTGGAATTTCACATCGTTTACGTATCATACATGGTATGTGAGCCTCTCTGCGCGAACAATTTACCTCCCTTGTCTCGAGCATCCGCGCCGACAAGACGCGATGCTATACTGTGTTTGCCTGTAACCCGCTCGCATATCGTCGTCCTTCTAAAAACGGATCACTTGAGGAGCATTCGCCCATGAAACAATCCTTATCGCCCACGCGCAACGCGCGGCAAATTCTTGTTAAAGTTCCAGAGATTACGGCATACTTCTGGATAACAAAAGTGCTCACGACCGGAATGGGTGAAGCGACGTCCGACTTTTTAGTCTATCACCTCAACCAATTTGTTGCGGTTGGACTCGGAGGAGCAGGGCTAGTGGCCTCTCTCATTCTCCAATTTTCCGTTCGCAGGTACATCGCCTGGATTTACTGGCTCGTCGTCGTGATGGTCAGTATATTTGGAACCATGACGGCCGATGCGATGCACGTTGTTTTGGGCATCCCTTACTTCATCAGCACGACGTTCTTTGTTGTGGTACTGACCGTCATCTTCATAGCCTGGTACGCAGTCGAGAAGACGTTGTCGATTCATAGCATCACCACGAGAAAACGCGAGATGTTTTACTGGGCAACCGTATTGGCCACATTCGCACTCGGAACTGCTACTGGAGATATGACCGCAACGACGATGCACCTGGGCTATTTCGCTTCCGGGGTATTATTCACTGTTTTAATTGGAATCCCAGCTTTAGGCTATCGACTGTTTCGCCTGAATGGAATTTTCGCCTTCTGGTTTGCTTACATCATGACACGTCCAGTGGGCGCCTCATTTGCTGACTGGATCTCAGTTCCCCGTAGTGCAGGTGGACTTGGAACCGGCAAAGGTTTAGTCAGTCTGGTTCTGACCGTCGCCATCTTTGTAATGGTTGGCTATCTGACAGTCACCCGTAAGGATGTGAAAGTCGAGCAACTGCGTCACCGTCGCACGACGGCGGGGTAAATTCTGATGTAGGGAGACATCCTTCGGGCAAACGCATTCTCCATACAATTTCCATGATGTCTCCATCTTCACTTCACATGGTGCATCTATAATGAAAGGTGTCCACGAAATTCCCCGTGCTAGTTATCCATTGACTACACAGAACTTAATGCCAAGCAAACCACCCCCCCGAACGGGTGGTTTGTTTCATAATATCGGGGTTT
Organism: Alicyclobacillus fastidiosus; assembly: GCF_026651875.1. Taxonomy (GTDB): domain Bacteria; phylum Bacillota; class Bacilli; order Alicyclobacillales; family Alicyclobacillaceae; genus Alicyclobacillus; species Alicyclobacillus fastidiosus. The sequence goes on along the minus strand of NZ_CP104067.1, from coordinate 1,657,684 downwards.
CGTCAGGGGCGGGTGAGTACGAAAATGGTTCTAGTGGGACCATTTTCAACGGAATTTTGATTATATCCTCCTATAGTGAAAGCGTGGGTAGGGTAGCGTTAGGAATGTCATTCCGCGTGATACCCTTTATGCTTACCTGGTCGGCGCGTACCTGTGCCGACCCTCTTTTGTGTTCTCTGAAACCGACCCTAGAAGGTGAATATCTCCTCGCACAGATAGCCTTGGAGGGGAGGCGTGCGAGCACACTAAAACAGAGGTACAAGCAGCTCCATTATAGGCACCATTGGTCTTGACACTCAATGAACCGTGTACGATGCATCTATTTATTTAGTCTCATGGATTTGACACGGCTCCGCGAATCTACGTGATGTAATGCTTAGGCTATGGGACATGCCGGAACGCGAGGTTTTTATGGAGACTTACCAATATGGTGTGCAGCTCACCGAAGATGGTATGGTGCAAAGATGCCGATACAGAGAGACGACATATGAAGTACAGAATGAAAAATGGCAGCCAACATGAGGGGATTCCCCATCGTCAATGACTGCCTAAACCTGCCAACCATTGATTTTCATGTACGCCGCTCGGCTCATCTCCGCGCGAAGCTGTTTCACATCTACTGTGCAATGGCTACCATGCTTCAGCAGCAGACGGACAAAAAAAATTCTCTTGCCATTCGACAACAGAGTAGTAAACTATCTCATTGGGAGGAGAAACAAACCTGCCTACCTACGCTTACAGGTATTTATGTGCAGGTTTGTTTTCCATGTTTATATCATACGGACGCGAAACCCTTTTTTATGAGGGTCGCGTTTTGGTTCATCCTGCTTTTTCGACTAAAAACAACAGTTATCCCCCTGGTTATTGGGGTTTTACTTGCTTCTTCCCGATTGTTTACCATCCTCCATGGGCGCTGCTCAATCCAACCGTTCACGATAGAAAAGATAGCCATCGTCACTTCTCCGTGCAAACCAACTGCAACCGAAGTAGTACCGACCCATTGCGGAACGTGCTGGCGCCAATCGCAATCCCGTCATTTCCACCCCACACGCGAAGTATATTGTGAAGTTGGCAAGCCAATGTTATATGTAAGACCTTTTCGGGAGTGAGTATAGTGCAAGTGGATGTAAAGTGTAGCGTTGCGAATTGTGAATATTGGGCCAAAGGAAACAATTGCGTGGCATCGTCCATCTTGGTCAGCGTAGATAAGCATGCGAACATGGACACAAGTGTCGAGTTTGGGATGCTGGACGGACACCACAAGGACACTGCGTCGGACTCCGCGGATACTTGTTGCCACACTTTCAGGGCAAAGTCATCGTAATAGCTGTCTGTCGGCGATCCAGCTCTGAAAACAGACAACTACAGCAGATGATACGACGCTAATGCAATATTTACGCCGGGGCTCACCTCGCCTCTCAACGATGCGAACTAAGGTGAGCGTTTTGGCTTCCTCCACATGCGTTTCAGTCTGCAAGTAAAGTCGCCTCGGGTCCCCCTCAGTTTGAACCTCTGGTTGTGAGTACGACTGGCTGAACCGATTCAGTCCCGAAATTATCATCGGATTAGCCGATGCATACATGGAGATCAACGACTGCGCTTGCCAAAGCAACCGTTGGAACAGTGCGAGGTATAGCCTTCGTCGTCCGTAAAGAATAGATAGGCCGCCTCCGAACAAAATGGACAGACGAATGTCACTTCGGTTGCGCCCGTGAGTTGTATTTGTTGTACAGCCGTTTTCTTTGCCCAAAGTAAGTCGAGACTGTCTTCACTATTCATGCTCTGTTCCTCCGGTGGCGTGATTCACATAGTTTGAACACACTTGATGCGTTCAATGACACATGGAGGCCAAAGGCAGTAATTTACAGTGCGGAGTCACACGGTGAACCAATCGTCCGCGCTCGTCCAGTGAGCCGACGTGGAAATCGAATTTGCCGATCCCAGAAGGTGTTACCGTCCATGGCTTACCGCGTTATTTAAGAGCTTACGACCAGTGCACCATCTCGATGGTCAGACGATCTCACTGGTAAAACACCCATCCGTAACTTCTGTATAGGGATTTCAAATCCGCAAATGCTATCGACCATCAACTATGCGGAGGAAAGCGGTCATGACACATCACTGGATTGGCGTTTCGGGAGTAGTGGGCATCGTCATTATCTCAGGAGCCCTCATCACGTTTGCGACCTATTGGAGAAATAAGCGAAGAACGTAGCCTCACCACTCGCTATGCGTCACTCCCACCCCTAAGTGTGATGAAATACCGTACAACTGCAGACTGTTCGTACCGTGAGGTGACTTTAGGATGCGTGATATTCATCTGGTTCCAAACTCTTACTATCCTTCTGAAAATCTTGAGTTTCCGATGATGGCTGACACGCCGACTGTAACACCTAACCTTCTGTTTTACGTCAGAAACCACTTTGAATATCCGAACGTTGACATGAATACCTGGCATTTGACCATTGAAGGCTCAGTAAGCCGCTCACTGACGGGATGGGCAATCATGCGACGGAAGTTGTATTGCACCCTGACACTTTACTAGCATACGAGATGAGTGGGACACCACTTTCTCCAAAACATGGATTCCCAAATTTCAATAAATTTGGTGTGACACCTTGTAGCCCCACGGGTAGCTCGGGAAGGACATGATCTCCTACGGGATAGCGTATCATTCACTATTCACCCCCCATCCGGTAGGGATAGGGGGTGAGCAAATAGCGCGTGAAGTCGTGATCAACTTGAGGCTTGCGTTGAAGTGGTCGAAGTCGTGCTTTTCGAATGATGTGTTTTTACGCCCTTTTGAAAGCCCGGATTTTCTACGAGTTGAGTGATTCGAGCATCCTGTTTACTTAGGATCTTCTGTTCCTGAGCGGACGTCAATTTCCCGCTTTGAACAAGCTTGTCGAGTTGAGCTTTCTCTGCAGACTCGATATCGGAGATCAACGTTTGTTCATCGAGGCCTTTGCTCTGTGCAATTTGGGCGAGAGACTCGCCTGATTTCAGGTCAGACTGGAGTGTTGCCTGGTCTACGCCGATGATGGTTGCTAGATCAGCCAGCCGACCTTTCCCAAGCCAAGCCTTACCTCCCATCCCCTTTGAAAATCCTCCTGTTTGTTCGACCAGCTGTTGTACGCGGGAGTCCAATTTGGTGAGGATTTGCTGCTCCTGTGCAGACGTCAATTTCCCATTTGAAACGGCTTGGTCCAATTTGGATTTTTGCGCCGACTCAATATCCGAGATCAGCGTTTGTTCATCGATACCCTTGGCCTGAGCGATTTGGGCTAGTGATTGACCGGACTTCAGATCAGATTGAAGCGTCGACGAGTCAATGTCGATGATTTTGGCAATAGACTCCAACGAACCGACTCCCCCGCGGTGAAATTTGTGGTTTGTATGCGAAGCCGTGGGGGTGGTTGAATTCGTGTTTGTGGCGGCGTATGCGGTGACGGTTCCAACAGCAGCTAAGGTCATTACAGAGCTTGCAATCAGGGTCTTCATCCTCATGTGGTCTACCTCCTAGTGATGTGGATTGCCTTACATTCCAGAAGGTTAGCCACGATTCATTGAAATCCCATTGAATTTCGGTGTGTGGGTAGACTTTTGAGTGGCTAAAGTAGTAGGCACTGCGAACCATGCAGCGTGCCGCACTGGAACTCAGATGAATGGCCACCCTTATAAGGTGGCCAACGTCATTCTTCCGTGGTAGGTTGTTCCGTTTCAATAATTGTCGTCAGGGATTCGGAATCGACTTCGCGAGCGCTTACACGTTGCACTGTCTGTTCAATCGTGAATGGAAACTTCTCGTCTTCGTTCACATTCAACACCCCTTTCTTTCAAGTGTTGTCAAAACGGATGCGGTTTATTATTAATTATTCGGGAAACGACCTGTTGCTGACAACTCTTTAAGGTTTAGATTCAAATTCTCAGATGCATGTGGTGATGTCGTCCCAGGCACCATAGACCTAGGTGATGCGATGTGTGGTGGAGAGGGCTGGTGACTTCTGTCGTTTGCATCTCGGTTTTAATGATTCTTGGCGCGGCGCAATACCATTGGAATCCGTACGAACTGTTTACATACGGAAACGGGTTTATCATTGGCGCACTACTCTTGGGATTTGCTGGATTTGTGTTTGAGATAGTGGTGGAAATAAATTTTAAATCGAGCCAATCGCGTACGAACGACGAGATGGGTCACAAGCGAAAGCGACGAAGGTCGAATCGAAAGCGTGCAGCTACCGGGAAGTGATTCGCATCCATCGAGTCACCGCCCGCCAACACGGTTGCCCTAAAAGTTCAACCCCATATAAAAGAGACCGCCACTCGGCGGTCCTTCCGTACGTGCACCCGACGACTCAACTGAACCCCTTAGACGCCCCCACCCCGCCAATGGATTGTGAAGAGCGGTGGTGTGACCATCAACACGTTTCTTAACACAAAGTTTCTTAACACAGCGACGAGTTGGGCAGGGAAGTGTAAAGGGTAAACGTCAGGGACTTTAAGTCAGAGAGATGGTGCACTCAACAGACTTCCATTGTTTTGAACGTGGGCTAACTGCTGCATGTCTTCTGCTGCCCTCGAAATTCCGGACCGAATCGCATGTAAAAACCTCCGGCCACCACCGTCTTTAGAAACGTCCCTCAGTCCGTGCCAGGCTCCCACGGCCACTGCCCAAGTGATCTCCACAGGATTGCCGCCTAAGCGAAGCATACTGTTCATGACGCCTCGTACCAACTCATGAACGGTAGATTCAGTAAGACAAATCACTTCTGCAGCCGTTTGAACAGATATTTTTGCAATGCGCTTTGCCACTGTCGACAGTTCTGGACTGCTCTCATGGTGATTAAGTGTATACAATAGTGAATCCTCCACCACCGACGAAAGTAGAAATTCACCAGACAGATGTTCTTGCCACATCATGTAGGCCAAGTGCTGCTTTGTGCCGCGTAAATTTCTTTCCTCAGAATCTCTACCCACCTGTAACTCCTCCTTTATCCCAAATGCGCAATCGTACGTGATACGCAATCCCCTGTTTTATGATGGGGTGGGAATCAAGGCGGATTCATGTAAGTGAGCATAAATCCACTCTCCTCTCACACGCTTACGGAGTTAGCTGTCGGATTCGGGCCGAAGAGGTGGCCCTACCAACCATTCCGGCTGGATTCACCCCAAAAGTTGGTTCCCCCGTTCCCTGTTCGGGATTCAGCGAAGACGATTCAGTTTTGCATCATTATACACGATTTGAACACACAATTCAAAAATTAGAGAGGCCATTTATATTGTGCTCTTTTCTCCCCAGCCGAATTGATGGTATATTCAACAAAATCGTCCTAATCACGCAGCACCTGAACATATTTCCAATGACCCGGATTATCCAGAAAACGTATGTTCATGGAGGGACTGAGATGAACGAAGAGCGTTACGTAAGGGAGTCGCGAACGTTTAAGGCAAGCCATGTCTTACCACCAGATACCAACAACCACAACACGCTCTTTGGCGGAAGGTTAATGGCTCACATCGACGACGTTGCGGCACTTTCGGCGATGAAACACGCGAGAGAACCTGTCGTGACCGCGTCGACCGATTCAGTGGACTTTCTGCAACCGGTTAAAGTAGATAACGAAGTTTCCCTCGAAGCATTTGTAACATGGACGCACAACACCTCCATGGAGGTGTTTGTTAAAATTGTGGCCGAGGACTTACGCACGGGCGAACGAGCCGTTTGCGCGACATCTTTTTTGACGTTCGTAGCAATCGGGCCAGATGGAAAGCCGACTCAAGTTCCCAAGGTCATCCCAGAGACGGAAGAAGAGCAATTTCTGCATCAGGGTGCTCCTGAACGGGCTGAGGCACGTAAAGCAAGGCGCTTTCGCAACAAACAACTCGCCGATTTACTTGGGACTCGTCGCCCCTGGGAGTCGCCGACACAAAAACCCGGACCAATTGTCGGCCCGCTTTCGTGATGTTATGTACGCGGGTCACGCAGTTGAAATAGCGCCGTGCAGGTTGGCGCAAACTGCAGACGGTGACCCGTCGTAACAAATACATGTCGTGCATCACCGAAATGGAACAAATCCCCAGACCGAAGGATGAGGGATTGTCCTAGTCATATGTCGCTTGTGCTGGATGTGCATCAGTTTGTCTAGGAGCGTGTCCGAGTATTGCGGCTTAGACTTTCTGCATTTGAGTTCAGTTCCATATTTTATTCGACTATGGGTGACTTTCCCCATGGGCACTTACTTCATTAGACGGGGACTGGTCGGTTAAGCACCATCTTTAGCACGTTGCCCAGTTTATATGACCGTATTTGAATATCTTAAGCAGATTATGGCACATGGTAACTAACGACCATTCTCCTCTGACCTTCTCAAGGCTTCGAAGTGAGAATTGGTCGAATCGTCGACAACCCTTAATTTGACCGTACACAGGCTCTACGATAGCCTTGCGTCTCGCGTAGACGGCACGGCCCTTCTTTGTTTTTAGTTTCCGAGTCATACGTTGCTTAATGGTGTAGTGTTTCGGTATTCGTCCTCTCGGTGACTCAGGCACTTCATTGTGCTTTTGACGACCTGTTGCGATGTATGGGTCAATTTCTTTCTCTTGAAGCCATGTCACGTCGTCTTCGGCAAAGTAGCCAGCATCACATGAGATTTTGTGCATCGTCGCTTTCGTATTCTCCGCCGTCATTTCGACCATTGTACGCAGGACACCGTGGTCATTTGTGTGGTCTATAACATCTGTTGCAACAATGATTTGGTACTCTTCATCGACGACAGCCTGCACATTGTATGCTTGGATAAAGCCGTCTTTCGATTTCATAATGCGAGATTCCGGATCCGTGAAGTTGCGTTGAGCCTTGTCCTCCGGAACACCTGCGAGATGACTCTCCTTACGTGGACGACCGCGTTTCCTGGCGCCTGTCTGGTTGGTGGGGCCGTTGTCATCGTCCTTCTTGTCTTGTTGTTCGTCTTTCTGTTGCTGTTGTTCCACTCTTTCCTTGGCCTCTTTCTCCAGAGAGGACATTGCTTCCTGAATTTTTGCCAACCGGGTCTCTCTACGGGCTAACTCTTCAGGGAGTTCATCGCCCATGGTGTTACCGTACTTTTTATCTTCACTATGGTCGGTGCGTTCAGCCTGCTGCGTAAGCTCGGCGATTTCTTGGCGGAGTCGTTGCTCTTGCTGCTTCATCCGCTCGTAACTCATCGCTTTATGTTTGGATGCGTTTGCCCGAATCTTGCTGCCATCCAGCGATACATGCCCGAGCTTAACCATCCCTGCATGTTGGGCAATCTTCAAGACTTCCAAGAAAAGTTCTTTGAAGGTGACCAAATGGCGTTTCCGAAAATCACTGATTGTCCGGAAATCCGGGAACTGATTTGCGGACAGGACTCGGAACGCCACTACATCCTGACAGGCCTTTGCGATCTTTCTGGAAGAGTACATGCCTGTGCAATATGCGTAAACCAGAATCTTCAATAACATTGCCGGGTGGTACGGGGGAAAACCTCGCAGTTCTTGTTCGTACTGTTTTGTAATGATGGAGATATCGATATGATCGACCACATCACTGACAAAGTTCGCCAGGTGGCCGTCAGGTAGCCATTCATTTAACCCCGGTGGTAGTAGAATGAGTTGGTTCGGGTCGTAGTCACGAAACTTTTTTCCCAAGATTCGAAGCCTCCACTGTGAATACCAATACAGGGGACTTCGTTATTGATCCGGAAATTTCCTTTTACAAAATACTTCAGGGATTACTCGGACACGCTCCTAGGTTTGACTCGCTCTGTACAACAATCGTCCCCGCATCGGCCGATGTGGTACACCTCAGTTCCTATCCTTCGAAATCCCGTAAGGTATACCCATTGAGCCTGCTGCCGCGGAACAAGACGCTCGCACCTCAAGCAATAGAACACGCGTCCCACCACCTGTTCGTTTCCACTAAATTATCTGTGAATTCAACAGTTGTCAATACCATGAAAGACTGTACCGGACCACCCATAGTTCCCACATATTTCTTGATACGTCGACGTTCACGTAAATGACTGATACTCCTCTTCAATCAATTCCATCAGCTTGAGGTAATACATGTACTCTAACGAATCGGGATCGTCTTCTTCTGTCAGGAGCCCCCACCGCTTGCGTTGACGGTGAATATCAATCGTGCGCACTTGCCTCCTCACCTTGGCTCCAAGCAGATGGTAATTCTTGAACAGCACAGGACGCACGTGCCTGAGATACAGCTCTGCACGCCATCCACGCCCCTTGCCAGGCTCGAGAATCGGTTCGCGTCCATTCAGGTCTAATACCTGGTTGTAGACGATGAATTTGGCATCCCTGACTCTTTGCAATCGGTCTGTTTCATTCAATTTACGCTGCGAACGCGAACTGATGAGGTTGCTAAAGAGGCCCACCGACGCGCCAATGATACCAGCCGAACCGGATATCACAGGAGTTACCCAATCCATCTCCATCCCCCACGCTAAATACGTATGCCTTAAGGCAGGGAATTAACTTCGAAAAGCGCAACCACACCTGTGCTTTGTGACTGCCCGTCACCGCGCAACGCTGTAAGTGCCGAGGGCATGATGCACTAGGATCCGCATGTCGAGCTTTCTGTGTGCTTTTTCTTATACTATGATGGAGAGGCACGCTGACCAACTGGAGGCTTTCCTACACAGGAGAGATCTGAGCGATTATCCATTGTTTTTCCATTTGTAGAATCAGTTGCGCTCACCCTCTACGGAATGTGAAAGGCGGCCTACGGAAATTATGTTGCGAAGAAGGACCTTGCGAAGCCTCAATACGCTCACGGCGAGAGACACGAGCCAACTTTTGCTACTTGCTGGTGTCCGCAATGCCATCGGAGTCGTAATTCCCCTTGTCATCGGTCTGGTGACCCAGCACACCCTCTCAGGCGTCGGCATCTCCGTTGGTGCGCTGGTCGCCGGGTTTGCGGGTATGAGCGGAACCGCACGAAGGCGGACGAGAACGATGCTATTGGCGACCGTCTGGATGAGGATTGCCACGCTCATCGGTGCGACGACGGGTGGAATCGTCTGGCTCATCGTCGTCACAGTCATGCTGAGCGGGTTCATTGCAGGCATGATGGTCGCGGTCAGCGCCGAAGCAGGGCAAGTGGGATTACTTTCAACCAATGCCCTCATCCTCATTTCTACCTACCCACAGGATCCGGTGCACTCCATGTATCGAGCGGGATTTGTCGTAGCTGGCGGAGTCCTTCAGACCTCGCTGATGATCCTCACCGATGCCCTGACTGAGCAAAGTGCAGAATCACGGGCCGTGTCAAACGTGTACGCGGCCATATCCAAATACGCGGTTGAACACACGCGAAAAGCGGATATACAGGTCGCAACCGCGATGCTCGACGCGGACACGGCCTTGGGCGACTCGTATATGAAGCGGCCTATGCATCACCAACTTCGAGTGTTCATGAACACTGCAGAACAGATTCGGATGTATGTAGTCGCGCTAGCGAGGATTGCCAAACAACAGAACAACCAACCGCATGACGAACAGACAACTGGAATTGAAGATGGACTGTCAAAGGTTTCGCTCGTCTTGGAGCAGGTCGCCCACGTGGTCAAAAATCCAACTCAGGTGCAGAAAATATCCGAGTGTGACGTAACCCCGCTGAAAATTGTGTGGGAGACTCTCAAACAGGAAACCGGTCCAACGTCAGCGAAGGCGATTTTGCATATTCAGGCCATCTACACTACAATCACAGATCTGCAACATGCTCTGGCCGCCGATCACATGTTGATCCAAGTTGGCATCACACTCGAACGCTCATCCGCGTTGTCCCCACTAAGGAAGACATTCAGATCTTTAGGTGCCAATTTCACACTGAGGTCGACCACGTTTCGCCACGCCGTTCGGGTCTTCTTCACGTTGGCCATCGCACTAATCATCTCCCGCATTCTCGCGCTGCCACACGGGTACTGGTTGCCGCTCACGACCGTCATCATCCTGAAGCCGGATTTTACGGCTACGTTTTCTCGAGGCGTTGCGAGAATACTCGGCACGATTGTCGGGATCTTTGTTGCAACGTTGCTCATCGATATTTCAGGTCGAAGTCATCCGGCAGGAATTGTCCTCATCGTTCTCTATGCTTGCGCGATGTACACGGTAGTAAACTTTAACTATGCACTGTTCACCTGTGCATTGACTGGGGAAATCGTCGTTCTGTTGTCATTCTTCCAGCAGACGCCGCCGTTTGTGGCGATGACGGCCCGTCTAGCCGCTACCGTCATTGGAAGCTGTCTGGCCTTTACCGCGTATATCCTTTGGCCGTCCTGGCAGAACCGAAATCTCCACGTGGTCATTTCGGATTTGGCTCATGCGCAACGTGCGTATTTCCAAACGGTTTTATCCGTATGCCGCCAAAAAGAAGACCCTCAACAGCTACAGACGAAAAGACAGGCAGCACGACTGGCACGCACCAATGCAGTCGCAGCAGTTCAGCAGGCCATGAACGAGCCAGTAAAACATTCCCAGGATCCATACGCCATTTTGGGGTTGTTGACGGCGATGCACCGTTTTTCGGACACTCTGCTCTCACTGGAAGCCCATTTTCTGGAAGTGAAGTTTGACTTATCGCCGAAAATTCTTAACGAATCCGCGAAATACATTGAACATGCTCTGCACGTGATCGAATTTGTGATCCGGCACCACAACATCGAAATGGACGAAGAAAGCATCCAGCGAGTTCTGGTCCATCCCGAGTCGGGTTTGAGTGTGAAAAGTCAAAGCTTTACAGAAACGACCTTCGCTCGTTTGGAGGCGATCATCCGTTCCATGTTAAGGATGCTCCCATTAAATCCTCCTTCCCGCGTACATAGCGATTCTAAATCTTAGAACTCGTTGGCTGCCGTATTTGGCGGAATTATCGTGGGCATAGGCGTCGGGCTGATCATCCGCAACGGGGGAACCTCCGATGGCACGGAAGTCATCGCCGTTTTGGTCAGCAAGAAGTCTCCGTGGTCAGTCGGGCAGGTGGTGATGTTTTTCAACGTCTTCATCTTGGGCGGTGCCGGGTTCGTGTTCGGTTGGAATCACGCCATGTACTCTCTCATCGCGTATTTTATCGCGTTTAAGATGATCGACGTCACCATCAACGGGTTTGAAGAAACGAAGTCCATCTGGATTATCAGCGATCAGTATCGTGAGATTGGCGATGCGATGCTGAGCCGTTTGGGGCGCGGAGTGACCTACCTACAGGGCGAAGGGGCGTTCACGGGCGATAAAAAAAAGGTGGTGTTCTCCGTGATTTCGCGTCTTGAAGAGGCCAAACTGAAGACGCTCGTGGAAGAGATCGACGCAAACGCATTTCTTGCGATTGGCTCGGTCGCGGAAGTCCGCGGAGGCCGATTCAAGAAGCGAAACATCCACTGACCTCGCGTTCGAACAAGGTCGATTCCATTCGACCGAGCGGTGAACGCACCATGCTTCAAGGTAAGCTGAGAGCATTTGGTATGTATCGGGATGCTGTGATACTGAATGGCAGGGAGGCGCCCTAAGTGATTGTGAAGTGTTCATCGTCAACCGCGTCGAGCACATACAGGCACCATGTCGTGAGAACGAATCGATGGGGCGACATGAGCGCCCCATCCAATCGCGCGAGGTCCGTGGAACCAAGTCAATCCGCCATTTGAGCCGAACGCCTATCGCATTGCTCTTCGAGATCCCAGTATTTCCGGTAGAAGATCAGGATTGAGGCGGCGTAGGTTGCGTCGAACCGTACGCTACGTTGAATCCATCCGTGTCGGAATCAGGATTCGACGGAACGGACACCGTTACGTTATTTTGCACCATGTATCCACTGTCTGAGGACGTTAGCCCTGGATTCACACCATTCACCGTATCTGGGTCAAACGTCGTTTCCCCGTAATGCGCGAGCGTAGCAATTCTCCCGTTAATTTCAGGTGCTTCTTGAATCCATTCAGCCGACGTGCCCGGACCAGAATAGGACTTCGTAGTGGAGAACGTCTCATTTCTCGTCGTATCGTTCAGTGTGATGGTCCAAGTGCCATTGCCATTGTTGTGAATATGCGCCGTCATGTGATCACCAGGGTAGACAGCCATCGTGGTGATGACGGTCTCGGCCGCTGGTAGTATTTCCCACCAGGCGTCGTATTGAGCTTTCCCGTTGACGTAGTCCTGTTCCGTTCCAGTCTGAATCAAGTCACTGTTGTTGAAGCCGTCAATCCCTATCCAAGTTGAAGAATAAGTACTCTTGCTAGTCTCCGACACCGTCGGAACGACCCAATCGCCGGTGATGTCGTTGTATGTGCTACCTGTCACTGCATAACCCGACCAATTCGATGCCGACCATCCATAGTTGACCACACCCTTGGAATTGGGCGCCAACGAGGAATTTGGTGTGAGCGGTTGCCTTGGCGCATTGCTGATCACCACACCGGGGTGGGTGTAATCAGTGTGGTCAGCCGAAACCACAGGAGTATTGGGGAGGTTTGTAATATCAGTTCCTGGATGAGTATAGGTGGCCACAGATGCCATCGCGGTTGCCGGAATGGCGGATACACTCAGGATTGCCAGTATAGCTACATTCGTAGTCATGTACCGCTTCTTCATAAACGTTTCCCCCTATCGGATGATTGTGACACCTGAACAAATTACGCGCGAAAATCCGATTTCCTACACGTTCGAATATTCATAATAATTTTAAAAGAATTGTGAGAAGTGCACTGTCTGAAACTGTTTTCCTGTACTTTCGCACCACATATTTTTCATTATATTTCGACCGGATAACGATTCATCACGTTTCCACGCGACTGCTTGTTCGGTCATAGAGATATAAGCCGCGTCGCTGACGAGGGTGACTTCATACGTTACAGCACTCGCAGCAAAGGGGGGTGCCTCTTAGGAGTATTTGGCGGTTGCACGCAGTGGGCCGTGGTATTCCTAATCGACTTCGTTCGGTTTATCCTTTCGTTCCAGCGATAGGCGAAGCTGGCGCAGTCGATAGAACGATGCAACCCCAATGGCCACATCCATTTCAATTTAGGAGGGAATTGCTTATGTACTGTCCAACACACATCTGCCCACCGAACGTGCGAGTCAGAGATTTCTACGCTGCGCAGGTGCAGCGGTACGTTCATCCGCAAGTTACGATTAATCGACTTCACCGCGTTTTGATAAATCAGCACTCGTTTCCACAGATTACGCGCAACGTTACTGATTTCTCACAATATAATGTGGTCGCTCCGTCACGGCCCTATCCGTACTACTACTGAGCTGTGCACACTGCCCCCACGCTGCAGAAGTGAGGGGGCAGCGTGATCTTACAAATTGACGCACGCCGATATTTCACGAATCAGCGTTTCCTCTTCAAACGGCTTCAAGACGAGCGCTTTCGCGCCGATCTCCGTCGCTGATTGGAGAGGCATGCATTGCCACATGGCAGACACCACAATAATGCGCGCCTCCGGAGATATTTTGAGAATGGAGCGAAGCGCCGCTAGGCCATCCATTTCTGGCATCGTGATGTCCATCGTCGTGACATCCGGACGATACTCCTGAAACATGTGAATCGCTTCGACCCCATTTTTGGCTTCCGCCACGACATCGTGTCCAGCCCGAGTAACAAGAGGGTCTCACAGATAGGCAGGTCGAATCGGCGCACAAGGCGACGGTGCAGAGTAAGGCGTCTTGATGCTCTGATGCGATGAACTCGGATAAAATAAATTAAAAAACCCGCCGAAGCGGGCTCACTCACCTTTATTTCGCTTGAATCCATTCTCGGCGCTAGTCCAAATCAGGATGCCAAGTTCCTTCAAGACTTCAATGTCCGCTTGGGTCCAGATACATCCGCCATGTCTTAAAGAAGTGGATATTTTAAACCCTCGATGAATGTCGTACTCCGCGGTGGAGCATTCATTCGGATAGACCTTACCATTCCAGCGTGTTTCAATTTCCTTCTTCAAAAGTTCTGCTTGTGTACTAATTTACTTCGCCTCCTGCTCAATCTATATTACCCCAACTAGGAGGCAATGCCTAATCAGTGCAGCTAAATAAGGTGCTACGCCGACATCATCCTATCATATCATATCCTGAGTATCGACGTTCGTGCACGCGTGCGATCCGTCGGCATGACCCCCACGCTGGAACGCTCCCAGAAACAAAAAAAACACCCGCCGCAGCAGGTGTGAATTGGGGTGGCGACAAGGCTGTTAGGTTATAGCATGCACCATCCCGTCTATCCCCGTTCCTGCCATTCCCAACGCAAGGACGATGAGAAGGACGATGAAACACGACCGGATGGCGCGCGCCTCAGGTGCCAATATGACAACGAGCGCAACGGCCACAACTGTTAATATAATGAGTCCCAAGAGCATCATCGAGATAGCCACGGCCATGTAAATCCCTCCCCTTTCCCGATATATATGTCGATTTCCTGACAAATGTTCGATCCGACGCGCCAGAAGGAGCGTTCGCAATCATGTCGAATCTTGTCTTGAGATAGAAAAACCAAAAAGGCTTGCCCTGGGACACGGTGTCGCAAAAGTGAAGGACGGCGGGATGCTCGTCCAACTAGCGACCGGTGCCCCCTTTCCGGACAGGCCCTAACGAGGGTGATAAAACTGAACAACTTGGATTGTTTTCTTCAAGTCGCACCGCTGATTGACCGTTTATTGAGCAACCAGGACGTGGCCTTCTCCGTGTCCAATGACACGGAAATTCTCTATTTCAGACCGGGAGAAACGATTCGTGTCGGACACGTAGGGTACGCTCTTCAACCGGGAGATGGTCTCTATGAAGCAGTACATCTGAATGCTGAACAATCAGGCATCATTCCCGAGGACGTGATTGGCACCGCCTTTAAAACGATGACAGTCCCAATTCGAGACCAATCAGGAAAGGCGATTGGTGCCGTAGGAATGGCTACCAGTCTGGACAAGCAGAATCGCGTTTCTGCCATTGCCGAAAACCTCGTCGAATCCTTTAGACAGATCTCCGCGAGTATTCAACATGTATCGAGTGAAACACAGCGGATCTCCGGCTCACACGAGACGATTTTGCAAAGCGCAGAACAAGCTACAACACAAGCCCAGAACACGTCGCACATCGTCGATTTCATCCAGAACATTTCCAGCCAAACAAAAATCCTTGGGCTAAACGCGTCCATTGAGGCAGCACGCGCAGGAGAACACGGACGCGGGTTTACAGTCGTCGCTCAGGAGATCCGCAAACTGGCCGATCATACCAAACAGGCGGTCGGACAGATTGAATCCGGTTTGGAGCAAATGCGGGTCTCTACGGAACAAGTGACAAGGCAAATTGCAGATAATGCAAAATCAGTCGAAACACAGTCGGCAGCTACTCAACAGGTGATGGCCGGCATCGAGGCACTGGAGTCCCTCTCCACACAACTTTTTGACATCGCCAAGGCGTTCTGAGAGCGGCGTAGTTGTCTCAAATCCACGAGTGATGGACTCCTCATCCATCCAGAACAGTTGCCTGAGCCACGGCTGCGACCGCCCCGCCATAACAACGCACGATATAAAAAGGCCCCGACTATCTGCGGGGCCTTCGACTCTTCGATTTGCGGAACGTTTTTTTTCGACGAAATGCTGGAAGACATGCCTGAAAGAACAGCGCCAACAACACGGCGACCAAACACAATGCGACCAGGAACAAGAAGAAACGGACGACCAAAAACGCAAGAAACAACACACAGGCAAAGCAAACGGCACCTAGAAGTACGAGTGCTACACGTTCGCGCATGTTCATCACCGCCAGAGGATCGTACATAGCCACCATTTTCTCGCTTCCTCCATATGTATGGTCCGCCTGAGTGCGATGTTCCGGAGCGATAGCAATATTGTACCGCGAAATCACAGATAATAGGCCGGACAGACCACTTGCCTGCCTCAATCGGATTTCCACCGGGCACAAAGCCGGTGTCACAGTATGTATTGGAGGGTCGCAATGTCCACATCATTCTTGTTCGCCGATCACGTCATTACCGTCTGGGAACCGCTACGCGCTCAAGTCGTATCCGAAACAGAATGCGTGATCAAGCTGGCGCCGATTCATGCACCTACGGGTCTAAAAACAGCCGACATGGCCCGGGCGGCAGGATTAGATATCCCACAGCCCATCGGGATGCTGATATATGACTTCGCGCACGATGCGTTCCGGCTTGAGGATATGTTGGAGCCAGTCCACATGGGCCTGAAAGCACACCCGCAACGCACGACCTATGCTGTTCATCTAACCCTCGATGAACTTTGACGTTCCTCACTTCTCATCGTGCAAATCATTGCCATCACCGCTGTCCTTTACAGATGCGGTTTATCTCGGTGGGTTTCTGTGCAGAGGTGGGGCTACAAGCCACCCCTTTGCTTTGACAATTCGCAGTAGCCGAATGCCGTACTGCGCGAAACTTATATGAACCTTTCCAAACATCACCGCGATGTCCTCACGTATACTCGAGCCCATGATCTGGCTGCACGCGACCAAACATCCCGCCACATCGGCAGTTAAATTTGCGGCGATTTGAGGGTCGATGATCCTGGCGCCGGCCGGGATGCTCTCCAGTGCCACTTTCGGTTGATCAGGTGGAGATGGCGGGAGTCCTACGCCGTTTTCTTTCAAAACCTCAGTCACTTGTTCGCTATGTTCATGAATACTTTTGAGAATGTCCTCAACAAATTTGCGTAAATCCGTGTCTCCGGCGTGATTGACATAGATCTGGTACATTGAGTAAAGTCCCTTAAGAATCAGCAGGAAAGCCCACAAGCCATACACTTCACCATAGTGCATCGGCTCGTCCTTTGGGTTTCCACTCAAAATGCCCACGTGATCCCCTCCGCCGCAAGTCGACTTGTAACGAATCGCTCCGATTCATCAGTAGGGTCGTCTAACCGACAAGGATTTAACCTATTCGTTTGAGGAGCAGAGTACCAGAGACGAGGCGGGCCCACGACTGCGCCCAAGTCCAACACCACACATCCAACACCACACAAAATAGAAAAAGCCCATGCAAGCTGCATGGGCTTAGTCGACCATCGAGTATTAGAGTTTAACAACGTTCGCTGCTTGTGGACCCTTCGGGCCTTCAACGATGTCGAATTCTACGCGTTGACCTTCGTCAAGAGTTCTAAAGCCGTTAGTTTGAATTGCGCTGAAGTGTACGAATACGTCGTCTCCGCCTTCAACTTCAATAAAGCCAAAGCCTTTTTCACTGTTGAACCATTTTACTGTACCCTGTTGCAAAAAAATTCCTCCACGGTGCGAAACGCACACTATCAATTTACACAAAAGCTGCCTTTCCGACCCAAGGCCGGATAAACGGCTCAAGCATCAAAACAGGTCATGCAGTTGGTATTCAAATTTATTGTATACTTAGTTGCACCACGTTGTCAACGTGAATGACTTACGCGCTGAATGTGTCGACGAAGTGCCAACCAGGGAGCGCCTATCGCCTTCATCCGTTGAACTCCGTGTATAATGCCCCTTGATGCGACACATCATAGTCCTAGCCGATGAAATTGATGCGTTCAGAGGATTCCTTGCCTTTGGAGGCTCCCGAGTCATCGTCTGTTCGTGTACCCCAGCAACTCATATGCATCGAGGTGAAAAGTCGTGCCGATTATCCAAGTCATATCGGAAATCGCAACTGCGACATGGCCTGGCTGGTTGGAACAAATATCAATATGGTTTGAATCCGCTCCCTAATTTTTCAGAAGTTATTTTCCATCTCACGCATGTCGTGCCCATCCGTTTTGAAAAAGTCCCGGATAGTTCACCTACCTTCCTCACACCAGGTCTCGCCGCCTGGCCTTCCAATCAGGGTGCCATAATGGAAATCTTGATGTATGGTATTTTTATCTCGATTGCGGGAGGTCAGAAAATGGTTGAACACGTGGTGATATTTAAATTTGGTCCCGAGACGACGGACGAGCAACTCGATGAGTGCATTCGCAGGGCACGCGCGCTGCAAAATGAAATACCAGGAATTGTGGATTTCGTGGCGGGCCGCGATTTCTCCGGCCGGAATCAGGGGTTTCAGGTAGGCTTAACGGCTCGATTTGAGGACCGAGCTGCGCTCGCGAATTACACCCCACATCCGAAGCATCAGGAATTTGTTCAATTTACGATGGACATTGGCCGACAAGACATCATTGTCCTCGATTATGACATCTAATCGCCACCGCTTCATGACGAAACTCCCCCGTGCGCTCGCACAGGGGAGTTTGTCAGTCACTCCAACTGATATTTGGTGCTGTCGGAATAGGCCCAAACGACCCACATGATATAGTACACAATGCTCAAGAATATGGCGAAAAGAACCCACGCGCCATGTTTTCCATAAGCGTGCAGGAGTTTGACTTGCCAAATAATCGCAAATACGATGTTTGCAATCGGTACGAGATACATGAGAATCCACCAACCGCTCTTATGAATGAGTCGGAGTTGGAGGATGGCGAATAGAATCGGCACCCAAGCAAACCAGGCAATATCCCCGCGGCCCGCCAATTTACTCAACCGAAAAAAGGCGATGCCTGTAAGTACGTACCCAACGATTCCAAAGACGCAATCCAATACAAGCACTACATCTCTCTCCCACATGCGATTCAGCCGTCAAGGTATCTGCTCAACTCGCTCCTTTCACGACGGTCGGCCTCTGTACTGCTACCTTATGCATGGGACCTCGTCGTACAACACCCGACATAAAATCCCTCGCATTGGAAAAGATCTCTCTGGGAGTGTGGTACTGTGAACCACCTGAACTTCGCCAATCACCTGGGTTTCGATACGTGGGATAAGTTGCTAGAGGCATCGGAGTGTATCGCGTTCGAGCGGGATCGCGTTTGGTACATCACGCAAACAAACACGTGGTACAAATGGGTCGTATGGAACACGGAGTATGACATGTTTTACAACCATGAGACGAGGCAAGACGCCCTGTCCTCCATGAAATGGCTGTTCGACAAATTGCACATCGATTTGACCGCGTGGCGCGCGCAGGAACCTTTCGACGCCGTGCACGCCGAATTTCTCGGCATCATAAACACGCGACTATCGTAACCGGCAAACCGACCGCAGACTGCTTGTACAGTCTCGACACCCAGAGGACACCCACCGAGTGAACGGGAAAGACGTTGGGTGTCCTCTGAGCACAGATTCACCTAACAAAGTATTGGTAATAGTGAACGTGCTGCCATTGTTGAAATTTGAAACCAACCTCTCGTAAACAACCCACATATTGAAATCCGAGGGATTCGTGCAGTCTCATACTGGCTTCGTTGCCATCTGTGATCCCGGCCACGATGGAGTGATAGCCAAGCTTTGAAGTGCGGCTCAATAAGTCGTTCATCAGCGCTCTTCCGATTCCCTGGCCGTGAAACCTGTCATGGATATATACGGAGCATTCGGCCGTATATTGATACGCGGGCTTTTCTCGGAACTTCGACAATGACGCATATCCGACCACTTGATCTTGCACCTGTGCTACGATGAGTGGGTATCGTCCGCCGTAATGGGAAAACCACTCCGTTCGCTGCGCCAAGGTCTGCTCTTCCAAATCAAATGTCGCAGCGGAGTTCCTCACAGATTGATTGTAGATTTCCAACAAGAACGGTAAATCGTCCATAACTGAATCGCGGATCTGCATTGTCATCCCCCACGGGAGTCGCCTCTGCACTCGGACTGGCGACGAATATTGAATGGTTCATGGCGAGGTACACTCAGGCTTTGTCGTCTAGCGCTCGTTCGCTTGTGTACCGGCAAGTCCAAGAACCGGTGCGATCTCGGTCAATGCCGCGATGATAAATGCGATGTGCTCGTCGAGTACTACCTGTAGTTCCTCGGCCCCCCGATAGACGTCTTCGCGATTTACACCACGAGCGAAAGCCCTTGTCCTTAAGTTTTTTCTTTACGCTCTTCACCTCTACCTCAGCGATGTTTTTGCTGGGGCGGACCATTGCCATAGCCATGACAAATCCCGAAATTTCCCTGTTCGCCGACATCATGAATATGTAAAGATGATCCACGTCCGACGACGGGCGTGGAAGATAGCCACCTACGCTACAAGATTAGCTGATAGGCGGATATCTAGCGACGTCGCGACCGGATCGCGTTGTTGGATATTGTACCTCGAAGGCCGCCCGCGGAATAGGGCAACTGGCTTGCGATGGTCCCCGACCTTTGTGCAAAGTGTCCGGCAATACTGTCCCATCGCGCAAACGGCGGTATATACTCAATACCGTGGTGGGTAAACAGAGGTGACGAATGGTCATAGCAGCCGCCGCAACTAGGAATAAACGGGGGTTAATTGATGCGATATATCGACAATGGCGGGATTACAGATGCTTCGTTGAATCTGGCGATTGAGGAATACGCTGTCATGAATCTCGATATTGACGAGACGTATTTGCTGTTTTACACGAACGCTCCGTCCATCATCATCGGCAAAAATCAGAATACATTTGAGGAAATCAATCTCGACTACGTTCGGGAGAACGATATCCGCGTCGTCCGGCGCTTATCCGGGGGCGGTGCGGTATATCACGATTTAGGCAATCTCAACTTCAGCTTTATCACGAAGAATGACGGAGACAGTTTTCGCAATTTCCGTCGATTTACAGAACCGATGGTACAAGCGTTGCGGGCTATGGGTGTGAACGCAGAATTGACTGGACGCAACGATTTGCAAATCGGAGATAAAAAGATCTCGGGGAACGCCCAATTCACGACGCGTGGGCGCATGTTCAGTCATGGTACGTTGATGTTTGACGTCAACCTGGACGATGTCGCAAAGGCGTTACAGGTCAAGCCCGACAAAATCGAATCAAAGGGAATCAAGTCCGTCCGGAGCCGCGTCGCGAACATCCGCGATTACTTGCGGGAAGACATGACCCTCGATGAGTTTCGCAGCGCACTGTTGCACACGATATTCCCTGCGTCACAGGTGCCTGAATACCAACTGACGAAATCGGATTGGGAAAATGTCTATCGGATTTCAAACGAGCGGTACCGCAGTTGGGACTGGAACTTTGGGAAATCTCCAGAGTTCAACAAACAAGTCTCGAGGCGATTCCCTATCGGATCCATCGATATCCGTATGACGATTAAGAGCGGCGTCATTGAAGCGTGTAAAATCTATGGCGACTTTTTTGGTATTGGAGAAATCCTGGACGTTGAGAACAGGCTTATCGGATGTCGCTACGACTATGACGAAATCCGAGCTGCGATGAGTGATGTCAACATCCAGGACTACTTTGGAAAAATTGACCTCGAGGACTTTCTCAGCCTTTTCTAATCAAAGTTTTACAACGTTGCGGTAGAGTAGGACGCTGGCAGGCGAATGAGATACTGGATGAAGGTAACCATACTCCCAACGACAATTGACTGGGAGTGAAACCGTGGAACACAACGCTCAATTGACATCCGCAGAATTGGGATATCTCTGGACCGCGTACATCACCGATACGGCGTCCATCTGCATTTTTAACCACTTTTTGCGGCACATCGACGATGCTGATATCCGCCTCATTCTGGAGCAAGCACGGAGTCAGTCGCGGGGGCATGTCGAGACGCTGGCACAGTTCTTCAATGAAGAAGGGTTTCCCGTTCCAAAAGGGTTTACGGACGACGACGTAAACCTAGACGCCCCCCGCTTGTTTACGGACGTGTTTTACATCCATTATCTCTATACCACAGCGATGACCAGTTTGACCGTATACGCGCTCGCAAAGTCGGCATCCACGCGGAAGGATGTTCGGCGCTACTTTTCTTCCTGCATCGGCGAAATGGATATTTTATACGACAACTGCGTCGCACTCATGTTGGCAAAGGGCGTGTACATACGTGCGCCAATCATCTCAATGCCGGACAAAGTGGACTTTGTGAAGAAACAGAGTTTTCTCTCCGGCTTTCGCGGTGAACGCCGAGTGCCGAGTATTGAATGCGCTCGAGATCACGCACTTGCACACGAACATTCAAAAGAACGTGCTCGGAAAGTGGCTCATTATCGGGTTCGCGCAAGTGGCAAAGTCACCGAAAGTTCGCCAGCATTTTGAACGAGGTAAGGAATTGGCCACCAAACATCTGAAAATCTTCACCGATGTTCTGCTAAGTGACGACCTTCCCGCGCCAACGCTGTCGGATACCTGCGTCACCGATTCGACGACTCAAACATTTTCAGACAAGCTGATGCTATTTCACATCAACGCCACGACAGCGGAGAGCATCGGAGACTACGGGATTGCGATTGGAGCCTCCCCGCGGCGCGACTTAACCTTGGCATACGGTCGATTGTTTAGCGAAATAGCGCTGTACGCCGATGATGGCGTAGAGATGATGATTGAACACGGCTGGTTTGAACAACCGCCCATGGCCGACAATCGAAAATCCCTGGCCCGGAAATGATAGAGGCGCTCTCATCTGAACAGTTCTTTGCCCAGGACGCGCATATAACCGATTTCACTACCTGGAAGTTCAGTTCTCCCATCCTTCAGTTGCAAATCGCACCCCCACGTAAGGACGGCTGTCTTCGGTCGTCCTGACTTATCGATCCTCCATTTGTCCATCAACTGCGGAAAGCCGTTCGACTCGATCACAAATCCCTTTAAATGCCAAACTCTTAAACAAATCATGAGCAACCGCCGTTTTCGGGCACGAACGGGGGTCACACAGCTTCTAGCCGGTAGGAAAAGTGATGTAGAATATAAGGCTGTCAGGCACTACAATACTACGATTTATCGGAGGATCACCATGCCGAAACATGGATTTCATCTCGCATTGGCTACAGCGTCGACTGCGGTCATCGCAACGCTGCTTTCCGGCTGCGGTAGTCAAGCACAGCAAACAACGGGGCCGAAGCCCCCTGCTACCGTTCCGAAGGAAACCTTGACGGCCGCTGCCAACGATTCGGCATACGCATATATCTCTGGACAGTGGGTGTACCTGCCACCTAGCACAACAAACAACGTGCCCTCTGATCCATTCCACGCTTTAGACTTTTCCACGAACGGAACTCCGACGGCCACCACCATCGGCAGTGATGGGAATATGTTCGATGGCAATCAGTCGTCGTTGTGGGAGTATGACAAAGGCTGGCAATCTGTATCTATCAATGGAGACACAAGTATTGGTGTGCACGCATGGTCCCCCACCAACACGCTGTACGCCGCGGCTGACGACGGTCAGACCCTAGGGATATGGTACTCCTCCAAAGGGCATTGGCACCTCGTCCAAGGCAGTTCATCCCTTGGGTACATTGAGTCCATCCAATGGTCACCTGCGGGTGTGCTGACCGTCACGTCCGAGGTTTCGGACGGATCTACGGCCGTTTCGCAGTACACAGGAGGACAGTGGAAACATCTAGATGATGCACATATGCCCTTTGCTGCGGACACATTACAGGTCTCGTGGTCGCCAAAGGGGGTCCTGACGGTAGCCACGAGCCAGCATGGCGTGTGGCAGTACACAAATGGCGTGTGGAGCCAGCCTGGTGGAAAGAGCCCCATCGACACGGTCGCGCAAGTGGGGTGGTCCCCACAAGGCGAACTCGTGATCTCGGGGAACACCAGTCAGTCGAGGGGCCTCTTTGCACTCGAAAACGGCACATGGACGAGTTTGGGCAGTTCGACGGCCGCCAGTCCGACACATGGCATCCTCGAGTTCGGATGGTCTCCTAGTGGGACACTTACCGTCAGTGATTCGACGACGGATAAAATCTACCAGTTGACCTCGGGGAAATGGGTCACCATTTGGGACAAGACTTCCCCGTCTGACCGGGACGCGAGTGCCCCGTCGTTTCAATGGTCCCCATCCGGCACGTTGACGTGCGACGGCGGCGACCTGGGCGGCCTCTGGCAGTATCAGAACGGAAAGTGGGTTCAAATCGGCGGAGATCAATCCCCATTTCGAAATGTGACATCGGTGATTTACGGCTGGTCGAAGTAAAAGGGGTTCCTTTTCGGAATGGATTGGGTGTGGTGTTATCGCAGGAGTGGCGCCTGATGGCACCTGACGGAACACCATGTCAACTACCCTCTGGGGGCGGCCGGGAGCACCGGCGCGCCCGCCCAAATTGAAAGGGGCCAGCCCGGAAGTCACCTACGATGACTTTCGGAATGGCCCCCATGTGAAAGGTGGACTCGCGCCAGCAAAGTCCTAAATATAGGATAATCAACACACCTCAAAAAATTATCAAATTTGTTTCCATCCTACATGGAATAGGTGACTCCGTTTGACACAAGACAGGGACAATTCTCCCGTACTGCTTTTTGATTTCGAACACCTGAGCGATACCGACGGATTGGTATTTACGAATCCAACTCGAGTGATTGAAGCGTTTCACGTGGACGATGTTCGACCGGCCCTTCTCAAAGTCGATGAGTTTGTCCGACAAGGGTTTTACGCCGCTGGATTCATCGCCTATGAGGCGGCTCCTGCGTTCGATCCCGCCCTCCGCACGCATCGAACCTCCCCTGGCCCACTGCTTTGGTTTGGCATCTTCAAACAACCGACATCGTCGCGACCGGCGCCACATGGGGACTACCATCTCGGCGACTGGATGCCCTCCATCGACGAACAAACCTACAACAATGATATCCACTCGATTCGATCCGCCATCGAACGTGGAGAAACGTACCAAGTGAATTACACCATGCGCCTTCACACGCAATTTCACGGCGATTCGCTCGCACTCTATGAATCGCTGAGATCGACGCAACAGGCACCGTTCTCAGCCTATGTGAACACCGGAGACAGCCAATTGGTATCGATGTCCCCAGAGTTGTTCTTTCAAGTCGCCGATGGAAAAATCACCACGCGCCCAATGAAAGGAACGGTTCCACGGGGGCGCTGGTTGGCCGAGGACGACGTTCAACGCAATCGGCTACGCGCCTCGGAGAAGGACCAGGCGGAAAACGTCATGATTGTGGATTTGTTGCGCAATGACCTATCGCGCATCGCGCGTCCCGGGTCAGTGCACGTCAAACAACTGTTCGAGATTGAACGGTATCCAACGGTGTTTCAGCTGACGTCGACCATCGAAGGCGATGTTCGCGACGGCACCCCCTTGGATTCCATCTTTTCGGCGCTGTTTCCGTGTGGATCGATAACGGGTGCTCCCAAAGTCTCGACGATGAACCTCATCACCCGATTGGAGAGCGAACCGCGTGGTGTGTACTGTGGGACGATGGGCTATATTGAGCCGAACGGGCGCGCGACATTCAATGTAGCGATTCGGACCATTCAATTGAGTGAGACCAGCGGTACGGCGGTGTATGGCACAGGGGGAGGCATCACGTGGGATTCGACTGCACATGGAGAGTATCAGGAGGCTTGGACAAAAGCTCGGGCGCTGACGGGGGGCTGGCAGCCATTTGAACTGTTGGAGACCATTCGTTACGAGCAGGGGCAGTATCGACTATTAGACCGTCACATCAGTCGCTTGAGGGCATCTGCAGAGTACTTCGCCTTCCCCTGCGACGAATCGCAAATCCTCAAGGATTTGCGGCATTACGCGAAGTCTCTACCGTGCAATCCCCCTCACCGCGTCCGCTTACTGGTTTCGCGCGAGGGGCACATCCACCTAGAGAGTTCGCCGATGGGCGCGGAAATCACGACATCGCAGCCGGTGGTCTTAGCGAAGCACGCAATTGATTCGTCAAGTCCGTTCCTGTACCACAAAACCACCCATCGAGACGTGTACGATATACATCGAAAGATGTTTCCACAAGTGTTTGACGTGCTGCTCTGGAACGAACATGGCGAACTTACGGAGTTTACGATTGGGAATCTCGTCCTGGAGATCGGGGATGAAAAATGGACTCCCGCGAAGGAATCCGGATTACTCGCGGGGACGCTTCGCGACGACCTGATTGAGTCCGGGATTCTCAAAGAACGCCGCCTGACACTGGACGACCTTCGGAAGGCCAATCAAGCTTGGCTCATCAATAGCGTCAGAGGCTGGGTCAAGGTTCACATCGTCGAACCCGAGCCAGCTCGATAGCTTCGTTCTGACGGAATCGTCAGAAGCAAAAACAAAGCCGTCCGGCCAATGTTGCGCCCGACGGCTTTGAACCACTTACTGCAGGAGCTGTCCTTGCTGTCCTTGCTGTCCTTGCTGTCCTTGCTGTCCTTGCTGTCCTTGCTGTCCTTGCTGTAATTGCTGTAATTGCATGTATTGTTGTCCTAAAGTCTGGAATTGCTTCCCCTGTTCTTGATTGGTCCTCAATTGTTGTTCAGACTGTTCGATGAGCATGTTCATCTGCGACAGAACCTGACTGGTTTGAAGGTATTTCACCGCTTGACCAAGCAGTTGCACCGCCTGTTGAATGGACTGTTGCAATTGTTGATAGGCCTGCTGTTGTTGCTGCTGTGATATCTGACCAAACTCGCGTAATTGTTTCAACAGGTCGTTCGAATCCGACTCTGGTTCATCTTGCGACTCGTCTGACCTCTCCAATTGTCGGATCATCTGTTTCATCAGAACCACCTGATTCCGAAGACCCGACATCTCTTCACCAAACTCTGCACGGAAATTTCTTGCCGCCTGGTCGGCGAGTTTCCGAATTTCCTTTTCTGCTTCCTGGTCCACTGCGCGCCCTCCTCTGGATTCCTCTACCTGTTATGTATGATGAACAATCTGGAAATTTATAAACGATTCGAGAGCGTATTTTCCTGTTTGCATTCGAACGTGCCGCTTTCACCCGTGCTACAAAAGAGTGGAATGGCGGCTATTTGAGTGGAAATCTGTTACAAAAATATGCCGCTGCCGAAAGCAGCGGCCACAGTTTATGGCATGAAGGGGAATGTGAATCATGGAAAGCACCACTTGCTCCTGAGAACCAGTGTATACCGGGGACTTTGAAATTTACTTGAAAGTCCATCGAAGTCGCCCGACATTCGTGTCGATATTTGTCACGAGATGACGAATAAGACGCTTTCTCGAAGGCACACTGTAATCAATCAACCTATAGGGGGTCATCTAATATGGCAACACAACAACGAGAAATTGATTTCTGGTGCATCTCGTGCGCTCGAACAGATGAAGTATGAAATTGCGTCCGAGTTTGGCGTTCAACTCGGGGCGGATACCAGCGCACGCCAAAACGGTAGTGTCGGTGGAGAGATCACGAAGCGCCTCGTGGCCTTCGCAGAACAGTCGCTATCCGGGCGAACAAGCCGTTAACACCCACAGAACGCAAAAAGCGCCACTGAGGAGCAGCGAACAGCTCGGCTTCTCTGTGGCGCTTTTTTGACCTGCAGCCCTTTCATCCGTACCGCCTACGGCGCTGTCGGAGACGGGAATGAGGTCACGGGACAATAAAAATAAAAAGCCCATGCGAAATATCATTCCGCATGGGCGTAACAGCTAATTAAAGCTTGTAAACGTTAGCAGCTTGAGGACCCTTTGGACCTTCAACGATTTCAAACTCTACAGCCTGTCCTTCGTCCAACGTTTTAAACCCGTTGCCTTGGATTGCACTGAAGTGTACGAATACATCGTCGCCGCCTTCAACTTGGATGAAGCCAAAGCCTTTTTCTGCGTTGAACCACTTAACTGTTCCCTGTTGCATGTAGTAATTCCTCCATGGTGCCAAAGCACACTTTCAATTTACACAAAAGCCATTTCTCAAACCCAATCGAGCAGAGAAAAAGGGCTCATGTATCGAAGCAAATCATGCAGTTGGTATCTTAATCAATGTACACCCAAATTCCCACGGTGTCAACAACTGATCCAACCGCTGTCGGTGTCGCAGAACACGTTTACCATCACACCTGTGACACTTCTATTATAGTCCTACACGACCAGATTATTCGCATACATTCCGAGAAATACTCAACACTCATCAATAGCTTCCTGTTCTTTGGTATCCGCCGCGGCCAAGTCTATTTCCTTCGCAATGTCCCTGAGTTTAAAAAACACAGGGTCGTCAATCAATCTTCCTTTGTTCGAACGATAATCGCTGGATTCCAGGTAATCTATAATTTGCCAGAGTGTATACACGTGTTGGGCCCCCACCTCTGCCTAGTCATCAAATTCGTTCCTCACAGGATGACACAGGACCCACTGTTCCATACCGCGCACGGCATTGCACCACTCCAAAGGGAGGCATCAGTTTGGCTGATCCGGCGCTAACAACCCAGGTGATTCCATGCAAAAGAGCGCCCCCCTTGTTTGGGAGCGCTCCTTTGACCAGTCATCCGATTACTTCGCGAATACAAGATCACCGATCTGTGTAATCGTCGGTTGCGTACGCACCCAACTGGATGCCGGTGTTTGCGACGGGTTGTAGAAGACCAACGCGCCTGGGACTTCATCATCTTGCGTTTCAAGCACTTTTTGTGCCGCAGCGATACTGGATGCATTTGGCGTTTGATAGATATAACCGTTAGGAACACAAGAGAATTGGTAGTGTCCGTCGGCAATTTGGAAGACGACATCGTACACCGTGTTACCATACGATCCGTTGGCCAACCGATGCATGATCACGTCGCCCACAGCTACCTGTGCCTCCTGTGATTCTCCGCCTGCCTCCGCATTGATGATGTGTTCCATCCAGTACAGGTTCTGTTGCGCCGTCGTACTCGTCGTCGCACTCTCTGTTGCATTTGTCGTAGGGAGCTTTAGAACCGTTCCGACCAATAAATCCTCCGGGTTTGCAGACGCAGACGGATTCGCACTTTCCAGGGACTGTAGGGAAATTCCACGGGCGTGAGCAATTTTCCATAGCGAATCTCCTGGTTGTACGGTTACTGTGTTGGTTGCGGCAAACGCCGGAGTCAAAGTCAGACCCCAAGCGGCAGCGGCTGTAAAGGCACCTACAAACATACGTGACAAACGCATCATATTCATCCTCTCGTGTTTGCCTCCGAGGTTAGTTGTCGGGTTCGGATGACGAGCCACCCGTCGCAGTGTTGCGATTGACCCCAGGTCTATCGACCAAAAATCCCCCGTACATCGACCTAGTCGACGATTCGGCTCGTGGTTGTCGCACGTTTGAGACGAGTGTACAGAACATCCGTTATGAGGTCACCCCTTAAAATCTTCCTTCCATGAAAAATGCTTACTGCTTCAGGCACCCACACGGGTGTACTAGACTTGGATTCGATTTGAATCGGGGAGCGATTTGGAGGACAATAGACCTCAGAAGGAGCGATTGACTTGGCCAAACATCAACTGTCTGGGATACACGCCCTCGTCACAGGTGCATCGAGTGGATTAGGCTATGCCATGGCCTATGCCCTGCTCAAGGAAGGTGCCACAGTGGCCGTGTCCTCGCGTGGAGGACAAAAGTTGTCCAATGTGGTGCAAGGTTTTCGACAGGAAGGTCTCGACGCACACGAGTTATCTATCGACGTCCGATCCGCCTCGAGTATCGAAGCGGCAAAGGACTGGGTGACCAGCAAGTTGGGGAAACTCGACGTCCTCGTCAACAACGCGGGTATCGGGATGCGCACCGTCAATCCAAAGTTCCTGTTCGATCCAAAGCCGTTTTACGAGGTGTCTCCGGAAGGGTTCCGGGACCTAATCGATACGAATTTGACCGGATACTTTCTCGTGTCTCGCGCGTTCGCGCCGATGATGGTGAAAGAGGGGGATGGCCGCATCATCAATATTTCCATGAACCACGAGACGATGCGCCGAAAAGGATTCGTACCTTATGGCCCATCCAGAGCCGGGGCAGAATCGTTGTCCTACATTATGGCCGAAGATTTGCGCGATAGTGGAGTGGCGGTCAACGTGCTCCTGCCAGGAGGCGCTACGCGTACGGGCATGTTACCGGATGAGTACGGCGAGGTGTACGATTCCATGCCAAACATTCTCTCCCCAGACGTTATGGCCCGTCCCATCGTCTTTCTAGCGTCCCCTGAGGCCGCTGATATCACTGGTGAACGCATTGTCGCCACAGAGTTCGACCAGTGGCTGCAACGCCACGTCAGCAGATGATGCTTCTTACGGACAAAAAAGGGGGCCGTAACAGGGTATCGGAAGACGACTCTGTTACGACCCGAAGTGACTGAAAGGGGAAGCATTGGCGCGTTAGGCAGACCCAATGTCTGAATCAAATGTAACGGACCAACATCAAGCCCCCATTGAACTTTTGTTAAGTGTTTGTATATCTCCACACGAACCTATCCTGAGCGTTCACTCCACTTGTGGCTTCTGTCCTATCGGTGCATCTCCCGACGCCCTGTCGCTGCTCGCAAAGTACTCTTTTCCCTTCAAGCGAACTTCGGGCAAGAAAAATGTTCCAATAAACGTAAGGCACCCAAATATGAGTCCGACGAGGAACAAGTGGTGTACACCTGTAGTCAGAGACACCTTTACCGCGTGAATCAATTGATTGTACAGGGTTTGACCCGCACTGCCCATGCTCGCAAACTTGGACTTCAAGGCATGCTGCGCCTGCGCAGTGAGCAGTGCCTGCGGATCTAAGGAACTCAGCGTCGATTTCATCGCATTCAACTGTGCAGGCATGGTTTCATTCAATTTGTGTTGAAATCCGTTGTTCAGGACGGATCCAAAAATGGGTGATGCAATGACGCCGCCAAGAGAACTTACAAACTGCTGGGTTGAGTTCACGGTGCCCATCATTTCATATGGAAACGCATTTTGCACCGCGACGTTGAGAAGCGGCATGAGTGCTCCAATACCAAGTCCGAGAACCACCATGTAGATGATAACCGACCAGAAGTGCGTGTTGACGTTGAGCGTCGCCAACAGGATGAAGCCGACAATAATGATGGCCGAACTCACATTGGCGAGGCGGACATAACGGCCCGTTCGGGTCATGATTTGACCGGAGATGACGCTCGCGACGATAAACGAAATCATCATCGGCGACAACAAGAAGCCGCTGTTCGTCGCGTTGAGCCCAATGACGCCCTGCACGTAGGTCGGCAAATACATCATGCTGCCAAACATGCCCATCATCATAAAGATGCCGAGAATTAAGCTCATCGTAAAGATTCTCGACTTAAACAGCGTCGGTGTGAGCACAGGCTCCTTGGCACGGCGTTCCCACAAAAGGAACAGAACAAGGAGCACGACGCCTACCACAAAGAGAAGAATGATCTGCGACGACCCCCACGCGTACTTCGTTCCCGCCCACGTGAACCCAAGTAGAATCGGGATGAGTCCGATGATCATGAGGAGCGCACCAAACCAGTCCACCTGTACGCGATGTTCCGCCCGTACGCGCGGCAACGTCACGATGACGCCAATCAATGCGAGGACGGCAAACGGCAAGTTGATATAGAATACCCATCTCCAAGACAGAGAGTCTGTAATCCAACCGCCAAGTGCTGGTCCGATGATACTTGAGAGCCCAAAGACAGCTCCGATGACGCCCATCCAACGACCGCGTTCTTTGGGATCAAAAATATCGCCAATCGTGGCCCGAGGCATACTCATCATCGCACCGGCCCCAATTCCTTGAATTCCGCGCGCGATAACCAACTCGAGCATCGTGTGTGACAGGCCGGAGATGGCGGAACCAACGCCAAACATCACGAGGCCGAAAATGTAGAACGGTTTTCTCCCGAACACGTCGGAGAGCTTACCGTAGATTGGAACCGTGACCGCCGATGCCATCATGTACGCACTAAATAACCAGGAGTACAGATTAAGGCCGTTTAGCTTCGATACAATGGTCGGAATGGCGGTCGATACGACGGTCTGGTCCATCGAAGAAAAGAACATCGTCAACATGACTGTCGCCAACGCCCACCATCGGCGCCGGCCGACAATTTGATTAGTTCTCTGTACCGTTTCTGATGAACTTGCCACGGATTAGAGCCTCCACTCAAAAATTTTATTTTCACCATACTATATTTTAACCAATAAAGTTTTTTGCGCCAGCCCCAAATTAAGGCCGCGATCATCCCTGTAAAGTGGAGATAGCCCGCCACATCTACATCTTTAAACGGTTTGCGCGGATCTTGTGCGCTGGTCAAAAATGAAAATTTCGTGACGCCGTTGTTCTCCCGCCGTCTAGGTTGTAACCACGGCACTCGTGCACAATCTTTGGTCTAAAAAATTTTGTCCTCTTAAGGTATGTGGGGATCCAAAATTGGGAAGATTAATCGATGAGCATAGAGTAGAGTGAGCGAGATGCACGCGCCAGTGCGCTCACTCTACTCTCCCTTTCCCCCTAAACATCAGCTACCACGCGTTTGGTCGCACAAAGATGTGGCGGCGCCACAATAACGTGACGACTGGCCCCGCCAGTAGTGCTATGTAAATGAGGAGCCCCAGTGTTGCGTCGTGGCCACTTGAGCTAGATAGATAGGTCACCCATACGTCATACAACATATGCACACACATGATCAGTAAGATTCTTCCTGTCACGACGGTCATCAAAGCCAACAGAGCGCCCAGTCCGCTGAACAGGAACAGAGCCCGAACCCGATGCGTCTGGAACTCCAAGATGTGGCCGGCTCCGAACGACAGTGAGCTCAAGACAAAGGCCAGCGTGAAGGCGATACCACGAACGAAGGCATGATGCCAAAGTCCCCGACAAAATGCATACAAGACCACGAGCACGGCACCGATCATGCTCCAGCGCCACACTTCCTCCAACCCCGCAAAAACAGCGACGAGATAATCGCCTAAGCCGGGATGCTCAGGGACGTTCGATTGGCCGAAGCTGATCAGGGAGCTGATGAGTGCACTAAATGTCTGCACCAACGCGATGAAAAATGCGGGTAATACCAGGTATAGATACAATCTCCAGCCGAGTTTGGCGAGCTTTTTGCCGCGCAGGTGGTTCTCCCTCAGCGGATCATGGTCCCGAAATAGAGTTCGCCGAAAGTTGGGCAGCAGTACGAACAAGGACCCTACACTCGTCAATAAATACACGTCACTCGTCAGTTGGACCCACGCATCGGGCCCATTGTACAAGTTGGCAAACGTTCCAAATGCCGCGAAGAACATCATA
This sequence comes from Alicyclobacillus fastidiosus, assembly GCF_026651875.1. Taxonomy (GTDB): domain Bacteria; phylum Bacillota; class Bacilli; order Alicyclobacillales; family Alicyclobacillaceae; genus Alicyclobacillus; species Alicyclobacillus fastidiosus. Next base: position 1,624,736 of record NZ_CP104067.1, on the reverse strand, counting down.
TAAACAATTTGCCACGGCCTGAGGCCCACGGCAAACCTCCGTGGTATATCGGTCCAGCGAGTCATTCGTCAGTCGCCTCCCTGGATGATTAGACTCCTCACTCTTGTAACACAAAACTACGCGTTGGTGAAACTCTTTTGCCATCGAAAAAGGCGCCGACACGGCGCCAAGTGTTTTCAATCGCATTAATGATGGGACATGAGACGGCGATGCTCGCGTTCAAAAGAGCGATTTGTGACCACCTGTAATCCGGCTTGGCGAGCTTGTTCTGCTGCGATGTGGTTCTGCGTGCCAGGCTCGAACCATATGGCTTTTGCACCCGCGCGAATCGCGGCATCCGTAATCGCTGGAGCCTCTTGCGGATGAGCGACGACATTGACAATGTCGATCGGTTCCTCAATATCGGCGACGGAGGAGACCGTGATGTGACCCAATATCATATCGCGTGAGGTGTTGACAGGGAGCACCTTGTATCCCTGCGACTGCTGGTAGGCGGCGGCAGCGTATCCTTTGGTGGCAGGATCGGAAACTACACCGACGGAAGCGATCACTGCAGCATTCGCCATTAAATCAGTCAATGATTCATCAGACAGCATGTCAGACATCCTCCCCTTCCCGTTTGCTTCCCCACATAGTATGCCTTGTCCGGCAGATTCAAATCCCGCGGCCCGCACGGGCGTCCCATACGTCCACAAGGTTCGCGTAGAACTTAGACGCGGGCAGTTGCGCCTCGTGAAACATAAAACAGGGCCCCATTCACTCCGAACGGGGCCCTTCGCGCAACCGGTTGTGAAGTCGAGCGATTACACTTGGCGAAACGTGTGACAGCAGGTGTTGGCTGAGGACGGTGCACGATGCGTATTTCCCAAGTCGACCATGATTTCCTCGGCGATTTCTTCGTTGAAGTTGGCTTGCGCATTTTGGTCCACGGTCACCATGATGGCAGGTGCACTACAATTGTTGTCTTCTTTCCAGAAGTAGCAGTTTGACACACTACATTTCACGTTTACGTCCATCTAGTTTCCCTCCCCAAAATGACGATCGCGCACCTCACTGAATTCCAAGTTGCTTGCGCACGTCTTGATTCATCCGATCCGGCGTCCAAGGCGGATCGAATACGACATCGACTTTGACGTACTCCACACCGTTCACGGGTGCCACGGCGCCCTCGACGGCATCCAAGAATCCTTCATGAAGTGGGCAATCCGGCGTGGTCAACGTCATTTTGATGTTCACTTGCCCATCTCTTGGTTCGGAAATGTCGTAAATTAAGCCAAGGTCCACGACGTTGATCCCAATTTCCGGGTCCAACACGTGTGTCAACTGCTCTTTGACCTCCCCAAGGTCAACCATGTGCTTCCCTCCCCCGCGACGGCGTTTGTGACGTCTGGAGTATTTTCTGCCCTAGATTTCGATCTATCCTGGTGCAAAGTTCTACACATAAAGGGCCGCCTCAGAGTCAGTACAACTGACTTTGGGACAGCCCCTTGAGGTATTGTGGTCGCATACTACGCAGCGTTGCGACCAATGGACTACATCATGAAGATGGCCACGACCGTCGCACCGGCGAGACCGCAGATCACGGGGAGAAAGTTCCGCCTCGTGAGCTCCTCCGGATTGACACCCGTGACGCCTGCGACGTCGAGCACGCCCCAGGGAACGAGCGTGCCACCGCCGCTCCACACCGACCCCATCTGCCCAAGCGCGGCCAACACGGCAATGTTGGCACCAACAGGCGTCCCAAGGGCCTGAGCGAGCGTCCCCACGAGGACCAACCCGGAGAATCCCGACCCGTCCAGTCCAGCGATGACACCCACCAACACCACGATGATGGCCACCGTGACCATCGACAATGGAACGTGGGCCGCGAGGGCTTTGCCGAGATCGAACAAGTATCCCGGCGCACCTTTTCCAAGAATTTGCGGCGCGACATCAGGTGAGCCCATGAAGAAGAATCCAGCAATCGGAATCACTGGCGCAAATATTTTCATGGAAAACGTAAACCCATCTTGTACGTGTTTCATCACGGCTACGTGTGCCTGATTACGATGTTCTAAAAATGCGATGACGACGAATAACAACAGGCTCACCCCACCGATGAACGCCGTGGCATCATCGCCTTTGAGTCCCATCGTAATGGTGGTCACGATGGTGCCGACAAACGTGAGTGGGACGAGTACAGCTGCAATTTTTGCAGCAGGCGACGCCACGATGGTCTCTTTGAGCTCCATCTTTTTGGGCGTCGTGAGAACCCCCTTCGCGATATCGCGACGAAGTTTGAGGAATGCAAATACCGTAGCGATGACACCCGTTGTAATGACGAGCGGAATGCTGGCGTGAATGATTTGACCCACAGTGACCCCAGCGGCTGAGCTCGTCAATTTAGGAGCGCCTTGGATGACGAAGTCACCAGACAACGCAATCCCGTGACCGAACAGGTTCATGGCCATCGCCACGCCGATGACCGGGAGCCCCGCCCGAACGGCAATGGGCATCAACATGGGGCCTACCATCATGGTGTTGACCGTGCTCAAAACACGGACGATGTTTGCCGCGCGGGCACGACAAAGCCGCGCCTGTGGTTCCAGACGCGGCCAAGGGCGTTTCTTCATCGTACACGACTATTCCCGATTGGACGCAACTCCTGGCTTCTCCACCGGTAGAATCATGTCGATGATTCCGATGACGAGCGACGCGATGATGGCTCCAAGTACCGTCACCCTCATTCCCGGAACAATCCATTGGGCGACATACAGGATCACGACACTGACGATAAAGCCAATAATGCCGTGTCCGAAGCGATTTACTCGCGTCCGCCCAAATAAGGCTTCAATCCCCCATCCGATCAGCGCAACGACGATGGCTGCGATGACGGCTGACCCGAAGTTAGCGATGCGAAACCCGGGCACTAAAAACGCCACAAACTGATACACCAATGCCGATACGATAAAGCGAATAATCGTTCTGAGCCAGTTCATTTCGCTCCTCCTGTTGTTAAAGAAATCTCCAAATTCATTTTGACCATCGGCAGGAGAACTTATGTATCATGACGATTTTACATAGCAGTTGTGAAATCGCGCACAGTCATCCCCGTGGAAAACACAAAAAACCGCGCCTGGTCATCACCATCAGCAGACGCGGTTACATTTGAAACATCCCCGGGGTAAATAATATTTCGCAAACACACTTCCATTATCCATAGATATCCGCAGGTATCCGTAGAAGACCGTCACATTACATCATTTGGTCCTTGTAGCATAAATTTTCAGCGTTTCGGCGGACGGATTGAGGGCGAGTCCCAAGTGGTGATCGCGAAAGAATTTAAGCCCTAACAATCCAGGTTTCGAGAGATTTTTAATCACTACGCAAGGTACATTCCGGAACGACCTGGATGCAATTCTCACATTGCATTTGGATCGAAAGGCGTGCGTTGCGCCACCGACGCCAGCCACACCTACCGCACCAAGATTCGGCAATCTCAATTGACGGGCCACTTCCCCGTTGAAGATCAGCGTGGACGCCCCCGTATCCACAACGACCCGACGCACCTTCCGGCCGTTCACTGTCAGCGGGATGAAGAACAGGTCATTGACGAAGGTGCCTTGAAGTACGGCAATTGGTTTTGGCATCCAGATTCCCCCTGCACGATGTCTGACGTCGCGGTCCGTCCCTACCTGTAACTATATTCCGAATACTCGCATCGTGCGCAGAGATGCGGACACAAAGCCGGCGCATGCGAAATTCGTAAAGTCGTAAAGGTCTAACTGGACTATCTGTCGTCGACTGCGTGAGACGACCGGTGCGATGCCTGCCTCGCCTTACCAGATTTACCTTCCCCGTTCGCAACGACCAGGCGCTTTCCCTGCTCCCTGCCGACGCGGTCCCAGATCTTCTCGAGGATCAGCAAAGCCGCTTTGGCGTGGTCATCCGTCAACTCGCCGCGCACTTCAATCGTGATGGGTTGTGGTCTCATCTGTCTCCCCCTCATTCACGCTTATGCGGACGGTGATTGTCCGCTTGCCAGATCATTGCATAGCCACGGGCCCCCGGTTGTCATGAGTAAAACACCAAGCCTGTAAAATATGAAGATTGCTTCGATTCCAGGACGTTTCAGGACGCCCTGAAACTAGAGGTGGCGACGATGCGCACAGCCATTTACACACGCGTCTCGACAGACGTGCAAGCTGAGGAAGGATTCTCCCTCGATGCACAGCTCCATCGACTTCACTCGTATTGCGAATCACAGGGATGGTCGATTGTAGGCATTTACACGGACGAAGGGTTCTCCGCTAAGAACGTGCACCGTCCGCAGTTAGAGCGCATGTTAAACGACGCACAAGCTGGCAAAATAGACGTCGTCTTAGTCTATCGTCTGGATCGTCTCACGCGTAACGTGACCGACCTTCATCAACTCCTGGAGATCTTCGACAGGCATGGAGTGGGTTTTAAATCGGCCACCGAGGTGTTCGACACCACGACGGCCATGGGGCGATTGTTCATCACCATCGTGGCGGCGCTCGCACAGTGGGAACGTGAAAACTTAGGGGAACGGGTTCGGTTCGGACAAGCGGAAATGGTCCGCCAGGGCAGGTATTTCGGTCACACGCCGCCGTACGGATACGACCTCAAAGATGGCGTACTTTCCATCAATCCCGTGCAGGCCCCCGTGATTCGCCTCATCTTTGACCGCTATCTCGCCGGCGACGGAACGTCCAGACTCGCCAAGTACCTCAATGATTCGAAAAACAACATCCCGCGACCACGCGGATCTGACCAATGGTCAATGAAGGTCATCAACGCCATTCTGAAGAATCCTGTCTACTGCGGGTACGTTCGATATGGAAATCAACCTCGTAACAAGGCGGCGAATTACCAGCCAATTGTAGCCAAGAGCGACCACGAACGAATCGTTCAGGAGTACGAATGGCGTCGTGCTCAAGCGCTGATGGAACAGCGACGTACTGGGGGACCGCGAACAGGGACTGGGGTGCATCCGCTCGTTGGCATCCTCCGCTGTGGAAAATGTGGAGGTCCGATGGTGGGAAGAACGGAGCAAGCAGGCAAGTCCGGCCGAGTCACGCCCTATCACGGGTACATGTGCAACACGCGCCGGCATGCTCGGACGTGCGACATGAAGATGTGGAAACGAGACGTCATCGAAGGTGCACTGATTGACGAGTTGGACCGAACGGTACACGCGGCTCTGGAAAATAACTTCTATCCACCCCAAGTGGAGCAAAAAGACCACGCGCAGATTGAATCGCAACTGACCCTGATGAAGGCGCGTCGCCGCAAGTGGATGGACGCCTATGAACGAGATCTCATTTCCGCAGAGGACCTTCGCGACCGACTGAATGACCTCTCACGAACGGAGGATCAACTGAAATCGCGGCTCCATGCGCACGCTGCGCAAACCTCGCCCATCCGCCTCGATGAGTTTATCAGTATCAAAACGGCGTGGAATGTGGCCACCCCACTTGAGCGACGAGAGCTAATTCGCACAATGGTCGAAACCGCCTGGGTGTTCCCAGACGGCTCCGTGAAGGTGGATTTACGTAGTGATTTATAACCCCTTCGTAGTCGAGGGGGTGGGCCACACAAAGGCAGCGATGATCCCCTTTACGAGGCCAGTTCCCCAAAAGGCCGATGCAGGCCCACGAAACAAATTCTGAACCGGTCGCAAAAACAGCTGATCGGCACCGATGGATTCGAGTAGCCGAAGCAATGAGATCATGATGCCGATAATGAGGATGATCCCCAACAGCGTAGTTGCCGAAGCGATGGTGGCGTTAAACAGCACCTTTAACCCGGTGATAAAATTGTGCGAATAGACCCATCCCATCACCACTGTACCGATGATACAAAGCGGGATTACGCCTCGTCGAAGTGCCATGCCGACAATGACGAGAACGACAACTGTCAAGTACACCCAATGCGCTGCTGTGAGCATGCCATCCGCCTCTCCTCTTCTGGTTGACTTCTGCATCGTATGGGCGGATGACCCGATTGGTGCACGGCGTAACGGAACCACTACAGAGACAGCGCGGCCTGTGCAGCAGACAGTCTCGCCACAGGTACGCGGTACGGTGAACAACTCACGTAGTTCAGCCCCACGTTGTGAAAGAAGGAGATACTATCTGGGTCGCCCCCATGCTCGCCGCAAACCCCCAGTTTCAACGAGACTTTTTTGCTGCGCCCCTTGCGCCCTGCGATCTCGACGAGTTGACCCACGCCTTCTCTGTCTAGCGAGGCGAACGGGTTTTGAGGCAAGACTTTTTCCTGTACATACCACTGCAGGAACTTGCCCTCCGCGTCGTCACGAGAGTAACCGAACGTCGTCTGCGTGAGGTCGTTCGTCCCGAACGAGAAGAAATCAGCCGTGGGCGCAATTTCGTCCGCGGTCAGGGCCGCTCTCGGCACCTCAATCATCGTCCCAATCGGCACCAACAAATCCACACCTGCGTCGCGCGCGACGTCCGCCCCGACGCGCTCCACCAATTCCCGCATTCGCCGCAGCTCCTCGACGTGTCCGACGAGCGGGATCATGATCTCCGGACGAGGATTGCGACCCTCTTGAATTAGAGCTACGGTCGCCTCGAAAATGGCGCGCGCTTGCATTTCGTATACTTCCGGCATGGTCAGTCCCAGTCGACAGCCGCGATGTCCCAGCATCGGATTCATCTCGTGCAGGGTACGAACTTTGGAGAGCAAAACGGTGACGTCATTTAGCGCCAGCTTTGCATCGTCACTCGGCGCATACATCAACGTCGCCTTCAACTCGGCCTGCTTGGCGATAAGTTCCTCCATGTTGGGGAGAAACTCGTGCAGCGGTGGATCTAACAGGCGAATGGTGACCGGAAATCCGTCCATCGCTTGGAGAATGCCGTAAAAGTCGCCGCGTTGCATCGGCAATAGGCGCTCGAGCGCGTGAGCCCGTTCATCCAGCGACGATGCGAGAATCATCTGCTGCACCACCGGTAACCTGTCTGCGTCCATAAACATATGTTCCGTCCGGCACAATCCGATGCCCTCCGCCCCGAAGGAACGTGCTTTGGCGGCGTCGTCTGGCGTGTCCGCATTGGCCCGCACGCCGAGCCGGCGAACATCGTCCGCCCACTTCATCAGACATTCAAACGCTTCCGACATCTCCGGTGTGACGAGCTTGATTTCTCCCTCGAGAATTCGCCCAGACCCGCCGTCGATGGATAAAATGTCCCCTTCTGCGATGGTGTGTCCGCCAAGTCTGCACGTGCGCGACGCTTCGTCGATGACCAAATCGTCGCATCCGCACACGCACGGTTTCCCCATTCCCCGGGCAACCACCGCCGCGTGGCTGGTCATCCCGCCGCGACTCGTGAGAATTCCCTGAGCCATGACGATGCCGTGAATGTCTTCCGGCGTTGTTTCCGTGCGCACCAGAATCACCTTGGTTCCAGCTCGCCCGAGCTCTTCCGCGAGGTCGGCGTCGAACACCACCTGTCCGCTCGCCGCACCAGGCGAAGCCGGCAACCCGGTACCGAGAACGTTCTGCGGCGTGCTTTCGTCAATACTCGGATGCAGCAGCTGATCGATTTGTTCCGCGCTGACGCGTGCAATCGCTGTCATTTTGTCGATCACGCCCTCATGGACGAGATCGACCGCCACCTTCACAGCCGCTTGCGCGCTGCGCTTGGCAGACCTTGTCTGCAGCAAGTACAACTTACCCGATTCAATCGTGAACTCGATATCCTGAACGTCTTTGTAATGATTCTCAAGCCGCCGGCAGACGTCGACAAACGATTCGTAAATGACAGGCATCTCCTGCTGTAACGTGTGGATCTTCGACGGCGTGCGAATGCCTGCGACGACGTCCTCCCCCTGGGCGTTGATCAGGTATTCGCCAAACAGCTCGTTCTCGCCTGTGGATGGATTGCGGGTGAACGCGACCCCTGTCCCGGAGTCGTTTCCCATGTTTCCAAACACCATGGACTGAACGTTCACGGCCGTCCCCAGCGTGTCGGGAATGTGGTGCACCCGACGGTAGACAATCGCCCGAGCGTTCCGCCAGGAACGGAACACCGACCCGACGGCCATGTCGAGCTGAGTGTGCGGATCCATCGGGAATGGGGCGTCGCTCTCGCGTTCGACGAGCGCCAAATACTCGTCCACAACCTGCCTCCAGATCTCCGCGGTCGCCGCTTGATCCTCTGTCACGCCGTGAAGGCGCTTGATTCCCTGAAGAATGTGTTCGAACTGGTGATGGGGTATTCCCAATACAACATCTCCGAACATTTGGATAAATCTACGAAAGCTGTCATACGCGAAGCGAGGGTTGTTTGTGACTGTCACCAAGCCCTCCACCGTGTCGTGATTCAAGCCTAGGTTTAATACGGTGTCCATCATTCCTGGCATCGAGATAGGGGCTCCACTGCGAACCGACACCAACAGCGGCCTGCTCGCGTCGCCGAACCCCTTCCCAGTGCGCCGCTCAATCTCGCCGATGGCCGACTCGATTTGCGCTCGCATCTCGGAAGTCAACGTATCTCCGGCGTCTGTGTAGGCATGGCAGGCCTGCGTTGTGATGGTAAAGCCAGGCGGCACAGGCAAGCCGTGATTCGTCATATCCGCGAGGTTCGCCCCTTTTCCACCTAACAGCATCTTGTCGGGCTCTGTCACTTCGTCAAACAAATAGACCCATTTGCTCATATCCAATGATCCTCCTCGATTGGCAAGTAATTTTGAATGACGCTGGCGGTTTCCTCGACCGCTCTATCTGTCACGTCGATCACCGGGCAGCCAATTCGCTTCATCACGTCTGCAGCGTAGGCCAGTTCCTCCAAGATTCGCTCATCACTCGCATAATTCGCTTGACTTACGAGACCGAGCGCCTGCAATCGCTGTTTTCGGATGACGTGAAGGTTCTCAGGCCGGATGGTTAAGCCGATGACCTTGCCCCGGCCGCCGGCTTCAAACAGAAACGGCGGCGGTGTCACCTCGGGCACCAGAGGCACATTGGCCACGCGCAACTGTTTGTGGGCCAAGTACATGCTGAGCGGCGTTTTCGAGGTCCGGGAAACGCCGATGAGGATGACGTCCGCGCGGGCAAGCCCTCGTGGATCCCTCCCGTCGTCATACTTCACCGCGAATTCTACCGCCTCGACGCGGCGGTAATAATCCGCATCAAGCTGATGGACGACACCCGGACGGCCAATTGGAACTTGCCCGAGCAGACGCTCGAACGCGTTCAACATGGGACCCATGATGTCGACGACCTCTACCCCGTGTGCCGCCGCCTCGGCGAGAAGTGCGTCTCGCAGCGGACGTATCACAAATGTGAAGGCGATGAACGCTTCTTCCTCTTTTGCGCGCGATACGATGCGCTCAATTGTCTGTGTGTCCTTTACACCCGCATACTTTCGGTACATGACGTGCGACTCGTCGAACTGACTCGCGGCCGCCCTCGCCACAAACTCGGCCGTTTCGCCAATCGCATCTGATACAATGTAGACCGTCGGTTGAACACCACTCACCCGCAGTGCCTCCTTCTATCCGCTCTATACGCTGAACTTTTGGCCCAATTCCACGAACGCGCGCGTAATGGTGGTCTTCGAGATCCGACCGACAACCTTCGCGCCCTGCTCCGGCGTGTCGCTGACCCTGATGACGGGCAACGCGTCCACCTCGTGGCGGACCATCAGCAACGCGGCATCGTACAGGGAAGACTCGGGCGACACGGTGACGACGTGTGGCACTCTGGTCATGGCTAACGTCACCGGCAAAGATTTGGTATCTGAACCGCCGAGCGTCACCTTGAGGAGATCTTTGCGCGACAGCACCCCAACCAGATTTGCATTGTCCACCACGCACAGCGTTCCAACGTCCTCCAAAAACATCGTCACGGCCGCGTCGTACACCGAACATGACTCGCTAACCGACACGGGTACCGCTAAGAAGTCGGATACCGTGAGTTCGTGCAACACCGACAGCCGCGACTCCACTTCGTGTGATTGGTTGTAGGTATATCCAACACGTGGCCGAGCTCGCAACCGCCCCGTCATCGTCAAGACGGATAAGTCCGACCGAAGGGTGAGCTTCGAGACCCCCAGAGCATCGGCAATTTGCTCGCCCGTGATGGGCCCACGTTCCTGAACCAACTTCAGGATATCGGACTGCCTCTTCGTATACTCCAGAACCGATTCACCCCCACAAGTTCTTGTATCCAAATTATACACGCCAATCCATCCGTATGCACGTATTATTACGTATTATTTTTGATTGATACGCAACATTGATCAATCTAGATGGCTCCAGCGCGTAAGAACAATGAAATATAGAAACTACAGATAGTTTTGACAAATATGTTTGACTTGCATGTATCGGTCGTGTACGATGATGCCAATACCCATTTGCATGTTATCATACTGATAATGCATGAGCCGCGCGGTCTGGCCTCTAATGGGTCAGTACTCGGGCGGCTTTGTTTGTGCAAATGAATTTGTTAGTGCGTACGCACCATGGAGGAATCGGTATGCAGGAAGGTATCGTAAAATGGTTTAATTCGGAAAAAGGCTTTGGCTTCATCCAAGTCGAGGGCGGCGACGACGTGTTCGTTCACTTCAGCGCAATCCAAGGCAACGGCTTCAAGTCGCTTGACGAAGGTCAACGCGTGTCCTTTGACATCGTCGAAGGACCAAAGGGCCCGCAGGCAGCAAACGTTGTAAAATACTAATTCGTATCAAGGGGCCATCCCAAAGCCATCGTCGACGATGGCTCGGGATGGCCCCTTTCTATGTTCAGCAGGTCGCACCCAGCAGGACGGTCAGAGGACTAGAAGGTCTTTCCGTTCTATCGTTCGTCGAGTGCGTGGGCGCGCGTGTCGCCGTTTCGCGATCCACCCTTGCCTCGCACCAAACTACTACCCTATCCTCCTGAAACAGTCCCTTGATAAGGTTGGTATTTTCCACGACTCGTTCGCCAAAACTATTTCTACACCTTTGTATTTGCTACTCTGAACCGTTAAACTTAAGAAGTGACTTCATGGAACTTTGGAAGGAGTACCCTCTATGATCCCACTCCTACTTGGCCTGATAGCGGGTCTGATCGGAGTTGTCGAAAGTCTGATTAAAATGGCGGAGAACTACGGGAACTACCCTGGCGTGAACTACCACACCATCGGTATGCTCGTCGTGTCTGCAGTGAGTGTATTTGCGACGTTGATGGCTCGGCGCACCCCGAAACTCAGTGGCGTCATCATGATTGTCGCTGCAGTTCTCGGCTTTATTTTCGTGACGTTCTCGTACCTTCCTTCGGGTGTCCTGCTGTTGCTCTCTGGCGTGGTCAGCTTGTTTAGCAGTCCTGAAGTGGGCGAGCAGCGAACGAGTAACTCGTAACGCGAACAAGACGCCTCAGCAACCCGAGGCGTCTGTTGTCGCGCAGACAACATAATATAGAGGCGCACACAGTGCGGCTCTGCTTAGATTTCTGGCAATTCGCGTACATCTTGTGTCATGGGCGACTGGCAAATCGGGCATCGGGGTTCTGCATCAAAGGAAAAATTTTGACGCATCCAGACGTTACACGTGTCGCTGGTACAGGACCACACCGGGGTTTCGACGTTTGGAACCACTTCGTCATTGCGTTTGCCAAACATGCACTACATCTCCTTACCATCTCAGGGTCGCGAAGCGAGGACACTCCAGGAGTACGTTGTGTAACATGATAAAGGAAGCGACCCCCAAGTAGACGAGAGTCGCAGGCAAATACACAATCAGTTTACCAATTTCAGTATACCACAAACGAACGGCAATCGAAACCACTGGTGCGCGGAGATCCGAGTCCAGTATGCTATCCATTTACGGCCCATTCCATCGCCGTTTGCCCAAAGCTACCCGTCCCTCGGCTTTATAGCCAGGCCCCATACTCGCTCGAGTGGCCGAGGGCTGCACGCGTTTCCTCGACGATTTGCTCAATCGCCTGCCCCGCTGGTACCACGGAAGAGATGAGGCCGACGCTCTGCCCCGCGTACAGGTAGCCCTCGTCTGTTCTCCCTTCAATTGCGGCCAGCCGGTTTCTCTCGCCAGTCATGAGCGGACGAAGCTTTAGGCCAGAGGGATCCGCTCGTTCCACGTCTAATGCCGCCGCCACGTAATCGTTCTTCAGAACACGCGTACTCACACCGAGCGTCCGCTCAAGCACCACCGTCCCGTCGTCACCCGCCTGAACCAGCAGGTCCTTGTAGCGCTCATGGGCCTCGCACTCCACGGTCGCCACAAACCGTGTACCCATTTGCACGCCCTGCGCTCCAAGCATGAAAGCGGCCGCGATTTGCCTGCCACTCGCAACTCCACCGGCCGCAACGACTGGCACCTCTGCAATTTCGGCGACTTGCGGTACGAGTGTGAAAACCGTGTTTTCCAACGGGCTGTCATGCCCCCCTGCCTCAAACCCTTCACAAATGAGAATGTCCGCGCCAGCCTCTTGCGCCCGGCGCGCCTGGCGAACAGTCGCCACGACCAATAACACCTTAAGACCGGCCGCTTTCAAACCTGGCACAAACGGTCGCGGGTCTCCCGCCGAAAGACTGACTGACACGATGTTTGCGGCCTCTTCGAGTGCAACTTGAATGTAAGGGGAATTGTCCGTGTGTCGACTGACGGGGATATTTACGCCAAACGGTTTGTCCGTCAGGGACTTCGCCACGTGAATCTGCTCGCGAAACGCCTCCGGAGTCCTGCCCGCGGCACCTACCTGCCCGAGCCCGCCCGCGCTCGAGACAGCCGCCGCCAACCTTCCGTTTGCGACGTAGGCCAACCCTCCTTGGATGATCGGATAGCGGATCTGTAACACACGCGTCAATGAATTACGTAACAAGCGCGCTACCTCCTGTTCGACTCACACGAACACACGAGTCTTCACGTCGATGAAATACAGTGATGGTTCCATAAAAAAGTCTGCCACACAAACCGTGTGACAGACAAGGTGAGGGCTTGAAGATTCACTCGAAGAAATTGCGACGACAAAGCCGCAGGAATGGCATTCGATTCGAGCTTCTCCACGGGTTTTATGATACGAGCTGTGATTCGAAATCCCCTTGAAGACTACTCAGATTGTTCCCCATCCTCCAAATTGAGGATTTTCGTCCCGCCTAGATAGACAACCCCATCACTGGTGCCGGCAAAATACACGTCGCGAATTTGTTCTTGTGTAATTTCGTTTCCGTCCAGCTCTTCTGCATCAGAAGGTGCACCAAAGGACGGTTCCATGTCGAAGTTGTCGTTCGTCGGTCTCTCTTCCATCGTGAATCCCCCAATCTCGGCCTCTACGAATCTCATCCATTCGTCGAAGGGCGGTTTGGGGTAGTTTTTGCTTCAAATCGTCATTTTACAACCTAATATGTGGATGTTGAGACACAAGTGTAATGAAGTTTATCGTTCGGTTCCGCCAAACTGTCCCGTGACAAATCGTGCACCCCGTTCCCAAGGCGCTCCACCTGTCGGCATCCGATGAAATCTACGATCCCCTCGCTCGCCGCCTCTTCCAGTCTCCCCTGAGTACCCTTGCCCGAAAGAGGAGGCACCTACGTCCTCCGTCACCGTGGAGAACGACTCCCCATCGGAACCAAGGCTAGACGGTGCGATCAACAATTGTCCCTCGTCGGTGACCAGCGCCATAGGCACCACCTGGTTGGCGCTATCGTTCAGAGCCTGCCCGTCGACAGTCGCCGAACGGAAGTTCACTGTACCGGCGTTGGCGAGAGGATATAATTGCCCGTTCATGTCCGACGGATCTTCACTGATCCACTCTGCGGATGACCCAATGCCTTCTGCATAACTGCTTGTCAACGTAACCGGGATGGTCTTCGACTGGGTCTGCCCCGTCGAGGACTTCGCCGTAATGGTCACGTCCCAATTGCTCCCAGATACCTGTTTAATACTCGCGTCTATGGTCGATCCCGCCGACACCGTCATCACGTTTTGCGCAGCACTGGGGAGTTTTTCCCAAAACACGGTATCGACGGTGGTCCCACCTTGCACTTGTTCCATCGTTCCTACTTGTAACAAATCGTCGGAGGAGACCCCGCCAAGCCCTATCCATTGCGCCGCGACTCCCTGAGATCCGCTGGAAATGGTCGGTACCGTCCACGAACCGCTCACACTTGTGTACAGATCGGACGACGTGGCAGGGTTCGTCACATAACCCGCCCAGTTGCCTGACGCTTGTGTGTCGCCAGGCAAGTCAGTCGAGCTTGACGAAGCCGGACTCGTCGAACTCGTAATGCTAGATGGAGTAGAGCTCGTAGTTTCAGAAGATGGGTACGGGTACCCTTGAAAACCGGGGCCGTCTTCACCCCAATTGCCCCGCTCAAAATGGTTGTGGGACAGATACATGTCTGCCGCGCTTCCCTTAGAAGTAAAGACAGCCAAGTGGCTGCTTGCGTATCCATACCCACCAGCCGCCAATCCTGCGAACGTGAGGACACAAAGCGCCGCTTTGCGTGTAGGCTTACGTGTGTGCTTCACTGGTGTATTCCTCCATACACTGCGAACTAATTTACAGTAGAAACTATAGAATTTGATAATTGAAGTAGGCTCGAAATCGCGTACCGCGATCTAATAAGTTACATTCCACAGTTGTCGCGTCCGATCCTCCAAATTCAAGAATTCCGGTTTTCTGGCTCAACTGTAAATCGGTCCGATTGTTTAGAAATTCCCGTTGGCAAATACAATCTTTACGATTCACCGAGGCGGTTGACGGTACATCGACCAAGCCCGACTTGGACATGTTATGGCCACACGGGTTCGTTACCGGGTCAAGATGTATCACCAAAATGTCACTTTGAGAAAAGTTGGGTGATTGCGTTGCAAGCCAATAAAAAGTTAGACCTTGTGTCATTGGCGTCCATCCCGCTCATCATGACGCTCGGCAACTCAATGCTCATCCCCGTTCTCCCGGAAATGGAGCGACAGCTGAAAATCGGATCTCTACAGGTGAGCATGATCATCACGGTTTACTCTGTAGTCGCCATTTTTCTCATCCCTGTCGCCGGATACATGTCTGACCAGTACGGTCGCAAGAAGATCATCATTCCGAGCCTCATCATCACAGCTATCGGCGGCCTCGTCTCGGGGCTGGCCGCATGGTTCTTGAAGGACAGCTATTGGGTAATCCTGATTGGCCGATTGCTGCAGGGAATTGGTGCCGCAGGCGCTTTCCCAATTGTCTTACCGCTCGTCGGGGACATGTTTAAGAGCGACGACGACGTCAGTCAAGGATTGGGCATTATCGAAACCGCCAATACGTTCGGGAAGGTGTTGAGCCCTATCTTGGGCGCCACACTGGCCCTTGTAGTCTGGTATCTCCCGTTTTTGTCGATACCGGTATTTTGTCTGGTCTCTGTCGTGCTCGTGGCGTGGTTGGTCAAAGTTCCGAGAAGGGCCGACCAAAAAAAGGTGAAATTCCGCGAATTTCTCTCGTCGATGAAACAGATCTTTGCGCAGAAGGGCCGATGGCTAGTCGCCATTTTTACCATAGGCGGAATCAGCATGTTTGTGATCTTCGGTTCCATGTTCTACCTGTCGTCCAAACTCGAAGACGATTTTCACATCAAAGGCGTGCTCAAGGGACTCATCCTGGCGATTCCCCTTCTGGCGCTTTGTATTACGTCGTTCATCACAGGCAAATACATTCAAGATAACAAACGACTGATGAAGTGGCTCTCGTTTACCGGATGCGTCGTGCAGACGGCGGCCATTACCGCTGGCGCCACCGTAGACAACATCTATTTGCTAGTCAGCGCCCTCTTCTTAGGCGGTGCGGGCATCGGCCTGGTATTGCCATGTTTGGATTCGCTGATCACAGGGGGGATCGACAAAGAGGAACGTGGGACAGTCACCTCGCTGTATAGCAGCGTGCGCTACATTGGAGTCGCAGCTGGGCCGCCGGCGGTGTCCCTCCTGTCGAAAGTGTCGCACCAGGCGGTATTCTATAGTATCAGTGGACTGTGTGCCATATCGGCGGTACTTTCGCTATTTGCTATCAAGCCTGGAACGAACGCGCAGAAAACCGAAAATGTACAGCACTTCGATTCCGTGCACCGTGGTACTGGGCGAAGCAAATCCACCAAACCAGGGCCTGCATAGGCCGTTTAGGTGTGTAGATACGTCACGAAATCGCGAATCTCTGCGTTCAAAGTCTCGGCCGCCTTGGTCGGGACTTGATGACTGACCCCAGGAATAATCACCTTTGTAGCATTAGGAAGACACTGCGAAAGCAAGTCCCGGTAACGAAACAGACGTACGTCTTTGGCCCCGAAAATCAGCCGGATGGGCATGCCAATTTCAGCGAGTCGTTCCGTACATTGATACGTCAGCGCCTCGCGAAACAGATCGATCACGTTGCGCCGGTTTGACGCCACACCTGTGCGGTACATATTTCGCAGCGCGCGCACCGTGTCCGCGTTTGCGAGCGCCAGACAGAACGCCAACGTGTGCATTCCACTATGCTCCACGAGCTGAAGTGCCGTGTTCAGTTCGGTCTTCAGGCGAAGGTCGGAGACTTCTGAAAACGTACTTACAGGCACAGCGCCGTAAGCGCGACTCGGATACTTGCTCAGGAATTCGAGCACTATCTGGCCTGCCAACGAATACCCGACGAGGACTGCGCGGTCAATGTTGAGTTCATCCATCAATGCTCGGATATCATCCACTATAATACTGTATGACAAGTATTCCTTCGAAACGTCGCTTCGCGCGTGGCCACGAAGTTCCACCAGGATCACATCGAAATGCCTAGATAACTCGATGGCCTGTTTGTAGAATACGAACGTTCCCACCATCGGCGGCGGAATAAAGATAACCGGTACTCCTTGTCCAATCCGGTGGTATGCGATGTGGATGCCGTTGACGAACGCAATAGGCACGTGTTTACCTCTCTCCCCAAACAGGTCTTGCCTGCATAACGTAATTACGTTCAGAGTACCCAGTTTGGCCAAATTTTACGTAGGAGAGCGCCGGTATGAAGGAAGATGTCGGCCGAATAGTGGCGGGGGGCGATGATATGTGCGAAATCTGCGGTGCGACACTGGGAGGATTCCAATCCGGATTTTGCGCCCGCAAGGTGCCTCGGTCGGAAGCAAAGTATCCAGAATATCTCATTTGTTCTCATGGTTGTACGGAGATTATTCAACTCATCAGTCATGTGTCACAAGAGGTGGAGTTCGAGCTGTGCAAGTCTGAAGCCCGACATATGGCACAGGTCTTACTCGCCGCGATTGAAGAATAAATGCGCAGGCGTCCGTCGCCAAGCGTGCGCAGGGTGGCCAACACCAGTAAACCCGCGGTCTTGGCCACCGGAGCAACTTGTCGGTCGACGCGCTTCAGTGCGTCGGGTGATGCTTCGTATGACCGTATCCGTTTGCCAATCCGTTGTGCGCGAAGGACACGACACTGCCAGCACAAACCGCGAAACACAACAGTCCAGCACAGATGAATGCATACAGATTCCGCATCTGGATTCCCCCTCCTTCACTTCCTTGTGTAGCGTGGACCATCAGGAAGCGAATCATGTAAGGTAGAACGCCTTTCGCGTCGCTCGATTCAGGCGTTGGGAACAACCTCTGCAAAATCGAGCGGTCGAACGAGCACTTTCGATTGCCAAACGCGACTTCGCCAACGGCCTTTCGAAACGATGTCTTCGATGGCCCATTTCATAAATTTTCAGGCGCCGAGACCAACCGTGGTTCCACTACACAAAAAAAATTATGTGGTATGCGCTCGTTCGACACCTTTCGCACATTCAGCACCTTATAATCTTCCTAATCACAAACCACTAGTTTGTTTAACAACCTGTTCACTAGTCAATTCACTCTGATTTTTTGTGAGAGGTGACTGTTGTGGAAGGGTTCGCCTTCACGGAAGCAGAACGCGTGACAATTGAAGACGTCATTCAGCAAACCGGGGCTGAGCGTTGGCGTGTAGAAATCGCAGCGCTACGCATGAGATCCCACCCGGAGTTGCGTGGGTTTGATTTATTGCAATGGATTCGCGAATCCATTTCCTCTTCGACGACACAGCCTGGCGAGAACCGATAATATTCCACAGAGCCCTCCTGAATGGGCTTCTTTTTTGTGCTCAGGTGTCCTCACACGAATTCGATTTTACAACACATCGTCGCAATGTATGAGTTTAAATTCCCCAAAAATTTGCTCGGGACAGGCCGCCGGGCACGTTTTTCCTCGCGTGTGGTGCCCCCACACAGTGCTCATGTTCGAATAAAGCCGATCACCGACAGAGAGACTAAGCAAGTAGAAGTTCGTCATTCGGAGGGGGTTATCGCTTGACCATTTCAACTCTTACACTCGAAGGTGCAACCTGCGCCATGTGCGCGAATTCCGTATCCAATGCCCTGCATACGGTCGAAGGAATCAGGAATTTAGATGTGGATCTAGCCGACAAAGTGGCAACGATCACTTACGACGACGATGAAACGACCGACTCATTTATCCGCGATGTCGTAAATCGCGCGAATTGCGATTCGCATTGAGGGAAGCTCAGGCATTGCAGAATCACGGTTCTGCAATGCCTGTCTACCGGACGCAGTCGTAAAATGAATGACCACCACAAGTCAGTTCCGCCGAACGAAAGCATAGACCAGTGGGACGAAGGCCACACCGATGACGACCGCAGCCAGCACTTTCATGCTTCTGTCATACCTTAAGTGTGTCATTCGAACACACCCCTTTTAGGCGGCTATACATGGGTAACATATGCCATTCCACGGTCAGCAAACGCGGGTGACAGCCTATGTCTTTTACATCCGGCTGTATATGCTTCAATTCCCCGCAAATTGGACTATCACACACAGAAAAACGGCTTGGAAATAAAAAATGCGCCGCAGGTGATCCCACAGCGCCTAAGGTGATACATTACTTTGCGAATACCAGGTGGTCGTATTGAATGATGCGAGTTTGTGACCGGACCCAGTTATCAGATGAAGTTTCGGATGGATTATAAAACACCATCGCATGAGGCACTTCGTCCTCACCATGTTGCAAAACGTCTTTAGCCGCTTGTACACTCGACGCATTTGGAGTCTTATATATCGCGCCATTTGGCACGCAGGAGAACTGATAACACCCACCAGTCTCCTCGAACACGACATCGCGCACAGTTCCACCGTGCTGCCCGCTCTGTAGACGATGAAGGACAACATCCCCAACACTGATTTGAGCAGTGAGCGATTCGCCGCCCGCCTCAGCGTTGATGACGTGCTCCATCCAGTAGAGATTCTCTGCAGATGCACTGGAAGCTCGTTGTGTTGTCGTCTTGGGCGGTCGATGCTCGTGCGAGCGATGAGAAACAGCTTTAGGTGTAGAAGTAAGTGAGGGTTCCATCGGCCCCCATTTTGTGTTATCCGCAGTCAACCCCGATTGGTACGGCTGCACTGCGTTTGTATTGGTGGCCGCAAGGGCCGAACTAAGCGTAAGACTCCAGACAGTAGCAGCCGCAGACACACCGATTATCGTTCGCGACAAACGCATGTATCCCACGTCCTCTCGTTTTGAGCCTCCGAGGTTAGTTGTCGGGTTCGGATGACGAGACACCCGTCGCCTTGCGGCGATTGACCCCAAATATCTATTTATCCCCCGTACATCCTGATTGGACGATTCGGCTTTCTGTTCACATCGACAAAGCATAACACCTCTTCGCCTGTAACAGAATACGCAAAAATGATGAAACAGCGGGAGTTCCCGCTTCTGTGTCCATGGATGCCCAAAGGTGGTTTGACTGACCGGGGAGTCCATCTGTAGACATACCGTTTCGAAAGCGCAAAAAAGCACGGCTCCACATGGGAAACCGCGCTCTTTTTTGCTTTACTTGGAGGCGCCAACCGGATTCGAACCGGTGGTAAAGGTTTTGCAGACCTCTGCCTTACCACTTGGCTATGGCGCCACAACATGGAGCGGAAGACGGGATTCCGCCGTTCGAGCCGACGGCTCGAACTAGTCCCGTGAAACGGGGGAACCCTTGGATGAGAAGCCCGTCTTCGCTTCGTGGAGCGGAAGACGGGATTCGAACCCGCGACCCTCGCCTTGGCAAGGCGATGCTCTACCCCTGAGCCACTTCCGCATATTCAGCATATGGTGGCTCGGGACGGAATCGAACCGCCGACACGAGGATTTTCAGTCCTCTGCTCTACCGACTGAGCTACCGAGCCGCGTAACGACGCGAAAAGTAATATACAGTACAAAAGGAAGCTATGTCAACATACCGGAATATATCTCAAATTTAATCAATGCAATATTCTGGTGGAGCCGATGGGATTTGAACCCACAACCCCTACGCTGCCAGCGTAGTGCTCTCCCCTTGAGCTACGGCCCCGTTACTCGAGAACGTTCCTTATTGTACAGGAATAGACCATCTTGCGCAAGTATTGTATTGCGGGAAACAAATTACATAAATTTGGATTTTGATGGACAACATGTCTTTGAACGTAACTCCAAGGAGGACTGTGATATGAAGAAGTGGCTCGTGAGCCTGTCTGTAATCGGATGCTTGACATGCACCACTTGCACCGTATTTGCCGCAGATGGCTCGTCGCACCCGAAGACCACACCCACACATACAACACTGCATCCTGTGACCGCCAACGTGCAAAGTACAGAGGGTCCAAACATACACGATTGGGGAGATATCAAATCAAGTGTCCAGGTGACGCGAGACACCTTACGTGCAGCTTATCAGGCGAGCCACGATGCGTACACCAAGAAACTTCAAAAGTATGCGAAATGCTCTCCCAGTGCGGCGAAAAAGGCTGTCGTTGCAGAACATCCTGGGATGACGGTGGATGACATTCAGCTTCGCAATATTCGAACCAACTTGGTGTATATGTCTATCGTCCGCGACGACGAGGACAAGTATCTGGTCGTCGTCGACGCTGGCAACGGAAGCATTCTTGTCGACAAGCGCCTGCCAACGCACAACGAGCGGGTGTTTGCAAACCGAGACGACAGCACGAAATAAACATAACTGGTGTCGCCGCATGGCGACACAAAAAGGGCAACAGCTTGTGCTGTTGCCCTTTTTGTTATCCGCAGTGCTGACGTTAGAACGCCCGTACCTTTACGTCATTAACTTGAATTGGACCGACACCGCGTGGCACTTCTATCGATTCAAGGCGTGTTGCACCTAAATGTTTCGTGATATAGTCGCATGCCACATTCGGATCAATTCGTTCTCCGCAGGTGTACACGTCGATACTCGCGTATCCATGCTCCGGAAAGCTGTGGATGGTGAGATGGGATTCGGAAATGATGACAACACCGCTCACACCCTGAGGTGCAAACTTGTGAAATGCCACTTCTCGAACCTCGGCACCCGCTTCTAGTGCTGCATTTACCATTGTACGTTCAATACCCTGAACATCGTTTAACTTGTCTGCGTTGCAACCCCAAAGTTCGGCAATAACATGACGACCCATTGTATCCACAGCAAAAATCCCCCTTTGAGCCAATTCGGCCATGCCATCAACTCGGCATGTGGAATCGTCCCTACACCACGGGGGAAAGTTAGTCCGTAGAGGTCCTAACCCTTTAAGTGTAGAGCCGGATTCCGTATTGAGAAACGGAGCCAAGCAAAGATTACGAAGCATAGTATAAGATCTGATGCGACAATTTGCAACAACGAATTACGAACCAACTTTTAGATCACAGGTAACGGTGCAAATAGTGCGACGACGAGGCACAAGGCGGTTAACCCACTCATCCCTACCGCTGCAATGCGCCACACAGAAGGCCTTTGGTTCACTTTTACGTAAATTAGTGTGAGCAACATCCCAGCAATCATCCCACCAAGATGAGCCAACCAGTTAATGTCATGATTCGTGAAATCCAACACCACGTTGATGGCCAAGATGAACAACAACTGGTTGCGCACCACTCCAGGCAGTATCCGTAGAAGAGACAGCGCGAGCATCGCTCCGAACAAGCCAAAAATCGCGCCGGAGGCACCGGCACTCACATCGTTGACCGGGATAAACGCGAGCGTCAGTACATTCCCGAAGAGTCCGCTCACGAGATAAAGCGTCAGAAAGACGTTCGTGCCCAACAAACTTTCTACGGCCGTGAGTGTCCACAACGAAATCATATTCACGAGAAGGTGCATCACCGATACGTGAACAAACGTCGCCGTCAGCAGGCGAAAGACTTGTCCATGCGTGACAAACATGCCAACCATTGCACCCGCCCTAGCGTCGCCTTCAGTACTGTGCCCGAACACACTCTGTACAATCGCATACCAAGCCACGGTGATGGCGATCATTTTCCAGGTGGCAGGCCACCCAGCTATCGTCGTCAGACGACGAGAAAAAATGCCATTGCGCCTCATCTCACCCATCCTTAGGAAGAGCGGGTAAATTGGCGGAACCGAAGAATGTCTTCCTCGAGAACCGTATATCCCCGCTCGTACGCTTCAAGCATTTTTTGCGGTGCAAAGTCCGGGAGCACG
This sequence comes from Alicyclobacillus fastidiosus, assembly GCF_026651875.1. GTDB lineage: Bacteria > Bacillota > Bacilli > Alicyclobacillales > Alicyclobacillaceae > Alicyclobacillus > Alicyclobacillus fastidiosus. The sequence goes on along the minus strand of NZ_CP104067.1, from coordinate 1,602,255 downwards.
AGTTGCGAGAACGCGTTCACGTACCTCGTGCGCTCGTCCTCTCTCTGCAACAGTGTATCCATGTCTGTCGCCAGGGCCCCAGCATCCCCGACCGGGGTCAATACACCAGCTCGTCCATCCTTAAGCAATGCCCGCAGCCCCGGGATATCCGACCCGATATTGGCCGCCCCATAGGTTCCAGCCTCGAGAATACAAAACGGCGTTCCCTCGCTCTTTGACGGCAGCACGTGAATCTCAATTGCCCCGTAGAAATCAGCCATCCCGGAGAGAAACCCTAAAAAGTGAACTCGATCCGCCACGCCCTCTCGAACAGCCAGTTGTTCGAGAGACTGGCGCATCTCTCCGTCCCCCGCAAGCAACAGGTGTGCGTTTTGCGTCTGAAGACGCGCCATCGCACGAATCAAAACGTCGAGGTTCTTGACCGGGTCAAAGCGAGCGGCGACCCCGATCAATCTCGCATCCTGTGCAATCCCCAGTCGATCCCGCCAAAGAGCCGCACACTCCGCCCGTCCTCGCGACAGCGGCGGCAGGTCTACCGCATTGGGAACATCGAGCACGGTACGGGTCGGAAGTACCTCGGCGAGCGAAGACTGAACGATAAATAGCCCCATCGCCTGCTTTAAGCTCCACATGTGTAACTTGGGATAAAGACGTGATTTGAGTGAACTGCCTAAGAAATCGTATGCTGGATGGCTGTGAATCGTGGACGTCCACGGCACGCGATGCCGCCGCGTAGCCAGTGCGGCGAGAATATTCATCCGTGGTCCATGGGCGTGTAATAATACTTCCCGCTCTGTTTGAAGCAGTTGCCTCAACTGTGAAACCGCTGCCAGCGTGCCGCCTTCTATCCTGTGCATGCGGACATCGGTCTTCGACAGAGTGTCCGCCAACGGTCCGGAGCCTAAGCTCACGAACCTGTAGCGCGAAGGATTCCCGAAACGCACAACCGTTCGAGCGAGTGTATTGATGTGCGCCGCCGCACCCCCTCGCTCATTTCCCGCGAAAAATACGAAAACTGTGCGCATGTTGTTCCTCCAGGTGTTAGGTCACGAAGGGCGATGTCCGTGCTTCGTGTGACACTCGATGTAGCGTTCCATTTCTTCGTCATCAAAGTGAAATGCATCGCGGTATAAAAATAGGAAATCGACTGACGTCCCCAGCTTTTCCGCAGTGAAGGCCAACAAGTGATTCCGCAAAACCGTGGGCTCTGGCCATACTTCCTCAAAGCGACTGCTGATCCGGCGATATTGCTGTTTGCTCATGCACGGAATCAGATGAACGAACGCCTCGGGAGGCAACTCAAGGATATCGTAGTTTCTTCCTTCGTATTCGATATTGACTCCTAACCGCATATACCCCATCCTTCAGTTCGTGAACCCCACGATGCATAGTTTTAGTATAACCAAACCAATTTGAGCACACAAATGAAGCGGATCTCCCGCGCACATGCATGAGTCCGGTTTTCTACGCTAAAATTGAAGTAGGCTGTCCCACAGACGGCTTGTCTTCACTCAGGTCGAGTTTTCTAAAGGAAGGACAGATGATGGTGAACACCCTTAAGACGTGGTCGTTCATGGCAGTACTCACGGTGATTCTCGTACTCATCGGGCACTTCATCGGCGGTTCACGGGGAATGCTCATCTTCCTGCTGATTTCCATCGCGATGAACGCCATCGCCTACTGGACGAGCGGGACCATGGCGATTCGCATGACTGGTAGTTACCCGGTTTCCGAGCGAGAGGTGCCGGAGGTGTACCAGATTGTTCGCCGACTCGCGCGTCGCGCGAACGTCCCCATGCCTGAAATATACATCACCCCCTCAGACCAACCGAACGCGTTTGCCACGGGCCGAGATCCTGCCCACGCGAAGGTAGCGGTAACTGAGGGGATCTTGCGCGTAATGCCTGCCAGGGAGCTGGAGGGCGTGTTGGCGCACGAAATGGCTCACGTAAAAAATCGTGATATTCTCATCAGCAGCATGGCGGCTGTGATGGCTGGAGCCATCACGAGCATCGCGAATTTGTTCCAGTGGACGATGTGGTTTGGCGGGAACGACAGAGAGGACAATAGCAACGTCGCCGCTGAACTGGCCCTCATGATCCTCGGTCCAATCGCGGCGTCGATGGTCCAGCTCGCGATTTCGCGCGCGAGAGAGTACAAGGCGGATGCGTTCGGTGCACGGCTGGTTGGCGATCCAAATCCGCTCGCGGACGCACTCGAACGGCTCGAGTCCTATAAACGACAACCGTTCGGACAAATGAACCCCTCCACCGCGCATTTGTTCATCATGAATCCGCTGCGAGGGGAGTCCCTGTTGCACCTATTCAGTACGCACCCACCGATGGAAGAGCGCATTCGACGCCTGCGAAACATGCGCGTCACGCACCTGCGCTAACTCCCTCATCCGGCAACCCGCACATTACTCATACCGCAGCGCGTCGATCGGATTTAGGCGCGCTGCTTTGTTTGCCGGATATAACCCGCACACAATTCCGATGACCGCGGAAAACAGAAAACTAAAGACGACCACCGGCCACTGCACGAAGGTCTGGACATGAGTTACCACACTGACGGCAACGCCAACCCCCATGCCCAAGAGAATACCTACGACACCGCCGATGAGCGTAATCATGACCGACTCTGTGAGAAACTGCAGTAAAATGGCGGACCGGGTTGCACCAAGCGACATGCGAATGCCGATCTCCTGTGTTCGCTCCGTCACCGAGACGAGCATGATGTTCATCACGCCAACGCCGCCAACCAGCAGTGCGATGCCAGCAATCGCTCCGATGACAAGCGTGAGAATGGAGGTCACTTGGTTGATGGTCCCTTCGACCGTCGAGAGAAACCCAGAAGACGTCTCAAACGCATTGGCGTCCCCCGCATTGACGTTCAGCGCAGTCACGATGTGACTAGCCAACTGTGATTTGTTGACGCCCGGCCGCGTCTGAACGTCCATTTCAGTGATATCCCAGGTAGGAAACAGATTTAGGCAGGTGGTCGCCGGCATATAGGCGTAGTCCGAGCCAAGAAAGAGGGAAAACAGATTGATTTGCTCAGACGCAGTAACCCCGATGACCTGAAAAGGTTCGCCCCCAATCGTGACGATTGACCCGACAGGGTTCCCGTTCCCGAACAATTTCCCGGCCAGCGTGTTCGACAACAGCACCACAGGTCGACTCGCGATGACGTCCGACTGTTGGAACATGTGGCCCTGAATCACTTGGAATCGCGCGAGGTTGTTTAAGTAGTCCGGACCCGCGTCAATACTCGCGTTGACGGTATGGGTGCCCGCACTGACATCGGTTTGGCCCGTGATGGTGTAGTCGACGCTTTGGACGCCGGAAAACTGTTGGGCGATGGCGAGATCGGATTGGCTCACGCTGAGCACTTGGCCAGGTTGTGGAAGCCCTGGGACAACCAGTTCCTTGGGCAAAATCTGAATTATATTCTGCATTTGATCGCTCGACAGAGCACTGACAATCGCGCGCTTTCCACCGTTTCCGACGGCCACAATGGAAATGATGGACGCCACGCCGATTAAAATGCCGAGCATCGTGAGAAACGACCGCAGTTTGTTCGCCAGAAGCGACGACATCGCCGACACAAACATCTCGCCGAAATTCACGCACGGCCCTCCTCTTGAATGACTCCATCCACTAGTCGAATGGTGCGTTGTGCGCATGCAGCGACACTCGGATCATGGGTGATAATCACGATGGTCATACCAGCTTCGTGGAGTTGCCGAAACAGTTCCATAATATCTGCCCCAGTCGCTTGGTCCAGCGCCCCCGTAGGTTCGTCGGCCAGTAGCAAGCGCGGGGAATTGGCCAACGCCCGGGCAATCGCCACGCGTTGTTTTTGCCCCCCTGACAAAGCAGTGGGAAGGTGGCGCGCCCGGTCCGCAAGCCCCACCTGTGTCAAGAGTTGTGCCGCACGCGCGCGACGTGCCGCCCGTGGGACACCTGCATACATCATCGGGAGTTCCACATTTCTCAACGCCGACATGCGCGGCAACAAATGGAAGTTTTGAAAGACAAACCCGATCGATTGGTTACGCAGCAGAGCGAGCTCCCGTTTCGTCCGTTCTGCCACCTCGATATCGTCTAATCGATACGATCCCGCCGTCGGCAAATCCAAACACCCCAGGATGTGCATGAGCGTCGACTTCCCGCTCCCTGACGGCCCCATGATGGAAACGAACTCGCCGTCTTCGATGGTGAGATCGATCTCCTTGAGGACAGTCAGCGTCTCTTCTCCAACCTCATATCGTTTGGTAATGGACCGAAGCGCAATCATCCAACGGTCACCGCCTGACCGTTTTTCAGCGTACTCGGCGGGTTGATCAGGATCCGCTCTCCGGCATGCAGTCCAGACGTCACTTCCACCGACGTGTCGTTGGTGATCCCTAGCTGAACCTGCGTGAGCTGTGCTTTTCCTCCTGTCACCACGTAGACCGCGTAGTTGCTTCCCTGTTGCACGAGCGCCCCATAGGGAACGGTCGGCACCCCTTTGTGCGTGGTACTGGCTATTTTGCAGTTGACTTGATACCCAAGCGGCACCGCAAACGACCCCGTCGGGTGAACGTCCACCTCGACTTGGCCAGTCCCGTTCTGGTCCGTTTCGGCAAACGGTGCCACCATGGCGACAGTGCCGTGAAACGTCTCGTTGGGAAACGCATCGCTCGTGATCGACACCGGCATTCCGGATTTTACGTGTGTAGCATCGACTTCGGAAAGCTCGAGGACGATTTGTTTTTGCGGCCCGACCACCTCCACGATGGGCGATGCATTCCCACTCGCGTCGACCCCGGCCGGGGACGCAACGATGACGGTGCCAGTCAGACTCGCCTCGATCATCGTAGCTGCAAGCGCGGCCTGTGCGCTCCTCAATTGCTGCTGCGCCTGTGTCATGGCAGCCTGTGCGGCATCCACTTGTGGCAGCCACATCTGCTTCAACAGGGTGGGCGCACTGTTGTATCCCGCTTCGGCCTGATTGTATTCCGCCTGCGCGGCGCTGACAGCGGCCTTTGCATCGGAAATTGCTTGCTGCTGCGACGTATCGTTCAGATGAAGCAGGACTTGCCCTTGTTTCACGTGCTGCCCCACGGAAACGTCCATGCGCTCTACAGGGGATGTCAACTGACTCGCTTGGATGAGTTGCCGTTGTACCGGCCTGACTTGCCCAGAGGAAAAAATCACGCGTTTCATCGTTTGCAATCGCACGGTGGTCACCTGAAGTACAGGTGTCGCATGCTTGCGTTGAAGGTCAACGAACGTCAGTACGGCTATTGTGATGAGGGCGAGACCGACGGCAGTTGCGCCGATGGCTATACGCCGGCCCCTTCGTGATGACTCGCGCACATTGTATCCCCCCAGCTTGTCATACTCAGTGTATATACAACATACCACAAGGAGGGAATGGCTTTATCATCGACTGCCGTACGGTTGCCTTGCATAAGAGGCATACTCTGATTGGCGTGGGGGAATCGGTTGTTCTAGGGCAGCAAAAAGTCGGGAGGATGAATGCGAAAAAACATAGGTGCTTCCGTAAGAAGGTTGTCGTTCCATCTGCTCGAGCGTCTTTTGCATGTCGTTTAACATCAACTGCATCTGCTGAATTTGAGCTGTCAGCCGCTGGACGTCATTCATTTGAGGTACCCCCCTGAACACTCCGCTATCTCCCTCACAGGATGTTCTAAGCGGCGATGGATCATACAAACCAACCGCGCTCACCCGGCATACGTCGGACTAGCCAACCATACACATGAAGCAAAGGGTTTGTCCTGACACCGATAAATGAGGGGTCTGAACATGAATAGCAAAACGACTTGCCGCATCGTCGGTTGGGTTTTTTTGATGCAAGGCGTCGCAGGGATCGCGATGGGACACCTCGGGGCGTACTTGCAATTCACTCAAATCGAATCGTACGTCAGTTTGGCGCTTGGCATTCTTGCCGTGCTCGGAGCGCGAAGGCGCCGACGTGTAGCCGCGCTTACGCTGGCGGTTGCCGGACTGTGTTGCCTTCTGTGGGGAACCGCAGGGATGTGGATGCAACACCCATTATTCGGAAGTTTAGAGCCGCTCGACAGCATCATTCGCGAGCTCGCTGCCATTTGGTCGCTAGGGACTTGTGCGCACGACGTATTAGCGTGGCGTCGACATATTTCTGCCACGTGATAATTGGGGTATCCGCGGACATACTACCTATGTACATCACCTATGGGAGGGGTATGCCGAATGAACGTGGAACAGATTATGACCACCAATGTGCAATGCTGTTGTGGGACGGACTCTATTCAGAAGGCTGCACAAGCCATGAAGACCCATAACTGCGGTTCCATACCGGTATGTGACAACAAGAAAGTGATCGGGTTGATTACGGACCGGGATATCGTGTTGAAAGCCGTCGCCCGCGGCAAAGCGGACGTGCGCATCGAGGAATGTATGTCCAACAACGTCGTTACTTGTACCCCGGACACCGACGCCCACGAAGCCGCAGACTTGATGGCGCGGCACCAAATCCGCCGTTTGCCAGTGGTTAACGCATCTGGAGAACTCTGCGGAATCCTGTCGATTGGCGACCTTGCGACTGTGGACATCCACATGAATGAAGCTGGAGATGCACTCAGCAAGATTTCAACCCGCACAGACCAACAATCCAACGTCGTCCATTGACCTTGAATGAGTTAAAAGGGCGATCCCGTCGGTCGGGATCGCCCTTTCCCCGTTTCAGAGTCACTGATCTGTGGCTGTGACTTGCTGCTCTTCGCGCCGAAGCGACAACTCGACATGGGCCTCCAACGTGTGTGCGACGAGTTGCATCAACTTGTTGACAAAAGTGATTCCATACGCTGTGACTCCTTGCGAGACGGCGATGAGTGCTGGCCAAATCCATGCATGCATAGTGGTGTATCCCCCTCGTTTGAATGTAGAGAAGAGATGCCACACAGTGGTGAGATAGGGGACAACAGAACGACAAATAACCCTTGGCCCCCCCGTCGGGCCAAGGGTTATGGCGCGCACTGCCCAATCCTAAGTGTTACGCTTCGGGTGTCTGCTCTGCTAGGCGTTCCTGCGCAAAGGCCACCAATTTACGTGTAATGCTGCCGCCGATGGAACCGTTTTCGAAAGATGAGACAAATCCCCAATACCCATCGGACGGCGGGGTAATCCCGAGTTCCGTCGCTACTTCGTACTTCATGTCCTGAAGCGCACGTGTCGCTTGTTGCAGCAGAAGACGATTGCTGTTGTTGGCCATTAGGCATCCCTCCCATGTGCCTTAGGTTTTCCCGCACGCAACCGCGTACGCTAGTACATATTGCTACGTGTAGGCGTACGAAAAAGGCTGATGTGAGGGTGCACCATACCCTTTCACATCAGCCTCGAATGCGCGTTGTGTTTCCGTTTACACCCTGCTCCTACGACTTAGCGCTCGTTGACCGGGATGTACTTTTGGTCGACCTTGCCTACGTATTCGGCGCGAGGGCGGATCAAGCGATTGTTGCGGTATTGTTCAAGTACGTGTGCCGACCATCCAGAAATGCGGCTGATAGCGAAGATCGGCGTAAACAAGTGCGTTGGAATGCCCATTGCATAGTACATCGACGCAGAGTAGAAGTCGACGTTGGCGTTCAGGCCCTTGCTGTCCTTTACATAGGCCTCAATGGTCTGCGACATGTTGAACCACTTGGTTTGACCAGCAAGCTCGCCAGCCTCTTTACTGAGCTTGCGCAGATGGGTCGCGCGCGGGTCTTCCGTGCGGTATACGCGGTGACCGAAGCCCATGATCTTGCGTTTGTTGGCAAGTGCATCCGCAATCCACTGCTGTGCCTTGGACTCATCGTCGATTTCCAGGAGCATCTTCATGACCTGTTCGTTGGCGCCACCGTGCAGAGGTCCCTTCAGCGTGCCCACGGCAGATGTGATGGCCGAATACATGTCCGATAACGTACCAGCGGTCACTCGCGCAGAGAACGTCGACGCGTTCAACTCGTGATCTGCGTGCAAGATCAACGCGATGTTGAATGCGCGTTCCACAAATTCCGACGGCTTCTCGCCCCGCAGTTGATAAAAGAAGCTAGCTGCAGAACTGAGTGATGCGTCTGGTTGAATGGGCTCAAGACCCTGACGGATGCGTTCGAACGAGGTGACGATAGTGGGGAGTTGCGCGACGAGGCGGGTAGCTTTCCGAATGTTCGCTTCAAGCGATTCGTCGCCGTTGTCCGGGTCGTACAGGCCTAGGTCCGACACCGCTGTACGGAGTACTTCCATCGCGTTGGCATCCTTGGGAACGCTGCGGAGGAAGTTGAGGACGGCTTCTGGGAGTTCACGTTGCGTAGCAATCGCTTTGGTAAATGTCTCAAGCTCCGATTTTGACGGAAGTTTGCCGTGCCAGAGCAGGAAGATGACTTCCTCAAAGGAAGCGCCACCATTGACGAGATCATGAATATCGTAACCCTGATAAATCAGACGGCCTTCTTTGCCATCTACGAAACAAATTTCGGACGTGTTGGCAACAACGTCTTCCAACCCGGCTTTAAACGTGGTTTCTGCTGCCATAATAGAGCCTCCTCATCCCTGATGCCTCTATGAAGGACGCGTGGACTGCATGTTCGTCATGCATAAGCTTCCTTCACGAATCTCCTTCGACATTATACTACAAGTTCCAGGTGCATAAAAATCGAGTCTTTGTCCATGGCGGAACGCCTCGATGAACCTGCCAAGGCCAGCTCATCGAAGCGTCCCTGACGACATCACACGAACGCCATGACCCCGGCGACAATCAGCAGGACGGCACCCGACAGTTTGTCGGCCGACAGGCTGACTTTTTTGCCGAGATAGCGGCCGAGTTCGAGGCCAGCCAACGTCATGAGCAGGCTGACCAAACCAAAAATTACGGCCGCCAGGACAAGTGGCGCCTTGAACATGCCGACTCCAAATCCCACGGTTAAATTGTCGAGACTGAGCGCCACAGCCAGAAAGAGAATACTCACTCCCTTGGCTTTCGCGGCCTTGTCTGCCTCATCCTCGCCACCGTCGTGCTTAAACAAGCTGTAGACGCCCATAATCACGAGGACGGCTATCCCGACAAAGCGCGCCTTCCCACCGATATTACCGGCGACAGACTCGCCGACGACCATGCCGATGACGGGCATGATGGCCTCGAAGACAGCAAAGATGAGCGCCGTGCGCAATTGATGCGCACGTGACAGCTGCGACGTCCCCAAGGCGACGGACGCCAGACCGTTGTTGGCGCCCATGGCAAATCCAAACAGAATCAGTTGCCAAACCAGTGCCGTCCCCTCCTAGCTATTGATGCGCGTGCCACAACGACTTCGTTGGCACATGAAAAATTCGTAAGACGTCTCCCACGAACGATTGCGTCCCCAGGAACAAAATGGTATCCTCCGAATTCGCACTCGCCCGAGCGCGTTGGACAGCCACTTCGACATTTGGTTCCCACTGCACGCGCTGTACGTGGTCCTTCGCGACCGCGACCAAATCACGCGTGTAATACAAGTGAGGATTCGAACACGTGGTCACGATGATTTCGTCCAAATGTGGAGCCAATGTCTCGACGACGCCCGCGGCGTCCTTGTCGTCGGGCAGAGACAACACCGCCGTAATTTTGCCTGAGGGTTTGGCACGGAGTAGCCAATCGACGACAAAGCGGGCATTGACCGCATGAATTGCACCATCGACGAGACATGTCGGTCGGTTTGAGATCACTTGAAGACGACCTGGAAACGCGAGGTGTTCAAGGCTGACGTCGAGTGCCGGGCCGCTCTTTCCAAGCGATTTGAGTACCTGCTTCGCCGCCATCAGCGCAACAGCTACGTTCCCCGCGAAGGGTGCAAGATTCACACCGATCTTGGCGCAAAGGGGTTCGTTCTTTGCGCTTGCCACCTGAACGGTCCACACTTCGCCTGTCCCACTCATCACTTCATATGTAAAGTCGCGGCCCAATAGACGCCACACTTGGTGACGAGCTGCAAAATGTTCCTCCATCATCCGCTCGACCATCACATCCTGCTGGTAACTGACAGTCCAGGCCGTGTCATCTGTGACTACGCCTAGTTTCTCACGGACCACATCCGACCACTCGGGTCCAAGCTTGTCCAAGTGCTCGGCAAAAATTGGCGTGACGAGCGCTCCCTGATGACGAACCTGATTGACGTCGTCATACAAGGCCCCGCGCCCGAGTTCAAAGACGTTGACGTCCGTTGTTTGTTCGCGAAACCAAATGCTTGCCATCACGGCGACGAGACCAACCGGTCCCACGTAGTGGTCATCGGCCAGCGGCATCTCCTTCGCCGCTTCTTGGACGACCTTCGCCAGGCGGACAAAGTCCTCATTTGACACGGCTCGGCCGTCCACGCGCAGACGCTCCAAAAAATCGACCAAGTGCGGACTGGTGAACAGTCCCACGCGTAGACCTGCAGCTTGGAGGATGGCCGCGAGCAAAATCGCGTGTGCCCCTTTTCCTTTGCTACCCGTGACGGCCACGTTGTAGGCCGCTTCGTCCGGGCGTCCGACGGCGTTGAGCAGCCACCTCGTCCATTGCGGATGGCGAACGTCCCGGTCAAACCCTACCCGCTTGGCAGCTGGCACGCGGGTATATGATGCAAATATCCATTGAATTGCTTCCGTGACCTGTTGTTCGATCACGCCCCCGCCCCCCGTCTCCTCAAGTGTAGCACACACCAAAGTGCGCCGTGGCCACCCTTTTGGAGTGACACACGGCGCACCGAAAACAATCCACACCTAGCTCTATTTTAATAATAATGTGGTTTAATACGTCAGTTGATAGATTTGTCGCTTGTCCTCATAGGCTACGATGTCGTCCTGCAACTGCAACGTCAGACCGATGTCATCGAGGCCATTGAGGAGCATGTGCTTCTTGTGGGGGTCTACCTCGAACGGAACCGTTACGCCGTGATCCGTCACGATGACCTGACCTGCTAAGTCGACCGTCGCGCGGTCCCATTCCCCACGAGCGTGAGAAGCTGCAAGCTCGTCACGGACGTCTTGCGGAATGACGACTGGCAGAACACCGTTTTTAAAGCAATTGTTGAAGAAGATATCGGCGAACGACGGAGCGATGACGATGCCGATTCCATAATCGCGCAACGCCCACACCGCGTGTTCGCGCGAAGATCCACATCCGAAGTTCGCGTCGGCCAACAAAACAGATGCGCCCTGTGCACGCTCTGCATTCAGTTCGAAATCGGGGTTCGGTTCACCAGACCTTTGGTAGCGCCAGTCATAAAACAGAAACTCACCAAATCCATCGCGTTCGATCCGCTTGAGGAACTGCTTTGGAATAATTTGGTCCGTGTCGACATTGACTCGGCTTAGGACCACAACTTTACCCTCATGCTTAACGAGCGGCTCCATGAGCGACACCTCCTTCATGTACTGCGGCGAACTCGCGCACGTCGACAAAGTGACCCTCGAGTGCGGTCGCAGCGGCCATCGCTGGACTCACGAGGTGTGTCCGCGCACCACGGCCCTGGCGCCCTTCGAAATTGCGGTTGGACGTCGACGCACACCGCTCACCAGCCGGAATGATATCCGGGTTCATGCCGAGGCACATGCTACACCCCGGTTCACGCCACTCGAACCCTGCCGCCGTGAACACTTCGTGTAACCCTTCGGACTCCGCTTGCCGCTTGACCTGTTTCGACCCAGGTACGACTAACGCGCGCACTCCGTCAGCCACGTGACGACCTCGGACGATAGACGCCGCCAGCCGCAAATCTTCGATGCGAGCATTGGTACACGATCCGATGAACACGTGCTGGACGGCGATGTCGGTAATTTTCGTACCCGGCGTCAGCCCCATGTACTCGAGCGCCTGCGTGACGGCACGCTGCTCCACGGAGGACTCGAAATCGTCCGGACTCGGTACCTTTCCGTCGACACCGCTGCCCATACCAGGATTGGTACCCCACGTAACCTGCGGGGAAAGTTCACTGACGTCGAATACGATGTCCGTGTCAAACACGGCGTCGTCATCCGATTTGAGTTCGCGCCACACCGCCACTGCTTCGTCCCACTCTTGGCCACGCGGCGCGTGAGGGCGGTCCTTGACATAGGCGATGGTCTTCTCGTCCGGCGCCATGAGCCCCGCGCGCGCGCCCGCCTCGATAGACATGTTACAGATGGTCATCCGCTGCTCCATCGTGAGGGTCCCAATGAGGCTGCCCGCGAATTCAATGACGTGTCCGGTACCGAAGTTCACGCCGTATTTTGCAATCAGTGCCAGGATGACGTCCTTTGACGTGACGCCTGGCGCGAGCGAGCCTTCCAGTTGTATCCGCAACGTCTTGGGCCGCGTCTGCCACAGGCATTGCGTCGCCAACACGTGTTCTACTTCACTTGTCCCGATACCAAACGCCAAGGCGCCAAACGCACCGTGTGTCGACGTGTGACTGTCGCCGCAGACAATCGTCTTGCCAGGTACCGTCAGGCCGAGTTCGGGACCGATGACGTGGACAATCCCCTGGTGTGGACTGTCGAGGTCGGCTAATTGGACGCCGAACTCGCGGCAGTTCTCAATCAGGGTCTCGATTTGCTTTTTGGCAATCTGATCCCGTACGTCGAACGGATTGTCCGTCGGAACGTTGTGATCCATCGTTGCAAACGTCTGGTTCGGCTGCCGTACCCGGCGGCCCGCGAAGCGAAGTCCGGCAAACGCCTGTGGCGACGTCACCTCGTGCACGAGGTGCAAATCGATATAGAGTAGGCTCTGTCCATCCTCCAACGTCTTGACAACGTGAGCGTCCCAGATTTTCTCAAACAGCGTTTTCCCCATTTAACCATTCAGCCTCCTTTGCAATTCGCTGCGAACCAGCGCACTCATCTGTTCGGTACCGACCGATTCGCCGCCTTGGCCGGCCAAGTCGCGCGTGCGGTGACCTGATTCGATGACGTGGAGCACCGCGGCCTCGACGTGTTGCGCCACATCCTCCAATCCAAGCGAATGGCGCAACAACATGGCGACGGAGAGAAAGCTCGCCAGTGGATTGGCCACGCCAGTGCCCGCGATGTCTGGTGCGGAACCGTGCACGGGTTCATATAAACCGGGTCTGTCGGCGCCGAGACTAGCGGACGGCAACATGCCGATGGATCCAGTGAGGACTGCCGCCTCATCGCTCAAAATGTCGCCGAACATGTTCTCCGTCACGACCACGTCAAACTGATTCGGGCGTTGAATCAATTGCATCGCCGCAGTGTCCACGAGCAGGTGTTCCACGGTGACGTCCGGATACTCAGGCGCGATGGATTGAACGATTTCTCGCCACATGCGACTGGATTCCAATACGTTTGCCTTGTCGACGGAAGTCAGCTTTTTACGGCGGCTCTTGGCGATGTCAAACGCCTGTCGGACGACGCGTTCGATTTCGTGACGCGTGTAGTAGAGCGTGTCCACGACGGCATCTCCGCCGTTCAGTCGCTGTTTGGGCTCGCCGAAGTAGAGTCCACCAGTCAGCTCCCGAACGATCACCATGTCGACGCCGTTCAACAACTCGGCCTTCAGTGGCGAAGCGAGCAGAAGACCTGGCCACGTGCGGATGGGACGAAGGTTCGCAAACACGCCAAGCTGCTTTCGAATCCCCAGAAGCCCTGCTTCCGGGCGTACATCGCCTGGCAAGTGGTCCCACTTTGGCCCGCCGACGGCACCGAGAAGAATGGCGTCGGAGGCTTTGCACTTCGCCACCGTCTCAGGTGGAAGCGGATGTCCTGTCTGGTCATACGCCGCGCCCCCGATCAGCGCCTCCTCAAGAACCCACGTCTCTCCGACTGCTTGTGCAACATCCTCGAGCAGGCGTCGGGCCTCTTTCGTCACCTCCGGCCCAATGCCGTCTCCTGGTAGAATCGTAATCTGTCTCGTCATAGGGTCCTCCTTCTCCAAGGTGGAGGGGGCTCTCGTGTGAGCCCCCTTGTCATGCTCACGCCTGCGCCGAAACGGCGAGTTGCACGTCATCTAGGCGTTCTTTGATAAGCACCCGGTTAATCGCATCGAGAAATGCCCTCGCCGAAGCGGACAACACGTCACTGTGAACGCCGCGACCCGTGACGACCCGCTCGTGATACGCCACTTTGACATACACCTCAGCGAGTGAATCACCGCCACCCGTCGTCGATTGAATTCGGTAGTCTACAAGTTGGACGGGGCCATCCACCACTCGGTCGAGGCAGTTGAAAATCGCTTCAACTGAACCGTTCCCTGTAGCCGCCTCACGCAGGATTTCTCCGCTCGGCCCACGTACGCCCATCGCCGCCGTGGTCTCGTTCAAACCATACGAGACGTGCAAGAATTCGAGGTCGTATTTGTGGTCTTCGATAGACGACTCGAGAACGAGCGCCAAGATGTCGTCATCGGTGATTTCCTTTTTCGTCTCCGTCAACGCCTTAAACGCTGCGAACAGGCGATTGAACTGTTGCTCACCGAGTTGCAAGTTCAACTCTTCACACTTTTCCTTGAACGCGTGGCGTCCGGAATGTTTGCCTAGAACCATGCGGTTGGAGTTCAGGCCGACCATTTCTGGGCGAATGATCTCGTACGTGAGCGCATTTTTCAGCACGCCATCCTGGTGTATACCAGACTCGTGAGCAAACGCGTTGTTCCCGACCACCGCCTTGTTCGCAGGCACCGCCATCCCAGTCAGCTTCGCGACGAGCTTGCTGGTCAATGCCGTCTCCGCCAGTTGAATGCGCGTCGAGCGGCCGTACACGTCCTTGCGAATGGCCAGAGCGACGAGGAGCTCTTCAAGTGCCGCGTTGCCCGCTCTCTCGCCTATCCCGTTGATAGTGCCTTCGATTTGTTCAACGCCCGTCTGAATCGCGGCCAGGCTGTTTGCGACGGCGAGCCCTAAATCGTCGTGGCAATGCGCGGAGAGTTTCACGTCACCCAAATTTGGGACGTTGGCGCGAATGTACTCAAAGAGTCGGACGTATTCGCTGGGCGTCGTGTACCCTACGGTGTCGGGAAGGTTGATGACCTTCGCGCCCGCATCGATGACTTGCGTGATAATCCTCACGAGAAAGTCCCAGTCGCTTCGCGTTGCGTCCTCCGCCGACCATTGGACCACCGGAAACCGAGACGCGGCATACCGCACGCATTCGACCGCTGTTTCGACAACCTCGTCAGGTGACTTGCGCAGTTTGTGCTCCATGTGAATCGGCGATGTCGCGATGAAGATGTGCAGGCGGGGCTGCGCTGCGTGCCGCAACGCTTCCCACGCCGCGTCGATGTCCGATTTAGTGGCGCGAGCGAGCCCCGCGACTGAACAGTCCTTGACCCGGTTGGCGATTTCCTGGATCGCTTTAAAATCGCCCGGCGAAGAGGCTGGAAATCCCGCCTCCATAATATCGACGCCGAAACGTTCGAGTTGAATGGCAATTTCAAGCTTTTCACTGCCGTGTAGATTCACACCAGCTGACTGTTCACCGTCACGCAGGGTTGTATCAAACACGTCCAGCTTTCGCACCATGAACCACCTCCGGCTGGGTTTGTTTGCTCTTGGTTTGAATAAATGGCATCATGGCGCGAAGTTCACGGCCCACGACTTCGATGGGATGTTCACCTTCGCGGCGGTTGATCGCGTTAAACATCGGGCGATTCGCTTGATTTTCCAGTATCCAGCTTTTCGCAAATACACCGCTTTGAATATCTTCGAGAACGCGT
Source organism: Alicyclobacillus fastidiosus (assembly GCF_026651875.1). Classification (GTDB taxonomy): domain Bacteria; phylum Bacillota; class Bacilli; order Alicyclobacillales; family Alicyclobacillaceae; genus Alicyclobacillus; species Alicyclobacillus fastidiosus. Next base: position 1,586,559 of record NZ_CP104067.1, on the reverse strand, counting down.
TTCATCTCGGCTTTCGTCTCTTCCGTCACAATGCGCGGCCCGGTGACGAAGTCTCCCCACTGCGCGGTGTCGGAGATGGAATAGCGCATGTATTCAAGTCCACCCTCGTAGATCAGGTCGACGATCAATTTCATTTCGTGCAAACACTCGAAATACGCCACTTCCGGTTGATACCCCGCTTCGATGAGGGTCTCGAATCCAGCCTTGATCAAGGCCGACACGCCGCCGCAAAGTACGGCCTGCTCGCCGAACAAGTCGGATTCCGTCTCCTCACGGAACGAAGTCTTCAGGACGCCTGCGCGACCTGCGCCGATACCCCGTGCGTAGGCGAGCGCCAATGCCTCCGCTTGACCGCTCGCATCCTGTTCCACGGCGATCAGCGATGGAACGCCGCCACCCGCCTCGTACACGCGTCGCACGAGGTGGCCAGGTCCCTTAGGCGCGACCATGAACACGTCGACGTCAGAAGGCGGTTGAATTTGCGAAAAGTGAATGTTGAACCCATGTGCAAACGCGAGTGCCTTGCTGCTGTTCAGGTACGGTTTGACCTCTTGCTGATACACGCCCACTTGACGTTCATCCGGCAGAAGAATCATGATCACATCCGCCTGCTCGACCGCTTCACCCACTGCATATACCCGGAAACCGTCAGCTTCTGCGCGCTCCCAACTCGATCCCGGACGAAGCCCCACCACGACATCAAATCCACTGTCCCGCAGGTTCTGTGCGTGTGCGTGCCCCTGAGAACCGTACCCGAGAATTGCGATGGTTTTGTCTGCGAGAGCTTGCACTGAAATGTCTGCGTCATAGAAAATTTTTGTCATATCTGAACACTCCTCAACAATGTCAATTCTCGTGATTTTCTGCGTTGACCGGTTGTCATTGAATCTCTAAGAATGAGCTAAATCGAAATGACGTTCCCTTCCGATACCCGTCTTGCCTCCGTGACCGTGGCCACGTCGCGCGCGAGCGCCGTGAGCCCAGTCCTAGCCAATTCCTTGATGCCATACGGACGAAGGAGCGCGATGAGCGCGTCAATCTTCTCGGCTTTCCCCGTAGCTTCGACGGTAATCGTGTCTCTCCCGACGTCGATGATACTCGCCCGGAACGGTTCGATGATGGTCGTGATGGCCGACCTTTGGGACACCGGGCTGTTCACCTGAATTAAGGCGAGCTCCCGGGCAACCATCGGTTGTTGTGTCAAGTCGGTCACTTTCAGCACGTCGATTTGCTTATAGAGCTGTTTAATCACTTGCTCCAGCGCGGCGTCGTCCGTCTCGTTCATGACGATGGTGATGCGGGATAATCCCGGCGTCTCCGTGACACCGACCGTCAGGTTTTGAATATTAAATCCCTTGCGCATAAACAGGGCGGTGATCCGGTTGAGCACCCCGGCTTTGTTGTTCACGCTGACAGAGATGACGCGATTCATGGCTTCACCCCCACCATCTGGTGCAGTCCGTGCCCCGGCGCGATCATGGGGTACACGTTCTCCATCGGCGCGACGAGGCACTCGAGCAGCCCGGGTCCAGGTGCGGCGAGAAACGCGCCTACGCACTCCGCCAACGCGCCATCGTCGCGGATTTGCAGAGACGGGATGCCGTACGCCTCCGCGAGCTTGAGATAATCCGGCTGCCAGTTCATGAGTGAACTGGAGTACCGCTCTTCGTAGAACAATTCCTGCCACTGGCGGACCATGCCAAGTGCGCCATTGTTGACGATGACGATTTTTATCGGCAGGTTCAATTCCGCGACGACAGCCAACTCCTCCAGCGTCATCTGGAATCCGGCATCCCCAACCACAGCGACCACTTGGCGATTTGGCTCTGCAATCTGGGCGCCAATGGCCGCTGGAAGGCCAAAGCCCATCGTCCCCAGCCCACCCGACGTCACCCAGCGATTGGCATGCACGAACGGGTAGAACTGTGCGGCCCACATCTGGTGTTGCCCGACGTCCGTCACGACGATGGCCTCACTGTTTGTGTGCCGGGCAATCTGTTCAATGAGCCGCTGCGGCTTGATGACAGACCCCTCCTGCACATACCAAAACGGCGTCTGTGCCTTTACCTCGAGCAATTTCTCCCGCCAGTGGGAAATCTCAGGTGACTTCGCCTCCGCGGCCAGAAGCAGCGAGAGCGCCTCTCGTGCGTCACCCACCACCGGGATGTTAGTCGGAACGTTCTTCCCAATTTCAGCCGGATCGATATCCACATGGACGACCGTGGCCGTTGGGGCGAAGTCTGCCAGCTTGCCCGTCAGGCGATCATCAAATCGCGCCCCGAAGTTTAACAGCAGGTCCGTCTCGTACAAGGCGGTGTTCGCCGCCGCACTCCCGTGCATTCCGCCCATCCCCAAAAAGAGGGGGTGGTCTGCTGGAAATCCACCGAGACCGAGCAGCGTGTGAACCACAGGAATGCCAAATCGCTCTGCGAATAGGCGGAGCTCCCGGCTCGCGCCAGCATGCAGCACGCCTGCGCCCGCGAGAATCACAGGTCGATGACACAATTCAAGTTGGTTGAGCACCTTCTTGATCTGCATCACGTGAGGAACCACGTTGGGTTGATACCCCGGCAACTGCGGTGGCGCATCGTAGATGAACGGTGCGACTTCCCCTGCGACGTCCTTTGGAATATCCACCAAGACGGGACCTTTGCGCCCAGTGTTGGCGATGTGGAACGCTTCCTTGAACACGCCAGGAAGCTCACTGGCGTGCTGAATTTGATAGTTGTGCTTGGTGATTGGCGTACTGATGCCAATGATAGACGTCTCCTGAAACGCGTCCGATCCGATGACGGATTTCGCGACCTGGCCTGTGATGGCGACAATCGGAAGGGAGTCGAGCATGGCATCTGCCAGGCCTGTGACGAGATTTGTCGCCCCCGGCCCGGACGTGGCGATGACGACCCCGGGCTTCCCGGTCACACGTGCATATCCCTCTGCTGCATGGATGGCGCCTTGTTCATGTCGCGCGAGGACGTGCCGAATCCCACATTCGTAAAGGGCGTCGTAAAGCGGCAGCACAGCCCCTCCTGGATATCCAAAGACGACTTCGACTTGTTCCTTTCGCAACACCTCGACGAGCATGTCTGCACCTGATAGCATTCGCGGCTGAGTTGTTTGTGTTGACGTATAGTCCGGATTTTCCGACATCACACGCATGTCTCTTCCTCCTCTCCAGAGTGGTCGAATTAAACCTTGAGTACCGCGCCTGTATTCGCGGAGGTCACAAGGTGCTGATAGCGTCGAAGGTATCCTCGCTCGACCGCCTTGTCAGGTGGCACATAGGACTCTTTGCGGGCCGCGAGAACATCGTCGGGCACATCCAGGTGGATGGAGCGCGCCTTCAAATCGATAGAAATCCTATCCCCGTCTTCAATGAGCCCAATCAAGCCACCCTCGGATGCCTCCGGTGAGATATGGCCCACGCAAATTCCTCGCGTCGCGCCAGAGAAGCGGCCATCCGTGATGAGCGCGACGTCGCGACCCAATCCCCGACCGACGATGGACGACGTGGGAGCGAGCATTTCTGGCATCCCAGGACCGCCCTTCGGCCCCTCGTAGCGGATGACGACCACGTGTCCCGCTTGTACGAGTCCGCTGTCGATCCCCTGCTGTGCCTCGTCCTGTGAGTTAAAGACGATGGCTGAGCCCTCAAATCGTTCGATGTCCGGGTCGACCGCCCCCACCTTGAGCACCGCGCCATCCGGAGCGAGGTTGCCGTAAAAGATGGAGAGACCCCCTTCCCGGCTGTACGGATCGTTTGCGTGGCGGATGACCTTTTCGTCGAGGATGGACGCTTCGGCGACCGCCTGTCGAATCGTTCGACCGCTCACCGTGATGCGCTCTGGGTGAATGGCAGATGTGTGATCGACCAGTTCTTTGATGATGGCCGACACGCCGCCCGCCAGATGTACGTCGTGAATGCTGTATTCTGACGCCGGGCTGATTTTCGCCAAATATGGCACGCGCTTGGCGATCTCGTTGACGTCCTTCAGGTCGTATTCGATGCCCGCCTCGTGTGCGATGGCCATCAAGTGAAGCACTGTGTTCGTCGAGCCGCCCATCGCCATGTCGAGCGCAAACGCGTCGTCGATGGCTTCTTTCGTGATGATGTCACGTGGGCGAACGTCTTCTTGAATCATGCGAACAAGGTGGTGAGCCGCTTGCCGAATGAGGTCGTGTCGCTCAGAGGAAGTTGCGAGAATGGTGCCGTTACCGGGGAGTGCCACGCCGAGCATTTCCATGATGCAGTTCATCGAATTGGCCGTGAACATACCGGAACAGGAGCCACACGTCGGACATGCCGCTTGTTCCAATTCGACCAGTTCTGCTTCGGACATCTGGCCGGATCGATAACGGCCAACCCCTTCGAATACGGTCGTCAGGGACAGATTGTGCCCAGTCTTCGACCGCCCCGCCTCCATCGGTCCACCCGAAACGAAGACGGAGGGCACATTGGTCCGAGCCGCGGCCATCAGCATCCCCGGCGTGATCTTGTCGCAATTGGGGATAAAGAAGACGCCATCGAACCAGTGCGCGTTGATCATCGTCTCGGCGCTATCCGCAATCAGTTCGCGGCTGGCGAGCGAGTAGCGCATCCCGACATGTCCCATGGCGATGCCATCGTCCACACCAATGGTGTTGAATTCAAACGGGATTCCACCCGCTTCACGGATGGCGTCTTTCACCACTTCCGCGAAGGCTTTCAAATGCACGTGACCAGGGATGATGTCCACGTAGGAGTTACATACGCCAATGAATGGTTTTGGCAGGTCCGTTGGTTTGACGCCTGTCGCGTACAAGAGGCTTCGGTGCGGCGCTCGGTCTGCTCCTTTTTTGATCATGTCACTGCGCATTTGCTTTCTCTCCTAAACTTCTAAACTGTCTTGAAATTGTAGGTAGGACGCGTTGCGTCACGAAATCGCTTCTTGCGGGTATACCTTCATACCGTCGCGACGCGTCGTGAGCTGAAACGCTTGATGCAGCTTCCTGGTGACCGGCCCTGGCCGACCATCACCGATGGTGCGTTTGTCAACTGTGACGACGGGGACCAACTCCGCTGCCGTGCCGGTGAGAAACACCTCGTCGGCCACGTACACGTCGTGCCTGGTGAACGGTTCTTCTTTGACCTGGTAGCCAAGTTCGTGCGCCAGGCTGACGATAGTCCCACGCGTGATGCCTTCCAAGGCCCCAAGGTACGCAGGTGGCGTCGAGAGCACGCCGTCACGAACGATGAAGATATTCTCGCCGGACCCCTCGACAACATAGCCTTCCGTGTTCAGCACGATGGCCTCGTTCGCACCTGCCGCTTGCGCTTCAATCTTGATCAGTACGTTATTTAAATAGTTGAGAGACTTGATTTTAGGGTTGAGGGCGTCCGTCCGATTCCGCCTCGTCGCTGCCGTGATGGCCGTGATGCCTTCCTCGTAGAGGCTGGGTGCAAACATGGACAACTGCTCTGCGATGATAAACACCTGTGCGCCGTGACAGATGTATGGACTGATACCGAGGTCGCCAGGTCCACGCGTCACGACCAGTCGGATGTACGCACTCGAGAGATCGTTTCGGCGGACGGTTTCACAGACGAGCTCACACATTTCTGCCTGTGAGTATGGAATGTCTAGCAAAATCGACTTGGCCGAATCATAGAGTCGCCGAATGTGTTCAGCGAGCTTGAAGACGTTGCCGTCGTATACTCGAATCCCTTCGAAAATGCCGTCACCGTAGAGCAGACCGTGGTCGAAAACCGAAAGTTTTGCCTCGTCTCGATGGATGAACTCGCCGTTTAAAAAGATTTGCGATGCCAAAGTGAGGACTCCCTTCAAGTACGCGATGCGTTCGCACGTAAAATGCGCTCGTAATAAATTTGAATATTCTCATAAATACATTTGAGCAACTGATGCTCCCACGGAGTGTGTCGCCCAAAATCCTTGATATGACGCGTCTTTAACGACTTGCAGGTCATTGTAGTACGGGTATATGTACGTGTCAATGTGCGTATGTTCTGACTGTTCGGCTGTAAACGCTTTCTGAACATTTCGGGAAAGCGTTTACTATGCCGTGGCAACTGCAAAATTACAATATTCTAAAAAATTTTTACGACCGTGACATCCGCACCACTAAAGGAAAAATCGAGTTTCATATGTCAGGATTTCTTACACGTCCGAAAAAGGAGGTTGACAAAGCGAAGACCAGCCCCCGATTACTCGGTGACTGGTTCTACGGGCATGACGCACTCGACGGAGTGGAGCTGAGGAAGATTTTGAAGTTGGTCGACGAGATAGCGCGACTTCGCACTTGAAATGTCGTGTGTCACGATGACAATTTCGGCACAACCGCTTTGCACGCGCTTTTGCAGTACGGTCTCCATGCTCGCATGCGCTTCACCAAACAGCTGCGCAACCCTTGCGAACACGCCCGGCTGGTCGTGTGCGAGAAGCCGGAAGTAATACTTGTACCGCTCATCCTCGCGGTCTACGACCGGCTTCACCGAGAGCGTTCCCTGTGGCGAACTCGCCACATAGCCGAGCTTTAAATTCCGAACCAGAGCGATGACGTCGCCAACCACCGCACTGGCCGTCGGCATGCTGCCAGCACCCCGTCCGAAGAACATCAGGTCACCGGCTGCGTCGCCGCGAACGTACAGGGCGTTGTACGCGTCCGAGACGTGTGCCAGCGGATGCACCTTGGGGATGAGCGTCGGCCGGACGGACAGCGTGAGTTCCCCGCCATGATCTCGACCGACTGCCAGCAGCTTGATGACGTACCCTAGCTCATCTGCGTACCGTACGTCCTTGGAACGCACGTGACGAATCCCCTCGACGCGGACGTCGGTGAGGTGAACCTCTGTCTGGAACGCGATAGAAGATAGAATGACGAGTTTTCGCGCCGCATCGAGGCCATCGACGTCACTTGACGGATCTGCTTCCGCGTATCCTAGCTCCTGAGCCATCGTCAACGCCTCTTCAAAATCGATATCTCGACTCGTCATCTCTGACAAAATAAAGTTTGTCGTCCCGTTGATGATACCTTTTAAATCGGTGACCTCGTTGGCTGTCAAGTTCTCCTTTAAAGGCCCGACGAGCGGAATGGCGCCGCCGACCGCCGCCTCAAACAACACACTGACGTGATTCTCCTCTGCGACGCGAAGGATTTCCGGACCGTGTATGGCAATAAGGTCCTTATTGGCCGTCACAACGTGCTTATTGCGGCGCAGCGCCTCCAAAATATACGTTTTCGCAGGTTCTATCCCGCCTATCGTCTCAATGACAATCTGGATGCCGTCGTCCTGCAGCACATCTTCGGGCCGTCCGGTCAGCTGCTCGTGCTCGAACACGACACCGCGGTCCTTGTTCAAGTCTCGTACGAGAATGCTCTTGATCTTCGGACGCAACCCCGTCATCTGAGCCACCTTGTCAGCGCGGCGCCGTACTAAGGACACCACTCCGGCGCCAACAGTTCCGCACCCGAGCAGGCCAATTTCTAAATCCATGAGGGTGTCTCCTCTCTCCAAATCATCCCAAGCAAAGTGCTTGCTCTGTCTCTCGGCGCGCTCATGTCATATTCCCTGCCGCACGAGTTGGAGGACTCTTTAAATTGTTCAATCCACCAGCAATATTTTGTCTATTTATACATCGGTGCCAGGTGACTGTCAAGGTGGGAATTGACCCGTATCGCAGCCGTTGCGATGGAACGCGGCAAAAAGGGCGCGAGGTGCGGTGAGGGCGTAGAGACCCCGGGAGTTCAGTGGCTTGCGAAGGCATCCTGATTCACGTGCGAGATCGGCATTCCTCTCCTCGGCACCTAAATGTAAGTTATTCTTCCATAGGATTCACTATTTTTCCCACACGGGTATTGCCCGGCTCCATCGTGATGAACCACCCTTTCCATATTAATATGTGTTCCAGTCCGAACGGCGTCAGGTTCGAGGCCCTTGCGGGAGGTCGCGGGATTCCCTGCCCCCGTTAGGCATGCAGTGAAATAAACGGAACAAGGGGGTAGTCATTTTGGCTATCACATCGAAAATTGTGTCACACGAGTGATCATTCGAGACGGGAAACCTGTTCGAGGCAAAACAATTGTTCGCCGCGCTGTCACTTCGGCATCGAAATAGTCATTGAACAGGACGGCCTCCAGCACAATGTAGTACTGTGTCCCCTTGAAGCAAAGGCCGTGGCGGAGGACCTACCCCAATCGATTTCCGAATGCGCCATAGTAGAAACGTCGGTCCGATTACATGATAGGCGCTAAATCCTGCTAAAATAGTACGGTGTACTCGGCCATCGTCGAATACAACCTAGCCGCAAAGAGAGGTGTCCTCACGTGAGCCAAGAAGCGAAGTACTGTAATGAATCACGTGTGGTAAAGACCAGTCACGTTTTCCCACCTGATACAAACGTCCATAACACACTGTTTGGCGGACGTCTGATGGGTTATATTGATGACTGCGCGTCTTTATCGGCGACGCGACACGCGCGTTACCCAGTCGTGACGGCGTCCACGGACTCCGTGGACTTTCTGTCTCCCATTAGCATGAGCGATTCCGTGTGCTTGGAGTCATATGTAACTTGGACAGGTCGTTCTTCAATGGAAGTATTCGTGAAAGTGATTGCGGAAAATCTCATGACCGGCGAACGTCGCATCGCCGCCACATCGTTTCTCACATTTGTCGCTCTGGACAAGGAGAAACACCCTGTTGTCGTCCCCCAGGTTATCCCTCAGACGGACGAGGAGAAAAAACTCCATGAAACAGCTCCCGCACGCGCGGTACTCCGTAAAGACCGCCGCGAAGAGAGCCGAAAGTTAGCGGAATTTCTAACCACGAATAAACCCTGGTAATGGGTGAAGGATTGGCGCCCGGAGAGTCTTCGGGCGTCGATATTTCGCGATACCACGTGTACACTCTTCGACATCGGCTTGGATCGAGGATAGGACAGCGGTTCATGGGATATTTTCTACCCCAACTAGCGAACTCGAGCAGGCCGTACGCCAGGGGCAGCCGTGTAGGGTGTTGTTGTGTCAAGATTGTAGGGGTCGGGTTGCGGCATCCAGCGATGTGTTGTCTGTGTTGCTTTCCACGTCACTGCGTAGCAAATAACCAAAGCCGCGTATGCTTATCAGAATTTTCGGCGAACGAGGATGATCGCCTACTCTGGCGCGTAAACGACTGATGTAGACGTACAATTCACTTTTGCTTACCTTGCTGTTTTTCCCCCACGCGTACTCCATAATATCTTCGGTGCGGACGGGGCGGCTCAAACTGCGAACGAGAAAGTAGAGGATACGAAACTGGATCCGCGACAAACTAATAGACATGCCGTTCTGGACCAGTTCCTCTCGTTCAACATCTAAGAAAAGCCCAGGGCGAAGCTGGACCTGCGTCAAATCTGTGCCCATGTTTATCCTCCGACGAAAGAAATTTCAGCCTGCATACGACATCGAAGAACGGTCGTAATGACCACAGGAGACATTTTTCATTTCGTCAAAATTCGACAGATTCCTCCTATCCATAGAAAATGTGGAACCCCTAATCACCGGATGACATGGGTTAGCACGACGTTTCCCGCATGCCTAACAAGACGCCGAGCGCTTGCCTGTTCACCACCAAGTCCGCGAGCGTGTATTTATCGAGTACGGCCAGATACGCTTTTAGTGCCTCGCCAAGTACGTTCTTGAGTCGGCAGGACGGACTCAACACACAAGCGCCATTTTGCTCGTCAAAACACTCCACGATATTCCAGTTTTCCTCCATTTCGCGAACAACCCAACCAATGTTAATTTCCTCTGCCGGTTTCGCAAGCCGGAACCCGCCGTTGCGCCCGCGTATGGTCTGAATCAGGCCGAGCTTGCCCAACTTGTGCACGCTCTTCATCAAATGGTTCGCCGAAATTCCATATACGTCGGCAATTTCCTGGATATTCGACAGGCGGTCGTCTGGTTTCATCGCAACGTAAATAAGAGTTCGCAATGAATAATCCGTAAACATCGTCAGATTCACTCAAAAATTCTCCCCTCAACCATCACCACAACACAAAAATCGACGAACAGACAAAAAAGCGACACAAAACATGTATTTTAAATATATCTTTATATTCTCGATCGCCATATAATGACGTCGTACAAAACCTGACCCGCAAATCCAGGAGGTTATTGGCATGCTTGATACGAAGACACGAGATGTCATAAAGGCTACCATCCCTGTGCTCGAAACGCACGGCGAACAGATTACAAAGCGCTTTTACGAAATGTTATTTGATGCCCACCCAGAACTTTTAAATATATTCAACCATTCTAACCAACGAGAAGGTCGTCAGCAGACGGCATTGGCCAATGCCGTCTATGCAGCCGCAGTTCATATTGATAATTTAGAGAGCATTTTGCCCGCTGTAAAGCAAATTTCTCATAAACACCGCGGACTCGGCATTCAACCAGAGCACTACCCAATCGTGGGTCAGTTTTTGTTGCGGGCGATCAAGGATGTCCTTGGCGATGCTGCGACAGATGAGATCATTCAAGCCTGGGCGGATGCCTATGGCGCCATCGCTTCAGCGTTTATCGGCGTCGAGCAGGAGATGTACGAGGAGGCAGGTCAACAACCTGGCGGTTGGACAGATTTCCGTCCGTTTGTGGTTTCGCGGAAAGTACGTGAAAGTGACGTCATCACATCATTTTATCTCACACCTAAAGATGGGGAAGCCATCTCCAGCTACCGTCCAGGGCAATATCTGACGCTCAAAGTGTCCGTACCCGGACAAGCCTATACCCAAATGCGCCAGTACAGCCTATCCGACACACCGGGAAAACCATACTACCGCATCAGTGTCAAACGTGAGGACGCTCGCGAAAACGCGCCAGCAGGCCTGGTGTCAAATTACCTCCACAACGATGTGCAGGAGGGCGACACCCTGCTGGCAAGTGCTCCTTCCGGCGATTTTATGCTCGTGATAGATACCGAACGACCAGTCGTGTTTCTCAGCGGCGGGGTCGGAATGACGCCACTGATGAGCATGGTTTCGACCTTGCTCCAAAGGCGGCCGAAACATCATGTCACATATGTCCACGCGGCGCTTCACGGAGGCGTGCACGCGTTCAAATCCACACTGGAGGGGCTTGCCGACGAATATGAAAACACCTCGTACTACGCGGTGTATGAACGTCCATCTCACGAGGACAAGGCATATCGTCACTTTGCCAAAGAGGGCTTTGTCGACGCTGACTGGCTGCGTTCGATTGCACCTCTTGACGCCGAATTCTACTTCTGCGGACCCGTGTCGTTCATGAAGGCTGTCTATCGGATACTCAAGGGCCTAGGCGTAGATGACGCACAAATTCACTACGAATTCTTTGGCCCACAAGGAAGCCTTGCATAACCACAGGTAACCCGTAGGGTGTGAGGGAGCAGCTGCGAACTCACACCTTTTTCGCACATTGGGAAGTATCCGTCCCCTTGAGAAGGTGATTCGTTGCTCAGCTAGGGGTTGTAAACATCATCAATCGTTTTGTCGCAGACATCGAAAGTGAAACCGCAACAGATGTTTACCGCGCCGTCCCCGTCCCACCTCAACACGATCCACCACCGTTTTGATGAGTGATTTCGAACATTCATCTCCGCCTGCGCGCAACAGATGTTTGACGCGCTCGCGCGCCTCAACGGCCATATCACGCTGTTTGCCAAACAAGAACGCTTGCTCCAGCAATTTCGCTTCGAGATCATCGAGAAAGGTCATCCGCCCATGAATGAACGCGTTCATCTGCTCAAAATGGGGTGCAGATAACACGCCATCCACGTACTGCTGAAAGAGCTTATCGGTGCGGTGCTGCTGTTGTGCGCGCTCGTAGGCAATTTCTTGAAGGTGTTGACGTGTACCTTCACGGGCGGAAATTTGCAACGTGAGCACGCGATGAATCTCCGCTCGCACCTCCGCAAGCACCACCCTGTCGATGGCGTCTGCGCGCAACCACTTCACTCTGTGTGGTGAAGACCCACTCGCCCCCCCTTCGCAAACATAGTAGGCAACGCCCTGTTTGCTCACCGTGCCGCGACATGCGTTCCCGCAGTCGCAGTACAGAAGCCCCTCGGCCAACAAGAGATGTGAACCGCTGTGTTCAGGTACGAAAGTTTCCCTCGAGGGCGTATGCGACGCTTGCTGTCGGATAGACCTCATTTCTTCGTCCGTCGGATGCTCGTTCACCATCCTCAGCCCCCCGACACGTCGTCGCGATGATCATTGTGCTCCTTGGCTGGGTTGCCCTGTTCGCGACCGGGATCGGTTGGAGGTTGGGCAGAGGGATGGGCGCATACCAATCGGATTATCTCTTCGGCTATTTTCGCTGGTGCAATTTCGCCATATCTTCTATCCTCCACCTCTATCTTCATACGCATCGAAATCCCCCCATTCGATGCGTATGCAAACACAGGTCGTCTCGTGACCTGGGAACCGGTGACTCCATCAGACCAAGCCACTTAACGCCGTCGTTTGAGCACGCCGCACCCACGCGAAATATCATGAATAAAATCCGCTCAAATCATCAACAATGAAATTGGTGAGTGCTTTAAAGTTTGTTTCAAGATTTCTTGGCTAGACTGTGAATAACGCGGAACGCACTCACACGATGCATTTTCATTTGAGGAAGGTGTAACTTTTCATGGCGACAACGTATATCGTACTAGCTAGCGTGACCGCAGGTATCTTCGCACTCAACCGTTACTTCAACATCCGGACGAAAAAGCTAGAACAAGCCATCCGCTCGATGAAAGCCTGACGGCAACCCATTCGGGTGACTATAGGAAGTAAATAAAACGGCATGCCCTTTCGCGCATGCCGTTTTCCATTTCGTCCTCATCCTGGAATCTTCGAATTCGGCTCAAATTTTCCAATTGGATAACGAAGTTCGTCCATGACTGCTCCTTCTTTCGTTCGAAATTGTTTCAGCACTCGTTGGATGGGAGAGCAACCGTTTGAGCTCGGCCGCGGCGCGTTGTGGGTCATCGGCGCTCATGACGGCGGAAACCACGGCGATGCCGTGTGCGCCGTGACCGATGACCTCAGGCACAGCACTGGCACCAATCCCGCCGATCGCCACAATCGGCAACGTGGTAGCCTGCGCGATGTCAGCCAGCGTTGAAAGCCCACAAAGGTCGGCGTCGTCTTTCGAGGAAGTCGGGTAAATCGAACCGACGCCCAAATAGTCTGCTCCGTCTGCAACAGCCGCCTTTGCTTCTGCGAGCGTGCCCGCCGACACCCCCACCCATCTTTTCGCCATTAACTTTCTTGCATCTCTACAGGAAATGTCGCTTTGACCGATATGGACGCCGTCGGCGTCGGTCAAAAGGGCGATATCGACGCGATCGTTGACGAAGAGGAGGGCACCGTAGCGGTTGGTGAGATCGCGAATCCGCCGCCCGATCTCGACGAGCCGGCCGCCGTGCTCACGTTTGCGCCGAAGTTGCACCGCTGTACATCCCCCTACAAGCGCCCCTTCGAGCGCTGTGAGCAAGGATTCGACATCCTCACGCTCGTCGGTCACGACGTACAAGCTCAACGCTTCATACAAATTGCCTCTCACGCCCCAGTCACCTCCACACCCGCGGACGCATCGACCGCGCGGGAATCCAAGTTGTAGAGACAATCAAACAACGCCATGTGGAACGTGCCAGGGCCAAGCGCCTTCTGTGCAGCTTGTTCCGCCGCCACGTTATAGCTCGTGATGGCTGCGACACAGGCTTCAGCGTATGTAGACAAGGGGCTCCCCTCCGGCACTACACCGACGAACGCGCCGAGGAGCGCTGTCAGCATGCAACCTGATCCGGTAATCGCGGCGAGCAACGGGTGCCCGTTCGACAGTTGCCAGGTGGTGTGTCCGTCGGTGACGAGATCGACAGGTCCCGTGGCGATGACGACCGCGCTAGACGCGAGCGCGTAATGCTTCATCGCAGTCGGAAGTGCCTCGTCCGCCTGCAGCGCGTCCACACCTTTCACCTCTCCTGCGAGGCCCAATAAGACGCTCATCTCTCCCGCATTTGCGCGCAGGACAGTGACGTCGACATCTCGCAGCAGATCCGTGGCGACCTGTGTGCGATACGCAGTCGCGCCCACGCCCACTGGGTCGAAGATGATCGGGACGCCCTTGGTCTCTGCTGCACGCCCCGCGATGCGCATGGCCGTCACGACGTCTGGTGTCAGTGTACCCATGTTCAAAGACAAGGCCTTTGCGATGCTTGCCATCTCGCCGACCTCCTCGTGCGCATAGGCCATGACTGGCGAGGCCCCAACAGAAAGCAGTGCATTGGCCGCGATGTTGGTGACGACAAGGTTGGTAATATTGTGAACGAGCGGCCGCTCCCGGCGTACCGCATCCAACCACATTCCAAGTTTCATGCGAATCATTCCTCCATATCGGCCCTTCTCTTCAGCCGATTCTTGTCCATGTTGCGAAGTCGTACAGATACGCGCCCCCTGGCTCCACGGCGCACTCGACGGCCGACACCTCCGCGCCGTGATCCGTTGGGCCGTGGCCGTGCCCGACATCCCAGTTCGCGGCCCGAACGATGGCCCTGTAGATAAACGCCTTTGCGTCAGCGATGGCCTCGAGCAACGGAACGCCCTGCGCGAGCCTTGCGGTGATGGCGGCAGAGAACGTACACCCGGTGCCGTGAGTGTTCTGACTGTCTACGCGCGGCGTGAGAAAGTACGTGTACGTCCCCTGATATAGCACGGTGTCGACTGCGACCGCCTGATTGTGCGCCACCCGCCAGGGCCTTGGGAACGTGTTCTGCATTTGCAGATGTCCGCCCTTGATGACGACCGCCTCTGTGCCCATCTCCAGTAGACAGTCAGCCGCCCGGTGCACATCATCCCACGTGTCGACCTCAAATCCTGCGAGGACGCTGGCCTCCGGCGTGTTCGGCGTGACCACCTTCGCGATGGGGAGCAGGCGACTGCGGAGGAGGTCCACCGCCGCATTCGCGATGAGCGGTGTGCCGCCCTTAGCGACCATCACCGGATCGACGACCAGCGGGCCTGTCGACCGCGCCTGCAGAACGCCAGCCACCGTATCGATAATTTCGGCGTTGGCGAGCATCCCGGTCTTGATGGCGTCCGCACCTAAGTCGGAGAAGACCGCTTGCAATTGCTCCGCGACGAACGCTGCATCTGTTTCCACGACGCCACGCACGCCCGTGGTATTTTGTGCGGTGAGGGCCGTGATGACAGACATGCCGTAAACGCCAAACTGGTGCATCGTCTTTAAATCGGCCTGAATCCCGGCGCCCCCTCCGCTGTCGGAGCCAGCAATGGTCAACGCTCGACTCACATGTCCGTTTGCGTGTTGAATCAAAGACGCCCCCTCCTTTCACTTGTTCTCTTACCAGCTCTCCAAGGTATACGCCATTTCAAAGAACCTTCGTTCCATCTGACAGCTCACCATAAACCCGGTGCGCATACGCGACTTGTCCTCTTCGCCGGCGGAGGCCGCATAGTCGTCGAGCCACCGACACAGGTCAGCCATCCCCGCATGCATATCGCGATCTGCGTAAAACGCTATCCAGTCGTAAAACGGATGATCAGCGGTGGGTGAGACGCGCGTCATCATATCTGTGGCGAGATCGACATACGTCCAGTGACACGGCAAGACCGTAGCAAGCACTTCGCCAAGCGATCCGGTCGCCGCACACGAGAGCATGTGCGACATGTAGTGCTGCGCCGTCGGCGCCAGCGTCGCCCCGCGCTGCAACGACTCGTACGACACGCCTGCGACGCGGCACAGCGTGACGTGCGGGTGCACTTCGTCGTTCAAGATGAAGCCGATGCGGCGATGAAAATCCTGCATCTCGTCGCGCGTTCTGCATTTGGCCAGGCCCAAGCCGTACACTTTCGCGTACGTCGTCAAATAGAGGTAGTCCTGTTGGACGTAGTGCACAATCTGCTCACGACTCAAACTCGCCTGTTGAATACCTTGTACAAACGGGTGATTTCGGATGGATTGGAAGATGAGATCTGCATCTCTTCGCAGTTCTTCTGAGAATCGCAAATTCAAGAGCCTCCTTGGGAGCAGGAGACCAGTTGGGGCCGGAGCGACAACAGCGTGACAAAAGTCAAAACGTCGGCTCCGTGCCACTTCCCTACGCTGGTATTACCCAGTTCAGGTGCTAAGGGTTCAAGGTGGTGTGCCTTGTCTCAGCATAAAGCGCCCCTAGTGGCTCCATATCATTCACATTCACTCTAGCACACATTTGCGTAGCGGTGCGAGTGAATGCAGAGCGGAGTCGACCGACAGATGTTCTTCCCTTAACCGTCGTCCGTTTAATACTTTTTCACGGTGAACTCGTCGCCAAGCAGGTACCAGAGTTGCGGGAACTCGTTGCCAAGCACCCATGCGGATATGCCGCGCAGGCCGTACTCGTCGACGAGCGACAGTTTAATCGCGGCGCTCTGTGCGTCGTCGAACCACACGCTGTGCTCCGTCGTTCCCGCCATATAGTTAAAGTGCGGCGATGCGGAAACGCGGTCCCACTGAATGGGCGACTGCTCGGCGATCGCCAGATTCTGTGCATCGTTGTTCGACAATCCGCTCGCGCGCGTCTTCCCAGGCACGTACGGCAGGGGCCAATCGTACCCATAAAGTGACACGCCCATGAGGATCTTGCTGGGATCGATCACCGATGTCGCATAGTCGAGGACCGCGCGTATTTGATCAACTGGCGCCACGGCCATCGGAGGTCCGATGACCACCGACGGACTATAGCGCGCCATTACAAAGGTGGCGCGAACCGATAGCGAATCTTCACTTCATTGTGACCATTCCGGCTCGACACGACCTCTACTCGTTCGACGAAGATGGTCAAGATTTCCCGGGCAAATCGAGCGTTGGTGGTACCCACCTGCAAAAACTGTCGGAACGCCTCGCGCACGCGTTGCCCGGCGTCGAGCACCCGTTCCTGTGACTCGATTTCCTGCATCAGCTGCCGCATTGTGTCGCGCAATGCCTGGATGCGATGTTGGATTGTCAAATTGATCCGCTCGTACTGTTCAGCTAACAATTTGCCGTCGCTGTATTGGTCAAAGAGCATCTGCGATTTCTCGATTTGCTTCTCCAGTTGGGTCTCGAGTGCGCGCAGTTGAGTCTTATTGACCTCATCTTGCTCCTTTGGGATGACCAACTGGTCAAACTCGAGTGCCTCCAACACGTCCTGTCGAACTCGCGCGAACACCTCTCGCTCGAGGTCTTTCGCCCGAACATGTCCGCAGTCACACGCCGACTTTCCCAAGTCGCGCCGTCGCAGACACCGATAATAGGCGGTCCCGGCTCCATTGTAGGTGACCGTCATGCTTCCGCCACACGTGCACCTGAGAAGGCCTTTGGTGAGTAGATGAGGCGACTTAGTCGGACCGGACATCGTCGTCCGCCGCTTCTTGATGAGCTGCTGAACCTCTTCAAAAATCTCTCGAGTGACAATGCCTGGGTGCGCATTCTGACACACAACCAACCGAGCTGGGTCATCCACCCACACGGCGCGTTTGTTTCGCGCAAGCGGATCAGATGCGTCCGAATACGCCACTCGCTTTTCACGCCGACCGTATACCACGTCTCCTGCATATGCGTCGTTTTTCAGTATTCTCGAAATATTGCGTTGCGTCCAAAGGTTGCCTCGCTTTGTGAGGCGCCGGGTACAATTGAGTATTTCTGCGATCTTTCGCACACCCATGCCACTCAAATACATCGAGAAGATGTCCCGAATCACGGGCGCGACCAATTCGTCGATCTCCAAGTGCTTCGTCTGTGAGTTCAATACATAGCCATCCGGCGCTTTCCCGTTCCACTTCCCGGACCTCGCCTTTTGCGACGCTCCGACGCGGACTCGAATCGCCGTCTTCTCCGACTCCGCCTGCGCCAATGCACTGTGGATTGTAAAGATGAACTCCGCGTTGTCGCGGCGGCTGTCAAAGCTTTCCTCCATCGAAATGACGCGTACGCCAGAGGCACAAAGCGCTCGAAGCATGACCAATGCATCAACCGTATCGCGCGCGAAACGAGAGATCCCCTTGAACAAAACCACCTGAAACTGTTTTCCTCGCGCATCCTGAATGAGGCGCTGCACGGCGGGTCGCTTCACCATACTGGTACCGGTGATCCCTTCGTCGACGTATATGCGAGATTCGGGGATGACCCACGGCACCCCTTCTTCCACGCTGCGCCTGCGAGCCTGTTCCTGACAATACCGGATCTGATGCTCGATTGAGTCGCCCTTGAGCTGCGACTCGTCCGATACCCGCGCGTAAATCGCACATACTGTCATAAACTCACCTCGGCGAATCGACCGCGGTTGGTGCGTCTGTGCCATTCGCCACCGTGGCGGATAAATTTCTCGTCCTTTGCGTTCGGACGAGAAGTTCAACTAATTGTTGCCCCAGTGCCAAGATCGGCTCCCTACCATACTCGACGTTGACTATGACGATTCGACTCTCGCTCACGGCCTTCCCCCCTCTGGGAGATGGATATGTGAGTACGGATTGTCCGCTTGCTGGCGAGGTGTGCAAAAGGTGCGGTCAGTTGACCATCCACAATGGTCCACTCGGCTTTCATCGCACTTTTAAATATGTAGATTGCGTGATTTAGTCGCCTGTCCCTGTAGCGCTCTCTACGCCCCCCATATCCTACTCGTAACAGCTTTGCGCCGGTGGACGGGGGGCCGTCAACGTTGAATGTAGGTTTATGGATGCTTAGTGCTGCGATTGGTGCCAGCGCGAATCTGGACGACATCAGTATCGGATACGCCAGTGGCCACAGGGCGGGTTGGCGTTCGATCAGTTTTTATCTCTGTACCGCCTTCTGTTCAGTGGGTACATGTCTTGTGGGCGGACTGAGTGCTGCACACATTGAACGGTCCCTTTCACCGCTCCTATGCAGCTATCTCGGATCAGGCACACTCATCTCCATCGGTATTTGGACATTTTTCCAAGCGTTCACGCAGCAATTTCGCGCTGACGCAACCTTCGATCAGTTAGGTTTTCACGAAATGATGGTAGTTCTCCTGGCTCAATCGGTCGCGAACCTAACTGCCGGATTCGGTGCTGGATTTTGCCACATTGGCGTCTGGTTTACCTCTGCCGCCGCTGGTCTTTTTACGCTTTGGTTTCTGCTGGCTCCCCTGCACGGTGTCCGCAGACAGGTTTCCAGGATGGGACACCGCTTTTGGATGATTGCGGGTGTGGTGTTGATTCTCGTCGGCCTGTTTCGCTAGCCCACTCGCTCTCCAACAATAGGCATGTACAACGCGCATTCACCAAGTGCAACCGCCCCCAGTGCGTTCACCACATGGATGAATGAGCCACGCAATAACAAACAAAATAAACACACGCAGGCATGAGGAGTGTAAGAGGATGACCTATTTACTCGTATTCTTGGGCGCGTGGGGATGCTTATTGCTGTTCGGCGACAGGAAGCAGTTTCACCGCGTGTTCCCAAGTGTCGCGGTTGGAATCATCATGAGTCTTGCGTCCGATATCATCACAAACCAATATCCGCTTTGGACGTACCACGGCAACCAGTTCATCCCGCCTGTAGTGGTTCAACTACTTGACGATTTCGGTATATACCCATGTATCGCACACCTGTTTGTCCAATACATTCCAAAGGGCGTAAAAAGTGGTTGGAATATACCGCTTGCTGGGTTTTGTTGGGTATGGGGATGGAATGGATCATGGTATATCAGGGCTATCTTACATACGGACTGTGGTGGAATTTGGGGTGGTCAATTGTCGCGGATTGCGCCATCTTCATGGTATTATCGGCCGTCTATGTTCTGAGTACTCGCATCGGCAAGCGGTCGCATATCGAACTTCTCGGTGACAAGCGAGCCCGCGCATGCTTGAACGCCCCAGTCGTTCCCATTCCAAACGATCACCCTTTGACACACCTTCAGCACTATCCAGGCATCACCATATTGAAGAGCGTATCCAGTCTCGGTGTAGAGACGTTTGTCACGGTTGTCGCCCCCACAAAAGTGGCCCGAGTCACGTTCATCAAGGGCACGAAGTGCATTACATCGTCGAGGGTGACCTGAAATGTACCGTTGGTGCGACAGTGCTCCACCTACGAGCGGGTGACCTGATTAACTTTTCCTCGCTGTGCCCACACTCCTTCGAAAACGTATCCGCTGCCCCAGCGACATTTATCTCCCTGCTGTTGTCAGACGCACAAATCAAAGAACTAAACGATCACGATGTAAAGAGTAGCATCGTCGGATAAACGACGACTGATAAAAATCACTGCCATGGATGAAAATTAAGGTTCCCTTTAGGCAATTTCCCCTTTAAGAGAATAACTGGAGACCAATTCGGCAAAATACACTCACAGCAACTATTTCATACATCTCTAAAGGAGGGAAAAACATTGGCTTCCAGAAACGAAAAATTGGTTTCAAATGCATCACAAGCGATCGACCAAATGAAATATGAAATCGCCCAAGAATTTGGCGTACAACTCGGAGCGGATACGAGTTCACGTCAAAATGGGAGCGTCGGAGGGGAAATCACTAAGCGCCTCGTAGCACTTGCTGAGCAATCGCTGTCCGGACAAGGTCGTCGGTTCTAATCCAGATGAAGAGACCGCTGACCGCCGTCCACGCGTACGGTCGGCGGCCTCAATTGAGCCGGAAATGCCGGTTCTACGCGAAGGCCGGTTCCCTTACTCAAAATTGACCGGAACCATATTGTCAGGGTTGTCATAAGCCGTGTCTTTCGCTAGGTAAACAATTAACAGCCCACTTTTATATACTGCTTGCACGCTGTTCGCGAGTATCGGGGCGGGCAGTTCAACTTGGCGGTGGAAACTGCCGTGGTGACATTCAGACATAAGGACTGTATCATCCCGATGATGAAATCGGGCTGTGATTTTCCCCCGCACTGTGAGAATGTTGGACCGTACAGATAGTGTGACGTCCGATACGTTCGTCAAGCCCGGAATCTCGAAAACCGCAATCAATTGGTCGTGTCCCCGACTGTACAAATCCACGCTCGGAAATTCGTCTTCATGGTTCTCTTGTTGGGCGTCAAAAAAGTTACCTCTTTGCATGTTTGGGATTGGGATATTCTTGAAAAAATCCTCACCTAAGAATTTTTGAATATCGCCTAAATTCCCTAGGTTCTTTAATAGGTCGAAGGGGTTATTACCTGTGTTATCTGATGCCAACTTAACCCCTCCTTTTCGCGTTCATCCGAAGTCATTCATTCACTTATATCCTTATGAAGCAACGCGCGTACCTAGTCCTCATTGTTGCTGAGGGTACACCGAATGTGAGGATCCGCTATCCTAATCATATTCCGGAATCCCAGTTTCAAGACCCCGACCCAGGGTTATGATTCCTTTCCCAAACAAAGGGATGAGACTCCCGCCCCAATTGTTGGACTGGGACATGTTTCCTTCCACATAAAATTTCTTGAAATACGCCCTTGCCTGTCGATGTCTAAAGCGATCACATAGGAGTGAACCATGCATGTCGTGCCACATCTCGTTTCGAACCATCAACGTCAATGCCCCTACGCAGAACTCAGGGGTTTTTGTTGGAGACATCAACATCCCTGGTTGGGATGCCAACCAAAAATACAACAGTGCCCACGCCTCCATATATGGATTTTCAAACATTGAAGCCGCTACCGTTAACGTCATCATGGATGGTCAGGAAGTCGTGGATGGGGTTATCAATGATCAGGACGTCAAGCCCGTCTGGGGGATGAATACGTGAATCAAAAACGTAAGCCAAGACCAGTGATTGTAAATGTAGGGACCATAACGAGTAACTCTGGGGTTTACATTTCTGAACAAAACCTCGTCTGCGGGATCAGTAGTCATTCAAAGTCAAACAACGGGCTCGGCTCCATTGGCTCAAGCAATCTGCTTCGCGGAAACATCAGTCTCGTGTACGATAGTGATTTCATTGATACGCCGATCGACGACCGAGATGTGAAAATTTATCAAGAAAATCAAACCTCATCCACTGCCGAGACAACACAGGTCGGTTTCGACAGCATTAACGTTGCAACGATGGCACAGAACTCAGGTATTTTTGTAGGAGACGTGAAAATCACGGGGCTTGATGCGCACTCAAAACAAAACAACGCGACGGGTACAACATACGGACATCGGAACGTGGACATGCAAAACCTCAACTACGTGTACGATTCGGACGCAATTGATACTCCGATTTACGATCAAGATATCAAACTGCAATCACGTTGATTGGAGGGAAAGTTGTGTGGCGTCAGTGATTTGTTTTGGAGCCATTAACATCAACTCTCCACAGCAAAATGGGGGAATTTTCGTCGGAGAAATCAACTGCGGCGGATGGGACGCGAATCAAAAAGTCAATCAAGGGCACGGTTCCCTGTTCGGATTTTTCAACGTAGTTCTGAATCAACAATCTTATGTTTTAGACAGTTTCGAGATGATCGATGGCGTAATAAACGATCAAGATTTCAAGCCCATCACGGGATTGAATATTTAACACACACCTTCACTCAACCTTTTCTGATACCCTGCATGGAGACAATCACCCGCCGAATACAATCGCGTATATTGGTTTATTCACAGCGAACGCATGTAAACGATGCAGAGGACAGGGAAGGAGGAGATTTACATTCCAGCACTCATTTTGATTGGGGCTTTCAATTCGAATACACCACAACAAAACGCCGGGGCTTATGTCGGCCAAATAAACAACGGCGGTTGGGACGCGAACCAAAAATTCGAAGTCGCTAAATCGGGTAATTTTGGATTCTTTAGTATGTATAACAGCGTGAATATACTGACGGATAGTTTTGAATTCATTGACGGTATGGTGATCGACTCGGATATTAAGCCTACCGTCGCAGGAAATGTGTGATCGTAAAATAAACACTGGAACGAACACACGTGCTCATACACCCTTTCATGTTCTCTAAATAAGGGGGGATTCGTATTCCAGTATTGATCTTAAGTGGCTCTGTAAATTCGAATACACCACAGCAGAACGCAGGGGTGTTCGTCGGCCAAGTGAACATGGGTGGGTGGGATGCGAACGAAAAGGAATCCTCGGCTAAGGCGGGTAACTTTGGATTCTTCAGTTTCAATACCAGTTTTAATATTCTAAACGATAATTTCGAGTTGTTTGATGGTGTGATAAACGATCAGGATTTGAAATCTTGCTATCAAGCCAATCTATAGGAGACCTATCCCCGACCGAGGCGATGGGCACTTGTTCAGGTGTTGTACGTTTGAGTGAGCGGATGCCATGGCTTTGAACATTTTCGAATTGATGCAGACTCCACCTAGATTTTTCAATATGAGGTTATTGAATCAGTCAGCACTTTTGTGCTGGCTGATTTTTATGTCCAGACACATCCAACCGATGAACGGCGTGTAATGTGTAGTCAGTTGGTGGTCATTGGTGGTCCACCAAGTGGTATCCTGCAACACGTGGAAAAACTAAAACTGCTTGAATTTATACGTGATTTCTAACCCCTGACCCGTCACCAAAACTGTTTGAATCAGCCGTTCTAACAACTGGCGTGTGACATGTACATCGGATGTCTTGGCATGGAGAAGATTGCGCATCGTGTCCTTTAGAAGTTCTGTGAAATCATCCTGGGCAGACATGCGATCACGTACCTTTTGTAAATCCTGTTCAGATGCACGGAGTTGGCTGACTCGTTCCCGAAAGTTCTTGTTCATAGGCTCGAATTGTTCTTCGGAAATTTGTCCATCCGCAAAGCGTTCAAACAACAACTGTGATGCACGCAGTGCTTTATCCAATTGATTGCGAACGCCACGAATTTCTTCCTCTATTTGTGACGTTGGCTCGTACATGATGTCTTCCAATTTGAATTGCAGTACGTCAGCCACATCAGCACGAACACGATCAAGGATTAATGCCTCAACATCATCGGCACGGATGAACGGCTGATTACAGAAACCACGACCGCGCTCAGCCTGACTGGCACAGCGATAGTACCGTGTACCACGTGTATTGTAGTGAACAACCATGCTGCTACCGCATCGGCATTTGAGTAATCCTTTACTTAGGAGTTGCAAGTCTCCTGATCGTCCAGGGTTCGTCCGACGTTTTGCCATAAGCACGGCAGCTTTGTCGAATGTCTCGCGATCAACGATGGGAGGATGTGCATCTCTGCATACAATCACTTGCTCAGTATTCTTGGTCCATATGGTCATTTTTCTTCTGGCAAGCAAGTCCTCTTCACTTGGCATCACGAGTTTTCGTTCACGACGACCGTAAGCAACGTCTCCAACATACACGGGATTCGTTAAAATTCGTGCAATCGCCCTCTGCGTCCAGAGATATCCTCGCTTGGTTCGTTGCCCGTTTTCGTTTAAAATCGACGAAACTTTACGTACACCGTATCCATTAACGTAAAGCGAAAAGATCTCACGGATAACAGGAGCATACGTCGGGTCGATTTCAAGACGTTTCGTCTCAGGATTGAGGATATAGCCATCAGGTGCGGGACCATTCCATTTACCCTCGCGTGCTTTTTGCATGGCACCCATACGTACACGAACAGCGGTCTTCTCGGACTCTGCTTGAGCAAGTGCGCTATGGATGGTAAAGACAAACTCCGCGTTGTCACGTTGGCTATCGAAATTCTCTTCGATAGAAACCACACGTACACCACACGCGAGTAGTGTACGCAGCATCACAAGGGCGTCGACGGTATCACGCGCAAAGCGAGAGATGCCTTTAAACATGACTACATCAAACTTACGTTCACGAGCGTCTCGAACAAGTCGTTGGACCTCAGCACGTTTCACAAGGCTCGTTCCTGTGATACCTTCGTCGACGTAAGTTAACGCATCAGCGACGATCCAGGGTTCACCTGTTTCGATGCTTCGGCGTCTTGCGATTTCTTGACAGAATGAGATTTGGTGTTCGATTGACTCACCCTTAAGTTGCGATTCATCAGACACGCGAGCGTAAATTGCACATGTAGGCATAATTACCTCCTGTGCTTACGGCTCGTTGCCGTTTGACCAGGTTCGTCTTGATCGGATGCTTTTTTAGTGTAGCACGCGGATGGGTCAATCTTTAAGTAATGTAGGAGGATTTGGAGGATGTCAAATCTTAGGTCTTCAGGATGTTCTTGTCCGTAATGCACACCTGTAATCGTCAAACGATTCGGCATATCCATCACCTCAGGTAATGGATATGCGTGTACCGCTTGTCCAGTTGAATTGTAATTACATGGTACCAAATGCGGTGTTCGAATACGTACGCGTGGAACAATTACCGGTACCAAGGGGGCGGATGAATTGAAACAACTGAATTCGAACTACTACAAAGTCTTTTAATCTATGATTTTTAGAACATTTCTTCACAAACTAAAAAACGGAAGTGAAACCACTGTCGTTTTTAATCCGAAATAGAGCGTATGTCACATTTCCGTATCGATCCGAGCTACGACCTTCATTGTATTATTAGAATACACAATCACCTCTTTTAACAAATACAACAACAAACGACGCATGTCTTTTGACTCTTCTGCCTCGGATAAAACATCCGCCCAAGTATTCGACTTCAGTTCCACGTCATTGATGTACTGGATTCGACGTTTCTTCTCTTCAATCAAAGCATTATTCGACTGCACCTTCTGCTGCAACTCCAACCGATATTGCAACATAACGTACCTGAGTGTTTTCGATTCTTCCTTGTTCTCCATCTCGGCAAAAGCCTTGAGTTCACGACCAGCGCGATAAATAAGCATCTCATTTTCTTCATTAGCCTTTTGAAACGAGCGAATAGCCTCTTGCAGCTCCTTGAGTTCATGCTCAAGTTGCCGCTTAAGTTCAGCCCCAATACGTTCCGCTTGGCGATAAATAATTGCTTCAACCTCCTGTAAGACAACCCTTTCAGCATCCTCCGCAAAAATCTTGTGATTACATGACGGATGACTGCAGACATACACTCGCCTATCACGTAACTTTCTTTTATCGGATGGATTGCTGTAGTTTTTCGAAAACATTAGTGGCTGATCTTCATCACTGTGATAGCAATGAATAAGGTCTTTCAATAAATAGGGCGTGTTGAATGTACGTGGGGGAACGATTCCCTGGCGTTTTTGTTCGAACAGATGCCAACATTGTTCCCATTGCTCCATTGTAATGATGGGGACAATCTTGTCCGAATCCCCCATTACCCATTTTTCCTTTGGTAAAATGGAGTTCGGTGATTTGGGATTTGATTTAAACACCCGCGTCTTGCCTGCGTAGAACGGGTTGGTAATAATACTCCTTACCCTTTCTTTGGTCCACTTTCTCCCGTGGTTCTGTTCAATAGGAAGACCTGCGGCAATGGAGCTGAAACTTTGCCCACGCATATAAGCGGCAAACATCTCTTTAACGTGAACCTTAGCTTCAGGAGTAGGCTCGTATTGTTGGGTTTTTTCGTTAAATGTGTAACCATAGGGCAAGGGTCCACTAAACCACTTTCCTTGTACAGCCCTTGTGCGGACCATATCACGAGTCCGAGCACGAATCTGTTCCGCTTCGAATTGCGTAAAACCGTCTTGAACGAGTTGCCCAACCAAATCTCCCGTGTCGTAGATCGTTTCCGTGCTACACAGGATGATCGGGATACCGAGTCGCGCCATCTCAACACGAATTTCCCGATGCTCGGTTGCGTTACGAGCTAATCGGTCACTGTTGTACGTCAAGATATATTGAAATTTTCCTGCTTTCGCGTCATTAAGTAACCTTTGCAAATCAGGACGCTTGTCTTTGGGTACCTTTGTGGCAGATACTCCTGGATCGAGATAGATTTCATCCGCTGTCATATTGTACTTTTTCTTTACACGTTCAATCGTGCCAACCTGAAGTTCTTTCTCTTGTTTTTTTGTCGAATAACGTACATAGATCACACCAATGCCCTGGGGGATATTATTGTGAAGCGACATCGGCATACACCTCCTTTGATTGTAAAAATGGATGTTTAATGGCAATTTGAACGTCGTATTCGAATATATCTACACGGGCGATTACGTCTCGTAAAAGAATCGGCGTGTTTTCTTCACTTCTTATCGTTTCTTGCAGTCGCTCTTGAATTTGCTCATGAAAATAGGCGGGTAATTGCTCGATTTCCCTCAACTTATCCAAACACGCGACAATTTCCTCACAAGACTTATTGATGCTGTCGTAGTCCACGTGTTTCTCAAGAATCACCTTTATTCGATTCTTTCTTGTATCTTCTTTGTCCGATTTTACGTACAACTCTGCAGACTTCAACATTGTGTCTTTTGCGTCTTTGAGTTGTTTTTCCTTTCTTTGGAGAAGTGACTTCAAGCGAGCTTCAGTCTGCTCACGATAACGTTTCATGAGTTGCGATAAATCACTGTTCATGAGTGAACGAAACGTCTCTTTTGCCCGGGTTAACAACAGATCTTCTAATGCGCGCTGTTCGATACGAAACCCATGTTTCTCACATTCATAAAAGCCTGTCTTCTTTGCTTTGGGATGACGAATTTTGGTTGTTAGCGGTTCTTTACAAATGCCACAATACACAAGTTCCTTTGCGTAAAATGTAATCGGTACCCCTTCTTGCTCATCATCATCGTCATCCGAAGGATTCATTCGTTTAACTTGACGCTGTGCCTCCTCCCAGAGGTCGCGTTCAATAATTTTCGCTTCAGGTCTAGGATATCGAATCGGGTCATCCATCCCTTTAAAAGTCATCTGATGGACACCATAATAGAGTGTTGTCTCAAGGATTTTTTCGATGTCTGGAACCTTCCACTCTCGAATATCCCCTTTTTTGTGGTACTCCGTGTCCTTTTCATACACACGTCGATACCCCTTGTTGTTCAACACTTTTCGAATATCGTTTAATTTATCGTATTTCCCGGTTATGACCATGTCGAAAATCTCACGGACAATCCGTAATTCGTCCTCTTTGCGTCGAAGTCGTTCCTTCGTTTTTTCTTCAACTGCCCAATAGCCATATGGCAACGGACCAACAAGTGTACCTTTAAGGAAGTTTGCCACCTTCGTGTCCCGAATACGTTTACTGATTAAATCTCCTTCCCGTTCAATCAAACCCGACATGATGAGTTCTACGTAATCACCCACCCCGTCATAGTGAATCGGGAATTCATTATCCGCCGTAAAGACGACGGTGACGCCGTGTTCTTTAAACAGCCTATAAATGGTCATGTACTCGTGGGATTTGCGTGCCATTCGATCTCGTTTATAGACCAACACGTGTGTGACTTTCCCCGCACGAATGTCGTCCATTAAATCCATCATGCGCCGGCGAGCCGAAAGGGGTACTTGACGAGCGGAACAAACCTCTTCGTCGTACACGTCCTCAATGACCAAATCATGTTTAACGGCAGCTAAAAGAGCCATGTGTTTTTGCATATCCAATGAATGATCCTGCAAATCTGAAGAAACACGGTAATACGCCACTGCTCTCACTCAGGGTCCCCCTCTTTCCTATGTGCCATTTTATGAGACACGCTTGCAATCATTGCTTCTTTTGCAAGTTGGACATACAACTCAAACCATCTAGAGGCTGCCATTTCATCCTGAACGTAGTGAACAGCCGTAACTCTGATTTTCTTTGAATCGAGTGTTTTCATAACAATCCCTCCATCCTTGATTTGCGGCAATCGCAATGAAAGATACACCGATATTTTGAACGGTACTTACTTTATTTAAACCTCTAAATAGTTTTAGGGGCACTTTTTGGTTCGGGTCTTTATGCACAGGTCATACCCTTTATGAATCACAAAAGCAATTATTTCAAACCTAAAATAGATGTCATAACATCTATTTCTCACACATAGAAATCTAATGTAAGAACCCAACTAAGTCAGAAAGGAACAAGCTTATGTCAAGGTCAAGACCACGATTCAAAGATAAGAGAATCCAGAACACGAGCAAGATAGCGCGGGCAGAGCAGAAGTACCGCCATCCAATTGGGAACGGTCGTCCACTGAGACGACTAACCGTTGTAGATGGGCAAGCTGGGCTATTCTGCATTCAATGTGGACAAGCCAAACCACTTAAGGAATTTGGATTTAGCCATGCGAAAAGGCTGTATTTTGAATCCATGTGTCGTTCATGCAAAAAGCAGTACCACCACAATCGGAGAAAGAAAGGGTCATGAAACATGTACAGTAGTATCAAAAGACAAGCGAAGATCTTAAGGTTGCGAAAACCACTGCAGCATATAGGCGACCGGAAGGATCCAAAGAAGCGAGGCAGACCTAGAAAGCCAATCGTCGAAGTGAATGGGGTCGTTGGTCGACAGTGTGCTAGATGTAAGAAAATGAAGACACTGGACGAGTTCTACAGAAACAAGAGACCTCCGCGCTATTTCAAATCCTATTGTAGATCGTGCCATAACGAGATCAACTTGGAGAGGTACAGGCGGTTGATAAAATAAGAAGCAGAGTGCGTGAGCACTCTGTTTTTTAGCATAACTCGTCCACCCCCCTCGCACTTATCGTTGTTTCATTTTCCCGTGAACGTTAGTATGAAAATCATACAAATTACATGAGGTGAATGTTTGTTGGATGATGTACTAAAAACAATCGGTATGCGGTTACGGGCACATCGAAAAGGTCGAGGACTTACGCAGGATGAAGTTGCCGAACTAGCTGGCATGACACAAAGTTATATTGGTTCCGTTGAACGCGGGGAACAAAACTTAACCGTCGTTAGTCTAGACAAGATACTTCATGCGATTAACATGAAGTATGATGAATTATTCAAAAGTATGGACGTAAATGAGGCAAACACTTCCCAATACATATTAAATGAAATTACGGCTAAGTTACGGTACCGTTCTCTAAGTGAGCAAAGGTTTGTGCTTCAGTTTGTAGACAATTTAATCACATGGAAAGACGAGAAAGATGATTCTAATTGAACACGTCAAAGTAAATGATGTATTGCAATCAAGGTTTATGCTCTGTAACAAATCTAACTTGAAGTTCTTGGTTCGTTACGATGGATAGTGCCTGCTCCACCAAGGCGCTGTAATGTCCCTCTAACCACTGACGTACAAATGGGGTTTTTGTCTTAATGGTTACCGTTCGATTTTCTGCATTTAGTTGCTCTATTCTCGTCTCCCTGAACCACGTTTTAAATGCGGCTTCGGATCCAATATGTGCACGAATAAACATTAAGGCGCTACGCCAAATCCTTTCAAGATCTTCTTTCGAACCCTCAGTGTCTTCAAATTCAGCGCTTTCTTCCACGTACTCAAACGTATCGGGGCTTAACTTGTTAGCGCTCTGAGTAACGTCATGAAGCGAGCTTATCGCTCGTCGCACATCATCAAGGTGCTCGTTAACGATTTGAAGTCGTCGTGACACATCATATGAAACAGTATTTATACTTTTTTCTACTGCATGCAGCTGTTCTACAGCTCGTTCTTCAAATCGGGTCAATATTATTCTGATTTCGTCAGTTAAATTGTTAAAACAATTGTCCACTCCATATCCTCCATAACACAGACTGATATGGCTTTCGCGATAAAAACCATACACACACTCAGTTTTCCCAGCGACGCTGGACCTGATCCCTACTCGACTGCCCATCGAGTAAATGTCCCTATGCTCAAGAAGGCATATATAGAGACGAAAAACAGAACACCGTCATGGTGTCTGCTGGACAAAATAACGATATTGTAATTAGCGTTATCTTCAGTCGCACGCTTCTTGAACTAACCCTCCCTAGTTCAATAAGAGGGGTTCATTCTACACTAATCTACACACAAATCCTTTCTGGATTACCCGCCGAATCCATGTCATCACATCCAAACTAAATCGATATTTTGGTCTTGAATTTTGTTAAAACGAGACTACAATAATTCAAGTCAAATTTTAATATACGCCTAATCCCTGCTGGGAGCGGAGGAACCATTCTTTTGGGGTGAATCCATGTTGGAAGGGTGAAGATTCTTGCCACCCAAACCCGTCAGCTAACTTCGCAGGCGTTGCAGGAGAGGTTTGTGACGACCCCTCCGTGGGTCGTTTTGTGTTTTTTACGCAAACTAAACAAGTGAGTCAGAGACTCTAGGTACACGTTCAGAGGGGAAGTTAAAACATGCACAAGGAATATCCTTGGATTCACCCTGTTCTAATTTGCATCATCATCGCGGCAATCGCCTTTGCCTTATTTAATTTTGGCAACGTTAAACGGATACTCGTGGGTCGCCCCATGCGCTCTCGTGAACTGAATCAACCCCATATGAAATTGACTTGGCTTATTGCACTTCCAATCCTTGCTGCCGACCTGTACTCATCCGTGGCATACGGTCCTGAGGCTGGAATTACCGAGTTAGCACATTTAGGCGTCAAAGCCAAGTGGATGATTATTCCTATCACGAGTTCCACAGTCATACTGCTTACGTTTCTAATTGTATCGTACATTATGGGGGTTATCGCTTATCCAACTGGCGGTGGTGCATACGCAATCGCCAAGGACAATTTCAAGAAACCCGTGGTTTCTCTAATTGCCGCGAGCGCCCTGCTCGTAGATTACGTGCTGACAGTTGCCGTGTCCGTTTCTTCGGGTATTCAAACTATGGCTTCTTCGTACCCAATCCTCGTTAGGCATGAAACGTTGCTTTCGATTTTGTGCATCTTCATCATCTTGTTGATTAACCTTCGTGGAGTATCGGAGTCAGCGAAGGTATTTGCCTATCCGACATTCATTTTTATGGCATGCATGATTCTTCTCATCGTGGCTGGATTTGTTGACGAATTTCGCCATGGGTTCGTCCAGCCCGTAACCCCTCCGTTTGGAACGATTCCTCAAGGGCTCACAACCATGCTCTTGCTCAAAGCTTTTAGTTCAGCATGCTCGTCTCTTACGGGTATTGAGACCATTTCCAATGCGGTCCCTGTTTTTCGAGAAGGAAAAAATGGTGCCATTAAAGCTTATATCGCATTAGGAACTATTACGGGTGTGACGTTGCTTGGATTCGCCTATCACCTGTATGTTAAGGGAATATCGGTAAATCCAAATAACACAATGCTTTCTCAATTGGCGGGGTTGTATTTCGGGCATGGATTGATGTATCAAATCATCATCATTTTTACGTTTGTAGTTTTGATTTTAGCTGCTAATTCCACGTTTACTGGATTTCCGCAACTCGCAGCTTTACTCGCTCATGATCGTTTTTTGCCACGGGCTCTAGCACTTCGCGGAGACAGGTTGGGGTACTCCAACGGTATGATTGTGCTTTCTGCACTGGCAGCTCTGTTAATTGAAATATTCCATGCCCAAACCAATGCATTAATTCCACTCTATGCGATCGGTGTATTTATGGCGTTCACTATCGCTCAATTGGGTCTCACGAAGCGGTGGTTTAAAATAAAGGGGAAATTGTGGCATGTTAAGGCTGCAGTTAACGCATTTGGTGCCTTGGTTACAGCATTAGTAGCTATCATCTTTGCAGTAACAAAGTTCACCGGTGGTGCTTGGATTGTACTCATTGCTTTACCTGTATTAATCTTTTGCGCGATGAAAATACGGAAGCATTACGAAGACGTTGCAGACGAACTTCGTATTGATCTAAAAACTGTCCACCCCCAAACACACCGTATTCTATCAGTTGTACTCGTTTCCGGAATTCATCGTATTGTTGTAGATACCATTTCATTCGCTCAAAGCAGCAGTCAGGATGTGATTGCGCTTTATATCGGATTTGATGATGAATCCATTGAAAGGATGGAACAAAAATGGAAGGCGTGGGGCTCGCCATGCAGACTGGTCACCATAAAAAGTGAATATCGTTCACTTCTTCATCCGTTGTCGAAGTTCATTCGACGATTGGAGAATTACGAAGGTGGTAAACCCGATCATATTCAGCTGTTAATCGCTCAATTTGTACCGAAAAAATGGTGGCACCATATTCTTCACAACCAGACATCATTACTCATCAGGGCGTGGATGCTGCGGCATAAAGATGTCGTCGTTTCTACAGTCCCATATCATTTGCGCCATTAGTTCACAAAGAAGGGGCACATAATTGCGCCCCTTGTGTTTCATGGCAGTTACTCATGTTCGTGACAATCCGTTGATTAGATTGCTCTCGTGGAAATTGTACGGACACTGGTTGAGCAGTTTTTAACCAATTCTTAATATAGGACACAGTCTCAAGAGGGGGGCGCTGGCGCGACCCCCTACAGTACGATATTGGAAGTTCCATGTAACCATCCTAAGGCTAAAACGTTCGACAAACGAAAAAAGGCGTATCCGTTGATACGCCGACGGCAATATCATTATGCCTCTAAAGGATTACTGTCTGTCATGTCTGAAAACAACACATCCCAGCACACTGGGCAGTGGTAGACTTTCCCTTCATCCTTATCTTCGGCAAGATCGTCTGATCTATGATTGGATAGAATATAAAAACAATCGCAGTTCCTACAGTAACCATCAATGAGCATCACCTATGAATATAATTTCCTAGTTGTTCTCATTCCACTCCTTACTCTTTTTATGGCGAAACTCTGTCGTCAAATCTGTAACCCATCCCGGGTTCTGTTAAGATTAACGTCCCTCTAGTTTCGTCCTTCTCAAGCTTCTTGCGTAAATGCCCAATATGAACCCGTACGTACTGACTATCCGATTCCTGGAATTTCCCACCCCAAACCTGTTCGAACAACTGACGATGCGTGATCACTCGTCCAGCATTCTTGGCAAGCACAGTGAGCAGATCGTATTCGATGGGTGTGAGTTTAATCTTTTCCCCGTTCAATTCAACCGTACGTCGAGACACATCAATGACGAGCGCACCAAAAGTCAGTACAGGACCATCATCATCTTTGGATTTGGCGCCGTGCCTTAATGCAACGCGGATTCTTGCCACGAGTTCACCCATGCCAAAGGGTTTCGTCACATAGTCATCAGCACCGCTTTCTAACGCTAAAATCTTGTCTTCTTCACGGTCTTTGGCAGTTAAAACGATGACCGGAACCTCTGACCATTCTCTAATTTGACGAAGAACCTCGATTCCCTGAATATCTGGCAAGCCTAAATCGAGGATGACTAAATCCTGGCGCACCGTTGATACCTGGATAATTCCGTCCTCACCAGATCCCGCCTCACTCACTGAAAACCCGTGCGCTTGCAATGTTATCCGCAGCATCTTTCGAATTTGTGGCTCATCATCGATCACGAGAATCTTCGCGCCCGGTTGCGACATAGTGGATGCCTTCTTTCTTATTGTTGATATCTGTAACTGGAAGAAAGATGGTAAAGGTGGTGCCAATTTCACGATTCGGTTCGGCACTAATCCTTCCTCCATGTGCCTCGACGATACCCTTACATATGGCTAAACCTAACCCGGTACCAGGAATGTTTAGCGTTCGTGGTGAGCGATGAAATTTCTCGAATATCCGTTCAACGTCTTGTTTTGGTATCCCGATTCCTTGGTCAGATACTGCAATCGTTACCTCGTCTCCGATGTGCTGTACGGAAACTATGATGTCACTTTTGTCCGGCGAGTACTTAATTGCATTACTCAAAATATTGACCAAGACTTGCTCCATTAGGACATCATCGACTGGCACACGAGGGGTTTTCGGATCAAAAATGACCCTTACCTTGCGGTTTTGCAAAGCGTCTTCAACCTGTCTTAAGACGACACCGATAATATCCTCTACATCACACAATCCCTTGTGCAATTGCAACATTCCACTTTCGAGGCGAACCATGCCCAGTAGATTGGTCACTAATCGATTCATTCGCATAGCACCATCACGAATGGTTTTGAGTAGTTCATTGCGATCATCCGTTGTAAAAACATCTCCCGCATCCAATAGCCCGGTGACCGCTCCAATAATCGTTGCCAACGGTGTACGGAGTTCATGGGAAAGTGAATCCAGGATAGCCGTCCTAAGCCTTTCGGACTCTGCCGTAAGTTGAGCCACCTTTGCCTCTTCCGAGAGTTTCACCTTGGCTATGGCGACAGCGGCTAGCCTGGCGAGTGCATCGATCAATCTGAATCGTTCTGGATCATCAAGTGATTCTGCTCTTCCTAAGTTGACGGCAAGTACACCATGGGTTTGCTCTTCCGTCCGTAACGGGACGTACAAATCTGGAGACTCACGTAACGTTTGTGTACCCCGTCCCGCCATTTCTCCGTTACGGAACACCCATCTGGCAATCGTCAGTTCAGATGGGTTGCTTCCCCATTCGGAACGCTCATCAGAATGGGCTGACAACTGCAACTCCCCTTCTGGGTCAGGGAGGAAAATCCCTACCTCGGTGCCAACCGTTTCTGAGATTTGTCGGACTACGGTCGCTAGCACCGTACTCAAATCTCCGATAGCGGTAATTTCGCGGCTCAGCGTGTACAAGGCGGTTGTGACCGCCTCACGCTGTCTGACGGTGTTCAGTTGCGCACGTAACTTTGAAGCGAGACTTGCGGTCAGTGTCGCTACGGTCAAAAAAACAGCGAAGGAGATGACGTACCGTAAGTCAGACACCGCAAAGCTGTATAATGGCGGTACAAAAAACCAATCGAATGCTACCAGACCGACTACTGCAGCATAAAAAGCAGGGCGTAGACCCCACTTCACTGCGCTGATGAGGACGGGGAGCAGGTATAATAATGCGATATTGACTAACTCGAATGACGACGCTTGCAGGGGATGCAGAAGAGCCGTCAGTAGAGCAATAAATATCGTAACCATAGCGTAGGGTGACCAAGTTTTGGAATTGCCATCAGCTTCCCCTAGAAACAATGTCACCCCACCGCGTGGTGTCCGTTTTGTCGTCATGTGTTTTCAGCACCTTAGCTCCCTGGAATTGGAGACTACATACAAGTCCACAAATTCTGCGTTCTCGAGAACATAATCCACTGGATTTCCCTGTAGTTTACCGATCCACGTCCTAGCCGGAAGCGGTTGACCGATTACCAATTGAGATACACGAAGCTCTTTCGCCACTTCAACAATCGTGTCGCCAACGCCCCTTTCGTTTGCCTTTTGCGTGATGAACGTGGCATCAAATTGTTCACTTAACTCTTTGATTCGCTGCAAATCCTTCTGTTCATCCTCAGTCATCTCTTCGTCAGACAAAACGACAAGGACATAAAGTTTTGCCTTATGTCTGTCCGCAATCCTCCATCCACGTCGAATCAGTTTTTCTGAGTGAGGACGATAATTGACGCATACGAGAATATTTTCTTTGGGTTTCCTTGATTTATGTTGTCCCGTTTCCCTCAAACGTTGTTGGTCGAGTCGTTGATCCACATCGTCTGCTACTTCCAACAAAGCAATTTCGCGAAGAGCAGACAGGTTTCCGATGCGGAAAAAATTGTCGAGAGCGCGGTCTACTTTATCGAGCGAATAAATCTTTCCCTCAACTAGGCGCTGCTGCAGCGTTTCTGGGCTAACATCAATCAGCTTCACTTCGCGAGCTAAGTCCATAAACCAATCTGGCACACGCTCACGGACCCTGACCCCTGTGATGTGCTCCACCTTATCTCGCAGGCTTTCTAAATGCTGGATATTGACCGCTGTGACCACGTTGATTCCATGCTCAAGGATGTATTCAATATCTTGATACCGTTTCTCACGTTCGCAACCGGGAACGTTCGTATGAGCTAATTCATCAATCAGGACAATTTTGGGGTTTCGTTTCAGGATTCCTTCGACATCCAGCTCCTCATAGGTCCTACCCTCAATCAATATCAAGCGTTTTGGGATAGTTTCTAGGTTGTCAATTTGGGCTGCCGTGTCAGGACGTCCGTGGGTCTCAACAAGTCCAATCACGACATCCATCCCTCTCGCTAACCAATCGTTGGCATCTTGCAACATTTTATAGGTTTTCCCAACGCCTGGTGCAGCACCTACATAAATAGTTAGTCGCCCTTTGCGTGCCATTTCTTTTTCTCCCGCTTCCATGTTATTCTTTCCACCCGACGATGCGCAGATCGACATACTTCATGTGTTGCAAAAGGTATTTCACTGGATTGTCTCGCCAAAATGCCCATTTCTGACTTGCTTTCGGTTGCCCAATAACGATTTGCGTGATGTTTAACCTCTGTGCGACATCCATGATAACCTCACCGATTTTACGGTCATTTCTCGGCTCAACAATGTGTCTGGCATCGTACTTCTGACTAATTGTTCTTAGTGCCGCAAGCCGTGTTTTGTCTCTATCGGACAAGTCATCTTCAAGTCCGTCCATAATCGTCAAGACCATTAGTTCCGACTTCATGCGTTCAGCCATTCGGCTCCCTTTTTTAACTAGCCTATCGCACCGCTCCGGATAGCTTACGCACACGAGAATGGTTTCTTTTGCTCCAACCGGACCTGGAATTTTGCTTCGGTCGTAGGACTGTTGCAACCGTTCATCCACATCGTCAGCGACCTCGCGCAGCGCAAGTTCCCGCAGCCCGGACAAATTTGTCAGACGAAAGAAATTATTCAGCGCCTGATTGACTTTATCCGCAGGATAGATGCTACCATCACGCAACCTTTGCCGAAGCGTTTCCGGAGTGACATCGATAACCTCAATCTCACTAGCCCTTTTTACAAATGACCTAGGAATGATTTCGCGAACCTTTACGCCCGTCAACTCTTCCGCATCTTCATGGGTGCCTTCGATATGCTGTACGTTTACAGCCGTTAGCACGTCAATTCCGTGGTCGAGGATATGCTCCACGTCAAGATATCGTTTAGTATGCATTGATCCGGGTACATTCGTGTGAGCCAATTCATCGACGACAACCACATCCGGTTTTCGGGCAATGACAGCTTCCACGTCAATTTCCTGAAAGACTCGACCTTGAAACTCGATTTCGAGACACGGAATGATTTCAAGACCATTGATTTGAGATGCAGTTTCCGGACGTCCATGAAATTCTACATAGCCAATAACAATGTCAACACCGCGCTCACGCAGCGCATTCGCCTCACGTAACATGGTGTACGTCTTGCCCACACCGGGCGCAGCACCGATAAATAAGCGAAGCTTACCTGTTTTCTTAGGGATCTTAGACGCTTGCTCATTGTTATCTTCGCCGTTCACAATTCTCACCTCCCCCATAAATTCTTCGCGAAAATGCCTAAGTCTTCCTCGGATTCATCCGAGGAAGACTCTTGTACTCACGTTTATCGCAGGCGCTTTATCGACCCATTTGTTTCTCGAGTGCCAAGTTCAAATTCATAACGTTCACCATAGACGTGCCCCAAATTCCTAAAGATGGACCTTGCTCATTCTGCTTGACTAACGCTTGTAACGAGGATTGGCTTAGTCCAGTGGCTTTTGAGATTCTAGGAATCTGCAGCATAGCATCTTGAATCGAAATATCGGGATCTAGTCCTGACGCAGACGATTCAACCATGTCAGGCGGAATGGAATCGATTGGTGTGCCAGGTGCCACACCCGCTGACTTGATGTTGCCTTGTACTTCTTTGATCAAAGCCGGGTTGGTAGGTCCAAGGTTTGAACCTCCGGATCCGTTAGCCGCATAGTTCACGGCTGAGGGACGATACCAGAACAAACGCGGATCGGTAACGGACTGCGCGATGAGTTCTGAACCCACAATTCGACCGTTTGACTGCACCATACTGCCCTTCGCTTGAAACGGAAACAACACGTTGCTGATACCGGTCACAACCAACGGATAAATTAACCCAAGCAGTATTGCAAAGACGATGGTAAATCGTAACGATCGCCATAAATTCGTCATCATGGCTTCCTCCTTTAAACCCCTGATTCACGTGTCAATCGCTTAAATGTTCGCCAATCCAAGCGCGGTGATAATCAAGTCAATGATTTTGATACCCACGAACGGAACAATGACTCCGCCGACCCCGTACAGCAAAATGTTTCGAACGAGCATGGACGTTGCGCTCATCGGTTTATACTTGACGCCTTTCATCGCCAGCGGAATCAAGAGTGGGATGATAATCGCATTAAAAATCAGAGCCGAAAGAATCGCACTATGCGGACTCGTTAGAAACATAATGTTCAAGACATGTAGTTGCGGAACCACGGCAGCAAAGATTGCCGGGATAATCGCGAAGTACTTCGCTACGTCATTGGCGATGGAAAATGTCGTGATGGCTCCCCGCGTGATTAATAGCTGCTTTCCGATGGACACCACTTCGATGAGCTTAGTCGGGTCTGAGTCCAAATCAACCATATTACCGGCTTCTTTAGCAGCAGTGGTCCCTGTATTCATCGCAAGTCCAACGTCCGCTTGCGCCAAAGCAGGCGCATCATTCGTACCGTCGCCGGACATGGCGACCAACTTGCCTTGGGCTTGTTCATCTTTGATGAGTCGCATCTTGTCTTCTGGCTTTGCCTCAGCGATAAAGTCATCCACGCCAGCTTCCAAAGCAATGGTCGCAGCCGTCAGGGGGTTGTCACCGGTACACATGACCGTCTTGATACCCATTCTGCGCAACTCTTCAAATCGCTCACGCATGCCCGGTTTCACAATGTCTTTGAGATAAATCAGACCATATACCTCGTTGCCCTTCACAACGGCAAGGGGCGTTCCGCCCTCTTTCGCAATCCGTTCCGTCTTCGCGTCGAGATCAGCTGGAATAACTCCTCTCTGCTCCTGAACAAAACGTTTGATCGCGTCAACGGCGCCCTTACGGACAATCGTTCCATCCGCCAGGTTCAAACCGCTCATCCGTGTATCGGCGGTAAATTCTACATTTTCTGCGTCGGTATATCTCTCATGCGCTATTTGGATGCCTTTCTCTTTGCCCAAATCCACAACGGAACGTCCTTCTGGGGTTTCGTCGAAAAGTGAAGACAGAACGGCTACTTCCACCAGTTCCTTCTCCGTGTGCGAACCCACAGGTGTAAATTCGCTCGCCAAGCGGTTCCCAATGGTAATCGTTCCTGTTTTGTCGAGAATTAAGGTGTTCACATCACCGGCTGCCTCGACCGCTTTACCGGACTTGGCAATGATATTGAATCGGATGACACGGTCCATCCCAGCGATCCCAATGGCAGACAAAAGTGCGCCAATCGTCGTCGGAATCAAACAAACTAAGAGAGCAATTAAGGTGGCAACATCAATCGAATGCCCCAGGTAATGTGCCATGGGTTCCAGGGTTACAACCACAATCAGGAAGATGATCGTGAGACCAGCCAATAGAACGGACAATGCCAATTCGTTCGGTGTCTTCTGTCGACTTGCCCCTTCGACAAGACCAATCATCTTGTCCAAAAACGACTCACCTGGGTCAACCGTGACTCTGATGATGAGCTCGTCTGACAACAGCTTCGTTCCGCC
Source organism: Alicyclobacillus fastidiosus (assembly GCF_026651875.1). Lineage (GTDB taxonomy): Bacteria > Bacillota > Bacilli > Alicyclobacillales > Alicyclobacillaceae > Alicyclobacillus > Alicyclobacillus fastidiosus. Next base: position 1,546,292 of record NZ_CP104067.1, on the reverse strand, counting down.
TGTTACAGAGCTAAAGTCACCACCGGCGCCCCGAATAACAGGTGCCGATTCGCCAGTAATTGCAGATTCATCGACACTGCCGAGACCGTGAAGCACTTCTCCATCCGCCGGAATCATTTCTCCTGCCTGAACACGAACTGTATCTCCCTTGCGAAGCGTCGTCGCGGGTACCAATTCATACGTCCCGTCTGGTTCCTTCCGGTTTGCCATTAAATCCGTTTTCGTCTTGCGCAATGATTCGGCTTGCGCCTTGCCGCGCCCTTCCGCAATTGCTTCGGCAAAGTTCCCAAACAACACAGTGATGAACAGGATAATACAAACGATGAAGTTAAAGATCCTCTGATTGGACCCAAAGTGTCCGCCGAACAAATTTGGGTCTAATGTAATCAAAAGTGTAATAACGAAACCGATTTCCACGATAAACATTACAGGATTTTTAAGCATTGCACGTGGATCTAACTTGACAAACGATTCGACAAGCGCACGGTTGACAATGTCGCTTGACATGGTTTTTACACCCTTCTTTGCCATTTCATACGTCTCCTTTTCCGCACTTTTCACGTGGTCCGTTGTATCCTAGGGCTAAATTAGTGACTTAACTGCCCAGCCCACATTTGGATTTGCTCGCCAATTGGACCTATCGCTAACGCCGGGAAGAAGGTCAGTGCGCCTACAATCACAACGACTGCTAGGAAAATACCACCAAACGAGAACGTATCGGTCTTGAGGGTACCCGGGCTTTCCGGAATGACTGCTTTTTTCGCCAGGGAACCTGCAATGGCAAACATCGCGATGATCGAAATGTACCGACCGAGAAGCATAACCAACCCAATGGATACGTTGTAAAACGTCGTATTTCCGTTTAACCCGGCGAATGCTGAGCCATTGTTCGCAGCGCCAGAAGTGAATGCATACAGCACTTCGGAAAAACCGTGCAAATATGAGTTGTTCATAGAGGACACACCCATATGGGTTGCTACCGCGATGGCGGTCGGGACCAAGATGACAAATGGGTGGACCAACATCGCGATTGTCGCCAACTTAATCTCTCGCGCTTCGATTTTCTTACCGAAGATTTCAGGTGTCCGTCCCACCATAAGTCCTGACAGAAACACCGTGATAATGAGGAACATAATGATATTGAGCAACCCGACACCTTTTCCACCAAATACCATGTTGAACATCATAAACAATATGGGCACAAAGCCACCCAACGGCGTCAAGCTGTCATGCATTGTATTGACAGCACCCGTGGTATAAGCCGTGGTCGCAGCCACGAATAGGCTACTAAGCGGTATGCCGAAGCGCACTTCTTTGCCTTCCATGTTTGGTCCGGTTATGCCTAGCAATTTGTGAAGTATGGGATTTCCAGCCGCTTCACTTCCGTACACAAGGAAAGCTCCAACGAGCAGCATTCCAGTCAAAAGCACATACAACACTGTCGCCTGTTTGCGATTGCGGAGAAACCTGCCGAACGTCGCAATAAGAGCCGTCGGCAACAATCCCATTAGAATAATTTCAATGACACACGTCAGTGCAGACGGATCCTCAAATGGATGAGCAGAGTTTGCGTTAAAATATCCTCCACCGTTGGTTCCGAGCTGCTTAATCGCCTCAAGCGATGCTACCGGTCCACGGGATATAGTTTGCGTTGCACCTTGCAAGGTGTGTACCGTTTCGGCTCCAAGTAATGTTTCCGGTAGACCCAATCCTGCCAGAACGATCGCGGCAATGAAGGCAAACGGCAGCAGTACACGCGTATGGATTTTCACCATATCCACCCAAAAGTTCCCTATCGAACGCGATTTATTGTTCACAAGAGCTCTCAGAAACGCGATAGCTGCCACAAATCCCGTTGCAGCAGATGTAAACTGCAAGTAAGTGATGCCTAACATTTGCCCAAGGTAAGTCATGGATGACTCGCCAGCGTAATTCTGCCAGTTCGTATTTGTAATGAAACTGGCTGCGGTATTAAATGCGAGCGCCCAAGGCATCGATGGAATGTGATCCGGGTTCAAAGGCAGATGACCCATTAAACGGAAAAGCAGATACACAAACATCATCATGACTAGATTCACTAGCAATAGCGACTTTAAGTATGCCTTCCAGTCCATTTCCACAGATGGATTGGCGCCCACCAGTCGATACAGCAATCGTTCTACGGGCGCGTAAACAGGTTCCAACCAACCGCGCTGACCTGTGAATACACGGTACAAGTATCCGCCAAGGGGAATGCCTGCGATAAGAATAATCGCAATGACAGACAATATTTGAAGACTTCCAAGCAACGTCAACGAAGTTCACTCCTTTTCCACAGGAAACGACTTAGAATTTTTCAGGATTGAATATGACATAGGTTAGGTAACCCATCAGTACAACCGATATCGCAAGTAAGACCCACACGGTGTATTCCTCCTCGTCCAAGAACTTCACTGAATACTGCGGATTTCGGTAGTTACACCTTGTCAAAAATTCGCACCAACAGGGCAAAAAGTCCGAAAGTCACTGCGAACAGCGCTAATGACACAATGTCCCCCATTTATATCTTCCTCCCTGTGTACACAGATTTTTAAACTGTTCCTGCCATTACCCCTACATGCGACAATGAACTTTGATCTGTCGCAAATTCTACGGCAGAAGCGTATATAAAGGACGTAAAGATTTGACGGTATCGTATAAAGAAAATATAAAAATGCAGATCCTAATTCACTGAGTATTCGGATTAATTAGACATGAAGCTTAACTGCTGATTGACAAACAAGGTCAGTTTGGGAAGAGTATTCTACCGTTAGAAGTCACCACACAAGGTTTATCTGGAGCCAGTAGAACAGGTACCTTGGCATAAGACGCTACACGGTGGCTAACACCACCAACCATGATTTCTTTAAAAATGCTTTTATTCGGATTACCAACCACAATGAAATCACTGTCATGTTCTATTACAGCCTGGCAGATCACCTTCGCAGGATTAGTCCCTATCCTGTGTTCGAAATGAAAAAACATGCCCTGACATTTTTGAAGCATTCCACCTCAAGTTTTCGATGAATGTTCAACGCCAGTTCCTTTTCATACTGCATTCCAAGCAGCGGTCCACTACCGAACTTGCTGATGATGATTTCAGTCACATATACTGCTGTCACCTCAGCTATGGGATACGCACTCAACAGTTCTCGTGTAACTCGAGCGGCATTTTCTGATGCTTTGGAATGATTGACTCCCAACAAAATCTTCTCCATGTGTGTAACCTCCTCGATGAAACGAGTACAGTCCTAGAATCGCGATGGATGGACATCACGATTCTAGGACTGTTTTGGATAAAAAAATATATAGAAGTAGCGGTTTAAGGTCTTAAATTTCTGAAGTAAAAGAATCATTTGTATATATAGTCAGAATTTTATGTATTTATCGGACGGTATCTATACACATTCTTTATACCTTTCCCCGATATCTTTATAACCTCTTTACTCCGTTTTGCCCTAAAATCAGCACAAACTTCTAAATACATGGGTGATGACCGTGACGCATACGCAACTTTGTTTTGACTCCGTACCTCATTGCCTGGATTGGTCGACAATGCACTACCGCTGGTTCGGTGTCGTATGGCATGATCGCGATGATTCAAAAATTGTGGTGGGCTATCGTTTTGAAGACAGTGAAGAATCCTTTAAACAGTGGTTGCGCAAAGAACGATGGGATGAAATCATCCGGTTTCCAAACCAAGCTAGCCAATTGTATCAGACATTGCGCAGTCAGCAACAATCCAGAGATTGGACGTACCAAGAACAAATGCCCTTTTATACGGTATTTAAAAACCCGTGGAAAAACGTTGCACGAGGTTGGTACGTGATTTGTTCTGGAGATAAATACCCATTTCTGGCTACTGCGGTTGAGAGAAGAAAATATACGGTCTGGGTGCACCATCACTATATCTGTGAGAATGAACACGACTTGAATACATTTATCTCGCGCGTAAATGAAGAATGGGAAATATCTTTACAGAAGTTATCCAATCTGTGAGACGCGGGGCAGTGGACGATCAAGTAACCCAAAACTTGATGGACGACATTCAATCATTAATGATGAAGTACAGAAAAACGCAACTGAAAATAATAAGTATTAGTTCAAAAGGGTCAACATCACTAAAACGAACAAGACACATACAGTCGGAACAACACGTTATAACCATTTCCCCGTATTTACATTGATCGTAACAACAAAGTTAAACGCTAATCATAGTTCAAGCCCACAAAGATCGGTGGGCTTGAACCATGATTAGGCTTCATTCGCCAGTACTGTAACCAACCGTTTTACCTTGTTCGAAACGTTCGGTCGCAACCCAGCTGCTCGATACACTTTCATCGTCGTGTAAATGTTGCAGATGCTGCAGCAGAAGCAAGAAGTGAACCGCCCGGTCAATTTGATGTAGTCAATCAAGAGAAAACACTGGCTACCAAAGGCGTAACCCACTCTTACGATTAGCTGTTTTTGCGATTTTGATAGTTGTATGCCTTCCACTGTTTGCAGTGGTCGATATCGCGGACATATTCAATTCAAAGAAACGAAATAACAGCGGGGAAACCCGCTATTATTTCGGTGGGCATCAACACTACTTTAAACAACAATGATGAGGACAAACCATTATGTCGTTAATGCTGCGCATTAACAATAATCAGTGGTTTTTTCCTGTAACGTTTGGTACAAGGTCACCCATGCCGTACATATAGCACGCAGTTTTTAGCTGTAAGCTTACGTTTCAAGTTTACAGGTTTCGTGTACATTGATCAGGGGATAAATCTGGAATTCGGGTGTACATTGGCATTTTCCGTTGTCAATTTTATGAGTGAATAAAAAATGCATCCCCTCGAAAATCTAAAGGGATGCATTCAATCTTTCCATTCAAACTGTGTGTCCAAGAGCCAACTGAATCGCCTTGACCACCAATAACACCACGGCGATGACTAGATATGCTCGAAGTGAGAGCATGCCAATTGCGGTACCCCGAGAGGGCATGGCTTTTGGCAGATCATCTAGTGGCAGCATCCGCCAAGTCCAGCGATCCAGATCTTCAACAGAATCTCTTTCAGCAGCCTTTCCCCGACGTAACACTTGAAATACACCTGTTACTAAAAGGGATACTATCAGAACCCCAGCTAAAATTTCAGTGAGAACCGTCACGTTCCAGTTTGGGAACAACGTCGTTGCCGCAAGAATGAGTGACAACATAGTCAATACACCGACAATGATAGCCCCCAAGACGTTTTGCCACGGTTTGTTGACCCACGGTCCTAACACCGCCTTGTCATTGCAAAGAATGAGCAAGAACACGGTTGCACTTGGGAGCAGCACACCGGCGAGCGCTTGCACCAAAATTGTCATTAAACCGAGCGGTGCATTCGGGATAAGGACAATGCCTGCGGCGACGAGTACAATGGCAGCGTAAATAATGTAAAATCCTTTTGCATCTTTGAAGCTGCGATGCAGGGAATGGTTGATCCCAAACACATCCCCAAAGGCATAAGAAGTCGACAAGGTGACTGCACCTGCCCCGATAATGGAAGCATTCAAGAGAACGATGGCGAACACGTTGCCGGCAACTCGGCTTACATGATGCGCGAACAAGTTTGCTACCGTTGCGCTGTCCACGAAATTGCCAAACGCTTTTGTGCCTTGGAATGCAAAGGCGGTTGCAGCAATAATGGCAGCAGCTCCAATGATGACGACGAATGCACCAATAAACGTATCAGCTCTTTCATATTTCATCCAGCGCGGAGTCAGCCTTTTGTCGATCACGTTCGATTGTTGGAAGAACAATTGCCATGGTGCGACCGTTGTACCGACCAAGCCGATGATCAGCAGGAGTGCATTAGAATTAAGTCCACCTTGCACACTCGGGACGAAGGTATTACGTACCATGGGTCCGAAATGCGGGTGGCTCATAAAGGCGAGCGGAATCACCAAAAAGTTCAACACGATGCAAACAAACATGGAACTTTCCCAACGACGAAAACTTCCTGTTACGGTAATTAGAATCAGCAAAAGTGCTGCCACTGGTACCGAGATATACTCGCTTACACCAAAATAGGTCATCGCCATGCTGATTCCAATGAATTCTGTCACGATCGTTAAGAAGTTTAGGATGAATAAGTCCCCAACAGAAAACGCGCCCCAAAACTTCCCGAAACGTTGGAAGATCAACCGTGCGTGTCCGACCCCAGTGACGAGTCCGAGACGAACGACCATCTCTTGACAAACCATTAATACAGGAATTAAGAGAAGTAAGACCCACAGAAGACTTGTGCCATAGTTTTGCCCAGCCTGAGCATACGTGGATACACCGCCTGCGTCGTTGTCTCCGACCATGACAATCAGTCCTGGTCCCATAATGGCAAGTAACGTGCGAATGCGTGCCCACCAAGACTTACGTGGCGCATTGTCGTCTAGACGAACGGTGCCGAGGGCACCTTTGATATCCCCAACATGAGCCGAATCAAGAACTGCCGAATGTTGTGCTTTCTTTTCCATTGCAACACCCATGGGAATTGCCCTCCTTTGTCAGTAGTAGATTGGTCCGCGCCAACCTCATAATAAAAATCGTTTGAACTCAAGCACATTCGACTATCAGGTTCCGGGTCCATACCTACCACCTCCTTAAAGGACAATTTAAAAACCCCCTGAGGGACGATCCTCAGGGGGTGAAAGAACGCATGCATAAAAAACCTGCGCGCACTGCGTTTTCACAATCCCCCTAGTTGAGCTTTGGCACTATACGACGTCGGGCGTCCGAGAGGGCGTCCACCCAGCCACGTTAAGTAAAGCCTTAAGCCGGCAGTACCTGTTCAACCCATTGGCGTGTTTCCACGTTTCCGGGCAGTGGCATGTATTCGTATAGAAGCCTCGCCTAACGAGGACCGCTTGTTTTAAGCTAAGACACTGTATGACAATTGACTGTCAATCGTGTCTTACTATTTGCCTAATTTACTTCTTGCCTTAAAAAACCAAAAAACCTCCGCACAAGGGAGGTTTCCAACTCAAAGTAGGTTCCCCCTTGTTGAGCTTTAGCACTGCATAACGTAGAGCAGAACGCTCAGCCATATTAAGTCAAGCCTTAGTCCGACAAGACTTGGTGACCCATTGGCGTCTTTCGACGTTTCTGGGCAATGGCATGTGATTATACAGACGCCTCACCTAACGAGGATTATGCAATTCATTCCATAAAGAAGTTAACACACCGGACTTTTCACTGTCAACACTTTTTTGAATCAGGTAAACGCCGAAGGGATACATCAAATTGATGATTGCGAACTTGGTGACACGCATGTCGATTTCGGGGGATTGACTCCTCTTTACCGCTCATTTTTAATGCTATTTGCCCTACTTAGTCGTTCCAGTTTACGTGTCATTTCTTGTAACTGCCGGTCGAGAAGATTTAACTTTAGGATCACGGCTGAATGAATTTCTTTAGTTTGATCTGACAAATCCGGTTTCTTCCGGTTCATAATAAGTCACCCCATTTGGCTTGCTTAGTGATACTTATTTATATTTTTGATTTTTGCGCAATACTATCCTACCCACATCGGTTCGCCGAGTTTTTGTCACGCCAATGCACCCTTTCGCCGAGAACACTGGATCCGACAAGAACTGTAAGCTCTGTAGTTCAACTGTGTGAATTGTGTTGCAGAATGCCCGCAAGAGGAGGTCCACCGACCCATCCCCACTCGTACGTCATCAGCATGAGGAAGTCGACCTCAGAGCCCAGCGTCTTGTAATCGAATGCGCCCATCCATGACTGAGTCGGATTGTCGGCCGTTTTTGGACCCATGGCGATAGACACAGACAATCCTTGTGCGTGCAGGCTGTCGCGCAACTGGGCGATAAACTGGTTATACAGCGGCCGATCCTCCGGTTGCATATGCTCGAAATCGACGTTTACGCCACCGTACCCTTTCGCTTTACAGGTGCTGGCCATATTGTCGATGAGTCGGCGGCGAATCGACGCGTTCGCGAGAATGGTGTGAGCGAGGCTTGGGTTGAAATTGGTTCCATCGAAGTTCGTCACAGTCACGAGCGGTCGGATTCGCTGGGCGCGCGCGGCCCTCAGTGCGACGTCGTCCTTTGGCGCCTCCAAACTGCCGTCGGCGCGTGCCTGGTAACTAAACGTACAAAAGTAGGTCAAGATGGAAAGCTCCTGTAAAATGTGTGCATCGGATGGCCTCCCTGTTGGGAGCAAATAGCCGTTTACCTCAATGTTTCGCTTCGTGGGGTGACGAACTGGTAGGTATAAGCGTGTGCCGACGCTAAGGGTCGATGTCGTTTCGTACCCCGTCCACTGACTGAACAATTCATTTGATAAACCGAATTTCGCGGCGATAGATGCCGCTGTATCTCCGCTTTTTACGATGTACGCCTGTACGCCTAGCGGTTCTCCCCCTGGGATGAGAAGTGCGAGTCCGGGGACGATTTGTTGTGACGAGAGTTCATTGTAGTGGACGAGATCTCGTACCGTAACCCCGTACGTTTCAGCAATCTGCCGGAGCGTCTCACCTTGGCGGACGCGATGAATGCGCATGCGTGGTATCCCCCCTGCCAATTGTCCTTCCGTCTAGCCTATGCAGCAGGTGCCTAGAAGGCGATTTGTGCAGCGCAAAAGATTGCGTGGGCAATAAAGCGGCCCGCCGCAGAGCGTTTCGCGGCGGGCCGTGGCTGTGTTGAGCCGATTAATCTGATGTGTTCCCATTTCGAACGAATATCTCTGCGTTGGCACCCTGAAAGACGATGTGCCAATCTGGGCTGTTGGTTAAGTAGACGCTCAACGCGTAGCCCGGCGGTAAAATCGCCGATTTGAAACCGTACTTGTTCAACAAATCTGGCGCATCCCAGGCCAGATTCTGCAGGTCCATATAGTCCTGGAAGGTGTTGTTCTCCAAAAAGATGTCCGTGCGGCCGTCTACGAATGTCGGGATGTGTTCGTAAATCAAATATCCTCCAAAGTCATAGGCGTTGAGCATGGGACCCGGGACTGGATGTTGCTTCAAATAGTTGACGCAATCGATGGGATATGCGTTCGTGGCGAAGTGTCTATCGACCGACCCACGTAGATCAGGGACGCTGATGCAAAAATCTATCATTACACCGCACATCAAAATACCGAGTACATAGCGGAAGACGCGGGACGGATTCAGAAGCGCTCGTAACCAATCCCGCGTGCAGGCGGCGATAAGCGGTGCCCCAGAGATGGCGAGGTATGGCATAAACCGCTGATACACGAGCGTCAACGCAAAGCAGCCGCCAAAGTACAAGACGTATTTGAGCGGGACATTCTGTTTTCGAATGACGAGCAATACGAGCACGAACGCCACAAATGGAATGACTCCGTACTTGTAGTACTGGCTGTGGAAGTCCGGAGAGTGCCACTCGTTGATACTGTTGACCATCAACGTGTTATTCGACAACAGTGCGTACGTGAACTCGTGGTATGTATTGGGATTGAGCAGGCCGATACCAATGGACACCAGTGCAGTGATGAGCAAGTACACGCGCGCCTTATTCGACAGTGGAAGTTGAGAAAGTCGACCGACCGTTGGAATGAAACTCACGACCACCTCGAACACCAACATGATGATGCCAATGCTTACAGACGCGTGCGCGTTGGCCCAGATGAGGATGAGTGGCGGCACCGCCCACAACGCCTTGAGATGCCCGCGATTGACTCGCGCTAGAATCCAAAGAAAGAGGGCAAACATCACATAGGAGAAGAGCTGTGGCCGCAGGACCCAGAACGCGAGACCCGCTGCCGTCCCAAGGCTCGCCGCGATGGCCGAGAACACGCGCTGACCGTCCGACACGTCGCAGCAAAGCCGATAGAGCACAAGGACAGTGACGGTGTGTAGGAACACCGCAAGTGCCCAAACGCCAAAAAAACCGACCTTCTGTGCGAGCCAAGCGAGAATGACTTCAAATAGCCACTCCTGCGTCACCCAGGGTTTGCCGTACATCGACCAGGAGAACGGATCAGTTCTCGGAATCCGGTGATGCGTCAAAATATAATTCCCCGTGGCGAGATGCCATGGGGTGTCTGGATCACTTATGGGTGCACCTGCGTGGATAGCAAAAATGACTATCCACGTGAGCAACAGGAACGTTTCAATGCGGAAGATGTGCTCTAGCCTGTGCAACCACTTCAACGATGACTCACCTCATTCTGTACGACGGGATCGCAATTCGAGATACATCACCGACATGCACGTGAAGGCAAACGGCATGATGAGCATCCCCACCACGGCACTGACCAGAAGCTCTGCACCAGGCGTGTAAAAGAGGACGTCGCCAATTAAAGTCATGAACGTCTGTGCAATGAAGCACACGATGAGGAGCATGACGTAAAATCCGAGCAATTGGCCCGTGTTCGATTTCGTGAGGCTCCAAGACCTACCCATCGCTCGGAAGAAGCTCGTCCCCTCTTCGACGACAATCGCCGGTACAAACGAAAATCGAATAAAATACACGACAATCCCAACAATAAATGCCAGGGTGCCGAGGATGGCAATCACCACGGACAGGGCCCCTGCCACCGAGGCGACAAGCGACAGGAGAAACATATAGCAAGTCCCCAGTACGACATACGTCACAAGCGCCAGCGCCAGCGTGCCCATATTCGGAAAGAGTCGGCGAAACGATACGTTCCCCGCCTCTGCTACGGGCATGTCCTTCCCCCGTACCAACACCCGCGAACTCATGTGCGCAATCATGCCGTAGGCAATGGGCAACACGAGTAAAAAGAAAATTGCGGTTAACACGAGGTACCAGATGTACATTCGAGCGGGTACTACGGAGAACAGGGCGTTTACACTATTGCCTTTCGCCTCCATGTCGCTCATCAGCGATTGTACCTGGTCTACAGAAGTGATCATAAAGTGCGTTTTCACATACGTGCTCGCTACATAGTACGGAAACAGAACGGCCAATGCTGTGCCGATCAAAAATCGAAATCTTCGGCGGTATAGCATGAGGCTGAGCTCAAACACTTCACGGACGGATCGCGGTCTCTGTATCTGCAACGGGTTTTCCCCCCTTTGTCCTGAACCGCAGGCAGGGCAAGTTCGCGACCATAGACATCATAGCATACGAAAACCTTCTAATGGAGTGGGACGGTGTGCCCGCACTTGGCTCATGGCCCGACCTCGACGCCGCTTTGTGCATCCAAGGCCGCATACAGTCCACCCCGTCTGACGAGTTCGAAATGTGTCCCTTGTTCGACCAGGCGACCTTTATCGAGCACGAGGATGTTGTCCGCGTGGCGAATGGTGGATAGGCGATGTGCGATGACAATCGTCGTTCTGTTCGTGGCCACGGCGTTCAACCCTCGCTGGACGAGTTCTTCTGTCTGACTGTCGAGGCTGGCCGTCGCTTCATCCAGGATGAGCACCCGTGGATTAAGTGCCACAATCCGCGCAAAGGAGATGAGTTGCCGCTCGCCCGCCGACAGGTTGGATCCTTTCCCGTACAACTCTGTCTCGTACCCGTGTGAAAGGCGTGCGATCAGCGTGTCCGCTCCTACCACCTCCGCCGCATGCCGCACGGTCTCGTCGGAGATCTCTTGGCGAAAGAGCCGAATATTGTCCTTCACGGTCCCAGTGAACAGGCTGACGTCCTGTTGCACAATCCCAATGATGGCGTGTAAATCTTCCTGTGAGTAAGCATCGATGGACACGCCGTCAACCGTGATGGCCCCTTCCTGCGGCTCGTAGAACCTCGTCAACAGGCTCATCACAGAACTCTTGCCAGCGCCTGTCGCACCCACCACACCGATAAACTGCCCGGGCTCAATCGTGAAATTGATGTCCTGGAGCACTAGTTGGCCCGGTTTGTAACCGAACGTCACATGCCGAAATTCCACCCGTCCTCGGATCTCTGCTTTACGGATGTCGACGGTTTGAGCAACGTCCTCAATTTCCGGCTGAACCGCCAACACCTGACCGATTCTGTCCGCGGCCACCATCGACGACTGGAGCGTGTTCCACTGTTGCGTCATCGCGTTGATCGGCTGAAAGAACTGCTGAATGTAACGAATGAAGGCGTACAGCGTTCCGAACTCGATCCAGTGCCTCAAGACCGCCCCACCGCCAACCCAGACGATAGCGGCAACCGCGACGTTGCCGAGAATTTCAAACGCGCGATTGAACCAGACCGACGTGCGGTACTCGTGAACGTTTGCCTCGCGGTGCGATTCGTTTAACGCCTCGAAGGCGCGGGATTGCCGCTCTTCTTGGTGGAAAATCTGGATGATCCGCATTCCCGCGAGGTTTTCCGCCAAAAAGGCGTTGACGTTCGACAACCGCGTCCGCGTCGTTTGGTAGGCGCGCCGCAGACGACCGCGAAACAGGGCGGAAATCGCGAAGATAACCGGGATGATCACCATGCAGTAAAGGGCAATCCGCGCATTGAGTTGAAACATCGCAAACACAATCATGACGATACTCAGTCCATCGCGGATGAGACTGAGGAAAAAGTTCGTGAAGAACTGACTGACTGTCTCCGTGTCGTTCGACACATTGGTCACGAGCCGACCGACTGCGCGCGTGTCAAAGAAGCGCATCGCTTGGCGCTCGATGTGCGAGAACAGCGACAGGCGTATGGAGCGGATGACATTTTGGCCGGCGTTCTGGAGCAAGACCGTCTGAGCGAAGTTGGCCACGACGCCGACGATGACCACGCCTACATAAATGAGCGCGATGACGAGCAATCCGTGATAACTTGGATGCTTCGTCGAGATATCGCTATCGATGGCCACTTTCACGAGATAAGGCTGCATCACGGTCGACGCGTTAAAGATGACGACGAGAACGAGGACGAGCACGAACTGCCAGACATAGGGCCTCGCATACGGCAAGAGGCGGCCGAGACTGGACATTCCAGCTTTTTGCGGCTCCGGGCGAGCGCCTTCAATCCTGCTCATACTCTCGTCACCTCCCCCTCCTGTTGAATGCGGTACGTCTTCGCATACAGTCCATCCTTGGCGATGAGCTCCTCGTGCGTTCCCTCTTCTGCAATGACTCCGTCTTCCAACACGATAATGTGATCGGCATGCCGCACTGCGGACAAGCGGTGCGCGATGATCAGCGTGGTTCGCGTCTGACGCACTCGCCCCAAGGCCGCGATGATTTGCTTCTCCGTGCTCATGTCCACCGCCGACAAACTGTCGTCCATGATGAGGATGGGTGCCGATTTGAGAAACGCCCGCGCGATGGCCGTCCTCTGACGCTGCCCGCCAGACAACGTCACACCTCGTTCCCCAATCACGGTGTCGAAGCCGTCTGGAAACGCCACGATGTCGTCGTACACGCGCGCTGCCTTCGCCGCCTGTTCCACCTTCGCTCGCGAGGCGTCCGCGTCACCGAAGGAGATGTTCTCCCCCACAGACGTCGAAAATAAAAATCCATCTTGAGGCACATAAGCAATCGCTTTGCGCAACGTCTCGAGGCGGATTTCCCGGATGTCGTGACCGTCGAGGAAGATGGTGTTTGCCGGCGGATCGAATATGCGCGGCAGCAGATTGGCGAGCGTCGTCTTGCCGGAGCCCGTCCGCCCGACAATGCCCAGAGTTTGTCCCGGCTGCACCCGAAACTCGATGTTCCGGAGCACAGGCACTTGCGCATCCGAATATTGAAAAGCTGGCAAGTGCACTTCAATTTCTCCGCGGACGCCTGTCAATTCCACCGGATGCGGTGCGTTGGTGATACTTGGCTTCTCCTCGAGGAGCACTTGCAAACGGATGAGTGATGCGGACGCGCGCTGAAAGTTGTTGATGACAAACCCGATTTGCTGCAGTGGCTGCACCAGTTGGCCGACGTACAGCGTGAACGCGACAAACGCGCCCAGCCTAATCTGACCAGACAGCGCTAAATATCCGCCGTACAACAACGCGATGGCGAAACTGACGGAGCTCATCGTCGGGATGAACGCTTGGAAAGTCGCACTGCGCCGGAACAGGGTCAACTGCTGACTCACGATGTGGTCAACCTTATCGCGAAAGCGCTCCGTCTCAACGCGCTCATTTGCCGTCGCCTTGATGAGCCGAATGGAGCTGAAGCTCTCCTCGGTCAGTTCGGACATGTCGGATAAGGCCTCCTGCACTTTTCGGGATGAGTCGCGAATTTGCGGGCCAAACCAGACGATGAACCCCGGGATAAACACGAGTGGAATCATGCTAAACAAGGTCAGTTTGATACTGATGGTGGTAAACGTCATGATGAGGGTCGCCAGCAGGAGGAAGATGGCGTTGGTCAAAATGTTGAGGCCTCCCGACAGCGCCTCGCGCACCTGGCGAATATCGTTCATCGCGTGGTTGAGTAGATCTCCGATACTTCGATGGCGGAAGTATTCAGTGGACAGAAGCTCCCAATGCGCGAATAGTCGCCGCCGCAACAGGTACTCAAATTGACGCCCCAACTTCCCGTTGCGGTATTGTCCGATGGCGTAAAACTGCACGTAGACAACGCCCACCACGAGCAGGAGTGCCGCGTACACCAAGACGTCTTTTGAAGTGAGACGATGTGCTTGAAGCGCATTGGTGAACCGTCCTAAGATATTCGGAAACTGAACATTGATAAAATTTGAGATGATAATTGCTAGAATAGAAATTCCGTACGCTCGTTTGTTTTCCCACAAAAACTGCCGCATCAGTGATTTCGCATTCATAGCTGTCCCCCTTTCTGTGCGAGGTCAACCTAATTAACATACCGTACTTTCGAGAGTTGAAGCAAATCTCCAGTCGACGAATGAAGAGTACTCATCGCGGAGTCCTCCCATTAGAGGACCCATTCGACGACGATGTACAAGAGGACACAAATCCCCGCGGCGATGGCCGCGCTCTTCGTTTTGTAGTTGGCATAGCGCATCACGGGTAGCTTCATCATCGTCGCCATGGCAACCGTGTTGTCGCTGAGTGGCGACGCAAATCCGCCGAATGTCCCACTGGCAAAAATGGCCCCGGCAATCAGTGGCAACCCGCCAGCGCCGGTAGCCGCGAGCGAAAAACCGAGCGGCATCAACATGCCCCACGTGCCGAACGACGAGCCGATAAAATAGGAGATGACACAGCCGAACACAAATAGTGCTGGCACGATGAACGCGTGCGGCACGAACCGGGTGATTTCGCGCTGGCAGAACTGGGAAAAGCCGAGATCGCTCGAAACGGCCGACACGGCCCAGATGAGGACCAGCAGCACGATGACGGACATCATCTCGTTGCCGCCCTGCATAAAGCCAAACATCGTGCGGTCGATAGGTTGGCGTCGACATGCGTAGAACACAAACATAAAGACGAGCGTTGCGATGAGCGCCTGCAACATCGCCGCCGACGCATTGGCCTGGACGAGTGCCTGAAACACGCCGCGCCCGCCATTCGCGAATCCGGAGACGTACGTGAGGCCAATGGTGAGGACGAGTAGGACGACGAGCGGAACGATCAGATTGGCCGCGCTCGGATGCACCCGCTCCGATACGAGTTCGACAGGGTCGGGAATGTCCTTGTCGGTATCTTGTCGCGCGTCGCTGCGGCGAACGTCCACACCCGGAACGGCGCCGATGGCGCCGGTTTCCATGCTGGCCATCGCCGCGACCTGGCGCATCTTCTGCTCGATATGGCGGCGGTTCCGGGAACCGAGATAGTCCGGCTCGGTCGCCTGTGACGTTTGCGCCGTGGCACGAGCGTGGTTGCGGGTGAAAAACGTGAGAACGAAGCCCACGACGAGCATCACCCAAGCGAAGAAGTTGAACGGCACGCTCGCGATGAAGAGGCTGTAGGGAGTATAGGTGGTTCGGGTGTGATCGAGTGAGGTGTGCATGAGCCCCACCATGTACCCGACAAACGCCGTACCGAGCGGAACAATGGCACATAGTGGGGTCGACGTGACGTCGATGACATACGCTACCTTCTCGGGCTTTACACCCAGCCGGGTGAAGATTCGCCGCACCACCGGTGCGATGGTGATAATCCGAAAGTCAGGCGCCATGAACGTCGCGATGGAAGATGCCCACGTGAGGACAAACGCTCCGCGCTCCGTCTTGATGCGCTTCCCTATCCACTCCGCAAATCCAGCTACTCCTCCAGTAACCCGAATGAGGCCGACGAACGCACCGAATCCGTACAGAAACAGAACCAAGTTGAGATTGCCGCTTGTTGTGGTCTCACGAACCACGTATGTGATGGCCGACTGCAGGCCTCCAAGCATTGAAGGATGGAGTAGATAAGCGCCGATGAACAACCCGATGGCGAGCCCCGGAATAACCTGTTTGGTCCACAGCGCGATGGGAATGACCACAAAAAATGGAACCAGCGACACAATGCTCCCGTACATGCGCGAACTCCTTTCTTCACAGCAACTGAGACAAACATTAAGTTGCCTTAAATGGAAAAAAGCATGCACCAAAATACCAGAAGCATGGCCACCGCACAGCTCGTACTCGGTGAACGATAGGACGATGGAATTCATACAGTTTTTCAAACTGCGTAGAATACGATCCCGACGAGGAGCGGAATAAGGGGGGCGCACAATGTGGTGGACAACGCTCGACATGATTGAATCTGCGACCATCGTTTCGTCGGTCGGCACGCTGGCGATTGCGCTGTGCTCGCTATATCAGACTCGCCGCAGTGTCATCGATTCGTTCGTACCGGTGTTGTCAATCGACGAAATATCGATAGAGCCCAGTGAATTGACGGTGCGAATACGAAACTACGGCACCGGACCGGCACTCGACGTCATGATGCTTCTTCAAGTGAACCACCACGTCGTCACCCCGGACATCTTCCTCGATGACCATCCTATCTCCGTGCTCCACGTCGGTACCAACGAGGCGAAAGACGTTCGCTTGAAACCCGTAGGCCAAGAACCTACCGATTGGTCGAAAGCGACCCTGCACGTGAAATTCGAATGCATTCGCAGGCGTCACCGCCAGGTGACGTTTTGTATTTCGTCATTTTTGAACGAGGTGGCCGGACGAGCATGAATCCGCTCCACACAAATTACACATCGTCTCCATCCCCACGCAAAACCGGATGATTATAATTGAGCTCGTAGTCGACCTCAAGTCGCCGCTTTCAATTTAAATCCTTGCCTCCAGGACAGTCGCTGTGCCAAGCGACTGTCCCTTTTTCTGAAAGCCAAGCTGTTGGTCTTCCAACCTGTCGTAGCTTCGATTGTTCCCCTGCGAATAAAAAAGAGGCGCACCATGGTGCACCCCTGTTCTATCCCCTCACGAGAGTCGTGCCGCGTCACATCAGTCGTGAGCGACTGCCAAGCCCGTCTTCTGTTCCGTTTTTCTCTGAATTTGATTCGTAATCGTGTCCTCTTTCGGCGACGTCCGTTGAATGAAGAACGAGAGCAGGAACGAAACGACCGTCAATATCGTCGCGACCACAAACGCTTCGTTGATTCCCGCAACCAGACCTTGATTTAACGCCGTTGCCATATGGACCTTATCTGCAGGCGCAATGTGTTCGCGCACGATAATGGCCTTGGTGTGTGTCGCTCCCACGTTCGTCATGATGGACACGAAGAGTGCCATTCCGACTGCGCCCGCAATCATCCGCAGCGTATTCACCATCGCCGTACCGTACCGGTTCAAGCTCATCGGAAGCTCGTTCAGTCCAGCCGTAAAAATGGGCATCATTAAGATAGCCATTCCGAACATCCGAAGTGTATAGACAATGACCACGTACGTAAAACTCGTGTCCAAGGTGAGGCGAGTCAGTGCATAGGTCGTGATCACAGTAATCGCCAGTCCAGACACGGCCAGCCAGCGAGCGCCCATTTTATCGAACAGACGACCGGTGATCGGCGACATGACACCCATCACAATTCCGCCCGGCAACAGCATGAGACCGGAGAGCAGCGGCGAAAATCCGCGCACATTTTGCATGTAAATCGGCATTAAAATCATGCCGGAGTAGAGAGACATCGTGACGACCACGTTGATGATGGTCGTCAGGGTATACATGGGATATCGAAAAATACGAAATTCCAAAAGCGCATGCCCGACAACCCACTGCCGCCAGACAAACAGGAGAATGCCTACCCCGCCGACGACGAGCATCGTCACCACATCGGTACTGCCCCAGCCAGAGTCACCAGCTGTGGCGAAGCCGTAGAGAACACCACCGAATCCGATGGTCGACAAAATCACGCCCAACACGTCCAGCTTCGGACGACTCGTCTCGGATACGTTCTTCAGTACAAACACGGAGATGACGAGATCGATGAATGCAATCGGTAAAATGATCAGGAACAATACACGCCACGAGTGGCTCTCGACAATCCACCCGGAGAGCGTTGGCCCGATGGCCGGTGCAAAGTTGATGGATATCCCGAAAATGCCCATCGCCGCACCGCGCTTTTCAGGTGGAAACAAGGTGAAGATGATGTTGGTGATGAGTGGAAACAGAATGCCTGCCCCAGCCGCCTGAACGACGCGACCCACTAGGATACAGGCGAAATTTGGTGCGATACAACAGATCAGAGTCCCGGCTGTGAAAAGTCCCATCGACGTGATGTACAATTGCCTTGTCGTGAATCGGTCCATCAGAAACGCGGTGATTGGAATCACAATCCCGTTGACCAACATGAAGATGGTCGTCAGCCAATCCCCGGTCGTCGCAGTGATGTGTAATCGATCCATCATTTGCGGCAATGCTACGTTGATTAACGTTTGATTTAAAAATGCGACGAATGCGCCCACTAAAATAATTGCGAAAATCGGTCCAGTGCGGACTGGATTTACGGATGCTTGCCCCATACTCATCTCTCCATCTGCAATAATCTCAAAATCATTCTCTATTTAGAGCCTCTATCAGTTTTTGATGTAGCGCGAGCATGGCGTCTATATCGTTGTCGGATAAGTCTAGGAATCGTAAAAAGGCGTTGCGCATGCACGACTCTTCTCCAAACGCCTGATTCTTTAACTCCACGCCTTTCGGAGTGAGTCG
The DNA here is from genome assembly GCF_026651875.1 of Alicyclobacillus fastidiosus. Classification (GTDB taxonomy): domain Bacteria; phylum Bacillota; class Bacilli; order Alicyclobacillales; family Alicyclobacillaceae; genus Alicyclobacillus; species Alicyclobacillus fastidiosus. Next base: position 1,527,310 of record NZ_CP104067.1, on the reverse strand, counting down.
AATCGCGATAGTTCTTTGGTCATCCTCTAGTCGATGGCGTTCCACCGCACCGGATTCCACCAGTCGCTTCACGACGCCACTCATCGTGCTGCACCCGATTTGGCAGCTCTCGGCCAAGGCTCCCAAGGACAAGGCCGAATCGTCCGTCAGCGTTCGCAGCACCATCAATTGAACTAGCGTCAGCCCTAAGGATTCCGCCTGATGACGCCACAGTCGATCCATCGAACGGTTGACTTGGCGAAACGAATCGATAAGCACCCCAGCTCGCTGTCGACCATTCATCAAATCCGTCGTCGTATCCAAATGTCCGCCCCCTACGGTTCATTTCGAGTACAAACATTTCGCTTACGAAATAAAAGCAGCATTAACTATGATACAGAGTTCATGATTGTAAGCACAATGGGAAGCGTGTGAACAATTGGTGACAATTGATTCGTCCATATCGGAAAGTTTCGCTCTTTCCAGCGAGGGGTGACGCAGTGCAGGAACTGCGGGTAACGCACCAAATTGCGCGCCTTCTGTGGAGACCCGCCCTGCACATTGGCAAGGGCAGAGCGGGCGTCTGAGTCCTTCCAGGGAGGGGTGAATGGGGTGATTCGACGCGTCGCGCGAATCGCACAAAGGCTTGTGAGACCCGTTATTGGTCTTGATAGCCGTTGACGACGACGTCCAGTTTCCCAGTTTCAGGGTCGATGATCAGGCCGTGTACCACCAGCGACTTCGGCAACAGCGGGTGATTTCGAATCATTTGAACGCTGCGGCGCACGCTGTCGGGAATCGATTCAATTCTCTGGAGCCATTCACTCAAGTCGATGCCCGCATACTCCAACGTTTCAATCGTCTCTGGTAGGACGCCGCTATTGGTCATTTTTTTGATGGTCTCATCTGGATTAATACTACTCATACCGCACCCGTGATGACCGACGACGCAAATCTCGTCCGCGCCGAGGTCGTACACCGCGACAATGATGCTGCGCATGATACTGCCAAATGGATGGGAAACGACTGCCCCAGCATTTTTGATAAACTTCGCGTCGCCATTCTTCAGATTCATGGCACGAGGCAACAAGTCACTGAGCCGCGTATCCATGCACGATAAGATGATGAGATTTTTATTAGGAAATTTAGATGTCTGATACTGTTCATATTGACGACCTTCTACAAATCGCTGATTGTGTTCCAATATTTGTTGCAACTGGTTCACTTTAAGCCCACCTTTCGAACACGGTCGTATACGTGTTGTACACTCCGATGATAGTTTTTTTGCGACGTATTTGCCAGTACCCATCCTCTACTCCATCTGATCGCGTCCCGTGCGGCACGGATGGTCGAGTTTCGAGGCAGGCGTCTCGGCACACAAAAACGGCCAGCCTACGGGCAGGCCGGCCGCGTGTGGAACCGAACTCATGACGACAAGTAACTGATCCGCGGGTCCACAACGCTATAGAGGATATCCGCAATCAGATTGCCGATAATCGTCAACGCGCCCAACAGCATCGTGACGCCTAATAGGATGGGATAATCCCGAACGTTTGTCGCATTCCAATAGAGAAGTCCCATTCCGGGATAGTTAAAGATTTCCTCCAGGAAGAGGGCGCCTGCAAACAGACCGGGAAACGACACACCAAAGAGTGTGATTTGCGGAAGTACCGAATTCCGGATGACGTGACGAAACACCACGCGCCGCTCGCGAAGTCCCTTCGCGCGCGCCGTTCGAACATAATCGAGCAGAAGCGTGTCCCGCACAGAAGATCTCATGTACCGCGACCAGCCCGCCAACGAGATGAGCGCTAGCGTGATCGATGGTAGAATCAGGTGATGCAATCGGTCAAGGAAGCCCGGATTCGGATCTTGGTTGTTGATAATGCCGCCGGCAGGAAACCATTTTAAATCGATTGCGAAGACGATCACCATAATGATTCCCAACCAATACGCCGGCATTGAATAGAAGAAGTAATTCACCACCGTGACGACGTGATCGAATATGGAATTTTCAAAATACGCCTGAATAGTGCCTAAGATGATGGCGAACAACTGTGCCAACAGCGTGGCGAACAATACCAGGGACAGTGTTGTGGGCATCGCGTTCAAGATGACGCCCGTGACTGGTTTGCCGAACTCGTAGGAAAACCCGAGGTTTCCCTGACACAAGTGCCCCAACCAGAGGAAATATTGCTGCCAGAGCGGTTTGTTCAGACCTAATTGTTCAGAGAGGGCTGCCGCCCGCGCAGCAGTATAGTGGTCACCCAACATAATGCGAACGGGATCGCCAGGCACAATATGAAGGAGGACAAACGACATAATGCTAATGCCGAGGAGGGCTGGAATCGCCTGCAAAATGCGCTTCACGATGTAGTTCACCAACGGAAATCACCCCTCTTTCGTACGATTCGCGATGGACACTCTCGTCGACTGCTTCAATCGACTCGAGTTTCCAATGCGTGGCGGAGACCATCTCCGATGAAATTGACAGACAACTGGGACAGTAAGATCAGAATGCCCGGTGGGTATATCAGCCACCAAGAGTTCTGGAAGATATAGTTGAGCGATTCGGATAACTCAGCGCCCCAGTTCGGTGCCGGGGGTGGAAGTCCCAGCCCCAAGAAACTGAGTCCGGCAATCGTCAGGATGCTGTCCGCGACGCTAAATGTCGTTGTGACGAGGACCGTTCCAATAAAGTTTGGAACTAAGTACTTCAGCATCAGTCGCCATGGGCCGACGCCAGCCAGACGTGCCGCTTCGACGTATGTCTCCGTCTTGATCTTCAGAACTTCGCCGCGAACGATACGGCTGACGGTCAGCCAACTCGTGGAAGCAATGACGAAAATCATCAGCACAACACTCGGTTTGAACGTGACGTCTAGGAACAGCAGGATAAATAGACTTGGAATCGAGAGCAAAACGTCTACGATACGCATCAAAATGATATCCGTCCATCCACCGACGAGGCCACTGATCATCCCGTACAAGGTTCCGAAGGCCATCGCGACAAATGCCGACAAAAAGCCGACTTCCAGAGATGAGCGCCCACCGACCATCAGTCGGGACAAGACGTCGCGTCCAAGGTCATCCGTACCCATTGGATGAGTTGCGGAAGGGGGCTGCAACATATGTGTGATGTTTTGTGCCAGCGGGTCGACATGGTAGAACACAGGGCCTAGGAATGAAAAGGCGAACAAAAAAAGTACGCCGATAATCCCCGCAGTGCTTAAAGGATAGCTCCAGAAGCGCCTCCACGCCCGAGACCGGCCAGATGACTGAACCGCAGGACGTTTTTGCTCTAGTAACTCAGCCGGTGTAACCATGGTTCCTCCTTCCTGGTCCGAGACTCGCAAGTGCGCGCCCCGGACCCATTGCATAAACTTATAGGCTCAGGCAACGGCTATTTCGACATCCAGACGTATTGGAACAAGGGATATCCTGTGGTCGGATTCAGGTACTGCGCGGTCGCGTTGTGTACGTTTGGCGCCGTGACGGTCAGCGTGCCCGGGTTTGGGTTCCAGATGACCGGCGCATCCTTCGACAAAGCGTATTCGTAGTTGTAGAAGTCCTGTTGTGACTGCTGTGCGGAAGCGGCCGGTTGATTTGTCGTCGCAATCAGCTTGTCGATGCTCGGGTTGTCATAACCGAAGTTGTCGAGTCCGCCTGGCTCAAAGAGCTGTTCCCCTGTTGGGTACGATCCGCCGTAGATCACGCCCTGCGCACCAGCCGCCGTCCATTGACTGCTATCCTTTGGATTGTCCATGATTCCTATCAAGGTGGCGAACGGCGTCGGTTTTAACGTCACGTCGACGCCCATCTGCTTCCAATCCTGCTGAATTAACTGCTCCATCTGATCGGTCGACGCGCTGCCGCTGGAGTACATCAACGTGAACTTCAATTGCACGCCGTTCTTGGTCATCACGCCGTTTTGGAGCGACCATCCGTCCGATTCGAGCAATTTTTTACCGGCGTCGATGTTGAACGGGAACATTGGTTTTGCGAGGCGGGGATCTAAATACTTGGTACTGGGCTTAGTCGGAATGGCGCCGTACTGTGGCGCTGCCACGCCGTGGTAGATATCTTGCACGATGGCATCTTGGTCGACGCCCATCTGCAGGGCTTCACGAACTTTTAGATCGTTAAATGCGCTGTACAGCGGGGAACCCTTTTGAAGGTTGAGCTCGGTGTCAAAATACGCAAAGCGGTAGCCCGCTGTAATGACGTCACCCTGCGACTTCAGCGCGTTCTCGGAACCGATCTGAGCGAGATCGAGATAGCCAAGGTTGACAGACCCTGTTTTGAGCGCGGCGAATTCGGAGTCGCTCGAGCCTTCGTATTCAAAGATCAACTTGTCGAGCGTGCTCTTGTGACCGTCGAAATTGTCGTTTGGTACCATCGTCCAGGACTGGTTGTTCACTGCACTCTGCAGTTTAAACGCACCATCGACCACCTTGAAGAAGGTGGGGTCGGTTGCCTCTTTACCCAAGTAGGTAATTTCCTGAGTCATGTTGTTCGGATACTTGTTCCAAGCGTGTTGTGGGAATGCGTACAACTGACCGATCCCGTTGTAGATAAACCACTGCTGGTTGACTGCCTTTTTCAGCGTCACGACCACGGTGTGATCGTCGGTCGCTTTGACGCTCTGTATATTAGCTGGAACGCCACCGGATCCGGCGTTGTAATTCGGCCACGGCGCCGGTGCTTTCGGATTGTCGGTGGCGGCGATGATGTTGTATCCCCAGACGACGTCCTGGGCAGTCACAGGTTGACCATCGGACCACTTGTATTTGGGATTGAGGGTAATCGTGTACTGCGTCCCCGCTTTATTGTAGGAGACGTTGGACGCAAGCGAATCGTTGTAATCGATGTCGTAATTATTGTCGATGTACAGTACGGGCATGAACATCTGGCTGAACAGTTCCGCGTTATAGATGCTCGCGTTCTGCGAGTTTTCTAGTGGAAAATACCATGTGAGGTTGGTCTGTGGCGGCAGCGCGACGACGAGCGTTCCGCCCTTCTGCGGCGTCTGCCCGCTGGATGTTGCCGTACTGGTATTTGAACTATTCGACGTGCTCGAGGTGTTTGTCGAGTTTCCGCAACCGGCAGCAGCTAGGATGACGGCCGTCGTGACGCCGGCCAAAAGTAGCATCGGACGAGATTTCACTTCGAATTCCCCCTTTTTATCTGCAAGTTTAATGATGCTTCTCTTCACCTCGGTGCGAGATTCCGAGGTGTTGTGCTCGACCTGTTGAATTCGATAGACATGAGAACGAAGATGCCTGCGCTGTGCTCAGTTCCTCACTCCTTTCACGATTCGAGCCATTCACCTACCGATGCAGGTGGCACGCGACGAAGTGATCGGGACGAACCTCTTGGAGAACAGGCCGTTCTACCTTGCATTCGTCCATGACGCGCGGACAGCGGGTGTGAAATGGACAGCCTTTCGGGGGATTTGCAGGACTGGGTACATCACCTTGTAAAATGATTCGGGCCCGCCGGTTTACCCGCTTCGGTTCAGGAGCCGCTGAGATGAGGGCCTGCGTATACGGATGGAGTGGCTCCCCGTAGAGCGAATGTTTCGGTCCGATTTCCACCATGTGCCCGAGGTACATCACCCCGACCCGGTCGCTGATGTGGCGGACGACGGCCAAGTTGTGCGAAATGAACAAGTACGACAGATTGAAGTCGCTCTTTAAATCCATCAACAAGTTGAGGATTTGGGATTGAATGGACACGTCGAGCGCCGAGACCGCTTCGTCTGCGACAATCAGTTTCGGGTTGAGTGCGACCGCTCGGGCAATGCCGATACGCTGCCGCTGTCCTCCAGAGAACTCGTGAGGGTAGCGATTAAAGTCCCCGCCGCGCAAGCCGACGGTTTCCAACAGCTGCACAGCGCGCTCTGTGGCCTGACGCCCCTTTAGGACCTGATTGACGATGAGCGGCTCCGCAATCGTTTCACCGACGCTCATCTTCGGGTTCAGTGACGCGTAAGGATCTTGGAAGACCATCTGAAACTTGCGCCGGATGTCCCGCAATGCGCGCCCTCGCAATCGGCTGATGTCCTGCCCGTCGAAGACGATTTTTCCCCGCGTCGGTTGAATGATCCGCATGACCATCCGACCGGTCGTCGACTTGCCGCAGCCAGATTCACCCACGATGCCGAGCGTTTCACCCGCCTTGAGGTAGAAGGAAACCCCGTCAACCGCTTTAACCGCTCCGACCTGCCGTTTGAAAAAGCCGGCTGTGATCGGGAAATGTTTTTGTAAATCGGTCACTTCCAATAGGTTCTGACTCATCGCAATCCCCCCTCTCAAATCAGATCACAGCGAACAAAGTGACCCTTCTCCACTTCCCGGAGTTCTGGCATCGTGGCAAAGCAACTGTCCTGGGCCAAGGGACAGCGCTGCGCGAATCGACAGCCCTGTGGAAAGTTGGCTGCATTCGGCACAGTGCCAGGAATCGAGTACAACACGTCCTTCTCCTCTTCCAAGGATGGGATCGAGTCGAGGAGAGCCCTCGTATAGGGGTGCTTCGGCGTGTCGAAAATGACGTCCGCATGTACGCTCTCCACCACTTGGCCTGCATACATGACGACCACGTGATCCGCCATGTCGGCGACGACGCCGAGGTCGTGGGTGATGAGGATGATGGCCGTCCCCGTCTCTTCGCGCATTTTCTTCATCAACTCGAGAACCTGTGCCTGAATCGTCACATCCAACGCCGTGGTCGGCTCGTCGGCGATTAAGAGCTTCGGTTTGCATACCATCGCCATCGCAATCATGACGCGCTGGCGAAGACCCCCAGACAACTGGTGGGGATACTCCCGGATGATCTCATTAGCCCTCGGAACACCTACGAATTTCAGAATTTCTATCGATTGTTCCAACGCTTGCCGCTTGTTCAACCCGCGATGGCGAATCAACACCTCACCGATTTGTTCGCCGATGGTTAGGACCGGATTTAGTGCAGTCATAGGCTCCTGAAAGATCATCGATATATCGTTGCCGCGCACGTCGGCCATCTTCGCGTCCTTGAGCTGAAGGAGATCCTCGCCGTCAAAGATGATTTGACCTGTCACAATCTTTCCGTGCGGTTTCGGTACTAAGCGCATGATCGATAGGGAAGTCATGCTTTTTCCGCAGCCAGATTCACCGACGATGCAGACGATTTGACCTCTCTGCACATCGATGTCGATCCCGTCGACGGCATGCACCTCTGCATCCTTGCTGATGAAGTACGTTCGTAAGTCCCGAATGGCAAGCAGCGGTTCTGCCATCCATCTCCCCCCTTAACGCTCGGCACGCAACGCATCGGCCCCGCCGTAAAGTTAATAATATTTTTGCGAGACAAAATTAACTGACAATTCCGTGTTACAAGCGAAATTTTAGCCACCCGAAGATCCCTTGTAAACAGACCATAAATTGGAAAATGAGCATCTATTTTGTCAAAAACCCCGTCACGACTGGGCTCTTGGCACCCTTAGCCAGCAAGTTAAGAATTCTCTTATTTTTAAGTTGTGTAAGGGACCCTAACATAGGTGAAAATGTAGCGGAGAAACAGGGCTCAGAACCGTCGTTCTGGGCCCATCTCGTCGAGGTGTGGTGCCGTAAACCGGTGGTACAGCAAAAATAGAATCACCGGCAGGATGAGCGTCGGGATGGCGTAGAGGAGAATAAAGTGAAACCCGGCGTAATCGTAGAGAACCCCGCCCAGGACGGGGCCAATCATGCGACCACACGTAGCCGCGCTGCCGACGAGGCCCTGGAGTGTGCCCAAACGCCCTGCTGGCGCAATTTGCGCGATGGCCGCCGGGACGGCTGGCCAAACGAAAATCTCACCGAGCGTCGTGAGCAGCATGGCGATCACATACATCACATAGTTATGTGCAAATAACATGAAAAAGAAGCTGAGGGCCAAAAGGATCACGCCGCCGACCATATGTGCGGCCAACGACCAAAATCGCCGAGTCACATAGGATACGAGCGGTTGAGCGAGGAAGATGATCAGCCCGTTGAGTGTCCACAAGAGGCTGTACGACGCTAGCGAGTAACCGGTCGCCTGCATGTACACAGATACCGTGCTCTGCCACTGAACGTAGACCATCCACGCCGTGATATACCCTGCCAATAGAATGCCGATGCCACCCCAAGGGATGGGTGCACGTAGACCTTCGTTCGAGTCCCCCGCGTCGTCGCGCAATTGCGCGCGAATCTCGTAGAGCGGGCGCCTAAGCACTGTGACGACCAGCAAAAGCAGGGATGCGTAGCCGACTGCGATGCCAAAGAACACGGAGCGAAACGAGTTCGACGCCATGGCGCCCCCGAGCGCAGTACCGATGGCGACCCCGAGGTTGTTCGAGACGTACAGAAAGTTGAACGCCCGCCGCCCACCTGCGGGCCAGGCGTGGCCGACGACTGCGTTAAAGACTGGGAACGGAATGGCGCAGGACGTGCCAAACACGGCCATCACCAGGACATATACCGCAAAGCTTGGCGTGATGGCCGGAAGCAGAATGACGAGACAACTGACCACGAGCGTGAACACCATGACTCGCATGGCACCAAAGCGATCGTACAACCAGCCGCCGATGAAGCTGCCAAGCAACCCTGTACCGGAATACACCATCATCACCATTCCGGCGACCGCCATACTCTTGTGAAGACTTGTGTGAATGTAAATGGAATTCACTGGCCAGAGCAGTGACAAGCCACCTACGTTTAACAGGCATCCGAGCCCGAGCAACCACACGACCAGGGGGATATCGGTCTGCATGTGTTTGCTCCGGCTGAGCGCGCGAATCATGAACATCCTCCTTCGACGTTCGAGCACGTCGTGTAAGCGCTTAATCGTCTGTAATTGCGGTCTATGCGCGCGTCTAAGCAGGCGATAGTATATCACGTTCAATCTGTGGTGCAAACCATGTACAATAGAACAAGGACACTTTGCAGGGTAGGGAGGCACGAGGTGTGCGTATTTTACTCGTGGAGGACGAGCGAAGACTCGCCGCAGCACTTAAACAACTGCTGAAAGAGAATCAATACGTGGTCGATGTCGAACACGATGGAGAAATGGGTTACGACTTGGCCACGACGGATAGTTATGACATTATCATCCTCGACATCATGCTGCCAAACATGTCCGGGATAGACATCCTCAAGGGGATGCGCGAGCAGGAAATCCAAACGCCGGTCCTGCTGCTCACCGCCAAGGACACTGTGGAGGACCGGGTCGTCGGCCTCGACGCGGGTGCTGACGACTACTTGGTGAAGCCGTTCGACAACAAGGAACTCCTCGCGCGCGTGCGCGCGTTGACGAGGCGCACCGGGCAAATTAGCGGCACCGATGCGATGGAGGCTGGCCCGTTTCGGCTCGACTTCACGACGCGCACGGTGACGCGAAACGACGAGCCGCTGACGTTGACGGCAAAGGAGTTCCAACTTTTAGAACTGTTCATGCGCAATCAAGGCAAAGTGCTTTCCAAGGAGATCATCCTCGACAGGGTGTGGGGGCCCGATGCGGACGTCATCGGAAACGCCGTCGAGAATTACGTGCACTTCTTGCGCAAAAAGATCGACGAGGCGGATAAATCGTCATACATCGCAACCGTCCGCGGGGTGGGCTACATCTTCCACCCGGAGCCCCAATCTTGACGAGGGGCGGCGACGAGGTCCCGCCACACTCGTGCGCGTCTATGTCAAAAGGGTAAAGAAGGTCTTGGTGATTGTTTAAACGACTTCGGTTTCGCATTACACTCCTGTCTGTCATTCTGCTCGTGGTGCTGTACTCCATCACGTCATTTGCCGTCTTCGCCATCGTTCGCGGGACGTATATGCAGAATATCGACAAGGATCTTCAAAATTCCGTGCAGGCATTTCTCGATGCCGGTTTCGTCCCTCCACGTGGTTTCCGGGACGTTTCCGTCATTGAGTCGTACGGCGCGGGTACGCCACTGTACTGGTCCCCTGAACTCGGTGAAAGCTTGGCGACAGACATCAACAATCGCGTAGCTAAGCTCACCAAGCGGACGTTCATCAACTACGCGACGAGTGGCGATCATTTTCGAATTTTGTTCATTCCCGTCCAATCCGCCCCGGGCGGGCAGAATATGTACCTGGCAGCCATCTTCGAGGACAGCTTTTGGCTGAATGAACTCGACAACTTGCAGCGAATCATCCTGTTCGTCGGACTCTTCGGCCTCGTGGGAGCTACGCTGGTCGGATTCATCCTGGCGGATCGGATGCTTCGCCCGATTCGCTCCGCCTGGCAGCGTCAAATCGAATTCGTAGCCGACGCGTCGCACGAGTTGCGCACGCCGCTCGCCGTCATTCAGTCTAATCTCGGCATCGTGATGGAGCACACCGATGAAACGGTCACGGAGAACCTCGAGTGGCTCAACAACGCGCACGGCGAATCGCGGCGCCTGTCCAAGCTCGTGAAAGATTTGTTGACCTTGGCGAGGTCCGACTCAGATCAGGTGGATATCGAACGTGCACCAGTGGATTTGCGAGATCTGATCCTCCACGTGCACGAGTTGTACGAGACGCTCGCACAGATGAAAGGGGTTCACTTAAAGGCGACGGTTCCCGTGCCTATCACCATCCAGGGAGACCGGGATCGATTGCATCAATTGCTGGTCATCCTCCTCGACAACGCCATGAAGTTCACAGAGGAGGGCGGTGAAATCGAGATCTCGCTGGCGCAGCAGCGCAACACGGCCCTCATTTTGGTGCGGGATACGGGACTCGGAATTGCAAAAGAGGATTTGAAGCGGGTATTCGACCGGTTTTACACGGTGGATCCAGCGAGGTCTCGGGAGCAGAGCTCAAAAGGCACAGGGCTGGGTCTCGCCATCGCCAGTTGGGTAACGGAGGCACATGGCGGCAAAATCGGCATCGAAAGCGACGGCATCGGCAAAGGTACGACGGTACATGTCGAGCTCCCCATCCCTGTGCGACCGCCAAAAGGGTCCGCCTCGTAGTTCGTACGGACCCACTGCGGCGCAAATGTGAGACGAGGTGTTAGCGCACCTGCACGTCGAGATTCGCATCCGAGTAGTATCGCTCGAGGAATCTGACGAAGTCGGCCTGAGCCGTCCGTGCGTCGTACGCCTCCTCGATCCGTTTCAGGCGAAGCAATTGCGCGAGTGAGGTCGATGTGCGTGCGTCTACTCGGTAGTCGTCTCCGACCTCCTCGTAGAAGCGATTGATGACGTCCGTCGCTTCGACCATATCCACATCGATCATGATACAGGCGTGTGCCAGGACATACCCTGGGTGGCGGGACTTTGTTCCAGCTATCCCCCCACGCCAGGCCTGCGCCGTGCCGACGAGTTTCAGACCGTCCACAAGGACGTTGTAGTTGCCGTCGCAGTAACTCCCCGGGACCGCGCCCGTGGTCGCGTCGAGACTCATGCTTTCAAACCAGTCCAATATCGGCTGACACAACAACCGGTAGTACGCGTCGGTCGTCACTTTCTCCTGCGTGCGCGGAAGGAGCAACGAGAGATTGAGTACGCCTGCCCCGTGGGGAACTGCGGTTCCGCCCGTCGGCCGCACGAAGATGGGCCATCCGAGTCCGGCCATCACCTGCATCGCCTCTTCTCCCTTTGCCCCAGCGACATCGCGCTTGCTCACCACCAGTCCCTGGACGGGCGCATGGCGCCAGACGCGCACCGTCGGGAAGCGTTCCTCGCGCCCGACCTCGCGCGCCCACTCGTCGTCCATGAGGATGTTGTGCAAAGCGTTTGACGGGTCTTCGCCAGTGTTGATTTCAATGTTCAATGGCATCAGGGTAAGCAGTTCGTCGCGATTCATCTATCGGTATCTCCTTATGTTCCGTTCCAGGCGCGTGTGGTGGACCTGGAACGAGATGCTCTAGTCCAACAGGTTCTTGCATCGGCATGCGCACGATGACAGTCGTTCCCCTGCCAGGCTTCGAGCGCAAGTAAATCTTTCCTTGATACGACTCGACAATCTGTTTGCAAATCGCCAGCCCAAGTCCCGAACCGCGACTGGATGCCCTGGCGGCGTCTGCGCGGTAAAATCGGTCGAACACGTGAGGCACCACGTCCGGGTGCATGCCCTCCCCGGTATCCGACACCGTGAAGCGGACCATTCCCTCATCCCCGTGCGCTGCCAGCTCGACGCGCCCCTCTTGCGTGTGCCTGAGCGCGTTGTCGATGAGCACGACGAGGACTTGATGGAGGTCATCTTCGTCCATAAAGGCGCGCGCCTGCGACGTCATGTGTACCCGAACGACGATATCGAGGTCGGGGCGTAACACCGCGGCGTCTTGGCGCAATTGCGCAAACAGCGCCTGGATGTCTGCGCTCGTCAGCCCCTCCACGCGCCGCTGCGGCGCCTCTTCCAACTTCGCCAACAACAACAACTGATTGACCAGCTTTTGCAGACGGGCCACTTCCGAGTTGATATTGCGCACGGCCGGCTCCCAGACGCGGACGTTCTCCCGCCCCCACCGCCGCAACAGGTTCGCATGACCAGCGATGATGGCCAAGGGCGTTCGCAATTCGTGAGAGGCGTCCGCGATAAACCGATTCTGCTCCTGCACACCCTGGTCGATCCGGTCGAGCAGTTGGTTGATGGACTGCTGCAGCGACTCTACCTCGCCCGGGACCCTGTGCAGATTCAAGCGTGGCGACTGGTTCCATTCGACCTCCTGAATCCCCTCCATCAACAGGTTCAGAGGCCGCAGGCCTCTCTGCGTAAACCAGCGCATGCCAAAGGCAAACAGCGCGAGAATCAGCACGTCGAGCGCGGTCAACCACTCAAACGTCCACCAGGTCTCCTTCGCCAACTCGTCCGTCAGGCTGAACACCTGCAACGTGCCACTCGTGCCGTTTTGAAAGGATACCTGACGCGAAGCCACAATGGCGTGGTGCGTCCCTTTTTCATCGTGCCACTGGTACGACTGGTTCCATCTCGTTTGCGTACCGCTCTGACCGGAAGCTCCAGCGTCTAAACCGCTCGCCACCGAGTTGGCAATCTGGTTGATTCGCGCGGACGAGAACGAAGGACTGGTGATTTGAAATAGGACGTTCCCTCGATTGTCGGTCAGGCGCACGGCGGAATCGGTCACGGCGGCATACCGCTCCCAGTTGCTCGAGTCGTCCTGCTCGACGAGCTTGTCCACGCCTTGACCGAGCAGCGTCGCCATCTCCAGTTGCAAGACGTGCTTGTAGGATTGTACGCTCCGGGCGTGAAACGACACCGTGTAGATCATCGTAAAGACGAGGAGGACAATCGCACACCAAACGACACTCCACCACGTAATTCTCGCACTGAGCGTCCGCCCGATCACGCCCTCACCTCAAATCGGTACCCCTGCCCGCGGACCGTTTTGATGAAGGCCTTGTCTGGATCAACTTTTTGGCGAAGGTAGCCGATATACACGTCGACGACGTTGGTGTCGCCGACTGCGTGAAACCCCCAAACGCGCTCCAATAAGGTCTGCCTTGACCAGGTCTCATTGGGGTGGCGCAGGAGATATAACAATAGGTCGTATTCGCGGGCGGTCAATTCGACCTCCTGCGACTGATAGGTCACCCGGTGCGTATCCAAATGCACCATGACCTCGCCGAAGTAAATCGTCGGTTCGGAATTGGACGGGGCGCTCTGTCTGCGCCGCAAGGCGCGAATGCGCGCAAATAATTCCTCGATGGCAAACGGTTTGACGAGGTAGTCGTCGGCACCCGCGTCCAGTCCCTGAACTCTATCGGCGACTTCGCCTCTCGCGGTCAACATGATAATCGGAACCGCGGTCAGTTCACGAATTCCCTTGCACACGTCAAAACCGCTCATATCAGGCAAATTGACGTCCAGGAGCACGAGGTCGTAGGGATTTGTTCGCGCCAGCTCGAGTGCAGTCTGGCCATCTGTGGCGACGTTCACGATAAGTTCCTGAAGTTCGAGTTCAAGCGTGAGAAACTCCACTAACCCAGGTTCGTCCTCTACCAGCAACACAGCCATGTGCATCACCCTCACCTCATGTTACCTGAACTCATGTTACCTCAACTCGCCTACTTCTGCCTCCATGAAAGACGGCAAGAATTCGACAAAGGCAGCGGTCACTGCAGGCAACCCGGCACCGCGTCGGGTGAGGGCGGTGATGGTGCGCGATCCCAACTCTACATCCGTGAGCGCGACGAGAGCGAGGCGCTGCTGCGCCACGTCGTCGAGCACTGCCGACTTGGGTAACACACCCATTCCCAGTCCGGCCTGGACAAAGCGGCTGATGGCCTCCAAGCTATCGGTTTCCACGACCGCTCGCAGCGCCCCTCGCCCCTTCTCCAACTTCTCCTCGACGATATGGCGAAGTCCCGAGTCGGATCTCATCAAAATGAACGGCATATCCGCCAAATCGGATATGGAACAACTCGTCCCGGCACGCCTGTGCGACGGAGAGACGACCACGCACAACTCGTCCCGCCAAAGCGGCATCGCACAAAATGGAGCGAGGTCGTCCGGGGGGGTGGTGACAAAGGCGAGATCGATTTCCCGCTGCTTCAGGCGCTCGGTCATCACCTTCGAAGAACCGGTCACGATTTGAAATCTGACAGCTGGGTGCTTGACTGCATAGTTTGCGATGACGTTCGGCAATAAATAGATGGAAGGCGTGACACCGGACCCGAGGCGAACCGTTCCTTGCTCCGGGTCCGCCAGTTCGGACAAGGCGTCCAAGAGGCGGTTCTGCGTCTGTAACAGCTCACGCGCGGTATCGTACACGCGTTCGCCCGCGCGCGTGAGGATGAGGCGCTTGCCAACCCGGTCGAACAAGGCCGTACCAAGCGCTCGCTCCAACTGTTGAATCTGTCGCGTCACCGTCGGTTGCGTGGTGTGCAGCACTTCAGCTGCAGCGGATGCCGTCTCGTTCTCGACCACCGCCAAAAACGTTTCATAGGCTTCGAGCATCGCCGTCCCCCCTCGTCTATTACGTGACCTAATCTATGGGCCAGCGGCATATGATCCGCCTCGAACACGCATTTATACGAAATTCGAATTCATTTTATACACATCATTCATTTTACACATATAAAACAAAATCGTACACTAGGAAAGGATTTTCCTAGAGGGGGTCATCAAGTGTTTCATGCAGTGATTGGTGCGCAGTTTGGCGACGAAGGCAAGGGCAAAATGGTCGACTATTTAGCAGAACAAGCGGATATCGTCGTTCGATATCAGGGCGGTGGGAACGCAGGTCACACCATCGTCAATCAGTACGGCAAGTTTGCACTTCACCTCGTGCCGTCTGGGATTTTCCATCCACATACGACATCTATCCTCGGCGCGGGCATGGTCATTCACCCAGGGCAGCTCGTCCGCGAGTTACAGACGCTCGAGGCTGGCAATATCGATACATCGCGGCTCGTCATTTCCGAACGGGCGCACATGGTCCTCCCATACCACATCTGGCAAGATACATGGGAAGAGGAACAGCGCAGCAAAAAAGTCGGCACCACCCTCCAAGGGATTGGCCCGGCGTATCAGGATAAAGTCGGCCGATTCGGCCTTCAGTTTGGCGAATTGCGCGACCTTGGCCGGTTTGAGGAGCGCCTGCGCCTAGCCTGGGAAGCCAAACTGAACCGCATCCCCGCGCTCGCGAATTACGGACAGTTTGAAGACCTGTGGACAGAGCTCATGGCGGCGCGCGAACGCCTGCTGCCTTACATTCAAGACACGACGCCGCTGTTGTACGAGGCGGCACAAAAGAATCTGCACGTGCTGCTCGAGGGTCAACTCGGGATCATGCGCGATCTCGACTGGGGCATCTACCCATTCGTCACCTCGTCCTCACCGATTTCGGGCGGTATCCCGGCGGGCGCAGGCATTCCGCCAACCGCCATTCGACGCGTGACAGGGATTACGAAGGCCTACACGACAGCGGTCGGAGCAGGCCCCTTCCCGACCGAATTGAAGGGCGCAGAGGGTGAGTACCTACAGCGGCAAGGGCATGAGTACGGAGCGACCACCGGCCGGCCGCGCGCCTGCGGTTGGCTCGACATCCCGACGCTTCGCTACGGCGCATGGATTAACGGCTATACGGAACTCGCACTGATGAAACTGGACGTCTTGTCCGGCCTCGACCAGATTGGCGTCTGCACGGCATACCAATTGGACGGTCAAGAACACGAGTGGCCACTGCAAGCGTACGACTTGGAGCGCGTGACGCCGAAAGTCGAGATGCTAAAAGGCTGGAGTGAGGATATCTCGCACTGCCGCTCATTTACTGAACTCCCTGCGAACGCACAGGCGTTTGTGGAACAAATCGAGGCTTGGGTAGGCGTTCCTGTGAAGTTCGTCTCCGTTGGACCCGACCGCGAACAGACGATGATTCGCAACCTATAAAACGAAGTTTAAAAAAACCGAGCCGTCCGGACAACCGGATAGCTCGGTTTTTTGATGCCCTCAAACTGCCGCCTGACCATCCACGGCGGGATGATCGGGCGGCTTTTTGTAAGCAGAAAGGCCATTACATCTTGGAAGCGATGTAAGTGGCGAGGTCGACGACGCGATTGGAGTAACCCCATTCGTTGTCGTACCAAGCAACAACCTTGACCATGTCGTCGATGATCATCGTGGAGAGCGCGTCAACAGTCGAGGAGTGCGCATCGCCGTTGTAGTCGTGCGACACGAGTGGCTCTTCGCTGTATGCCAAGATGCCCTTGAGCGAGCCTTGTGAAGCTTGCTTGAGCGCTTCGTTGACCGATTCAACGGACGCGCCGGACTTCACTTGAGCGGTCAGGTCGACGATGGACACGTTCGGAGTTGGAACGCGCATTGCCATACCGTTCAAACGGCCCTTGAGGTGTGGCAGGACGAGGCCAACCGCCTTCGCAGCACCGGTCGACGTCGGGATGATGTTGAGCGCAGCAGCGCGCGCACGACGCATATCGGAGTGCGGCAGGTCAAGGATGCGTTGGTCGTTCGTATACGAGTGAACAGTCGTCATGAGGCCTTTTTCGATGCCGAAGACATCGTCGATCACCTTTGCGACTGGTGCCAGACAGTTGGTCGTGCAAGAAGCGTTGGAGATGACGTGGTGCTCAGTTGGGTCGTAGACCTCGTGGTTGACGCCCATAACGATGGTCACGTCTTCGTTTTTCGCGGGTGCAGAGATGATGACCTTCTTTGCGCCGCCTTGGGTAATGTGTACTTGCGCCTTGTTCTTGTCCGTGAAGATACCTGTGGACTCGATCACGATGTCAGCGCCGACCTCTGCCCACTTGATTGCGCCCGGATCTCGTTCCGCGAACACTTTCACGGTTTTGCCGCCGACGACGAGTGCACCGTCTTCAGCATGTACATCGGCGTTCAAAATGCCGTGTACGGAGTCATATTTGAGAAGGGCTGCCAACGTCTTTGCGTCGGTCAGGTCGTTGACTGCGACGATGTCGATGTCTTGATTGTTGAGTGCAGCGCGGAATACGTTGCGGCCAATGCGGCCAAATCCATTGATGCCAACTTTCACTGCCATGTTTGTCTCTCTCCTCACACGTTGTGTTGGTGTTGAACCAGGCGTCGTGCCGCCCCTTCATCTGTCACGAGGGTATCGATGCGATACGCCTTTGCTGCCGCCGCGATGGCATTCGCTTTCTGTGCGCCCCCTGCGACGGCGACAACCTCACGGACGTGACCGATGTCGGACAATCTCAGACCAATGGTCTTCATCGAGTAGGCGACTTCTCCGTGTTCGTCAAAGTAATATCCGAATGCCTCAGCCTTGGCTCCGCGCGCTATGAGGATGGATAACTCCTCTTCGCTCACTCGCCTGCGCCTGGCCATCGCCATCGCATCGCCGATGCCATGGACGACGACGGTCGAGGACCGGATGATTGGAAGCCGTTCCTGTACATATGGGTCCGTCAACAACTGTTCCACGGCCCCTGGTGACAATCGATCCGGCACGTGCAACATGATAGACGTACCACCGAGTTTCTCCGCCAGCGTCGACGCGATGGTATTCGCCTGATACTCCACCGTCTCGCCTACACCGCCTCGCGCTGGCACAACTTGCAGGTTGCGATAGTCCTGACGAGCGATCATGTTTCGGGCCAGGGCCGCGACGGTGGTTCCCCCCGTGACCGCGACGATGTCGCCGTCGCGAAGTACTGTGTGCAAGTGCTGACCAGCCTGTAACCCCAGTTGATCTGCCACCCAGGGTTCTGTGTCGCTATCGCCTTCGACGACAAACACGTTTTGGATATGTAACATCTGCGAAAGCGTTCGGGCCAAATCAAACCGGCCGGCTGCCGCAGCCGCTACCGCTTCTAGTTCCCCCAATAACGTGCTTCCCTCATCGGAAAGTGATACGCCCGCCGCAGAACTAAGAAGCAGCCCTTGCTGACGCAACAGATCTAGCTCGGCACGTAAGGTTCGCTCCGACTGCTGCATCGCCTGTGCGAGCGCCCGCCGCCCAATGGGACCGAGCAGATGCACGCGCTGTAGAATCCGCAAGCGCTGCTGTAGGACGTCCATCAATTCGGGTACAACTCTGCGGACAGCCGTCCAATCCGAAGTTTCCATGCAGGTTCACCCATCCCGGTTTCGACTCATCGGGACTACATAAGTCCCACCGATTCGTTTTTCGTCCCGTTAACTTTAGTTTAGCGCAGCCATCCAGACTGCGCAACGCTAGATCTGCCCATTTGCAAATGTTCACACTTTGACAAGGAGGAACAAAACAAAAAACGCACGCAAGACACTGGTCCTGAGTGCGCTCTTTTGGGTGCTGTTATGGATGCTTAGACGCCGCGACCCATTAAATCTTCCGCAAGTGTACCCGCTCGACCATATGGTGGTCGCCCTTCTGAAGAATCAAATCCGCCCGTTGTTTCGTAGGAAGGATGTTTTCTTTCAGATTTTTTGCGTTAATCTCTTCCCAAATTCGCAATGCCGTTTCGTTTGCCTCGTCCTCTGTGAGGCTGGCATAGCGGTGAAAATACGATTTGGCATCGCGAAATGCAGTTTCCCGCAGCTTTTGAAACCGTTCCACGTACCACCCGCGGATGAACGACTCCTGGGCGTCGACATAGATGGAGAAGTCAAAAAAGTCGGAGACGAACACGTTCATCGGGCGGTTGCCACTGGCTGATCGGCTCGTCTGCAGGACGTTTACCCCCTCGAGGATGACGATATCCGGGCGCCGCACGACAATCTGCTCGGAGGGCACGATATCGTATGTCAAGTGCGAATACACCGGTGCGATAACCTCCGGCTTTCCAGACTTCACATCTGCAAGAAAATGAATGAGCTTGCGCGTGTCATAGCTCTCGGGAAACCCTTTTCGATGCATGATGCCGCGGCGCTCCAACTCCCGATTTGGGAACAAAAAGCCGTCGGTCGTCACCAGATCTACTTTGGGGTGATTCGGCCAGCGCGACAAGAGCGCCTGAATGATGCGCGCAGTGGTGCTCTTGCCCACGGCGACACTCCCCGCGATACCGATGATATAGGGTACTTTTTCTCCCGCATAGCCAAGAAACCGGTGCGACGCTTGGTACAGATTTTGCGTAGCCCCGACATACAGGTTCAGAAGGCGCGTCAGCGGCAGGTAAATTTCTTCGACTTCGGCGAGCGACACTTGCTCGTTGAGCCCGTGCAGTGTCGCCAACTCCGCTTCCGTCAGCGTGAGCGGCGTAGCCTCCCGCAAGTTCCGCCACTCGTCGCGGGAAAATTTGATATACGGTGAAAACGTTCTCTTTTCCATGCTCGCTTGACGCATTCCTCTGCCCCCAGAAATGACACATAAAATGAGCCCGGTCAACCCGGGCCCCTCAATGTCCGAAGAAGATACGTCCGAACGAAACTCAGCCGTGAACCTAGCCTGGCCCGCTTGGACGGCAATTCAACCTGTAGTATACATGTTCACTGGGCAATCGAAAACGTCAGTCGTTGATTACGCCAAAAAACGGTACTGTGCAGCCACTAAATCGTAGTAATAGCCGCGAGTGCGCATGAGCGTTTCGTGCGTACCTCGTTCAACAATCTGGCCGTGATCAAAGACGAGAATTTGGTCGGCGTCGCGAATCGTGGACAATCGGTGCGCGACGACAAACGCCGTCCGACCAGCCAACAGTACCTCAAGTCCCTTTTGAATAAAGTGCTCAGTGTACGTGTCGATACTCGCCGTGGCCTCGTCGAGTATCAAAATTTGGGGATTCGCGAGAATCGCGCGGGCGAACGAGAGCAGTTGACGTTGACCTTGCGACAGACGGCTTCCGCGCTCTCGTACCTCCGTGTAATAGCCGTTCTCCAATTGCTCGATGAACTCGTTGGCGTAAACGGCGGTGGCCGCCGCCTTGACCTCCTCGTCGGTCGCCGCAGGATTGCCGTACCGAATGTTGTCCATGATGGTGCCGGAGAAGATGAACGTCTCCTGTAACACCATGCCCACCTGTGAGCGAAGGCTTTCCACGGTGACATCGCGGATATCCTGCCCGTCTATCAGGATGCGGCCAGAAGTGGGATCGTAAAAGCGCGCTAGCAGGCTGATAACCGTGCTCTTTCCCGCACCAGTGTGACCGACGAGGGCGATGGTCTGGCCTGGTAACACGTCAAAACTGACGCCGTCGAGCGCCCTGCGACCCTGCTCGTATGCGAAGACGACGTCGTCGAACGACACGCGGCCGCGCGTGATAGGCATTGGCTTTGCCGCATCTGCATCCTTGATTAGCGCCTTCGTATCGAGGTACTGGAAGATGCGCTCCGACGACGCCATGGCGACGAGAATCTGGTTGTAGACCTGACCGAGCTGCCCAATCGGCGTCCAGAAATTGCCCAGGTAATTTGCGAAGGCGACGAGCAAGCCCACCGTCACGACGTGATTGTGGAGCAGATGGACGCCATACCAGAAGAGAAGCGTGCTGCCGAGGGCGCCGGTGAGATCGACTAAGGGTCCAAATGGAATACTCCAGCGCTGCGCCAGTAAGAACTTATCCATGTAATCGCGATTCATGCGCTCGAAAAAGACTTGGTTTTCATCCTGGCGGACGTACGATTCCGTGACGCGCATCCCTTGGATGCCTTCCGCCAAGTGGGCGTTGATGCGGCTCAGGCGAATGCGCACCTGTTGCCAAGCTCGGCGGATTTGAATCGTCAGCCGCATCGACAGAAGGAACATGAACGGCACCACGACGAGCGTGGCGATGGACAACTGCCAATTGAGCGAAAACATGATGGCGATGATGCCGATGAGCGTGAACAGGTTGGTAATGCTGTTGACGACACCGTTGGTAAACAGGTCCTGCAGCGAATTGACGTCGTTCATGATGCGCACGAGGATAGAGCCTGCCGGACGGCTGTCGTAAAAGTCATTCGACAGCGTCTGAACGTGCGAGAACAGCTCTCTGCGCAGCCCCTGAATCACACTCTGACCCAGCCGGTTCGTGAGGTGAATGCGCAGCATCGAGGAGCCAAAGTTGAGCAAGTACAGAGCGACAAGCACGATTCCATAGTGGATCAGAGCCAACGGTTGACGCTCTGCGACGGCCGTGTCGATAGCTCGCCCCACCAGATAGGGGGCGAGCAGCGTGACGACCAGATTTCCGCAGGTCGCCCCGAAGGCGCCCGCGATGATGCCTGGGTAAGGTTTCATATAGGTGAACAGGCGACGCATCTGCCATAGTTCGAACTTCTTTTCCAAGGCTTCGTCGTCGCGATAGATAAAGGGGGATCGAAGAACTTCATCCGTGTGTTCCAATTGGTACACTCCTCCTCTCTACTTGCTCGTACCGTCTGTGCCAGTATGAACGGGTTGATCCGTCATCGATGCGAAATCCTGGAACTGCATGTTGAAGATCCGCTGATAGAGTCCCTCCCGGTGCACCAGCTCTTCGTGTGTCCCCCGCTGCACAATTTCCCCCCGGTCCAGGACGAGGATGGTATCCGCCCGCTTGAGGGACGAGATGCGGTGCGCAATGATAAACGTCGTACGCCCAGTCATGACCTTCATTAGAGATTGTTGAATTTCGTACTCCGTCTCCATATCCACCGCACTCGTCGCATCGTCGAGGACGAGGATGGAGGGGTTCAAGAGGATGGCGCGAGCGAGCGCTACGCGCTGCTTCTGCCCCCCGGACAGCCCCATACCGCGCTCCCCGACGAGGGTGAAGTACCCCTCCGGCAGCCCGTCGATAAACTCGGCTGCATCCGCCATCGCGGCCGCGCGTTCGACGTCCTCCCGCGAGGCGAACGGGCGACCGTACGAGATGTTGGCAAAGATGGTGGTGGAGAACAGAAACGGCTCCTGGAACACGACCCCTACCTGCCTGCGCAAGTTCTGTCGATCCCACTCCCGCACATCGACGCCATCAATGAGAATTTGCCCCTCGCCGACGTCGTAGAATCGCGCGATAAGCGACGTCAAGCTACTCTTTCCAGCTCCGGTAAGGCCCAGGAGCGCGATAGTTTCGCCGGGTTCCGCGACGAAACTGACGTTTTTCATCACGGTCGTATCACCGTAGCGGATGGTCACGTTCCGGAACTCAACCCGTCCCTTGATCTCGCCTGTGACGTGTTCGTGGCTCGCGTCCAGCGCGTCAGGGTACTCGAGAATCTCAAGTAGTCGTTCACCCGCGGCTGTCGCCTGAGTCCAGTTGTTGAGCAAGAAGCCAAGTTGAGACATGGGCCAAATCATGAACCAGACGACGCTCAGGAACGCGACGAGGTCGCCGAGATTCATCTGGTGGGACATGACGAGCCAACCGCCTACCATGAGAATGAGCACGACGCCCAGGTTGCCGACCAGTTCGATGAACGGGAAGAACTTGCGCCACAAGCGCGTTGCAGCCATGTTTGACTGGAAATAGGCGTCGTTGCGCTCGTTGAACTTGTCAATTTCAAATGATTCTTTGGCAAACGACTTGACCGTTCGCACGCCCATGATGTTTTCCTGGACCACCGAGTTGAGTTGGCCCAGGGTTTTGCGGATCTTCTGGAACGTCGGATGAACCTGTTTGTCGAAGCGGAGGGCGGTGACAGCGAGAATTGGGAGCAGTGCAGCTAGACACAGGGCCAGAATCCAATTCATCGAAAGCATCATCAGAATGCCCATCACCACGGTGAGCGCCAGATTCACCAACTGGTTAATGCCAAACGCCAAAAACATGCGAAACGCGTCGAGATCTTGTGTCATCCGCGACATCAGATCCCCTGTATGAATATTGTCATAATAGGAAAAGGGGTGATGATTCAATTTTCTGTACAGAGCGTTGCGCAAGTCGAACGCCGTCCGGCTGCCGAACAACTGTCCTAGATACGCCTGACCAAAGTTAAAAAATCCCTTGATGAATGCTGCGACTAAAATGCCAAGGGAAAGCCAGGGAAGTTTACCGTACTGCCCACCGAGGACCACATCATTGACGATCATCTTCAGAAGATAAGGGTACGCAAGCGCGAGTGCCGTGGTGATGACCAGGAGCGCCAAACTCACGTACAGATACGGTAAAAAAGGGCGATAAAACCTGCCCAAACGCCGGTAGACGCCGTCCACAAAAGTCTCTCCTTTCAGGTATCTTCGGACCGTCTGATCGGTTCGCAGTTGCTAAACAAACTAAAGAAAGCGGCAACATAGATGTGATTTAACCACAAAGAAATTGGGAATCCCATGACCTATCTGGTCGTTTTGTTGTCGGATTTGGCTGGGAAAAAAATAGGCGCCGTCCGCCAGCGCAAATCTTACTGTGCGCGTTGGCGAAAGGCGCGGGGAGAGATGCCGTAGCGTGATCGAAAGACGCGGTAGAAGTACGAGTAGCTCCGAAAACCGCATGAATCGGCAATTTGCTCGAGATTAAACGTGCTGAAGCGCATTCGGTCACACGCCATCTGCAGGCGTACTTCGAGCAAATACTGAACAATCGTCTGCTGGTAGGTTTCCTTGAATATGTGCACTGCTCGGGAAATGCTGAGGCCTGCCTCGTCTGCGACATCCTTGAGCGTAATGTCGTCCGGCGCATGGCGCTCGATGAACCATCGCATCCTATCTGCGGCAAGTGGAACCGTCGTATGACGCTCGGCGTCGTGCGCGTGTCGGTCAATCGTCAGACAGAGTGCGCGTAGGAGGTAATCACATAGCTCGGCGTTCGGGACGCCGGGTCGCCGGTGCTCTTCAATCAACTGCCGCCAGAGGTGAACGCAGTGTTCGTGGAGCGAGAGCCTCGCGTGCGTCGGTCGCCGCCGCTTATTCCACCAGTCGTCGAGCCAAGGCCCTTGGCATAGCAGGAAGAGGTCTGTGGAATGCACCGCATCTTCTTGAAATCGGTCGATTTGTAGCTCATATGCCTGCCCTGGCCCAAACATCAACAAGTCGCCTGCCTTGACGTGCATCATCTGATTGTCGACCAAAGCCCTTGCATGACCATCTGTCTGCAAGCGGAACAGATAGCAGTCGAGTACGTCTCGTTCCTTGTGTCGGTACGGTACCTCGTGCTCCGCGTAGCCGACCCCGATGACGTGTGTCCCTTGTGACTGCCGTGAGGTTTCCATTTTCAACATCGATCACTCCAATGACTGGAGATTTCGCAAACTTGATGTTACCAAATCATCATCACGGCGTATATACCGAAATTTCGCCAAACTGCGCCGCAGCACGACCCGCAAGCTATCACACTTCGAGGTCTGCACGATTCGTGGTTGAACATATGTATACGAAGTTTTTCTGATACTGAGATTAGACAAAGGGGCTTTAAGTCCACTATACTGTGGAGTGGAATTCTCACGTCGGATCATTACACCTAGCCTGTAATGTTTCCAGCGGAATATATCGAGGTTTTTTCAACACGCAGCTGAGACTAGCTATGATGCACAGGCTACTCCAGGGGTGCAAAGAGCAAGGAGGACTCAACGTGACAGAAGCAACCAACGTGAACGAGTCGGTTGACGTAACCGACGTACTTCTCAATCCACAAGTGCAAAACTCTCTGAACACAGTACTTGAGAACTTGCCACAACTCGCTTCCATTTTGACCGCTTTGACGAAAGACGAAGAGACGCTTGCCAGCTTGGTAACCGTCGTCGACAGTCTGCCGACTTTGGCGAAAGTCGTCCACTTGGTAGACCGCGTCTATCGCGCAGCAGAAGATGCGGTAACCGACGGTGATACGCTGGAAGGTCTAACGAAGATGGCACAGGGTTACGTGCAACCGTGCCTCGGCACCGTTCAAAAGGGCCGCCAGGCGTTCGAAATCGCCAAGGAACGCGCCGAAAAGGACCAGACCCGCTACAGCGTCTTCTCCCTGCTGAAGATGCTCAAGGACCCGAACGTGCAGAAGGCTCTTCGCTTTACTCAAGCGATGCTCGATGCCCTCGGAGAAGTGAAGTAAGGAAATTTCCCAAAAGAGGACCCTCGGCCGGCGAACGAACCGAGGGTCCTCTTTTTGTCCACTTGGGCTCGACGTGGACAACGTCGTCTGCGAGCCAAGGTGTGCAACGGCACCAAAAGATCGGCACAGTCTACTTGTTGGGTTTCCCCTGCTTAGCTCGCTTCGTTTCTCCCTGAATGCGTTCTTCATGCTCTTCAATGGGGAGCGTTTTGTTCGCATCGTTGTGCGTCGGTTCCGGATGTTTCTTCGACATCTTCGATTCCCCCTACCGGCTGATTTGCTGCCCTACCCAAAGGTAGTATCCGTTAGAACAAAACAGAATATGGGGTGCGAACCGCACTCTACTGAACCGGCCACCAACCTGTTGGCATCTGAACGCCAATCGACAGATACCCCCGCACATCCGGGTGGTCGTCATCGACAGCCTTCGCGACGTCCATCAAGAATCGCGCGGTCTGAACATCCCCTAACTGCTCGCGTTCCCGCACATCTTCCATCAGCCTCTGCACAAATTGGAATCTCTCCCCGACACTGAGCTGCTCACGTGCGAACAATCCGACGCTCTCCGTCACGCTGCCAACATCCTCCCACCGACCGAGTCGTGCGAGCAAGATCGGAAGGATCTCCAGCCCTTCAATCGTGAGCATCGAATTGTTCTCGTGCACCGCGACTTGCAGATGCGTATACGCTTCCTCAAAGTCCCCCGCCTCAAGCAAGGTTTGAATGAAGATGGAACGAATGTACGGCGCCACACTAGGGTTGTTTTCGACCGTCTCCCGAACGTACTCGACCGCTGCCGTCACGCTTTTCGCGCGCAGCACGTAGAGTCGCGTCATGAACATAAACAGGGAGACGACCACGAACGGATCACTCGATCTCGCCAAACACTCCCCCACCTCCCGCTCAAACGACTGCTCGTCGCCCGCCTGCAGGTGGACATCTGCGAGATACAACCGCATCGGCCACGCGTCCCGAGTCTCTTCAATCGCCGCCTGCAGCCACGCGCGGCACTGTTCCACATCGCTTCGTCCGATGGTGAGATAGGCGTCTTCGATGGCGGTCAGGCGCGACCTGGCCTCTTCGTCTTGTAATCGTTCACGTATCGTATCCACTGCGTTCATCACCAGATGGTCCGCAGATTGATTGATTTCTTCCTGGCCAGTCACGAGAAACCCCCGTCTCTGTGATTCACGTTTTGTACCATTGTAACCCGTTCGCGTGACCCTTCGCGAGTCGAACGTCTTCGCGCGTGCTATCATGGATAAGAATAGGATAATCGTCGATTTTACAAAGGAGCTACAAAAGTTGGCCGATTCTCGTGAAACATCTACATTAAGTACCGAAATTGAACGAATGACGACGCTCTCGACTCAGGAGATCTTCGCGGAACTTCACCGCGTCGGCGTCGACATCGATCAGGAAGTTTTCCGCAAGGTAGCAGGCAAACACCACTCCATAAACGCCGTAGCACGGCGTTGGGAGGCCAATCGGGGCACGTCGCCCGCCCTCCTCACCGCCGCGACCGTGGCGCTTTGGGATAGACTCTGTACCGACCTGTTTTGTTGGGAAGACTTCGCTAGCCTCATGCGCAAAGGAATCGAAGATATCCAGTCGGGCAATCGCATGCAGGCCCTCGACAAGTGGCTGAATGCCTGGAGAAGCCTGCGCAATTTCGCCGTCGAACAGTCGGTCCGGGACATCTCCGTCTTCGATGCGCAGGTCATGGAGAACGTCCTGCCGATGGACCTGTTCAGTTGGGTCCAGGATGTCGAAATGGAGCTCACCAACCAAGTGGACGAATTCCCGCAACTCGCCCAAGCGCTGCTCGACTATACGACGTCATTTCGCGATACATTTCCATCCTCTGCGACGCCAATTCTTTTGAACATGCAGAGTGCGCAAAGCGTGGCCCTGTTCGTCCTCGGTGATGCGGCGGCGGCGGACGCCATCTGCGAGGAACTGTGCAACGCGTATCCCGACGACGCGTGGACGTTCATCGACTGGGGCGACGAATACAGCCCAAGGTATCATCGCAACCCGGCACTGGTCGACGTCGAAAAAGCGCGGCGGATTTACGAGCGCGGTTTGGCAACCGCCACCGAGGATGTGGAGACGTTGCACGAGCGGATAGCGTCGCTCACGACTGAGGCGTAGTTCCTTGGAGGTGGTTGCCCATGTTTTCCCTGTTGAAAACCATCGAATCCTTCATTTTGCCACCTGGGCTGTTCGTCATCCTGATGGTTTGCGTCGGCGCGTTCGTCTATCGCAAGACGCGAGCCGCCGGCGTCTGCCTGTGGGCCTTCGCGGTCATTCTGTACGTGACAACCACCCAAGCGTTCGCGAACGCACTGATCAGGCCGCTCGAAGACGCCTACCCGCAGCCACGGCATCCTCACGGCGACGTGATTGTGATGCTCGGGGGCGGCTCCGTCCTCGGGACACCTGATATCGATGGTCAAGGCGGCCTCACGGGCAATTCGGCCAACCGACTGATCGCGGTGGCGCGGCTTTATTACATGCAGCACCTTCCGATCATCATCACGGCCGGACCAAACAATGTCGTCGCTGGAAGGAGTGAGTCCGAGGCGCAAATCGCCAAGCGTGAGCTGGTCGGCCTCGGCATTCCGGCGAATTCAATTTACACGGAGAACAACAGCCGAAACACGGAAGAAAATGCACAGTTTACGAAACCGATTCTGAACGCGCACCAGTTCGTTCACCCGATTCTCGTCACCTCCGCGTTTCATATGGCTCGAGCGGTGTTGGACTTCAAGCGTGAGGGGATTGCGGTCACCCCGTTTCCGACAGACTATCAAGCGAACGAACAGTCCGGGCGTGGGCAGTACTCGTGGTTGCCATCTGCAGGCGCATTGAACGTGACCGCGTTGGCCGTGAAAGAGTACGTCGGGTGGATAGCGACCAAAATCGGCGTACAAGGCTGACCCGACACCCAGCGCTTTAAACTAACGTTTCTATTCTTACTTACATTTTTGTAATCGCTGTCGAAAGGGTATACTCAGGCTGTACACTCAAACGTAATCTCTCCCCGAAGCGGTTAGGGATGTGGATAAACAGGGAGGGGAATGGCGCATGTTGAAACTTAGCATTCTCGATCAATCCCCCATCGCAAACGGCAGCACTGCAAGAGAAGCACTCCAACAGACGGTGCAAGTTGCACAGATGGCGGAGCGACGTGGTTATCATCGACTCTGGGTGTCCGAGCACCATGACGCGCCGACGCTCGCGGGATCGACCCCAGAAATTCTCATTGCACACCTCGCGGCGAAGACGGAGCACATCCGCATCGGTTCGGGCGGCGTGATGCTCCCTCACTACAGCGCGTATAAGGTGGCGGAGAACTTCCGCATGCTCGAGGCGCTGTATCCGGGGCGAATTGACGTTGGCCTGGGGAGGGCGCCGGGTGGGATGCCGAGATCGACGATGGCGTTACAGGAAGGTAAGGCGCGAAATGCTGTGGATTACATGCAACAGGTGGAGGACCTCCGCGACTATCTCACGGACTCTCTGCCAGAGGAGCATCGATTCTTCGGATTGACGGCCTCCCCAGTCGTGGATACGGTGCCGGAGATGTGGCTGTTGGGGTCCAGTGACGGAAGCGCCTATGTCGCCGCGCAAAAAGGCACTGCGTTTACCTTTGCCCACTTCATCAACGGCGAAGGCGGCGTCGGAGCGATGCGCATGTACCGCGACACGTTCGTGCCATCTCTACTAGCCACAGCACCGAAAACGAGCGTGGCCATCTTTGCCTTTTGCGCTGAGACCGACGAAGAGGCGGAAAAGCTCGCGTCCGTCCTCGATTTGTCACTGGTGCTACTAGCCAACGGTCAACGGTCAAACGGAACACCCACCTTGGAGATGGCACAATCGTACCCGTATAGTCGATACGAATTAGCACTGGTGAAGGAAAACAGAAAGCGGATGATCGTCGGAAGCAAAGCGAGTGTCAAACAACAGATTGAAGAGCTCGCCCGGCTGTATGGAACCGACGAAGTGATGCTGGCGACGACGACCGCGCGATTTGAGGATAGGCTGAACTCCTTCGAGTTGATCGCAGACGCCTTTGGTCTTTCAGGTACGGGTGCAGACGCACACGCCACCGCACAATGACGAGATCGCCATCGCACGTCATATTTGGAGGGATGAACCATGGCAGAAGACGACGAGGATTTGAGACAGCGACTCACTCCACTGCAGTATGAGGTGACGCAACACAGCGCTACAGAGCCACCATTCCAGAACGATTACTGGGACCATCACGGCGATGGGATCTACGTCGACATCGTCTCCGGCAAACCGCTCTTCAGCTCGCTCGACAAGTACGACTCCGGGTGCGGTTGGCCGAGTTTTACGAAGCCCATCGACCCGCAAGAGATTGTCGAAAAGACCGACTACAGCCACGGTATGATCCGCACCGAGGTCCGAAGTGAGACAGCCGACTCGCACTTGGGTCACGTCTTCGACGACGGACCGCGTGCAGCAGGTGGATTGCGGTACTGTATCAACTCTGCAGCCCTTCGCTTTGTGCCCAAAGACGATTTGGAAAAAGAGGGGTACGGCGCGTACGTCAAATTATTTCAGAAGCAAGCTGATTGACAGCGGCTATGACGACAAAACAGAGGGTCCAGTGCCGCAAGCGACACCGGACCCTCTGTTTTAGTGAACCGCCTTTACCTAATTACTGTGTAAGCGTCTGGTAACTCTGTCCGAGTACGGCGCGATGCCTGCGCCCGCCGATGATGGAAATCAGAAGCACGGCCGCTACCACGATAAGGGCACCGACGCCGATCCAGTGGTGCAAATGCAACGTTAAAACGGCCCCGCCGAGCGCACCTACGATATAAATCACCGCGGCGGCCAAGGGGAACTTCCATTGGCTTGCCTTCGGCGGTGCAACGACAGCCCCTGCCGACGTCGTTTTGAAGTCTTTCAAAAACGATTCGACGGCCGAGACCATCATGCCGGTGATGTACGTGGTGGTCACGCCTTGAATGTTGATCAAACGGGCGACCACGCTTTGCACGCCCATCGCCAACGACGAGATGGCAATGCAAAGTTCCACTTGCGCTTCAGACAACTTCGCTGCGAGGACGAGTTCAGCCGATAATACAGCCAACGTCAGCGCTTCAATCAGGATAGCGCTGATGATCCGGCGGCGCTGCCCCCACGACTGTCTGCCTGCGTTGAGAATCAACCATCCAATCACGACGCCCAAAAGGAAGCCCACAAGGGCGATTCCAGACCTGATGGAGGACATGATGTCCCCCGACACGGCTTCGATGCCCAACAGTACGACATTTCCTGTCATATTGGCCGTGAACACGTGGTCCAGCCCCAAACAACTAAATGCGTCAATATATCCACCGATACCCGAAAGTAGAAGAAGTATACTGTACACTGAGCGCTTCCCGCCAAGTTTTTCGTCGGCCTGGGCTTTAGGCGAATCGGTGTTCTTCGTAAGCAATCACCTTCCCTTCGGTGGAAGTTCAAGATTATCGATTTCCTTGCCTCGGGTCGAGCCACTGTTGAATGCCGTCGCCCAACACGTTGAACCCGAGAACCGATACGGCGATAGCGAGGCCCGGAACAATCGCCAGCCAAGGCGCCTGTCCAAGGTACCCCTGAGAATTTTGCAACATCGTACCCCAGCTCGCGGTGGGCGGTTGAACGCCGAGCCCCAAGTAACTGAGACTTGCCTCGGCGACGATGCCCGAGGCCATCGCCAACGTCGCTTGCACGAGCAACGGCGTCATGGAGTTCGGTAAAATATGCTTCCACATGATGCGGAAATCCGTAGATCCAAGCGCTCTCGCGGCCATCACGTATTCCTTCTCAAACTCCGCCAAAACTTGACCGCGAACCGTACGCACAAAGATGGGCACGTACCCGATGCCAATCGCAATCATCGCATTGCGCGCACCCGGCCCTAGCATGGCCGCCAGGACCAATGCCAAGATCAAAAACGGAAACGCCTGAATCGCATCGATGATCCGCATGATCAACCAGTCATCGAGAAATCCGCGGTAATACCCTGTGACCAGTCCAACCGGAATCCCGACCACGAGTCCGACCACAAGCGCACCAATGGAGACTTCCATCGAAGTGCGTGCCCCGATCATCGTTCGCGCCAGTTGATCCCGCCCCAACTGGTCGGTCCCGAACCAGTGATGCGCAGATGGCGCTTGGAGAAGATTCGTGTAGTCGTTGGCATTTGGCCCATATGGAGAGACGAGTGGGGCAAAGATGGCAACGAACACGACCACGCCAACTATGATACCACCAACCCACAGTTGTCTGTTACGGAATAGTCTACGCGTTCGCTTGACTCGAACGGCGGCGGTTGAAGCCGCGGCTGCTTCCTGGACGATGTTCTGATGTAACGCCATCTTACGACTTCCCTCCATTCAAGCGGATGCGTGGATCGACGATGCCGTACACGAGATCTACGGCCAAGTTGACAATCACGACGATCAACGCCGCCACCATGGCCGCGCCTTGCACCGTCGTGTAGTCGCGACTAAAGACGCTTTGTACGAGCAGTTGTCCAAATCCAGGCAGAGAGAAAATCTGCTCCGTGATCACAAGGCCGCCGAGAAGTCCGGCAATCTGCAGTCCACCGGTTGTAATGACTGGAATGAGTGCATTGGGAAGCGCGTGGCTCACGATGACAATCCAACCGCGGAGCCCTTTTGCGCGCGCGGTGCGGACGAAGTCTTGGTCGACCACTTCCATCAAACTGGATCGCAGCATGCGCAATAACACAGCGGCTTCACGAATCCCAGTCGCCACCATCGGCAGAATCATCACCGACAGGTTTTGCCCGGGGTTCTGCCAGATTGGCACATAACCCGAGGACGGGAACAAATGCACTTTCACGGTGAACAACAGGAGAAAGATCAGTCCAATCCAAAACGGTGGAACGGAGAGTCCGACGGTCGACGTGAAGAGCGCGACGAAGTCTGCCCATTTCCCGCGATATACCGCGGCTAAAATACCCAGTGGAAAGGCGATGAGAAGTGCCACGACAATCGTCCCAATGGCCAATTCCACTGTGACGGGCAATCGCTGCGCGATGAGCGAGGAGACAGCCTCGTGATCGATGAGCGAGGAACCTAAATTCCCGTGAAACAATCTCCCCATCCAATCGACGTATTGGACGAACAGCGGCGCGTTCAGCCCCATTTGCGCACGCAAAGCCTGAACAGCAGCCGGTGTGGCATCTTGGCCAAGGATGATTTCAGCCGGATTTCCTGGAATCAAGTGAATTAAGCTAAAGACCATGATACTGAGAAACAAAAGTACGGGAATCATCGTCAGAAGTCGTTTTACGACGTATGCCATACCTGGAACCTCCCGGAATTACAACTGCGCGCTTCCAACAGGGCGCTCGCTGGAACACGGGTTCCAGCGAGCGAAGTTCGACCCTGTAACCAACTTGCTTTGAGAAGATAGGCGGCATCAAATGGACATGTTGGCAATTCTGAAGACCCCGTCGGGATAAGCTTGGAACCCTTGCAGATTTTTCGAATAGGCATACGTATTATTTTGAAAGTACAAGAAGATATAAGGATCTTGCTTATGCATTTCGTCCATGAACTGCGAGTACGTCTGTGCCCGCTGCGACATGTTCGCTTGTGTCCGAGCTTGCTCGAGCAGCTTGTCCACCGTGGGGTCGCTGAAGTTCGAACCGTTCTCAGATCCGCCCGTGTGCCAGAACTGATAGGCGTTCTGATCAGGGTCGATCCGCCCGGACCAACCGAGTGCTGAAGCTTGGAAAGCGTGGTTGGTGTTGTTCGACAGCAGCGTGCCAAACTCCAATTGCTGAATGTTCATCTTGATGTTGTACTTCTGCAACATACTCTGAATAATCTGGGCGGTTTCGGTACTGACAGGGCTGTTGGCGGTCTGGAAAGTAAACGTGAACCCGTTCGGCTTGCCGCCCTCTTTCAGCAACTTCTCAACCTCGCTGCCGTTCGCAGCCGGAGGCGTGTCCTGTTTCGCGTTGTACACGGGTGATTCAGGGCTGAATGGCCCCCACCCTGGCGATGCCTCGCCTTTAAATACCACGTTGACGATGGTTTGCCGGTCGATGGCGGCGTCCACCGCCTCGCGCAAGTACTGGTTGTTAAACGGCGCCTGCGAGCAGTTCAGGTAAAAACCCTGATATCCAAGCCCCGCCGTATTTGAGACGACAAAGTTGGCGTTTTGTTTCAGCGAAGCCAGTTGCTGAGCTGGAACTTGGTCTGCCAACTGAATGGCGCCGCTTTCCAAGTTCGTCAATTCCACGTTCGGGTCGCTAAATGCCTTGAACGTCACTTGCTGAATCTTTGGGGCGCCCTTCCAATAATCCTTGTTGGCCGTCAACGTGATGTGGTCGCCCTTGACTCGGCTTTGGAACGCGTACGGCCCAGTTCCAACCGGATGGTTTGGATAATTGGCTCCTTCCTTCTTCACTGCCGTCGGCGACACCATCATTCCGGCCCTGTCCGTGAACACGCCAAGCAACGGGCTGTAAGGAGTCTTGAGGTGAAGGACGACGGTGTTGTCGTCGGGCGTGTCAATCGTCTGAATGACACTTACCTCACTCTTTCTCGCTGATGTGGGAGCTAAGTCGCGCTCGAGATTGAACTTCACAGCGGCCGCGTTGAACGGCGTCCCATCCTGGAATTTCACTCCAGTTTGCAGGTGGAATGTATAGGTCTTACCATCCTGCGAAATCTCGTACGACTTGACGAGATCCGGTACAATTTTGCCGTCTGGTGTGAGTGCAAAGAGCGTGTCATAGATGTTGGCCATGACCTGACGGTCGACGAGCGCACTCGACAAAGCGGGGTCTAGCGTTGCCGGGTCCGCTTGTAAGCCAACTGAGAGCGTACCGGTTTGACTCGTCGACGAGGACACCGAAGGATTGCCGCTACTGTTTGAATCGTTGGTTGTAGTGCCACCACTACTTCCACATCCGACTACAGCACCCAATGCAATCAAGGTTGATACAGCCGCAAGCGTTGTTCTAGTTCTTCTCACCTAACTCAACTCCCCTTCTTTATATAGCGCGACACCGGCCGGCGGAAACTCTACGTTGAATCCGTCCGAACTCGCCGCGTATCGCTCGATAACTTGCTGATCTTTGTTGATATGCCGATACATCGCATTCTGCGCTTCAACTGGATCCCCAGCTTTCAGGGCTAGGTAGATATCTGTGTGCTCTTGAAGAATGTTCGTCTGCTGCTGGTTGATGTCCAGAACCAGGGAACAATAATATTGAATAAGTGCGGACACATTTTCCATGATTCGAACGAATCGGCCATTCCCACCACACGTCCAGATCACTCGGTGGAACTCGTTGTTCAGTGGAATGATTCCTTCCATATCCCCGACTGCTAAACAGTGTTTCGTCTCCTCTATGTTCGCTTCTAGGCTCGTCTGCAACGCTTGAACGTCGGGCGCTTCAAACCTTCGTGCAGCCATTGCCGCCGCAGCGGGTTCCACGGCCAAACGGAGTGCTGATATCTCCTGAAAATCGTGAATAGTCGGTACGAAAACGCTAATGTTTCCATTTTGTTCTTTAAGTAGCTGTTCGTTCGCCAGCAGGCGAATCGCCTCTCGAACCGGGCTCCGACTCACCTGCAACTCACCAGCGAGTTTCGTTTCGACAATTTTTTCACCTGGCTTGAGCGTGCCGGACAATATGGCGCCTCGCAAATGCTCATAGACCTGATTCACCAAAGGTACAGCTCGTTGAATCGGCTTCACTTTACCCCCCCTTCCGCCAATCGATTCACCCATATTGGTCAGTTCACGTGATCAATCGGGGTATTTCACTACCGCCGTCGACCGTCGACCGTATCCAGGTTACGAAGATTATAAGACGTAATTTTCAGACTCGTCAATGATTTTACCTCCTTTCCCTGAGGTTTTTGTCGAAAAGATTAGATAATTGTTTCGATTGTTTGACAGAATGCGCGAGACTTCGACAGTCCCTACCTTCCATACTGAAAGTGGGTGATGACGAGTGAAATCGTATCTCTATGTCTGCCGAAAATGCGGATACAACACGGCCACATACGAATTGATGAATCGGTGTCCAGATTGTCGCTCTGACCGGAGGAAATTCATTCGAATTGGCACCTCAGAAGACCAAGACATTGAGGAAAAAATGTCGCTCCTTCAAACACTAAGTCTGGAAGAAGCACTAAAGCAATTGGGTATCTAGGTAATGGGCGTCTCTCAAACGAGGCGCCCCCTTTTTACGTAAGTACAGTCGAGAAGGGGGAATGGGTTCGTGCTGCCATCGCCGAACACTCCTTCTCATATAGTAGGAAACAGGATACACTCACGCTAGGTCTCGCGATGGCCTACTTTGCCGTAAAGGGAGTGCCTCAATGGCCACAAATCGGATCACCTTATTTTACATAGTGACGATGTTTTACTGGTTCTCCACCTATACCTACGTCCCTTTATTATCTCCTTATGTCCTAGCGCTCGGTGGGAGTCTCGCGATGTCGGGGGTAATTATCGGATCGTATGGGTTTTCACAGATGCTCGTTCGCATTCCACTCGGTGTATGGTCAGACCGAGTCGGCAGCAGGAAACCATTCATCATCGGCGGCGTAGCAGTGGGTACACTCAGTAGTCTCGGCTTCGCGCTCACGAGTTCCGTATGGGCGGCGCTCATTTGTCGATTGCTCGCCGGAGTCGCTGCGGCGAGCTGGGTCGTATTTACGGTTTTGTACGCCAGTTACCACAGCGATGAAAGCGCCCCCAAGGCGATGGGGATCATTAGCTTCTTCACGTCCATTGGTCAGCTGCTGGCCACGACACTCGGCGGGATCGTGGCACAACGATTCGGATGGCACGCGGCATTTTGGTTAGCGGTCGTCGGTGGCACACTCGGGTTCCTCATGAGCTTCGGAATCAAAGATAACCCGCCCGCCAAGGACGCCAAAGGGATTCAGCCCAAGGAGCTCATCGCGGTCGGCCGCGACAAAATTGTGCTGGGCGTCTCCATCCTCGCTGTTCTGGCTCAAATCATCACGTTTTCAACCATGTTTGGCTTCACGCCCGAAGACGCTACACACCTAGGTGCTAGCAAGATAGATTTAAGTTGGCTCACCCTCGCATCCACACTGCCGAACGCTCTCGCGTCACTGTACAGTGGCGGGATTCTATCGCGAAAACTCGGTGAACGCAACGTCGTCGTCATTGGATTTGCACTGTCCGCGATCTTTACCTGTGTCATCCCAACCGTTCATTCACTCAATTGGCTATACGTCACCCAGGCGGCCAACGGGCTCGGCCAGGGCTTGTGCATGCCGGTGCTGATGGGCCTCGCCATCAAACATATCGATTCCGCCCGGCGTGCCACAGCGATGGGCTTCTATCAGGCGATTTACTCGCTCGGTATGTTCGGCGGTCCGTCTTTGGTTGGCTGGATTGGGGAATCGTTCAGCCTGAACACCGGATTCTTCTGCGTAGCCACCATCAGCCTGTTCGCCGCAATGTGTACGTTCGTGCTGGCGCCAAAACCACACGCACGCCGTGGACCAACGATGGAATCGGCAGACATCGGCCAATCAACTCGCTAAGGCCGCGCAAGGCCCAAACAGGCTGACCCCCATCCGGGCCATCTTATCGCACAACACCCGCGAAAACAGGGCTGTTCTTGAGCGAGTGCCGCCGAGGAATAGCCCGTGAGCACGACAGCGGAATCACAGTGTCAGCCCTTTGCAGGTTGAGCTGGATTTAGAATCACGAAGTCGCCGGACTTTGTCCCCTTCCATGTCATTTCTCCAGACACAGCGGAGGTCGTCTTCACAGGCGTCAACGTCTTTCCCGCGATTTGATACAACTTTGCACCCTTGGCAATCGCCCGATTCTTGATGGTAAGCGTATATGCCTTTGTAAATGTAGCGTTAGAGTCAAAGTTGAGCGCGAGCTCCACGGCAAAGTCGCCACGTGGTAACTCAGTCGCGATTGCAGATGCGGCCCCCTTGGGAAACTGTTGACTCGTGAAGTCCACTTCGGTCGCTTCCTTGAGCGCGGACGCAGGAACGGACAACGTAACATCACTTCCATTCACATTTCCCGACGTGGTGCCTCCGCTTTGGGCAATCGCCCCCACCAATAGGTCAGTTACCCCACTCTGCGCCCCCGGCTTAGCTTGCTTGTTGAGTAAAGCTTTCAAGGCCTGCTCGCCGACTTGCGCAAGCGCACTCTGCCCACGTACCGTTGGATGCACGTCACCCTCTGCTATCCGTACGAAAGAGAGCTGATTTCCGCTGAACGCGCCATGCGCGTCAGCGACCGCGACGTTGTGGTACTGTCCCGCGACGTAGTCAATCTCTTGATTCTCAAAAGCTTCAAGTTGCTCATCGACCGTGGATAGCACAGAGGAACTGGGAAAGGGATCATACAAGTTGTACGCGACAATCGGCGCAGAGGTCTCGGTACGAATTTTAGCGATGATATTCTTAAAGTTGGAGCCAAACTGTGCAAGTACTTCCGCCGCCGCCGCCTGTTGTTCCGGCGTGATGGTCAGAGCAGTCGACTCGTCAGTGGAAGTCAGCAGTCCTTGCTCACTGGCCCACTGAAGCAGGTCATTGCTGCCAATATCGAGCGTGACCACTGATGCACCGCGCACGGCCCGACTGAAGTTGGGCGCACCGAGAGCGGCCAACAAATCGGCCGAGGTCCAGCCGGGGACGCCGAGATCGGATACGTTGAAATGGTCCGCCTTACCGATGAGATACGGATACGCAGACTTGGAAACCAAGGAATTATTTTCAGTGTCATTTAAATTATAACCAAATGTGATAGAGTCACCGAGTGACACCAACGTGCCCTTGCTGACCGGAACCTTTTCACCTGCGATGGCGACGGCATTCATCACCATCCCAGATGTGAGCACGACGGCCGCAATCATCGCCTTGCCCACATGATGCACCCATGTCCACATACGCTACCACCCTTTTCTCTGTAGCCCTGTTATCGCGAGGTCGAGCCCATTCTGGCACGTGCCGTAAGTCTAGTCGTACTTTTCATAGTACTGGAATATACCGACCCGCACAATCGCTCCCTGCTCGTCCGACATCGAGTCGCGCGAAGGCAAAAAAACAGGTACGTAAGAAGCGACGTTCGCCACTCACGTACCTGGTCGTACCCGGGGAATGATAGATTTGATCAATATACGACGTCTTCGACAAACAACGTGCTCGTCTCTGACCAAGTTTCCCCTTCTTCAAGGACGACGAGCCCTGTCTCTTCGCAGGGGAGATGGAGGTTTGGCGCATTTACGACATTGATTTGCGGTTCCGGGCAAAAAAATGAACCACCCGCCTCGTTATTCCAAATCATCCAATGGCGATATTTTACTCCTACATCGTAGACCAAGCGGATGTTTTCACGCCTATCTGTCACCGTCGCGCAATTTCGCCCCTGCTCGGGTCGTGCGGTGTAGTGATTGTCCATTGGCTCAAAGAACGGACTAATTCCGGACGTTTGCATCATCCGCTCCGCCGGTGTCAGGTCGAGATAGTTGCCGGTCGGCAGCATGCGCTCGCTCATTTCGAAACGGTTTCCTACCGTCGCGGTGAACACGTAGTCTCGCTCCGTGCTGCGCGCTGAGAAAGGCACATTGATAGCGGTGTGGAAGCCAAGCATACAAGGCATCGGTGACGTCCCCTCATTTTCGACGCTCACCGTTTGCCGCAATCCACTGCTCGACAGACGGTACTCGATGTCCATGCGAAAGCGATGCGGAAACGCGTTGTAGACGGGATGGCCCTCGTCGACGACCAAGGTGAGGACGACGAATGAATCGTGGTCACCTTCGCCGGTGGCGGTGACATCCCAGGCGACACTGTGAAGAAACCCGTGTAGGTGATTGTTCCGGTTTGGTTCGTTGATGGGCAAGTGATACGTGTACTCCCCGATGGGAAATGACCCATCTTCAAAGCGGTTCGGAGGAAATAAGACTGGGATGCCATGTTGTGTTGGAAATGCCTTGAACTGTGGCATCTCGTCGGCCGTCGGCTCGCGCAAAAAAGAGAGTCCTCGTTCCACATCTCGAAACGAGATCAGATTTGCACCGATGTCCGGGAGGACAATGGCCTGAAATGGACCGTATTGTAAACAAACTGCCCTCTCGCCGTGGTACGTCATTTCACGCACGCGATTTGCTATCACGACGCTCCCTCATTTCTTCACAACTTCAAGTGGTTCAAGGATGTTTTGGGTTGCCCGGTGCAACTCGCCCTGTGACGCTAGAAAATCAAAAATTGTATAACGAGATCGAAGTTCGTTGGCGTGAAGAAAGGTCTCGCGCAAGGTATCAACGGTGAGGCCAAGAACGTCGACCGTCTCCGGAATGTCCATTTCCCGAAGCGCCCTCGCCGCGGATGGCAACATGGACAATTCCGGCTCGAGCTCTTTTAAGACAAGCGAGATGTCCCTCGTTTGAAAGTCGCCGTCGTGCTCGCGATGCCAACTTTCCTTATCTCGAAACACGGTTAGGATCTCGCCCGCCCCATCGCCGTAGAACTGACGGATCTGAGCCTCGCGTTCGGGTGTCAACGCGGGTGCCAGTGGCGTCTTGATGGACGCTAACTGAGTCAGGGCCCGATAAAAGCGGATCATCCACTGTACGGCGTATCCAACTTGCAGACCGTGCGATGCATGTGGACGTACACCTTGATAAGCAAGGAGATCCCAATAGTGTGAACAGTGATGCTCACTTCCACTGCACGGGCGCGAATTCCCCATCATCGCCATCGCGATGCCAGAGTTGATGAGGCCGACGAACAGATTCTTGGTGCTCGTTTGATCGCGCTCCCGCAACTTTGCTGCGTGCTCAATACAATATTGTAAAGGCGCCAAGACCATCTCGTAAGACTTTGGACAAAAGTATTCACCAAACAGGACGTGACTCAACTTCCAATCGAGGAGTGAGATGGTCTTGCCGATCAAATCTCCAAACCCGGATTGAATTAATTCAAATGGTGCGTCGGAAAGGATCTTGGGCTGAACGAAGATGGCTTTCGGAGTGTGCGCTGGAAGCGTCGTCTTCACGCCGTTGAACTGCAGTGCGGCGACGCTGGACGCGTACCCATCCATCGATGGCGCGGTGGGGATCACGACATACGGAATTCCTTCCTGATACGAAGCGTATCGTGCCACATCATTGATGACGCCACTTCCAACGGCGAGCACCCCCTTCGCACCAGATTGCACGATGTTCTGGCGGACCGCTGCTATCGCCTGTTCATCTGGGAGCAAGTCGTGATGCGACGAGAACACGTGGACGCCGCATGTCACCCCTGCACCCAGAAGGTGCTGGTACACTTGATCGCCAAAGACCTGATATGTATTAGCATCGGCGACGAGCAAGACCCGCTCCAAGGATTCCCCAAGGAGGTACGGGGACAAGTGATCCAACATCCGTTCGTCGATCGCGATTTTTTCAATGGGAACCTGATGGTCTCTCCCACACGTGCACGACTGTTTGCTTCCCAGCAGCGCATACGGTATGTCCATTGAGCGCTCCTCCTCGTAGGGCTTGCTTAAAACTCAAGAAGATGTAACAAGTCAGAAAACGCGTGGATGATGAAATCCGCGCCCTGCAACTCCTCGGCGCCGGCGAACCCACCATAGTCACACCCCACAGTCGGCAGGTCGTTCATCTGTCCCGCTTCGATATCCGAATAGCGGTCGCCGCACATCCACGCCGATGCCAATCGATGCTGGCAGAGCACGAGTCCTACTAAATCGACCTTCGACGCCGTCTGGAACTCCCCTGCACTGTACAATCCAGAGAACAGGCGCGCGCACGACATGTGTTCGATCACGTTTCTCACATACGACTCCAATCCGTTGCTCGCGACAAACAGTTGGTATCCCCTCTTGTGCAACTGTTCTAACGTCTCGGTCACATGCGGATACATCGCGCCGTATCCATCGGCTAGAAATTGAAGTTGATAGCTTAGGAGCAATTCGTTAGCCCGATGACGAGTCGCCTGGGAGGAATTAGGCATCACTCTGACCCAAATCTCCTCCAAAAGTAGCCCCAAACTGTTCAGAAACAGCGACTCTGGGGGCGTTTCACCGGAAAACAGCCCCTCGCTTCGCAATTGCGCAAACGTCGCGTGATACGCTGGGATAGACAATGACTCCGTTTGGAACAGCGTACCATCCAAATCGAAGATGATCGCCTGCGGACGATTTCGCTTCGAATTCACCAGTGTCCCCCCTACCTGCAGCGGATCCAGACTAGCATTTCTC
The DNA here is from genome assembly GCF_026651875.1 of Alicyclobacillus fastidiosus. GTDB lineage: Bacteria > Bacillota > Bacilli > Alicyclobacillales > Alicyclobacillaceae > Alicyclobacillus > Alicyclobacillus fastidiosus. The sequence goes on along the minus strand of NZ_CP104067.1, from coordinate 1,485,702 downwards.
CGAGCCCCCGATTCCCCCACAGGTAATAGGGAATGGCCCGAACAGGAACTGCCTGCGAATTCTGTGTGAGCGGACGATACAACGCATTGCCCCACGACAGTTCATCGTCCCGATACGCATCCGCGTACACCTCAACGATGCCACCGAATAAATTCGCGTTAAACTTTTCCTCCAGCTTCACGTCAGGCGCTAAAGAAACTGCACCAAGGTTCTCCCCGTTATCCACCTGTTCCAGGCAATACACCAGCGGCCCCCGCACAATGGCCACTTTCCCGGCGTTGGCACGGACTTTCGGATTCGCCTGTACGAGTTCCGGAATCATCGGTAGAATCCACTCGACCACATCTTCGTCACACCAAGTTCTGTAAATTTTTACATACCCGTTGTCCACTCGCTCCTCGACGGAAACCGGCACGCCGTTGACCTTTAACAGTGCCTCGCGGTTGCACCAAGCAGGCACGCGCAGTGCCAACGTGAACCGTTTCGGAGCCTGTAAGGCGACCTGCAGCCGGACTTCTCCACTCCAAGGCAGGTTGGATTCCTGATGCAACTCGACGTCGTCGCCCCCCACCTTGACAGACAGGTGACTGCCGATAAACAGATTGGTAAACACGGTGTTCTCGTTCACGGCGTAAATGTATTGACCGAGGGAGGCAATCAGTCGCGCGACGTTTGGCGGGCAACACGAACAACCAAACCACTTTTGGCGCTCTGCCTTCACGTGAAATTTCTCCGGGCTCTTTGCGCTCGCCTCCGGTACGACCTCAAGCGGATTTACGTAGAAATAGCAGGTTCCATCAAGGGACATGCTGCCGACGACGAGGTTGTACAAGGCCCGCTCGATCACATCGGCATACTCGCTTTTCGCTTCTATTTGAAGCATGCGCTGGGCGAAGAAAATCAGCCCGATAGAGGCACACGTCTCGGCGTAAATCGTATCGTTCGGCAAATCGTATGCATACGAAAACGCCTCTCCGTGATGTGTCGATCCAATTCCGCCAGTAATGTACATTTGCTTGGTTGTGATATTCTCCCACAATCGCAGACAGGCGCGGTATAGTTCCTCGTCTCCTGTCAAGCGCGCCAGATCGGCCATCGCCGTGTACATGTAGACCGCGCGGACCGCGTGGCCAACCGCCGTATCCTGTTCACGCACTGGCTGGTGGCTTTGATTGTACGTCAAGTCGGGTTTCACAGTGGTGCCCGCATGCCAATGGGATTGGCGTCCACGCGATTCCCATTCCTCGAGAAAAAAGCTCGGAGCTTTCCCTCGTTCGTCGATGAAGTACTGACTTAACCGCAGATATCTAGGTTCACCTGTGACCTGGTAGAGCTTGACCAGGGCTAATTCAATCTCCTGGTGGCCTGGATAGCCTTTGATTTGATTGGGGTTCTGACCAAAGACTTCATCAATGTAGTCCACAAACCGACACATCGCGTCGAGCAATTGGCGCTTTCCTGTGGCCTGGTAATAGGCGACAGCGGCTTCTATCATATGCCCCGCGCAGTATAGTTCGTGACATTCGTAGATGTTGGTCCAGCGCTTCGACGGCTCCTTGATGGTGTAGTACGTGTTGAGATACCCATCCGGCTGCTGCGCTCGGACAATGAGTGAGATGGTTTCGTCGGCGATACGCTCTAGCTGTGGGTCTCTATGTGTAGCGAGGCTGTAGGACACAGCCTCCAACCACTTGGCAAGGTCACTATCCTGGAAGACCATGCCGCCAAACTCGCCGTCCTGTTCACCGGCGGCCACTTTGAAGTTGTGAATGGCATAGCTCCGCTCAGCGTCCGGGATGTCGTCGTTGAGCGCACCCCACTGATAAGGGATCACGGTATTCCGGACCAAATCGGCATAGTTTGACCAAAATCCGTCGTCTAGGCGAACTTGGTGAAGCGAGATGGTCGTCGTTGCAAGCCCGTTCATTCCATCACATCCTCAATCGTATTTATCGCACTCCTCGACAGTGCCCAGTTGCCTGGCGCTGCGGGTGTCGGGGTCCCCTAGCGCTGACCATAGTACGCGTGGACGCCATGTTTACGAAGGTAGTGTTTGTCGAGGAGAGCCGGCTGCATCGCCTCGATGGACGCGTTGAGCGATACCGATCGGTACGCGAGTTTGGCGACCTCTTCTAGCACCACTGCGTTGTGCACAGCGTCAATGGCGTCTTTGCCCCAACAGAACGGTGCGTGGCTGTGGACGAGAACGCCTGGCATCGCGGATGGATCGGACTGCTGCATGGTTTCGACGATGACGTTGCCCGTCTCCACTTCGTAGTCCCCGTTGATTTCGTCGTCTGTCATTTCGCGCGTACACGGAATACTTCCATAGAAGTAATCCGCGTGCGTGGTTCCCAGGGCCGGTATCGACCGGCCAGCTTGTGACCAAATCGTCGCCCATGGAGAGTGCGTATGGACAATCCCCCCGATTTCGGGGAACGCCTGGTAGAGGACTCGGTGCGTGGGCGTGTCGGAGGAAGGGTTTAAATCCCCCTCGACAACATTCCCCTCCAAATCGACCACCACTAAATCGTCCACCTTCAACTGCTCATATGGAACGCCACTCGGTTTGATGACAAACAGCCCACTGGCCCTATCGATTCCGCTCACATTCCCCCACGTAAACTTCACCAAGCCGTGCCGCGGCAATTGCAAGTTGGCCTCCAACACCTGTTCCTTCAATTCTACGAGCATTCGAATCCCCCCTGAATTCCGTCGCGAAAAGGCCCCCCGCCGATCAACGCAAGCGCCAGGCGTACTCGTTCACAGCCAGTGAATTCCGCAGTGTGAGAACCGATGTATCCCGGTTGATGAGGACACACTCGATGCCTGTCATCTGGGCCCAGTCCACTAACTGCTCCGCCGTCACGTTGTACGAAAACACCGTATGGTGCGCTCCGCCCGCATATATCCAAGCTTCTGCCGAATCTCTAAGCGAAGGTTGTGGTTTCCAGAGCACTCGAGCGACTGGCAACTTGGGCAGAGATCTCTGTGATGTAACGGCGTCCACCTCATTGACGATCAAGCGGAAGCGCGTGCCGAGATCGACCAGCGATGCGACGACGGCGGGCCCACTTCGCCCGTCGAACACCAGGCGGGCAGGGTCTTTTTTGCCGCCTATCGAGAGCGGATGCACTTCGATACGAGGGCGCGACTGCGCGATTGTGGGGCACACTTCTAACATGTGCGCGCCTAAGATCAGCTCGTTTCCGGGTTCCATGTGGTAGGTATAATCCTCCATAAACGAGGTGCCTTCCATCCCGGCCATCACCTTCATCACCCTGGTCAACGCCGCCGTCTTCCAATCGCCTTCCCCACCAAAACCATAGCCGTCGGCCATCAGGCGCTGGACGGCAAGGCCTGGGAGTTGCTCAATGCCGTGCAGGTCCTCGAACGTCGTCGTAAACGCCCCGAACCCACCAGATTGGAGGAATGACCGAATCCCCAATTCGATCCGCCCCTGCTCGCGAATGGCCCCCCATTTCTGCGGGTCGTTTCGAACATCTGTGGAAATCTCGTACGTCTCTGTGTACAGCGCTAGGAGGTCGTCGAGGTCGCCGTTCGTGACGTCGTGGATACGTTCGGCTAAGTCACCTACACCGAACCCATTCACGGACCACCCAAACCGGACCTGTGCCTCCACCTTATCGCCGTCGGTAACGGCAACCTCACGCATGTTGTCGCCAAAGCGGGCCACTTTGAGTTGACGACCTTCCACGTACCCGGCGGCTGTCCTGGTCCAAGCCCCGACGCGTCGCTGCAACTCCTCGTCTGCCCAATGGCCGACGACCACTTTTCGTGCCACGCCCATGCGGGCGGCCAGAAAACCGTACTCCCTGTCGCCGTGCGCCGATTGATTCAGATTCATAAAATCCATGTCGATAGCGTCCCACGGGATGTCCCGGTTGAACTGCGTATGCAGATGCAACAGCGGTTTCTGGAGCGCATTGAGACCTGCAATCCACATTTTTGCGGGCGAAAACGTGTGCATCCAGGTGATGACGCCGGCACAGGACTCGTCTGCGTTCGCCTCCAGCATGACGCGGTGAATCGACTCGGAGGTGGTCACGACTGGCTTGTAGATCACGGGAAAGGGAATCGACTCGCACTGATCTAGTTCGTTCGCGATGACGCGGGACTGGTTCTCCACTTGACTGAGTGTTTCAGGGCCGTACAGATGCTGACTTCCTGTGACAAACCAAAACACGTTATTCCTCTCCACCATTCATCGTCCTCTCAGGCTATACCAATTGATTGAGCAACGCGTTGTTCAGCGAACGCACGCGGACTTGTTTCAGACGGTGCAGTAAATCTACGTTGTTTTCTCCTAAATATTCATGAAGTTCTCGATATATCTGATAGAGTCGGTCGTATGCTTCACGAGCGTCGGCATTGGGCTGATATGTCCTTTGAATCGGCGCCGCCAGGACAGCGCTGGCAGAATCGATAGAGTCGAATCCGCCCGCCTTTGCACCGGCCGCAACCGCCCCAAACATCGCCGCGCCCCGCGCGGGGATCTCCCTCGAATCGCGTACGACCACTGGCAAACCGCAAATGTCCGCGTAGATCTGCATCAGTAACGGGCTCTTTTGGGGGAGCCCACCACAAGCGACCAATTCATCGATGGCAATCCCGTGCTCCGTAAAGTTGTCGATGATGCGTCGCGTGCCGTACGCCGTCGCCTCGAGCAGTGCCCGATACACGTCGGCAGTGGATGTAGCGAGCGTCAAGCCAAAGATCATGCCTGACACATCAGCGTCCCCGAGAATACTGCGGTTCCCATTCCACCAATCGAAGGCGATGAGACCATTTTGACCTGGGGACAGGCGCGCCGCCTCTTCTTCCAGCACTTCATAAATGGAGACGCCGCGCTGCGACGCTTCGTCCACATACCCTTGCGGTACGCAAGCTTTCACAAACCATTCGAACATGTCACCGACGGCCGCTTGCCCGGCCTCATAGGCGTACAACCCTGGAAGTGCACCGCCTTTGACGACTCCAGTAATCCCTGGCAGGCGGACTTCCTCGTGGGATACCGTCAGGTGACAAATCGACGTCCCCATCACCATCACCAACGACCCAGGATGGCTCACACCGACACTGGGTACGGCCACCATCGCATCGACGTTGCCTACCGCGACCGCCACGTGTGTGCCCAATCCCAACTGTTCGGCCACGCTCTCCTTTAACCGCCCAGCCCTAGTTCCAAGCGGGTAGAATACGTCCCCTAGCTTTTCCAACGGATGAGCGAAGCCCGCGTTTACGGCTTGAAAGAAGTCCTTGGAGGGCAATCCGTCGTCCTCTGACCAGAGTGCTTTGTAGCCGGCCGTACACGAATTTCGGCGAAGATTTCCGGTCAGGTAAGACGATCCAGTCTGTCGCCTCGACAAACGCGTCACAGGCCTGGTACACGTCCGGATCATCTTCGAACACTTCAATCAACTTGGGAAAATACCATTCCGAAGAAATCCGCCCTCCGTACCGGGTGAGAAAATCTTCATTGCGCTCGCGCGCAAGGTCGTTCATTCTGTCTGCAATCGGCTGCGCCGCGTGATGCTTCCACAGTTTTGGCCACGCGTGCGGGTGCTCTGCCCACTCCACCATCGTGCAAAGAGGTTCCCCCGTCTGCGTTACGGGGAGCACCGTGCACGACGTGAAGTCGATGCCGATGCCAATCACGTCCCTGGGGGAAACGCCCGTCTCTGCCAATACAGCGGGGATGCCACGATGCAACACGTCCAAATAGTCCATCGGGTGTTGCAGTGCCCAATCAGGAGGTAATTTCTCACCCGTCGTCGGAAAAATTGTATCGATCACGCCATGTCCATAGGGAATGACAGCAACAGCCACCTCTGTGGCCTCATCTAAATTTAACAACACGACTCTTCCAGAGCCGGTACCATAGTCAACGCCAATCGAATAGGCCACCATTCTCCACCCCTTGCGAGCCGGGATTCGCCAAGCGCGAATCCACGTGAGCACTGTTCACTCAACTGAGCATTTTAATGATGTTTATCTTGCCGAAGTTCACATGCGTTCGTTCATCGCTTTGTTCATATCAACACTCAGAACAATTCAATAAGTCGGTTTTTAGAAAGTGCTTACATGGAAAGTGAACCGCCACGTCCCAAAGCGCAGGCCTGACCTCCGTCTCTCCTTAAATATTTGTACGGACATGCAGTTCGTCCGCACACCCTTACATCGCAATACATTTTAAGAATTTTGAATTAAGAATACCCTCCGTACATTTCAAAGTCAATATTTTTGTACGTACAAATGTACAGATAAGGGATAGGATTGACGGCAAAAAATCGATGTTTATGCCAGGTATACACAAGATTACGCTTTAAAATTACATACCTATTCTATTGCGTCCTAAAATATGATTGGAGACAAGGCATTTTTTGTTCGTACATTTTGTGATGACCATTCTGTCAATCCACAGCGGGGAGAGTGACATATGTAGTAAATGCGAGGTTGAAATGAAAGAACATATCCCGAGGTCCACAACAGTATCAGACATGACAAGTCCGCATAAAGGCCTTCAGGCACCTGATGCGGACTTGTTTCGCTGTACCAACCAGGGGCGCGACTGTATCGGCCTCGGTCAGCTCTGCTCACTTTTTGCGGAGTCGGATGACGTTCCAGGAAAGTTTCGGGAGTACACATTCCAGGCTGCCGTCGTTCGCCTTTGCACTTCCCCGATTGTGAGGAACCACGCGGTTGGGTTCGTCGTGCGTATTTCTAGCCTTGATATCTTCATGCTCAAGCACGATGTGCTCGACGACTTGGTATCCATCGAAACTGCGGACGTCGCATTCCAACTGAAGCGCATCCACCATGTCGCGATTGACCGCAAAAATGGTGAGTTCCTGTTTTTCCTCATTGAATACCGCAGTAGAATCCAGCACGGGAACGTCGGTAAAATCCTTTGAGTCGTACTTCGGCGAGGAGATCAGCGGATTCAATACCCGTCCTCGGCCATAGCGCGACGCATGGAGATAGGGGTAATAGATAGTTTGTTTCCAAGCACCTCCGCCAGCTGTCGTCATGATTGGGGCGATGACGTTGACCAGTTGGGCCAAGCAGGCAATTTTCACACGATCCGCGTGCTTCAATAAGGTGATCAACATACTTCCGACCACCAGGGCGTCTTCCATCGTATAGATATCCTCTAATTGAGGAGGCGCGATGGACCACGGTTCAATCTTCGTGTCGGCTTCGTTCGAATGAAACCAGACGTTCCATTCGTCAAAAGACAAGTTCACTGTCTTGTTACTTCTCTTCTTCGCCTTGATATAGTCACAGGTCGACACGACCGTGTGAATGAACTGCTCCATGTCCAAGGAACTAGCCAAGAAATTGGCCGTATCACCGTCGCGGTTCCCGTAGTACCGGTGAAGGGAAATGTAGTCGACGTGATCGTACGCATGGTCTAAGACAGTGGCTTCCCACTGCGGAAATGTAGGCATTTGCGTGCCAGAGCTCCCACAGAGGACCAAGTCAATGGAGGGATCGACCCACTTCATCACCTTGGCGGCTTCGAGTGCGACGCGACCGTACTCATCCGCAGTCTTGTGCCCGATCTGCCAGGGCCCATCCATCTCATTCCCAAGACACCACGTCTTGATTTTGTGCGGTTCACGATATCCGTGCGATACGCGCAGATCACTCCAATAGGTACCGGAGGGATGGTTGCAGTACTCGACGAGATTTCTCGCCGCATCGACCCCGCGCGTACCGAGGTTCACGGCCATCATGACTTCCGAATTGACCAATTTGGCCCAATCGGCAAACTCGTTGGTGCCAACCTGATTGGTTTCAATCGTCCTCCACGCCAATTCGAGGCGCCGTTTCCGCACCTCTTTCGGGCCTACCCCGTCCTCCCAGTTGTAACCGGACACGAAATTTCCACCTGGATAGCGAACAATCGGGACCTGTAATTCTTTAACCAGTTCGACGACGTCCATCCGAAACCCGTCTTCGTTGGCGAGCGGGTGGTCCGGTTCGTAAATGCCTTCGTAGACTGCGCGGCCCAGGTGTTCAATGAACGATCCATAAATTCGGTTATCGACTTCTGCAATTTGAAACTCTGGTTCCAACACCATTCTTGATTTTTTCATGGTCATCTGTTGTCTCCCATCCATCGAATTTTCGTAAGTTTGTCTATAACGCAATAGCGTGGCTAGCGCTGGGCGAATAATTGAACAGCGGGATGGCGATCACGGTCCCGGGAATCATCAAGGAGGCCATCACAGCGGTAAAGACTGTTCGCCACCCCCAACTGATTCAACTGTTCTTCCTCACGATTGAATTGGTAGGCACCCGAGATGTATGAACGAATTGTTTGAATATTTAAACGCACCCCAATAATGTCACTGCAATAGGACGATGTCAATATTCGTACATACAATTTTACAGAAAATTTTTACGAGAATTTGGTTTGTATGGGGCATCATCAGAAGATCGAACCTGTGCCGTTCGATTGTGTTGTACCGTCGATAGATATAGCAGCACCGTACACTTGCCCACCGTTGCGACGTCAGTTCAACCGCGTAACCAAGACACCGGGTCGCCAAAATGATCCAAGGCGTCCGCAGCGACGCAAAGGCGGGATTCCACCGACGGACCATATTTGTACGTACCATATGATATGAAGGGGAAAGCTGCAACCTGACGTGACACAGTCAGCTCCCTGACAGATGCCACGACAGCTTAGTTTGACTCGGCCGCCGGGGGGTGGTGGCTCGAGCGGTACCTGCTAGCGTGAACCCGCGGCTGAAGGTCAGCCTCGGTCCACGTGTGACGAAGCCACGGAGTCAGCCTCGACTTCTTTAGAGAATGCTTCAGGCGCGGGACGATTCGTGCGCAAATCCTTCAACGACGGCCGTGTAATCACTTCACAGTCCATGATGACGTCCCGAATTCTCTTTGGCTGCCCGCTGTGCACTTCAGAGATGACGTCGATGATCAAGTCGGCGACGGTGATGCCCATATTGAACTTAGGATGATCGACGGTGGTCAACTTGGGATCGCATAGGTGCGAGTACTGGGAGTTGTCGAAGCCGACGACGGAAATGTCTTCCGGCACCCCAATGCCGCTCGATTTCAGCGCTTCCATAAGCTTCATCGCCGTCTCGTCATTATAGCAAACGACAGCCGTCGGACGCTGTTCCACCGGCGTGGATTCAACCGTCTCGACATACGCGCGGACGACATCTGTCAGGTCCTCAGTGTTATAGCGCTTAATAAAGGCTGGGTGGATATCCACATTATTTTGGCCGAGCGTCCGCAGATATCCCCGCATGCGCAATTTTCCTTGAATGTCATCGTCCTTGAACAGCCCGCCGATGGCGTGATGACCAAAGTCGATCACGGTTTGGGTCAGGCGCGACACCGCCTCGACATCATCGATGCGCACGGTGGCGACGTCGAGTTCCATATAGGAGGCATGCAGCATAATCATCGGGGTCTTTTGTGCAATTAAGGTTAAATACATGTCTAAGTTCGGATTGTCGATCGCACTTTTCGTCGGTTCCACAATGAGTCCGGTCACATTGGTATCGATGATCCTCTGTAAGGCGCGGCGTTCCAAGTCAAAGTTGTTCTGTGTGTTCAGCAGGAGCAATGAATACCCAAGGGCACCGAGTTGGTATTCCAAACCGCGGATAATTTCCGGAAAAATATAGTCCGAGATATAGGTTGTGACCACACCGATGATCTTGTTCGGCCCCTGTACAACCGACGGCGTTGTAACCGGTTCCAGACTCCGCTCGGCGACAAAGGTTCCACGACCTTGGACCCGTGACAACAACTGTTCGCGCACCAAGTCTGCTAGCGCCTGCCGCACGGTCTGCCTGCTCACGTTGAACAACTCCGCCAATTCCAATTCCGTAGGCAATTGAGCGCCCGGGGGATAACGTCCCGTTTTCACCCACGAGACAACTTCTTCTTTCAATTGCATGTATTTCGGAGTCTGCTTTTGGGCCATGTCGATCACCCCCAAGGTCTATAGATTTTGATACGATAAGCAATTGTACGTACGAATGATTATAGACCATACAACCAAACATTAGCAAAGTATTTGCAATTTAACCTTGGAACAGGCGCGTCGACGAGTTCCTGGTGCATCTCTGCCAGTTTTCCGATGCGCCCGGCCGTCTTCATCGTTCAACTCGGACACGAAGTGTCCCCGATGTGCATCATAGACGACGAACCCTTGCCTCATTTCCCCCATTCTAATGTTACAGACATAACATTAGAACTCACTGCGAGTTCCCATTCACGCCGTGGAGGCCGGAATCCAGGGTGCCGCCGCGAAGCGGCCCGCAAGGGTCGAGGGAGCATGACGCTCCCTCTGTGCGATGAAACGGCCGCGCAAACTTAAGTCCGCCTCCGCAAATAGTCGATGATCGTGTTTGTGACCTCGGAAGTACTCGATACACCGCCGATATCACCCGTTTTGACACCCGCGGCGAGGGTCGCCTCCATCGCGTCCAAGACGAGATTTCCGAGCTCTTCATAGCCCATGAAATCGAGCATCATTTTACCGGTCCAGATTTGACCGAGTGGGTTGGCGAGCCCCTTCCCTGCGATATCGGGCGCCGACCCGTGAACCGGTTCAAACATCGATGGGTACGTTCGTTCGACGTTGAGGTTCGCCGCCGGCGCCACGCCGATACTTCCCATGATGGCCCCACCGAGATCCGTCAGGATGTCCCCAAACAGATTCGAGGCGACGATCACGTCGAACGCGTGTGGTTTCATCACCAAAAATGCCGCCAGTGCATCGATGTGGTGACTGATTGTCGCACATTCGGGATAGTCTTTGAGGACATCTCTAAATACTTCGTCCCAAAACGGCATGCTGTGAGAGATTCCGTTTGATTTCGTCGCGCTCGTGACGTGTTTGCGGCGTTTTTCGGCGAGTTGGAACGCGTATCGCATAACGCGCTCCGTTCCTTTGCGCGTAAACACGGCACTCTGAATGGCCATCTCGTCAGAGCCTTGATGAATGCGCCCGCCGATATCGGAATACTCGCCTTCCGAATTCTCGCGCACGACGACCAAATCAAACGCCGACGGGTTGCGCAGCGGCGATGTCAAACCATTGAGGAGTTTGGCAGGTCGCACGTTGACCGACTGTTGCATCTCGCGGCGGATTTTGATGAGCAGGCCCCAGAGCGAGACGTGATCCGGCACGAGATTTGGCATGCCCACTGCACCCAGGAAGATTTGATGAAATCCGCGCAGCGTGGCGATGCCATCGTCCGGCATCATCGTGCCGTGTTTGAGATAGTACTCGCAGTTCCATGGAAACGTCGTCCACTCAAACGACAATCCACCGTGAATATCCGCCGCCGCGTCGAGTACGCGCATCGCGGCAGGCACGACTTCCATTCCAATGCCGTCACCGGGGATGACGGCGATTTCGAACTTGTCCATGGTTGGACCCTCCAGTCTGGTTCTCGCTCTCCGATTTACCCTTCCAGATACCCGATGGCGGAACGACGTGCATAGGAAGCATCCCAACGACTGCACGCTTCATCGAGTCACGTTCAACCGACCATGCGAACTACACTCTTTTTCCTGGTTTGACGAACAGCATCGCGAGCATTCCGATGACCGACGCGACGGCAGATGCGACAAACATGGCATGATATCCGTCGGCAAAAACGAGAAAACCGATCAGGGTCGGCGCTGTCACGGTTGCATATTCGTGATAAAGTGCGTGACACCTCCAAAACTCCCCGTTTTTGCAGGCTCCGTGTCGATAGGTTTCACGTTTGGTAGTCATTGTAGGCTGGCGGTGATTTCCTGGATTTTCATCGCGAGGGGTTCAACGTCGGACCTGCTGCGCTTCCCTTCCAACGCCGCGATGACCAAAGGGGAGTTCGCCACAAATTTGGCGGTGTTCATCGCCTTATCCGTCAAATTTGTCCGCGTGGTGCGCATTTTCCGTTGCCCGATCAACAGCCCGGTGACGAGTAAACACACCAACACCACGATAGAGACGAACAACGTTAGGGTGACTCGGGGAGAGGGGCAGGCAGGGCCACCCGCCCTGCTCACCCGCGCGGCTCACCCGCGCGGCTCACCCCCGCATTCGACCTGCGAGAAACGCGCGAACGGCCGCATCCGCGGCTCTCGACAGCAGGATTCCGGTCGACTTCATCGCATCGCCGAGGCTGATTGGGCCTTGCGTGATGGAGAACAGCGCCGTAACGCCGTGCTCGTACAGGGCTGTCGCCTCCGCGGAGACGTTGCCGGACAGACAAAATACAGGCACACCGGCGGCCTTGGCGCGCTTTGCGATACCCATGACCGCCTTTCCGTTGGCGGTCTGCGCATCGGTGCTTCCTTCGCCGGTAATGACGAGGTCAGCGTCTGATAGGCGGGTATGAAAGGAGATGAGGTCAAGAATCAAGTCGATGCCGGGGAGCAATTTGGCCCCGAGCAATCCGACCAATGCAGCTCCCAGCCCGCCCGCGGCACCTGCACCTGGAATGTCGCGGATAGAGATATGTAAGTCGCGGTGAACGACTGAGTCAAAGCGGTCGAGGAAGGCGTCCAAGACCGGGATGAGGTCAGGCGTGACGCCTTTCTGCGGCCCATACACCGCCGTCGCACCACGCTCGCCACAGAGTGGATTGGCGACGTCGCACGCCACCCGAATCGAGGCATCCGCCAACTTTGGGTGCAAGTGCGACAGGTCAATCCGCCACAAACTGCGGCAAGCGTCCGGGGTGGGGGCGAGCTCGTGTCCACCCTCGTCGTAAAACCGCGCACCCAGGGCGTATAACATGCCCACTCCGCCATCGTTGGTGGCACTGCCGCCAAGGGCGACCACAAATGAGGTGCGCCCAGCGTCGAGCGCGTGACACAACAGTTCGCCGAGACCCTGTGTGTTTCCGCGCAGAACGTCCCTATCCTGTTGCGCTACCAAGGTGAGCCCAGCTGCCGACGCCACTTCGATGACGACGGTGCCGTCCGGGAGGACGCCGTAATCGGCGTCGATGGGGCGCCCCAGCGGATCGTGAACGGGAACCGTGACGACTTCGCCTCCTACGACGTCGAGTAGGCAATCGACGGTCCCCTCACCACCGTCTGCAATCGGCACGAGATGGACCTGCGCGTCGGGGCACGCGGCTACGACGCCCTCTGCAATCGACGCTGCGACATGCTGTGCGGACAATGACCCTTTGAACGAATCTGGCGCAATAACGACCCTCACACCCACGCATCTCCCTTCCGTCTGCCAAGGAAATTCACGGCCGAGTGCATCGGCGTGCGAGCGGCCGCAAGACCAAACTCGAGACGGCAATGGCCTGTCACAGCCCCCCCGCCGTTCCAACACGAGCACCCTAAACTTCCGTTTCAAACCGTTGTTTCATTTGTACCAAAATTTCATCATATGCGGTATCCCAGATTTTTTGGTTGAATATCTCGACCTCGACCGGACCATGATATCCAGCCGCTTCGACTGCGCGCCGAATCCGTGCGTTTTCCACGCAGCCGTCGCCCATCATGCCACGCGACATCATCGCGTTCTCGACTGGCGCCAGCCAATCGTTGACGTGGAAGCCAAAAATGTGCCCGGCGGATCTCGCAATTTCCTCATACAGCTTCGGATCCCACCAGACGTGATAGATGTCGATGACGACGCCGACCTGGCTTGACCCCAGCCGCAGGACGATGTCGTTCGCCTGACCGAGCGTGGAGATGACAGATCTGTCTGCCGCAAACACCGGGTGCAGCGGTTCGATACCGAGCTTCACACCGCGTTCAAGCGCGTACGGAACGAGCTGTTCGATTCCCTCCTCGACCATCGACCGGGCATCGTCGAGCGTACAATCCTCGGCCGGGCCACAGACGAGGACGAGGACATCCGTCCCAAGCTCTGCCGCCTCTTCGATGGCGCGGCGGTTGTCGTCGATGCGGGCCGCCCGCTCGAGCTTCGTGCCCGCCGCAAACATGCCACCCCGGCACAGTCCGGAAACCCGAAGCCCCGCGTCCTGGACGATGCGAGCGCTCGCCTGCAACCCAGTCTCTGCGACTTTGTGTCGCCAGAGGCCGATCCACTGGATACCTGCTCGTGCACAACCGTCGACCGCCTGTTGGACGGTCCATCCATTCGTCGTGATCTGATTTAAGCTGAGAAACCGAGTATCCATTACACCACGCCTCCAATCGCCAGGACGCGGCGCATGCGTTCCGAGGCGGCGTCCGGATCTGCCAAGAGCCCAGCCCGGTCTGCGAGGACGAACAGTTCCGACAGATGGACGAGCGAGCGCATGCTCTCTAGCCCCCCCACCATCCGGAAGTGGTCCTGGTGACCGTTCAAGTAGGCGAGAAACACGACGCCAGTCTTATAAAACCGCGTCGGTGCCTGGAAAATGTGCCGACTGAGCCCAACTGTCGGATCCATGATCTCCCGGAAGCGAGCCTCATCCCCCGCGTCCAATGCCCGCAGGGCCTGTGCAGCCGCCGGCGCGATGGCGTCGAAAATGCCCAACAGCGCGTGGCTGTACGCACCGTCCTCCCCCAAGATGAGCGTTGGGTAATTGAAGTCGTCCCCCGTGTACATCTTGACGCCATCTGGTAGCATGCGGCGCATCTGCACTTCTAAGTCCGCGTCGAGGAGCGAAATTTTGATGCCGTCGATATTCGCGGCGTGCCGGTGAATGACGTCTAGGCACACTTGCATGGCGGCCGCTACGTCGAGATGGCCCCAGTAGCCGGTGAGCGCGGGGTCGAACATGTCGCCGAGCCAGTGCAGGATTACAGGCTGAGAGACCTGCGAGAGGATAGCATCGTACACGGCCGCATAATCCTCTGGCGCCTTGGCGACGGCAGCCAGTGCCCGGCTGGCCATGAGGATGACGCGGCCGCCCGTCCCCTCGATGAACTCACACTGTTCCTCGTACGCTCGCTGCACGTCCTTTAGCGTGTGCGCAGCGCTCCCATCCAGTTGATCCGTCCCCGCCCCGCAGGCAATCGCTCCGCCGCACGCCCTCGCCTCGCGTACGGAGCGCGATATCAGTTCTTTCGTCGTCTCCCAGCCGAGGCCCATGCCGCGTTGCGCCGTATCCATCGCCTCCGCGACGGACAGGCCAAGTGACCAGAGGTGATGGCGAAACGCGAGTGTAGAATCCCAGTCCACTGCGGTGGCCGAGGAAGGATCGATATCGGCCAGCGGATCGGCTACCACGTGTGCAGCCGCGTAGGCGATTCGACGCGTGGCCGGCTGGCACGGCGCCGTCTCAATTGGCGTACCAA
The DNA here is from genome assembly GCF_026651875.1 of Alicyclobacillus fastidiosus. Classification (GTDB taxonomy): domain Bacteria; phylum Bacillota; class Bacilli; order Alicyclobacillales; family Alicyclobacillaceae; genus Alicyclobacillus; species Alicyclobacillus fastidiosus. The sequence continues at coordinate 1,470,423 of NZ_CP104067.1, read as the reverse complement.
CCATGCGGTACGCCTCGACGCCGCCAAAGGACCTAGGTAGCAGTAGAGTTTGCACATGTACCCCTCCTAGAATGTCAGTCGAGCGTCAGCGTCGGGACGTCTAACCAGCGGCGTTCTTCCCACGACTGCAAGCCGATTTGTGCCAGTTGCACGCCTTTGGCGCCTTCGAGGAGATCAAACTTGAACGGCGCGCCGAGGACGACGTGCTTCAAAAACATCTCCCACTGCACTTTGAACGCGTTGTCTGGCTCGTCGATGGTAGGCACGGTCACCCATTGGGCCGTGTAGTCGTTCTGGTCTGGTACATCCGGGTTCCAAACCGCTTTTGGCGTATGCGCCCGATGCTGTACTTTACAGTTGCGAAGCCCCGCCACCGCACTCCCTTCCGTTCCATCCACCTGCAGTTCGAACAACTCGCCTCTGTCGACCCGGACGCACCACGACGAATTGATGTGCGCTACGATGCCGCCCTCCAATTGAAACGTCGTATACGCGGCGTCGTCGGCCGTCGCGTCGTAGACTTCCCCATCCTCGTCGACGCGCTGTGGAATATGCGTGGCACCGTAGCAAGATACCGCTTTCACGTCGCCGAAAATGTTGCTGAGCACATAGCGCCAGTGGCAGAGCATGTCGACGATGATGCCGCCGCCCTCTTCCTTGCGGTAGTTCCAAGACGGTCTCTGGGCGGCCTCGTGCTCTCCTTCAAACACCCAGTACCCAAACTCTCCGCGAATCGAGAGAATGCGGCCAAAGAACCCCGTCTCGACGAGTTTCTGCAACTTCAAGAGGCCTGGTAGAAACAACTTGTCTTGCACCACGCCGTGTTTGACGCCCTTTTGATCCGCGAGTCGGGCGAGACTTAACGCCTCCTCAAGGTTGACGCCGGTCGGCTTCTCACAATAGATGTGCTTGCCCGCCTCGATTGCCGCCCGCACACCTTCGGCCCGGCGCAAGGTCGTCTGCGCGTCAAAGTAGATTTCATAATCCGGATTGGCCAGACACTCCTCGAGGTTCGTGCTCCACCGCAGAATGCCGTATTTATCAGCCAATGCGCGCAACTTGTGCTCATTTCTCCCAACCAAAATCGGATCCGGCATCAGTACCTCGCCATCCGGCAAGGCGAGGCCCCCCTGTTGACGAATCGCTGCAATTGAGCGCTCTAAGTGCTGATAGGTGCCCATTCTGCCTGTGACACCGTTCATGATGATCCCGATTTTTCGCATCTCCTAACCCCCTCCGAATCTTCCTCATCCCAGCGTTACGACGATTACAGAGATACGGTATCACGTGTCACAAAGGCAGGTCTTATCAGGCACAGAAATGATTCGCAAAACCGGAAGTGAGACTGAAGGCAGCGATGAAGTCAGCACCGGTGAACCCATCGTGGGCACGCGCGACGTCACGATGGCGCCTTTCGAAACTGTTGCGGCGACATTCCTACCTTGCGTTTGAACGCCCGATAAAACGTCGAAATCGTCTCAAACCCAACCTCGAAGCAAATCGAGATAATCTCCTTGTCCGTGCCAAGGAGCAGTGCCTTTGCGTGCTTCACCCGCACGTCGTTCAGATATTGAATCGGGGTAATGTGAAACTGCTCCTTGAAGATGGCGTTCATGTGCCGCGAGGTAATCTTCAGGCGGCCCGCGAGATCCTCCGCGGATAACCGGCGGTAGTAGTGCGCCTCGATATAGTGGCGCAACACGTTCGCTCGATGTGCATTTGAGTCGCGAAAATGCTCGACTTCAAAAGATCTCGTGAGCGTCAACAGCACGTGCAGCAAGTGCCCGCGAATCGCCAAATCGGAAAAGCTGCCTTGTAAACTCTGCTCGTAAAGGATTTTCCGAAACGAGTCGCGCAGTTCATTCGCGGACATCGAGTCCAGCATGTGATATTTCGACGTTCGAAACGCCGTGGAGAACAGTTCCTTGGTGCCAGTGAGATCTTCGAGGAAGTCACCAAATGCTAAGACCAGGAGAGTCATGCGCGAGCGGGCGTAGACCGCGTGTTCCGTGTACGGGGCAATCAGCACCATCTGGTCATTCGTGACTTCATACGGCTGGTTATGAAGCGTAATGATGCCATCGCCGCTCAGGATGTACAGAATTTGATAGATTGTGTGGTGATGCGGGGTGACGACCTCGCCCTGCAAATGCTTACTCTCATACAGTAGTATTCCACTTTTCGCCAACGGCACATCGCGGAGTCCCATTTGCTGTCATCCCATCTTGATTTGGTTGTCACCGTAAACACTTAGACACGACACACGATCCTCCTTTGCACAAAAACAGGATACACCGAGATGCGTCCTCTCTGTGTATCCTTCGAGCCACAGCAATCACTTGTCTCCTGTGATGTTCCCGAACTCGTGAAGCGACGCCACCGCGTCGGCTTCTCGCGACCATCAGCGCGCCGGTGTGTCTGCGGAATGTCCCACGTGATCCGACGACTTGGCGCTGCGCAACACCCCGGTAAACAAAAGTGCCAAGCAACTGATCAATTGCAGCACAGCGGCTAAAATCCAGACGGTCGACATGGCCACGTTCTCCTGCAAAAATCCTGCGAGGGCCGGTGTGATAGCGCCGGCCAGCATCCCGACGTTCATGACGAACCCAATCGCCGAACCCGCAACGCCCTCAGGTACCACCTGCGAAGCGATGGAGAGCACCACCGGCGTGATGGGGTAACCAAAGAAGCCGAGCAGGAGCACCACAATCACCAACAGCCACGTCGGCAATCCAACGACCATCAACGCCATCATCACGGCCGTGAGAATCGAGATCCACACAAGCACGACTTTACGTCGCCCGATGGCCCCTTTGTCACAGTAGCGGCCAATCAAAATGCCACCCAGGGCCCCGGACAACCCCATGAGGCTGGCAATCGTGCCGCCCGTCGTCAAGCTCATGTGCTTCTGTGCCTCCATGAACGTTGGAGCCCACAAGAGCACAATCCACCAACCAGACATCAGCAACAGATAGAAGACGCCGAGCGCCACGACCGTCGGCTGACGAAAGATCTCGCGGATAGGAACACCCTCTGTGAGTTGTACTTTCGCGCTGTTTGCGGTCTTTCCCGCCCCATCGCTGCGCACGAGTACACCGTAGAGCACGGCGACGATGGCCCCGAGGACAAACGCCACGATGAACACAGGGCGCCAACCGTCATGTGAGCCAATCAGGGCGCCCAACCAGGTCCCCAAAAATCCACCGATCGGATATCCGGACCAGTAAATCGACATCACCGTGGTGCGCTGTTTCGCGGTGGAGACCAATGTGATTTCCTGCGAGGCGGCCGGCCAGAACAGCCCTTCGCCAAGGCCGGTGATAATCCGATACACCAACATCGTTCCAAACCCAGTGGCGAGACCCGTCGCCCCCGTCGCAAGTGAAAAAAGAGACAATCCCCAAATGAGTACCGTCTTGCCGGTGAACTTATCAGACAAAATCCCGCCGATGAACAGAAGTACGACAAATCCATAAAAGAACGAGCTCATCATAAGCCCCGAGGTGCCCTTTGTCATGTGGAATTGCTTCGCGATGAGGCCGACAGATGACGACATCACCATACGATCCACCGAATACACCATATACCCCAGACCACACAGTATGGTCACGATAATCAATCGGCGACGATCCAACCCCCAAACCCCCATCCATCGACGTATCTCCCACTGCGGGGAATGGTCACGCAATGCATGTTCATCCAAGCCGCCTGATCTGTGATGCCGAATAAAATATGGAAGCCCTTTCACGCGGCATTGCAGAACATTCATCTATGTGACGGATTCAAAGATAACGTTTACTACGGCTGTTGAAATTTGACCATCCCCTTTGTGAGAAACGTCGTTCGTTGATATCCGTTATCCTAAACCTGCAGTTACTGCACGTCTTGCGAGGACCAGAAATGATTCGCAATATCGGAAATGGATGAACGTGGGGGATAGAAAGGGAGAATTGCGAAGGATGGGGCGGGTCGAACTACGTTCAGGGACGCTCGGCCCGCATGGTGAGACGCGAGGCACACGGCGTAGCTGAGCTTCGGTAACTCATTACTCAACCACCATTCACTCAGCCGCGCCGCGCCCCTCGACTAGCCACGGACTTGGCCGTCTCCGCGCACGATGTACTTATAGCTGGTCATCTCGCGAAGACCCATCGGTCCACGCGCGTGCAGTTTTTGCGTGGAGATGCCGATCTCTGCACCGAATCCGAATTCAAAACCGTCTGTGAACCGAGAGGAGGCATTATGATAGACCACCGCCGCGTCGACGCGCGACAGAAATTCAGCTGCAGCCTCTTCGCTTTCGGTCACGATGACTTCTGAATGAAGAGTGCCGTATTCTGTAATATGTTCAATCGCGGCGTCGAGACTATCGACCACTTTCACCGCCAAGATGAGATCGAGATACTCTGTCGACCAATCCTCTTTTGTCGCCGCCGAGACATCCGAAAATCCCTCGTCGCGTAGGATGGAGAGCGATTGCTCACACCCCCGCACCTGCACACCGAGGCGGACCAAGTGTGGAACGATTTCGGGTAACCATGCGCTAGCCACACTTTTGTGCACGAGCAGAGTCTCTGCCGCGTTACATACGGACGGGCGCTGCGTTTTTGCGTTCGTGATAATGTCACGTGCCTTCGCGACATCTGCCGAGGCATCGACGTACACGTGACAATTGCCGACGCCCGTTTCGATCACAGGCACTTGTGCGTGGCGCACGACGCGCTCAATCAATCCTGCGCCGCCGCGTGGAATCACCAAATCGACGAGTCCCACGGCGCGGATCAGCAAATCGACAGACTCGCGTTCGGTGCGCTCGACGAACTGAAGCGCTTCGCTTGGCACTCCACTCGTCTGGAGTCCCTTGTGAAGCGCGCGAACGAGCGCAATATTTGACCGCAAGGCCTCCCGGCCACCCCGGAGCACGGCCGCGTTCCCCGTCTTGATACACAATCCGACCGCGTCAACCGTCACGTTTGGCCTCGACTCATAAACCATGGCAATAACCCCCATCGGGACTCGAACCTTTTCGATTCGCATGCCGTTCGGGTGGAGAATCGTGTCCAATCGCTCACCGATCGGATCCTCCAACTGTGCGACTTGGCAAAGGCCGTCCATCATTTGCCGAATTCGATGCTCGTTCAACATCAGTCGATCAATCCGCGACGCCGGTTGGCCTGCCGCCTCGGCTGCACGCACGTCCTCCTCGTTGGCCGCGAGGATTTCCTCACGATTGTTCCACAACGCATCTGCCATCTGATGTAAGGCCTCATTTTTCACCGAAGTAGACGCCACCGCAAGCACTCGGCTCGCACCCCTGGCCTGATGCAGTTTGTGCGCGATGTATGCCCCCAACTCGGCCTGTGCGCCGCTCTCTACTAGATGCGCCTCTGTCATCCTAACACCCCACCTTCCAATACGACCATGTTGTTGCGATGTACCACCTCAGTCACGTTGTAAAGCCGCTCCCCCGATTGTCTTCGATGTACGAGGGTATCCAGATCCCGGGCTGAAAAATTTGTGATTCCCTTCCCGACGACATGTCCCGTGGTGTTGGCAAGGGCCACCGTGGTCCCCTCCTGGAAGTCCCCTTGAACCTGCATGACCCCCGGTAGAAGTAGACTGCCTGCCTGGGCGACCAGCGCCTGAACCGCACCCTCGTCGATGACGAGCACACCACCGGGTTGCGGCCCATGAATCAGCCAAGATTTTCTGTGAGCCAGCGGTTCTGGCCGCGCGTGAAACAAGGTCCCCACCGCTTCACCGTCAGCAATTCGCAAAAGCACCCGCGATTCCTCACTCGAGGCAATGACGACATCGATCCCTGACTGCACAGCCGCTTTGGCCGCGGAGATCTTCGTCCTCATCCCGCCCGTTCCGACGGAACTGCCTGCGCCGCCTGCAATCGACTCGATCTCTCTCGTAATTTCCCAGATTTCAGATAGACGTGTTGCACTCGCATCCGCCTTCGGATCTCCCGTGTACAAACCATCGATATCGGTCAGCAACACGAGCCGCTCCGCCTCCGACACAAGTGCGGTCAAACTGGCCAGGGAGTCGTTGTCACCAAAGCGGATTTCATCGACGGCAACCGTGTCATTTTCGTTGACAATCGGCACAATACCGTTGTGCAACAGCGTGAGGATGGTGTTGCGAATATGGACAAACCGTTTGCGGTCCTCAATATCCAACCGCGTCAACAACAATTGACCAACGACGATATCCTCTTGACCGAACAACCGTTCATAGGTTTCCATTAAAAGGGTTTGTCCTACAGCAGCAGCCGCCTGTTTCTCGGGAAGCGTAATGCTCGCTCGGTTCCATCCAAGCTTGCCCAGGCCCGCCGCAATCGCGCCAGACGACACTAGAATCACTTGACATCTTCCTGACTTCTGAAGAGCAGCCAGTTGGGCTACGACGCGTCTCATTTTTTCCAACGATAATCTGCCTCGGTGGTCCGTAATCGAACTCGATCCCACCTTGACAACCATCCGCCAACGATGCTTCACTCCATGTTCCATACCGGGTTCCTCCATAATGATAGGAGTATTCAGACTTTCCTTATTGTACAATGGAATGGCCCCAGGCATCACATCGGATTTCCCTGCCCGATGCCGCTCTGGCACCTGAGCTAGAGACGATAGCCTTTTTCGTTAACGGTACTTTACTTGAATGACCCTTCGTGAACCGGTGGTCAACGTACAGTACGCGCATCCACATCTGCCCATCGTCATTGCTCGGGAAATTACGACAAAGCCAAAGAAGACACCGTCCGCTTCGACAGTGTCTTCCTCGATGTTACATTTCGATGGCGCAATCTAGTTAAATCTCAGCCTTCGACCAACTCAGGCGCAGTCACCCGTTGAATCTCTGCGATTTCCCCCTTCGCGCCACAAGAATAGCACCACCAAAAGCAGATGGAACTGTCCGCCAATGAAAACTCGTTGACCAAATTGCGTGGATCTTCTAAGGACCCGCCACAATGCGGACAAAACTGTACCCAATCAAGTAGATGCTGCGTGTGTTTCCCCAAGCTCAGCTCCCCCAGTTAGACATTTTCCTCCACTTTCCCCTTGCACAGAAGAATAATCTCGTCGATGTTCGGGGCATATCTGGTGTTCCAATCTTTCGCGATACTCGACAGGAGATCTCCAACACCGTATTTGTTCTCTTCCTGCGGAAGAACAATCACGTCGTTTTGGGCGGGATCGCGAACCACGCACATCGGGTCCTCGCCTTTCTCCACCCTGGCTAATTCCTGCATCAGCAACTGCCGGTACATGATAATGCCTTTGTCAGATGTGCCAAGTCTCTCTGTCGTTCTATCCGCGATTTCCCCTTGCGTCACCCAGCTCATCATGTCCTGACCGTCAATGTAGTCGGTAATGAACTTTCCATTGGCATCCTTGAGCGGAGCCTCGTACAGAGAGATGGGATAATCGTTTGGCACCTGCACTCCTTCGTTCGGAACGAAACACGTGTACCAAATATGATAGGTATGCGTATCATCCATCGGCACACGAATTTGAAAAGAATGGGCCCCTAGGTCGCCCACCCGCAACATATTCGGAAATACCACTGGATGTCCGACCACCCAATCCTCACAATCTTCCGTCTGCCCCTCCAAAACGCGGCGTTTGATGATGCCGTGATCGAACAAATCGAAGCCAATTTTTTGGTGATGCTTACTGATGGGCCAACTGTCCTGCGGCCGTCCCTCGCGCTCGAACACGTATTGAAAATACCGCCCGTGCAACCACTCCAAGTGCGTTGGATCGAGGGAGTTCTCCATAATTTGCATCCAGTTACACGGAATGACGGCGTATCCGATGGTACGAATCACATTGTCGCGAACGAACAGATCATAGCGAGGCAACAGGGGGGCTGGTTTGGGGCCAAGGTAGGCAAATATCAATCCCCCCAGTTCCTCCACCTCGTACGCGGGAAGCTTAACTTTGTCCTTAAACGTGCTGGTCGATGGCTCGTTGGGCTGCTCCAAACACTGGCCCGTCGCGTCGTACAGCCATCCGTGGTAGGGACATCGCAAGCCGTTTTCCTCGGGAATGCCGCACGTCATCGACACGCCGCGGTGCGCACACCGCTCTCCGATGAGCCCCAGTTTCCCACTTCGATCCCGATAGAGCACAAGATCCTCACCAAGCAATCGGACCTTTTTCGTCCACTCGCCTTCCAACTCAGATGCTGCGGCGATAGGGAGCCAGTAGCGGCGAAACAAGTTTCCCATTGGCGTCCCTGGTCCAACACTCGTCAACATCGTGTTTCGTTCCTGATTGAGCATCGTACTGTTCCTCCATTCGCTCGTATATCCTGTCGCATTACTCCGTCGCGACTTGGTAGTGTAAATAGATTTCTTCTCGTCGTTTCGCAGATTCGAGGACTGCTAAGCACACTTCAAGGGTTGCCATCCCCCACCGTGCCGTGTGGACGGGCTCAATCGACCCGTTGACGGCGCCCACAAATTCCTCCACCACCCGGTCGTGAGGCGTCTTTGTGGACGGGAGTTCCACCTCGATGATGCGGTCATCCGCGTAGACAAACAGCCCTTCTGGACTCTGACGAATATCTCCTCGTTCGCAACTGACGAGGGTAAGTCCAAAAAACGGTTGATGTTCGCCCTGCTCCTGTAGTGTGTCACCCGTTTTGTACCCCGCCTGTTCGCGCTTCATGACCGATTCCTCCGCCGTAGTCAACTGCAGGCTGCGTTTTCTGTGAGACCCATAGCAGTGGTCGCAATCCGGAGCTAGTTGCCCCCACTCGCCGATGCCAAAGGTCAGTTCCGTGCTGTGAAAGCGGTCATATCCGCTGTAGACTGCGGTTGCACAAACCCCGTCCTCGAATTCCAAATACACAGTGTGGCTGCCCTCCGTCGGTCGACGCGCATCCCACCGTCCAGTGGACGCGCGTACGCTGCGCAGCGCGCCACCTCCAAGGAAGCGAATGACGTCAAACTGGTGAGCGCCCTGCCGAAAGGTGACCCCGCCCCCCAAGTCAGTGGACAGCTCCTCTGGCACCCTGGGTCGGTAGAGCCAATCGGTGTAGCACCAGCTGTGAATCATTCGCAGCCCACCTAACCCCCCGCTGTGTACGATGTCTCGCATCGCTTGAATCGGGGCATCGAAGCTGTGGGAATGTCCGACAATCACCACCCGACCGAACTTCTCGGCAGCTTCGACCATCCGTTTGGCACAAGGCAAGTCTGTCGCCAAGGGCTTCTCCACCAGGACGTGCTTACCGTGTTCCAGTGCCATCAGCACGTGATGGACGTGCAGATGTGTAGGTGTCGCAATGTAAATCGCGTCCACATCATCGAGACCGCAGAGCTCGTCGATGTCTGCGTACGCGGGAATGGAAAAATCGTTGGCGAACGCGAGTCGCTCCTCCTCCCGAACAGAGGCCGCCGCAACCACCTCGATAGTCGGGTTGGACAGCAGTGCGCGGAGCATGAGGCGTGTAGCCGTTCCCAACCCAGCGATGGCGACGCGTATCAGGTCAGGCATAAGTCACCTCCTCATCAGGGTGAAATTACAGCGCCAAAAACAAGCGCTTACCAAGAATGGCGTAGATGCTTTCGCTCGTGCCTCTCTTTGAGCTTACGCCCCCGTCTGCGTATTGCACAAATTTAAATTTTCTGACTAACATATAAAGAAAAACTTATATTCGAGGTGTTCCTATGCGTGAGCATCTGAGCCTGCATCAGTTGGAACTGTTTCGTGCCGTTGTCGATCACGGCAGTTATGTGGAAACCGCCAAAGAGTTGATGATTACGCAACCGGCCCTGAGCCTGCAGGTGAAATCGCTACAGAATTTCTTGTCCACAACGTTGTTTGAACGCAAGGGAAATCATCTGTATCTGACGGATACCGGGCGGATTACGTACGAATTCGCCCAGGACATCCTGGCGCTTGAGCAAAAACTCGTTACGACCGTCGAAGAGCTGATGCAAAACGACCAAGGGAACCTGGCTATCGGAAGCAATCGTCCGTTCGGACGGTACTTTTTGCCCCACATCATCGCCCAGTACATGGGGGTATTAGAGCAGATCCATATCTCCGTGGTATACAAGGACACCGAAACGATTTATAACCAGGTACTGAACAAGATTCTCGACGTAGGCGTCGTGACGTCCGACGAAACGGTTCCTCTCCCGTCCGGATTGCGAGCCACCATGCTTCGTCATGACCACTGGTGTCTAGTCTATAGTAGTCAGTCTCCCTGGGCTCACCAGTTGGAGATCAACAAGCACTTATTCCAATCTGTTCCCCTGATCAGTGCCGTCACGCACTCCACCCATTGGAAGTTGATTCAGCAAATCCTTCGAAATCTCGGGATCTCGGACGAGGATTACACGATTCGCCTGCGAATGGAAGATTTGGAGTCGATCAAAATTGTCGTACTCGAAGGTCTCGGCATGGCGTTTTTACCGTACACATCAGTACGACACGAATTGGCCAATGGTCAACTGTTCGAGTTTTCGTTTCCTGAATTGCGCCATCCTCCGTTGGATTGCGTCATCGTCACACAAAACAATCTCGAGCTGCGCCCCACCGTGCAGCGGTTCGTCGATTTCCTGCTCGCGTCCTTTCCTCGCACGGACTGACCCCTCTCACACCAGCTCGGCCGCAACGGCCCGGTCCATGGTGGATGAACGCGAGGGGACTGATGTCGTCACTCAGTCCCTCATTCATCGAAAGCGCTATCATTTTCGCAATCCACGCTTGAGCGATAGTTCAAGTTCGTGATAGGGATCACTGTCCTCTTAATCCTCAGTAGCCCTGTTTCGCTAACACCGTATGCCCAATCGCCCCGATTAGAAAGCAAACTGCCAAGAATCCAAACGCCATGTTGAACCCTGCAAGACCGATCAACGCTCCCATGATGGTGGGCCCCAACGCGGCCAGCAAGTTCGAGATGCCAACCATGATTCCGTTGTCGCGACCAATGTGCTCCGTAACCGTAAAACTATGCATAATTCCATGATTGACGAGCGTGGTGATCCCCTGGATACAGATGATCGCGACGACGAGGAACAAGGCGTCGTAAAGAGCGGATGGGACAAAGGAAATCGCCACAAGCAGGACCATCGAGACAACGAATCCCCACAGGCCCCAGATAGCTTTACGCTTCGTCTTATCCGTAAATGATCCAACGACCGTCGTCATGATGATGCACAGCCCAAATGCCAACGCGATGTAATTGCTCGTCGTGGCGTGACTGAAGTGCTTAGCAGTCGTCAAGTAACTTGGGAACCATGTCGCCAAGCCAAACACGCCGAATACGTTAGCGATATTCACAAGCACGGCTAGCCAGAAGCTGGAGGAGTTCATCCCTTTGGCTTTCTCCACGTGCCGTTCGACCGTCAATTGTTCTTGCTGGATATAAGCCAACTCTGACGGACTGACGCGCTTGTCGTCCGCCGGATTGTTTTTTAAGAAGAGGATAGCCATCGGCAGACAAATGACCAACGCACACAGGGTCAAAAACCAGAACACGCCTCGCCATTGGAACGAACCTATCAACCCATTCACGACAAATCCGGAGATCGCGAGGCCGATATTGATGCCGTTAATCCAAATCGCCTTGGCCCGGCCGCGCTCGCTCAGCGGGAACCACCGCGCGGTCAACGCGTTCGACGTCGGCCATAGGTAAGCCTCAGCCAAGCCTAATATGATCCGCGATATGAGCAACATCGTGAAATTCTCTGCCAATGCGCCGAGCGCGGTGCTCATCGCCCACAACAGGAGGCCGCAAATGGTACATTGTTTCGGACCCATCCGATCGACCAACACACCCCAAATGGGAAACCCAATCCCATACGCGAACAGCATAGCCGTCATCAGCAGTCCAACCAAAGCCGGACTGTGGGTGAGGTGCATTTCCTGAAGAAAGTCTTTGTTCGTCGCAACCACCGCGACACCGACTTTGTCGACCATGCCGAGGATCCAGATCACGAGCAAGGTAGGCATTACGAACTTCCAACGGACCGAACTGGTTCCGGCCGCCGTTTGACTTGAGGGCACGACCAACGGACGATTCGACATGAAATTGACTCCCCCTCGATGAAATCCACTGTGCAATCACTTTCTCTGATTTACTTGGCGTCATGACTACGATGGGCACATATATGGAAGCGCTTTCTGAATACTTGCGCGGCTACAGTTCTGCGTGCGTGCCGCGGCGGCCCCCCATGTTACAACCCACGTTCTTGGCGATACCCAGCTTCGCTCCGAATCGCCCTCTCTTTCCAGTAGTTCCAGGCCCGCTCTAAAGGCACTTCACCAAACATGGTCTCTGTTGCCGCTCTCCCCTCCTCGTAAGACAGGTATTTCGGATCACCAAGCTGCATCGCGCGGTATTGAATCTCTGCATTGGTCGCCAGATAAATGGAGCTCATGACCGTTTGCTTCAAATTTTCACCCACGACCACGACACCGTGCCCTCGCATGAGCAAGGCCCGCTTGGAGCCCAATGTTCTGGCAATTCTCTCCCCCTCTCGTTCGTTGACAATCAGCATTCCATCAGATACGTCGTAATCGTCATACAGCGGGATTCCCTCAAAAAACATGCAACCGACGTGGCAAATCGACTTGATGTCGAGGCCTGTTGTGGAAAAAGGAATCAGTGCGAGTGCGTGGTTGTGGCAAACCGCGTGGACATCTGGGCGCGCCTCATAGATCTTGGCATGCAGAATCCGTTCGGAATAAGGTCGGTAGGACGAGGAACCAATCGGATTTCCGGAAAAGTCGAACTCCATAATATCCTGTTTTTGCACGTGCTGAGGTGAAAGCGACCGGGATAGGAGAAAGTGGTCCGGATTGTCTGGGTGACGCACACTCACATGGCCGAATGCTTCCAAAATACCTTCGCAACTTAAAATGTGATTGGCCAATACGAGATCCTCAATCGCCTGTTCCGCTAATCTTGACATGAATATCCTCCAAACTCCGCATGAAGTGTCACAGGAAAGACGCCGCAAGTCGTACGTACCTCCATCCCGAGTCAGCCGTGTCAGCGATTCGGAGACCAGCGATGACACCTGCGATGAGGGATGGTTGGAACCGCGCTCCACTGTATGGCTTAAGCTTACGATCCTAAATAGTAGTCATACAATTTTAAATTTTGTGAACGGCATATAAGGAATACTATATATACTCACAAACGGGGAACGGAAAAAGGTCCCGAGCGCAATGCCTTCCAGGCATTGCGCCCAGACCGGGAGCTAGACGTAATCGGCTTCACTGGCCTGCGCTTCGATATTCGTTTCCCGCGTCCGACGAACCCTACTTTCCTTGAAGGCGAAACCGACGAAGGTGGCTACGAACGGCCCCGCGGCTGCGATATACATCACGATAGGCAGTCCGTAGTGATCGGCCAGGGCGCCAGCAATCGCCGGTGTCAGCGCCGCTCCGATAATTTCCCCGACGCTCATACTCAGTGCCCCAGCCGTCGCCGCCAGTTCTCGGGGGACCGTTTCCATCGGGATAATGTTCATCATGAGCGGAAACACGCCTTGTACGACGTTCAAAAAGAAGCTGACAACCGCGAGAATCACCCAGTTGCCATGGTAGAAATGCATCACGAGTGGCGGAAAGATGGATAAGAAGGAAAAAACGATAACCGTGGGTTTTCGGCCCCAAACGTCAGATATGAACGGAACGACAAATCCCCAAAAGAATGCCCCCAATCCCATGATAGCCATAACGTAGCCCATCTGGGATTCGGTGAGGTGATCGACATTGGTCAAAAACAGAGGTGCAAAGATGTTCATTACCCAAAGTGCGATCATCAGACAGATGGAGACGAGCACTGAGACACTCACATTCCGATATTTCAGCGCTTCCATGTACCGCCCGACGTTCATCTTCGTCGCCGACGCGGCAAATCGAACTTCCTTTGCCCACTTCCACATGACGAGTGCCATCACGAGCGTTGGGATACCCGATACCACAAACGCGACGTGCCAGTTAAAGTGAACGGCCACCTGCGTCACGACTAAAGGGGCCAACGCCATGCCAATTAATCCCGTACCACTCTGGGCAAACCCGATGTTTCTCCCAAGTCTCCTCTCGTCAGACGCTGCAGCCAGCATGGACATGCTGAGGGGAAACGTGGGACCTTCGCCCAATCCGTTTAAGATACGGATGAGCAATAAGGATGAAAAGGAGACAGCGACCGCCGAAAATCCAGAAAAGACGGCGGTGCAGATGATAAACGGAATCAGCCAGCGCTTCCGCACGCCAGACTTGTCCGACAACATGCCAAAGACGAGTGCGGAGGCGTCCCAGGCTAAGGTCATCCACATCGAGATTTGACCCACTTGTGCGTTATCCACATGCAACTTCGGCGCGATGATCGGCATTAAATAGGTGATGGTAAGTCGGTCAAAGAAGACGAAACCAAGCATCAAAAACAGCATCCACATCAGGGCATTTTGATACCGGTTCGGCACTACTTCGCTCATCGTTTCCCTTCCTCCTCGGATTGGATAATTCAGAAATATCAGGTCCTTCAACAGCTTTTAGAATGCGCTTACACGCAGCTCGTCTCATGCGCATGTGGGTCACTTCAAGGGCCACATTTGACCGGTGGGGAACGGAACATCTATCGCTTCCCCACCGGTCACGCCCCTAGAACCGCCCTCGCAAAAGCGTGTATCTCTCGTCTAGTCCTGATTGGCCCATGTGTATAGTTCGAAGTGGCGGCATCCACTTTCGATGATCGGGTCATGGCGGATGATCTCAAGCGCCGCGTCAAAGTCCGCGACATTATAAATCAGCAATCCGCCCGTCACGTTCTGAAAGGGACCTGACGACGCCAGCAGTCCTTTCAGTCTCAACTCTGTCAGGTACTTCCGATGTTCCTCGACGATCCCTTCACAAGCGGGTTGTGTCCCCTCGGTCAAGAGAGCCACGTGCTTCATCTCACAATTCTCCCTTCCCTCAATCCACGACGGAATCTTCGAATGGCAACGCCGTGGCGACTGTGTGCCGTCACTGATGAACCGGTACGCCCGGCGCATAGAGCCAATCCACAGCGCCGAAGTCGTCCGCCGTTCGCTTTTGCATGAACGCGTTTCGCAAAATCCTCGTCGCCTCGTCTTCGGTATGGATGATGTCCCCAAACAAGCGTGCCGTGCGCTGCACCCTTGCGGTGCGCACCGTGCGCTCAGCCTGATAGGCTGCAAGCGCGGCATCGATATCCTCTCCACACCTGGAGATCTGCAGCGCAAGACAGGCACCATCCTCAATCGCCTGACATGCCCCCTGAGCGATGTACTGTAGCATCGGGTGCGCCGCATCCCCTAACAGCGTGAGTCGCCCGGAAGTCCAGTTGTCTAACGGTTCTCTGTCGTACATTGGCCACCTGCGGTGCCTTTGCATGTACTTCGCTGCGTTCGCCACAGCTGGGAAACATTGATCGAAGACGGCGTCGAGCTCTTCCGGCGTTCCCCAGTCGTCGGAGTCCACTCGGTAGCGCGTACTCTTGAAAACCGCAACCTGGTTAAACAATTCTTTGCGGCGGACCGGATACTGAACAAAGTGCAGGTTTGGCCCAATCCACATGACCACGTCGTCCAAGCGCGCGTATTGCAAGATCTCCTCGGTCGGAATCGTGCCGCGGTATGCGACGTACTGAGAGCAAATGGGTTGGTCGTCGCTGAACAGTTGTCGCGTGGTGGACCACAGTCCATCTGCCCCGACGGCGGCCATTGCCTCATAGACGCTGCCGTCTGCACAGGTCACGCGCACACAATCTTCCAAATTTTCTACATCCGTCACTCGCTTGTCCGTCAATAACGTCACTTGCTCGCTGTCGCGACAGGCTTCAAGCAAGATGGCATGTAAGTCGGAACGATGCATCACCGCGTACGGCTGACCGTATCGGGTACGAAACTTTTCGCCTAAATCGAGGGAACTGAGTTCCCCCCCGCGCATGGCATCCATCAACACAAGGCGTTTCGGGAACACCGCACATTCCCGGATGACGTCCTCAAGACCCAGTTTGGACAGCACTCGCATGGCGTTGGGCGCGAGCTGCAGCCCCGCGCCGATCTCGCCAAATTGCGGAGCCTGTTCCAAGACGTGTACGGACTTGCCGCACTTCGCAATGGATAACGCGGCTGTCAAGCCTCCAATGCCGCCACCAATCACCAAAAATGAGACCTGGTTTGCCACATCCATCACCTCGCTGATCTTAGATAAAAAATCGAAACATTAGTGGACTACGCTCTGCTTGTACGCGAGCTTCGTTCTGTTCACCTGACCGATGTGTTTCTCCAGGTGTTCTGTAAGAAAATGCCCGATCTCCCACTCAATCGTGCGCACCCCAAACTTCGGATGATTCCCTTCCACAAGAAGGTCGGCATCCGTTAGACCATCCAGCATGTCGATTGTGACCTGTCTGCTGTGCTCAATCGACTGAAGTAAGCCCTCCAGCGCTTCCGATCCGGTCAGTTGCACCGCTTGAACCCTGTCGGCGTGCTCCATCGTCCGCCCGAACGACGTACCGGGGTTGTCGCGCAGACGCAGTACATCCTGGCTAAAAAACTGTTCAAACTCGGCCACGTGCGCCAGAATCTGCGCCACCGACCACGTGCTGTCATCCGCCTTCCAATGCAACTCGCTGGGCGTAATCCCCGCCACCGTCCGCTCTAACTCGTCGTGCAGCTCAAGCAGTGCTCTTTTGATCTCGGCCGTTGTCGTCATTTGACGAACCTCCTTCACAAGCTCTGTATGCGTCGCCTGTGCGCTTAACCTTCGACAATCCCGTTGACGAGTGCACCAATCTTTTCAATCTCCACTTTTACACGGTCACCGACCTTCATAAACCCTTTTGGTTCCATGGCGACACCTACGCCCCCAGGTGTCCCGGTCGCGATAATATCTCCAGGCTCCAATGTCATGATTTGAGAGACAAACGAGATGAGGTAGGGAATCGAAAAGATCAACCGACTCGTGTTATCGTTTTGCCGCAGTTCGCCGTTCAGCCAGAGTTTGATATCCAATTCGTTCGGGTTGGGAATCTCGTCCTTTGTCACCAGGACTGGCCCCATCGGGCACGTCTTATCAAACGACTTGCCTTGCAACCACTGTGGAGTTCTGTGCTGCCAATCGCGAACGGTGATGTCGTTAAAAGCCGTATACCCCGCCACGTAATCGGGTGCCTCATGCTCCTCTATATACCTGCCCTGCCGCCCGATGACGACAGCCAATTCGGCCTCGTAGTCAAACTGGTCCGACACGCGTGGAAACGGCACATCCTCCTCCGGTGCACAGACGGTGTTCGGCAACTTCGCGAAAATGACCGGAATGGTCGGTACCTCGCGCTTCATTTCGGAGACGTGATCGTGATAGTTGCGACCGACACAGACGATTTTGCCTGGATGAGGGATGGGCGCTAGGCGTTGCACCTGCTTTACGTCCATCGCGTAATCGGAGCGCTCTTCCGGCGTGCGCTCGGCGACGAAGGAAAGCACATCCTGGGCCTGCTGCAAAACCCGGTCGCCCCCCCGTAAGAACCCCAACGCGTCTGCAGGTAGCAGTGCATCAGCCAGTCGATCCGCCGCGGGCTCCCCTCGCCGCTGCAACATCGCTTGGCAAGCTAGATTTAAGTCGATAATGCGCCCATCGAATTCAACGCCAAGGCGCTCGTTGTGATTGGTCAGAAAAGATAGAATTCGCATGTGTATCCTCCTATCGGAACTCGTTCACCGCCGTCTCAGGCCTTACAGAACAGAACTCTCTACACCCGTAAACCGCTCGGATATCGCCTGGTGCCCCTCTGTGTACCGCTCACTTCGTTCGAGGTGCAGCGCTTCCATCACCGGCAAGTCGTTGGTCGAGAACAGATACGCATCACTTGGTCCCGTATTGACGTGCTCGTGCCACGCCCAATTCGGGATGACGAACGTGTCGCCCTTCTGCCAGTCGAATCGAACACCGCCAATTACCGAGTACCCTTCACCGCGGGTTACGTGATAAATGGCTCCATGGACATGCCGGTGCGCCTGGCCGTGAAAGTTGCTCGGCAGCTTTTGCATCATGGCGCCGATGGTGTGACCGGCGGCTTCGCCTGTCGCTGGATTGACATACTCGACTGCGTATCCGTCGACCGGATCTGGATCTTGGTTGGAAAGTCCGTCCAAGGCCAGTTTCGTCTGGCTCCACTTGAATACCGCCTGTGGCGCGTAGCGGTTCTCCCGATCTTGAAGCGGTCGGAGACCGGCGACCGAATAGCGATCTACTGAAAAATTATCGGGGCGCGTGACGGGTTGGTTGAACTCTGGGTGCGCCTCGAAAAACGTCACGCCGAGTTCGTAGACGAGCGGGATATCGAGACAGTCGAGCCACAGCATCGGCTGGTCTCCCTCGTGCACGTGGTCGTGCCACAATCCGGCGGGCGTGATGAGAAAGTCCCCCTCCTCCATGTAGACGCGCTCTCCTTCGACGACGGTATAGGCCCCGCTCCCCTCGAGGATGAATCGAATGGCGTTTTGATTGTGGCGATGTGACGGTGCCTTTTCCCCTGGTAACAGCAGTTGTACACCGGCGTAGAGCGTGTGTGTCAATGATCCCCAACCCCACGGCTCCAACGCCTCGAGCCCCGGGTTCCGGAAGAACACCACCCGGCGTTCACCGCCCCGCTCAGGCGTCACGAGCTGCCCAGACTCCATCACGAAGTCGTGGACGTCCCTCCATTTCCACAAGTATGGAATGGCGCGTGGCTTGGGTTCCTTCGTCATAATCGACTGCAGCGAGTCCCACAAGGGGCCCAAATGACGACTTTGCAGTCGACCGTAGTACTCCTGTAACCGTTCGTCCGTTGTCATCTCAATCTCCCTCTCAACGAATGTTTGTGCTGGAACAAAGACGACGAGGTATGCACGTCCGGCCGATGATGGACACGAGGCGGATACCCCACACCCACATTCCTCCGTTTTGTGTTCACCATTAGTAAACTATATTCACTTATATAAAATAATATAACGACAAGGAATGCTCTTGTAAACACTTTCATAAATGCGAAGGGCCCAGTTAAAGATAGATGGCCTGTCTCCACAATCGTATTTCACGCAGTTTTTTTCGATTGACAACGATTTTACGGTTCTTTTATATTTCATTGTATATTCGTAAATTGTATTTATAGATTGTTAAAAAGTGTGATTTAGGGGTGAGTGTGATAGCGCTTACGATCTGTGCAGGCCGTCGATCGTGCGTATCGGACATTTCATCCGTCAATGTTGTCTGCTAAAGTAACTACGAGTGAAACCACGGCGTCATAAACGGAGGAACACGAATGTCCGACAAGCAAGATATGACAGGACTTGGCATACAGTCGGTCGAGATCGGTATCGATATTTTAAAAACTATCGGCCATGCGCAAAAGCCCCTATCGATTAGCGAGATCGCAGAGCGCTGCGACATGTCAAAAAGTCGGTTACACCGTTATCTAACCAGTTTGTATCGAACGGGATTTCTGAGTCGAGATACGGAATTGCGCTATTCCATCGGTCCAGAGCTCATGTCCCTCGGCCTACTCGCGTCCAGCCGTTGGACCATCCGGGATGTCGCACGTCCGACATTGATACGGCTCAAAGAGAGTCTCAACGAGACGGTGGCGCTGTCGGTGTGGACGGAAAAAGGGCCGTACTTCCTGCACTGGGAGGAGAGCAACCGCGCCGTCAACATCGGCATCCGCGTCGGCACGCAGGTGAGTGCCATCAAGTCTGTAGCGGGGAAGATCTTTTTAGCGTTCTTGCCGGAACGTGACACAGAAGATGTGTTGAAACGCGAGTTGGCGCAATTTGGTGTAAGCCGCGCGGTGTTTGATCGAGAAATTCAGGAAATTCGCAGCAAAGGGTACTCCATCACAGAAGAAAGTCTATTGCCTGGCATATTAGCTATCGGGTGCCCTGTATTCGGGCGCGACGGGCGGGTGGTCGCCGCCATTAGCGTGGTAGGAATCCTCGGATATCTCGATCCCTCGGAGGAGTCCCCAGTGGTCACCGTGTTAAAGCAGGAGTGCCAGAAACTATCTGATACGTTGACGTAGCCCGGGAAGCGTCCGCAATCCCGAGTGTCATCTCAGCCATCGCTATCTTGTTCGTCCAACAACGTTACGCGCACATGGAAACGAGTGTGGCCAGCGACGGTGTACCACCCACATTTCGTCCTAAGGGCGCGGCATTCGCAAACAAAAAAAACTCACTCGTGGCAAATCCCTGTCACGAGTAAGTTTTTTTGGATCCCTTGCCATACAGCGCTTAGAACCCGCGTTTCATTAGCACAATGTTGATTATCCCTGCGATGGCGGTCACAGCGGCGAGGAAGTAGAAGGCGTAATTGAAGTGCCCAGCGTTGAGCGTGATAAACGAGCCGGTCGCGGTCGGACCATACGCCGACAAGATACTCGATACTCCCATCATAAAGCCGTTGTCCCGACCTATCTTCTCGCGTGTCGACATGGAGTGCGTCAAGCCGTGGTTGATGAACGTCGTGATGTTGACGAATACGATGGCGAGGCAAATCACGAGTGCAATCAACGCGGAGCCCTTGATCAACTGACTTATCGCGAGCAGGAATGCGCACGCGATGAAGCTGCCTACGGCCCAGACTGCCTTTTTGTTGGTCTTGTCGACCCGAATGCCTACCAGCACAAGCGCGACTAACGCAATGCCGTATGCGAGTAATAGATAGTTGCTCGTGGTCGCGGACGAGAAGTGAATTCCCGTTTTTAAGTACGCCGGAAAAAACGTCGCGAGACTGAAATAGGCGATCAAACACCCCGTATTACTCAGGGAGATGAGCCAGAAATTCGTGGAACTAAAGACGTTTTTGGGTATTTTAATCGCATTGCTTTCAGAAACGGTATTTGTTTGGTCCGCATAGATGATACTGCGTTCAAGTGACGATACTCGGCTATCCTCTGCAGGATTATCTTTGACAAAAATCGCGAAAAGCGGCAGGCAAACGACGACCGCGAGGACGGTCATCGCCCAAAACACTCCGCGCCAGTCCAGCCATCCCAACAGACTGAACAGGACATATCCTGCAATGGCGGGTCCGACCACCGTGCCGTTGATCCAAATCGATTTGGCCCGAGCGCGCTCGTTATACGGAAACCACCTCGCCGTGAGCGAGTTGGATACTGGCCAGAACGCCGCCTCCGACAAACCGAGCAAAACTCTTGATAGGATGAGGATAAATGCGTTGGGCGATACGGCGGCTATAGCGGTGCTTATCCCCCACACCACGAGTGCAATAATCCCAGACTTCCTTGGCCCAATCCGATCCACGATTGGACCCCAGACAAAGAAACCAATTCCGTATGAAAACAGCAGCGTCGTAACCAAGGCGCCGACGAGTCCCGAGCGACCCGTCAGATGCATATCCACCAAAAAAATGTTTGTTTGTTGCGATAATTCCGACACCAATTTTTTCAAGAAGACTAACGACCCAGATGACGAGTAACGTTGGGGCGACATATATCCAACGAACTCTCGAGTCCTTCGTGGCCAACGGCACCGCGTCTACCTTTACCTCTGTACTCATCCCTATCAACTCCTCTCAAATCCCTGACAGACTAGCGTCTATGTGAACCGCACAAAGGTGTACGAACGGTTCCTAGGTGATGTTCTCCGGAAAAAGCGATGGTCGCGGCAGCGACAGCTCTTTCATCAGTTCATCGACCGCAATCAAATGTACGAATTTGTTGCCCAGGCTCGTTAAAATAGGCGCGGTGATCTCCTCCGCCAGGTAGTGCCCAAAACCGACGTCCTCGTGATCTCTCGTCTTGTTCAATTCCTTTGGAAGGAACACCTGAATATCGTGTTGAAACGCGTCCCGAGCAGTCGTTTCACAGCACACGTTCAAGACGCATCCGACGATGATCAACTGGTCGCGCTCCTGCTCCTGCAAAAAGTCGTATAGGTCCGTTTTCCAAAATGCGCTGAATCTAGTTTTTCGAATGACCTTATCCAAAGGAGATACGTCCATTTCCGAATATAGCTCGATTCCCGGTCCGTCCTCGACCAACGATTGTGCGACGGTATGCGGAATGAGCCCCCTGTTCGACAGATCTGACTTCAACACGTGCGTAGTCCAGATGATGGGAATCTGTTTGTCCCGGCAGGTGCGTGCAAGCGCATTGATCCCCTCAACAGCTCGTCTTGCATCTGGCACATGGGACGAATAAGCCTCCTGTAAAAACGCGTTCTGCATGTCGATCACGATAAGTGCCGCACGTTCCCCACAGAAGTCGAAGGTTGGCATGTTCGCTCCCCTTTCGGTACGCATGAATCCGCTTACAACCACCTATAACTTGGAGAAGGCCCGTTTTGCGGTCCGGATGATGGTCTCTTTGATGCGTTCGTTGACGCTAGACCGGACCAACAGGTAGATCGGTGTAGGAGGGAGGGACCTGCCAAGGTCGACTTGGACCAGCTTTCCGTTTTCCAACTCCTCTTGAACGATGATTTTCTGCAGAAACGCGACCCCAAGCCCCTTTCGCACCATCATCTTGAGCCACCCCACGTTGCTAATCTCCACCTGCTGATACATGTTGAGGTGATGTTTCTCTATATAGTGCGTAATGATTTTGGTCGTAAACGATTCGTGATTGTAGACGATGATTCTCTCTCGCTCCAAGTCTGCAAAGGACACCTCACTCATCCTCGCCAACGGATGGTCAGGCGCACAGACGAGGATGTTCTGTTCGTTTGCAACTCGAATGACCGACAGGTTTTCATGCGGTTCAGAAGGGCGCAGGTAGGTAAACCCTAAATCGACCGCCCCGTGTTGAATATCTTCAATCAACTGTTCATTCACACTGACCTTTAACAAAAACTCACAGTTCGGAAACTGGTGATAGAGGACCTTGAACACCTCTGGCATGATTTCCACGCCCATATGGTTTGGACAGGATATCTGAACTCGCTCCAAGGACACGGGCGTCTCTTGCAGGACATCCATCGCTTGCTGAATTAAATGAAAGGCCTCTTCAAAGTACGGATAAACTTTCTTTCCGGTATCCGTCAACACGATTCGTTTTCCATTTTCCCTCTGGAACAACGGCGTCTTCAACTGCTGTTCCATCTGTTGAATCCGCACGCTAATCGTCGGCTGACTGATAAATAACGCATCTGCGGCGGCCGAAAAACTTCCCTTTTGCACCACCATCAAAAACGCTTCAATGTTCTTCAATTCCACAGTTATGTCACCACGCTTACCATCAAATTGAGTTTCATGGGAGTACCGGCGGTTTCCAACTCACCGAACGTCAATCTACTTCACTTGTCGGGAGAGATGGAAAGGGTAGTTTCTAAACTCTTATCACAATTACAGCTACCTGCCAATCCGATACACCCAGTATTCACTCAATTTGCGGTATCTCATTTCCACGGCGAAACGGTGACCAGCAGTGGATTTGGTTCACCCATCGAACCTGCGGTGCGAAGCGCTAAATCGGTGTCGGCCAACCTGTAGTCGTGTGAATTCATCAACTGCAGCGGGAACACCCCGGATGATACGAAGTCGATGGCCATTTTCACCGACTCGTAGCTGTGGCCGCGCACCCCCTTCACCGTGAGGCTCTTTTGATAGATAATATCGAGATCGAAATCCTGAAAGAGTTGGTGCTTCAAAGCCCCGAGCAACACCGTGCCATGCTTTTTGACGACTTGCAGCGACGTCACTACCGGCTCAGTCCCCCCGCTGGTCACATCTAGTACCACATCGGCCATCTCTCCGCCTGTGATCTCCCGAACCCTTTCTACTAGATCTTCTTCACTCACGTTGACGGTGTAATCCGCGCCCAACTGGCTGGCCAGCTCTAAGCGCCGGACGCTGGTACGCCGTCCCGTGACGATCACCGCCTTTGCGCCCGCCGCTTTCGCCGCCAATGCAGAGGCTAGTCCCTGCTGACCAGGGCCCTGGATAACCACCACATCGCCAGGCCCAATTTGACCGATGGTGCGCATCCACTCAAACCCGTTCGACAACGGCAGGGTAAGCGCGGCCTCCACGGCCGGGACATGAGTCGGCAGCTTGTGGACCACCGCGTTCGGATGCAGGTACAGATACTGGCTGAACCCGCCGAAGAGGCTTGGCGACACGGTAATCGGTGTGGCGCCGTAGCGAATGCCGGTCCCTGGCTCGGTCTGGGAGCAGAGCCGATAGTTGCCCGTCCGGCACAGCTCACAATGGCCGCAAGGAATGTACTCCTCCATCGCGACCCTGTCCCCCTCCTTCAGGCCCCATCTCTGTGCCGCGACCTCGCCGATTCGGTCGACGTGACCGATGACGTGGTGCCCGAGAATCATCGGACTGCGCAACAATTGATAATGCGACACGTCCGTTCCGCAGACGCCGACGATTTCGACCCGTAAAATCCCCTCGTCGGGCGCGATGTGCGGCAGCTTAAACTCCCGGATTTCGGTTTGTAATACCCCTGTAGCGACAGCGGATAGCGACGTTTCACTCACAGTGATCATCCCCCAATCAATTGGCATCGCGCCGAAGTACAAATGACGACCGCGTCGAGTAGCGACGAGGATGCAACTCCTGTCACACCGCTTCGAAGTCCTTCTCCGCGAGTCTCAGAGCATCTTTTGCGCCTTCGTGAAAAGGCATGCCCTTCGGCAGAAGGACCGAGGCCGCGCGAACGCGATGGCTCTCTGCATCGAGCGCCGGCACTGCACCGCCCTTTTCGTTGACCCGCACGGCGTCGAGCAGGCGGCGGCGCGCTTTAATGATGGCCGTATCGCTGGTGCCAAGGCGCTCCAATGACCGATCCGCGACGGACCCAGCGCTCACCTGCACCGCATGGTCCTCCATGCCGACGCCAAAGATACCCGCAAATGACTCGCCGCGCTTCTGCATGTCGCGATCAATCAAAAAGTCGTTCTCGAGATTCGCGACCGTACGGAATGTGCCCGGAATCACCTTGGCGTGAATGCCAGCTCCCGCCGCCATCTGGTCTATCTCCTCTTTCGTCAAGTCGCGCCCTGGCGTCCAGCTCCAACTCCACACCCAACAATGTTCGTCGTCCATGGGAACCCACGCGTGGCCGCCGCGCGGTGCGCCGCCAAACGGCGGAATCATCGTGTACCACGGCATGATAAACTGGGTGATGCGCCAATAGTAATTGTCCTCGTCTGCGTCTCGCCGGGCCCCAATCAACAGCCCGTACTCGGTTTCCATCACTTCAAATCGCGGAGCCGTATCCTTGGCCAACAGGGTCGTGCTGTTGCTCTTGCTCGACACCCCTAGATTGGCAACCGAACCGGAATGCAAAATCGACACGTGACTCGAGTCGATGCCGCCCTCCAGTGCCTGGAAGTAGTTGCATTCTTGTATTTTTTTCGAGATATACCGTTGACTGTCGGCGACCATCATCCACTCCTGCTCGGGTAGTTCCGGCTTGAGATCCGGATGGCCCATGTACGCCCAGATAACCCCGCCGCGTTCTTCCGTAGGATAGGATTTAATTCGAATTTTCGATTTGAAATTGCTCTCGGCGGGTTCCGACGGCAGGTCTACACACTTGCCGTCGACGTCGAATTTCCAGCCGTGATAGGCGCATCGAATGCCACACTCCTCGTTCCGCCCGTAGAAAAGGGAGACTCTTCGGTGAGGACAATATTCGTCGACCAACCCCACCCGCCCACTCGTGTCCCGGAAGGCTATGAGCTCTTCGCCGAGCAGTTTCACCCGCACTTGTGGGCAATCTGGGTGCGGAAGCTCCTCTGACATGAGTGCCGGAATCCAGTACCGACGAAGGACCTCGCCCATCGGCGTTCCAGCTCCTGTTCGCGTTAATGTTTTGTTGTCTTGATAGGACAGCATTTTCATCTCTCCTGATGTCATTGTTGTTGCTGTCCATTCTCTGCAATCAGTGAAGCGTTTTCAAATTGTTTGTTTTAATAACACCTATACAAAAGACTAATAGCAGAAAACAGTTATTAAAATTTCCTATACGAGTCATTAAACTTATTCATTTGAACACCGAATCGGCTTCGAATAGAATTCCGAGTGTACAGGGAGCAAAATTTTTGGCAGCATCGAAGGAGAGGGATGGTCGTGAATGACGAGGATTTAAAAAAACTCATTATCAGATGCTATCAGGGGAAAACAGTGGCCATTCTGGGCTACCGCGATGCGGCCCCCAGACACCGGGCGGCGTTTTTGAGGGATCATGGCATTGATGTGCTCATCGGCCTGCCGGTCGACGACGAATTCTGGGCCGATGCAGAAGCGGACGGCTTCACTGTGTTACCCGTTTGGGAGGCGGCGGAACACGCGCAGATTGCACAGTCCTACTAAGTTAAGTAGGTGCGCTGCGCGGTGATAGAGATCCCGGTTTTCGCCGATGTGAGCGAGTTGCGCCCGGGTGAGTAAAATACTCTGAATCCTCCGCCTGCAGTCGGTCATATTTCTCACCGCGCGCGTTCTCGCGTCGATAATATCTCCTGGAATCATCACATGATCATGCGACTTATACTCATACAAACTTGCTCGCATCTGATTTGCCTTTCTCCCCACCCTCTACCGTGAAAATGGCATAAAAAAGCTCCCGTGTTCTCCCTCTTAGACATATCTGGATATTTCAGGAAGTCGGTTGAACTATGACTGTCAAACCGAGTTTCTCCAGAGAATGCAAGTGACGACGGATAACTCGTTCTCGGTTCCGCTCTTCGTGGTACGTTGGCCCAAGGTCCTCGTATTCTGTCTGATTGACCAGCATGTGATAGATGATAATTAACATGTAGTGACCGACTGCCACGGCTGCTCTCTTGGATCCCCGACGCGCAGCGATTCGGTGATACTTAGCGGACAGATAGGTATTCTTTGTTCTGGCGGCGCCACGTGCGGCTTCGATTAACGCTTCTCGTAACCAAGGATCTCCCTTGCGGGTCTTGCCACTTCGTCGTTTACCCGCACTTTCATTGTTGCCTGGACACATTCCTGCCCAGGACGCCAGGTGTTGCGCACTTGGAAACCTGCTCATGTCGGTACCGATCTCCGCCAGTATCAGTTCCGCCGTCCGCTCGCCAATTCCAGGTATCGTCTGGATTCGCCGGAGATCTTCGTCAAAAGGGCGCATCCGCTGCTCAATTTCAGCACTCACTTCCTCGATCAACTCATCAAGGTGATCGATGTGCCGAAGCTGAACAGCAAGCATCATCTGCTGGTGCGGACGAACAACACCGTGCAATGCACGTTTCAGTTCTGCGGTCTTGTTACGGAGGCGTCCCTTCACGATCTCCTTGAGCCGTGATTCATCCATTTGGCCACCAATGAGTTCAGTGAGGATGGCTCGACCCGATACGCCAACCACATCACTTGCCACCGATGCCAATTTGATATTTGCTCCTTCAAGGACTTTCTGGAGGCGGTTGACTTCATTGGCACGTTCCCGGACGAGAGACTTGCGGTACCGGACCAGTTCCCGAAGTTCACGCTGATTTCGGTCAGGGATATAGCTCCCCTTGAGCAGGCCATGACGCAGCAGGTCCGCTATCCATTCAGCGTCCCGAACATCCGTCTTTCGACCCGGAACCTGCTTGATGTGCTGGGCATTGACGACCAACGCCTCGAGATCCCTGTCTTCGAGAAGGTTGAAGATCGGCTTCCAAAAGACGCCCGTACTTTCCATCGCCACATGCGTACATTCGTGACCGAGAATCCACTTTATGAGGGACTCAAGGTCATCCGTCATCGTTCCGAACGTCCGAATCTCCTTTATCTCCGGCGTGATCACACAACCAACGACCTTCTTCTTGTGGACATCCAGTCCGCAGCATCGCTCGTGTACAACCTGCATAATGCTGCCACTCCTCACCCAAAGAAGTACAGCCACGTGGCGACCGATGCGATAGGAATTCTACCGTACGTGCTTCCCGACAGCGGGAGCGACAAATCGTGGTGCTCCAAGTCGCCAACTCCGTCTTATGCACGGACTCGTGGTACCAGGGGGCGACGAGCTCCGTGTGGCTGTCTAGCGACATAGTAGATCACGGATCTACATTTTCATAGATTGTGGTGCCGCCAGGCGGCATGGGGGTCTTATGACAGAATCGGCCGGCTTCGGCACCCTCACCTCTTTGCGTTCCCGGGCCCACATGTTCTCCGAATACGAAATCGACAAAACGTACAAGATTTACATCAATTTTCCGACTGTTCATGTAGAGAGAAGATATGAAATTGGGGTTCCGTAATTTGAACTTAAGGGGACCAAAGGGCGATGGTCATACGAAAGAGGAGAAAACAGGCTGAATGGTACTTTGAACGTCGAGTCGAATACCTGAATGCTCAGTTGGGCAAGTTGCGAGAACTGGTTCAACCGCAAAACGGAGACTTCAACTTTGAGGCGTTAAAAGATTTTCTTGAGACGCGTGGACGACTGAGGGAATTAGAGAATATACGCAAACACGCTCAAGATTGGTAACAAAGGCAGCGCACCGCTGTCCCTCAATGCGCTTTCGTTACAGGAGCGGACTACCCCACCCAAAGGCGTTCGGGGTAGCCCGCTCAACTCGTCTTTCAACGTCTATAATCGCACTGTATCTACTACAACCCCTATTGCATACGCGATTTCATCCCGCCGCCGAGTCAAGCGACAACATCGACAACGTTCAATACTCCGGTGAGTCCATATCCGCCTCATCGTTGACTCAACTGCGACGCTGCTTCATCGTCGAGCAAGAGCGTAGATTGGCACTTTGCTTTTGACTGACGACCGTTTGTACGAACTCTGCAGCGCAAAGCGGGAACTCATCTACAGGCGTGATGACCACATTCATTGCGGTACCCCAAGTCGTCGCTGAAAATTGGGTAAAACAGCCGCATGCTCGGCGAGCAGTTCATCCAACATCGCTTCAGCCGATTCTAGACTGTCGACGACGGGATCGACGAGTAACGCTTGAAGGGCCGCCAGGCGGTCACCCTCAACCGCTGCTTTGACAACCAGCTTTTGAACGTTCACCTGCATCTGGCACAGCGAGGCGATGCCCTGTGGCAGTTCCCCCATCGTCAGCCCTTGTATCCCATATCCGCTTACCAACGCCGGAACTTCCACGATGGCGTCGTCTGGCAAGTTTGTAATACAACCACGGTTCGGTATGTTTACCGCCAGTACGTATTCGTTTCGATTTTCTGCGGTGGCTCGAATGATGGTAAACGCGATTTCGCCAGAAGGTTCCGTCAACATATTGCCGAGCGCCTTTTCTCCCGACACCCACTTTCTGATGTTGTCCCAATTCTCTTCTCGTTCACGGTTTGCGGCTTCAAAATCATAGCCATGGAGACCCGTCTTTTCCCACGCATAGGCGAGATACTCCCCGATATGGTCATCTGTCGGCGACGGCCAATAGCCAAATTTTCGAAACATGTCGCGACTGAGCGGATCGCGCCCCCATACGCCTTGGTCGTCGTTTGGCAGCGACGCCTCCTTTTGGCGCAGCAACGGGTACAAATCATCCCCCGATTTGTTGTGACGAATATCCATAAGCCACAATAAATGATTGACGCCCGCTGCTTTTACGTCGATTTCATCAGATGGGATGCCCATGATTTCAGCTACGCGTTCCCGGCCCATGAACACGCCGTGACAAAGACCGACCGTCTTGATGTTCGTGTACTGATGGACGGCCATGCAAATTCTGCTTTCGGGATTGGTGAAGTTGATAAGCCACGCGTTTGGGCACAATCGTTCCATATCTTTCGCGATATCTAAGATAATTGGGATATTCCGCAGCGCGTGCGACAAACCACCGGGCCCTCCGTTTTCCCCAAGCACCTGGCGAATTCCATACTTTTCAGGAATTTCCCAGTCCTTTTTCCATAACTCGTCGCGCTTGACCGCCACCGATGTAATGACGAAGTCAGCCTCGGGCAGCGCTTCAAGGCGGTCGGTCGTAGACCGAATACGAATCCCGGTTCCCGCTTCTTCATTCATCCTGTTCGCCAACTGTTCGACCAAGCACAGCGACTCTTCGTTCAAATCGACGAGGACGAGCTCGCTTCCTTTGAGCTCTTTCATCTGAATGGCGTCCCGCAGCGACCCCGGGCCAAACGACACGCTACCTGCTCCAATGATGACGATTTTCACTGGTTTCACACGAAATCCTCCTCATTCGCACTGACGAGTTGGGTTAAAAGAAATCAGAATCCCACATGATGGAATGTTGATTCGGAAACAGGGATTCGAGCGCTGGATGTCGTTTTAACTTGCCGTCCTCAAGCGCCTGCGCCCCTTGTGTAACGAGCGTCAAAAAATCGGCTTCGCTGAAGGTCAAACAAGAATGATACCTCGGGTAACCGTCGTATGGGATCACGCGGACATCCCCCTCGCTGGCGAGCAGCGATACGGCCTGATCACCGCATCGAAGGAGCATTTCTTGATCGTCGAGCTGCCCATTTGTGAAACGCTTTGCAAGAATCGGCTCCATTTTTTTCAACAGCCGCGCAAAGTCGAAGAAACGCCACATCGCGCCGTCGAATGAAGTTGGCGACACGCCCTGCTCGTGAAAAAAACGAGCCAATGCGTGGTCGTCAGGGATGCGCAGTTCGATGTCTTGACCTGGGTGTTCGAGGCTGAATTTTTCAAACAACGAAACCATCGTATCCTCATGTCCAGGTTTATAGACTGCCTCGTCGATGGAAATCGCATCTTTTACACGCAGGCGAAGATAGGCGGTGATCTCTCCATCCTCGATGGCCACATAGAAGTTGCGACTGAGCGTCTCATGGCGCCAACGTAGTTGGTCCCGCCAGTATACCGGTGAGCGAACCATGCTATTTGTCCGATGGCGATTGTACAGATCATAAACGTGCACAATTTCATCGAGCTCATGGCCTGCCGGAGTGAGCCCACCTTGTGTCAGGTGATTGCCACTCGGTTTTAACTGCTGGGTGTTGACCTCATACTGCTTCTCCAACACCTGCTGCCAGCCGCACTGCTTGTAAAAATCGTGAATGCCAGTGAACAGCAAGGATAAATCGTACCCACTTTCCTGCATCCAGTGGATTTGAGCGTGTAAATCTCCTGTGCAAGCCCTCTGCCTCGATATTCGGGGTGTGTCGCAACGCTTCCAATTCCGCCTACGAGCAGTTCCAGGTTCTCGAGCCGTGCACGGTACGGAAAAATTTGTATCGCGGAAGCAATCACGCCGTCCACTTTTGCAATCCAAGTCGTTTCATCGGCGTAATGGGTGTCAAAATCTAATCGTTCTTGAAAAAACTCACGGCTTTCGTTGGAAAACACGAGCCCCCATAAATCAAAACTCGCTTCTAATTCGTGTCGGTGACGCACTTGTCGAATTTCGACCCGTTGCACAGCAATCACTCCATTTTCAAAAAGCCCCACGTGGGGGCTTCTAATTAGAATTGAGGCAGGTATTCTTTGTGCTGTGTCAGAATGTCGTTCAAGATACTCTTCGCAACCTTCGCGGAAGTGACCAGTGGATGAAGCGTCAGAGCTTGCAGCGCCAAACCGTAATCGCCACTCATGGCCGCTTCGACAGTCGCCGTTTCGTAGGCCTTCACCACCTGAATTAAACCGCGAATGTGCCCGGGGATCGGCGTCTTGATTTGCAGCGGCGTAGCCCCTTCCGCGTTGATGACACAGTTCGCTTCGATGGATGCGTCGTTTGGCAAGAAATCGAGCAGGCCGTTGTTGCGCACATTGACGACCTGTTGGTCGTTTCGGTTTGTGTAAATAGAATGAATCAAATTCATCGCGGCCTCGGAATAATAAGCGCCGCCGCGCTGTTCGAGCTGCTTTGGCTTGACGCTCAAATCCGGGTCTTTGTACAACTCGAATAGTTCCGCCTCCACTTGTTTGACGACCTGAGCTCTCGTGCCGACGGTACGCGCAGCTTCGAGCTCTTCAGCCAGCATATCGTCCGTCATGTAGAAATAGCGCAGGTAACTGCACGGCAGCATGCCCTGGGACTCTAAAAATTCAGCGTCCCAGCCGAAATCCGGGATATTTTTCATCGTGAGCCCTTTTGCAGAAGGTGCTTTTCTCAAAACTTCAGGCAACACGTCCACGCCGTTCACGAGGATTTTTGACGACCAGTTCAAGTGGTTGAGCCCGACCCACTCTAAATTTACGTCGTACGGATTGCAGTCGACCAACTTCGCGATTTGCATCTGAGTTCCGATTGGCAAATTGCAAAGGCCGATCGATTTTACCTTGCTGTAATTCAAAACAGCTTCCGTATTGATGCCTGCTGGGTTTGTAAAGTTGAACATCCAAGCGTCTGGGGACAGTTCTTCAATGTCTTTCGCGATGCCTAACAAAACCGGGACGGTGCGAAGCGCTTTCGCAAAACCTCCGGCACCAGTGGTTTCTTGACCGATACAATTGTATTGAAGTGGGATGCGTTCGTCCTTCGCACGGGCATCGAGCAGTCCGACACGCAGTTGCGTCGTGATAAAATCCGCACCGTCAATGGCCTCTCGACGGTCCAACGTCGCGTGGATGCGGATTGGAAGCCCCGACTTTTCGACCATGCGCTTTGCGAGGGCACTGGTGATTTCCAGCTTGTGTCGCCCTTCTTCGATATCCACCAGATACAAGTCTTTCACAGGCATTTGTTCGTACCGCTTGATGACCCCTTCGACAAGCTCTGGGGTATACGAGGAACCGCCGCCAATCACCGCGATTTTCAATGGTTCACTTTTCATCATTGGTAGCCTCCATAGGAAATAAATTTTTCCTCTATAGATTGACTTACATGGATACCGAGCTGATCCATTCCAATTAAAGCAGCGCCAAATGCGGGCGCCATTTCCGGAATCACCAAATGAAATGTCTGATGTTCTTTTGCAATCTCTTCGTGCAATGCTTGCAACAAGAATTTACTTCTACCTTTTTGAATGACAGACCCAACTAAAACGATGGGAATATCCATGTCGTCAAAGCCGCCTAGATGATAAATCACGGAGTTGGCGGCGATACCTAGTTCGCGTCCCATGCATTCGAGAATTCTGACAGAGACTTCGTCGCCCTCATCTGCCGCTTCGTGCAACAATTTACACATGTCCAAATGCGTGTGGTAGAGTTCATTGTCATAATAGTGATCGAGTACTTCGTCCATATCGCGCTTGTCATAGTAGCTCGCAATTTTTTGCCGCAGCGAGGTACTCGGACCACGCCGCTCAAAATCGCGGCAAGCCGCGCGAAATGCCTCTTGCGCTAAGTGATGGCCCCCGGCAGTATCCCCAAACAGGTAGCCAAACCCGCCAATCTGTTTGGTTTCTCCAGCCGGATTTCTCCCGGCGGCGTTTGTACCCGAACCGCATACCAGCACGACGCCGACATTGTCTCGGCTCCCCGTACGAAGTCCTTCATACGTGTCGCAAACGATGTCCCAGTTCCGAAACCCAAGGGAAGCGACCGCTGGGCGTAAAATCCTAAAATCCTTTTCCCGATCCGCCCCAGCAAGTCCGAATTGCGCAAAATCGATTTGTTCAATCGTCAAGTTTGCCTCGCCAAGCGCCTGCAGAATCGCCGCTTTGTAGTTGGCGAGCGCTCCGCCTATCCGCACGTTGGAATTTTGATAATTCCCGTGACCCGCCACCCCTTTCCCCAATAGATCTCCATGTTCGTTCACGACTACAGCGAATGTTTTACTTCCGCCGCCATCTAATCCAAGAACGTATTTCATCTAAATCAACCTTTCACTGCACCCGCGGTTACACCGGTTACAATCCACCGATAGCAAATCATGGAAAGCACGACGAATGGGATGGTTGCAACGACGCCAGCCGCCGTCATCAATCCCCAAGGAAGCGAGTGTTTCCCTACGAGTTCGGCAATAAAAATGGGAATGGTCTTCGAGTTGTACGTCGTTGTAAACGCATTTGCAAACATAAACTCATCAAAGTTATTCAGCACGCTGAAAATAAATGTCGCGGCCAAACCGGGAATCGAGAGAGGCAGAATAATCCGAAACATGGTACCAAGGCGTCCACATCCGTCGACATACGCGGATTCCTCAAGTTCTTTTGGAACCACTGAAAAATACCCCGTAACCATCCAGACGACATATGGAATCGTCCCTGAACAGTAGGCGATGATCAGTGCCCACGGCGTGTCGAGGAGCGGTCCCGTCAATTGAAAAGATAGATCCGTAAACGGAATTGGGATGGAAAACCCGCTTCGAAAGAGCATGTAGAGTGGAACGACGATGCTGACTGACGGGAGCACCTGCATCGATAGAATCGCGAACAAACCCGTCATTCGAAATGGGAACCGAATGCGAGCAAACGCATAGGCCGCTAAACAGCCGAAGACGAGCGAAATAATCGTCGTCAGAATGGAAACCTCTAAACTATTCCCCATCGCCGCCCGCAATTCTGCGACATACGGTCCTGAGTTTGAAAAAAGTTGCTCATAGTTGATGAGCGTAGGATGGTGAGGAAATAGGTGTCCTTCGTTCAACTCCAGTTGCGATGAAAACGATGAACCGATCATGTAGATAAACGGTAATACTGAAAACAGGAAGAGAAGAATCAATCCCGTCCATAGATAACCTGTAGGAATGATATCGGTGCTTGTTTTTTGTATTTTTTTCATCGCTCTCACCTCAAGCCTCATCCATATTCTTTTTCAAAATACGAATGTAGTAAATAATCAGCCCAATAATGAACAGCGTGCTAAGCCAAGCCATCGCTGACGCTTTGCCGAGGTAGAAATAGCGAAACGCGTTATCGAAGGTGAGGTACGTGACAGACGTCGTATCACTCCCTGTGAACTCCGTCAAAATGTCGTACACGCGGAAGGCCCCCATCACGCGAAGGACGACGGCAATAATGACCGCCGGCATGACTTGAGGAATGGTTACATACCGGATTTTCTTCCAAAAACCAGCACCGTCGAGCATGGCAGCCTCGTATAACTCTCCTGGGAGTGATTGAAGACCAGCCAATAACAACAACGTCATAAACGGGGTCATTTTCCAAATATCAGCGACCCCAGCCCAAAATACGGTTCCCGTGATGGTGGCCAGCCAAACCGGGTTGCTAGCTTGCGGCAAGAGATGTAATGCGTGCAACACAATTTGCAAAGCGCCGCCATTGGTCCCAGGTTGCAGCATGTAATCCCAAAGCAAACCATTGACCATCGTCAACAATGCCCAAGGAATGATAATGGAGGCCCGAAAGAACGTTCTCCCGGGAAAGGTTTGATTCAATAACAAGGCACAAAAGAATCCGAGGACCAATTCCACCGAACAAGTAAATAGCGTGAACCAGATTGAATTCCACAAAGAGTACCAAAATTGACCACTCGCTAAAATCTCTGCGTAGTTGCCAAAACCAACAAAGTGCACAGGAGAGCCGTCCAATAGATCGTAATGCAAGAAACTCCAGCAGAGCGATTGCACAATTGGGTAGACGAACACACAGGCTAAATAGATCACCGTTGGAATCAGCAGGGCGTATGCAAAAAGGCGATCCCCTCGTTTTAGCTTTGACATCTTCCGCATGGTCTGCCTCCTCTACGGCGGGCGGCCCACCATACGTACGCCGCCCGCTTTCTCTTTAATTGGTGCCTGCCTGCTTAATCGCTTGCTCAATTTTCGTCTGTGCGGTATCCAAAGCCTGTTTCGGGGTTTCTTGGCCCATAATCGCGCTGTGAAGTTGTGCGTTCAGGATGTCCGACCAACTTACATAGCCCGGGGCGTTCGGGCGGTTAACCCCGTATTTGTACTGCTCTTCCATGATCCCCATCGTGTGGGTCGTGTCGGCTTTCTTGAAATCTGGATCACTGTAGAACGAAGAGACGGTCGGATATTGACCGTTCAACTGGAACTCGGTCAACTGATATTGCTTCGAGGCCAAGAATTCCAAGAATTCAAGGGCGGCCGCTTTATGCTTACTGCTTTGCAGCAAGGCGACCCCTTCCGAACCGGTGACGGCCGCAGATTTCACATTTCCTTCACCGGGAAGGATCGTGGCTGCCGTTTGATTGACCACCTGCGATTGAGTTGGGTCGTTCAACATGGGATACATACCTTCCCAGTTGCTCATCATGGCGATTTTACCGGCGGCAAAGGCATCTTGTACTTGGGTTTCATTCCATTGCAGGCTGGCGGGATCGACCGTTCCGCTCTTGTACAGCGTCTGCATCATCTGCAAGGCTTGAATGCCACCGGGGCTATTGAATTCTGGCTGCCCCGCAGAGTTAAAGAACGAACCACCGTAGGCGCCCAAGAAACTGACGTAGTCGCAAGTCAGGCTCTCGGCTTGTTCCCAAGACCAACCGGACGCATAAATCCCTTTGCTCCCCAATTTCTGTTGAATGATCTGAGAATCTTTCAAAAGCTGATCGTAGGTGGTAGGTGGATCGTTCGGGTTCAACCCAGCCTCTTGGAATAATTTTTTGTTCCAATAGAAGTGTTTTGTACTGGAGAACCAAGGGACGGCCATGATGTGCCCGTCGTACGTCACCGATGTCAGCGCCGATGGTGTATATTCCTCTTGAACGCTCTTCGGAATCACATTTGTCAAATCGACAGCAACCTTGCCAGCATAGTACTGACCAGCCCAAATGGTGTCCATTTCAGCGAGGTCGATGTCGGAGGAATTGGACATCACGTCCGTCATGACTTTGTTGTACACGCTGTTGTAGTCGACGCCGATATTGTTGACTTTGATACCGGTTTGTTGAGTAAATTCCTTCTCAATTTCCTCGTCTGCCTTCTGTGCCGTACCGCCGGTATCCGTCCACAGAATGGTGATGGTTTGACCTTTCAAAGACGGATCGACGTTCGGGTAGTTACGCCACTTCAGTCCAGTATCGGTGCCTTTGCCGGCGGTTGCTACCGCACTGTTCGTGGTAATACCACATCCGGACAACGTAAAAACTAAACCTGTTACACCAACCGCTAGAAGACCAAAACTTTTGTTCTTCATATAATCGACCCCTCCCGATTCAACAGATTCAATGTTTTGCGGATGCCTCGAGGCCCTAGATGGCGGCATGAATCTGAAGTGGTACAAACTGTATCGCAGCCACCGATCAGGTGCTCAAGCACGCGAACACATTAAAATTGCAACTCTTCAGTTTAATGAGACAGACATTCCGACAACCCTGCCTGTTTGCTCGGAAAACGAACTAACCGAACAGACGCCATGGCACCAACTTTCAGAACTGCGAAACATTCAATATTTTCTAACCGTAGACCGCGTCTTCCTCAACATGTATTCTCATGAAACCATTACTATCTTGGATGATAGCATCACCCAGATTTACATCAAGCGATTTTGTGAATTAATCTAACAATGTCAAAAGATAATCCTCTGCGTTTTTTGATGACCCCCACGAATTAAGTAGACTAACCTGACACCGATGAAATCACCGTTCGCCGACCCTTTTGATAATCCGAACCACGGATGCCAAGACGGTTTGTGTAAGCGGTTTCCAAACGGTGACTCGTCGGTCCCTCCGGTAGGCGTAACAA
The DNA here is from genome assembly GCF_026651875.1 of Alicyclobacillus fastidiosus. Classification (GTDB taxonomy): domain Bacteria; phylum Bacillota; class Bacilli; order Alicyclobacillales; family Alicyclobacillaceae; genus Alicyclobacillus; species Alicyclobacillus fastidiosus. The sequence continues at coordinate 1,432,934 of NZ_CP104067.1, read as the reverse complement.
GGTGTAGCAATCTATCTATCACCACCTCCGAATGGTCCGTTTCGGTTCGTGGGAAGCATCGTTCCAACCCACGATGATCACGCCGAATTGATAGCGCTTACCGGAGTCCTAATCACATTCATGTTGATAGATTACGCGAAAGACATCCCGGTTCATTATTCCAATGACTTTATTATCTATAATTTAGCATAGGCACTGCAATGTGTAAATGCGTAATATTTTGTCAAGTCTCAATACAATTCGCTTGTCTCACTAGGGTCTGTGCACCTCGAATACATCCGCCATCAGAACCAGTGAGGATGCATCCTCACACGTCCTCGTAGACCGGGGGACGAATTGCTGTGCTGTGAGGAACAGTCCAGATGGACACGTGCCCCACAGCACTTTGCCACTGATTGACGGTGTTGTTTTCCGTCACACTAGATACAGCGGAGGCGCACGCCGATGTGTTACACTCCCCGCATCTTGAGTGGGCGTCGCCGTGAAAGTGCGACGCATCCTGTCGCTCCTCCCGGCGTGTGGTCGCGGTTCACAACCGTCGACACTTGCGTGACCCATTGCCAAAGTCCCTCGTGTACTTTGCTGTGCGCGTGAACGACCTCGGTCAACGCTTCACCGTGCACCGTCTCGTCGTTCACTTCCGTAACAATATCGGCAGTGACCCAGTTGGGAAACCGCGCAATCAAATCGCGGCTCTGTGGCTCCGGAGTCACCATCCACTGATAGGTGATCACACCGTCCACGGTTGTGACCGGGAATTTCTCCTCGTGAAATGCAGTCCCCCACTTCATATACCGTTCCAAGAAAATGCGATTTCTCTCACGAATGGCGTCATCGCTCGCCAGTGTCCGGGAGATAATTTCCCTCAGTGGTCCATCTGCCGTGTCGTATTGCGCTGGCAACGAACACCAAATCGTGTAGATCTGCGCGTGAGGAATCCAATACGAGACAGGGAAGGACGGTGGACTGTTGTAGCCCGCGAACGGTTGCAGCCATTCGTGGGAGGGAATTCCGTGGTCATCGATCACGACATCTGGCTTCCACTGTTCCCACACGCGAGCAAACGTTCGGCTTTCCCCGAAGGGTGTGTCCTCGTGGAAATAGTGATGCCCGAACTCGAAGCCACATGCGTTGAAGCGGGCGGCGTGATGCTTCCAAAATGGGTGTTCTTGAATGAGTTGACGATGCAATTGTGCCCCGTCGACGTTTTGAATCGGAATGACGATGACGTTGCAATCCCGAAGCAGATGCGGATTCTCTATCAATTTCGCAATCAGGATGAGCGTCGCATTGGTGCTGGACACCTCGTTGGCATGGTGGCGTGCGACGACAAAGATAGACGGTTTATACAGAATGTCCTTCGAACGGCTGGTCAAATATTCTTCTGGGGCTGGTTCGCGCAGCTCGACCGCTACGATGGGATGCCCTTGAAACGAGGTGTCAATCACCCACGCCCGACCAGGGAGATGGGCATTGTGACTCATCAGCCAATGGGCCACGTCCTCGTTTTGCCAGATGTTCGATTGGACGTTCGGGAGCTCACTTGCAGGTGCAGACGGAAAGTACGACCTGAGTGATGAACTGCCACACCCGTTCACAGTGCGGTCTTCAAGCGGTTTGTCACTCAACCAACGCGTGAAATCCAGAGCGGGTACACGCGACGGGCAAGAGGACACGTACACACGCGAATGACCGTCGCAAAACCCGACTCCACTGACCTCCACTGCGGCCCACTCGGTTTTTGAGCGCACCGGATCTACCCGGATAAATCGCTTGCCAGTCTCGGTATGGACCGTGACGGCTTCCTCTGGTCCGTGTCCGTAGAGGCGGATGGTCGCTCGGGGTGAACCTGGCGCCACGTGAACGAGTGGAATCACGGCACCGGGTGTCATCCACGCTGGCTGCCCTACTTGCTTCGCATATCGTTGAAATGCGTGCAGGGAGTAAAAATAAATCTCCTCGTGCAGCGCTTCCGGGAAAGAACTGACTTCCTCGTAGACGCCCAGTCTCGTCTCGGGGCTGTCTACCGATACCTCGACCTCGAGGCGCGCGAACGGCGTCGGGCTCTCTACATCGACCACACGCTGGGGAATGTGACAGATGATGTCGCGCTGGAACCAATCCCAAAACAGAGAATATATAGTAGGAATCACAGAGACTTTCAACACATCTCGCTGGCCATCTGTCGCCACTCGGCTCACGCGGAATCCCGCGGCCGGAACCACTACAGAGGGACTGTCGGCATCATCGGGCGCATAGCGGCGCGTTTGTGTCAAACTCTCCCACGTCCACGCGCGGATGAGGTTGCCGTCGTCATCCGACGCCGTCACCTCATACATCGGCCCACTTTCGTCCAGTAAAGCGAGTGTCACACGCTCCACGGGAATGTCTAATTCACGGGCGAGGACGGCGTCACTGGGAAACAACTCCTGCAAAAACCGCTGGGGCATATCGAGCAATCCGGATTCCTGGGATACCTTTTGCGCCTTCAGTTCGACGTGCGCAATTTTATCGGAATACAAGCGCAGTTCGGGCAAGACGTCATCCATGATCCAGTGAAATCCCGCTTTCATGACATCGCGATACACCACCTGAACCCGTGGCGCGAACTGTTCGGCTTCCCCCTGTCCGCGGACCGCAGCGAGGAATTCAGGTTGGTGTGCTTGAAAACTCTCGTTGGATTCACTCGTGAAAACTTCGATGACAAGGGTGTCGTTTGGCGTGACAGATGAAGCGTCAGTCAAGCGTGCCGGAGCGCCATCGATGCTCACGTGGAGTTGTGCCATCGCCTCGACAAGTTGCTGCCCGATGGTATCCAACTCGCTCGTGCCGGACCAACTCTCCTGCCACAGAAGCGGCGCGGGCAGCGTACAAACATCGACTCCGCGAGCAGTACACCATGGCTGGATTGCCTTTGCCAAATGGGAGGGCGCCGTGATCGATTGAATGGCAACTTGCTCATATGTCAGTCGGCTGAGCTCAAGTTCACATTCGGCCCGCGTCTGAATATCTGGGTGGGCACTCTGTAGTGCGCGTAATTTGCCCTGCCAACTCGAGCACGTGACGTCGTCTCGATTGTCAAACCACTCATCCACCAGGTGGCGGATCACATCGCGCAGGTCATCCTCCGACGGGCCGACTATCACAATCGAATTGTGTTGAATCTCGATGGAACCTTCCGCCGCCTGTTCGTCCACACGAATCTGAAAAGTCACTCGTGAGGACGGTCGATAAGTGTCCTCCAGACAGGTTACTGGAAAGCGGACGCGACCGGCTTCCAGCCCCAGGCGTCCTGCCAACATCAACACTTCCGATAGGGCAACATCTGAAGCAACCAGAAATGTCGCATCAAGCTCTGGAAGTATGTCACCAACATCTCGAAATACGCCGTCGGTGGAAAATAGGTTCTCTAACCTGACTTGACGCGACGGTGACTCGAAGAGTGTGCTATCCTCTGACCTCCACCGCGCTGCATCCTGCGGTTTCACGACGAACGCAGAGCGACTCGGGAATTCGCGTCCCATGTTGTCTGAGGCTACAGCGCGAACCGCATCCAACATGGCTAAAGGCGTCTTTCCCGCGGCCACCGCGAACCGATCTCCGACGACAGACACAAGTCCCTCGTCGGCGTCGAGCGCGTCGTATTGCGCAAAAAACGCATCCGCATCGACACCAGATCCGAGGATGGAGGCCAACCATGCCCGTGAAGCCCCGATTACCAACTGCAGGCGGCCCACCCCTAGCTCCTGGCGGGAGTTGTGATGCGCAGGCGTCGACCCGGAGTCTGCCGTTGAGCTGATACCCAGATCTCCAGACGCGACGTACACGTTTTCGAGAAGTTCTCGCGGGAGCCGCGGGAGCTCTAGCCCAAAGCGCACGGATAGTTCAATGAGCGCACCCGCGAACGCCACTTCCCATTCCCTTTCAACTGGTTGTTCAACGAATACCCGGTGCGCAATTTCGACTGGCTTTCCCGCTTCATAAGACAAGATGCCCCCGGGATTCCAGAGTTCGTTTACATGCATCGAGACTGCTCCTCTCTCTACCCAACTCATCCTCCCAGATTGAATTCAGCGCAGGTCGGGTCCACTCCTGCACCTCTAATCCGTCAGCCTTGGTATCGACTACTCGCGAAGCCAGTAGCCACACAGTTGAAGCGAAGTACCGGGATCGTGATCATCTTAGCCAAACAAAGAGAGACGCGGTAGTTACCGATACCCGATAGCCTCCGCGTCTCCCGCTGTGCACCCACAAATATCCATATCAAAACGAATTCACATCACTATCTGACGCCCATACTCGAGGTACAAAGACAACCGCGTTTGATTTTAACCATGACGGATAGCGGGGCTGCTCAATCGCTTCGGAAGCAGAACGCTCCCCATCACACCGACAAACGAAAACGCGGTAGGTAGGATGAATGCGATACCGTATGCGTGGCGTGCTACTTGTGGAGTGGCCCCTGTTGCTCCCCCAGCCGCGTCGATCATCGCTCCGAACAACACGGGCAACAAGACTGCACTGAGAAACCCACCTGTGTTTGCAAATCCAGAGGTAACACCAGCGCGCTCGTTTGGAACCCGGTCGCGGATGACGGCAAACGTCAGCAGACTACTCCCGCAGCCAAATCCAACGATAAACATGATGATCCCCGACACGACAAGGGGTGGCTCTCCTCGCCAGAGGACGACTGCCAGCCAAGCAATTGTGCCGAGTGTTTGCGTCGTCAAGTACGGTCGTCGCCGGTCGTGCAGCCGGTCACTTAGCCACCCCATCACTGGACTCGCCACCAGCGCCCCGATGAATGCAGTGAGAGTGAACCATGCGGCCTCTGCACGCGGAAGGCGGTAGACATCCATAAAGTATGGGATAATCCACATACTGACCATGGACAGATACGTCCCCATTGCACCAAAGTGACAACAAAATGTTGCCCACGCCAGTCGATCCCGGATGACATCCGCGAGCATTTTCCCCACGGGTATCCGTTCAACCCGCACGTTACCCGCTTTCTCCATCGCCGCCGCACGGGCTGGCCCACTTCCGATAAGAACAATAAAATCAACGACACCCGCGACCACAAGAAGAATTCCGATCACAGTAAACGGGAGGTGCCACCCTGCCGCAGCAATCCATGCTGCAAGTGGAATACTGGTCACCAAGGCACCGAGGTTACCTGCCGTATTGACGACGGCCAAAACCGCCGCAAACCGTCCCTTAGCAAACCATTTGGCGAGGATAAGTACGATGTTTACCCAGATTAAGGAATCCCCTAATCCAATGATTGCCCGACCTACAAGCAGCCAATCAAAACTGTGGGCGGATGAAAAGACAAGGGTTCCAACGCCATCGCAAAGCACGCCCATCACGAGCATCCGCTCCGGCCCTGACTTGTCTCCGTATAGTCCGATGGGAATTTGCAACAGCATGTACAAGAGATATTGAACGCTCGTAATCGAACCCAAAACCGCCGCAGAAATATGGAATTCCGCCTGAAGCTGGTCGGAGATAACGCCGGGCCCGGTACGCTGTGTGAACACCAGTAGATACGACACACCGATACACACCAGCACCAACCAACCCCACCGTGCTGCAATCGCATCTCCAATTCTAGACTCGCGCATTTGTTGATACCTCACAGATCATGGATTCCTATAACGACATATGACTCTAGATGAGGTACGCAATAATGTCAAAGCTAACGGAAAAAGTAGGGTTTAAACCCATTTTGTTCCATAGGACCACACAAAGAGGTGAAATTCACTGGTGTGCGATGGTTTCGGATGTGGTTGGGGTTTTCGTCATTTCCCGATGGATGGTGGATCTACGTGGATATGCCCATGACCAAAGACCGTACTTCGGTGCCGCTGACGGCACCTGTCTTTGTAACTGGACCGACCGTGCTCGAGGGTCACGAGCCTCCGTGAAGGACGAAGGCAGGTCCTCATTTTCTCCCAAACGGCCACCAACCACGTTTGGGTTTCTGTTGCTCAATCGACGCCGCGACCTCTTCGAACGTTTGTTTGACTTCCTGCATGCTGCGGATGGATTGCAACCACGTTTCTTCACGATCAACCACGATGCGGTTCATCGTCTCATTTTGCTCGACCACCAAGTACAGTGCGTCGCTCAATCGACCGATTCGCTTTTTCAGTTCAGCGCTCTCCGATGCTAGTGTAAGCTGCACCTTGTCGATGCGCTCCTCGTGTTCCATCGCCAAGGCGCGCAGACAATTCATCAACTCATCGTGTTGGCGCCGTCTTTCATCCTCCATACGTTTGAGTTGTTCGAGCATTTGCGTGTAACTTTCGGCAATCTGCATCATCAGCGGCTTCGGTTCGACCTCCGTGGTCACAGCTATTTCCTGCACGCTCTGCTGCAGCGTGCGGCGGATCATTTCGTTCGGCGTACTTACCTCTTTCATCTTGGCAATCGCGGCAAATATATCGACAGAGGATTCCTCGTATCGCCTCGTACGCCCAGTCCCAACTGTCGGCAGGTATTCGCGGAACAAATCCGACCATTCTTTGACCGTCGTGCGTGGACGATTTAGTTTCCGCGCAATATCTGAAAGCGTATATGTGCAAGTAGATTCGAGATCCATCTCCACTCCATCGCCACCCTTCGCCAGCATCGTGTACGGACATTCATATTGTCTCGCACCTTCGTTGCGAAGTCCGTCGAAACGCGATGAAAAGAGATAGATTTCGAAATTTTTAGCGATTTGTTGCGTATCCTGCCCCACGCCTGCGCAGCCAATTGTTCAAGCTGGTTTGCCTACGCCTTATGGAGTGACCTTATCACTATCGTATTCACGCATAGAAACTGCCATCCTTAAGGCATCCAATATTTGTGTCATCGTCGGCGAAGGGCAATCACATTCAAATAATTCGTTTCCGAATACCCATCCAATTTGTGTAACTGGATTGCCAGTTGCGTGAGGATTAATCAGGATTCGACCGTCGGTTGGCGGGAGGGCATGGGTCTGTATAAAGGAATCGACTTGTTTGGCTTCATTTATAAAATCAATCGAAGGTGCGCCAAACACATCGATTTTCCATCTCCCCATCTGCCACTCAATTACATCTTGTGGTAATTGGTAGTTCGTTGACCCACCAGTGTTGTATTGCTGACCCGTACTGTATTGCTTCATGACACCACCCGTATCTATCGAACTAGCTGGTCCAACCTTTTGTACATAGAACGCTGAAGCAAGTTCCTTCATGGCTGCCTCGTGGCTCCCGTAGTACTTTCCACTAAACATGCCCATAAAAGAAGCTGCGGATAATTGACCTATACTAGGATCGTTCAAAGGAACTGACGTAGGTGTGGCGTACAAACGAACCGTGTAATTCCAGTCAGACGCACTTTCGCTCACGCCCACAAAAGCGGCCTGTGGCTGGAAGGTAGGTTGCGTAGGGGCAAAAATAGCTGGCATCTTTGTCCTTGACATCACTTGTTCCATTGCCTGAGCAATATATTTTGCAAATTGCATTCCATCGGCTTGTGGAGGAATTGTGGTGTCTGTGCTGTTGGATGTACGGTTTGTCGCGACAGAATTCGAATCGTTCGCCGGTGCGAATGAGTTCGTCAGGGAACTGGTATTCGCTTGATTGTCAGTTTCATTTCCTTGAATCGCATTGGCCTGATTACGGGTTGGTTGATTCGATTGAGGAGAAGACGAACACCCGGCTAACGTGCCGATGATTGTGAGACACGAGAACGTAGTAAAAGCAAGACGGTTCATTGGTACTCCCCCTCTGCCGGCATGAAAGTGAGCTGCTGAGAACTTGTTTGTGAGTGAAACCACTCCTCACTTTCGTACAATATCAACGGCGCGAGCGACAAAGTCGCCGCCCGCACCACGTCCACCTTTAAATCTTAATCATTCCATCCAGTTGAAGTGGAAAACGCCCTCACGGTCCACGCGGCGGAACGTATGAGCCCCAAAGTAATCCCGCTGCGCTTGTAACAGATTCGCCGGAAGTGTTTCCGAACGATAGCTGTCAAAGTAGGCGAGTGCGCTCGAAAACGCCGGTATCGGCACGCCGTGTGTAACCGCCATAGCGACCACTTTCCGCCAGGCACCTTGATATTTTTCGACGATGTTCTGGAAGTACGGATCGAGCAGCAGGTTTTTCAGATTCGGGTCGCGATCGTATGCGTCCTTGATGTTCTGCAGGAACCGCGCGCGAATAATGCAACCGCCACGGAAGATCATCGCGATGTCGCCGAACCTCAAATCCCAACCGAACTCCTCGGAGGCGGCTCGCATCTGCGCAAATCCCTGTGCGTACGAGCAGATTTTACTCGCGTAAAGCGCTTGGCGAACATCCTCGATAAACTCGTCTTTATTCTGTTCAAACGGAGGGAGATCCGGACCCTTCAAAATTTTGCTCGCTGCCACGCGCTCGTCTTTCATGGCGGACAGGAAGCGAGAGAAGACCGACTCGGTGATCATCGAAAGTGGGACGCCGAGGTCCAGCGCGCTCTGGCTGGTCCACTTGCCGGTGCCCTTTTGACCTGCCGTGTCAAGAATGACATCGACCATGGGCTGATCGGTCTCCGGGTCCCTTTTTGTGAAAATGTCGGCCGTGATTTGAATGAGATAGCTGTCGAGTTCGCCGTCATTCCACTCGGAGAACACGCGATTCAAATCGTCCGTCGACAGGCCGACCACGTGCTTGAGCAAATGGTACGCCTCACAAATCAGTTGCATGTCCCCGTATTCAATGCCGTTGTGCACCATCTTGACGTAATGCCCTGCACCGTCCGGTCCAATGTACGTACAACAAGGATCTCCATTTACTTTCGCGGAAATCGCCGTCAAGATGGGCGCCACCAACTCGTACGCGTCAGGTTGCCCACCAGGCATAATGGCAGGTCCTTTCAGTGCACCTTCTTCACCACCGGATACGCCCGTGCCGATAAAGCGAATGCCCTTGGCTTCGAGCTCCTCATTGCGACGGCGCGTGTCTTGGAAGAAAGCGTTGCCGCCATCGATGAGGATGTCGCCCTCGTCGAGATGTGGAATCAGTTGCGCGATGGTATCGTCCGTCGGGGCACCCGCCTGGACCATGATGAGGATTTGACGCGGCCTCTCAAGCGACTCGATGAACTCCTCAATCGAGTATGTAGGGTGCAAGTTTTTGCCCGGGGATTCTTGAATGAGTTCATCTGTTCGCTGTCGCGTACGGTTGTACACAGACACGGAAAAGCCCCGACTTTCAATGTTTAAAGCAATGTTTTTTCCCATTACAGCGAGTCCAACAACGCCAATCTGCTGCTTTGACATGGGTTGCCTCCTTTGAGTTCGATGACCTGCAAACATGAGACGGGTGACAAATACAGACTGACAAGCAGCTCGACGACTCACAGCTGCCCGACCTTATCATTGAATATTCTATCATCTATATCCCTAAAAGTTTATAAAATTTATAGGTCTTTTCGTGTGCCGATTTGATTCCATCGTGGAACACCTTGTGGCAGCAAGTAGGAGGGCTTTGATTACAGAGCTTCCTAATCGAATCATCTCAATCCCCGTCATGGCGGGCGGTTCAACCGAACCTACCCGAGCCAGGACGGGGACTTTTTTTCTCGTCAACCGATCCGGTTTAGCCGTAGTACACCGCACAGGTTTTTAATTGGCTGTAAAAATCGAGTGCGGCTTGGCCTTGTTCGCGCGTATGCGAACTGGATAGCTTCATACCGCCGAATGGCGCCTGGTATTCCACGCCAGCCGTCTCGAGGTTCACTCGCACCATCCCGGCTTCCGCCTCGTCTAAAAAGCGCAACCCGTGCCTGACGTCGCGGGTAAACACAGAGGCGCTCAAGCCGTAGATGGTCTGGTTGCACAGAGCTATCGCCTCATCCAAGTCCTGTGCGCGCAAAAGGGTGGCCACCGGACCGAAGATTTCCTCTTGAATCAGTGGATGATCCACGCCTACGCCACCGGCGATCAGCGGTCGAACATAGTATCCACTCGCCTCGTTCACGTCTGTCTCGCCAGACAAGAGCATCTGCGCGTCGTCGTGGGCGAGTTTGACGTACGAGCGAACCGTCTCGTACTGGGATTGCGAGGCAACCGGTCCCAAGTAAGATGCAGGGTCTAACGCGTGCCCCAACTTCACGGTCGATAAGCCTTGGCGCAGTGCGTCCACGAGTTCATCATAAATTGCACTTTCCACGATGATGCGGCTTGTGGCGGTGCACTTTTGGCCGGCGGATCGAAAGGCGCCGCTGAGAATTGCCGGCACGGTCACGGCTAAATCGGCATCGCTTAGCACGACGGCGGCGTTTTTCCCACCCATCTCGGTTTGGTACTTGATGTTGCGCTTGGCACAAACCCCCGCCACGTGTCGTCCAATCGCCGTCGATCCGGTGAAACTCACCGCATCCAACTCGACTTGTTGGAGCATCGCGTCACCGACGTCACGTCCTTTGCCTACCACCAGATTGAGGACGCCTGCCGGCAAACCTGCGTCCTGAAACACTTCGGCGAGTCGAGCAGCCGTCAGCGAGGCGACTTCGGCCGGTTTCCACAGAATGGTGTTGCCGCAAATGAGCGCGGGCGCAATCTTCCAAATCGGAATGGCGACTGGAAAGTTCCACGGCGTAATGAGGCCAACCACACCGAGCGGAACCCGTTTGCTGTATTGCAAAACCTGCGTGGCGCTCGCCGGAATGACATCCCCGATGGCACGAACGCCCTCTCCCGCGTAGTAGCGCAAGAGGTGGATCCCGCGGGTCACCTCTCCCCGCATTTCCGAAATCGGCTTTCCCATCTCCGAACTTGCGAGCGTCGCGATTTCGTCTGCGCGGGATTCCAATTGTTGTGCCATCCGGTAGAGGACTTCACCCCGGGCGGCTCCGGTCGTGCCCGCCCAGCTCGGAAGTGCACGGCGTGCCGCCTCTCCAGCCTGAAGCACGTCAGCGGCGGTGGAGAGGTGAATCACTCCGACTTCCTCTTCGATATTGGACGGATTCAAGATGCGAACTTGGCCTGCTTTTGGCGTCGTGTATTCGCCACCAATCAGATTGCGAGTTTCCACGATATGCGCCCCTTTCTAGTCGATAGGTTAGGTGGTATGGACTTCGTTTTGCGCTAGTACAATTCAAACTGGATGTGCGAGTTTAACGGACAGCGTGTGGATTTTTCACGATGACCGGGATGCCGAGTCCAGGTCCTGCGAGTTCAGAGGCGACTGCATCTGGGGCGTAGCGCTTGAGCATCTCCAGACCGAGTGCCGCGCGACGGACGCGTTCGCGCGTCAACAGAATCGCGGTTTGCTCCAAATGGGTTCCAGATGGATAGATGTTCGGTGCATTTCGAAGGCCAAATTTGATGTAGACTGGCGCGAGGACGCGGATGATTTCTGGCAGCTCATAGTGGCGGACGAAGCCGCCGAAATCGTCGGGCGCTTCGACGTACATGTCGATAGCCAAGTCCGCCACCTGACGGATGGACGCAAGCCGCTGCAAAGGCTGGTCAGAGGCGACGTTAAACGTACTCGCGCCGAGGTCTTGCAACATTCGAATGGACACCGGATTGGACGCACCTTGAAGCACCGAAACCTTGACGACGAGGTCCTTGGGAAGCTTGCCGAGCGCTTTGAACTCGTTGACCAACCAGATCAGTCCTTCGTCTGCGACCAGGACGCTGCGGATTCCTAAGTCACACGCGCGGTGAATGTCCTCCAGTGCGTACACCAGTTGATCCATGCCGGCATGTCGCCACCCGATGTTCTTGCCCGCCTGCGTAAGCGGCTGTGCGCCAATGTCAAAGGGCGCCCTTGGCCCGACAAATAGACAGACCTCGATGCGATGTTCATACCCGAGTTCGGCCATTTCCAGGATCTCTTCATCCTTTAACAGCATGATCCCGCTGCCTTGTGAGATCCGATGAACCTGAATGCCGTGGTGCCTAATCTCTTCGATGGCAGCGCGCATCGCATTTGGCCCTTCGACACTCGGGATTTCAACGCGATACTGCGCCCCATCTGCAAACCGCTTTTGGGAAGTTGGCAAGTCGTACGCGTCTCCCAGTGGCAACTGCAATTTCCGCAAACCGTCTCTCGCCCATTCCATCACGCGACATCCCTCTCTTCACCTTTTGGTCGTGCCTTCGTTCACAGAAGCGTTGCCGAGCACATACGACCTCATGTCTTCGACGTGCGACTGCATCAGCGATTTCGCCTGCTGTGCGTTCCTTTGGCACAGCGCGTCGGCGATGATCAAGTGGTAGTGCGCTGCCTTTTCAATCATGCCAGGGATCATGTTGGTAAAGCTGCGCCCCTGATGAAATTGGGCCTCTATCGACTGAAACATACGAAATAGCATTTCGTTGTGAGCAGCCTGTGCGATGAGGTGGTGAAACTTCACATCTACTTGATGAAAGTTCTGCCGCCTCTCGATAAGCCTCGACATTTCCGTCGCCGCGCGGTCGATGTCTCTGATTTCATCCATAAATCCGCGTTGTGCAGCCAGATAGGCGAGCTCTGGTTCGAGTAGTCTTCTGGCTTCAAACAACTCTTGCAAGGAAGTTGAGGTGAGTTCCGGGGTAAGCGCGTGGGTCGCTGCGAGATCTGTTCGGATAAACGTGCCACGTCCCTGTTCAATCGTGATGACGTCGCGGTTTTCGAGTATCCGAAGCACTTCTCGAAGCGTGGAGATACCGACGTTCAATTCCTCAGATAATTTCTGGAGGGGTGGGAGTCTGTCGCCCGGACGCCAGATGCCGTTGCGAATCTGCTCCTCCACGGCGGCTAACGTCGATTCAAACACGCCTTGTCGCGTCCCAGCGATGTGACTCACCCCTTCGAATGAACACAATATTTCTACACAATTGAATCATATGATGATTTAGGGAGCCCAGTCAACCGCTTTCAAACTCCGTCCACTCTGAACGAACATCGATAAGTTGCATACCGAAGTAGCGTTCATAGAATCAGAATATTCTTATTGATCATATGAATTATTAAAATATACTTTATCATATGATCAATTCTGTGTTGCGCAAATCGCAGATAGCACCGTCTGGTTGCGTCTCTGATTTTCCGGAAGGACAGCCGAGCGGTGATTAAAGGAGTGTTCTCCTGTGGAAAATCTTCGCATCAACAATCCGATTAACCCCTACGAATGGAATGTGCAAGGGAAGGCAAACGAACCAATTACCGTTGCTGCGCTTCTCGATAAAGCGCGCCAAATGCTCGGCCCCGAAGTTGCGGACATCGCTGTGACCTGGTCACTCGATGAAATTTACACGAGACTCGAAGAAAATGCGCCACGCATCGCCATCTTGGGCGGTTCTTGGGATCATCCCGCACACGTGATGGACCTCGGAACCGTACTGCGCGCGGCCATCTCGCTCTGGCATCGCGGAGCTGTCCCGTTTTACGCGGCGACGCCGGTGCTCTGTGACGGCACGGCCCAAAACACCATGGGTATGAGTTATTCCCTGCAAAGTCGCCACGCCATCGCCAATATGGTCGTAAACCACATGGAAGCGCAATCGTACCACGGGGCCTTTGTCATCCAGGGGTGCGACAAACAGCCCTTGGGCGTCGTCTGTGGACTCGCGCAACTCGACTACATCCGGAATCTCCGCGGCGAAGCCCCAGTCGTGGCGACGTTCGCACCGGTACACGTATTAAAAGGCGGGACCATTCCAGAAAAGCTTCGGATGGAGCTCGAACAAGTAGCCATCCGCGCAGAGTCCACCGGATTCCAGTCCATCGCCGACGACCTGCGCGACGCCATGTCCTACATCCTTCAGTGCTCCTCCAACACCGCGTTCCAAGGCGTCTTCACGAGGGCCGTCAAAGAAGGCGTCATCACGAGGGAAGAGCACAAACTGTACGAACAAGTTCTCGCGGTCAACACGTGTGATGCGGCAGGCGGCATCTGCGCGTTTCACGGCACAGGCAACAGTTCACGCGATCTCGTCGCAGGCCTCGGCCTCGTGCACCCAGCCGTGGAACTATTGACAGTCCCTCCGACGTTCGCCCAGGTTGACGCCTCTATCGCAGCGATGCTTGGCGTGATCAATCAACCGGAGTACAGCGTATCTCGGCTCATCAAAGCGAACATTCAAAACGCCATCCGTATTCACAGCGCCGCCGGTGGATCCTCCAATTTGATGATGCACATGGTAGCCGCCATGGTCTATGCAGGGCAGCCGTTTAGCCTGTACGACATCGAGCAGGTGTACGACGAGTACCCGATTCCGGATCTATTTGACTACAGCCTCACGGAGAGGCGGGATATCTACGAACTCGCCATGCAGTGCAGTGCCGGTTCCTCACGGGGCATGGAGACGCTCATGTACGAGTTGATTCAAAACGGTGTGCCGATGGATGTGGATGCGCCGACGATGGCCGCATTGACATGGCGGGAGAGGCTCGAGGACAAACGCGGTCTCGCAGCGTCGAACGTCACCGACAACCCCATCATCTTGTCCAGTCCGCGACGTCCCTTCAGCGGCATGGACGTACTGCGCAGTAACTTCTTCGCGAACGCCGTCGTCAAAATCAGCGGGTTGACGACAGCACAGCTGGACGAATTCGACGACAAAGTCGCCGTCATCGTCTATTATCCCAACGAGGAAGAAGCCAACAGGCATCTACTAGATCCCCAGTTGACCCAAACGTGGCGGATCGACCGCATCGTTCCGGTGGGCGTCCTCTCACACATGTATAGATTGAATGGCGGCCAGGGCACACCAGCGGACGACTACGACCAGTTGTTTCAACAGATGATTGACGAGCGGCTGTTGAAAACGGCCATCGTCATTGGTGGTCAAGGTCCGGAGGCGTTCGGCATGCCAGAGATGTTTACGCCGATGCAGCACATCAACGCCAATCACGCCTTGCAAAAGTTGTCTGTGTTGATGAGCGACGGCCGCTATTCCGGGGTGACCTATGGGGCAGCCATCGGTCACATCACACCGGAGGCCATTCATGGAGGGGGAATCCTCTACCTGAAGACGGGTGACCTCGTCCAACTCGGCTTCCGTCGTAAACGCATCGATCTCCTGGACACAGACGCACTTCAACAGGGCGAATTGCGTCTTGCCCCAGCAAATTGGCGCACGTCGCGCGAATCGCTGGCGCAGGCGCGAAAGGTCGACCTCGTCGAGCGCCGGCGCCAGATTGCTGCTTGCAACCGGCTGACACATTGTACCGACGCAGCACACGGCGTCGTGCCAGAGGCAATCTGGGAAGAGGCAGAGCTAAACCAGCAGGCACTCGGGCAGCATCGCGTTGTGGCGCAGGAGCGATCGGAAGTGCGGTAGACGCGCTCGCGTACGATGTATCCAAGGCTTCATGGATGAGTTGCCGTTGCGCCGGGGAGCCAAGCCGACAAACAGTCGCTTGGACCCCCGTCCCCGGGCAGGAGCCACAGATGGCTCACATCCCTATTTTTCCGGCATCCAGACAAGGCCAGTCACAACCGACTGCGGTTCTAGCGTGACAAACGGAAGCGGGGCCGAACTCTGTGACACGTCAATCTCAAACCCTTGAATGGTTTGGTTGTCGATGATACACGCTCCTCTCTGCATCCCTTCTGCCATCAAACTCCCGACGATCCACCCGTCAGACCCGAGACCCTTCCACGCTTGCGTCCCCTTCATTCCACGTTTCTTTTCAGGCAGGCGCTGTGACGGGACGACTCGAAAGAACCCGTGACTTTCAAACAATACGACCTGAAATGGCACGTCCTGTTCAACAGGATACGCATGGAGCACACGGTCGTTGCGAGTGAGTGAGATGACACGGCTCCCAGAAGAACTCTTGCCTGTTGTGGCGATTTCCGCCTGCTGGTACACGCCGATGTAGCCGCGTTGTGTCGTCACGACCATCCGGTGGTCATCCGTCGTCACAAATACGTGTTTCAACTCGTCGCCCTCTTTGATTCGAACACCTTTCACGGCCACTGACCTATCCGTGCGGTATTCAGAAAGCGCCGTCTTCTTCACCAGTCCTTCAACCGTCACAAAGCAGAGTAACTGGTCAGTTTCAAAGGTGGAAATCGGTATCAGCGAGACGATTTTCTCCTCGGCGGGCATCGAGACGACCGTATGTAGCGGTGTCCCTTCGTCCTTCCACTTCCCTTCAGGCAGCTTGTGGACCAACAGGGAATAGTACATTCCACTGGCTGTGAACATCAAAAGGGTGTCGGTGGTCTTCGTCAAGACCGTTTCCTGGACGCTGTCGCCAAGCTTTAAATTGATGGCATTTACGCGCTCTATCCCCATGTAGGCACGCTTTGAAAGCCGCTTGATATAGCCGTTCTTTGTGACGACGACGTAGACTTCTTCCTCGGGAATGGTCATGGTGACATCCACATTCAGTTCCTTCGTCTGTCGTTTGAGCGGAGATAGGCGTGGATGGCTATAAAGTTTTACGTACTCTGTCATCTCTGTTTGAATGACTTTGTCTAACCGCTTCGGCGAAGCGAGGATGCCTTCCAGGTGTTTGATGGTTTTTTGTAAATCCAACCACTCCTTTTGAAAGCTCTCGATTTCCAGATTGGTTAGCCGATATAGGCGTAAGTCGAGAATTGCATTGGCCTGTACCTCAGTCAGGTCGATTTGCTCGGTCAATTGCTCGACTGCGTCTTTCCGGTCCTTCGACTCGCGAATAATCCGAATCACTTCATCTAGACGGTTCAGGGCCTTGATGTACCCTTCGACGATATGAAACCGTTCCTTGGTACGGGCCAAGTCGAATTGCGTTCGCCGACGAATGACATCCCGCTGATGGTTGATATAGGACGATACAAATCGCTTGAGATCTAACTTCTCGGGACTGCCATTCACAATTGCCGTCATGTTCGCGCGGTAGTGCGACATCAAGTCGGTGTTTTTGTAGAGGTAGGCGATAATGGAGTCGATTTGCTCATCACTCAACCCCTTCTTCAGCTCGACGACAATCCGCGCGCCTGTGGGTCCGTGTTTCCTGTCCGTCTCGTCCCGCGCTTCGACGATGCCGTCGATGTCTTTGTTCAAGACGATTTCCTGGAGAGCGACGACGATTTGTTGCTTCACCGCATTGTGCGGCAGGTGGGAAAACACCAGTTGAACGTTGTGCTTGCTTGGACGTTCGATTTCCACGCGGGCCGCCATCATGAAACTACCGGACCCGGTCGTATACATCGAGCGGATGCCCTCGATGTCCATGACCTCACAACCAGTCGGGAAATCTGGTGCTTGGATGATGTCGATGAGATCTTGGTTACTGATGTCCTCGTCGTTCAGGTACGCTACACATGCCTGTACCACGTCCCGGGGATTGTGTGGCGGAATGTTGGTGGAAAACCCACTGGCGATGCCGGACACGCCATTGATGAGCAAATTTGGCAGCCGCGCGGGCAGGACAACCGGTTCCGTCGCTGTCTCGTCAAAATTGGCCACCATTTTGACGGTGTCCTTTTTAATGTCCTGCAAGAGTTCCAAGGCATAGGAGGACAGGCGGGCCTCTGTATAGCGCATCGCCGCCGCCGGATCTTTATCGATAGATCCCCAGTTCCCATGACCGTCGATGAGCGGTTGATTCGTCTTAAACGGTTGAGCCAGATGCACCATGGCGTCATAGATGGCGGTATCGCCATGTGGGTGATAGTTCCCCATCACGTCGCCCACGGTTTTCGCAGACTTGCGGTACCCCTTGTCAGGCGTATTCCCCGCTAAGAACATCGAATACAGGATGCGGCGCTGCACCGGCTTGAGCCCGTCGCGCGCATCGGGAATGGCGCGATTTTGAATGGTGTACTTCGAATATCGACCAAATCTATCCCCGAGTAGATCAGAGATATCTACCGTAATGGTTTTATCAATTGTATCCAACAGTCAGGACCTCCTCATTCCTCATACGAATCAAAATCGACGTTTTCATACAGCCACTGCCGGCGTAACTCCGATTTTGTTCCCATCAGGGTGGTGATTCTTCGCTCGGCCACGCTCGCGTCCATGACGTCGATTTTGATGAGCGTTCTCGTCTCCGGGCACATCGTGGTTTCCCATAGCTGGTCCGGGTTCATTTCGCCAAGCCCTTTGTATCTCTGTAATTCAAACGAAATCTTCTGCTTCGCGAACGCCGCGCGAATTTCGTCCAATTCCTCATCCGTCCAAGCATACGTGACGGTAGACTGCTTCGCCTTTCCCTTGCCTTCGTTATAGGTAAGTTTGTAGAGCGGCGGCATGGCCACGTACAGCATTCCAGCTTCGACGAGAGGCCGCATATATTGATAGAACAGGGTGATGAGCAATGACTGGATGTGTCCACCATCCGGGTCCGCATCGCTCATGATAATGACTTTTCCATATCTGCACTGCGAGAGGTCAAAAGAAGCACCGAAACCGGCACCGATGGAGTCGACAATCGCAGCGATCTCCGCATTTTTCAGGATTTTCGAGACGTCGTTCTCCCGCTCGACATTCAATGACTTGCCGCGAAGCGGAAGAATACCCTGGTGTCTGAAATCCCTCCCCTGCTTTGCGGAACCCCCTGCGCTGTCGCCCTCGACGATGTACAGTTCATTCTTTGCGTACTCATTGCTCTGTGGGGCGGTCAACTTCTCCACGAGGACTTTTCTCCGCCCATTCTTGTCCTTCTTGTCCTTTCCAGTCCGGACGTCTTCGGCCGCCTTTTTCGCCGCCTCGCGTGCGCGCTTCGAGAGCAGGGCGCGATGAACGACGTTAATAGCCACCTCGCGATTTTGATCTAAATAAGCAGCGAGCTGTTCCGAGACTATCGTGCCCACAATGTTTTGGACTTCCTTATTGCTCAATTCGTCCTTCGTTTGACCAATAAACTCAGGATTCGGCAGACGAATGGACAGGACGCACGTCATCCCCTCGCGCAAGAGGTCGCCTTCGAGATTTTCCTCATTCTCTTTGATGATGCCGTTGGTGCGGGCGAAATCGTTAAACGTGCGAGTAAATGCCGTCTTAAAGCCGCGCACATGGGTCCCGCCACTCTTTGTGGGGATACAGTTGACAAAACTCGCGAACGTCTCCGCATAGCCATCCGAGTATTGAATGCCGATATCCACACTGATACTGTCCGACGCCCCCGAGATGGAAAACGGTGCGTGAATGGTTTGCTTGTCCTCATTCAGGTATTGAACAAACTCCGACACGCCACCCTCGTAGTAAAAAGTCTTCGTCTTCGTGGAGTGACGGAGATCCGTCAACGTGATGGTGATGGACGGATTGAGATACGCCATCATCCGAATCCGCTCTTCGATGATGCCGGTTTGAAAATGCAGGTTTCCAAATACGTCGGCGTCCGGAAGAAAGCGGATCATCGTACCCCGTTGTTCCGTCGCGAGCTCCGTGATGGCGGGAGGTTCGGGATATCCGATTTTGAATTCCTCCTGGTCAAACCGAGCGCCCGTCGTGTACTTTTGAACGTACTGCTGCCCGTCGCGCCAGATGGTGACCTCCACCCACTTTGACAAGGCGTTGACCGCCGTCAGTCCGACGCCGTGAAGACCGCCGGAAACGGTGTATCCACTCCCTTTATCGCCGAACTTCCCGCCACTGTGTGGAACCGTCATCGCCACTTCAATGGTACGTTTCCCGGTTTCATGCATACCGAAGGGAATGCCTCGACCGTTATCCTTGACGCTCAAACTCTGATCTTCGTGAATCACGACCTCTATTCGATCACAATAACCAGCAAGGGCTTCGTCTATCGAGTTATCGATGACTTCCTTGAACAGGTGATGAAACCCTTGAACTCCGGTTCCCCCGACATACATGCCAGGTCGCTTGCGAATCGCCTCAAGACCATCCAGTACGTGAATGGACGAGTCGTCATAGTTTTGAATCAGTTCCGATGTGGACATTTCATTTCCTCCAATGAACTCTAAGACACTGCAGCGATGCAGGAGATTTATCTGTACAAATTCATCCATGAACCACATGCTTTCGTTTCATTCTATCATCAACGAAAATCGTGCGAATGCATGGGGGCGTCTCACTTTGGTTTATGAAATCTAGTTTGTTCAATCCGAGTCGACCAAAATCCTATGTAAGGGGAAAAACCAGGGAGGATCCCCAACTCAGAATGCCAATCCTATCGGAGATGACGAACACAGCCATAATTGCAATAAAGAATACCAGAGAATAGCGACTAATCCCAAGTACGTGTTCGTATACCGAACTTTCGATGGGTGTTGACTCTGAAAGCAAATCGCCATCACAATCCCCCAGATGAGTGTCGCTGCACCGAGTACACTCCGCGAGGTTTGTAAAATGGATCTCATGTGACGTGAATATATTAGGCCTATCGGAGCAAGACACGTATGTCAAAAACAAACGCTTACAGAAGGAGGTCGAGGGAATGACAGCGCAGGTTCCATCTGGCAAACTGGCCGTCGGTACCATCACGGAGAATTGGTCGGGCGATGCCCGTTTTTACGAATACTCCACCGCAGCCGATCCCATCGGAAGTGGCATCATCACGCCCGTGCCGATCAAAGAGTTTGGGGCGCAGCTCTACAACGGTGGAGACACAAGAGTCATCCCGCTGGACCTCTCGGCCGAGTTGAAGACCCCCTACCCGGCGACCAGCCCTTCACTTCTGGCTCAGTTCGTCCGGATCAACCAAGGGGATTCCATCGAGACGTCTCCGAATGCAACCAGTGAACTGTACTACGTCATTTCAGGCGCAGGGCGAACTGTCGCGAGCGGCAAAACGATTGGCTGGGCAAAAGGCGATTTCCTGACGTTACCTGCCGGATGTATCAGCAGACATACGGCCGATGAAGACGCGACCCTGTACTATATCGTGGACAGTCCACTGCTCAACTACCTCGGAGTTCGCGCGACAGAAGCTCGGTTCCAGCCGACGCGATTCAGTGCACAGCAATGCGACGCAAAACTGCAGGAGGTCGCAAAGGAACCGGATGCAGACAAAAAAAATCGAATTTCCATCCTCTTGAACAATCAGACATTTGAGCAAACGTTGACCATCACCCACGTCCTGTGGGCCATGTACGGCATCGTGCCAGTCGGATCGAACCAGGCACCGCACAGTCACAAATCGGTGGCCCTCGATTTTGTCGCCTACGCTGCGCCGGGCACGTATACGCTCGTCGGGGACCAAATCGACCCAGAAACCAATCAGATTATCGATCCCGTTCGTATAGACTGGGAGACGGGCAAAGCGTTCGTCACTCCTCCTGGCCTATGGCACTCGCACCACAATGAGTCAAACGAAGCCGCCTTCATCATTCCGATTCAAGATGCGGGCTTACAAACCTATCTGCGCACGTTAGATATTCAGTTTACCTTCTATGAATCTTAGAAACTGAGGACAATTCACACGTTCCTTCAGGGGGATTCACACTGTGCGAGTGGCTAAATTTTGCAGACGCAACGTATCCCGCGGTCTCTCTCGCGAGGCGGTGCGGCGACTCAAAAAGATTCACCGCAAGGAAGTCGGTGTGCAGATTGTGGACTGCTGTCGCCGCTGCCTCGCCTGTCGAGTTCAGCCCTTCTGTCGTATCCAATTGACGACGATTGAAGCGCCCGACAGCGATACACTCGTGCAACGCATCTTAGAGGCGGTACGGAAGGCCAACGAAGGGACCTCGCAGGATACGCGCCCATGAGGTGGATGCTTGAGAAATTCTGTGGAGTGACAAAAACCGCCCTGCCCCCCTGGGGCTACGGGCGGTTTTTACACCAGCTCGATGGGAAAACTGCCACCTTCTAAACGAACCTCAGTGCTCCGTAGCTAGCCGCGTACTGGAACTCGACACTTAATGCGGGGCCGACGCGACGATGTGTTCTGTACCGCACGGGCCTCCACCCGTATTCACCTCCCGGTCGACAGTAGTTCCATCGGCCTTATAGAGCGGGAAATACCACTTCGCTATCCTTTGAGCTGAAATCCCTGCGTAATGACATATAAATGACCGTCGAAAACGGGTGCTGCTCTGATTGGAGTACGACCCATGAATGACATTGCCGTTAAAAAATAAAACATCTCCTGCCTTCAAGATGGCCGGGATGGGCGTTAATCCTTCCGGTACATCCACTTCATCCGTTGTAAAGGATTTCCCGGAGTCGGCTAAATGAGGGCATTGAATTTCTTCCTTCTGCGAGTTTGGGACAATGAACAATCCACCATTCTCTTCATCGACATCGTCAAGAGCGGTCCATGCCGCGATACACGTTCCCGGTTCAACCCTCAGATAAAAATTGTCCTGGTGCAGCGCTTGGCCCTTTGCTCCCGGAGGTTTAAAATACAGCATGCTTTGGGCGGCAATCACTTCTTCTCCCAACAGTCGCTCCAGAATCCTGATCACGCGTCTGTCGAGCATATAGGACATCGCCATCTCGTTGACGCGATGTGGGTGCATCATTCGAGGATAGGCCTTGAGAATATCCCCGCTGCGCTGCGCCTCCTCAATAGAAATGGCCTGAAAGCAACCAGGAATGGTACCTTTCGCGTGCATGGCCATAAAGTTATTCTTGAGATCTGCGATTTCATCGTCGCAAAAAATATTCCTAACAATCAGATATCCATCTTTATGAAAAAACTCGACGTCATGTTCAGTGATCAGAGTATCGTCCATCTGATTGGCCTCCTTACATTGCCGGTTGTGTCACACCTCTTTATACAACAATCGTTTTTGCCCATTTCAACTCCTCGCTGATTCGATTCACGTGATCTTCATTACGGGTTATACTCATTATATTGAGATTCTGATACGGAACGGAATGGTTTATATGGCTGATTTCCTATACGATCCTGCTGAGGAGTTAACAGGCCCGAACCATTTGGGGGTGTTAGCTGACCATTTTCGAAAGTCGTCCAATTACTCTGTTCGTCGCTCGAAAGGAACACAGGATTACCTATTGACTTTTACAATGGCCGGACAAGGTGGATTTAAAATCGATGACAAAATCGAAACTTGTGTGTGCGGAGATATATCGATTCTGTCCCCCGGCACCCCGCACCATTACGGAACATTAGGACAAATATGGGAATTTTATTGGGTGCATTTCGTTCCTAGGGCAGATTGGCTGATTTGGATTCAGCAGATGGGGGCGCATTCTGGATTTACGCAATCGAGCATTGCAGACGTGTCGGTTCAAAGCCGGCTCCGTGGCGTGTTTCGAAGAATGATTCGCGATAGTCGCGCGCTTGGTTCTCATCAGCATGCATTAGCCATGAATGCCGTGGAAGAAATGTTGATTGTTCTGGCACTCAGTCTTCAGCAATCTAATATGGGATTAGATCCACGTGTCGAGGAAGTATTACAGCTTATGTCACAACGTTTTTCTGAAGGCATCAGTGTGGATATGTTAGCGAAGCAGGTCGGGCTGTCCGCATCTCGACTTAGTCATATATTCAAGCAACAAGTAGGGGAATCGATTATCGAGTGTCTCATTAAACTTAGGTTGCGGCACGCATCACGGTTGCTTGAGCGAACGACAGAACAAATATCTGAAATCTCTGACTTATGTGGATTTCAATCCCCATACTATTTCACAAGAAAATTCCGAGAGCATTACGGGATGAGTCCTACCCAATACAGAAACAACATGCTACAAGATAATGTCTGAGCCGAACATGGGATACTCGGCTCAGACAGGATTGTCTTGCAACTTCAGATTCTTGGCCCAAAAATGAACATGCATTTCCGTTCCCATCAGTTGTCCTTTACCCCACCCATGGTCATACCATTTACAAACGCTCTCTGCATAAACATAAATAAGACAACGGGTGGAACACTCGCTAAAGCGGCGCCCGCAAGCATTTGTCCATACTGCGCATTTCCTCCATTAGAAGCATCGCTTAACAACGAATATAAGCCCAGTGGCAACGTAAATTTGGACGAATCGTTTAGCATCACCAACGGCCATAAGAAATTCCCCCAAGTTGAAACGAATGTAATAATGGCTAATGCACCCATTGCTGGTTTGAGTAGAGGAAGGACGATTCTCAAATAAAGGATAAATTCGCTACAGCCGTCGATTCGGCCAGCGTCTAATAATTCATCTGGAACGCTGTAGATAAACTGACGCATCAGAAATATCCCTACCGGCGGTGCAATGAACGGAATAATGAGGGAAACATAACTGTTTGCAATATGCATTTCGGCCATCTCGCTATAGAGTGGAATTAATATACTCTGAAACGGAATGGACAGACTCATAATGACAATCGCAAACATCCAGGACTTTCCTTTAAACTGATACTTTGAAAATCCATATCCGGCTAAAGACGAGAAAAACACTGTCAATCCTGTTAGGACAACTGCTACCAACAGACTGTTTCTGTACCACTCCAAATATGGCCATTGCGTAAACAGCGATGAATAGTTGTGGAAATTCAGCCTACTAAGAAGCGTAAAAGGAGATTGGAAAATTTGTCCCTGCGTTTTGAATGAACTAACGATCATCCACACAAATGGAATAACAACCAGAATTCCGCCGATCCATACCACAACATTTATACAGATATCGGATATTTTTATCTTCATGCACAGGTTCCTCCTACCCCTCACTCATTGCATTGCACGGGAAAGTTTCCGGTATTGAATGAATGACATACACGCAACGACCACCAAAAGTAACATGCCCATGGCTGACGCGTACCCTAAATGCAAATATGATAATCCCTGCTGATATAAGTAGTTGGCATAACTAAGGCTGGAGTTCAGAGGGCCTCCGTTTGTCAAAATGAAGGGTTGGTCGAACAACTGTGAGGACCCTACAAATGAGGTAATGAGAACGAATACCATCATTGGGGATAAAGATGGCAACGTAATGTGGCGGATAAGTCGCCATTTATTCGCACCATCTAAGGATGCCGCCTCGTACAAACTTTGGGGAATCGCTTGCAAGCCGGCGATAAAGTATAGCGAATTCAGTCCCGTCCATTGCCACGCAACGAGTCCTAAAACGGAAATCTTAGACCAAAATGTACTATCCAGCCAAGGAATCGGATGAATACCGAACAAATGAAGAACTGCATTCAATAGACCAAAGTTCTTGTCATACATCATGTTGAAGACGATCACCACAGCGACTCCAGGTGTCACAATGGGTGTAAAATATAATATTCTAAGAAAAGTTCTTCCCTTTACTCGCTTACTGTTGAGTGCAATCGCTAAAGGTAATGACAAAAGGAAGGAAATCATTAAACTGCCGATGATATAAACCAGTGTATTGACGACTGATTGTCTAAAGTACGGATCCGCGAAAAAGTGAAGATAATTACTTACCCCTACCCACTTCATGGGCGAGGCCTGATCCCAACCTGTAAAGCTAAGAACTGCAGCAAACCCTAAGGGATATACAAAAAAAACTGCGAATAGAACATAAAACGGACTGATAAACAAATAAGGTGCAATCGGTGATCGCGTCTTGCTTTTCCCCCTAGAATTCACATTCACTCGTTGGTCACTTAACGCTTTGATCCCTATCATCAGACTCTGCCTCCCGAGTACAGCATGACAGACCTTTGCACTCAATAACCGAAGAATTGCTGTTGCTTCATTTGCTCCTCAAGTTGTGACATAGCGGCCTTGACACTCTGTTTATCCAGGTACACTGACTCAAGTGCGTTACCAAGAAAGGTTTGGAATTCGGCCTCTAACGGACTTTGCCAATATTCGGGTATCTTCCGAGATGCTGCATCCCATATTAACCCAATTTTCTGACCACCAAAGTAGCTAAACTGTTGATTTACAACCGCCGGATCCGCTTGGGCGGACTTCATGTTTGGAAAATATCCAATCTTATTGAATCGCTGGACTTGCCCCGCCTGGGTCGCATACACAAAGCGCAACAAGCTCCACGCTAATTGTGCGTTCGGAGTATTCTTTGCAACCGCTATCCCTGTGCCTCCCCACGTACTAGTTGTATAAGGAGAGTTGGGCCATCTGGGCATTGTTTGGAGACGCCATTTTCCAGCCATACCGGGAGCCGACGACTCTAGCTCTGCACTTGCGTACCAATCTGGAGCGATTACACCCGCGATTTTCCCCTGTTCATAATCTTGATAAATACCGGGACCCCAAAATGTATTTGAGTTGACCATTTTAAATACGCCATGATCTACAGACTGTTTGATATATGCGAGCGTCGTATAGGCAGGTGGTGAATCCACAGTCATCTTCCCGGATGAATTAAAAAACGACCCACCTGCTTCATAAAAGAGATTCTGAAATACAGCCGACGAACCATCTTCGGCAATAGGAGCCATGGCTATACCGTGTTTGCTCAACTCTAAACCGTCTTGATAAAACTGGGCCCATGTAGTGCTAGGCGTTTTGATACCATATTTTTTAAATATTGCAGGCTGATAATAATACCCAACTGGGCTCAACGCGCTTTCCAGTGCGTAAACATTACCCTGATACGTGTATGGAGTTAACTTTTCGAGGTCGTTTTGTGTACTACCCAAAAGGGGGGTTAAATTTAATACGTACTTTGGCAATACCCCTGGTTTCATAAATAGGGAAAAGTGACTAATCTCCAAATCCAAAAAATTCGGTAAACTCTCATTTGAAACCATCGCATTTAGTTCTTTGTTCCAGAAATCGCTAGCTGGAAACACCTGCGCCTGAAATGTAATATGATATTGCGGATATTGCTTTGCCCAAATTTTTTCTTCACTCGTGAAGAGATTGGCGTAGTCCTGGTCATGAGTCCACATGGTTAGCGTCACATCTTTAACTTTGGTCGACTCTGTCCCGGAAGCAGCTGCTGTACCTTGGTCACAACCACTTATCAGTTGAACAGATACTAAAATTGCGACCAAACTCGCGGTGATGATCCTACGCTTCATATTCGGCCCCCGATCCACTCTTGATGTCTGCCTTTAAAGATAGCGCTTACATTTTTCCGTCACGTTCTCTGGATGACCATAAGCTTAACCAATGTATTTCAATCATAGCTGCATCCTGAAGACACCAAAATGCACGTAAACGCTAATTTGTTGCACTATCCTGCTACGAAAACTTCTCTGTTCTAGCGATTTGATTACTTTGTATCGGTCAAGGGAAAGTTGGTCGAGTGGATGATGGAACGGTTGAACACCAGGCGCTTCACAGTCCCGACCCGCGTCTCTGGAATCCGTGGACTGTGAACCTGGTGCCGGGCGATCGATAAGCCTGTAGCTTCTTATTGCATAAAATCGTAGACGAGTTCCGCTCGATGTTGTTTCATGAACGCATAGAATACACATATTATACATGGCCATCAGGAAGCCGTCGATCGTGAAACCTGCGGAATTGTACGCATTCCAGCGGACATCGTTACCCCAGAGAGGACGTCTCTGCCTGTCCGCTGTCCACACGAGAGCTCTTCACCCGCAGGTACGCAAACCAATAAATCACGCCCACCACGATGATGACCGCCGTCTTCACCAAATCCCCGTTCGATTGCTGCGTAAGGGCGACAATGACGCCGATGATGGCGATGACCGGCGGAATTGGCCAAAGTGGCATGCGAAAGCGCTTGTCAGCAGATTTGTGCTTGAACCGAATGACGATGGCAGAAATGGCGACGAGCAAGTAGATCACTACGATGATTACGCCCGTAAACGTGATCAGGTTATTCAGTGACGTGAAATAACACAACAGGATGTTCCCAACAGCGAGGAAGACAAATCCCCACTTCGGCACGTTGTAACGGTTCATACTGGAAAAAAAGCGATTGATGGG
The DNA here is from genome assembly GCF_026651875.1 of Alicyclobacillus fastidiosus. Classification (GTDB taxonomy): domain Bacteria; phylum Bacillota; class Bacilli; order Alicyclobacillales; family Alicyclobacillaceae; genus Alicyclobacillus; species Alicyclobacillus fastidiosus. Next base: position 1,405,241 of record NZ_CP104067.1, on the reverse strand, counting down.
GCTCGGCCAACTCTGGTCGCGAGCGGAATCCAGGTAAATGCGAGCGTACGCCAAGTTGCCGCTGAGGCCCGTGTCGAACATGGCAATGACGACGCCAATGACGAGAATCGTCGCCCCGACGTGCCCCATTGTGGACTGCGCGATGTACGTGAGGGGAGCGTCCGATTTCACGGCCGCGGAAAGGTTCGGAATCGCCAAGGTAGCGGATGCGACCGCGAGCACTTCGGTCGCGACCGATGCAAGTACCGCAATCATCACCGCGCGCGGGAGTGCCTTCTTGGCATTGACCGTCTCCTCGGCGAAGTAGAGCGGCCAGTCGTAACCGTTAAACGCAAACAGGGCTGGCACGACGGCGGCTAACATCGCACTCATGCCGATTCCCACAGAGTGGCCATGCGCGTCGACGGTCGCCGGGTGAATGAGAAACGATACGGGATGTTTTGCGCCCGCAAACGAGATCATAATGAAGGCGAAAATGACGGCCAGTTCGATGATCAACATCGCCATGGCCACCCAACTGGCGGCGCCTATACGCTCGAGTGAAAACCATGTGACGATGACCATCATGACGAGCGCGGCCCAGTTGACGGGGACCTGCGGCAGCAGTGAGTTTAGGTACGTCGCAGAGGATACGAGAATGCTCGCACTAATGACGATTCCAAGTACCAAAAACAAGAGTACCGTGATGAATCCGAACGGTTTACCGAGGGCGCGCCGGACAATAGTATAGGCGCCTCCCGCCCCTGGAAACACCGCGCCCAATTCCGCGTAACAAAAGGCCATCGAGATGGCGATACACGCCCCGATGACAAACGCCCAGAACACACCCGTTCCGGCAGATGAAAGACCAGCGCCGTAGACGAGAAAGACAGAGGTCGTAGGCGAGATGGCCGCAATGGCAATCGCAAGGACCTGTCTCATCCCGAGTACTTGTTTAAAACCGCTGCGTTTCTCCCCCACACTTTGCACAATATTCACTCCTTCGTGTCGAATGCATCCATGATAGCAAGAGAGATCGCTTAGGCATAGAACCGTGAATGCAGAGAGCCATGGAGCACCTCACAGATGGTCCCGCACGGTACACCATGGGTTTCTTATCCAGTGACGCCAAGACTGCGTGTATACGCGAAGATCTCATCTACGGCCCTCTCGTATCCTCCCGCGGCCCGAAAGGAGTCTCCAATCTCTCTACAAACGCTGTGAATGGACGAATCCGCAAGTACGGACTCCGCATTTTCTCTGAGATATTCTGGAGTTAATGCCTGTGCATCTAGATGGACGCCCGCCCCGATATTCGCCACACGCCTTGCCACAATGGGTTGATCGGCGTTTTGTGGCAGCACCATCAAAGGCACACCGTAATAAAGGCCTTCACTCGTGCTATTCATGCCACCGTGCGTGATAAACAACTTGGCGCGCTGCAACACTTCCAGTTGTGGTACGTAGTTGCGCACGATGAAGTTGTCTGGAATGTCCCCGAGTTCCTCCATCTGCGTCTGCCTGCCGACGGATAGAACCACTTTGTACTTCGTGTCGGCAAAAGCCGCAAAGCAGAGCTTATAAAAGTCTATCGCACGATTGAACACGGTACCGAGCGAAATGTAAATGACATTGTCCACGTCCAAATCAGGCATATCAGTATCTCCCATCGCGCGGGACACAACCGACGGCCCGACGAATTTATAGGTGTCATCAAAACTTTCTCCACCGGGTTGGAAGCGTTTCGACGTATAGACAATCGTCATTGGTGCGGGATTACAAAACACGTCGTAGGCGGACGATACTTCCACGCCATACGCCTTTTGTACGGCGCTGACCATTTGCAGAAAGTCCTGTTGTATCGTTTCATTCACCTCTGCAGGTGCGCGGCGTGAAAAGTTTTCCAGCATTTTATCAAAGGAGGATTTTTGGAATGCGAAACTCGTACACGAGTTAATGGCGGGTAAGTTCAAGATTTGTGCGAGAAGACGTCCGCATCCGAACATCGAGTCGTGAATGATGTAGTCAAAACGCTCGTTTGCTGTCTGCGTCAAGACGCTAGGTATGACGATCTCGGCTGTACGCAATAGCCCACTCACTCGACTGAGTAGATGATTTGGCTCCCCACTTAGGAACGCCTTGAAAAATTTCACACCATCATACGTGTGAACCGTTGCGCCGACTGCCTCAATGCGCTCCCGAAACTGTTCCGAGGTAAAGTAGACAACCTCCTCCCCGCGGCGAACCAGTTCTTGAACGACCCCGAGCGTAGGGTTGATATGACCTTCCGCCCCTCCGTTGACAAACAAAACGCGTGCCATCGCCATCACTCTTTCCTAAATTAGTGAGCCCAAATTTGTACGAGGCCCTTTTCCAGCAAGTACGGTTGTGGAGTTTATAAAATTCGAGTGCACACAGATGATTATGTCGCATATCGCAATTCAGGTTCTGTATTTCGGGATATTTTCAACGAAAGTCCCGCACCATGGCGTACATTTCAATGCTCTTCTTGTCTACCGTAAACATATGATGCTACAACCGCAATCAGTGCCCATAAGAGTATCGGTACTAGAACAGCCAACGAAATCATCGACTTCGGTAAAACCCAAGCGAGAATGACCATAAGAATTCCCGTTGGAATACCTAAATGTCCTGCTAACCGATGCGTCCGATTCCAATTCGTTGCACTCGATAAGGTCCAAGGCGTACGGATTCCCACCCACCAATTTGGTTGGATGCGGGGTAAGACGTTTGCCAACAGCAAAATCATAATGCCGAATACCGTCGGCATGAAGCGCATCGATGAGGTGCCAACTATATTCAAAAGTTGTCCTAGGGACCCAAGGTATGTCAACGCAGTGAACACGACAATGACGCCGCCGATATAACGATAAGTCGACCAGAAGGACTTGTAGTTTCGTTTCTTCGGGTCTATTCTCCACAGCACATGCCATAGCAGAATCATCCCGAGCATGGTTGCCGGTTCGACCAACACGGCTTGCAGACGCGACCCCATCCGATCCGCCTTGCCAGCCAAATCGTAATGTGTCGCGACCAGTGCGGGAAGGTGATGGTATGCGACCATCCCAAGCACAACTGCCAAAACCGCACGCAAGCCATCCCCACCAAGGCATCGCACTATTCTTTCTCATCGCTCTCGCCACCCCCAAAGTGTTCCATAAGCCACGCAAGCCACTCGTGCAGGATTGTCGTGTTGAGCCGGTAAATAATGAAGGTGCCTTCCCGCTGATCGACAACCAGATTCGCATTTTTGAGCACATTCAAATGACGACTAATTGTCGGCTGAGCATGTGAAAAATGGTTGGCAATCTCACCAGCCGTCTTTGGTCCTTCCTTCAACAACTCGATGATCTTTCTGCGTGTTGCGTCGGACATCGCTTTAAAAACACGCTCATTCAACTCATCGCCGTCACAGCCCTTCTTGCCCCGGTTCTACAAGAGTCTCAAATGATTATATAGCCATATAGCTAATAATGAAACAGGCGGCAGAACGATAGCCCTGAGAAGGACCGCGGATTTATGCTACATTTGGGAGGAATGTTTCGCATGAAGGTGGCGCAATCAAAATGAGAGCAAAACATGAGTTCCTTACCCAACCGGGTATGTTTCAATATTTTTTTGATAACCATCCAGATGGCATATGCATTGTGGACTCAGAGGGTCGATTTTTGGATGCCAATCAGTCTGCATTAAATATTAGTGGTTATGCATACGAAGAATTCGTCCAAAAGTCTATGAACGAATTTTTGGAGTATGGTGGTGATTCACAGACTAGATATGATTTGAATTCTACGGAACCTACGGAATTTTTGATCCGGCATCGAATGGGACACTTGGTTTATGTTCGAATCGCTGGAATTCCACTCATCATCGTTGGGCAAAGGATGGGCACGTTCGTCATCTTAGAGGATATCACCCAACAACGGGAACAACGTAAGGAATTGTTAGGTATCCAGGAAATGTTCTCGTTCATATCTGAAAAATCCGAAAACATAATCTCGTCCTTTTCAGCAGACGGCGTTTTCACTTACATCTCTCCAACTGTAAAAGCACTACTCGGATATACGCCAGAAGAGGTAATCGGGAAACCAGCAGTCGCTTTCAATCATCCGGATGACAATGAAGCGCTACTCAAATTGCGCAATTCGTTAACGCCCAACCAAGATATGGATCGGTTTATAGGTCGTGTACGGCACAAGAATGGCAAATATCGATGGTATGAAACCACAGCCCAATATGTTCGTGATAAATATGGTAAAATTATCCAAACCATCGGCGTCGGACGAGATATCACAGACCGCAAGGAAGCAGAAGAGACCATTGCATATCTCGCATACCACGACCCCTTAACTGATTTACCGAATCGGCGCTTGTTTATGGAGCGTGTCAATCACGTTTTAGCGGAATCTAAACAAGAGCTCCACAGCCTGATGTTACTTGATTTAGAATGGGTTTAAGTACGTCAACGACACGTTTGGACATGATGTTGGAGACCTACTTCTCATCGAAGTGGCTAAAAGGCTCACAGACGTGGTGGGAGAGAGACACATTGTGGCCCGTTTAGGAGGAGACGAGTTCACGATTCTTCAAACGAATATAGACAACATGGTGGACTGGACTAGCTCAATTGAGCGGATCAAGAATGTAATCTCCGAACCGATTTCTATCGATGGCAATACACATTACGTTCACGCGAGCGTAGGTGTCGCATTTTATCCGACAGACGGAAGCTCGGTTGAGACACTCATGAGAAATGCGGACGTGGCGATGTATCACGCGAAAAAGACAAAAAACCAGCTTTGAATAACCAAACCGGCGTTTTCCAACAAGGAGTTTAATATTACTTAATCCCTAAGCGACTTAAAACCCGATCCGCTATATGTGCGGATCGGGTTTTTGTACCAAAGCAGCATTTGACTTCTTGTCAGAGTACTCGATTACGGGTGAATGAATTCCTGCACCCAATAGGTTCCGTAGGAACCTCCGTGCACTTCACCAACTCCAATTTCCGTGTAATTTGGGTTGAGAATGTTCGCACGGTGTCCTGGGCTGTTCATCCAGTCCTGCATCACAGTTGCAGCATCCGGCTGGCCAGCGGCAATATTCTCGCCGGCGTATGTGTAGTGAATGCCAAATGTCGTCATCATATTAAACGGGCTCCCGTATTTTGGGGAGGTGTGATCGAAATAATTTTCGTTGATCATGTCCTGCGCCTTGGTCTGCGCGACGTTATCCAGTGACTGGCTAATCGTGAGCGGGGCCACACCATTCTTTTGCCGCTCTTGATTGACGAGGTTCACGACTTGTTGAACATACGTCGGAACAGATGTACCACTGGTTTGGGACGTGGTACTAGCCTGTGACGTTTGTGATTGTGCATTCGTGGTGGAAGCTGTCTGATGGACAGGTACAGATTTCTGTACAGAAGTCTGTGTTGTTTGCGTTGGAGTAACAGGTTTCTGTACTGGAGCCTGTATAGCATAAGAAGCAGGCGACGTCTCAAAGTAGTGTTGCAACCAGTTGTCGACCTGGTTCCAACTCGTGAACGTATACGTCTGTGCATTCACACTGGTACCAGAGTTCGTGTTCGTAGCGGCGAGAACGGGGCCTGCCATACCAACAGCGGACAACGATGTGACGGCAAAACCAATCATGGTCTTTTTAAGCATGATACGCCTCCTTTCCTACTACTATAGAAAGAACAGGCCGAATAATCATTGCTTAAATACTGAAACTATAACAAACATGCTCGTGAACCTCGTTACGCACTGAGGATTTGAGGATAGGTTCGGGGCGGTTCCTTCAGTGAATATCCGATTCAACGCGATCGGGATTATGACGCCATTACGGGGTACCACTTTGACCCACTAAATACCTCGTTACCTCTCTTTTGAACTCCGTATTGGTACAATCTCTTCCCTGACATCGACAACGCATACAACTCAAGTCCGTTCCTAAAAATGTCTATTTCATTCCAAGAAAGTACTAGTGGTTGGTTCGTAGAAATCGATTTCTCTACTGTGCCAATTGTAGGCGAGTACTCCTCAATTTTTGTGATTCTTGGGTCTCTGTTGTTCACAACCATCACACTAATTTGATGATCGTTTTCTGACAAACCGACCCATCCGATCGTTTGAATTGGGTCGGAAGTTCTTTTGACCTGCCATTGCCCTATTGAAACGAATTTGCTCCTTTATAAGTTGCTGTTCGTTTAAATCTGGTGCGGTTCCTGTTTGTTTATTCTTTGCTGACGGTACAATTGAATCCAAAGTATACGAGTTTCCGTCCTTGTCGTTCCAGAAAAGCATGGAATGACCACTGTCACGAAAATAATAGGCTGCCATCCCGTTACCTAATTGTGTCTTGCTTCCATGTGAGGAAAGGTCAGAGTCTTTCGCATTAAATACATCTTCTACAAGTATATGAACCCCATCTCCCATGTAGATGGTTACGTTTTGTATTTTCGTCGGTGGGTTTGTCTTACCCGGTCCCTCAGTGGCATGGACATGAGTAAATTGATAGGGATAAAAAGTTGGAAGCTTTGGCGTGTAACCTGCAGTCTTAAATGCAGCTTGCACCGCGTTTTTTCGGACGGAGAGATATTCTTATATAGTGAGTTGTTAAACAAGGGGCTGGGTGAAGAACAACCTGAAACGCACAACATCACACCAACACAATAAGCACCAGCCACGACGGCACGCATTCAACAGTCCCCTGACCAACATTGAAAAGTTTACCGTTTCTTAAACTATAATCCACATTGCGCCCGATGGATGGATGTCTCTACAGAAATATTTCTTGTTGCTGCCAGGTTCATGTAAGTCCATCCATTTCTTCGCCTGTATCACAACGCACATATTCGACAACTTTCACCGGACTTTAATTCCAAATTTCCCGTCCGCGATCTCTTTAAACGTTTTGTTGTCGATCTCCATCTTTTCAACTCTTCCGTCGATCCACTCGGTAAAAGAGGTGTCCGTTAGAATGATGTTCCCTCGCGCTGTCCTTCTGGTCATTAACGGCCTCTTATTAAAAGGAGATGCTGGATGCTCCAATATAATCTTTTGGATTTCGTTCAATTCCGAGAGGCGATTGACGGAGTGTGTCGAATCAAAAACATACCCTAATTTCCAGTCTTCGTCCTTGTGTTTCAATTTCATATACAGAAAATAATCACCATACTCACTATCCGCTCGCTCTATCTTAAATTCACCGTTTTCAGATATCACAGTCTCCCCATTGAGCGGGACTGGCGTCATTGGCAGATTCCCACCAAAACCAGTGTCGACCAAATATCGTTGTCCATCATGCGTGATGATATTGGTTACATGGGTTCTTCCAGTCATACTCCACCGCTGACCCTATGGTCATATATGACACCACGCACTAAAGCTGCGTGAAAACCGTTTTCGACTAAGAATAAATAAAAAATAGAATTGAGCTCGTAGCACAGTCCACCCTCATTATGGTTCATGATTTTGTTCACTAGATTTTCTTTTGTAATTTCGGCGGTTCTGTTCCCAACGACACATAAATTTTCAAATGGGATTGCTCTTGCAGTCTTTTCAAGAACGAGGTCCAATTTTTCGAAAGTGATTTTATCGGTATTCGAGATACCGATTCTATTACGAAATAACCGATTCAACTCATCCATTCATCTCTACCCCCTGACAACCGAATGGAAGTGCACAGGACTACTATGATGTATTATCGTGTTTCCGCCACTTTATTGCCAGAACAGCTTACGCGTGTTGGCGCACATTCAGGGGTGAACAGCGTTTGAGACGGAAGGAGCAGGCGGCCACAAAACGCACGACCGACGCCAGGCAAGAGAAGGGCGATACAGACTGTTTCGTTTGTACGAGGGAGAGACAAAGCGTATACTCACGTCGACGAGACACTGAAGTGAGTGAATGGTTCACATACGGATATCGACAAAAGGAGCGGATGACAGTGGTTGTACTGACAGCAAACTACCTATGTAAGACCGGTATGGGCGATGCCGTCGAAAAAGCACTGCGTGAAATGATCCCGTTGGTCGAACAAGAGAACGGATGTATCCACTACCTGGTCAATCGTTCCAAAGACAACCCGGATGCATTTTTGCTGTTCGAGCAATATGAAGATGAACAAGCACTGGCTAGACATTCAGAAACACCGTACTTTAAGCGCATTGTTCTGGACACGGTCATCCCAATGCTCGAAAAGCGGGAGCGCACACTATACACTCCGGTACAGGCGTAAAGTTACGCGCGAAAGTTCCTGACGGCCGCTTACCCAAGGGCGCTTCTACCTCTGTTCGCAGCCATAAGTGCGAAAGGGGTAAGCGGCAATAGCTGCTCTTTCAATTCCTCACGCTTTAGATGTGGTATCGTTCATGTAGAATGTTCATGTGATGTTCCACATGTCCTAGAATGATACAAGCTGCCGCAAGAACAGTAGTCGGGTGGTTTCGAATGGTGCCCACGTTTCGCAAATCTTCCTCTCTTACATGGTTAAGCAGAGAGAGTGTGGCAATGGGGCGGTCTTCCAGTTGGTTCCCCAGCGGTTCCCCAAACTAATTGGCATTGTAACCGGTCTTGCCGGGCAGCCGGCGGTATCGGCGGATATTTGCTGCCAACGCTACTCGGACAAATCAAGTTGTCGACGGAAGCTGTCGAACGGTCTTAATCCACAAAGCGTCCTTGATTCTATTGAAGAGGAAAGTATAGAGCCAAAACGATGTGTAAGGTTGTTCGTCCCTGCGCCAGACAGCTGAACCCATTCTCCCCACCCGTAGGGATAGCCTAATTGCGTGAGCGTCGTGGATACCTGATCGGGGAAATTCACAGTATCCATCGGATTCGCAAACTGATTCAGTACCTGATTTGATGGAAGGACGCTCGGATAGGCTTTGGTCAACGTCTGCTGCATCACGCGATAGAAGACGTTATCGTGCAGTGCCACCCTACTCGCACCCTTCTAACTGCATTGAAAAAGCCGCCCCGAAGGACGGCTTTATAATTATATTCATTCTTCTAAGTTATTGGATGTGTGCGGTATTCTCTATTTCCGCCATAGTTGTTTGCTTTGCAGTAACACATAATGCTGTGCACAGCATACCTAAGAACCCACCTGTTACGAAGGCAATTGATATCCACCAAAAATAACCCATAAACATCACTCTCCCCAAGATCTACACAACGAACGGAGAAGCATCACGGCAGCTGGCTGGCTTAGCATATCTGTATCTGCCGTAGCCCCTCTAGCTTTGCGTCATCACCTTTCAGTGACTTTGCCATTTCTCGTATGTGTGATGTGGAAAATTATATATTGCAATATTCGACATTGTCCAGCTATAAAATAAACTCGACTGAATGGACAGCGTCTTATTTCAGCACAACGAATCTTTTCATAATCAGTTCCAACACCATAAGTATTCCAAATACGGCGTAAAAGCAAGCAAACCATAGTTCAGTTGGATCGTTGCAAAACGCGACCACAATACATGCGGTGCATTCTAATGCACAGAAAACCACAGCATTGATGATTGACATTAAAGGGTTTCGTGTAGTGCGATATATGATAATCAAGCCCACAAGTATGGAAACCAACCCCAACACCATTCCCTGGTGGGTTGCCTTACCACCGATGAGAGCCACTAGGATTAGTGCAATGACAAGAAGATACACTGTGCTGTAACTTTGATACATGTGTTTGAATTTTATCATGGTGCCCTCCCACTCTTTTCCCACTATAGTAAAATATCCAACTTCAAAACACGTTTAAAGGTCCTCAAACAAAAGCATAAAAGGACGGCGCGCGCTGTCTCATGCTGTCGAATCTTACAACACATGACTGAAATTATCAGATGTTCTGTCGAATCAAGTGGTAGTAGTTTTTTCAGCATTCGCACCAGTTAGCGACATTTTTATTAACGTCCAGCGACTATTTCTTCTACGATATTCTTCAGGGGCTACATGTGACAACCCGGTAATTCGTGTGTCCATAGTTGAAAATAAGAAGAGTTCTTTCCATAGCTGTTATCATGCAGCCACGTCGGAATACCCATAAGGAAATTTTTTCCTACGTCCCCGCCGATCCTTAACGTCCCCCGACTCTCCTATGTCAATAAGATTTTCCCCTATTCCACAGCACTTGAGCATTCTCGCGGCGAATTACGCATCTGTTCGATCGCGCTTATCATTTTTTATCAATAAATGATCATAAGTTGACAAACATTGAAAGTGCTTTATAATCCTATACCGACGTTAGCAATAGTTAGGCGTGAAAGCGGTTGGTGAAAACGGTTAATGAATGTTGCTAGCTGAATTGAAACATTTGAGGGGGGTCAACCAATGCATGCGTTGTTTCACGCCAATGGCATTGACTACAGCATCATCGCAATCTATTTTGTCTTTGTCATTGGAGTCGGGTTTGTCTTAAAAAACCGCGTTCGTACAGGCGAAGACTTCTTTCTGTCGGGTCGCTCGATTCCAGGGTGGATCACGGGTCTAGCCTTCCTATCCGCCAATCTGGGGGCGCTTGAAATCATGGGTATGACCGCCAGTGGTGCGGAATACGGGATGATGACGACGCACTTTTACTGGATTGGCGCAATTCCGGCGATGCTGTTCCTTGGCCTCTACATGATGCCTTTCTACTACGTTTCCAAAGTAAGATCCGTTCCCGAGTATCTGAAGCTTCGATTCAACGAAGCCACGCGCGGTGTCAATGCCGTCTCGTTTGCGGTGATGACGGTTTTGACATCCGGTATCAGCCTCTACTCCATGGCGTTGATTTTCCAAGTCCTCATTGGTTGGTCTCTAACGACAAGTATCCTCGTTTCTGCGGTCGTCGTATTGGTGTATGTAACACTTGGCGGGTTAACATCCTCGATTTACAATGAGGTTGTACAGTTCTTCTTAATTTGGGCTGGTCTCCTGCCGATTCCGTTGATTGGTATGCACAAACTCGGCGGATGGAACGGGATGTTGGGGCGCCTGCCGGCAGGTTTTGGCCACCTGTGGTCGAACATGGGAAGCGCTTCGAGCAATCCAATGGGGATTGGCTGGCTAGGCGTTGTTCTTGGTTTGGGATTCGTTTTGTCGTTTGGCTATTGGACAACCGACTTTCTTGTCGTTCAGCGAACACTTGCTGCCCGTAACCTTCGCGCAGCGCAAAACACACCGATTTATGCAGCATTCTTTAAGATGATTGTACCTATTCTCGTGATCATTCCAGGCCTCATTGCACTGGCCGTTTTTCCGAAAATCGGACATACCCCTGGAATGAGTTATAACTTGGCTCTGCCGCTCTTGATTTCCAAATATTATCCACCCGGTATGATGGGGCTTGGTTTAACTGCGATGCTTGCAAGCTTCATGAGTGGGATGGCCGGGAACGTCACTGCTTTTACAACCGTTTGGACATACGACATTTACCAGGCGTATATGCGCAAAGATGCAAGCGACAAGCATTATATTTCGATGGGTCGTTGGGCCGTGCTCGGTGGCGTTGTGATCAGCATTGGGACAGCGTACATTGCGGCTGGGTTCCCAAGCGTCATGGATTACATGCAAACCCTGTTCTCCTTCTTTAATGCGCCGTTGTTCGGTACCTTCCTGTTGGGCATGTTTTGGAAGAGAACCACTGCCTGGGGAGGTTTCTGGGGTCTTATTTGTGGTATTGCAAGCGCCTTCGCGCTGTATTACCTCATACCGGCACACGTGTTCTCGAGTCCGGATGCAGGCAACTTCTGGCGGGCATGGTGGGCATGGTTCAACACCGTCGCGATTACGGTTCTCGTGAGCCTTTTCACGAAGGAAAAGACAGCAGAAGAATTAAAGGGAATTGTTTTCGGTTTGAGCAATCGACCAAATTATGCAGGTTTTCCTTGGTATAAACGTCCAGGGTACCTTGCCACCATCGCGTTTGTTATCTTGGTTGCACTCAATATTGTATTTTGGTAATACAGACGGGAGACTGGATATATGAAACGATTGCTAGACTTACGCTTTCTCATCGGCATCCTGTTTTCGGTTTATGGTGTGATCCTCACCGTTTATGGAGCCGTTTCACATCCAGTTACACAATCAGTCCACTGGAACATCGACTTATGGTGGGGAATTCTCAGTCTTGTCTTTGGTCTGGTGTTCATCGCATTATCTAGAATTCCAGAAAAACAGGACGAAGAAGAGGTATAAGGATTTGCCAAGCGACTCGGATGAAGTTGTGGACATCACACTTCATCCGAGTTTTTTTGTTGTTTAGATGACGATCTCTTCGAAGAGATACCTGCAATTTCACCAGTCTGTGCGTGCAGGTTCCATCCTCGTTCCGGCGACGGAGAGCAAAAGGTTCACTCGAAGTCGTCCAGTTGCGGACTGATACAGGTGCGCTTGTTCACAAGGGCGGCTTTGGGTCTTGGAACAGGTCCGTTCAGAATCGGATCAGCAGTCGACTTCAGCCAATGATCCAGGCGATGTGACAAGTCGTCGTAAATCTCCTGATACGCCTGGTGATGGACACAGTTGACGCGTTCTGCGGGATCTAGGTAGAGATCGAAGAGCATTTCCCGATCACGCAACTGGTCCAATATCCCATTTTGCATCAGCACGTCTTTGCTTTTGGAATCGTCGATATTCGAGGGAACATATCCTGTGTCATCATCATAATAGCGAATCAGTTTATACCGCTTCGTTCGAACACAGCGCATCGGTTCGTATGACGCGTGAAACGTCACTTCAGCGAACAGTTCATCGCGGATCTCGTCCGACGAGCCCTCGAGCACAGGTAGAAGGGAGGCACCTTCCAGCCAATCGGGTTTTTCCAGCCCACACACGTCACAGATGGTCGGAAACAGGTCTAATTGGGAGACCAGTGTATCCACTGCATGCCCTCGACGCGGATTGTTTGGATAGTCCAGGATCAGCGACACGCCAATGCCAGTATCCAACAGGTTACATTTCATCAGCGGAAAGGCGATCCCGTGATCCGTCGTGAAGATGACGAGCGTATTTTCGTCCTTTCCGGATTCTCGCAGGGCCGAAAGCACGTGGCCAATGCACTCATCGGCCACTTGTGCCGAGCCAATGAACTCGGCCATGTCTTGACGGGTTTCGGGTAGATCTGGAAGAGGAAAGGGAGGCATGACATAGTTGGGATCGACAGCCTTATCCTTTGGAAACTCCCTGTGCGTATTCAACAGGCCGTACGACAGAAAGAATGGCTCACGAACGGAAGACTTCAGGTAGTTCGCCACTTCCTCCGCGTGAGTAAGGTCGTCTCCCGCCGTTGCAGCGGCGCCTGGTTCATAGTAACCTAAGACCTTTTTGTAACCGAGATCGTGCACGTCCGTCGATTCGTGTTGAACGCCGCACAGTACCGTTTCGTAGCCGTGGCGATTGAGAAAATGCACGAGATGTTTGCCGTAATCGTTCATCCCAAAGCCGCGGTGCGCGAGCCCAAGCATTCCGTTTACGTGCGGCGACACGCCTGTAAGTAAAGCTGCACGGCTTGGTGAACAGGTGGGTGCCGCGCTGAAGACCTGCCTGAACAAGGTGGCGTGGCGGGCAAATGCCATAATGTTCGGCGTCGGAACCTGATACCCGTAGGGTTCGATAAATCTACCCGTGTCGTGCGTATGAATAAGAAGGATGTTCATGAATTTATCACCTCGTAAAAATCAATGAACGCGAAACATCAAGAGACAACCTGCCACTGCGATGAGCATGCCTCTCGTCCCCACTATCAGCGCGTTTACATGACGTGATCGCGCTGTTGAATTTCCGATACGACCCGTTTGAAAGAAGCGTAATTAAATCTGTAGAACAGGAGGATGCAGATACATAGTAGTGCGCCGATGGTCGGTAACAAGGTCTCCATGACCAAAATGCCGTGCAGCGCGGTCGGCGTCTGCGCCCGATTCGGGACATAGCCTATCGCACTCAACATCGACCCAGATAGTTTTGCAGAAACTGCCTGAGCCAACAGTTGGACGAAGATAAATGCAGCGTAGATATTGCCTTCCGCGCGAATCCCGGTCCTCCACTCCCCGTACTCGACGGTATCTGGGACCATCGACCAGAGAAGTGGAGTCGTGATACCAAAACCGGCGTATGCGATGGCGCCGAATAAAAAGACCGTAAAGATGTGCGTGTGCAGGAGGAAAAAGCCAAGTAGTCCCACGGCGACAACAGATTCCCCGATGATGCCAGTGTTCCGTTTGCCAAATCGATTGACCAGCGACGGATTGACAAGGATGAAGACAATCATGACGGCGAACCCAATGAGCGAGTACAGCGAGAACAAGTCCGCACGGCCGATATTGTATTTGAAGAAATAGACGGCGACCGAGTTTTTAATCGACAGCGACAACTGCTGGACGAGGATGAAGAGCAGGAGAAGCAATAAATACTTGTTTGCGACGGCCGACTTCAGTTGGGTTTTTAACGAATGCTTGCTGCCGGCGATGCCAGCTTTCTGCGCACACTTAGGCTCATGACCGACACCTTTCGTTCCAAAAAACGAGATCAACATCGAGATCAGCAACAGTAACCCAAAAATTGCGTAAATATATTGGAATCCAGTGGCTTCCACATGAAACATGTGGACGAGCGGCAGTGTGGCCGTGGTGACGACCAGTCCGCCGAATTGTCCGATGGAAACCTTGATGGACGAGATGCGGGCTCTCGCGTAGTAGTCATCCGACATCGCGGCCAAGAGAGAGCTATACGGGACGTTCACAAATGAGTAGATGATATTAAACAGGATGTAAGTGATATAGGCGTATAGAATTTTCCCGCCGGGATTAAGCGAAGGAACCGTAAAGGTCATGACGCCAATGATTGCCAAGGGCAGGGAGCCAAACAGGAGGTACGGCCTAAATTTCCCCCACCGTCCCCTGGTTTGGTCGACGATGACGCCCATCGCCGGATTGGCTACTAAATTCACCAATTGTACGATGAACATGAGACTGCCTGCCGCCGCAGCCGTAATGCCGTAGTCATCCGTATAGAAATACAGGAGGTATGTCGAAACCGCATTAAAGAACAGATTGAGCCCAAAATTGCCTGCAGCATAGCTAAATGCCTGTTTTACATCGATTTTTACAGACGGTGCTGAACTCAGCATTCTACCCACGGTGATCCCTTCTCTCCGTTTGTCGTGTGCATCTGACTAGGCGTCCCGCGCACAGCGAAACCCCATGTGTCCAGTCGAACTATCCGGCGTGTTGGAACTGCGCGCGGCCACTCGATAACGATTGCAATACGAGGCGTGGCACAAGTAGGAGCCCCCACGAATCACTCGGGACTGTCCCGTCTCTGGGCCCTTCGGGTCGACTTGCACGCCGGTGGCGGGATGATGTGGACTAAACCAATCGGCGCACCACTCCCATACGTTTCCGGACACGTTGTACAGTCCGTACCCATTGGCGGGAAATGAACGCGCTGGTGCCGTGCCGAAATATCCGTCCGCCCCTTCATTCACGCGTGGAAATTCACCCTGCCAAATGTTGCAGTAATGCTGCCCGTTCGGGGTGAGTTCGTCTCCCCACGGATAGGTCTTCTGCACGAGCCCTCCGCGGGCGGCGAACTCCCACTCCGCTTCCGTAGGTAAGCGTTTCCCTGCCCAGGCGCAGTACGCGAGTGCGTCGTTCCAAGAGACGTGTGTGACGGGATGATCCATCCGATCCAGAACACTCGAGTCCGGACCTTCTGGCTGCCGCCAGTAGGCACCCTCGACTACCCACCACCACGGCGTGCCTTGCACTGCCGTCTTCACCGCCGACTTTCGCGTTTGCGCTGAAACAAACTGGTAGAAGACGAAAGACCAACCGTACTTTTCCGCTTCTGTCACGTACCCGGTGTCGTCGACGAAGTCGGCAAACTCCTGGTTCGTCACGGTACATGCATCGATATAGAACGGTTTCAGCTGGACGGGCCTGACCGGCCCCTCACCATCCGCCAAAAACCCATCCTCACTCGCCGTGCCCATAAGGAAAACGCCGCCAGGGATGTAAATCATCTCTTCAAGACGCGTCCCACTCGTCCGTTCTGGCCCAAGGTGCGCTCCCGCTCTGCTCATCGCTCCTGCGAGACCTGAGCGGTTCGGCGAACAGCAATCACCCATTTTATCCCGCCCCCTTCACAATGAACCTACCTGCATCACTATCCCTTGGCACGACATCCGAAGTTCGCAAATACCAATCGAGCAGTATCGACTCCATCGACTGCCTGATTTGTGCGTAGTCCGGGTTTTCGTACACGTTGTTCAGTTCCAATGGATCTTGCCGTAAATCGTATAGCTCGTTCACATCATCCGTGCGGCGGACCAGTTTAAAGTCGAGCGTGCGCATCATCGTCGTCCGACACACACTCTCTGGGCGCTCCTGTTGTTGCCTTGCCTTTGGCCAGTAGCAACTTTGCGGATTGTTGGCAAACCATGCGTCACGAACGGGATCGCCTTCGAAACAGTGCGGCTCCCGCGCGTCGTACCCGCCTTCTGCAAAGACGGCTCGCAGCGGATCTCCCGTCGCCCCGGAGAGTTGAGAAACGAGTGATTGAGCAAAATGGTCGTGTCCTGCTTCAATCCCGGCCAGTTCCAATACCGTAGGCAAAATATCGAACAACTCCACCTGTTCAAGCACGGTATGGCCCTGGCAGCCGTTTCGCGTGCGAATCATCAGGGGAACGCGCGTGAGACAGTCCTCCATCGCGTTCGGCCACTTTTCGACCAACCCGTAGTCCCCTGCGTAGTCACCATGGTCCGACGAGACGATGACGGTCGTAGCGTCGGACAGTCCACTAGATTGAAGTGCGTCCATCAACTCTCCGAACACGGCATCGACGTGACTAATCATCCCTAGGTAAGTCGCCTGAATGCGCTGCAGGGTATCGTCTTGAATCTCATTCAGGTGTCGATAGGACCGAATCAGTTCGTGGTACGACGGCTTTCCCTCGGCGACGACAGGTTTTAATGGGGGCAATTCGTCTGGACGATACATACTGTGAAATGGCTCCGGCGCGACGTATGGTGCATGTGGCATGAGTGTCGGAAGAAACAGCATAAATGGTTGTTCCTTGGCCTCTTCCGATTGTAAGAACTCAATCGCCCGTCGAACGTTGATTTCCGTCTCCGTCAAGCCCTGCTCCCCGTCCTCCGGCTTTAGCAAAAAGCTGTAAAACCGAGGGTCGTCATTTGCATATGGGTTGTGCGCCTTGAAGTCCCCCACCATTTGTCTCCTGATTTCTTCGGGAGTCCTGATAGCGTCGTCACCGAGCAATTCGCAGAGCGCATCGTCCGAGTACAGGTGATTTTTCCCGAACCACTTGATTCGGTACCCGGCCTCCTTCAGATAACCAAAGAGACTTGGCTCGTGCGGCCGCAAAAGGTGCCACAACGTTCTATGCCCGGATACGTGTGGGTACAATCCGGTCATCATGCTACAACGCGACGGTGAACACACGGGATTCTGGACATGACACTGGTCAAAACGAACGCCCTCGAGTGCGAATTTGTCAAAATTGGGAGTTCGCACACTGGGATGTCCATAGCAACCCAGACTTTCGGCCCTCATCTCGTCTGGAAAGAAGAACACAAAATTCATCGCGGACTTGCCCATCTAACTCCTCCATTCCATGAAGAGCTTCATCAAAGTAGCGCACAGTCATGACGAATATCTGTTTACACTATGTTAATAACAATTTACACTGTGTAATTGAAAGCGTCAACATTCCCTGAATCGTGAATATTCTCGCTTACACACGGGTCAATATCCAGTCAAATGTATACTATTTATATTGGAAATCTAGGTTTTGTTATGATGTATAACAAGTTAGTGGTATTGTAAAAAGAGCTGAAACGATAAGTTACGGTATGGTGAGGTCGTCAAAAGGAGCGGTGTACCGTGGAACATCGACGTCAACAACGATTCGACACAATGCGCAATCTGATGAAAGAAGATATTTTGGACGCTGCATTTCAATTGATCCTGGAAAAGGGCATTTCAGCAATCAGCATCGTCGAGTTAGCCAAACGGGTCGGTACCAGCCGCGTGACCATATACAAGTATTTCAACTCGATTGACGAGATCATTTTTCAAATCCAAACAAAAGTGCTCTCAGATCTGAATGTGTATCGGGACTTTGAAACGTTATCTGGAAAGACGGGTGCGGAGAAACTACTTAGCTTATTACAAAAATATGTCGACCTGTTTCAGACCCACCATGAGCAGATACGCTTCACAGCGATGTTCGATCACGCGTATCACGCGTCGTACCCCTCCGATGTACTGCAGGATATGTATCGCGATTTTATCCGCAATATGCGATTGCCGTTAGAACAACTCATCGCCATTGGCATGCAAGATGGTTCGCTTGCAAAGAACGTGAATCCAAAAATATTAGCTTTGACACTGGAACATTCGACGCTTGGCTTGATGCAACATTTGGCCACGAGGCGAAATGTATTCACACATGACTCTATGGAAGAGGACCTATTAATTTTGGAACAATTCGTCGTGACATTTATGAAGTCACTGACGACTTAACCTCCGATTAGAATATTCGCTAAGGCTCCCCATCGTCGGGCATCCCGTACAAAAGTCTTTCCGATTCAGTCACCCGTGGACGGTACGTGTGTTGATTCAAGTAGAAATACATATTATGTTACATGTGAGAGGTGATGTGTCCGTGGTGGCAGTTGTCGTGAAATTTGTCCTAGGCGAAAACACCAGATGGGAAGCTGAAAGGATAGCGGATATATTTACTGCCTTGTTAAAGAAACACAGTGGCCCTTTTCATCATGTTGACTATCTCGGCGAATATGAGCTAGGAGAGTACATGGGGATTGTGTATTGGGAGACTAGAGAAGGAGCAGAAGAGTCGATTCGCGCTTTTTTACCGTTTCTGAAGCGAATGGTGGAGTACAATTCTCAATATCCAATCACGTTAGAGCTGTTTGACGTCTACAAGCCAAAAGAAATTGAGGTTGACATCGATATTAAGCAGTATGAGTTGTAAATAGATGGATTGAAGGATGCGTTCGTGTGTGCATCGAATCATTCGAAAATATAATAATGAAGATTCAGGAAAGTTTAGCGTACATATACCAAAGCAATCGTAGTGACCTGCATTTCGCGCTGGAGAAAGGCATCCCACCACACGGATGCTTTTTTCGTACGCCATTGGGGCTGTGTACAACTCATGTATCCAGAGATATAGAACGCACTGATTTACGTTGGTTCGTACGGAATTCGAACAATTTTCGAGACGCCGACTGTGTTTGACACCCTTCGACATTTCTTTTGTGATAACGTCACTGTACATAAAACAGTATTTTGGCTCAAGGGGATAAAAATGAACATATACAGGGATTTAGAAAAAATCGAGGAGTTACGTCAGAGTTTGATTGCCACAGCAGAACGATACGAGTGTCTCACACATCCGCACGTGGTAGATATCAGTCGTCAATTGGATACGCTCATCCATAAAATTCAATTGGCGTTTAAAGGTTTGTAAAGATCGCTACTTTTTGAAGTCGTTCGACCACTACAAGTCCCAAGCGGAACGTCCTTTCCATCTACGCGCCTAAACCCAGTTTTAAAAATCAGGTCATCTTTAGCGTGTTGAAGATGTATCTTCAAACACTTCATGCAGTAATACATTGAAGTCACCTGTTTTTTACTTTATTATACACAATTCTTATGAATATACTATGTTTTGCATCGTTGTATTGCTTTAGCCATTAAGTTGGATGACCGGGGCCCCGTCCTATTCACCCAAATTCGATCCGGCCTCAATGGAAAACCTTTCAAAATGCACAAGTTCCGCAGCATGCGGGTTGACGCCGAAGCGCTGAAAGCGCAACTCCTGCAGTTGAACGAAATGGATGGCCCCGTGTTTAAAATGAAAAACGACCCACGTGTGACTCGAGTCGGTCGCCTCCTCCGGAAGACGAGTTTGGATGAGTTGCCACAATTCCTCGACGTACTAATTGGCAACATGAGCCTTGTCGGTCCGCGACCGCCATTGCCGTCCGAGGTCAACCAATACGACCCTCACCACCGCAGGCGCTTGAGCGTCAAGCCGGGGATCACCTGCCTGTGGCAAATCAGCGGTCGCAACGAAATCAACTTTGACGAATGGGTCGATCTAGATTTACGTTACATAGACAACTGGTCCTATCTCGAGGATATTAAGATTCTCGCCAAAACGATTCCAGCTGTCCTTCGTAGACGAGGGGCAAGTTGACAGGTGAGCCTGTGACTTTAGCGTTAATGACAGAATATTATATAACATATAGAACCGAGCGTCTTCGGCGCCTGCCCTGTTGTTTAATCAATTCAAGGGAATTTCAAATTCCGTGGGTATAATTTACTTATCTCGCGGGATTTTGGGTGGCGATACCTGGCGTTTCCCTAATCACTGCACTAAATAGCTTCGCACATATTTGCCCTATCTAATTGCCGTAATAGTCACGCGCCATGAAGCCAACAGATAGCGTCATTTCGCTAGCAACTATGAATACGAAGTCGTCTGGAGAGATCTCATGAAAACCAACTTACAACCAGTCCGAAAAGCAGTTATCCCCGCCGCAGGACTCGGCACTCGCTTTTTACCTGCGACCAAGGCGATGCCAAAAGAAATGCTTCCCATTGTCGACAAACCTACCATCCAATACATCATAGAAGAGGCCGTCGAAGCAGGAATCGAGGACATCATTATCGTCACAGGCCGAGGTAAACGCGCCATTGAAGACCACTTCGACAGGACCGTGGAACTTGAAGAACTGCTTGAGTCCAAACAGAAGCTTGAGCAACTAGAGGAAATCCGCTCCATCTCTAAGCTGGCAAACATTCACTACACCCGGCAAGCTCAACCACTCGGCCTTGGACACGCCATTTGGTGCGCACGCCGATTCGTTGGGAACGAACCGTTTGCTGTGCTTCTAGGAGACGATATCGTCCGCGGCGGTGCACCAAGCCTCCGTGACATGATGGAATTGGCACAAGAGTCCCAAAGGTCCGTCATCGGAGTAAAGAATGTGCCTCTCGAGGACGTCTCTCGCTACGGTATCGTCGACTGTGATCCATCTGAATCCAATGTCGTTCAAATTCGCGATCTCATCGAAAAACCAGCCCCTTCATCCGCCCCCTCAACACTCGCGATCATTGGCCGTTACGTGTTGACTCCAGAGATATTCGAATTTCTGGATAAGCAACAAATTGGTGTCGGCGGGGAAATCCAGTTGACGGATGCACTGGTCGGCCTCAACCAACAGCAACCTATGTACGCGTATAGATACGGCGGTCAACGATTTGATGTTGGAGAGAAGCTTGGATTCATTGAGGCAATCCTGGAATTTGCGTTAATGAAACCTAATTTGCGAGACTCCGTACTAAACTTACTTGAAGGCATTATAGAGGGCGCTAGGAGCACTCAGTAGTGAAGGAGCGTGTCATCCATGAAACTGATTTTATTGTCCGGTGGGTCTGGTAAACGTCTATGGCCCATGTCGAATGATAGCCGCTCCAAACAGTTTTTACGGGTTTTAGACGATGGACATGGGAACATGGTTTCTATGCTCCAACGTGTCTGGTCGCAGCTAGAACACAATGGTCTACAATCGAATACTTACATATGTGCTTCCAAGGCTCAACGTGAGATTATTGAGTCCCAGATCGGTATATGTCCGTTTATCGAAGAGCCTGCACGCCGGGACACGTTTCCAGCGATTGCCCTTGCGGTGACCTATCTAGCAGACGTCGACCAATGTGCTGACGATGAGGTCGTTGCAGTTGTACCTATTGACCCTATGGTAGATGATTCATATTTTGAGTCTATAGGTCGCCTAGAGAATGTATTGTTACAATCACAAAGTGATTTGGCCCTTATGGGTGTTCGCCCTAACGAAGCATCCGACAAATTTGGTTATGTACGTGTGCGTGAGGGTGAAATCGACCGTGATTGGCTAGAAGTGGACTCTTTTATCGAGAAGCCGCACAAGGAGATTGCCGAACAGTTAATTGCCGGTGGTGCACTGTGGAATTGCGGTGTGTTCTGCTTTCGGATTGGCTATATCAAACAATTCCTAATAACACAGGGCTATTCAGCATCCTACCACGATTTGTTACAGCAGTTTGAATCGTTACCAAAGAATAGTTTTGATTATGAAGTGGTAGAAAACGCAGAGCGCATATCGATTTTACCCTATGCCGGTCAATGGAAAGATCTTGGTTCCTGGGAAACTCTGTCAACCGAATTCGCCAGTGATTTTGTGGGACTAGGGAATATCGAGGGGTGCGAAGAAACACATGTTATAAACGAATTAGGGATTCCACTTGTAGCAATGGGCTTACGGAACTCGATTGTGGTAGCAACACCTGATGGAATTCTCGTCTCTGCTAAAAAGGACAGTGGCGGGATCAAGTCCATTGTGAACGAATATGGTGACAGGCCAATGTTTGAGGAACGTCGATGGGGCACCTATCGCGTACTCGATTATCAAAAGTCAGTCGATGGAATAGAGGTTTTAACAAAGTTTGTACAGATAAGTGCAGGTCGGAATATCAGTTATCAAAAGCATTTATTGCGCAGCGAGGTTTGGACTATAGTAGAAGGACATGGAGAGATTGTATTAGACACTCGTATCATGCCTGTGCAGGCAGGTGACGTTGTTCGGATCCATACCGGTCAGTGGCATGCCATTTGTGCCAACGACAACCTGTCCTTTATTGAAGTTCAGAGAGGCACAGAATTAATAGAAGAAGACATTATTCGTCGCTGTTTAACGTGGTCCGAGATTGTATCTCTTTGCCAAGTTCTTGCATAAAGAAGCTCACACACTGGTTATACCAAAGGGGGTGTCCCAAAAGTACTTCGGTACTGAGGGGCGCCCCGTTTTATCTATATATGTTCAAATTTTACTGTTTGTACACAAAAAGAAATCGCTCATTTCGGTAAAATGTAAGTGACAAGCAAACATCAACCGAATGGAGCGATTTCTTTTGAGTAACGTTACCTTCATTCAATATAACATGGGACAACTTTTCCTACCAATGGATTTGGAAGACCTGATTCCTGCGAATCATGTTGTGCGTATTGTAAATGACACCGTAGAGCGAATGGACGACGAGTTATTCTTTCAATACTACCCCGGCGGCGGTCGAAGCAGTTTCCATCCGAAAATGCTGACCAAAGTTCTTGTTTACGCATATACACAACGAATTTACTCCTCTCGTCAGATCGCTAAGGCGCTACGGGAGAACATTCATTTTATGTGGCTCAGCGCGCGTCAAACGCCCGACTTCCGTACCATTAATCGGTTCCGTTCGGAACGGATGAAGGACATTGTAGAACAAGTTTTTGCAGCGGTACTTGAACTGCTTATTGACGAAGGGTACGTAAAGTTCGAGCATTACTTCCTGGATGGAACCAAAATTGAGGCGAATGCGAATCGCTACACCTTTGTCTGGAAGAAATCCACAGACCGTTTTCAGTCTCGGTTACAAGCACAAATCCGGGAGTTGCTGACGGAAATCGAGCAAGCAAACCAACAGGAACAACGAGAATACGGAGAACGAGATCTGGAGGAGTTGGGAAAGGACCAGGACCAGCCTATTACTTCTGAACAGTTGGATACGTTGGTGACCTCTCTGGAGCAACAGCTGAGTGAATCCCCAAAGAACAACCCCTCCGCAAGGCGATACGGAAAATCCGTAAGGACTACCTGCCTCGATGTGAAAAATACGAAATGCAGCAAGCTACATTTCAGGACCGTAACAGTTTCAGCAAAACAGATCCGGATGCCACCTTCATGCGGATGAAGGAAGACCACATGAAGAACGGACAACTTAAGCCTGGTTACAATGTCCAAGTGGGAACGGAAAATCAATTCATTGTTGGATTTAGTATTCACCAGAGACCGACCGATACGCGTTGCCTCATTCCCCATTTTGAACAAATGTGGGAACGGTTCGGCATCTTACCCCAATCCGTGATAGCAGATGCCGGATATGGTAGTGAAGAGAACTACTCATGGTTGGCACATGAAGAGATAGAAGCCTTCGTAAAGTTCAATACATACTATCAAGAGCAAACCAAGCGTTTCCAAAATGATATTAGTCGGTTTGAGAACTGGATCTACGATGCTGAACGAGATGAGTACATCTGCGCTGGCAATCAGCGACTGACGTTTCGGTACGAACGAACGGTCAAAACGGAGGCAGGCTACTCATCGAAAAAACGCTATTACCAGTGCGACGCCTGTGGGACATGTCCTCTCAAGAATCAATGCACCAAATCGAAAAACAACCGCCAAATTGGAGTCAGTGTAACTTTGCAAGAGCACAAGCAAAGAGCACGAGCGAACTTGACAAGCAAACGTGGACGGAAGCTATCCGTACAGCGAATGGTGGAGGTGGAAAGCGTGTTTGGTCAGATCAAAGGAAATCGGGGATTTAGACGATTCCTCCTGCGGGGCATTCCGAAAGTCACCATCGAAATGGGGCTGGTGAGTGTCGCGCATAACCTGCTCAAAGTGGCACTCGGCTTCGACAGTCGTAGATACACGAAATCCCGAAACCCGTTGGTGCTTCTAGGGTTTCGGGACTGTGGATAACTTCGTGTGGTGCCTACAGCGTATCTGTGGATATGTCCGAGAACAACGGTGGATGTTCGTAACCCAGCGCTTTCAGGATTTGTGCCTGCTCCGGGGTTACTTCTGTTCGCTGCCGGACTCTGCCGCTACCAGCTTTGTAGGTTACAAGGTGCATCTCGTTCATGACAGAACGGATCTCTCGCCATGTGTGGCTAGTTCGGTTCTCTGCCACCCGAACCAAAAGTAACGAGAGCCAGCACAGTAGTACATGTGCCCGAATCCGCTCATTCTTCCTGTGGTACATCGGGCGCAATTCCATGGTCTGTTTCAGAGAACGGAATGCCGCCTCAACCTGCCAGAGCTGCTTGTATCCAAGGGCCACATCTTCCGCGGACAGTGTGTCGTCTGAGGTTCGGATCAGATACTTTCCGTCCAGTCGTTCCATCGCCTTAACCGCCTGGTGGTCAACTGTGAGATTGCCACGCTTGTCCGACTTCAAGTAACGCTTGAAGGTCGGGTGACTTTGCAATCGACAGTGCGCCTTGGTGTGTGCGTCGTTATCCAACTCCTTGAGTCGTGCGAGCTCTGCTTCCAGGGCCTTGAGGTGTGCCTCGCGCCGAAACGCATCTCGGCGAGCTTCATCTGGGTTGCGAACGAGCACATATCGGACCCGTGCCTCACCGTCTCCTACGACGATTTCCTTTATTTCAAGGTTATCCCGTATCGTTTTAAATCGCCCAGGACGAGACATGGCATCTTCGACTGTCTGCTTCCCAGAGGTCATCTTCTCTCCAGCAATGTAATGCCCTCCGGCTTTCTGGAGTTCACGTAAATTGTCCTCCGAGCTGAACCCACGGTCGACGACCGTAACGACGCGTCCGAGACGCCAGCCAATGAGGTCCTTCTTCACTTCTGGAATGACGGTCATGTCTGACGTGTTCCTGGCCATACCCAACACCGCACAGGGATGCCGTCTCGGGTCACTGCAAAACCAATTACGACCTGCGGTAAGTCCGGCCGGTGGTCCTTGGAGTAGCCGGGTTGCTTCAGACTGTCTTCTTCCGGCTCGTCATCCATTTCAAAGTAGCTTGACGTGGTGTCAAAGAACAGTAAGTCGACTTCCAGGTTCAACAAGTCGGCGACAGTCTCGAACACTTCTCTCTGGATGTCTACGTCCGATTCAATCAGGAAATCCATTGCACGGTACCCCTGGTGGACCTCAAAGTTCTCAACACCGGGGAGTGCGATGTCTCGCTTCACCCAGTCCTCCATGCCAAGCTTGCTCGAGGGGTCCAAGGCTCGATTGGCGACCATCGCAAAGATGGCCCGCTCTATCGGGGCTTCATATTTGCGCTGTGCCAGACGCTTGGATATGGCTTGACCCACGCCAAGTTCATGCCACAACGAGTCGACGATATAAGCGGTGCCAAACGTTTTGCTATCGAGCAGACTCAACTGCACGCTATCCTTGGGCTCCGACGCAACGGGTTCATCACCAAGGAATCGTGAGATGCTCGCGGCAAGCCTCTTCAATCCATCCATGTCCACTTCATCTTCACGCCCGAAGTGGTAGAGGACTTTCGCTTGGGGATTGCCGGTCTTGGGATTGCGTTCATTATGGGCAAGCTGCACGTAGGACGTGACAGAACCGTTTTTATTTTTTCGTGATATCCGCCGTATGTACATGTCTACATTTTAAAATCATATGTTCTACGAAGTCAACTACTGTGGATAACAATACTAGTTATCCACAGAAATTCGCATGTCTACAACTTTTCGTAAAAATGCCTACATAAAATAACCGGAATTCCGCGCCGTTACGGGATTCCGGTTATCCACAAATGCTTATAAACGGGTTGTAACTGTCGAACCCGAGTGGCAGCGTCCCTCGCCTAGATGAGGAACGCCGCCACTTCATTATTTTCCTCGTTGAAAACAGTCCCAGTAACTTATAAGCGTGTCCCGCCAGGCATACAAATGCCTTTTGGGACACCCTCTTTGGTTCTTCTACGACCACTATTTTCAAACGATAAATTCCATTGCGGCTGCATGACATTTCTAGGCGCATAATAACGGTCTCAGCACCGTTTGTAAACACTTGATGGAAGTTGGTGATCAAATCTTTTATGTGAACTCCGGCGCTACTGTGTCTAACGGACGTGAGACCGCCTAGCTGGGTGGAAATGGGTAGTATGGAGGAGTATCTGGCCTCAGTACTGAACTCGGCTGGTCCATTTCCTCGAGAGTAGTAACCCAGGAAAGAGTGATATAGTTTTGCCAAAGCCATCGTCTTACAAACGTAACAGCGATATGCCGTTAGGGGAATTTTTTTCACTTGTCGTGGTTCTAACAGATAGGGGCGGCGTGTGTGGTCGCCATTGCTGGCAGCGTAATGGTTCGGGATGGCAGTGGCCCATTTAAACGTGAACATCTCCCCGCGCAGACATCCTTGGAGAGGAGGCGTGCAGGGAGATGGGTAAAGAGTATTGAGCTGTTCAATTATAGGACATCGCTGTGTTAGTATTCATTTCTTAGCTCAATCCTCTAGCCCTTAAGTCCAGTCGTTGCAATCCCTTTCGTAAGGTATCGCTGGAAAAATATAAAAATGATAAACACGGGTATCAGGGACAGCATAGACATTGCAAACATTTGCCCCCATTGGCTCGAGCCCTGCTGATCCAGGAAACTCTGTAATCCTAATGCAACTGTATACTTCGAAGGTGAGTTTAAGTATACCAATTGTCCAAAGAAATCATTCCACGTCCAATAGAAGCTAAAAATCGAAATGGTTACAAGAGCCGGTTTGGTCAATGGGAGAATAATTCTCCAGTAAATCTGAAACATGTTGCAACCATCTATTTTGGCGGCTTCATCCAGTTCCTTTGGGATGCCTCGTATAAACTGAACGGTCAAAAACGTAAAAAATGGAGATGCTCCGATAAAGCTAGGCACGATTAGTGGATAGAACGTATTCACCCAACCGATTTTATGAAACACAATGTATTGTGGAATCAGGGTCACCTGAGATGGCAGCATCATTGTGATCATGAGCATTGCGAAGAGAGGAGCCTTGAAACGGAACCTTAAACGCGCAAATGCGAACCCTGTTAATGAGGACGTAAACAAACTTCCGATAACCACCAATATCGCGATAAAGAAGGAATTTCCGAACATTTTCCCGAAATTCACGCCAGGTAATGCAGACCAGCCCTTCGTGTACTGCGTGATGATCCAATGCGTGGGGAAAAGATTGCTAGAAAAAATATCGCTATCAGTTTTGAAGGATGAAAATGCCATCCAGATGATTGGATAGAGCATAAACAGACCAAATATGATCAGGAAAATGTGAAGAAATCCTCGTGTCAAGATCGTATTTTTTCGCTGTTTAGCAATCACGATTGATCCCCTCCGTCCTCATAATGTACCCAAAATTTTGAAGTTAAAAAGAGTAAGCCCGTTATTATCGCTATCATAATCAGCAATCCCCAAGCCATAGCCGATGCGTAGCCCATTTGGAAATTAGTAAAGGCTTGTTGGTAAAGATACAACGCGAAGAGAAGTGTTGAATTCATTGGCCCTCCGCCGGTAATGACAAAGGCCTGCGTAAATTGCATGAACCCCTCGATCACGGCCATGATTAAATTAAAAAAGATGACCGGAGATAACATAGGGATGGTGACGTAGAAAAACTGTTGAACTTTTGATGCTCCGTCAATCGATGATGCATCATAGTAGGAATTTGGAATTTGTTGAAGCCCAGCCAGAAAGATTACCATAGTTGAACCGAACTGCCACACCGAAAGCAAACTTAGGACATAAAGTGCGTAATTCGGGTCCCCTAACCAATCAGGGCCGTGGATACCTACTAAACCTAGAACTGTGTTGACGAGACCGGTTTGCCCAAAAATATTTCTCCACATAATCGATACCGCAATACTTCCGCCGATGAGCGAAGGAACATAATATGCAGATCGATACACACCAATGCCTTTGATTTTTCGATTTAGGAGCATAGCTATGAATAAAGCAAATACTATTCTGAATGGAACTGATGAAAAAACGAATATTGCAGTGACTCGAACTGACTCAGCGAAATTGGGGTCTGATGTTAACATTTTCTTGTAATTAGAAAGTCCTACCCATTTTGGAGGTTGTAATAGGTCGAAATTGGTGAAGGAAAGATAGAGAGAAGCAATCATCGGCCCAACCGTGAGTCCAACTAAACCGATAAGCCACGGAAGAAGAAAGATAAAGGCACTTTTGTCGTACTTTGAAGCAAGTTGTTTTCGAGCTCTACGTTTAATTACAAAATGGTCGAGTTTCGTAGCCAATTAAAATCCCCCATTATCGCACAATCCCCATACGGAGAAAGCGGTTACTCCACGGAATTATTTATGTGAGTAACCGATTCACCTGTGGGGTACTTAAACTAAAATAGCAACTGATCAGTTGTTAGCATTCTTCAAAATTTGATCTGCTTGTGTAAAGAATTGATCCGCAGCTTGAGTCGCACTAAGTTTTCCGAACTCATTTTCTTGAGTAATATTTGTAAATAGTGTCGAAACTTGAGTTCCCGCAGCCGGCTCGAGTGGGGACATCGGTGTTGCAACCTTAAGTTCAGCTTGAGTTGCATTCCACGCTGTATCCTGGTTTTTTGGCAGTGTTTTGTGAAGAGCGGCAGCCACCTTGGACGATACTGGGAGACCACGTGACAGGCCCAAATCCTTGCCTGCAGTCAAACTATTTTCAAGAAAATTGACCAATTCTTCTGCCTGTTTTGGATATTTAGACTGGGAATTTACCGACCAGTACATTGTGGGACGTGGATAATTTCCTTCTTTACCTCCCGCAACACTAGGAACCATCATCATCCCCAGAGATTCTTTGAGATAGGACTCATAGTCGTTAAAGTCAGTATCACCCGTAAAATCAAAGGAAAATGGCGTTTTCCCTGTCGCAAAGGCGCTTTGAGCTTCAGCAACATTTGCCTGAGACGCAGTAAAAGAGGCCGGGGGCGCAGCCCCAGACTTACGCAAAGATGCCCAATAATTCAACCAATTCTCGAAAGTCTGTTTGTCAAATCCTAGTTTACCCGATGCAGTATACTCATTCTCGCCATTTTCGCGGAGATAAAATTGAAACGCAACTTCGTCTCCAGAGAGATCTGGAGTACCATAGACTCCCTTTACTTTCTGTGTTACCTGGTTTGCAATTTTGGCGTATTGAGTCCACGTTAATTGTTCATTCTGTGTGATGGTCACGCCGGCCTTTTGGAGCAAACTGGGATTGTAAAACATGGTAACCCCTTCAATACCAGCGGGAATAGCGTACAGATTCCCATTAATAACACCAGAATCTAGAGCAGCTGAACTAATAGATGACGTGTCAATGGCATTCTTGCTTAGAGAAAGAAGGGCGCCCCTTTGCGCATAGCTTGAAAGGGTGGAAACATCCTGTTGCATCACGTCAGGGCCATTACCACCGCTCAATTCTGTTGTTATTTTTTGCCAATATCCGTTCCATCCTGAATAAGAAACATTTACTTGGATGTTCGCATGTATCTTCTCAAAGTCCTTAACAGCCTGTTCAGTCACTTGGGCTCTGGAGTCATCTCCCCACCACGCCATATTTAAAACAATCTTGCCATTAGAGGAACCAGAACTACCTTGGTTTGACGAGCAACCTGTCACTAAACTGCTCACTACCAAAACTGCTCCGACTACAGTTCCACCGATTCTCTTCATAACCTCATCTCCAATTCCCAAATTCACTTGAGTCCCAAGTTATCACAGCGAATCCAAAAGTTTTTTTCATATTTCCTCCCCTTAAAGGTAGGTGTGTTATTTCCATGACTGGCCGAGTTCACTGAGTAGGTCCTTAAGTGCATCCGTAGCGACGCGAAATAACTCTGGGCCACTAAATCCTTCAAAAGTTCTTGACTGAGCCAAATGCGGCTCAATAGATAAAAATCCCTCGTATCCCTTTTCAAGCATCGCCCTCAACACTTCTTTAACCTCCCCATCGCCTTGACCTACGGGGACAACTCTATTTCCTTCAAACAGTGCATCTTTGATATGGATGTAATCACAATACGGTTCAAGAAAAGGAAAAGCTTGTGTAAACGGTTTCACTCCGCATTGAACGAAATTGGCGGGATCGAATGCACAACGTAAATTCGGAGATGAACAGGTTTTGAAAATGTCTAGGCAACGCTCTGTGATGTCTCCGTAAATATCCTTTTCGTTTTCATGCAGTAGGGTGATGCCAGAGAGACTGGCCCTGTGTGTTAATTCCTGTAGGCGATTCATCACTTCGTTTCGGTATTCCTCAGCCTTTTGTCCCTTCGGGATAAAGAATGAGAAAATCCTAATATATTTTGTATCTAAATGACTGGCTACACGAATCGCATGTTCAAACTTGGTTAGATGCGTTTCAAAGTCATCTGTAATTAAAATTTTCCCGATGGGAGAGCCGATGGCTGATACTTGGAACTCTCTTGCCCGGATAGTTTCCCTTACTTTTTCTAGCTCGATATCCGTCAGATCAAGAACATTTTTATTCCAGACACCCCGGAATTCGAGGTGCTGAATCCCGGTCGATTCGAGTACATCAAGTTGCTCTGTCAAATCTGAAGAAATTTCATCTGCGAAGGCGGTTAAAGTGACCATCATAGCACGCTCCCTTTTTCATATCAAAAGTGGAGGACAAAACACGCAATAATACGGTTCGTGGATTAAGGATCGCTTTTCCTATCCATATCTTAGCAACTTCAGATGTATTAAGGACTGCAAATATTGATCTGAATTTTACAATAATTGATGTAAAATATAGGTTATCGAGAGTTGGTGTTAGTGGACATAAACTGACTACCTATGGCGGTAAGCCTGCGGAGAGACGCCCACATGTTGGCGGAAGAGCCTGCTAAACTGCGTTACGCCAACGCCAACTTCTTCGGCAATTACACCAATTGGCTTATTGCTCTCCGTTAATAGTCTCTTTCCCTCCTCAATCCGAAGTTTTGTGCGATATTGATTGATGGTCAAACCCGTTACTTGTTTAAAACAGTGGCACAAGTAATGTTTGTTTAGGTGAACCTGTACCGCAAGTTCTTCGAGTGACAGGCGGTTGTGGAACCGTTCGTTGAGAATACGCAACACATGTTGGATGTTGGCTTCGCGCTGTCCTACGAATTGAACAGCGGGCCTACGCGATAATGTGTCTTCATATTTGCGCAGAATGCGTGCAATTAACACGGTCAAAAGCGACCGTATGACATCCTTGTAGCCCAGCTCACGCCGCCGTTGTTCCTGCGCCATACAGAAGAACAAATGTTCAATTTCACAGCGCTCTTGCTCACTAAATTGAATTCGTTCGCCACCTGATGTTTCAAACAATATACTCATCTTCTCCTGAATCGATGGATGAAGTTCATGAACCATATCTTCTACACGAAAATTCACGACACTTCGCAAATATGGAACCCTTAAACTAGGTTTGACGAGATGCATAATATCCCCTCGAAAAACCAGCATGTCTCCAGGTGATAGGCTGTAAATTTTGTCCCCAATGATGTAATTGGCTTCTCCATTTTGAAAATAGTAGATCTCATATCCACAGTGCGTATGTGGATATGAGACATTTGGTGCTTTCCCAGTCTTCCGATATTGTACATAGACGGTATCCTGAGTGAGGATGCTGTTTGTCTGGTAATCTGTCCTATGCATACGTCTTCCTCCAAGTCCGAGTCTTCCACCAGTAACGTCAACACAGACGCCATGTCAGGCGCTTTTCGAGTTTGCTAGTTGCACTAGTCAATAGAACCAGTTGTACAGCATGAAAGACAACCTTGCCAATAAAGATTGCCACAACAAGGAAACCTCAAGTCACCCCACAAGAATTTTAGCTAGGAGTTCAGCATTCGTATCTTTACCACAGGCTAATAACGCTTATGACGACGCCGGAGCATCCGAGGTATACCAATCCCGTCACAATAATTGCGTTGAATCAATGGTTCATGAAGTCTCGAAAAACACTCTTACGATCCCTATCGCTTAAATAGTCCTGCTACCAGGGTTGCCACAGCAATCGGAAGAGCAAATAATGTTGCGGTGCCACCCCACATCCAGCCAATAGAGTTCAGAATGTTCCATGAACAACCAGGTTTCAATACTGCGAACCACGGTTGAAAAATACCACAAATATTCCCACTTCCAGAATGACAATCAATAAACCTCCTATGTAAAGGCAAAAATCACGGATCAACTGATACGTGGTTTTGATCGGTGGAGGAGAGGCGATTCGAACCCAGGTCCCAAACATGGGAGTGTACTATCTAATCATTTCCTGCAACTGTGATGACTACTAAACGCATGTTGTGTCGTCATATACCACTTATCCAGTGTACCTACATTTGGGCTTTTAAATATTTTGGTTTGAAATTGAAACGTTTACATATTACCTGATATATCATCAGCAACAGGTCGGGCGGTTTTCTTCTAAACATACTAGTTAAGAAGATTAAGTCACAAAACAACGGAAAATCGGCTAAGAAATGCAAAAAGGGACTTCGCAGTCGAAACCGCGAAATCCTTTTATACTATGGTGTCGAGGACGGGACTTGAACCCGTACGAGTTTCCTCACACGCCCCTCAAACGTGTGAAAGTGTCAACAGCGGTTTAAAACTGGTTCTTTCGTGTTTTTGGTGAAGAGCCTTGTCCGTCAGTGTAGCAATCGACAAATTTCGCACGGAGAAGCAAATTGGTCACAACGCGCTGCTTAGCACCCGAGCCCTCAACAGTGAAAAACTTGCTCTGCCGTACATCTGTCTTTTTAGGGTTTTTAGTCGGTTCACTTGGCCTTCCACTTGACCATTGCTCCACGGTTGTGAAATACCTGCGTAGACTGCATCGTAATCTTTTCGCATCCCTATGGCAAAATTCCGAAGTTCGCGGATACCACAACTCATCGCTTTTTCCAGCCAATCGTCTAATCCAGCTCCATTTCGCGTTTTCATCAGTCTATAAAAGGATTGAACCAGTTCGTTCGCTACACTAGCCCCGTCGACTTCGGCCAAAAGGGTATTAAAATAAGGAATGTCATCGTCCTTCACGTGTTCTCGTTGTTGAGTCAGTAACTTCGCAGCTGATCTTGGACTGACGCGATGATGTCGAATGACGGGCTTATCGCCATTTTTCTGTAACCGTCGAAGATTTGCGATGTATTGGGACAATGTTGAACGAGAGCCGGCGTAACCCTTCTCACGGATTTTTTCGAGAATCACAGACCAGACAGAGATTGCTGGACTAGGTCGGCAATTTCTTGTCGGTACGGATCTAACAAAGTACCTTTGGATTTTCAACGAGTAACGGGCAATTCAGTCCACGACAAATACTTACGAATCGTTTTTCGACTCAAGCCCGCCTCCCGCGCAATCGCGCGTATCCCCGGTCCGTTTTCACGTAAATGTTGAACACGTTGAACTAGATCCCATTTCATCTGGCGACGCTTGAGCTTATCTTGTTCTTGATGCGACGGCTTTGTGGACTCCTGGGCGCGTTCAACAGGATCAAGGTCTTCTACATGGTCTCGAGTGGGTAACCGTTGTCGGCTAACGAACCGTTCCACCGCGTCTCCTAAGTTCTTTAGAATGTGCCAGCGGTCAGCAATTTGTTTGGCGGAAGGTAGCCCTTGCCGTATAGCATCAGCGTATATACCAGCACGATCGCGGCTTACGATGCGTATCCCAGGATGTGTGCGCAACCAATCCGCAACACTGGATACACTGCGATCCGGCAACAAATCTAGGAGTCGGTGGTGTTGTAAATCCACGATAATGGTGCCATAACGTTGACCGCGTTTATAAGCCCAGTCATCGATGCCGACAACTGAAATGTCTTCGTCATCAGCTTTGACCGACTTTTCTTGAACCCTTCTGAGCAGTGTATCCTTGGATACTGAAAAGCCCAAGCGCTGGCAAAGGGCGACGCCAGGGTTTCCACCGAGGGAAAATCCAATTTGCGTCATGATTCTGTTTAATCGTGTTGTTTTTCGTTGAGATGATTCTAGAAAGCCAGGGAAGCGTTCGGAGGATATTCTTCGATGACAGTGCGGGTTTGTACAGAAGAACTTTCGTGCCCTTACACGTAACACAACTTGTATGTCACACATGGGGATATCTTCGACTGTTCGATGGTAGTGACTGTGGACACGACTGGTCCAGTGTCCGCAGTCGGGACAGTGATTACCAGAGGAGGTCGATGAAAGGTGCAAAACAACGAGAGATGAAGTGAAATATCCATGCGATCCGGTGAGCTCGGGAAAGACGCTGGAGAGAAGCTTGTCCATATTAATTGGAAACATGAGCCTTGTCGGTCCACGATCGCCATTGCCGTCCGAGGTCAACCAATACGACCCTTACCACCGCAGGCGCTTGAGCGTCAAGCCGGGGATCACCTGCCTGTGGCAAATCAGCGGTCGCAACGAAATCAACTTTGACGAATGGGTCGATCTCGATTTACGTTACATAGACAACTGGTCCTATCTCGAGGATATTAAGATTCTCGCCAAAACAATTCCAGCAGTCCTTCGTAGAAGAGGGGCAAGTTGACAAAGGGAGTCTACTTCTCCCCCCTTATCCCAGAAGAATTCCATGGATGTTCCAACATACAGGCGTGAGAAATGTCGACGGGCAAATCGATGGCCATGAAAATGACCTACACAAGCGTGATGTAAGTGAGAAGGGAAAACCCCCTGGCCGGTAGGCCCGGCCGTTCGTTTCATAGTTCCAGTCCCTCGAGCGGCCTGCGGTATGGCTAGATCCGATTTTGCAGCAATACGGGCCACTGGGTCGCGCTCTACGCTGAAAGCTATCGTGCATAGATCTTTCTCAATTTAAAGCTACTCCGTCTCCGCTAACACGTAAAATTGTTTCGACCAAACCGTCGGGATTGGCAATTCCCTGTCCAGCAATTTGTAGAGCACTTCCATGGGCAACAGTCGCAAAGGTCACTGGAGTGCCGATTGTAAATGCACTACCTAGCTGAGGTCCCGCCAATTTTATGGGGATATGAGCCTGATCGTGATACATTGCGACACAGACGTCAAATTTTCCATTCAACAAGTCGGGAAACAATGAGTCGGCTGGGTACGGACCAGTAACGTTCAATCCGTCCTCCTGCGCCCGTTGCACAGCTGGCCCGATTTCCTCTATCTCTTCCCTTCCAAACATGCCGGACTCCCCAGCATGAGGGTTTAGTCCCGTTACCGCTACGCGAACGTCATGGTGCACCAATTTTTGAACAGTGTCGGCGGCTGCGCGAATCGCTTGATAAACAAGATCTTGCTTTATCGCATCAATCGCCTCCCTGAGCGAGGTGTGTAATGTGACATTCACAATGCGTAGGTTTCCTGAAACGAGCATGAGAAAGGTATTTGTCAGTGGCGTATCGGTCAATCTAGCGACAAGTGACGGGAATCCGTCGAAAAAAACTCCGGCCTGCTCCACCGACTTTTTGGTATGTGGCCCTGCAACGACAGCCTGAACCTCCCCTTTCATCACCAGCTTTACGGCACATTCAATGTCACGTAGTGTGATGCTCCCTGCCACTGCACTGATCTTACCAAACTCTATGCTTTCTGTTCCGTTCACGTCGTCTGACACGTCTAAGAGATCGATTTGCCCTGGGATAAACTCCGAGTCCTGGACCCTATGCACTACATGTAACGGCGGAATTTCCAAATTACACTGAGTCCAATACCGACGTATTACCTGCTCATGTCCGATGAGCAGAGGTTTACATACGTCGTATATTCGGCGATGCAATAGTGCCTTCAGAGCAATTTCTGGCCCAATCCCCGCAGGATCTCCAACGGTAACTACCACGACTGGTTTTTTATACGGCAATCATGCTCCCCCCTTGGTACAACACCTCAAGTGTTTATAAACAACAGCGTTCATCAGTGTCCAAACTTTAGCAGTCTATTAAGCCCCGGATGCACCACCGGACAATGCGGATTTCCTCCTACAAAAGCGGGCTTCACTTGTAAACCCTACATTTGAAGTTAAAGGAATTCCCTCTTCCACGAACCGAAAATTCTGTTAAATCAAGGCGCAGCCGAATGAACTCGGTCGAGATTGAGATTTTGGCTACATTTATTCTGCCTGGGATACTCATGGATTGAGATCTCCGCACTCATAATCCCACCAATGAATGCCCTAGTCATCTATTGTGCTTTGAACCAAGTAGATAGGTCCAATTCGAAAAATCACCTCTGGCCCAGTCATTGGATGACCAATTTCTTAAACGACGAACTGACGGTGGTTACTTGAGAGGATTATGTTTGTGATGCAGCGGTTTCTGCCGAAACACTTCCTTCCTTCCGTAAAACCTCTTGTCCCCTGCCAAACCTCTTAGCCACGCGTCCCGTTATCAGCGGGACTAGAATAGAGGTCATTACAACTGCTGACGCGATTTGCACGGTGGCCGATGCAACATAAGGCTTGTAATGAGAATCTACTAAGGCAACAGCAGCTGGCGTAGCAATGGTATTTCCAGCTGCGGCAGCTAAGCCGGCTCCCGCATATCCCGGTCGTCTCAAAATATATCGGTCTGCTAAGAACGTGCATCCTCCGCCAATAATCATGACCGCCAACCCCAAAAGAATTCCACTCAGACCTGCTTTAACAACATTTGTAAGATCAATCCCTGCGCCAATAGTAAAACCGTTAAAAGGAATTACAATGGCGGTACCCGCACCAAATAGCTTTTCGAAATCATGATCAAGATTCCCAAGTATCACACCGACCACTAATGGAACGAGCGCCGCAACTAATGCTGTTATAGGGATATGAGCAAGTCCAGTTACTCCGAGCGTAAGCATGGCTAAAAAGGGACCATCGTGAATATTTAACACAGACATCGCCGCCGAATCAGCGGTCTCTCCGTATTGTCCCATTAAAGCGAGGTATAAGGCGCCGTTTGCACCCGTCACGGAACTCACAATAGCAAGTACCGATATCCCTAGAACACCAGCAACACCAAATATTTTGGCGACAATTAGCCCCAGCAATGCGCCAGCAGCGTACTTTGCTACCAATAAGACAACTCCACGCTTTAGAGCTTCTGGAGCCTGGCGCAATTTCAGTTTGGTACCAATAAAGAATAGCTGAAGACCAATCAATGTTCCGACGCCTGCGCTCGAAAAGATGGCGGTAGTAAATGAACCAATCTGAAGTACACTAGGCAAAAATGTGTGGATAATGGCCGCAATGATTAGTGGAACAACCATCATCCCCCCCGGCACGCGTTGCACCGTCTTCAAGATTTTCATAGATATTATCCCTCCTGGCTTCAAAAGTTGAATCTTTTGCACCGTCACATACGCTTAGACCGTTCATCATCCTTGCTGGGTTACGTATGATTGCGGTTACATAGATACAATAAGCAAATTGCGTGCCATGATGGTTGATTAGGGCTTTAAATCCCTTTGCGGTGGGCATGAATAAAAATGGAGAGCCCAGTAGCAAGTCGGATCATGCCAAAACAGATGTCAAATTTGAAATTCATGGGTTATTTTTGCGACCGATCTTTCTCCAAAGCGTTGACCTACTAATCCCATAGTCACGGCACAGACGGTCTCTATCTCCTCCGTAAATGTCTAGTAGACCCTGCCATAGAGCAGACTCCATCTCACTCCACACTGGAGAAACCCGAATATCAATTGTAAGCGAGTTGTCATCTTGCTTGTAAAGCATTAGTCTGTCCTGTTCTCGTGTGTGATGTAAGATCTCCGAGACATCACGTTCACATAGTTCGGTATTCCAGCAACTAACAAGCAGTCTTTGAACTACGTTTTGCAACTCCCGAGCGTTCCCGTACCAATCATGCTCTAGCAACGGCGAAAATACTTTGTCGGATTTCCATGTTAACGTTCGATGTTCTCTCCGCTGTTCCATATGAAGAAAATATTTTGCAAGTGGGATAAGGTCTACCTTCCGGAACCTTAGTGGAAGTAAATATAGTTCTAGTACACTGAGTCTATAATAGAGATCTTCTCTGAATTTCGATTCCTTCACTAGTGAAGATAAGTGCTTGTTGGTCGCACAAATGATCCGAACGTCAACTGAGATAATACGGTCCCCGCCAACTCTTCGGATTTCACGCTCTTGAATTGCTCTTAGGAGCTTTGATTGAAAGCTTGCAGATATTTCACCGATTTCATCTAAGAAAAGTGTGCCACCGTGCGCTAGTTCGAACAAACCAGGCTTTCCACCTTTAAGTGCACCAGTGAAAGTCCCCTCTTCATAGCCGAATAATTCGCTTTCCAACAGGTTAGTATCCAATGCAGC
Source organism: Alicyclobacillus fastidiosus (assembly GCF_026651875.1). Classification (GTDB taxonomy): domain Bacteria; phylum Bacillota; class Bacilli; order Alicyclobacillales; family Alicyclobacillaceae; genus Alicyclobacillus; species Alicyclobacillus fastidiosus. The sequence goes on along the minus strand of NZ_CP104067.1, from coordinate 1,366,311 downwards.
ACAATTTACCGGCACAAAAGGCCCTGCGGCTCGTGGGCTAGAGTTGTGTATGCTTTGAGCAAACAACTCCTTTCCGGTCCCGGTTTCACCGATGATTAACACTGCGGCGTTGGATTGAGCGTATGAGCGGGCCTTCTGTATTATTTTTTCCATGGGGGGATGATGTGTAATAATATCGTTAAACGTACCTCTTGCTACGAATCCTCTTTGATGCACATTTTGGTGAACCTTTGGTTCTCTGGATCTCATTGGTTGAACTTTTCCGAATGATACAACGGCTCCCTGGTAGATGCCCTCGACATACATTGGTAGATGACTCAGTACAACATTCGTATCATTCACAGTAGCGGTCATGTTCCTTTTCTCCAACTTACTCTGTAGCACATGGCGTATACTGCCTCTTAAACATTCACTGTAATGGCGACCTAAAATTCCGTATTGAATATTCAGTATTTTGCATGCATGGTCATTCATTGTCGTTATGAATCCATTCGCATCACAGGTGAACACTGATTCTCCAATCACGTTAAGAATTGATTTCATTTCTAACCTTGCTATGTCCAGCTGTGTCAGGTCACTCAAAAAATTGTGAGCAGTTTCAATAGCCAACATCAGTGATTCCTCACCGGATTCTAACAAATGGCCATGCACACCGTGCTGCTTAGCTGCCTGCGCAGCAACATGGTCTCCAATTATTGCCTCAAATTGCTCATGTTCTATCATTTGGGCTACCTTTTTGGGGATTAAGTCCACATCTTCGCATGCCTCATATCGAATGTCCAAACCCTCTACCTCGACAAATTGTTCTGGCCTGAACAAGACATTCGACGGAGTAACGATGGCTATTTTTTTGAATCCGATGCTACTTACATATCTAATTGATTGAAGTATGTCGTTTACAGTCACAGAAATATCAATAACCGGAACCTGTAAAAATTTTCTCAAGCACTTTGCCGTCCCCCACCTTGAAAGTACAATACGGATTTGCGGATCTACGATAGACATAAAGTCAGGGGTTATCTGACTCGCTTTCCCCGATACTATGGCTAGATCCGTTCGGATTCTATTTCTCACTTGTTCCGCGCTCCTTGCCAACTTTGGGTACGGTGCAATAATTAATATCTCTGCCACATGAATCACCCTTCTAATTTACTGTTTGCGATTTCGGTAGCCCTTTTACGAGAGTCTCACCCGAGAAGCGTTCGAGCTGGAAATGAATCGACGTACGGGGCCCTAAATGAAAAGACCTTCAGTTGGACACGAAGTCCGTCCACTACGTTAGAAACAGCCGTATCCTAATACTAGGAAGTATGAAATTGAGTTATAATCAAAGTTTTGTAACATCACATCCTTCATGCGCCACATCCTAATTCTAATACACGACTCTATTCCTCTGAAGACATTTGAGAGCTAGTTACTGTGAACATGGGTTGTAAAATGAGTCTTACGCACTTTGGGTAAATAGGACTCGCGAGCAGTGTGGAAATCGACAAATTTCGAGGGATTCACACATACGTACCGTAGACTCTGTTGCATCTAAATCATTAGGGTACTAAGTTTGAAATCGTTCGTAAATGCGAACTACGATGTGTTTTTGTTGTGCGGTACGCGTGGGCGCTGACCCTCTCGCAGCCATTACACAATTGTGCGAAGTTGGTTTGAAACCCCAACGCCCTTGACAGCCCTGAATTTTTAGCGCATTTTGGGATCCCTTTTCTCGGTATACTTCGCACAACACGGTTCAGAAAGCCAGTAATGACGCGGAACACACAACTTTTGTTGTGCGAACCTTTAGTAGCGTGCTTCTTACGTTTGTCCCGTAAACATCAAATATTCTGGACTGAATTCTAAACTATTCTTCTCTTGGACTGTTCTCCACATTATAAAATTCAGTCCAATGCCCTGAATGATATACGGTCATTATCATTAGGTATGACGATAAATTCCGGCTTTATAGGATTTTAATCAATTATCTGTTACGTAATACTTTTCACCACAATCTGGATGTAGTGTTATAAGAACAACTAGATGGACATTAATAGACAATTAGACAGGTTATAACCTCTTAGTTCATATAAAAATATGTAAATTATATTTTCTGTTGCCTACTCGTTTAGATACCGCCCTGACTGAGCCACATCGACTTTTCCCGACAGTAATTAAACGGATGTATGTAGATACTGTAGTGCAATCCGTCCACTCTGGGAGGAAACTCAAATGATGGTGTACAGTCAAGAAACGCGATATCTAAACCATCTCGAGGATTGGTTAAAAGGAAAAAGGTACAGTATGAATTCTCAAGCCTTGAAGGTGAACGTGTCGTATATCCGACATCACATTAACCCTTTGTTAGGTGACAACTAACGTTGTCTCAACTTTATCCGATGGTCCTACAAAACTTTGTCAATGCGCTGATGGATAGAGGACTTGCGCACGCCACCTTAAACGGATCTTCTGGCACTTATGGAGATGGTGCTCAATGGAGTATCTACACGTAAAATTACGCTGATCAGGGAAGAACCCTGCGGGACGTCCGTTCCCAAGTCCACCATATCTACGTTGTGTAAGCGGCTAGATCCAACCGTACATGGTTGGAACCATCGTTCTCTGGACAAACGACAGTATCCGCCTGTCTGTGGATGCACTGGTGATTACTCATGGAATATCTTATCGTTCGGTTTTTTATTTTGAATAATTATGCTATTCTAAAAAGGGCGCAAACAAGAGAAGTGAGTTGTAACTAACCCCCGACTCCTGAACAAGCAACACTGTATGGCTGATACCAACTCGAAGTGTTGAATTATGTAGTAAATGAATAATTTAGAATACCCTCTTATTACTGTCATATAAGCAAATGTATAAGTATTAAATTGCTAAACACCTAAGTTTAAATACACCTTACATGATGGAGGCGTCGCGAATGAATTACCACGTTGGGCAACAGGTCGTGGTTGCGGATGATATCTATGAGGATGGTATTGAACAGATAGCTTCCCTTGGGGAGGTCGGCCAAATCCGGGCATTTCGCGAAGACGGACTAGTTTACGTAGAATTTGAAATCGGTAGAGTTTGCGTACTCCATCCTTCATGTTTTACAGCTACATCATAATCTGATTTTCAAACTGAAATCCGCTTGTGACTCATCAAACCATGCTCCCGCATAAAAAAAGCGCTCCTCTAGGGGCGCGCTATGATTTTTGGCGCTAAAGCGGATCAGGATATGTGACTAATCTCCCCCCACTTCTACCCAAACTTCTACCAGATGGTCTGCCCACCGTCTATCATCAAGGAGGCACCATTGATAAAGGAACTCTCATCCGAAGCGAAAAGTAACGCAGCTCCCACTAGGTCCTCCGGCGTGCCCAAGCGACCGACAGGAATACGCGCAATCCGCTCATTTCTGAGTTCCTCGTCGTCCCAGCCGACTGGGTTGAGGTTTGTAGGGATAGTGCCTGGAGCGATACTGTTCACTTGAATGCCGTACGGGGCCAATTCGACCGCCATCACCCTCGTCAACATGTAAATGGCTCCCTTGGATGCACAGTAACTCGCGTTACCCGGCCAGGCCTGTACCTGACGGGTGGAAGAAATGTTAATAATCTTACCACCTCCCTGCTTCGCCATAACCCTACCAACAGACTGTCCACATAGAAAATAGCCCTTGAGGTTGATGCTCATCAGACGATCCCATTCTTCCTCTGGAATGTCTAGAAAAGGCGTGCTATACATGATACCGGCGTTGTTAACTAGGATGTCTATTCGTTCCCATTTTGCCACGACGCGGTCCACCATCGACTTCACTTGCTCCTTGCGTGAAGTATCTGCATGAATCACCATGGCTTCGCCACCTGCGTTTTGAATGGCCGAGACCACCTCTTGTGCCTGGGTCTCGCCGGGCTGGTCATTGACCACAACCCTTGCACCCTCGCGGGCGAAACCGAGCGCAATAGCGCGGCCCAATCCTTTGCCGGCGCCTGTGATGATTGCAACTTTCCCCTTTAATCTCACTGCCATATCACCCTCGTTCTATGTTATGCAGTCTGCCTAGCACTGGGATGTGACAACGAATCCCAAGTAACTGGAACACTGCCCAAAGGATCGCCTGATTGGTAGTAACCACCGGCTTGCCAAGGTCGGCCTCCAGCGCAGAAATGACTTCGAATGTCCGGAAGTTGGTCGCGCTAATAACCACACCATCCACGCTCTCGCGGTACGCCCTACGCGCCATAAGGTACGCTGTGGTAGGCGGTTGTAAGTTGCATTCGTACCACTCCCGCGGGTCCGTACCCCTTTCCGCGAAGTCTCGCTGCTCCACACCATCTACGTCAATGCTCATGTGCTGTAGAAACTCAATCATCGTTCTAGTTCGGTCCTCGGTGTAGGGCGCAACCAGAGAGACCCGTTGCAGTCCGAGAAAGTGCAACGCTTGTACCATGGCGGAAGTCGCCGTTACGGTAGGTATCCCCGTGTGGTCTATAATCGCCTGAGCGATGGATTGATTTCCATCCACCCCCCGCAAAAACGACGTTTCTGCACAAGCATAGACAATGGCATCCACGCCAAGTTCTCGAAAGACGTATGATAGATTAACCCCTTGTTCAGGCATCTCCGCGCGCTCGGTAGTAGTCAGGCGCACACTGTGGAAACTAACACCTTCTAGTTCTCTCACAGAGTAAAGTTCCGGCTCAATCACCGCATTGTCAGCTGGTAGAATCAGTCCTACCCTTGCTCGCCAACCGTACACCCATCATCCCACCCGTCTTACATATGTTATCTATCCTGACCTATCTACCAAATAAGTGGTGACTAAATGATCTCTCTAGAGCGAATTGCATACGTCACCCACCCCAAGGCATTCCGCCTTTACGAGGACTTCGTTTGCCACGGCCATGTCAAGGACCGACAGCCCCACCGATTTATACAGGGTAATGTCACGATTGCTCCTGGTGATTGCGTCTTTGTTCGCCACCAACGCCCCAATCTCGAGTAACGCATCACGTCCAATACGTCCCCGTTCAAGTGGGTTCGCTATGTCACCCGATACGGCTGCTGCGTCGATACCATCCACCACCCGATACCGTGCATTAACAACCGTATCTTCATCTATCTCCTGCATCCCTTTATGAAAAGCCCCTACCGCGTTCACGTGTGCGCCTGGTTTGAGCCAGTCAAACCGCACCACAGGCTCGACACTAGTTGTGGACGCGACAACGATATCGGCGGCACGAACCGCCATTTCCGCAGAATCGACAAGATGGTAGACCAGTGGCAGGCCGAATTCTTCCTGCACTTGGTCAATAAACGACTCGGCCTTTGTACGCGTCCGATTGTACACGAGAACATCCGTCACAGGGCGTACGGCACAGACCGCCTCCAACTGTTTTGCCGCCATCCCCCCCGTACCTATGAGCGCAAGCACCGAAGCATCGGCCCTGGCCAAGTATCGGGTGGCAACGCCGGTTCCAGCACCGGTTCGCAACTCTGTGATGTAGGTGCCATCAATCAAGCCCGCTGGCATTCCGGTTACCGGGTTCAGCAAAAGGATTACCCCCAACGTATTGGGCAGTCCACGCGTCCCGTTTTCAGGAAACACCGACACGACCTTGACCCCTAGAGCGCCCAAATCCGGAACAAATCCCGGCATGAACATTGCATACTTCTCTGGCTGATCCAGTTCCATATTGCACCGCAGTGGCACCTTGGCACGCCCTCTAGAATACGCCTCATACGCCCGCTCCACGATGTCTAGCGCCTCTGGCATTCCCAAAAGCTCTTTGGCTTCGCGTTGATTGATGATTCGCAAGCAGATCCCTCCTTTTGGCTTCTTCCCGGTTAAAGTGAAACACACTGCGAAACATCCACTGTGTTGACCAAGTCACCAATTTGAGTTACACCGTGTCGCTCAGCATAACGCTCGATACCGTCGATAATATCGAGCATACCGCTCGGCTGAACGAACGTATAAGTGCCTACTTGCACAGCTGTCGCACCTGCAATCAAATACTCAAGCGCGTCTTCGGCGCTGCAGATTCCACCACAGCCAATAACAGGCACATGAAGCCGCCGAGCCGCCTGATACACCATGCGTAAGACAATAGGCTTGATAGCGGGCCCGGAAAGCCCGCCCATGATGTTGCCTAACTTCGGTCGGCGAGTCTCAATGTCAATGGCCATCGCTAAAAACGTGTTCGCAATGAGCACGGCATCTGCACCCGCGGATTCGGCCGCCAATGCCACATCCACAATGTCGTTGGTGTTTGGTGTTAATTTTACAATGAGTGGCAAAGGTGTTGTCCTGCGCACGGCGGTGACGACACGCTCAGTCTGAGCCGGATCCATAGCATACGACCGACCATTATCCTCGAGATTTGGGCAGGAAATGTTAACCTCGAGAGCGGAAACTCCGTTGAGAGTCAACCGACCTGCCATTTCTGCGAAGCGGTCCGCAGTCTCGGCCGAGATGCTTACAACCAATGGTACATCGAAGTTACGATAGAAGGGGATAGTGTGCGCAATGAATGCGTCCACGCCCTTACTCTGAATGCCTACCGCGTTAAGCATACCGGCTGCTGTCTCCGCTGCACGTGGGGAAGGGTTGCCGAGGCGTGCATCAGGCACCACACTCTTCGTAACCACTGCTCCTAGCCGGCTTATATCGAAAACGTTCGCCAGATCTTCCGAAAATGTTCCTGAAGCAGGCATGACTGGATTTTTTATAGTCAAAGATCCAATTTTCACATGCAAGTCGACGTTCGTCATGCCTCCATCACCTCTTGCAAGTCAAAGACTGGACCATCAGCACAAACTCGTAAATTCACCTGCTTACCGTCTTTTAGAAACGGTTTCACACAGCAGAAGCACATACCAATCGCACAGCCCATATTCTCTTCCAGTGCCACTTGGCCCGGTAGTTTATGCTCGAGTGCCACTCGTCGAAGGAGATTTGTTAAGCGGCGAGAACCGCACGTAAACAAAGCGTCAATAGGTGTTTCTTTAATAAGGTTGTGGAGCAAGGCCTCAACATGGTGCATATCACTGCTTCCGTCTGCGTCGGTCACAACATTCACGTATGCCCCGTTTGCCTCCATATAGGCCCGCGACAAGACGTCCTCTGCTGTGCGAGCACTCAGTATTGCATGCGTTTGAATCCCATGTTTTGCAGCCAATCGTGTCAGAGGCGCTAACGTGGCAAGACCCACTCCACGCGCGACGACAAGAATGGAGCGCCAATGGGGATCAAGCTGGAATCCCTTTCCGAGCGGCCCGAACAGGTCAACAAGGTCATCGATTTTCTTTTCCGCCAACAACGTCGTTCCATTCCCCTTTACCGAGTATAAGAAGTGGACCTCCCCATAATCTGCGTTGTACTGATAAATGCTCATCGGCCGACGTAACAACGGCGTAAACTGATCATCGCACCGAATATGAAAAAATTGCCCAGGCATACAAGCCGCAGCAACCTCTGGAGCGTACACGACCATATGCTTGTAACGTTCGTTCACCCATTCATTTTGCAAGACCCGCCCCAGCACCTGTTTCATTCTAAAATCCCCCGCTCATGGCTATAAATCCATCGTCCTCCTACGAACGTCTGAACCGCCTTACCACGCAACCGTGTGCCGGCTAATGGGCTGTGCTTTGCACGAGTGTAGAAGCGTGCAGTGTCAACTTCCCATTCCAAATTCGGGTTGATCACGGTAATGTCCGCGACCGCACCCGGATGCAATCTCGGCAAGGGCAACCCCATAATCTGGGCTGGAACCACAGTCATCTTTTTTATGGCGTCAAAAACGGAAAGTTTACCGGTATGCACCAAATGCGTGAAAGTCATGCCGACACTCGTCTCTAACCCCACAAATCCGAACGGAGCTTGTTGGAGACCGCGCTGTTTTTCATCCCACGTATGCGGTGCGTGATCTGTGGCAATGACATCAAGGGTCCCATCCTGAAGGCCTGCAACCACAGCATCTACGTCTGCTTGCGTTCGAAGCGGTGGGTTCACTTTTGCCAGTGCGCCCTGAGTCAACACCAACTGGTCCGTGACCGAAAAATGGTGTGGCGTCGCCTCCCCCGTCACCCGAACTCCACGCGCTTTAGCCTCGCGGATTAACTGCACACCTCCTGCGGTGGTGACGTGCTGAAGATGGAGTCGAGCACCCGTGTGCTCTGCAAATAAGATGTCCCGTGCCACCACGAGTTCCTCAGCCAAGCTCGGGATACCTACATCGCCAAGTGCTTTACTAACCTCTCCGCGATTAATTGCGCCTGCCCTGACCAGATTGTGATCTTCACAGTGGGATGTAATGGGCAGTCCGAGGCGAGCTGCCCATTTAAACGCTTCGAGCAGAATGACCGGATCCATGACCGACTTCCCGTCATCTGTGAATGTCACCGCGCCCGCTTTTGCCAGTGCCGGCATCTCTGTGATCTCTTTACCCTTCAACCCTTTTGTAATAGATGCGGTGGTGTGGACGCGCACAATTCCTTGCTCCGCAGCTGTGCGAAGGACATACTCTACCACCCCGGGCTCATCCACAGTCGGATACGTGTTTGGCATGCACACCACAGATGTAATACCGCCAGCCGCTGCTGCTCGCGCCCCACTTGCAATGGTTTCCTTTTCCGGGAAGCCCGGATCACGAAAGTGTACATGAATATCCACCAGGCCAGGTGTCACATAACAGCCGGTCGCGTCAATCCTACAATCCGCAACTGCCCCCACGTCTCCCACAGCTACTATCCGATCATCCTCGATCAAGACATCAGTCTGCACCACGCTCTGCGCCTCAGGCTCGACGACCCAACCGTTTGCAATTACAGTCTTCATTGTGGTTTCCTCCCTGCCAGCCGAAGCACAGCTTCATACAACACATCGGCGCCTATTAAAATATCCTCTTCACATGCGTACTCATCCGGGTGATGACTGACGCCGTGGCGGCACGGAACAAACAGCAGGCCAGTTGGGCAAACGTATGCCATATTCATCGCATCGTGGCCGGCCCCACTCACCATATCCAAGTACGACACGCCTTGTGCTGAACAGACGTCTTTGAGCACAGCACACACATCCGAATTCAAGGACACGGGAGATTCATCACTTGCTATCTGGTGTTCAATGTGGACTCCTCGCATCTCGGAAATCTTGGCAAACACTTTGATTAGTTCCGCAACAAGCGCCTGCTTAGCCTCTGCATTAATACTTCGGAATTCCACGACCATCTCTACCAAGCCGGGGATAGTATTCGGCGAACCGGGTTTAACATCTTGAACACCTACCGTACCCACAGACTGAAATGTGCGTTCTTCAAGCGCCAGTCGTTCGACCGCCAGAACAATCTCCGCTGCAGCAGTGAGAGCATCGTGGCGCAGATGCATAACTGTCGTACCTGAATGCCCTGCCTGACCAATCACGCGTACCTTTAGACGAGTCGGTGCAGCGATGGCATGAACCACGCCAATTTGACAGTTAGCGTACTCCAGCGATACCCCTTGTTCTATATGCAATTCCAAAAAGGCCTTGAGTGAATCAGGGGCGCGCACCGCCCTATCCAACTGCTCGGGATCCAGGTTGCACGACCGCAACACATCAGGAAATGGCTGGCCTGTTCTATCCGTCCAATTAAACGCCTCGTCTTTACGCAACATCCCTGCTATTGCCTTACTTCCAATTGTAGAGACGCCAAAGCGGGTAGATTCCTCGGCAGCAAATACAATGACTTCCAACGGGTGAATCGTGCTCACTTTGTTTTCGTTCAACCGACGCACGACGTCTAACGCCGCGACAACGCCTAGTGCACCATCGAACCGGCCACCGTTAAGCACAGTATCGAGGTGAGACCCAAGTGCAACAGCAGGTTTGGTACAATCATCCCCCTCGCGACGAGCAATCAGATTGCCAATCCCGTCCCTTCGCACAGTAAGCTCTAGAAGACTGCACACTTCTGTGAACCAATGCTGAGCCTGCAAGTCCTCGACCGAGTACGCAAGTCTCGTCATTCCTCCGGCACCGTCCCGGCCGTATTCCGCAAGTCGGTCGAGTTGATCCGCAATCCACGATTGCCTGGAACGTGCAATAGCGACGTTCATTCCCTCACTCTCCTCGTCGGCCTTACGGACACCGGCGAGAAACGTCGGCGTATAAGACCATATCAGTATTCTTCCAGTGTAAGCACGCGGAGGTTTTCGCCATATGTCAGGCCAGACGAAAGAACGACAGGAGAATTTGTAGAAATCCACAAATCGATGGTTGAACGGATGAGCGCAAATGAAATGAAGATAAATGCCAAAACCGTCTCAGAAAGCAAATCCAGCCCAACGGCGGTCCGTTGGGCTGGATTTCGGTAAAGCCTTAGACAAGCGCTTTATTCTTACTCTCCGGGAGCAAGAAGATGACCGCCAGTGCAGCCAAGATGTAGATGGCCGACAGTAGTCCCATTGCATATCCAAGGGAATGAGTCAACGCAATATAGCCAATTACGTAGGGGCCAAAACCACCAATGGCACGTCCGGTGTTGAAAATGACGTTCTCCGCCGTAGATCGTGCTTCGGTTGGGTAGTGTTCAGCCATACTTGCACCGTATCCCCCCATCATCCCATCCACGAGGAAACCCATCAGGAAGCCGAGGCCCAACAGCACGGTCGGATTCGTCTGGTGGAAGAATAACCAAATGATGATGGCCGCCCCAAATTGAAATATGAGATAGGAAGGTTTACGACCCCAACGGTCTGAGATCTGCCCAAAAAGGAGTATCCCAACCATCATCCCTAAGATGGTAACTAGCGTCCAGGTGAGAGATTTGTTAAATGTAAAATGTAGTTGTTTAGCCAACATCGTTGGCAACCAGGTCATGATTCCGTAAAAACCAAAGTTCTGCACACTCGTCATGATAATAAGCCCGATTGTCGTGCCCGCCCGTTTGGGAGAATCGAATAATTTCACAATTGGGAACGACCCCTTTAATGACCCGCTTGCGCGACGCTCAAGCCAAATGTCTGGCTCTTTCAGGGAACGGCGGCTCCACCACGCAAACAACGCCGGCAACGCCCCAATAAGGAACGCGCTTTGCCAACCGAAGTTCGGTACGAAGATCATCGAACACACTAATGCAATGATCATCCCTAACTGATACCCAATGGCTACCACAGATGTGGCTCGTGAGCGATGCGTCTTAGGCCAGACCTCAGTCACGAGTGTCATCCCGATACCGAATTCGCCACCCAATCCAATACCTGCCACGAAGCGCATCACGTCAAACCAAAACAGGTTGTGTACAAATGCAGTCAAACCAGTGAAAACAGAAAATATAAGAATACTGTACGAAAATATTTTGACTCGACCGTAGATGTCAGCCAGGATGCCGAAGACATATCCCCCAATGACCGACCCTAGCAGTGTTATCGTAGAGATGCTTCCTGCTTGAGCAGAAGTAAGGTGTAGATCCTTAATCACAAATGACATCACATAAGACAAAACCATTAGGTCCAGTCCATCCATTGCGTAGCCGGTCATAGACCCAAACAAGCTTTTCCAATGGTAACGGGTCAACACGACTCCATTGCCCACCGGTAAATCAGGCGGTGATTCCAAGATTGAGTTTGACAACCGTACCCCTCCTTTACTACGTAGACTTGATTTTTGGGACCAATTTCATATCTGCCAACCGAATGGTAATAGCTATTATAGATGGCAGTCAACACTATATGTCAGCTTTTATTACACGTACAATAATTTAATTGAGCGAAAATGGTTATTTACCTAAAATTTCAGTTATTTAGTTGAAAATAAACATATAATGTTATTGCTTCGCTGAGTTTGTGTCAATTTTCATCACACAATCAGGGAAATGACTGGCGAATTCATGTCCAAACGAGAGCGTGTTTACAGAAAATAGGTGTCCCGTTCCGTACCAAGCTTCGACGCGATGACTAGCGATTTTATCATTGAACTTGCATATTACATATACACCTCTCCTCATAAAGTTTCTGATCTCACCTCCAATTCTTACATGACAGGAAAGAGCCGTCATTTGTAGAACTAGACGTGTTTTCACTGAATGATTTGTCGAAACACACAAAAAACGTCAGCAGCGATGGGTTACATCACCACTGACTGTAGATGGATTCACAGCGAATCGAAGACCGGAAGTGCGTGTTCAGTATCAGGACATGGCTTGCAGCAGCCTATAGATTTTCAGGCCAAGGTGTAGTTGTAATTGTCCCTCGGCTTCGGATAGACAACATCCCGTAATCTCTTCAACACGCTTCAACCTGTATTTCAAAGTATTCACGTGAATGTACATAGCATCGGCCGTCTCTCCTAGATTGTAGTTGTGTTCAAAGTAGGATTCGAGAGTCTTCATCAAATCGGACTGATGATGAAGATCGTACTCGGATACCTTTGCGAGAGTGTCTCCCACAAATTTCTGCATCTCTATCGAACTGCCGGCTTCTTTCAAAAAACGGTAGACACCTAAGTCGTCATAGAAGATACAGGTGTTTCGTCCAAATACTGTTCTCCCAAGCGTGATGGCCTGTAGGGCCTCGCGATATCCTTGTGCAATCCCCTCTACCCCCGTATACGGGCGGGAAATTCCAACCGTGACTGTAACATCATGTACCTGATTCAACAAACCTGTACGAAACTTCTCGCCAATTTGCCGCGCTTTAGAATCCAAAGTGTCACTATCCCGCTCGTTCGAATACGGATGGAGTACAATAAAAGTGTCACTACGTGAAGTGAAAATACACCCCTGGTGGATATCTTGAGCAATTCGATCAATGATCCGCCCCACGGACTGTTTGAAACCTTGGACTGCCACCTCTTCATAGTGTCGTCGCTTTACTATGTTCTTGAAATGGTCAATATCGACAACGAAGACCAAAAACTGTTGTGACAAATCCCACCTGTAAAGCGCCTCCTTCTCACGTATCTGCGCATCCGGATAGTGGTGCCCCAGCAAGATGTCCAACATGAAATCGTCCCGATACTTCTGCTCCACGTCTAACCTAGTTTTAATTTTCAATATCTCCAGTGCAAACAGAGGCACAACTCGCTCCAACACCATGACGTCCGAAGGCCGGAAAGGCCGTTGCGTTTCCCAACAAGTCAGTAAACCTTGTAGTTCATGATTGAGAATAATGGGAGTCACGACGCAAGTGGTCTCCCGACCCCGCAATACCCGTTTCATCGGAAGGGACCTCCGCGAATCCAACAGTGCTTTCCGCTGACTTGCCGTCAATGGTTTTGCCTCCGTAGGAACTGGCATTGGGAGTACCAATGTCTCGAGCGTGATCTCGTTGCCCATCCAATCCTGAATGGAAGGCAAAATCATCGATGAATCCCGGCCTTCCATCGCCATCTCTGTGATTAGCTTAAAAAACTCCTCAACCTCTGCCTCCGGCTGCGCAGTCGGTTCTTCGAAAATAGAATTCATCAAAGGCGTCATAATGTCTAAATAGGATACCTGTGGATCAATCTCAATCACTGGAAACCCCAGTCGATTAGCCGCATCAAGAATAGACTGCGGTATACCATCTGTGAAATACTGCGTCTTTATCGCTAAACCAGCGCTACCAGCCTGAGAGAGCTGGTCAACTAATTCTCCAATCGCGAGCTCATCATCACGAATCGCGTATAGACTTGTGATGATGAGCTCTCTACCTTTCAGCCATGGGATAACATCAGGCACCTCCATCACCGTGACATATTGAATCTCCGTTTGGATTCCATTCGCACCCGCCACTATCGAACAGCGACTGAGCCCACCGACTTGCATGGCTTCTTGAACCGTGACTCCCATCAAGCTCCTCCTTTCCGCACCGTTACCGTCAAAAAAGGTCTATTTAACCAACCTTATCAGCTTTATATGCATCAGATCAGACATTGCCAAATAGATGGAAACTTCATATAATTAGCTATTAAGCGTGTGATTAGGACCATATAGGCACTACGCTTTCATGCGATTTCGGTGCAAAAGATTTTACCAATGGAGAGGGACCATCTTAATGGACAATCGTAGCATAAAAAGCCAACTTTTGAGTAGATTGATTTATTCCAACGCTATTCGTGTACGTCACAAAGAGAGCGAACTTCCCTTCTGGTACACCTCCGGAAAACCGGGCGCATTTTACATCAATGTTGAGAAAATCGCAGGGGAGAGTGTCTCAGTCAAGCTCGATGAGATCAACGATATCTTGGCATCCGACCAATCGAGGCATGACATGTCGACGGCCATCACGAAATTGATTGTACGTCTTCTTGATTCTGAAGCGGAGTATGCCAAAGCAATGCATCTTCTCACTAATTTTTACACGAGTACAGGTAAGAAGCCGAATGCTATCTCGGGCGGTGAGCGACGGGACTGGTTTTTTTCGATTCCTATAGCGCGTCAATTAGGCGTGCCACACGTATTTCTATTCAAGGACGGCAGTACCTGCACAATAAACAGCGAAGGAACGAGTCCGTCGATGAATCCCGGGACAAACGTGATTCACGTCTCCGACATTGTAAATACAGGATCAAGCTACAAGCGGTACTGGCTGCCCGCCTTGGCACGCATGGACATGCTGTCCCGAGAAACGTATACCGTGGTGATTCGGGGTACCGAAGGGTTGAACTTACTCAAGGAAAACAATGTATCCGTGGTGAGTCCATTGACTATGGACGCGGATGCATTCCATTTCGCTTACGAAATAGGACTAATTAATCGATTCGCACTCGATGATGTTCAATTGTACCTAGAGTCTCCGCGAGAGTGGACGCGACAGTTGCTCAAAACTTCTGAAGAAAAAATTCTACTTCATGCCCAACACTTAGACGATGTGCAGAAGGAACGCCTGTCGATGTTTCTCCGTGATGACCCATACGGATTAGCAGAGGAGTTCCCTCGCTTTTTTAACCATACCGTGGATAGCGTAAGGTCATAACTACCCCAAGTCTAACTGCATAAGAGACAAACCTAATTCGTGTTGAGCGTAATAACCGTTCTGCATTCCCCATCATCGACACTAACTTTTTTGAATTAACTCGTGTACTTATGTACACTCTCTTGGTATCCATAAATAAACAGGTACCGTTAATAACTATAACCTGTTTATTTGTAAGCTTGTTGGCGCTAGGATTTCGTCCTAACTAGCGTTGTAATCAAAAAATATATAGGTAAAAGGAGGTGTCCCAAAAGGTGACACCCCCTATATATCTGCAAAACGCTCAGTTAAGAAGATTAAGTCACAAAACAACGGAAAATCGGCTAAGACATGCAAAAAGGGACTTCGCAGTCGAAACCGCGAAATCCCTTTTATACTATGGTGTCGAGGACGGGACTTGAACCTGTAGGAGTTTCCTCACACGCTACTCAAACGTGCGCAAATAGGTCATTCCGCTGAACGCCTTTTTACGAACAGGGAACCTTGGTGCATCCAGACAGCAGCCGTTCGCAATCATGTGGAACATGGTACGGACGAAAACGTTGATACATTGTTCTGTTTGCGAGAGTTGAGTCATGTCATGCAAAGCCTGCAAGCGCCGAATGCTCAGCGAAGTCTGACTCGGCCATATGACATGTTTGATGAACAAATTCCTGCAAACTCATATCGTGTTTGGCCAGATAATCTAAAAGGAGTGCCAGTGAATAAAGCGCATCGCGATCCGAATAAATTGGAACTTCCATATCTGCCTTCAACCCGTGATCCCTTTGGGAATGAGTAGAACGGTCAGCGAGTGTCGCCAAATTCTTCGAGACATTTGTGTTGACAGCGTGTAAAAAAGCAGTTTCCTCGAAAGAGTTGATAGTTTTGCGCAGTGCGCCAAGTAAACTCTGCCCTTCGCTGGTAACTATGTGGAACGATGTCCCGTTCTCCCGAACATATACACCAACGTCAGCCTTAACTGCTGACACCATATGTCCTAGAGCATCCTCTTGCTCCATCGTCATTACTCCCACACACCCAAGTTGTTGGAGCAATCTCGTAATTATGGGGACACCGATATCACTATCACAGCCGTACACGACTTTTAACTTGCGTTCAAGCAGCGCCTTTCTGTCCACATGGTTAAGTATTGTACTGAAGTATGAACGGGCAAGGTGTTGCATCTGTTGCAATCGTCCCAATTTAGTGGCACCAGGACGAGCATAATCTTCCTGCGCAAATGCACTCTCTATGTTTCTTTCAAATGATTTCGAAATCGGCCGCCCTTGTCGGTCTAGGAAACAGATTACTGTACGTGTCCCGCTACCTCCACGAAGTCCGAAGATATGAACCCCTCCCTCTGCACTTGAGAGCCGACACCCGAAGCTAGCCAGCGGTTTCAGTGTACTTCCCAAGTCTTGCACATGGACACCTGCAGCGAGAAGAGCGGATAAAACGGAATACTTCATTACATTACTATAAGGTTCATCGTCACAACTGAGTGTGACCATGGCACCTCTAGGCAGACAAGACGCATAAGCCGAAATCAGCGTGGTAGTAAACTCCGGGTTTACATCGACGTTCGAGTCACCACTGCGTCGACCATTTTGAAGTAAGGTGGGTGCAGAGGTCTTGCCCCAGATTAGAGAAGAACGGACAATCGTCTCTGATTCAATGTACCTATCCGGCCAAACTTTCACATTGGTATGGATGTCTGTCTTGTCCCCAATTCGGCTGTTGTCACCAATAACGGCATTCTCCTGCAACCGAGCAGCCACACCGAGCTTTACGCCATTACATACTGTTGCTCCCTCAAGTGTTGCGGTAGAACCTATCGAATTGCGATTCCAAAGAACAGATTTCTCAATCTGTGCTCCGAAATGAATGCGATTAAAACGTCCGGTAACGGAGTAAGGTTTCAGCTTAGCGTGTTCAGATATGATGGTGCCCTCACCAATGAAAGCTGGACCTTCGATAGACGCTAGGGGATGTACTTCAGCATTCTCTCCAACCCATACGCCAGGACGTACCCGCTCGCCTTTAATGTTGACGTTTACCAGTCCATCAAGCATGTCAAACTGTGACTGCCGATACTGAACTAGGTTCCCAATGTCCGACCAGTACCCTTCGGCCACGTATCCATAAAGCGGATGATTGTTTTTCATCAACAACGGAAAGAGGTCTTTGCTAAAGTCAAACACCTCACCCGATTGGAAGAAACTAAGCACTTCCGGTTCAAAGACGTAAATTCCCGTATTAACTGTGTCACTGAAAACCTCACTCCAACTGGGTTTCTCAAGAAAACGTGTAATTCTTCCTTCTAAGTCCGTCATGACCACACCGTATTCAACTGGTACTTCAACCCGTGTCATGACCAAAGTACCGATAGCCTGTTTGGCTCGATGAAACTCAATGGCTTGCTGCAAATTAAAATCCGTTAGTGCGTCCCCGCTGATCACCACGAAAGTACCGTCAAGAAACGCTTCCGCATTCTTTACACTACCAGCAGTCCCCAGGGGAACGTCTTCCTCAAAGTAGTGCAGGCGAACACCGTATTCTGACCCATCACCGAAATGGTTCTTAATTACCTGCGGCAAGTACTGAACCGTTACCGCAATCTCGAAAATTCCATGACGTTTAAGTAAATCTGGTGCTAGGTTGTAATAGTGGACACAACGAATCGGGAATGTAAGAATAAGGCGATTCGAGGTGAGCCACATGACACAGAAGTACGACAAGGAATTCAAACTTCATGCAGTGCAATTGGCTTTGGAGAGTGGGAAAACGACGAGCCAAGTAGCTCGGGAGCTAGGCGTATCACAAAAGACGTTGTATGGCTGGATGTCGAAATATAAGGAGGATCCGTCCGCCCCGTTTGTTGGGAGTGGGAACCTCAGGTCAGAAGCTCAGACAATTCGTGACTTAGAGCGAGAGCTACGCGATCTTCGAGAGGAGAATGCAATCCTAAAAAAGCTATGTGCATCTTCACCAACGACCGGAAGTAAGGTATAAATTCATCCACAGACACCGCTCCAAATTTTCGGTTGAGAAGATGTGCAAAGTGTTGGGTGTATCTCGGAGCGGGTATTATGCCTGGCGTGAACGACCTGAGAGTAAGCGAGCCAAACGTCGGAAGCGAATAACGAAGCGGATTCATCAGATATTCGTGAAATCCCGTCGTCTTTATGGCAGTCCTAAAATCACGCAGATCCTGCGCCAGGAAGGCGAGCGTGTGGCGCAGAAGACCGTGGCCAAAATCATGCGAGAGAATCAACTGAGGAGCCGTACCGTTCGCAAGTACAAGGCGACCACGTATTCGAACCACGATTATCCGGTACAGGAGAATGTACTGAATCAAACGTTTGTAGCAGAGCGACCCAACCAGGTGTACATGGCAGACATCACCTACATCCCAACGGACGAAGGATGGGTCTACCTGGCTAGCCTAATGGACCTTTATAGCCGTAAGATTGTGGGCTGGCGTGCGGGAGCACGGATGACGAAAGAGCTGTGCATCAGGGCACTGGAGCAGGCATACGAACGCCAAGACCCAACAGAAACCGTGCTGCATCATTCGGATCGTGGGAGCCAATATGCCTCTCATGACTATCAGGACAAGCTGCGAGAATACAAGATGGTCGGTAGCATGAGTCGCAAAGGTAACTGTTTTGATAATGCGTGCATCGAGTCGTTTCACAGCATTATCAAGCGAGAGCTCGTCTATCTGGAAAAGTTCAAAACGAGGGAACAGGCAATCCGGCGGATCTTCGAATACATCGAGGTCTGGTATAACCGGGAACGAGTTCACTCATCAATCGGTTTTCTAACACCGGTTGAATTCGAAAGAAGATATTTCCACGCTATAAGAGCTGCAGCAAGCTGAACGATAACAGGCATCATATCAGAATATTAAAACTTATAATTTCTCTGTTTTGGGGTGTCCATTCTATTGACTTAATACCAATCAATGATGTATTCCATACACGTCCGATCTAAAAGCGGAACCATAGGTTTCGGCAAATGCCAAGTTAACGGACGTAAGCGTGTACCCTTTCCCCCGGCCATGATGACGGCTTTCATGCGTAATCCCTCCATTTAGTCAATCGTGGTGACGCATTTCAATGGCGTTTTAAACCTAAGAAAATTCAGCCTTTTATCTAGTTGAATGGGGTTTCCTAGAGACTACGAAGTTCCCTAGGAGACCAATCTACGGATATCCGGGTTTCTATTGCGACTCGTCTGCGTCCCCTACTTCCGCCGTTGCTGACAACGTGGCACTTGCTGCTTCCAGCCACCCGTGTACCGTTTCTCGTTCAACTAGCACCCGTTGGTAAATTTTTGTTGTGCCCTTCGCGATGTGATCCCAGTCGTACCGATCTATTTGCGAGATGGCTGTGTTTGCAAGATTCTGAGCCCAATCCGGATTCCCCAAAAGTGCATTCACTTGATTCGTTAGCGAGCGCACGTCTCCGGCATACATCTTTAAACCATTCGTTTCGTGTTGCACGACGTCCGCAAGCCCACCAACGTCAGAAACCACGACCGGAGTACCAGCCGCCATCGCCTCAAGGGCAACAATGCCAAATGGCTCGTAGAGGCTCGGGAACACCGCGACGTCAGCGCTATGTAACAGGCGGTTTCGAGCTTCATCCGAAACAAACCCTGTGAACAGCACCTTGCTTCCCAACCCGAGCTGAGTTGACATGTGACGAAAGTCAGATTCTGCAGGCCCGGCGCCGACAACGATGAACTTCGCCTTCGGGTGTGCGGCAAGGATTGCCGGAGCCGCTTCCAATAAAATGTGAACACCTTTTTCGCGAACCAAGCGACCAACGAAGAGTACGACTTGTTCATCATCATCCGCGTATCCAGCCTTACTAGCCTCCACATCGTGTCGAGGTGTAAGCAACTTTCTGTCAACGCCGTTCGGCAGAACATCCACTTTGTCATGTGGTAATTGGAATATCTGTTCTACCTCTTGGCGCATATAAGTGCTGCATACTATCACGCGCCAAGCCTCGTAGGTGAGTTCCCACTCCTGCTGGTGAATTTTGTGCTGGAGCTCGGTGTGAAGTCCGTCGTTTCGTCCATGCTCAGTAGCGTGTATGGTGGCAATCAAAGGTAGGTTATATAAGTGCTTGATGGTTTGCGCCGCATCTGTCACCAACCAATCATGAGCGTGAACGAGATCGAAGGTGAGACCACTTTTTACGAGCGCGCTGCAGGCATCTACCATCATGAGATTCAATTGGAAGATAAAATGAATAAACTCGCCACCGTCCGGTTTCATTATGTGAACCCTGTGTACGTGCACACCCTCGACGATTTCATTCGCTTCACAACCGTCCACATGCATCGTAAGCACATGAACCTCAACTCCGTTTTTCACTAAGTAACGGGATAAATCGTAGACGTGCCGCGACAGTCCTCCTACGGTCAGAGGTGGGAACTCCCATGACAACATCAGCACGCAGAGTTTATTCTTGGTCTCCTCGTAACGGACAACGGGGTAACTAGATTGATAGCTTTTGTAGTCCAGTTCTGGAAAGACCTTGTCCATTTCCTCGATGCGAGCAAGCCATGTCTCATCCACACTGTTTGTCTTCACCATGTCGTACAGTCGAGTAAACCGATTGATATGGTATTTTGTTCGCTTGACCGCATAGTCCACCATGGTCTGATTGTCCATAATGAAAGCCCAGTCACTGCTTTGTGCAAGCATCAACTCTCTCGCTGCCTGATTGAGTGCTCTGCTCGTCTCCCTATCCACGTTTGTGTGGGTGTTGGCGAGTTCAACCATCCTCTGTTCTGCCGTATGGAGCGCTGGATAAATCCAGTCGTTTTCCCCGCGCAGCCACACGTCCGCATAGCCGCCCCTTCCCCACGAACTCATGGACAACTGGCAAACCTGATAGTCGCGGTAGATATCTAGGTATTCGGAAGGAGTAATGGTCTCTATCGTTTCTTGATCATAGAAAATTTTTCGAAACAGCATATCGAGGAATATAGGACCTTCATACCACCAATGGCCAAACAGTTCAGCATCATAAGGAGCGACGACAATCGGCTGCCTGTCCATTTGAGAAGCGTGGTGCTCCACCTGTTTTTCCCGATTAAACATGAAGTTCCCAGCGTGCTGTGCAGCTTTCTCACGGGCTTTCGCGAAATTGTATGGTTCTTTGTGGTCACTTTTTCCCGTAATACGGTAGTACTTCATTCCTGTGTTTACGCGAATGCCTTCGGGATGGATATACGGTTTTATTACGTCATAATCGAGGTCATACCCAATATCACGATAGTATTCGCGGTAATCAAAATCCCCAGGATATCCTTCCGTCATGCTCCATACCTGTTTAGAGGAGTCTTCATCCCGTGCAAAAGCTGCTATCCCATGCGGTGTAATGATCGGAGACAAGAGTCCGTGTACGGGCGTTGGTTTTGCGGACAGCAAAGCATGAGAATCAACAAAGAAATACTCGATACCATATTCTTTTAAAACTTTGTCAATATCTGGTTTATATCCGCATTCGGGTAGCCAAATGCCCTTCGGCGCTTTGCCAAAGTACACTCTATGATGATGTACTGCGGTAGCAATTTGGGCTCTGATGGCTTCTTCCGTCCACACAAGAGGCAGGAACGCGTGTGTCGCTGCACACGTAATAATTTCAAGTTTGCCGGTATCCTGGATCTTACGGAATGCTGAAAGGATATTTTTCTCGTAGAAAAGATAATAATCGTGAATGGCAAGAAACTTCTCCCGATACGCACAAGCGAGAGAGTAGTACTCAGGCATTTCCTTTGTTCGCACCACTTCCATTTGTGCCAACTCAATCAACCGTGATAGATGCTGCGAGTATCGCTCCTGAAGAAGTTCATCAGACAACATTGCCGCGAGTGTCGGCGAAATCGACATCGTAACGCGAAAATCTACACCGTCTCGAAGTAATCCTTCGTACGTTTGAAGCAGTGGGATATACGTTTCCGTCAATGCCTCAAACAACCAGCGTTCTTCTAAATAAGTTTCACTTTCAGGGTGGCGAACAAACGGTAAATGCGCGTGCAATACAATGGCTAGATACCCTTTTGGCATGATGTCAGTTCCTCCCCGCGCGCACGCTGTAGCCGTCAAATTCCCGCGGGTATGGTCGTCGCACCCCCGCTGCGATTGTGACAGTTTCTTTTGTGTTCAACGCGTCTTCGGCAGCCAAGATTGGGGACTGCTCGACAGAGGTCTTTGCGAGCGGCGCGAACCACACCCCGTCTTGCATCGAACGATTGGATGGCTGCGGCGGTGTCTGCACCACATTCGATCGAAGAATTGTGAAAAAGTCTCCACGCAGGGTAGTTGTTCCGAAGTCCATGACATTACTCCGCTGTGGTTTTATTCCATTTACGTACCAGTTATCTGCATACGGATGCACCTGAATCCTCTCCGTACGGTGTGCATTGAAGCCATCGAAATCGATGTCAGTTATATCGTATAACTGCAGATAGAACGGAAGGTGGTCCCACCCTGTTTCGAAATGCTTGGAAACGAGGCGCCTTTTTTGTTCATCAACTTCCCAGTACGCAAACAGGACCTGTGGTTCTTTAACGAGCAGAACTAGACGACTCACCAGCCACTGTCGATTCCACGATTCGTCAAACAAATGTGTGTCGATGGACGATGGTTCCACTTCATTATTGCAAGTCCCTTGAGTTAAAGAGCTCTCAGCTTCCGAGTCTAGGTTACTCTGATTGGGAGAACTCACTGAGTCCGAACGGAAATTGCCCTGAAACTTACGTAATCGGTACCTGAACTTGGTGACTTCCATTCCTAGCTCTTGCGCAATCACAGTTTGTTTTTCGCCTGCCTTGACTCTTCTCGCAATCTCCATCCACTTGTCTTGTTCTCTGTCGTCTACTTTCATGATTCGCTCCTAGTAACGTATTCAGTCATTCGCACGACGATTGTCGTCTTATTTATGCGCAAGCACTGGAATTTCCTTTGTCCAAAGTTCGCTGTGTTTCGACATGCGTACAACACGACAGAAATGAAAGCAATTTCATTTTTTAATGAAAGCACAATCTTATCCAAATATTCGTGAATGCGGTCGAAAATACACGGAAAGTATCTCGTATAAAACTAGTTTATTTGCAATCTGGTAGGCTATTCGGTGGGCCATTCCGGTCACCCGTTAGGGTCAGCCCACTTGGCCAACTCCAACTCAAACTCAGAAGCAAAATTGATGCTCGAAGGAAACACGCGTACATTCGCATTGGACTGCCGCCACTTCTCCTCCGTACCGTGAAAAAAGCCTCGATAGAGGTACACGCCTTGTCTGACCTTTGCAGCGAAACTCAAACTGCAACGCCATATGCCACCCATTCCATTGGAGCCAACAGCTTCTACGCGGACATCTTGAAACCAGACTGCGCCGAGATAGACTTCAACGAGAACCTCACTGTGTATCATGCCTTCTCCTAGTCCGTATCTATATTCGCTAAACGGTTCCCTACCCTCCCTAAAATCGACAGACAACACTCGAACTGAGGACCAATTCTCGCAAATAAAGTGTTTGAACTCCGCTATCTGTGATGCTAAAGCAAAATGATTCTCAGCCAGGCGCCCTCCTCGTTTGATTGTTGGCTGGTAGATTTGTTCGTCATACTGGCGCAGCATGCGCTGTGAAGAGAACAAGGGGGTAATGGTGCGTATGGACTCCCTCATGCAATCTACCCATCTTCGAGGTACACGACCAAGATCACGAGTGTAGTAGAGTGGAATGATGGCATCCTCGAGGATGTTGTACAACGCTTGGCTGTCTGCTTCATCTCGCTTTTGTGGGCTCACCTCAGATGAGTCAGGAATGGCCCACCCGTTCAGGCTGCTCACCCCCTCATCCCACCAGCCGTCACGAATGCTGCAGTTCATCACACCGTTCAGTCCAGCTTTTTGACCACTTGTTCCGCTTGCCTCCATCGGTTTGAGTGGTGTATTCAGCCAAACATCTACACCCTGAACCAGACTTCGCGCGATATCTAGGTCATAGTCTTCGAGTAGAAAAATTCCCCCGTTAAACGGATCCATTTTCGAGACTTCTGTTATGTGCCGAATCAGGTCCATGACCTATGCAGTTGTTGTATGAATTAGGAATTTCGAAAACAAGAAAAGACTTGACAAATCAAAAACACCGCAATAATCGCCGAGAAGGTACTGGTTACCTACCTCTTAGTGATTCGGGTGTTGTGCGTGGCGAATTTATGCAAACCAAAGTTCAAAGTTTTATCGTCGTTCAGTCAGGTCGGTGGGATACCGTTGCTTTGTACCCTGTGGGAGCGTTTTGACCTCTCTCTGCTACTATCTCAATCCGGCATTTTCAAAGTTCGCGGTGTGGCGACCTGGGTCCTTGCTTTCCTTTACGTGGTCGGATTAATTAACCGTTCTCCCTCGGTGAATGCATTGTCGTCGTTTTATAACCAAGACGGTCTACTGCAACAGACACTCGGCGCGAAGAAGATATCGCAATCCGCACTCAGTCGGTTTCTGACCGGGTTTTCCGGTTGGGATGTATTCAACAATAAGCGTACTGAAAGGCTTCAGGATGACACAGACACTGCACTAACAAATGGCGATGTTCTGGCCTTGGACGACACGCATGCACCACACCCATATGCGAAGAAAATCCCCTTTCTCTATTGGCTTTACGACAGTTCCAGCAAAACCTACACATGGGCCATGAACATCGTCGCATTACACGCTGTTCGCCGAAACGGTGTTGAGTACCCATGGTCCTATTCCATCTGGAAGAAACCAGAATCGGAGACAGCTAAAGAGTCTTCAAAACTAGACTTGGCATGGCGCATGCTTCAGGATGTTCGCAAACAAGTATCGTGTCGATTGTGGGTTGTTATGGACCGTTGGTACTTCAGCAAACCATTCTTGCGTCAGTGCGAGTCTGCCAATTTCGATTGGATCACGAAGGCGAAACGCAATACGAAGCTGTTCCGTCGACTCATTGAACCGGGCACCGGGCGTGAACGATTTGTTCCCATACAGCCCATAGATTTGATTCGTGAAGTCTATCCGCGCTTGAAGATGCAACCCAAGGCGAAAGTTGCTTCTGTAGTCTGTCAGGATATCTACATACAGATGCCGACAGAAAAACGCAATCGTAAAGGACAAATGATCATAAAAATGAAGTACACACCCATTGCTGCAGTGGTTGGCTGGCGGGTTAAGGAGGAGTCTAAGGATACCGAGCGAAGCAGGATCGACACAACCGACGAATCAGACCACGAACCCGCGGCCGACTACAAGGGTGCATATCTGCTGATGAGTAATCGTCACGACGTTCCACAGGAAGTGCTTGGGGCATGGCTACGCCGCTGGAATATTGAAATCCTGTTTCGTACAGCCAAGCAAGAGTTGGGTATGTTGAACTGCCATTCACAAAACGAGAACCACATTCATGCACACCTGACGCTGCTATTCACGGCGGAAACTCTCATTCGGTATCTGCTTTGGGCACAACGAAAAACAGCGGGCAAAGAGGATTGCACCCACGGCCAAGTGATCCGCAATCTAATTTGCATCCGCTGCCACACACGTCGAGTCCATAGTAGAAATAAACCAGACTCGATTACACTCGATCTTGACACAGTCGCAAAGGATTTTGCAAGACTGATTCGTAGACTTTGGCCACCCAATCTAGAAATCGGGTGGTTCTGTCCCTTTTCAACCAACCAATTGTTGGGGACAACTGCATAGGTCATGTCAGGTCTTGACCGGGCCCATCATTTGGGTGGGCCTTCCCGGCAAAGACCAAATACACTGGTTTCTCGCTGCTGCAGAGAATCGCTTCCAAACGGTTCAAATCGCGCAAAATTAAGGTTGCTCGCTTATATGTTGCAAACCTTCGAGCGAATCCAATGAAGAGAGCATCTAGGTCAACAGGCAATTTTAAACGGTCAATCAGTCGTTTTTTTGCGCCTTGATGGGCCGCCCAAAGTTCGCCATCAGGAATGTTATAGATGCCGTTCCAAATACTTTGGTCAGAAACACTTGAAGCCCAATTCGGCACAAGGTATTGGTCATAGAGGGTTTTTAGTTCCGGAGAGAGCCATGTCGTAACGTGAACACCATTTGTTATAGCCTCTACGGCAATATCTGCGGAGGGAATGTGAGGAAACCATTGATGGAACAACTGTTGGGAAACACGTGAGTGGATTTTGCTTACCCCATTGACCTTGGCCGACAAACTGAATGCAAGACGTGTCATGTTAAACCGATTTCCAATTCGACCAAGGTCAAGAACCTCGCTTCTTTCAGCACCAACTTGCCAATAAAAATCACCGAAATATTTATCAATCAGGGGTATTTCAAATGAGTCGTGACCTGCGGCTACTGGTGTGTGTGTGGTAAAAACCGTAGTGGCGCGCACGGCTTCCACTGCAGTTCTAAAATCTAGCCCTGCGGCGGAGTACTCACGCAACCTTTCCAGTGATGCAAAGGCAACGTGCCCTTCATTCAAGTGCCAAAGTGCTGGAGATTCTCCGACCGCTCGCAAACAGCGAACCCCGCCAATGCCGAGAATAATCTCATGACATATCCGTTCTGCGTCACCACCGCCGTACAATCTATCCGTAAGCGCTCTATCTTCAGGTTGATTTTCTATAATATCGGCATCCAACAAGTACACAGGAACACTACCAACCCTTGCGCACCAGACCGCTAGGTGAACATCCCGACCTAAAATTGGAACAGAAATGAGCAGAGGCTGGCCATCCTCGTGTACGACACGTTGGATTGGTAATGTACTTCGATTTAGTACTTGATACACGGCTTGCTGGGTCCCGTCCGGCAAAATACGCTGTTGAAAGTATCCTTTCCGATACAAAATACCTACGGCAACCATGGGAAATTGATCATCACTGGCAGCTTTTACATAGTCTCCTGCGAGCACACCGAGTCCTCCGGAATAAATCGGCAACGCCTCAGAGAGTCCAAATTCAGCCGACAAATAGGCAATCTTCGCAACCATCGCACAATCCCCCTTGGTATCCTGAAGAGAAATATATGCTGAGTTGTTGCTGCCCATATCTGTTATGAGTTTTTCAAATCCGCACCATCGGTAGTTCTACCATACCATCGTCAAGCACCCAGTTGAACAATGCCTCTTTACTGATGTTTTCAGGCACGAGTAGGTCTGCAAACTGGAAGCGCACTGGCATGTCATAAGCACATCCGAAGGCCCATTCATCTGCAGTCGCTCGAACTGGACGAACCGCACCATAACATTCCCCACCAAGTAACACCATGAAGCCCCATCCACGGGCAGGACGACGACCTAACTGAGCGATGGGTACGGTAACCGTAATCGTGTTGCTGTCATAGTTGGGACGTATGGAAACCGGCCCGGCATCGGACCAATCACTGTTGTACATATGAGCTTCGCCACACCAACTTCCCGAGATACGAATCATTTTCTCCCACGCAGCATCGGAACGGAACTGTGCCCCAAATCCCATTGTTTGACACTGGCCCGAACCCGGTATTCCGTCCATATCAAGGTAAATGTCGATCAACTGTTTCGATATACCCGTTGGTGCGCACCACGGATTGTCAAGGTTGCCAAGTTCAATTTGAAAGTAAACATTGTCCTCGTCAGCCAGTACACCAAACGCCCGCATATCGAAATCGCCACTTTTAAACACAGGGTTCAAGGGGTAATCGCATAACCTCGGAGTCCCCCTGTCATCGGTTGGTTTTATAACCTCGAGTACCACTAATGGTCGGTATTCATAACGAATCTCCGTCTCCGTGATGGTTTCTACGCCGTCATAACCCAGTATTCGTAAAACGTGAGTGCCGATGGATTCATAACGTAGGTGAACACTAGCGAAGAAAGAACCATTTGCGTCAGCGGTGGTATGACCCACAACAATGGAACCGGAACATATTACGATGGTATGGAACGGCCCAGCTTGTCCTTTGACCTGAAAATCGTTAGAAGCTATCACGACGGAAGAAGCGGGATACTCAATGAAAAGAGCAGTTGGTTTGCGCGTTTCCTCGGTGAAGTTCTGGGAGAGCGGAGTAGTCATTGAATAGCGACTGCGTACCTCCATTGGCATTTCGACAATACGCCCCTGTTCAATGCACTTAACCAATCGCAAATACTGCGCCATCGCCCATACCAACGGAGTGGCGCAGCCTGTGCCTTTAAACGGACTCAAGTGCTTGTTCCAAACTTCCTCCCTATCCCAAACCTGCTCTGGGATGAGACACCCTTGATTCGCTGACGATGCCACTGTCGACAGAAGATTTTCCACACCATAGACGTTGTTCGGTACTCTAGTACCGGCCATTGCTGAAAGGGCGACTTCGTACTCACCACGCTCCCCAGTCAAAACCGGCCACAAGCGACCTATCCCTGTTCCGTCGTAGGGCAATCCGTCTTCTTGTTCACCGTATCCGTCATGGTTGTAACGGTACCAAAAGGGACCAAAGGGAGTATCGCACTTAATCACCTCATCAATGACGTTCAAGGAAGAAATCACCAGAGGGTCGTCAGGGGATTTCACTCCAAGTCGAACGAGTTCCAAAAAGCCTGCATCGATAATCTCTGACTTTGGATACCATCCTCCACCGTTTTTAACCTCTATCCAAGCTCCGTCATTTGGGTTGCTGGATTCGCTAATTCGAATATAGTAGAGGGTGTCAGACCATTTACCGCTCTGCACGGCAAGCCACTCGTCTAGGCTAGTAAACCACTTGTCTGCAGTCGCTAAATAGACAGCAGCTGAGACAAGGTCCCTCTGCACTGATGCCATCTTTGCCGCAACGACCAAGGCAGCGATTTCGGCGGCAATTGTTGATGGAGACAGCCCCCCATTTTCTTCCCAACGTTCCTGAGGGGTGAACGGGCCATGTTCCACAATGTAATCGGCAGCCGGCTTCACTAGAGACTCATAACGTTCATACGCGCCTAAATAATGCGCAAGCAAGATAGGGAATGCGGCCTCGTCTAGTTGCAAACCGTTCCAATACGGGACGCCGTTCAGCCAAGAGTTTTGGGGAAATGAACCATCCCTCTTCTGTTGGACTTCGTCAAGATAAATCAGTGAACGCATGGCCGTAGCCGTATCTCCAATCGCTGCCAATCCCGTCGCAATGTGGTATAAGTCACGGGCCCAAACTAGATGATACCCTCCTGTCCCTTTTGTTGTTGCGGGAAGATTGTCGCCCCACGGTATACTGAGGGAAGCAACAATGGCCCCTGGGTGCAGTTTGTCCTCATGGGCTTTCACTACCATTGCAGCTGCGTAGTACTGTTTCAGGGGGACCCACGATGGAGGAGAATCCAAAGTGCGTACATAGTTTTGCCAACCGGACTCATACTGTATCATCACATCACGAAACGGGCGACCAAGGGTGCTCTCTGCTGACGTTAAAGCGTCCGCTTCCGTGGAGCCAAAGCCAAGTGCGACGGTAAACGTTATCTCCTTGGATTCGCGGGCCGCCCCCAAATCTAACTGCCCGATGAATGCAACATCCCCCTGTGCCTTGGCGGACACAGTATCCCGAACGTCCCAATGCCCAACCTCATTCACCATTGCTTTTACATATGGAAGCGAGGCCCCTACAGCCAAGGCAGTCGTATCATCGGATGCCAACAGATATTGCCGTCCTCTAGAGAATGCAATATGTGCGGTATCATCGACAGCAGAACCTGTTAGGACTGGGTTCAAATAGAGGTATAGTTCATAGTCTCCTACTGAGCCACGAAGTGCGTGAAAAGATACGTGAAGATATAAGGTGTTGTGTTCGGGGTCGGTTATGTAAGTTTTACTGATTCTATAGTTTCCATTGTTGGCCGTGTTTCGCTGCTGATAGACAAGAGCATCATGTTGAAGGAGTTGAGCATGATGCTCCGTAGCTGATTGCTCATCTACTATAATCGACTCGAGAGGATCGCCGATAAAAAACTGCAACATC
This sequence comes from Alicyclobacillus fastidiosus, assembly GCF_026651875.1. Classification (GTDB taxonomy): domain Bacteria; phylum Bacillota; class Bacilli; order Alicyclobacillales; family Alicyclobacillaceae; genus Alicyclobacillus; species Alicyclobacillus fastidiosus. The sequence goes on along the minus strand of NZ_CP104067.1, from coordinate 1,336,424 downwards.
TGTAAATTCGCGACATCGACCGTCGGATAATATACCTCTGTTAAAACACCACGACTCAATGTGTACCAAACGTTAGATCGACTTTTTCCCAGACTAGGGTCATAATAAGCCGTTCCGATGCCTTCCTTAGCTCCCGTGGTCCACGTTGAATATCCCTCTTTGTGAATTTGCTTGATCTGCTCCGAAATATTACTTACCCGGCTGGTTTCCATTTTGAATTCACGCCTCTCTCGTTTTTATCACCATCCTTTCCCCAGATTGTGTAACGTAAACTTTCAACCGACTGATACCTAACAGGAACAACCCTTACGCATACGCGCACGCTCCTCTCTAAAACGTGTGCGGTTCAACACGTCAGCCGCGTCACGTCTCGTGAAGTGTGTACACACACGTCTCGTTTCAAAAAGGGTCAAAATTTCACCAACAAATGCAAAACAGCTGAAACCGCGAAATCCCTTTTATAGTATGGTGTCGAGGACGGGACTTGAACCCGTACGAGTTTCCTCACACGCCCCTCAAACGTGCGTATGTGAGCCAAAACCCGAAAGTCCTTGCTGGTATCGGGAAAACACGTACTTCAAACCGCGCTTTTGTCGGTCGATCCGCACACGTCTCCTTGGTTGGTGACCCTAAGTGGCCTACGCGCATTTGTCGCAGACGTGCGTGCTAAGAATAGTGTGCGCCACTTTAGTCTCCTTTAATCTTTGTGGCAAATCGTTCTTAATAAACTGATTCCGCCTATCCCTGTTTGTAGCCCCCCGTTTCAAGAGTATTTCTCCTTACAAAATCAAACACTTAGATCATTACTCTTGATTAATCATTAATAGTTGATTATTAGAGCCAATAAGGAAGACCTGAATCCGTGACGTCTGTAGAGACTGGTCAAGGTAGTTTTGAACATGACTCCAAGCGTCGGCGAGCAGTCAACAGAGTGGTTCATTTTTGCATGTGAAGAGAGGAGTCTGTGAATTTGTCCGCAGGTGAATAACCCCTTCGTTTCAGGGATGCATTCACATGTGGATACATCGGACGCTCTTTCCCTTCTTCATCCAAATGCTTCGTATAGTCGCCTAAACACGGGCAACCACCGGTTACCTCGTCCGAATCGTAGCCGTGTCTGCCTCGCGTGTCTCGTCATTTTCGCCGCAAGCGTGATGAGATTCTGGATCACGGTGCGTATGCGTCGCCTCTCTGCTTTCTTCCGAATCGGTGCATCCTGCTCTCTCAGGCTCTCCTGTCCGATGATGCGCAACAGGTTATATGCCAGTACACCAAAATGCAAGACAAGGTCGTTCGTTGCAAACTTCCCCGAGGGCAACCGTTCCAAATCTAAATCTGTCTTGATCTCGCTATGAAATTGCTCCATCGTTCCATGTGCATGATACAGGTCGATGATCACCTCTGGAGCCTCTGGCAAGCTCGTGACGTAGACGTTTACCTCAATGCTCGGGATGAGTAATGCTTGACCGTCGCTCTGGATCGTGCGTTCAATCACTTCAAACACCATCCGGACCGGTTTTTCTAGTCCCTTCATTGGAGACAGGATGGACCCTCTGTACACCTTCTTCCCTGCACGGGGCTCTGTGTAGGTACCGTGTTGCTCAGCCGTCAGCAACCACGCATTCGGGTTCTCCTTACGTAGGTTCTTCTTCACGATAAAGTCGGCCGAGGTTTCGTCGGCCCTGCATACGACTAAGTTTTCTACGCTGTCATTTCCCGCATCTAAGCGTACGAGTAGGCGCTTGTCCGAAATTCGTTGAGCATAGCGGATACTCTGAGCCAGAAACGCGGCGGTCCCCTTTTTGACAATGTGTACTTCCCGTTCGGAACTCTACGTGAACGGCGTATCCTTCCTGTCCTAAGTAAGCGAAAATCGGCGCGTATCCGTCGCACCCTTTATAGGTACGAGACACGCCCTCCTTCTTGGTTCCTGAGTTGTCAAATGGGGATACATCAATGTCAAGCGGTAGATATTCACGATGCCCATCCCCCAGTACAATGGGTGCAAGGTACACGCCCACCTTGCTCAATAGGTCAGCTGATTCTTCGAGGATAACCGATTGCCAGTCACATTTTTCTTCGGGTGCTACGAGATCCAGGCGTTGGCGTAGTGTTGGACTCGACGGTACATTGGAAATGGTCAGCGCTTCAGGGAAGAACTCGTCCTGACGCAACGGCTCAATGTGGTCAAAGTCGCTCTTCCCCTGACACAAGAGGCCCAGGTAGGCGTAGGCAACATCTCGATTCGAAATTTCCGTATACGCGCGCCCTGGGACAGGGAGGGCTGAGACGTGCGGATAGTTGAGTCTTGCCAAGGAGCAGTCCAACCAGAGCAAGTCCAGAATGGGATGTCAATATTTCATCTGACTCTTCGATCACAAAACGCATGAAGGCACCACCAAGTAGGTGAGGCAGATTCGTCCATCTGATAGCGCCATTTTACTTGATTTCACGCGATTTTTGTCGTCCTCTTGAAAATCCACGTCACGGATTCAGGTATTCCTTAACAGCTCAATATTTGTAAACAACGAGCAAAGACATGGGTAGCCACAGCTTGCAGGCGGAGATGACCAAAAATGCAGTACCTCTCATGGATTTGAGTTCTTATAGATATATCGGAATATATATACAAAATCATGTATTTTTATTGAAACCGAAATTGTAGGCCATATTGTACTAAAGCCCCCTACCGTGAAAATGGCATAAAAAAGCTCCCGTGTTCTCCCTCTTAGACATATCTGGATATTTTAGGAAGTCGGTTGAACTATGACTGTCAAACCGAGTTTCTCCAGAGAATGCAAGTGACGACGGATAACTCGTTCTCGGTTCCGCTCTTCGTGGTACGTTGGCCCAAGGTCCTCGTATTCTGTCTGATTGACCAGCATGTGATAGATGATAATTAACATGTAGTGACCGACTGCCACGGCTGCTCTCTTGGATCCCCGACGCGCAGCGATTCGGTGATACTTAGCGGACAGATAGGTATTCTTTGTTCTGGCGGCGCCACGTGCGGCTTCGATTAACGCTTCTCGTAACCAAGGATCTCCCTTGCGGGTCTTGCCACTTCGTCGTTTACCCGCACTTTCATTGTTGCCTGGACACATTCCTGCCCAGGACGCCAGGTGTTGCGCACTTGGAAACCTGCTCATGTCGGTACCGATCTCCGCCAGTATCAGTTCCGCCGTCCGCTCGCCAATTCCAGGTATCGTCTGGATTCGCCGGAGATCTTCGTCAAAAGGGCGCATCCGCTGCTCAATTTCAGCACTCACTTCCTCGATCAACTCATCAAGGTGATCGATGTGCCGAAGCTGAACAGCAAGCATCATCTGCTGGTGCGGACGAACAACACCGTGCAATGCACGTTTCAGTTCTGCGGTCTTGTTACGGAGGCGTCCCTTCACGATCTCCTTGAGCCGTGATTCATCCATTTGGCCACCAATGAGTTCAGTGAGGATGGCTCGACCCGATACGCCAACCACATCACTTGCCACCGATGCCAATTTGATATTTGCTCCTTCAAGGACTTTCTGGAGGCGGTTGACTTCATTGGCACGTTCCCGGACGAGAGACTTGCGGTACCGGACCAGTTCCCGAAGTTCACGCTGATTTCGGTCAGGGATATAGCTCCCCTTGAGCAGGCCATGACGCAGCAGGTCCGCTATCCATTCAGCGTCCCGAACATCCGTCTTTCGACCCGGAACCTGCTTGATGTGCTGGGCATTGACGACCAACGCCTCGAGATCCCTGTCTTCGAGAAGGTTGAAGATCGGCTTCCAAAAGACGCCCGTACTTTCCATCGCCACATGCGTACATTCGTGACCGAGAATCCACTTTATGAGGGACTCAAGGTCATCCGTCATCGTTCCGAACGTCCGAATCTCCTTTATCTCCGGCGTGATCACACAACCAACGACCTTCTTCTTGTGGACATCCAGTCCGCAGCATCGCTCGTGTACAACCTGCATAATGCTGCCACTCCTCACCCAAAGAAGTACAGCCACGTGGCGACCGATGCGATAGGAATTCTACCGTACGTGCTTCCCGACAGCGGGAGCGACAAATCGTGGTGCTCCAAGTCGCCAACTCCGTCTTATGCACGGACTCGTGGTACCAGGGGGCGACGAGCTCCGTGTGGCTGTCTAGCGACATAGTAGATCACGGATCTACATTTTCATAGATTGTGGTGCCGCCAGGCGGCATGGGGGTCTTATGCGCAATAAGGTCTCTATCGAAAAACCCAATATAAATGGGGTTTTTCTGATAAATTTATTGCTTTAGTTGGCTGGCTCTCAGGAACAGATGCAACTGAAGTTGGTTACGTACTTCGATCGACGAATGAAACAATTGTATACGCCATCAAGTTAACCGTACACGTTTGACATTACAGCATGACAGACAGTTTAGAGACTTGTTCTAGTGGGTAATTTTGGAAGCGGGACGCAGCGTTTGTTCTGAAAATCGATTTCATGAGAATCATTGAAAATGTACGTTCAGCCGGCATTCCTTGTAATTTTAATTCCACGAATGTCCGCCACTGCAACTCTCGATGGACAGCCCACTTAGACAGTAAGGTAAGACCAAGACCGGCGAGGACAGACTCTTTGATCCGCTCTAATCGCAGATTTTTATCGTCCTTTGGGGTTGGTGGCTTTTTGGTCAATGCAGACAATCGTGTGATTGCACCGATGCTCCGTGCCATAGCGGCAGGGTTGCATTGCCCATCTACTCAGGCAGCAGTTTTAGCCATTCCCGGAAGGAATGGATGATCATAATAAAAGAAACCCCCAGTGATGTTTGAAGTCACTGGGGGTTCCTGTATTAATCGTTTGAAATAATCACTTTAATGGCTTGCTCTTTTGCTGCATTAGCAAATACATCATATGCTTTTAACATATCGTTCATTGGAAAATGGTGTGTAATTAATTTTTCTGACTCAATTTTTTGGGCTTGAACCGTTTTAAGCAACATAGGTGTAGTATTTGTACTCACTAGACCTGTGGTAATCTTCACATTACGAATCCATAAGTTTTCGATATGAAGCTCTACGCTTTTTCCATGTACTCCAACGTTTGCAATCGTCCCACCAGGTGTAACAATCTCTTGGCAAATGTTAAATGTAGCAGGAATGCCTACTGCTTCGATCGCAACATCGACACCTTTACCATTCGTTAACTCCATGATTTTCTCAACAGCCTTGCCATCTGCACTGTTAATAGTTTGGGTTGCCCCGAATTCTTTAGATATGCTTAGTCTGTTTTCGTCTAAGTCAACCATGATTATTTCAGCCGGCGAATAAAATTGGGAGGTGAGCAATGCAGATAACCCTACAGGTCCTGCACCAATAATCGCAATGGTATCCCCTGGTTGCACTTGTCCGTTCAATACGCCTATTTCGAATCCAGTTGGTAGAATGTCGCTTAACATAACCATGGACGTTTCATCTACTCCGTCAGGAATCGGGTGCAGACTCGTATCCGCATATGGAATCCGTACATATTCTGCCTGTGTTCCGTCGATCAGATGACCAAGGATCCAACCTCCATCATGACAATGGGCATATAATCCTTTTTTACTCAACTTTCGCAGGCCAAAACAGGGAGATATGCCTTGATATAGCTGGGTAAACCGTCGATCCACCGCTGTAGTTGACTGCGAATCAGTTTCGAGAGTCGTTTGCCTGCCTTCTTGGAAACATCATTTACAAGTTCAACCAATTGGCTCAATGCGATGGCCCAGTCCAGTTCGCTCACTTCGTCGCAGAGCATTAGAAATAGATTCCCCAATGTACGGTTGTCCGTGCTCTGGCGGTGCTGCCAAGCTAACAGAATATACCGTGAAAAGACAATCGTCGTGTGGCTGATGAGCATGTCATAGGAACGTCCTTGAAACTCTTTCTGCAGACGCAGTAATGATTTTGTGCATTTGAAGAACACTTCAATGTCCCATCGAATGCCGTAAATCTGTACGATTTTCTCGACCGTCAGCGTCGTATCTGTAGACAGGATAGCCAGCCATTCCTTCTTGTTGGTTCGGTGACGAACGAACACCATTTTGATCGGGATGCCTGGGCGCAGTTGAGTATGTATGGACCTTAAGATTCCTTTCTTCGTACTTTGAACGGGCGTAGCAGCGTAGTACAGCTCTTGCAAGGACAGGCACCGTCCGTCGAGTAAATATCGTTTGTTGTCCGCCTTGACCATTCCGATGACGTCCAGTCCCCTATCCAGCACGGCTTGAATCAACGGAGCGTGCGTGAACCAACTGTCCATCAATACGTACGAGGCATTCATTCCAGCAGACAGAGCACGGTCAATCATGGCAGGGATGATATCTGGGGCCGGGAGAAGTGATTCCATTCTGCGTTTGTATCCGTGAGTGCGTTTATCAATCGATTGACCCAAGCCTTGAATCTGCGACTTGACGGAACTGAGGAGAGAAAAGTCCACTGGGACGAATGTATGACCGTCAGACCAGCCTAACGTCAACATACGAAATCCCTTGTAGTAGCAATTCCGTGCATGGTCTTTGAATCGAGCCAAGAGTTCCACGCACTTACTCCTGTTCCGCTCATACATGGAGTCATCGACAACGAATACGCTGACACGCTTGTCAGATGTTAACGAACTGGTTTTGTTCACGGCCTCCACACTGAGCAATAGGAGAAAGCGTCGCCATGCAAATCCGGCATGATTGAGAAAACGGTACACAGCATCCTTGCCAGGATATGATTCTGACTTTGCGCTATCAAGAAATTGAAACCAGTTTCGATGATGGAAGATGAGCACAAACACAAGCTGGAATAGGTAGGAACACGCAACCCCAAACCTCTTGGTGATGCCAGCATTACGCAGATGCTTAAGGACCTTTAGTTCTTGAAAGGCAGGACGAATTTCGACAGGCAATTGATTGTTGTTTTCCGTCTCATAACCTATCATATAGGAGAGCACCTCTTCCGGTATGGTAGTGTTTGGTCGCATTTACTATACCAAAGGAAGTGGTGCTTTTGATTTGTCAACGCTAATATTCTAATCCGTTCAAGTCTTTACGCCACAAGGGCTAGCTACACATTTCACTCTGCGAAAGTTGAGTTTTTTACAATTATCACACTTCCCACAAGAGGTAATGCAAGAGATCAGAACCCGGTCACCCTTTTTAAAATTATTGACCCCTGTTCCGACTTCCTCAATCACTCCTACCCCTTCATGTCCCAAAATTCTTCCATTAGTTACCGCTGGTACATCCCCTTTCAATATATGCAAATCTGTACCACAAATGGTTGTTTTAAGCACCTTTACAATCGCATCACTTGATTTTTGAATCGTTGGTTTGGGTACATCTGTCCATTCTTTCTCCCCTGGTCCTCGATAAACAAGTGCCTTCATTGTTGTAGTTTGATCTGCCATTACTTTCAGCTCCCTTTAAAATGTAAATGGACTAGCAGAGGATGCTGTATACGTTTTCACTTTGATTCATCTGCTAGATACACTATTAATTAGCAAAAATCGTGCCAACACCATTTTTTGATGTAAAACTTAAAGGGCCTAGTAATCACTGGAGTTTAAAACTTTTTGAATCATTTTCCAATCAAAATTTTCGTCTCATTTGTTAAAATTCATTCGGCGTAATCCCATACTGTTTGACCTTCCGATACATCGTAGCCCGGGAGATCCCTAACTTCACTGCAGCGCGTGGAATGCTCCCATCCATTTGTTGGATCATCGAGATAATTAGATTTCTCTCAGATTTTAATGGGTTTTCTACCATATCTAATAAGTCGGAGGGAAGGTCACAAGGAAGCAAAGTGTTTTCTTCCATATTAAAAAGAGATTGCTCGATCATATTTTTTAACTCTCGAATATTCCCAGTCCAGGAATATTGCTGGAGGATACGAATGGTCTCTGGATCAACGATAACATTCGATTTGCCAAATTGCGGAGCCAACCGTTGAAGAAAATACTGGGCCAATGAAGGGATATCCATGGATCGTTCACGCAAGGCAGGAAGTTTGATTTGGATCACCTGTAGTCGATGCACTAAATCTCGGCGGAACTCACCTTTTTGCACGGCTTCCATTAAATTCTTATTTGTTGCCGCAATGACTCGTATATCCAAAGGAATTGGCTTTTCTCCACCAATTCGAGTGACACATTTCTCTTCCAACACACGGAGTAAATGAACCTGAAGATTCAGCGGCATATCCCCGATTTCATCTAAAAAAATAGTCCCTCCATGGGCCAACTCAAACTTACCGTAACTCCCTTTCGATTTCGCTCCCGTAAAAGCGCCTGGCTCATAGCCGAATAATTCACTTTCAATTAACTCACGAGGAATCGCTCCACAATTGATCGCAACAAAAGGTTTATTCCGCCGCCTGCTTGCCTGATGAATCGACTGAGCAAACAATTCTTTTCCTGTCCCGGTCTCGCCTGCAAGAAATAGGTTGGAATCAAGCATAGCAGCTTTTTTCGCCTGTTGAACCACTTTCAAAAAGGCCGGGGACGAACCAATCATATGATCAAAGGTATATCTTGTGGAGGATTGATCCTTTCTTTCAACGGATATACTTTTCATCCCTCTCAAAAGGGACGGACTTTCGCGAAGTCGAATGCCAAAACCAATCAAATCCTCATCCATCATGACCGAATAAATGGAGCAAATGAATCGACACCTCCCCTCACTCAGGGTGATTTCTTGTTCCACCACTTTTTGATCTTCTTGTAACACATAAGTAACTAGTTGATTGAATTCAGGAATGTCATCAAGGGTATGTATTCTTTTTCGTAGAAAGCATTCGGATTTCGCATTCATTTTCACTACTCTCTTATTGACATCGGCTAAGATGATTCCATCGTCCCATTCCCCCCACTGCGTTTCCAAAAAAGGGTTTCCTAGCAAGCAATATTGATAGACATTTTTTTCAATAGACTTCGAAATTTCATTCGCCTTTGATATGGATAGACCTAACGTGTGGGGATGGATGTTCTTCCATTTCCCTGAGATGTCAAAGACCCCTATCAACTCATTTGAAATCGGATTCAAAATTGGAGCTGCTGCACAAAACCAATCGTGCCACCCATTACAGAAATGTTCCATGAAAAAAACCTGTACCGGCTTCTTCGTTTTGATCACTGTTCCGATCGCATTAGTTCCAGCTACCTCTTCACTCCACACGGCACCAGGCATCAGCCGTATTTTCTCACCTTTGTTTAAAATACTGTTATCTCCAAACGAATTGAGAATCAGTCCATTTTTATCGGCGATCGTAATAATGGTCTCACTGCCGACGATAAAATCAGAGAGGTATTCCGTATCTGGTATAGCAAAGGAAAGTAATGTTTTATTCTTTTCACGCCTATTGATTAAATCATCGTTAGTAAGAACTGCTTTGACTTGTTGCTGATAAGGATCAACGCCAAAGCCCCTCGAACGTTCCCAAGAATGAAAAATATCGCGACGGATCAATTTACTAGAATTTAATCCTTTTTCAACATAATCATACCAAGCCTTTTGAATAGAAGTGGTGAAATCCTTATCGATCATATTTAAAGTCATTCTATCCCCTCCTATGTGTGCTTTATAGTTCGTGAACGTAGTGTAATAGCTCACCGCCGATGCCCATGTCTCGAAAACTACTTTCAATAAGCAATTCTAAATATATAGGGTTACGTGTTTATCTGTCAGACTGCGAATGTAGCCCACCACGTCATTTTCAGCGCACACAACGAACCGTACGTTCGAATTATTCCAAGCACTGAAAGTAAGCATGTCGTCGTTAGCAAGGTTCGTCCAGCCCTCGTTGCGATTGAGGCTCTGGATGTGAGCAAAATCAGTGTCCTGAAACGGAGGAAAGCACACAGTCTTTCCGTTACCCAAAGAAAGCTCCATTTCAGTTCCAACTCCAATCCAGCATTGCACTGTATAACAGCGGGTGTTCGAACACTCATTATCAATTATATCAGCCTAGTAGGTTGAATCCTTATTGGATTAACCTGCCCAATACTGCAGTAAGCCTGAAGGCTGTTTACTGCATCTTTATTCAGAGCGGTCACAAGAGGCGTTATTGGGTATCTGTTTGCTATACCCTTCTTCAAGAAACATGCATGATGCCGCATGGATTCTGCCGTTTTCCAGTTGATTACTGGGAGAATTCCTGGTTCATCCCACTTTTCTGTACTGCAATACCGAGAGTCTATTTCAATCAGAAGCAGGTAGCGTGCTCTTTAATTAGATGCCACCATCTAAATAGTGCAGTAACACACGGTCCTCAGTCGCTGTATGTTCATGCGGTTTGAACCCAACAGAGCTTACGGGATTAATGCCCCCAATGATATGAACGACACCGTCAAGCCCCGTGTCGTGATGGGGTTGAAAGCCCGGACCGAAGGCAAGGTTCGTCGACGGTTGGCACACTGATATCCGTGGGTTGGTTACCACATTTCGTACCTCCGTCATGGGGCTGCCTCGGACTAGCTTCGTGCGTCAGGTTCTGGACCTTGCAATAGCCTCTCGGCATTGGAGCGCAGAACAGTAAGATATATCGGAATGCCTTCCAAGAATCCACTGGAAAATCTGCGAGCAATGGTTTAAACCACCGTGTTCCTTGAAAAAGGGTATAACAAACAGAGCGATGACGATCCGATTTTCAAAAAGTCATCGCTGGAGATGGTTTGATTGGGGTATTTTCAGGCTGACAAGAGTATCGACGATAGGTCTAGATTACTCTCTTGGTACCAAGCGTCCATGTGTTGGCACATGGCAATGCCATAGATGCGGACGGTCCACATCATGGTGCTGCGATGCTTGGCAGCTTCGAGGAGAAAATCTTCCTTTGCTCGCTTGTTGCTACGCTCGCAGGTGGTTCTGCGTTTGTAGACATCGTTCCACTCGTTGCTGTTGCGGACGACGGGTGGGAACAAGCGAGGATTGTGTTTGGTATATGTGTGTACGCATCTTCCGTAAGGTGAATCAGAACAGGGCGTATCATAAGTCACCACACCTTTGACGACGAGTGGACAATAGTACTTTCGGCGACCGCGTGTGTAGTCGTAGCCACGATCTTTCATCTCCAGCCCCTTTTTACAAAACGGAACCCCAGTAGGGGAAAATGTGATGTCATCCTTGCGAACCCCCTTGCTCCCCGTACTGCGCAGGTTTAAATCGATAAATGGCTTTACTTTCCGTGATAGAAGGTACTGGTAGATTGGCAGTGCGTCGTGCGCGGCATCTAAAATGGCTTTGTCCCAGGTATATTCACGAAAGCGTTCGACGAACTCACGCGCACTGACTACCCAAGAGGTCGCATCATGGCGCGAAGCTCGTTGAAGTCTGGGGTAAAGTGGCAGGTCGTAAGGACTATCCGCAGCAACAAACGTGTAAAGGTGATAACCGAAGAAGTACCTGTTTCGATAACTGTCCCAGCCCATATCACAGTCGGGTTGGGAATAGATACGATAGCATCTGCATGGCTTGATACCGAGTTCACGACAGTTGCAAAGTCGTCGGCTACGAACTTGGGTAGCTGTTTGAAGCGGCATTCCATCACCTGCGATTGACAGTGCGTTCGTGTCGCCCAGTAAGCCTAGAGTGGCAGATACGGTAAGGAACTGCTGTTGAAAGAGCACAAGCAATCTGTCAAATGGCTGTGGCTTGGTGGCTGAGCGCTTTTGTAGCTGAGCCATGAGATTTGCGATTTTGCTATACGCTTTGGTTGGTGCCTTTTCTCCCTTTTTGCCACCTTTGACTTTCTTTCGATTGAGTCTGAGCTTGGGCGAAAGATTCGCGGAGGTATGAGACCACAGCCGCTTAAAGAAATGGTAGAAGGTACCGACACCAGGCGTTTTCCCGTACTCAAAGCCACTCAGGATGGCATACAGTGGGCAACGATGCAACTGATTGACCCACTCTGTAATCGATAGTTCTCCGACCTGCAACATGAGTTATCATGAACGAGGTTCGGCTCCATGTCACATTCTCGTAGGTTAGTGGCCATACTGCTGAGTAAAGAGAATTACCAGTAGATGTGACCGACCAGAGCTACACTGTGAAGGAGCCGATAATATGAAGGATATCACAAAAGTCGTGGGCTTAGACGTGTCAGAGGATTTCATTGCGGTGGCCATAGCAGATGTCGGAAGTCGTGAGGCGGCTAGATATTACGGAGAAGTGCCCAATACTCCGGAAGCTGTACGCAAACTGTTTTCAAAGCTCGGAAACGCAAGTGAAATCGAAGCTTGTTATGAGGCTGGTCCCACGGGTTATGAGTTACAACGCTTACTTACCCAACTTGGGGTTAGATGCATCGTCGTTGCACCCACCCTCATTCCGAAACGGCCAGGTGAGCGAATTAAGACAGACCGTCGAGATGCATTGAGATTAGCTCAGTTGTTTCGAGCTGGAGAGCTCACACCAGTCTACGTTCCGACAAGAGAAGATGAAGGGATTCGAGACTTAGTACGAGCGCGAGAGGATGCAAAAGAAGACCAATTGCGTGCGCGCCACCGTCTATCTAAGTTTTTGCTTCGTCACGATATTAAGCCCAAACAAAAAATGACCACCTGGAAGACTCGATATCGGGCATGGCTAGACACCTTGAAATTTGAAAATCGATACGAAGACGTGACTTTTCGCGAGTATCTCCATGCCATAGATGAGGTGGAGCAACGAATCAAACGACTAGAGACCGAGATTCATCATGCTGCAGAGACAAGTTCTCATGCCCCTCTTATCCAAGCACTGCAATCTCTTCGAGGAGTAAAGGAAACCACTGCAGTCACGATTGTAGCAGAAATCGGTGACTTTAGACGGTTTGTGAATCCGCGTCAGTTCATGGGTTATACAGGGCTCGTGCCTAGTGAACACTCGAGCGGTAGCGTGAAACGCAAAGGAAGAATTACAAAGACAGGAAACACACATCTACGACGGGTACTGGTTGAGTCAGCCTGGAGTTACCGCTATCGACCGGCGGTTAAAGGAGAAATTCGAAAACGACAACAGGGTCAGCCGGCTGAGGTCCAACGAATATCATGGAAGGCCCAAAATCGACTCCATAACAAGTACACACGCCTTGTCAGTAAAGGGAAACCTTCTAATCAAGCTATAACTGCAGTCGCTCGTGAATTAGCTGGGTTCATGTGGGCAATCGCACGCCAAATGCAGAAAGATAAAGCTTAACCAATAGAATTATACTTCCGCGTTCACCGGGAACCTTGAATGAGAAAACTGGAAGACTGGGCTCGAAGGCAAAAGTGTAAACCGTAGGAGGATAACCCACGTTTTCTTCTTGTGCTAGGTATTGCCCTCGCGAACCGAACGCACGCCATGAGTTCGTGGCAGGTCCTCTAGACGGAGAGATTAACTGTGGTAATCAACCCACGAATATCAGAATGCTCACCGTCGAGAAGTTTTTGCCTTCGTGCCGAGTCTTCGAGGTTAGTTGCTTGACATGGAGCCTCTGCGGCCCCGACGTGATGCCGGACGAGCGCCTCGGAAGGGCCGTATGGCGAATCAGCCTATCGGAGCCGCCACTCCATGTGAAGCAACGCGAAATCCCTGTTTTAGAACAGTGGCACAGCGGGAGTTGTAGTGGTGCTTGACATCCTCGTTCATATCAGTAGATAGGAACGAAGTAAGTCGGCAGGGTCAATGGACCTTGGACCACGACACGAAAAAGCTCCTTCGAGTAAGCGAAACGTGCAAGAGAGGTCGGTAATCCAGAACTTCTTAACAAGCGACCAGTCCTTTGCGACAAAGAGAAGCGACCCATTCCCGTAGTGAATACGAAGTTGTTGCTCAACGAACGACTGATACTGCTGATGAGACCGCACCATGGGTAACATAAAGCAACCCCAATTCCGATGAGATAGAGCGGTTAAGCCCTTCTCGGCGATTGTTGGGGTGATTCTAAAAAGTCAAGTATTATTTGGCGCACAGCGTATTTTCTTTTCATGGTGGCGCTGAATTTCCAATTTTGAATTGTCAAGTGGAACTGACGAACATGGGGGCAAACGAAGATCCTCCAGGCACAGAACCGTTGAGGGTTCAGCGACAATCCAATACCGAGAGGCTATTGCGCATACGGGGGCGTTAGTCCCAGATCAAGATACACTCAGAACGACAGATACGGCTGTCGTTTTATACATCTGTAAGGGTCTTCCCAAAAGAATAATAGTCTGTGGATTTGATGGACAACCCAAGAACAGTGTTGCCCACGACTTCACAGGCTTGACACAGGGGAAACCGCTTCGCTCCTCCCCTCTTTTGCTTCGCAAAATTCACCCCTCCCACTCCTCCTGCATCCAACAGAATACTTAATTGAGCGTTTTGCAGATTTCTAAGCCCTTGCGGGGCAAGGGATAACAGGACATAAAAAAGGACTTCACCCCAACATCGAGAAAATTTCAAGTGACGAAACAAGAAACCTCGACAGGAGGAAAGTCCACTTGTATCTTCTCCAAAAGTCTCTGTTTTCCTTTGAAGAGTGGCTAGAAATCGAACCCAGTGAGCGATTGGAGCTGTTCTTTTCCGCACTGGATTTGCAACCATATGCCGCAAAGTTGAGGAATTCGTCACCCCAGGGTGCAAAACCTATCAATCGTGAAGCAATTTTACGAGCGTTACTGGCTGCGCCGCTTGAGGGCATTTCGACTTTTTCTCGGCTACACAAGCGCTTGAGAACCGACTTGCAGTTTAGGTACCAATGCGGTTTCCGGTTAGATGAACCAGCCCCATCGATTGCCACATTCAGTCGAGTTTTCATGACAGTTGTGGATAGAGGCCTTGCTAAGGAACTCTTCATTGACCTGGTCAGCCAATGTAAAGAGTTCGGTATTGTTGATGGGAGTCACATTGCTATCGACAGTACGGCGATTGGTGCCTATGAGAAAAAGCAGCCAAAATCACGGAGTAAAGGTTCGGGTAATGCCAATTGGGGTGCCAAGTTCGACACGTTCGGTAATAAACTCACATGGTTCGGATACAAAATTCATCTTGCTGTAGATACCGCTAGTGAACTACCGGTTTCCTTAGAGGTCACACCTGCTCATGTGTATGACGGAGAAATGGCGATGCCATTGATAAAAGACGTTGTTGAGAACTACGGCTGGAAAGTTAAGTTCGTCATGATGGACGCCGGATATGACCAGGTGAAGAATTATGAAGTCGCTCGCAGCTATGGTGCACAGGCAATCATAGCATTGAACCGAAGAGGTGAAAAAGAGCCACCTGCTGGGATAGCGTCCAACGGAACACCTTGTTGCTCCATGGGTTATGACATGGTCTACTGGGGCGCTGATGGTGATCGGCTAAAGTTCCGTTGCCCTCACGTTCTGGGCAAGGTGAATTGCCCTCTCGGGGCAGCAGCTTGCTCTGATTCCAACTATGGAATGGTTATCAAGAAGAACATCAATGAAGATATTCGTCGCTACTCGAATCCACACCGAAACACACGCGGTTGGACAGAGTTGTACGACGAACGAACTTCGACTGAACGCTGTAACTCAAGACTTAAGGAGAATCTCACGGCAAACGATGTTCACGTTCGTGGTATCCAAAAAGTCACGACACATGTTTATCTCAATGTCATAGTTTTGTTAGCATCTGCACTTGCGACGAGAAAAGCAGCTAGCACGCAAACAGTAGCCTAATGTCCGTACTGATGATAATACCTGCATAAGTGCATTGCAAAAAATGTAAAGGTAAGTCCCTAATTCGCTTGTCGTTTCTTTTTACTCCATCAAAAAACTTCATTCTGCAAAACGCTCAATTAACTGCTTCATGAAAAAGAAAACGAGGGACCAGAGCATTAAGTGCTCCAAGACCCTCATAAAATGTGTTACATTTCATCGGAGTACCTTCTCATACGGGAGCCTGTAGCGATTCACGTATACTTTAATAAAAAGATAGAGAGGCCCCATTTGTTTACTGTTTGAATGGTTGTAGAACCTACGGATCGAATCCAATCCTTCACCCCAACAACAATGTCAATGGGCGGACATGCCGGCATCAATTAAGTGCTCTGAGGCAGTAATATATGATGATTCATCCGACGCTAGAAACAGCACCAGATTGGATACCTCTTCCGGCTCTGCGAGGCGGCCGAGTGGGATCATGCTAGTAGCTTCGCCGCCAGACTCGTCAGTTGCCGCCGCCATCATCGGTGTCTTAATGAATCCGGGATGTACAGAGTTCGCTCTTATATTCCGCGAACCGTACTCTACAGCAGTAGCCTTAGTCATCCCGCGTACCGCGAACTTACTTGCCACATAGGCCAGGCTTGGAAAGCCATAGATGGCCACCACTCCAGCAATCGAGGAAATGTTTACGATGGATCCTATTCCTGCCTTCAGCATCGATGGAATTACTGTCTTCATGCCAAAAAAGACCCCATGTTGATTAATCCCACAGACTTTTAAATAATCTTCTTCAGACAATTCGTCTGTCTTGGCAATGGGACCTAAGACCCCTGCATTATTAACAAGAACGGTTATTTCTCCAAAAGTCGATATGCCCTTTTCAACGACTTGTTCCCAAGATTCTTTTGAGGTTACGTCGTGTTTTAGGAATAGAGCGTTTGACCCCAGTTCCTCAGCTAATGCTGAGCCGCCTTTCTCGTTTATGTCAGTTAATATTACTTTAGCGCCTTCTTTAATGAATTTTCGAGCATGAGATGCGCCCATTCCTTGTGCAGCCCCTGTAATTAGAGCCACTTTACCGTCAAGTCGTCCCATTGATAGGACCTCCCTAAGTAATTTGGTGAATCATAAAACGTTGCCTATAATCAACATAGAATCTGTGAGGAAATTCTACAAACGTCAATCCTGTTGGAAATGTCGATTAGTGGACACGTTCAGCCTATATGTCTATGAAAACGCTTAAAATTGGAGGCGCATGATGGCTAGAAAAGAAGATCCTCGTTATCTCAGAACCCGACAAATGCTATGCAACTCATTCATAGATTTAATTGAACTCCATCAGGATTATGACAAAATAACGGTGCGAGACATCGTCAAACACGCAGGAATAAACCGGTCCACATTTTACCTGCACTTTAAAGATAAGGACGACCTATTTGCGGAGATGAAAAACGAGGTCATATTAGAATTATCTAAGTCTCTGTATCATCCGACGTACGACTTTGATCTTGCCCTTCAGGAATTCAACGATCACGCTAAACCGATTGTGACACTTGTCAGTCTGAGCCACCATGTACAAAGATACGCAAGATTTTACAGTGTCATGTTGGGTCACGGAGACTTTTTAAAAGGCGTCTTTGATGCTATCCGAACAGTATTGTTGAAGATGTCTGATTCCGAACTTGATGCAGATTACACAGCTGGAGGAATTTTAGGGGTCATTTCCCACTGGGTTAGAAACGGATTAAAAGAGAGCGCTGATGAGATGTCTTTATGGCTAACACGAGCCGTATTGATTCCGGTAGGTTTAGCTTTTAGAGGACCAGAGGCTCCTACTGCATGATTAAGTATGTAGAATACGAACGACTTGGACACAGTTCCGCGACTTTATCTGCCAACTCCCTCTGTGTGACTGCAAGCACCGATTCTGCTGTCGGAAACGCCAACAGCACGTGAAACGAGACCTTAGAATACAAGTCCCCAAATATCCCCCTGAACTCTGGGAATACCTGATCCAATACGGCTTGGAACTGCAGCTTTGTCTTGATGTACAAATCCGTAATGGACTCGTGCTGTCTCGTTAAGCTTCTTAGATTCAATAGCTGAGTACCACGTTGTTTATGAGGCTCAAATTGCTCCTTGTAATACAATTCACACAAACGATACGCATCGATGGCATCCGTCTTTACCTTGCGCAGGTTAGACTTCTTCGCCTGGTGAGCAACAAGCGGATTTACAAGGATTTACACGTAATTGTTTTCCTCGAGGAACTCCATGACAGGCGTGTGGTAATGACCCGTGGACTCAAAAATGATGACCGGACGAACCTCCGCGGTCGCTTCAACCGTACGCAGCACTTCGAGAAACTCCTCAAAACCCTCCTGCGTATGAATGACGTTAAAACTTCCGCCGTGCGGCAACCCTCGGTCCAGAAAGACTTGTCCTTTACTCTCTCCCTTCGCAATATCTAACCCCACAACCGGATTCAAGTGAAACATCTCCTCTCAAGCAAATTCACCGGTAACCCCTAGTCCTTCTTGCAGTTCATAGCTTCGCTTGTGATGCGGGATCGCTTGTCCAAACCAGCCTCAAACATGCTTCTACAAGTAGGAGGGAACATTTTAGCGCACGGATTCAAGGATCCACCTGCCCAGACGTTCTACCCGGCTACCGGAAATAAACCTCTAAAACTTAAAGAGGTCAACCAATCCGTGACCGAATTGATTGACCTCATAATACGAAACTGCCCATAAGCGACATAAGCATCGTTCGATCGCAAACGTATAATCATGCAAACCACGGACCAGACCGTTCTTGAATTTACGCCCACATATGCGCAAGTAGTTTTAAAATTGGATTGACATAAGAGTAGTAACTCTCGTGTTTTCCACAAGACTTGTATCCTAACCAAAAGAAGGGCTGACATTGGCCATCCCAGATGACCAATATCAGCCCCTCTTTTACTATAGATTATATATTTCAAGCGTACTTTTTCCTTGGCGAAGTTCCAACATGACTTTTAATTCCTTCTCTTCCCGTGCCTTCGCTAACTCTGCCACTCTACTGACCTGTTTTCTAGGAATGACCACCACTCCATCGCTGTCACCTAGAACTAAGTCACCAGGAAATACAATCACGTCTCCAATCCGTGCAGGCGAATTCACCACCGATTGTGCCTGATCATCCTTTCCAGTGCCGTTGATGCAAATTCCACGAGCGAATATAGGGAAGTCAAGTTCCACTAATCTGTCCAAGTCACGAACACAGCCGTTAATAACAAGGCCGCCAATTCCACGTTCAATAGCTGCCTTAGTCATAATTTCTCCCCAATATCCATACTCGTAAGCTGTGCCCACATCCACTACCAGAATATCACCGGGGGTGGCTTGATAAATCGCTCGATGGAGCCAAAGATTATCACCAGGAGGGGACAGCACCGTCATGGCAAATCCACACAGTTTCATGGTTTTCGACACGGGTTTAATTTGTGACGGTAGATTTCCGATTCGACCAGCCGCTTCATGCACTGTAGAGCTTGGGAGTGTGCTTAAGGCATTTAAAAGTTCTTCATCCGAGTGTAATATTTGCATGCATTACATCCCCCTTTTCGTTTGAAGTGAATGGTATTTGAATGCTTTTCTCGCTTCATCCAACCGCATGCCATTCTTAATAGCAGAACGAATTTGATTCTCCGCTTCCTCAATCTCAAGTGCAATTTCAAGAACTCGCTCTTCGTGCTCCTTTGGAATCACAACTACGCCATCGGCATCTCCAAAGATGATGTCATTTGGTCGCACGCGAATTCCCGAAAGGGATACAGGCACGTTAACAGCTTCCAGTTGAACCCGATCTTTACCGGTTCGCATATAGCGGCCTTTGCTAAACACAGGATAATTAAGTTCTGTATAGAGACTAGTATCTCGACAAACACCGTCAATTACTGTGCCACCGATCCCTTTCATTGATGCCATGGTAGTTAGGATGTCTCCCCATACCGTACAATTTAGGCGTCCACTATTGTCGATGACGATAATGGTTCCTGGGGTTATGTCATCGATAAAATCTCCCACATTTCCTTTGTCCACGCCAACCGGTTCGTATTTGAGGGTCAACGCACGACCTATTAATCGGAACTGGTGATCAATAGGTGTGATTCCAAGGCACGCTCCCTCCATTCCGATTCTGTCCAAAGCGTCCGATACCGTTGGTGTAGAGAGTTTGCTGAATTGTTGAAGGATGTCTGTCATACCTAGCATTCTCCTCTTTTTCACATTTTTATATTTAGTGGTTTGTTACTGTTGATTGCGAGATAACCGATAATCCCTAATACCGTGATTCCGGCATTGACCAGTAAGACGGCGTTCCACCCAAGATTTTTAGCAAGGATTGGCGCTAACGTGGGTACGATGCTTGCTGCAATAAATCCCCACATATTCATCCACCCGCCGACAGTGGACGTATACTGTTGCCCAATATCGGTTGAAATCGACCATGCCAAGGTCTGAGAAAAGCCCGCCATGCCAAGAGCCAAGCTAATCCAGAGGATATTTCCAATGGCAGACGAAGCAACGGTGCTTAGAACAAGTGCAATTCCAGATATCAAGAGACTGATTACACAAACGACATTTCTCGAAACGTATTTTGACTTGCCGCTCTTAAGCAATGCATCACTAAGGGTGCCCGCAACAAGCACGGCAATGGTCATCGCAATCCATGGGACAGATGTATAAAAGCCCATCGACTTAAATGAAATGTGTCTTGCAGCCTGCAGGTAATACGGCAGCCAGTATACGAAAAATTGAACAACCCACAATGTTGAGAAATATCCTAATGCAATCATCCAAAATGAACGTTGCTTTAAGAACATAGACCATTGGCCTTTTGGGGCTTCACTCTGGCTGTTTTCAAAGTTGCTGTCTTTAATATAGGCAAGTTCCTGTTCATTCACCATTCGATGTTGTTCGGGTTTGCTTCGCATGGTGATAAACCAAATTACAGCACAAAGAATTCCTAACAAACCGCACAAATAAAACGGAGATCTCCAGCCAAAAGCTCCTACAATGGCTACGATAATGGGCGGCCCTATGACATTTGAGAAGAATGCCCCGCCGTTCATTAAAGAGTTTGAACGTCCTCGTTCGTGCTTGGGAAACCAGTTCGCGTAGAAATTATTCCCTGCCGGAAATAACGGGGCTTCTCCCAGCCCAAAGAGAAAACGAACAATAATTAGGCCTGTAAGTGACCCGACGGCTCCAGTCAGTATTGTGAAAATCGACCAAAGCACAAGCGAAACCGTTAACATGAGACGCGAACCGCGCTTTTCAACGAGAATTGAGCCTGGAATTTGAAAAATAAAGTAGCCCACAGAGAAAACCGTGGTTAACACCCCAAACTGTACCGGGGATATATGAAGCGCTTTCATGATCGGCGAAGCTGTCACTGAGAACACAGCACGATCTAAATAAGCGCAAAGACAGAGAATTAATACTAATGAACCTCCAATCCAACGAATGTTTGTACGTTTTACTGCCGATGGCCTGACAATAGTGCTAGGTTCCGTATTCGCCATACTGGTCACCTCCATGAAATCAATTTGTGCGATGCACACTACTTATTTTTAAACATGAAATTCCCAATGTAAAACGAATAATTTTACTATAAAATATTTATAACTTCGATAATTAGGAGGCTTATTATGGATTGCATTTCCATTGAAACCTTTCTAACCATCATGAAAACGCGGAGTTTGACCAAAGCAGCTGAATTACTGAATCTCACGCAATCAACAGTCAGTCATCGACTCAAGATGTTGGAATTGTCCCTGGACATGGCGCTGATAGAACGAGGAAAAGGACAGCGCGGTATTACACTTACCCAAGCTGGTGAGGCGTTCATCCCGATTGCAGAACGCTGGTGGGAGGTATGGCGTGAGATACAAATGCTGAAAACCGGCGCACCGAAGTTATCTCTGCTGATCGGATCTGTTGACAGTGTAAACGCATACGTGCTGCCTCCGGTATACAGACAATTGCTTCAACACGTGCCAGCCATTGATATCCAAATTCGAACACAACAATCGGCAGAACTCTATGACTTAATTGAACGTAGAGAAGTGGATGTTGCTTTTGTATTGCTCGAGCGGTATTTGCCGTCCGTAGATATGAAGCCCTTCTTTACGGAACCGATGGTGGTCGTTCGTTTAGGTGGCATCCAAGAACTGCCCGCGTCCGTCGAGCCAGAAAGCCTCGATCCTCACGATGAGTTGTTCATAAACTGGAGTCCTGCATACCAAATGTGGCACGATAAATGGTGGGGATCCCACATTAAACCTTCAAGAATGCGCCTTGACACAGCTCAATTGATATTGGCTATCATGGAACAAGCGAAGCAGTGGGCGATCGTTCCGTTGTCGATGGCGCGTTCATTTAAAAGCAAGGGCGACTTCGTTATCCAGCACCTTACTGATACACCGCCCCACCGCGTCTGCTATCAAATTACACACAAATCTCCTCGACAGAGCGCCATACATGCAATCGATATTCTTAATCAGTATTCTGAACTCCTGAAGGCCGATATGAATGTCGATCTGGTTGATGTGTAGCATGCTTGGATATTACAAAAAACCTTGAAGGACGGTGTTGTCATCATCACCATCCTTCACCTTTGATTCAGGTGTAGAGTACTATGAAAGTATGCGAATTGGGGCGCCGGAAAGATAGGCTTGAATATCTTCGACAGCCTCACCGTACCAAACCCGGTAGGTATCGTGGGTTACATAACCAATGTGCGGGGTTGTGAGAACATTTGGAAGAACTCGGAATGGATCATTCTCGGGAAGTGGTTCGGTTTCAAAAACGTCCAACCCAACACCCGCAATCCAGTGATTTTCAAGAGCATCCTTCAGTGCAACTTGATCCACAATTGGTGCACGGGATGTATTTATCAGGTACGCAGATTTTTTCATACGCTGTAGTTCTGAAGTGCCAATGAGGCCCTTTGTTCTATCGCTGAGAACGACGTGGACTGAGACGAAATCGCTCGTCTCAAGGAGTTCCTCTTTTGAACTGGCCAGCGTTGCCCCTACGGAGTTGGCCCGTTCTTCCGTTAGATTTTGACTCCACGCTGTGACGTCCATTGCGAATGCTTTGCCGATCCGTGCAACGTCGCTTCCGATTTTTCCAAGGCCGATCACACCTAGCCGTTTGCCGTAAATATCGGTGCCAATCGTCGTCTGCCACGGCCCGTTCATTTGAACCGAACGACTCTCTTGTATAAGATTGCGAGATAGACCAAGGATTAACGCCCACGTTAACTCTACCGTTGCTCTCGAATGTGACACACCGCCTGTGCCGCACACGGTAACACCATGCCGCGCAGCAGCTGCAAGGTCAATGGAGGCGTTTCTCATGCCAGTGGTAACCAATAATTTCAGTGACGGTAAACGCGTAAAAAGTACATCGGTGAACGGAGTACGTTCGCGCATTGCAACGATGATTTCGCAATCGCTGACCGCATTTATCAACTCATCTTCGCTATGGAAATGTTGATTGAACACGCGCACCTCAACACTGTCCGTTATCAAGGACCAGTCAGCCATAGAAAGCGCTATATTTTGGTAGTCATCCAGTACTGCACAACGCATTTTCAAAACACTTCTCCCTTATCGCAAAATTACGCCGCCCAACACCGGACTTCGTGGGGTGATCATACCACACCCAATTCTAAAAATTCATTAAGATGATAGTGGAGAAATGTTTACATATGTTACGACCAACGGTAACGTTATCGTAGCAACGGATCCGCATTTTGCAAGTACATAAAATTTTTCCTAGACTCTAAATAGGGGTTGCCGTCTCCACTATCTTACTCTCCGATTTTATAGGCTGTTCCTCTGTCCGACAGTGCGTATTATGATTGATTGTGTTCAAAATCTCACGGGGGATTCTATCTCGGGTATGGTGGACATTCCGTAAGCTTCATCTTGTATTATGCTGCCCGAGAGCGACATAACGGGTTCTTTGAACCTGTGTATTTTCATGCAGAGGTTCACTCACGCGGATCTTCGATATAAGCACCCTTATGTGCAATAGCGACGCTATCAGACTTTCTGATACTGCATGTCCGAGAAGAGGAAACGTTCATTTCACGCCCGTCCCATATTTGACCTGTGTGGACGTAAATTCTGTATTGGATATGAGTTCAATAAAACTATTGATGGTTTGGTTTTGATTCTTACGTTTCAACAAATAGGTATGTGCTGACGGGAGAGAGAAATATGGAAAGGGAACCATGTCCATCTGCCCCTTCTCGACCGCATCCTTCACGGTAGTGACCGGAAGAAAGGATATTCCCATACCCTCCTTAATCCATTCTACCGAGACGTGTACTTTGCTCACTTTCATCGTTCTCACGTTAGGCACGTTGCACCGAAGTTGAAACAGGAGGTCATCCCAGTACAGCGGATGGTTATAGGTGAACAGCAGGTTTTCTCGAAAGATATCTTCCGTACTTACTTCTCTTCCATTTCTTACGCCAATTCCGGATGGACCAACGAAAACAATCGGATCGTTATATAATTCAATGCTCTCCATTTGCTCCTGTACGATTGGAATTCGGCCAATACCAATGTCACACTCCTGATTCATCACGCTCGCTACGACAGAACTCGAATCCGTCACTTCAATGGAGAACTCCGTCTCTGGACTCACTTTACGAAACTCTCGAATCCACCTAGGGAGGGCGGTAGTTGCAACGAGCGTAGATACAGAGATTTTGATGGTTTCCTGGTAACCCTGAAGGCGCCTTGCAACATATTCGATACTCTCGTTGTAGTTCTCCATAATGGATTTGGCGTACTGTAAGAACCCGAGACCAGTTGGATTTAACTGAACTGACCTACCTATGCGATCAAAGAGCCGAGTCTCAAGCTCGTCTTCAATGTTTTGAATGTGAAGTGTGACCGTTGACTGTGCAACATGGAGCCTGTCCGCTGCTCGTCTAAAATTCTCCTCTTCTGCAGCCGTGATAAACGTATTTAGCCAGCTCAATTCCAAATGACTCGCTCCCCTTCCGCTCTTCCAAAACTATTCCATCCCTAAAGGAATTCTGGTCTCATCTGCACTAGGAATTCTCAGATATCTAAACACGAGTGCACAAATAACTAATCGAGTAACCCGATTAAAATATTCACACATATTCACTATACATGAATACTGGTTTTATCTACACTCGAGTCAAGGGGATAAATTCAGAGGGCGGTCAACCTTTGTAGTTACCACACGCTAGGTGACGACCAACTCAAACCTCTCATCAATATCCCATAATGCTGCCTTTCCTTTTGGAAACGTAATCATATCGAACAACTTGGGGGAGAGGCCGATGCTGGGCTCAAATGCCACGGCGCTTAGTATCATCATTCGACTACAACTCACTGAGGATGCCTCGTACAGTGATGTCGCGACGGCCATCGGTGAGGCCGACGGAGATATCATTGCCGTTGACGTCATTCACGCCTCAAAAGACAACGTTGTCAGGGACATTACAGTGAATGTCCGAAACCATGAGCATCAGGTCCGTGTCGAGAATTCACTTCGAAAGCGAAACGGAATCAAGGTAATTAACGTGTCTGACCGGACGTTCCTGGTTCACCTCGGTGGAAAGATTGAGGTTCAGGCCAAGACGCCAGTAAAAAACCGTGACGACTTGTCTAGAGTCTACACGCCAGGCGTTGCCAGGGTGTGTGAGGCCATACACGAAGATCCCAACAAAGCGTACCAGCTGACCACAAAGAGAAACACCATCGCCGTCGTGACGGATGGAACGGCTGTACTCGGCCTGGGGGACATTGGGCCAGAAGCAGCAATGCCCGTCATGGAAGGCAAGGCAATGCTGTTCAAGCAATTTGCCGATGTGGATGCCTTTCCGATTTGCCTCAATACGACAGACGTGGACGAAATCGTCCGTACGGTGAGAGCGATTGCCCCAGGGTTCGGTGGGATCAATCTCGAGGACATTGCAGCACCGCGCTGCTTCGAGATAGAGGAGGCTCTCCGGCGAGAACTGGATATACCGGTGTTCCACGACGACCAACATGGAACCGCTGTTGTGGTGCTGGCAGGCATCATGAACGCCATTAAGATTGTCGGTAAATCGATGGAGGACTTGAACGTCGTGGTGTGTGGAATTGGAGCCGCAGGTGTAGCCTGCAGCAAGATGCTCCTTGCTGCAGGCGTAAAGAACATCATTGGCGTCGATAGGGATGGAATCATCGAACGTGGCAGGGCCTATGAGAATCCAATGTGGGCCTGGTACGCAGAGAACACCAACCCCGAGCGCCGACAAGGAGACTTAACCGCGGCAATCCGCGGCGCGGACGTTTTTATTGGAGTTTCCAGACCCAACGTTTTGACCGTGGAGCATTTGAAGTTAATGGCAAGCGATCCGATTGTGTTTGCCATGGCAAATCCCAATCCGGAGATTGAGCCTGTAAAAGCGGAACCCTACGTGCGAATCCTTGCAACAGGGCGGTCCGACTATCCAAACCAGATAAATAATATTCTGTCGTTCCCCGGTATCTTCCGAGGAGCACTCGATGCAAGGGCCAGTGACATCAACGAAGAGATGAAACTGGCAGCAGCCTGCGCAATTGCGTCATGCGTGCGCGAGGAAGAACTGAACGAGCAATACATCATTCCGAGTGTATTCAACCCGGAAGTTGTGAAACGTGTGAGCAAAGGCGTAGCAGAAGCGGCGGTTCGCACCGGTGTATCCAGACGTGAGGCTGTTCTTTTCAAGTAACGATACAAAACTACGATATCAGAGGTGGAAACATTGAAAATCATCGACATCCAAGAGCGTGCAGTTCCGATTAAATCCAGCATTCGCAACGCGTACATCGACTTCAGCAAAATGACAGCATCTGCCGTAGCGATTGTGACAGACGTGGTCAAAGACGGTCGTCGCGTTGTTGGCTATGGATTTAACTCGAATGGTCGCTATGCACCGAGTGGTTTGCTCCGTGAGCGGTTCATTCCTCGCCTGCTCGAAGCAGATGCAAAGAGCATTGTTACTGAGGATGGAAGCAATTTTGACCCGTTCAAGGTTTGGGACGTCTTGATGACCGGTGAGAAACCGGGCGGTCATGGCGAACGCTCTGTTGCAGTTGGTGTGCTCGACATGGCGATTTGGGATGCCGTGGCAAAAATCGAAGGTAAACCACTATACCAATTACTCGCTGACAGGTACCGAGACGGCCAGGCTGACGACAAGGTCTTCATCTATGCAGCAGGTGGGTATTATCAACCTGGAAAAGACCTGAGTGCTCTGCAGGATGAAATGAAAGGATACCTCGACCTTGGCTACAATGTCGTAAAGATGAAAATCGGTGGGGATTCCCTGGAGGAAGATGTGCGGCGGATTGAGGCTGTACTCAAAGTAGTGCCAAGTGGCCGTTCGCTCGCTGTGGACGCAAACGGAAGGTTTGATTTGGAGACAGCCATCGCATACGGCAAGGCTATGGAGCAATACGACCTATTCTGGTACGAAGAAGCCGGCGATCCGCTCGATTTCGAGCTCCAAGCGGAACTTGGCCGTCACTATCACAAGCCGATGGCAACAGGTGAAGATATCTTCTCCATGCAGGATGCACGAAACCTTATTCGTTACGGCGGCATGAATCCCGAACGCGACTACCTGCAATTTGACTGTGCACTTAGCTACGGTCTCGTCGAATATATGCGGACGCTCAACATGCTGAGAGAGTATGGATGGTCGTCACGCCGCTGCATCCCGCACGGCGGACACCAAATGTCGCTCAATATTGCCGCAGGTCTGGGGCTCGGTGGAAACGAATCCTACCCGGGCGTGTTCCAACCGTTTGGAGGATTTGCAGACAACCACGCTGTAGTCGATGGTTATGTCACTCTTCCGGATACCCCAGGTATCGGATTTGAAGCGAAGTCGAATCTCATTACTCTATTGAGATCGGTTGCGGAATAACATCACCCCACATCCAACAGGTCCACGCAGTGCGGGGCATCTCGGGCACACCAATCCCGAGCTCGATTGCCCCGTAAGTCCCGTGGTTTGTAGGTCCGGTAGCTTGGAGCTGCAGCACGTTGCAGGGTCCAGTCTGTAGCAACAACCGCATGTGCAAGGGGGCAAACGCATCGCCCCTTTGCGTCATGCGGATTTAGTGTAGATTTTTGTAAGCGGTTTTAGAAAACGATTTCAGACAACGCTTGGAGCCAGCAAGGAAAAAACACTATTGGAGGGTTGAAAGTGAGAATACTCAAAGGCATTCAACGTATTCCCGGTGGCATGATGATTGTTCCTCTGTTGATAGCTGCAATCATCCACACATTTGCACCGAAGGCGCTCGAAATCGGATCGTTTACCTCCGCCATTTTCTCCAGCAAGGGCCTCGACGCTATGATTGGCCTGCAATTATTCTTTGTTGGAACCCGTTTGAAACTGCGTCAAGCACCAGAAGCCCTGAAGCGCGGTATTGTTCTCTTGATTGCTAAGTACGCTGCAGGTGCACTGTTCGGCCTTCTTATTGCTAAAATTTTCGGGCTTGGCGGTATCATCGGAATCTCTGTATTGGCCATCATCTCGACGATGACTGGCGCAAACGGTGGACTGTACCTTTCGCTCATTGGAACGTATGGCGATACGGAGGACGCAGCGGCAATGTCCCTGCTTAACATCCACGATGGTCCATTCCTGACGATGTTGACGTTAGGTGTTACAGGGTTGGCGCACATCCCGCTCATCAACCTTGTTGCAGCAATCGTTCCTCTTGTAGTCGGTGCTATCCTCGGTAATTTGGACGATGACTTTCAGAAATTATTCAGTCCTGGCCTCCCCATCGTAATTCCCTTCATTGGTTTTACCATTGGTGGTGGAATCGATCTCGGCAGCATCTTGAAAGCAGGCATCAATGGGATTATTCTCGCTCTTCTGGTCGTGGTTATCGGTGGCGGAATTACAGTCCTGGCTGACAAGTACATTCTCCGTCGTCCAGGATACGCGGGAACTGCGCTGGCGAGTTCCTCGGGAAACTCCATTGCAAACCCAGCTGTTATCGCCAGTATTGATGCAGCCTACAAGCCCTTCGTATCGGCTGCGACCGCGGAAATCGCATCCGCGGTTGTTCTGACTGCTATCTTTGTTCCATTATTAACAGCCTTTATGGCGAAGAAATTCGGGAGTGGAAGAGTAGAAGTTGACAATACGGTTTCTTCGAACCAGGAAGTGGAACTGGCAAGTAACTGGATGTCACCAAAATAGTCAGATGGGACTTTAGGCTCTCCGCCGAGGCCCGTCAGTAGCCACGGGGCGTGAAGATCATTCTCCCGTGGCTTTGCTATGGATCTACCAGTAAAACAAGCGACGCAATTCAAAAATGCAGAAAAACGCGGTTCCTGGTATACCGCGTTTTTCATATTTATCCAGTATACATTTGGTGTCTTGTGTCGTTAACGCCGCCGGGTAAGTCGGGGGCCTTACGGCCCCCTTCTCCCCTGAGAACGGTTCTGGTGCAAAAACACCAGGCATGCTAGTATTGTCCGGATAAATTTTAGGGATGAGGCTGACATGCTATGAATGCGTTCAAATGGAAGCACTTCGAAACTCATATTATCCTAATGGCGGTTCGGTGGTATTTGCGATACAGCTTAAGTTACCGGGACATCGTCGAACTGCTAAAAGAAAGACGAGTTCAGGTTTCTCATACCACAATCATGCGATGGGTCCATCAGTTCGGTCCAGAGTTGGACAAGCGTATTCGACGTTATTTGAAGCCGACCACCGATTCCTACAGAGTTGACGAAACCTATATTAAAGTGAAGGGAAAATGGACTTATCTATATAGAGCAGTGGACTCTAAAGGGAAAACTGTTGACTTCATGCTGTCTTCAAGTCGAGATGTTAAAGCTGCAAAGCGATTCTTTAGAAAAGCACTGTCTTCGCCGCATAATCAAACGCCGCGAGTCATCACCGTAGATAAAAACCCTGCTTACCCCCTGGCACTACAGCAATTAAAGGACGAAAGGGAGATACCGCAAGAAACCTCAATCCGGCAGACGAAATACCTGAATAACATTGTTGAACAAGATCATCGATTCATCAAGAAAATCACGAACCCGATGATGGGGTTCAAATCGTTTCAAACTGCTGACTACACACTCATGGGCATTGAGGCTATACACATGATACGGAAAGAACAGGTCAAAGCACCTCACGTAGCCGCCTTTTCCATCGCAGATTTTATTAGTGACCTTTTCCACTTCGCTGCATAACCCCACATCAACGATATTAGGCTCCATCTATACCTTCTCTTGATTTTTGCACCAGAACCGAAGTTTTCGCCTCTTCCACTGTAAATTCGGAGGAGCACGCATCGGAGATCTTCGAAGTCGTCCACCCGCTCAGTTTTTCGTTCTTCGCGATTAAAGACGTTCCTTTCCATTTCTTCGGGCGTATAAATGATTCCATTCCCCATGTCATTAAAACAGTGTGGATTCATTCATGAATTCCGCTCTGTGTAGCCCATCGCTTGATATCCCTTAAGTCTTTTTTGGTACATGCGCGATAACATGGGAACATGGTCATCAACATAGTCATAGATTTGAACCTCATCCTTTAGATCGTAAATACGGTGCAATCGTCCTGCATACTGCTGCAGTGTTCCCTTCCAAGAAATCGGCAGAACAAGAAAAAGAGTATCCAGACGTTCATCATCGAATCCCTCACCGATAAACCGACCAGTCGCAAGTATGACTCGTTCTTCTCCCGGTGGAATGGCATTTATCTTTTCCTGAGCAACTTTCAACTGCTTCTTGCCCATGCCTCCACGTAGAACAATGATATTCTTTGCAAAGCCCTTTAGTCTCTTCTCAAAATACTCGAGATGAGACCTCCGATCTGTCAGCAAAATTGGTGATCTGCCTTGATCTAAGGCGGACAGCAAGTCGTCAAATATCATGTCGTTCCTTGATTCATCAAACAGTAACCTATCGTACACTTGTTGTATTCTTAAATTTGATTCATCGTCGGAGAGCTTGAAATTCGTATGCCGAGGTATGACAACATGAGTGAAAGGACGCTTCATTGCTTGAGATTTTGCATCAACTCTATAACGAACGGGTCCGCATTGCATCAACACGATAGGATGCTTCCCATCCTTGCGGGCCAGTGTTGCTGTCAATCCAAGTACATACCTTGCTCTTGCCTGTCTTAGGACATGTTCAAAACTGACTGCAGAAATGTGATGGCATTCGTCGACAATGATATGACCATAATCCGCCACGAAGTCTTTGACCTCTCGGTTCACGTAGAGGCTCTGGATTAAGGCAATGTCGATCCGCCCTGTTCTCTTCGATTTTCCACCACCTATCACGCCAATTTCCTTTATGGCAATATTCAAAAACGCCGCCAACCGCTCGCGCCATTGTTCCATCAACTGTGTTCGGTGCACCAAAATAAGTGTATTCGTAGCTCTGGCGGCGATCATCCAAGCAGCGACGACTGTCTTCCCAAAGGCAGTGGTTGCCGTCAATGTACCAATATCATGCTTCGCCAATTGGTCAACGGCATTGCGTTGCTCTTCGCGTAGTTTACCCCTGAACTCCACATCGATTTTCGCGCCACGATTACGTTTGTCGTCAATCACGATTTCTGTATTGTGACCATTCAGACGTTCAGCAACTTCGTCTTGGCAACCTCGTGGCAAAGCAATATAGTCTGGTGTTTCTTCAGAGCAATCAATAATACGTGGTATGCCGTACGTCGACAATCTCATAGCCTGAGCTTTATAAAACTCAGGATTTTGAAAAGCTGCCAAACCTCTGAAAAAGTTGATTTGGGACGAGTTCAGGCTCTGTTTCTGGATATAAAGCATATTTGAAAGTACGATTTGCAGTTGGTTCGGAAGCGTTTCCGGGAGAGAAGAAACGGATTGCTGGGATGACCAATTCCAAGGCTCATATCCGTTCGTATCATTGGTCAACGTCTTAGCAACACAAATGGTATCTCCCCTCTGTTCCGCTTCACGGACGATAGCTTCGACTTCTGACGACTTCATTTTCCGGAGTGATGAAAGATAGATCCACTGATCAGGGTAGGGAATAAACTTGGCGTCTATAAACAAACTGTTCCCTTCCTTACCAGCTAGCCGCTGCAGTGGTAACGCAATTAAATTGCCAAGCTTTTTATCTTTCGGCAATGTATCCTGGTTAGGAAACATTCTGTCGTACGAATCTAAGCCAATTTGATGTCGCTTCTCCAAAGTGCGGGTTAACAAAGTCGCACCTAACGCACGTGCAGTTCGAGCCAACACAGGTTCATGAAAGAAAATCCACACATGGCCACCATTGCCGGAGCGGGATCGCTCTAAAGCTGCAGGGATGTTAAATTGATAACAGGTTTCCAAAAATGCAGTCGCATCATCTTCCCAACTGTGCTTATCAAAATCGATGGCAAGAAACCAGCATGTTTCATCAAGCAATAGTGGATACAGACCGACAACTACTGGATGCTTTTCATCTTGCAAATGAGCCCGAATGACATCATCCGTTAGCGGTAGGTTGTCGCCCCACGTAATTTCCCCATTTTCCTTACGAAAGTATTGGCGTTTAGGATAATACGGTGCTTTGCCAGTCTGTTCCGCCCCTCGCACGGCATAAACATCGTCCCGGCCCCTGAAGTAGCTGCGGAACAAAGCAACCTTCTCACTGATCGTAGATCTCTTTGTCACTGGATGGGAAAACGGTGGCGAGCTTTCCGCCACATTTGTATTGGTACAAGAGGAGTGACTGGAACTTTTGAAAGTCGCTACATGCAGGTTATCCGTAGACACGAACTGTCGGAGACGATTTATCTCTTCGATTAAAGATGCCGCTTGCGCCTGTAATCGCTCGTTCTCGGCACGCAAGCGGCTGTTCTCTTCTCTCAATCTAAGATTCTCAGTTGACTCCGGAAAGACAAGTTTCAGCTGTTTCGAATCTGCACTTTTCCGAGGCATAAATCCTCCAAATCCATATCCGTACCTAATTTGCAACCAGTTTACAGCAAAGTCGGTAACCCCTGCAACATCCCAACTGAATTCGTACTCGTAGTATTCCCAACAACTGAAACCGCTGCTCCAAGAAAACGTCTTCCTGCCTCCGGTCGTGGTTTTGGTTGGTTATGGTGGAGGCAAGCAAGGATTTCTGGTGTAAAGGACCCGCGGCCTCACAAAACCACGGTGCACGGTTAATCACGGGTGAGAGATAACATGTTCACCATAGCAAGCTCCCCAGTGGCACCTTGGGTCTTATTTTCTCTGACAGAGAAGGATGTTACCCTCGATATACATTCGTGACTTTCATGTCTCTTTTGCAGTCACCAGAGTACACTCCTGACAGTATCGAAACCGTAAAAGCTATCGCAGCAATAACAATAAAAACATTACGAAATGCCTGGATCATCTGAGCGTAGGAGGCCAGGGCCTCACCATGTACTCCCTGCAATTGAAGAAATAATTGATATGAGAGTCCGCCCAACGTCACTCCGAGTCCCATGCCAAGTGTACGGGACATATTCAACATACCACCCGTGATTCCGAGTCTGTTCGATGGAACACTCCCCATGACCTGACTGTTGTTCGGTGGGGTAAATACTCCCATGCCCACACCGACCAATAGTAGCCCGACAAGTGTCGTTGGTACTGAATACCTGACAGTCGTCAACGCCAGCAGACAGCCTCCTAACGTCGCCGATACCATTCCTGCAACTAATGGGCGTTGGGCGCCGAATCTATCGGAAATGGCTCCGGAGATGGGTGTGAAAATCGTCATTCCAATTGGGATTGCTGTTAAGAACAGTCCAGAAGTAAGTGCATCTAACCGTCGCACATTATCGAGAAAAAACGGTTCTAAGAACATGACAGCGTACATTACCGCAAAAGACAGGAGGCCAGAAAGATTACCCAGCGAAAACACTTTACTTCGAAAAAGTTTTAAGTCGACCATCGGAGATTGGACTCGGTGTTCTATGATGTAAAATGCTGCTCCGCCCACCACCACGACAATGAAGCTTACCACCACCGCAGGAGACGTCCAACTCGCTTGTGTACCTGCATTCAAAATGTACACAATGGCAACAAGGGTCGGGCCCAGAAGTCCAGCGCCCAGAAAGTCAAACTTTTGCCGCTGAGATTTTTTTCCGTCCTGAGGGAGAATGAGTACTCCAAGCATCGTGCCTATGATACCGACAGGGACATTGACGTAGAAAATCCATCTCCATCCGACCAAGGTGATTAATGCCCCACCAATCAACGGCCCCAGGCTAAGCCCAACGCCTTGTGCACTTGCTTGAATCCCGATGGCCTTTCCTCGTGCATGGGAAGGTGTTGCGGCCGTGATAATCGAAACGCTGTTTGCCTGCAACATCGCAGCGCCAACGGCTTGTAATATACGGGCGGGGAACATGAAGATTAACGACGGTGTAAATCCACAAAGAAATGAACCGACAATAAATACCGAAAACCCCATCGTGTACATCCATCGCCGGCCAAACATATCCGAAAGACGGCTAAACGGGACAATGAACGCAGCAAGCGTCAAAATGTAGGAAAGGCTGACCCACTCTACCATGCCTATTGATGTGTGGAGATCACGTTTCATGACCGGCAGCGCGATATTAATGATGCTTGCGTCCAAAGCAGCCATAAATGCTCCAACGCAAACCGTTCCAACGACGAACCAATGGTATCCCTGACGGTCTCGAACACGCTTGAGGGGTAAAGCGTTAAAAAGTTCCCGCCTAGGTGGTTGGTTCAAAATAAATATCCCCCCCTGAAATACTTTCTGCAAACTTAAGTGCAAAATAGGCAACCCCTAACTTTCGAAAAGTTAGGGGTTGGGACACTAGCGGTAAGGTGCAAGCCCATCTGGGATATCCACCTCACACCAGTATTTGTACATAACTAGTGTCTCTCGTGGCTTTAGCTCCCCTTATATGTGCCACATGTTTTTCTGATATATCACGTTTGGAGACGTTTACATGCAATTGTACCGTTTTGACATGTGGTCACCCATTTACCTTTTGAACTATGGGACTAGGTACATATAAATCGTGCTCTACATCTTGACCGTTTGGCTCCCAACGAATGGCGACGCAAGCTATCCATCCAATGAGCGGACAGATGGTAAGTGCGACGAGTGTAATTGACAGTCCTGTTGCGGACAACAAAATCGGGAAGAAAAAGAAGCCAATGATGCTACCAACCCGACTAGCAGCTTCTGCTCCACCAGTGCCAAGTGCGCGCATGGATGTTGGATAAGACAAGGCTGCCATCGTCTTACCTTGCGCTCCAGGGCCGATTGAATGGGCAAGTATGAACACCGCAATTGGAATCACCCCTAGAATTGCTGGAATGTTCCCATTGGTGAATCCTGCGAATAAGAGGCTAAGTCCGGCTACAACGTATCCCCATATGGCGAGCTTCCTCATACCATAACGAGAGCTCAAATAAGCGCCACCAAATCCACCGATAATGCCGAACAGATTGAAAATAAGTGTGCCTGTCAGACTGTGTACCATACCTTTGCCAAAAATGTAGGTCGAAATAACCGGGATATAAAAACCGATTGCAAAGTACTGCATAGCTTGTGTGCCGGAGACAACCATAGATAAGACGGATCGACCTCGGTACTTTTTCGAAAATAGAATGGATACAGGGATCCGTTGACCTTTTTTTGGTACTGTTAAAGAATCCGCTTCAACACGAACCGAAATTTTGTACGTACGTTCTAAAATCTTTGCTGTGTCTGTCAAAGGCAGGTTCTCTGCCGCCCACATCGGACTTTCGTTCATATAGATGTAGCGCATTATTAACTCAACTTTCGCAGAGTGAAATGTGTAGCTAGCCCTTGTGGCGTAAAGACTTGAACGGATTAGAATATTAGCGTTGACAAATCAAAAGCACCACTTCCTTTGGTATAGTAAATGCGACCAAACACTACCATACCGGAAGAGGTGCTCTCCTATATGATAGGTTATGAGACGGAAAACAACAATCAATTGCCTGTCGAAATTCGTCCTGCCTTTCAAGAACTAAAGGTCCTTAAGCATCTGCGTAATGCTGGCATCACCAAGAGGTTTGGGGTTGCGTGTTCCTACCTATTCCAGCTTGTGTTTGTGCTCATCTTCCATCATCGAAACTGGTTTCAATTTCTTGATAGCGCAAAGTCAGAATCATATCCTGGCAAGGATGCTGTGTACCGTTTTCTCAATCATGCCGGATTTGCATGGCGACGCTTTCTCCTATTGCTCAGTGTGGAGGCCGTGAACAAAACCAGTTCGTTAACATCTGACAAGCGTGTCAGCGTATTCGTTGTCGATGACTCCATGTATGAGCGGAACAGGAGTAAGTGCGTGGAACTCTTGGCTCGATTCAAAGACCATGCACGGAATTGCTACTACAAGGGATTTCGTATGTTGACGTTAGGCTGGTCTGACGGTCATACATTCGTCCCAGTGGACTTTTCTCTCCTCAGTTCCGTCAAGTCGCAGATTCAAGGCTTGGGTCAATCGATTGATAAACGCACTCACGGATACAAACGCAGAATGGAATCACTTCTCCCGGCCCCAGATATCATCCCTGCCATGATTGACCGTGCTCTGTCTGCTGGAATGAATGCCTCGTACGTATTGATGGACAGTTGGTTCACGCACGCTCCGTTGATTCAAGCCGTGCTGGATAGGGGACTGGACGTCATCGGAATGGTCAAGGCGGACAACAAACGATATTTACTCGACGGACGGTGCCTGTCCTTGCAAGAGCTGTACTACGCTGCTACGCCCGTTCAAAGTACGAAGAAAGGAATCTTAAGGTCCATACATACTCAACTGCGCCCAGGCATCCCGATCAAAATGGTGTTCGTTCGTCACCGAACCAACAAGAAGGAATGGCTGGCTATCCTGTCTACAGATACGACGCTGACGGTCGAGAAAATCGTACAGATTTACGGCATTCGATGGGACATTGAAGTGTTCTTCAAATGCACAAAATCATTACTGCGTCTGCAGAAAGAGTTTCAAGGACGTTCCTATGACATGCTCATCAGCCACACGACGATTGTCTTTTCACGGTATATTCTGTTAGCTTGGCAGCACCGCCAGAGCACGGACAACCGTACATTGGGGAATCTATTTCTAATGCTCTGCGACGAAGTGAGCGAACTGGACTGGGCCATCGCATTGAGCCAATTGGTTGAACTTGTAAATGATGTTTCCAAGAAGGCAGGCAAACGACTCTCGAAACTGATTCGCAGTCAACTACAGCGGTGGATCGACGGTTTACCCAGCTATATCAAGGCATATCTCCCTGTTTTGGCCTGCGAAAGTTGAGTTATTAAAATAACGAAAGCAAACACACCGCCAAAACCTACGCACCAACGCCACAGTTCATTGCCTACTCCTGCGTAGAAAAGAATAAATGCCAGGACGGCGGAGCTGACAGTCGCAATGTACCAGAAGCCTTGCCACATATTTACGTTTCTACTCTGTCTTTGTGTTACTGAACTCTGAGATAAAACTGAGAGCAACAGGCATGTCGATCCCAACACCGGCACCCATCAAGAATCGAAAAACTAGGAAAACCGCGTAGTTCGGCGCAAACGCAGCACCCAACGCGGAAATTACCAGTAAAATTAAGTCTAGTAAAAACATTGTGTTGCGCCCACCCTTATCGGTGATACGCCCCCCAACCAGTGCGCCGATCAATGCCCCAAGTGCCATCATGGATGTTGCAAAGCCAAGTGCGAATGAACTCAGATGATACAGTTGAGTAATTTCAGCGCTTCCTGTGCTGAGACTTGTAAAATCATATGCATCAATAAAGATGCCACCCAGTGCTACAAAGATGAGAAGCATACCTCTTTTTTGAAGTGGATTCGTGTTTACGAAGGAAATAACATCTTCCTTCGAGCGAATCGTAAGTTGCCTACCGCTCATTCAATATCCCCCTTTTCCTTTAAGAAGGTTCAAATGCATTACTAGCGGTCTAATCACTCATAGTCTGAGGTACTGTTTATATTGTAGGTTTCGGTATGATAGGATGTTCAGAACGATATATCTTGTAATGGGACCCGATGAAATTGAACAAACTCTTCATCGAGTTCAAAGCCCAAACCCGGCTGTTGTGGCACAGAAATGTGCCCATTAACAATCACGATTGGCTTCGTGAAGAGTCGCTCCCGAAATGGATTTGGATTGGCATCCAACTCTAGGATTACACTCCCTGGGATGCCAGCAACAAATTGAACACTCGCTGCCAAACATACGGCGCCACCAAGGAAGTGAGGTGCGTACGGGACTTCCCAGCTTGCAGCAAGGTCGACCATCCGCCGGCATTCAGAGATACCACCTTGTTTACTGAGATCTGGTTGAATGATGTCGAGCGCATTTCGCTCCAACGCCATCCTAGTGTTCCTTTGACCATACAGGTTCTCCCCAGCCGCAATTGGAATTCCTGTCACTTCTCTAATCAATGACAGTCCTTCCAAGTCATCACACCGCAAAGGTTCCTCGATCCAAGTAAGGTCAAACTCCTTGTAACGTTGCAAACAATGAATAGCTGTCCGACGCTGCCACGCCTGGTTTGCATCAATCATAAGCTTTGTCTGCGCCGGCAAGATATCGCGCATTCGCTTTAGATTGCGGATGTCCTGTTGTTCTTCCTTCCCGACCTTTAATTTAAAAGCTGTTACACCCGCTTCCAGATGTTGTTCTACTAGTTCTTCAAACGTACCTGGACCCAACCCGCTTGCGTAAACCCCGACAGATTCCCTTACTGAGCCGCCAAGCAGTTTTGCAACCGAGTATCCGGTGTGTTTACCCAGTAGATCCCAAAGCGCCATATCAACACCGCTAATGCTGTGATATATCGGTCCTAAAGCGCCCCACTGAAGCCCCATTACGGTGTGAGTCTTAAGCAGTTTTTGATGGATTCTTCCGATGTCCCTCGGATCTTCTCCGACTACCAACGGTTCGATCCCATGCTTTAGTGTTGCTATCTTCTCGTAGACCCCCCACGAGGGGAAGTTGTTCCATATCTCACCAATCCCGTATTCACCCGTATCGGCCTCCACGGAGACTAAGACGCAAGTTCGTGATGTCATCATTCCGAAACTTGTAACTACAGGGCTATCTAACGGTACTCGTAGTACAATTGGCTCCACCTTAGTGATCTTCATGTCGTTATTGACTCCTAACGGCGGTCGGTTTAAACAATTTGTAGACCGCAGCACAGTCCTCGTCGCCGTAGCCAGCGTCAACAGCCTTGCTAAAGTACTCAAGAGCTAATTCACTAAACGGGCATGGCTGGTTCAACTCGCTTGCCATCTCGACACCTAGGCGTACGTCCTTTCGGGTCAGGTGAACTGAAAATCCCGGTGTGAAGTCTTCGTTCAAGATTTTGGGTCCACGTAACGTCAGTTGGTAGGAGTCCGCTCCCGTTGTAGCCAACAACTGTTGTAATAGCAACGGATCGATACCGGCCTCTTCACCAATCCGCAACCCCTCGCTCAGAACCAAGGCGTTCGTCATACCAATAAGGTTACTGACAATTTTAAACCCAGTCGCCTGCTCGACATCCCCCAAGTAGTGCACGGATGTGCTAATGTCATTTAGTAGATCCAAGTAC
This sequence comes from Alicyclobacillus fastidiosus, assembly GCF_026651875.1. GTDB lineage: Bacteria > Bacillota > Bacilli > Alicyclobacillales > Alicyclobacillaceae > Alicyclobacillus > Alicyclobacillus fastidiosus. The sequence goes on along the minus strand of NZ_CP104067.1, from coordinate 1,297,106 downwards.
GTTTCGTAAACCTCTCTACGTCCACCCGCGTATATCGGTTGTGTCCCCTCTTCTGCCTGAAGCGGACCTTTTCCTAACGGACATGCTAGGAAGGCAACTCCGTGCCTTGCAGACGCATCTGAAAGCATCCGCGCAGTAGACGGATCGATCGTACTGACATCTATTACTACTGACCCAGATTTCATAAGACCTAATATGTTCTCCTCGTGCACAAGGAGATCCGTGAGGTGTTTCGGTAACGGAAGGCTAGTGAACAGCACGTCCGCAGACGCGGCAAGTTCGGAAGGAGATGCGGCTGCCGTCCCGCCAATCTCCAACACCCGCGATACAGCTTCTTCACTGAGGTCGAATACAGTCACATCATAACCGTGGCGCACCAGGTTTCGGGCCAATCCGCCACCCATTCGGCCAACACCAATAAATCCAACTTTCATGATTTTTCTCCCCCTTAGCGGTTCACAGAACGATTCGACATACTAATGGACATATACTTATATTCCAAGAATGACTCCATACCGAAATAACCACCTTCAGTACCGATGCCACTGGACTTCCAGCCACCAAACGGCGCCTGTACGACACCTGGGAGTGGATCATTCAATCCGACGATTCCGTACTCCAGTGATTCACCCATACGAAATGCTCTTTCAAAATCGCTTGTAAATACGTATGCGGCCAGTCCATAGTCAACGGCATTAGAATCCCGTAGCACCTCTTCTTCAGAAGTAAAGGATATTAGGGGTGCTACCGGACCGAATGTCTCGTCCTGACAAATGCGCATGGTATTTGAAACGTGCGTAAGAATGGTTGGTGCATAAAAGGCACCCCTAAGAGCGGACGGTTGAACTGATGTTCCACCCAGCACTACTTCAGCTCCGTTTGCGACCGCGTCATCGACTGCTGCTTGAATGCGTTGCAGAGCATCTAAGTGGATGACCGGTCCAACCTCTACACTTTCGTCTAAGCCGTTTCCGACTTTCAGTTGTGTAACTTTATCTACAAGCTTTTCGGTGAACATATCGAAAACGGATTCATGAACATAAACACGGTTTGCACAGACGCAAGTCTGTCCCGCATTCCGAAACTTGCTGACGATACATGCTTCTACTGCAACATCCAAATCAGCATCGTCAAACACGATAAATGGTGCGTTTCCGCCGAGCTCCATCGAAACCCGTTTAACCTGATCCGCCGCACCTTTCATTAGGTACTTACCAACTCGTGCGGAGCCAGTGAATGTAATTTTGCGTACTCTACGGTCAGCAAGCACCGCTTCACCAAATGCGTCCCCTGGATTTGTGAGTACCAGATTGACCACGCCTTGTGGAAATCCCGCAGCTTCGAAAACCTGAAATATTGCACATGCCGTGAGGGGGGTGTATTCCGATGGCTTCACTACCACGGTACATCCCGCTGCTAGTGCAGGTGCAATTTTCCGCGTGACCATCTGTGCTGGGAAATTCCAAGGAGTGATGGCCGCCACCACTCCAACTGGCTGACGAATGACCATTATGCGTTTGTTTGCTGCTGAAGCCGGAATGGTATCACCGTACACCCTCTTTGCTTCTTCCGCATACCACCGCAGGTACTCTGCTGCGAATTTGACTTCGCCCACTGCTTCTGTAAGCGGTTTCCCTTGTTCCAGAGTTAAAATCTGCGCAATTTCATTCGTTCTCTCCAAGAGAATTTGGTACGCTCGATAAAGAAAATTGGAACGCTCGAGCGCTGTCGTTCTAGACCACGCCGGAAAAGCCCTATGCGCAGCCGTCACCGCAAGGTGAACATCCTCGGTACTACCGGACGGAAAAGTACCAACCACTTCTAACGTAGCTGGGTTCACGACCTCCACATAATCGCCGGTCACCGCGTCTAGCCATTCACCGTCGATGTACATATGTCCTTTCATCCCATCACCACCAATTTGTAATAAAGACATAATGTTATAACATTTATATACGCATAGTAACCTCAGGCATCAGAGTTGTCAATGAATTTTATCAATTTCCTTAGTTGTCGACTAAAACGTATTATTGTTATAACATTATCCTAAATTTTGTACTTAGGTTTAACACCCCATGGGGTAATATGGTATTTATGAAGAGATACTTCACTAAGGGGTTGCTATATATGGATAAATACCAGGTTGGGACTCAGGCCGTCGAGATGCTAAATCACAATAGTCCTATCCCTTTACACTATCAGTTAACTGAAATTCTACGAAGAAACATCCTAAACGGAGATTTAATTGACAATGACGGTAAAGTACCGACAGAAGCAGAGTTAGGAAAAAAATTCCAAGTTAGTCGCATCACTGTGCGGACAGCAATCGACGCATTGGTCAGCGAAGGATTGCTTTGGCGCAAACGGGGCAGCGGGACGTTCTTAAAAACAAACAAAGTAGAAAACTGGGTTGGTCAGCTCATGGGTTTTTCGGAAACAATTCAAGAGGCGGGCTATGAAGCACGAGGGCGTGTACTGAGCACAAGAACAGTGAATACCAAAGATATTCAAGATCAACTGCCGGAAACAGTTGATGGTGTAGAACGGCTTTGGGAGCTCAAGCGCCTTCGTTACGCAGACGAAAAGCCGATTGCTATTGAACAGTCATTCTTTTCGGAGGATATCGGTCGGGTCATTCAACGGCAAGATGACCTCGATAACGTTCTCACTTATCGTTTTATTGAAAGTGAAATGCAAATTCCTTTGAGTGAAGCCACGCAAATGATTACCGCTATAAATGCGAACTCCGAGGATGCCGATATGCTAGCTGTAGAGAAACGCGCTGCGTTACTCTATATCGAACGTGTAACGAAGTCAAAAGACGGACGGTTTATCGAGTTCCTGCGAGCAAAATATCGACCGGATTATTTCAATTATGTTATCCAACTAACGAGGCGTGCAGAGAGGTAATTATGTAAAATATTGTATCTTATTTTTTAAAATACAGAATGCTTTGGGCGAATCTTATATATCGGCAAAAGAGGCGACGGTGAGGTCGCGTTGTGATACAAAGGCTCCAATAACCCGCTCCACCGTACCCATACTTCTGATCATGAGACTCCTGACCAGAGAAGACATGTGTAACCTCCCTGTTGGGTCATAGGCTAATTTTAACAAAGCGGTTGCCACGCATTGCCGCAGTGCAATGCGTGAGTTGTTCTTACATGTGATTGGTCTCCGACGATCAATTCGTTAGGCATATTGGATAGGTTTCAACCGACCCATTGTGTGCACAAAGCAACCTCTGCCCACGGCAATACTGTTTGTATCATATGGGTGTTGTAGTCAAATGCTACAAATACAACAACCCCTGGCAGAACCCTCAGGGGGAATTTTCTTAATGCCGTTTATGATTATTGGATGAAGGCTACAATCAAACACAGCCGTTAGACATAAACTCCCCCTAACCGGTGAAGCGTTAGGAGGTACAGTAAATTCCGTGGTCTGGTGGAGGGTCGCTCCTTGTAGGACAAGGGATTTCTGGTGTAAAGGAGGCGATTCGAACCTACGTCGCAAGCATGGGAGTGTACTATCTAATCATTTCCTGTAAATGTGCTGACTACTAAACGCATGTAGTACCTTTAAAAATCACTACACCACACTCTACTTACTGGTGTCTTGCCGAATAGCTCTATTACTGTTGAATTCTTTATAACCAATAAACGTATACCATTTAATAGTTCTATTTAAAATATCCACCAATATTATACCTCAACGCAACTTAGGCGGAAAAGATTAAAAATATTTTTTATTTATTGATTACGGAACATCAGTCAAATCGATTAAAGTATTGACCTTTAATTTTTATTGAGGTTCAAACACCCTACGTGTCAAATTGAGTTTCGTCTATAAATGTAACTATATTCCGTGCGGCCTAATTCCTTAATCCATTTCCACTAGATGTATTTGCGGCAGTCCAGAGGTTGTTCAGTGGCCGGGGGAGGACGATATAAAAAGTTGAGTACAGCGCGCCAGAAAAGGCAACAACAAGTCCAAGCACAAATTCTCATACATAAAATTACGTTTGACTAGGAAGTAGAGACTCGGTATCCTTCATTGGAACATGATCCCACACGGGAAGAATTACTTTGCAGTTCACGAGAAATTTACTGTAAAAATATTATAATTTGAAATATTAAGAGATGCATGCTAATTCAGCAAGGACCAGAAACAAGGAAACCAGCACGAAATGCCTGCATCAAGTCGTTCCGTAACATATTGAACAGATACAAATTCAGAGATAGTAATAAAAAATGAATCCTGGATTTCAATGAAATGTTTGGGCCAATGAGTGCGTGTAGCAAATAACTTGGACCTCATTACGGAAGATTGTCGAAGGATCGCCCGTGATGGTACAGCTTTTGTTGAAGCGTACGCGCAGGCGTATGAACACAAAAGTCCGATGATGGTGTATGCCCCCTCGTCCACGATAGGCCGTGTAGGTCAAACAATGTAAAGGAGAATTCGATCAATACTGGGTGGTATCGTCGCAAGGCGTTTGCGCGCCTGGACGCATATTCGTAAATGGTTCCCACTACTCCGTACGACGATAGCGTATCGGCTACATCCTTACAGTCCCACCATGCCCCATTCTATCGTCGCACGCATCATTGAGTAATAGGCACAAAACCATTCCACCATCATACGAAGGCTTCACCCCCGCCCCGCGGACCCACACACCTCCATATAATGCTCCACCCGCTCCTGAAACGCCTTTCGCGCAACCACCAGCGCGTCGGGGAATCGCACCTTCGGATCCTCAACCGCTTTGAGAAACGCTTTTGTTGCCGCATCTGCGATCTCGGTGAACACATTCACCTTGGTCACTCCGGACCGGATGGCAGACTGGATGTCGGCGTCGGATAGACCGGACGTGCCGTGCATCACCAGGGGGATGTCGGTCATGTCCCGAATCGTTCGCAGGCGGTTCAGGTCGAGTTTCGGCGCGGATTTGTACACGCCGTGCTTCGTGCCGAATGCGACGACGAGCGCGTCGATGTTCGTTTCCTGCGCAAATGCACGAGCGTCATCTGGACCTGTGAACGTGTTCTCGATGGCCTCGCGGGAGTCGAATGCCTCCCCTTTGCCGACGTGCCCGAGTTCGGCCTCGACCGCAGCGCCATGTGCGTGGGCGTAGGAAACGACCTCTTTGACCTTTTCCACGTTTTGCTCATATGGATGTTCGGAGGCGTCTATCATGACGGAGTGGAAGCCGAGATCGACGGCGTGTTGGACGAATTCGAAGGTGCGACCGTGATCGACGTGGAGACATGCGGTGACGTCATAGCGTTTTCTTGCATCTTCAAAGAGCGTGACCATCGTCGAGATATGGATGTAGTTGTATGTGTATCCTGCGTGGGAATGCGCGAGTGTGACGATAACGGGCGATTTCCGTGCCTTCGCAGCTGAAAACACCGCATCCATCGTCTCTGCACTTTGCACGTTGATGGCTGGTATGGCATATGCGTTTCTCTTCGCATCAGTGAGTAGCTCACGAAACAGTGACACGTCCTACCCCTCCACTCATCAGTAAACAAATCAACTGTCGTTTTATTCTGATAAACAAAGCGCTGGCAGGCTGCGAGGTCAGGCGAACTGCGGCAAGTAATCGCGATGCGCCTCGAGCAGTTCGGTCGCGAGCTGCTCGGCCATCGACTCCGAGGTGACAGATCCGTCTGCCAGTAGGGCTTCGACGAATACATCGCGCCTGCCGGTCAAGGCCGCTTCCACGGTCAGCTCCACCACGTGGATTCTTCGGTTCAGGATGGGAACGACTGTTTCTGGGAGGTCGCTCATGAACAGTGGATAGAATCCGTGGCCCGTCGCCACGGCCGGAAGCTCGAGTACGGCACGTTTCGGCAGATTCGGGATGGCACCTGCGTTTTCGAGATTGACGGAGAACGTTCTGCGCTCATCCAGATACAGCGACCTGAGTATCTCGACCAATTGCTCGTGCTCGCCTGCGTGTCGCGCAAACAATCCACTATCTAGTTCGGCGGCATCCGCGGCGCGCTGGATTAGAATCTTGTAGTCCGCGTCACCCTTGGCAATCACGTTTTCGAACGAGAACGCATCGACTCCAAGCGTTCGGCCGTAGTACTTGCCGTCCCGAAAACGCTCTGGGAAGAACTCGACCACGTGTCTATCGAGTACCGCGGGGAATGCGCCATACGTCTCGTACATCTCCCAGGAAAATGGGTTGTCGTAGTATGTAGGCCTGGCGGTTGCAGCCTGCCCCATTTCCGCGAACAAGTCGGGGGCGTTCGCCGCTTTCTGAAGATGTCGCTTTTGGTCTTGCAGCACTTTGTCGACCTGCCCCCACCCATTTTTACCGCCTACGCGTAGGTCATGGAGAAAGGTGAGGTGGTTTAAACCGACGCCTAGAGACCTGACCTTTGTAGGCTCGACACCGAGGAAACAATCCCCGGAACCCACCGCATTCTTGACAGATACCTCGGGCGGCTGGACGCGATAGATGGTGTCGTGATTGCAGGCGATACAACCGTTGGAACCCCAATGTGAACACGGGCAAGGTCACGCCGAACCCGCTGTAGCCGAACGACCTTTTCCGGCAGCTTCTGTTCGCTATCCTCAGACCACTTCGACTTTGCATCGCGAGCGTTCACGAGGAGCGCTTCGACCTCATGCTCGTTTGGTTTTATCGCCTATAGCCGACAACCGGCCGCATGAAGCAATCAACAACTCCGTGTAGAATTTGCAGCAATCACCTCGGACGATGGATCGACAATACTCGATTGGCGTCTCAGAGATATCGTATGCGATGTGATCTAAGAGCAACGCCGGATACCCTTCTTTGACGTGCAGCATCGCACTCTCGTACTTGTCAATGAGAACCGGCTCAAACGAGCCTTTTTTCTGCATGCGGTTGAGCAGCCCTTCTTGGACGAGGTCTTCGATGGCCTTCTTCACCGTGTTGCAACTCACCTTATATTGGGTACCTTTTATTCTGAAATATGAGGAATACATTCCAGAATCATGTCACACTGCGAGGGGACAAAACAAAAGCATCATGGCGTGTATAGCCCTGTGCTGTACATCGCCATGATGCTCGATATCGCAGAGCACGATACTACGCGTGCTTGGGCGAGCTGCTGAGTGATGTTCGTCCATACCATGGTTTCTACACCCAAAGAATTAGCTATAGACCGGTTCCGGTTCCGGCTCTCTTTCGCTGAGACCAAGCGCCTCTGCTGTTGAAGTATAAATTTCCTGGAAAATGTCTGGGTTTTCCACTAGTGACACGCCATAAGACGGAATCATGTCTTCAATTTTCGGTTCCCACTCGTTCATATATTGTGGGAAGCATTTTTCTAATACCTCTAGCATCACGTGAACGGCAGTAGAAGCGCCTGGAGAAGCGCCGAGCAAAGCAGCTATCGATCCGTCAGCGGCACTCACCACTTCCGTACCGAATTGAAGTGTTCCTTTCCCGCCGTCCTCCGTATCTTTGATCACTTGCACACGTTGACCCGCCACGACGATATCCCAATCCTCGCTTTTGGCGCTCGGAATAAACTCGCGCAGCTCTTCCATGCGCTTTTCATCGGATAACATCACTTGCTGGATCAAGTATTTTGTCAATGCCATCTCTTTTAGGCCTGCGGCCAACATCGTGAGGACATTATTCGGTTTTACGGCACCGATCAAATCAAAATTCGATCCCGTTTTTAAGAACTTTGGTGAGAAGCCAGCAAACGGTCCAAACAGCAAGGATTTTTTGTTGTCGATATATCTCGTATCCAGATGCGGAACCGACATTGGAGGCGCGCCGACCTTCGCTTTACCGTAGACTTTTGCATGATGCTTGGCGACCACTTCCGGATTGTTGCAGACCATAAATAATCCGCTTACCGGGAATCCGCCAATATGTTTTGACTCAGGAATACCGGTTTTTTGTAGTAAAGGCAGACTTCCGCCGCCACCGCCGATAAAGACGAATTTTGCAGTATGGTATTCAATATTACCGGTATCGAGATCATGCACCTTCACTTCCCACATGCCATCACTCGTGCGTGTAATATCCTCGACACTATGCCTGTAGTTTACCTCGACGTTTTTACTCTTTAGGTGGTCAAACAACATGCGCGTTAACGCACCAAAGTTGACATCCGTTCCAGTGTCGATTTTTGTTGCCGCTATCGGTTCGTCCGACGTACGGCCTTCCATGATCAGCGGAATCCATTCCTTTAGTTTTTCAGGGTCATCGGAAAATTCCATTCCTTGAAACAGGGGATTGTTTGACAACGCTTCAAAACGTTTTTTCAAAAACTCAACATTTTTTTCCCCTTGGACTAAGCTCATATGAGGGATTGGCATAATAAAATCCTGCGGATTACGAATCAGATTGCTGTTTACAAGATAAGACCAAAACTGTCTTGAAAGCTGAAACTGTTCATTAATTTTTATCGCTTTGCTAATATCTATCGATCCATCCGGTTTCTCGGATGTATAGTTAAGCTCGCACAGTGCAGAATGGCCCGTACCCGCATTATTCCATTCGTTAGAGCTTTCTTCCCCTGCGTTTGTGAGTTTCTCAAACACTGTGATTTCCCATTGTGGTGCTAACTCTTTCAGCAATGATCCCAAAGTCGCGCTCATGACTCCGGCACCAATTAAGATAACGTCTGTGTTTTTCTGTATGTTGCTCATCATAAACCTTCCTTAATCCCTAAAAGAGTAGGCACTCCTGCTTAGGCGTGACAAAAGGCAAGGCGCCACCTAGGAGCATACATTCTGATTCTTAATTATAACCTTATCATATTCTATTGAAGCTGGTAAAAAAGTGAGAAGTCCATCTACGACCTAGAAACACAGCAAACCAAGGCAGTTTAACTACCGTGGCGTTCACCGAGACAGGATTTCACTTAGATGTATGTTTATGTAGTTGCTAGTCTCCGAACTGATGGGATTCACGACAGAGCTCGAGAAGACACCACGAAATCACGATACCCAGTGCCAGTTCACCATCGTGACAGCTATCTTAGTACTCCTTGACGTCTCAAGTACTCAGCGGCACGGAGAATACCAACAACAGAAACCGAATCTTTGATCTCTGCGGACAAGCACATATCCACTGCGTCCTGTAAAGGCACTTTCCGCATAGACAATTCTTCCGTCTCTTCTAATTGACACCCTCCATAAGACAAGTCTCTTGCTAGAAAGAGATGCCCCACTTGCGTCGAAATCCCGCCACTTAAGTAAAAAGTTCCAAGTGGTGTCCAGGTTGCCGCTGTAATGCCCGTTTCTTCTAGGAGCTCTCGTTTGGCACCGTCTAACGGGTCTTCCTCGCGAAACTGGCCACTTGGAATCTGAGGAGTAATGGAGTTGAAGGGGAAGATGAATTCGTCCAGTAACACGACATTTAAGTCTTCATCTATCGCAACCGTGCCTGCATTGTTGCCGGCGTCGATCACCCCGTAAATGCCTGCATGACCATCCGGTTTAATCACCTGATGCTCAATCACCTGAATCCAAGGATTTTGATATTTGACTTGTGAATGCGTAATGGTCCAATTTGATCTCTTCTCCATCAAAGCCACCCCCTACTCATTGTAATTCTACCGCAGCACATGATAAAGCTGCTTGGGGCAATACACTATTTTTGGCGAAGGGCTGTCAGTCGAAGTCACGTCATTTCTTTTTTCTCTGAAACAAGTTCGACAGGTGTTCTAATTGGCTAACGGTTGACCCTGTAGTTGAATCCCAATACGGTGGGAACATCGTAATGACCGTATGGCAGTTCGAACATTTCACGGAAAAGAGTTCAGTCGGGGCGTTCTGAACAGCTACACTTTCCATTTCAAACGGACACGTTAAGTGGGCTTCGTGATCGGGCACTAATATTGATTGGATTTGCAGGTGGATTCCGAAGATCCGAGCTTGTGGCACTCGATGTCGATGACGTTCAATTTGCTAGAGAGGGAACTGGTTATCCTGATACGTCGAAGCAAAACTGACCAAACCGGAGAAAGTCGGAAAGTGGCTATCCCTTATGGGACTCTATCGGGATCGATCCAACTCAGTACTCTAGGCACAGCTTACGAGCAGGCTTTGCGACATCGTCCGCGGCTGCAGGGGCGAGTGAGCGAGATATCATGCGGCAAACTGGTCATAGAAGTGTTGCATCCTGCTGATCTTGCGGTTTGACGTAGTAAAGCCAAAGCCGTTGCCCCATGTATCCAACTCCTGTTTTTCGGGGAATTGGATACTGAATTCTACGCTGATGCGAATCGTGCGCAGATCATTCAACACGGTGAACAATTCCCCGTTTGTTCGGTCCAGTTCTGCAACGCACACCGCCCAAAATCTCGAAATGGAAGTGTAACAGATACTGCTTCTATGCATTTCTTCGTGTTCTTTGTACCACAGCCATTTGCGTGCTCGGGCGTTGTTCGTGCTTGCTTTCGATTGATTTATTCGCAGGTTCAGGAAGAATCAAGGTTAACAGCATTCCAAGCATTGAAAATGCAAAGGTAATGATAAACGTTCCGTTGAGTCCTAAAGTCTTCGTAAGCAACGGGAACACAAATACCCCTATAAATGCACCTATTTTTGCGATCCCTGCAGAAAATCCATGACCAGTGGTCCGTACACTTACTGGAAACAACTCCGACGGTAGGATAAACGTCGTGGTATTTGGACCAAACTCGGCGAAAAAGTAGCTCATGCCATAAAGCACGAGGAATGGAACGAGCGTCGATGTGATTCCTGGGATAATCCCCATGGCAAGGAACGCAAGCCCCATAACCAAAAATCCGATAAGTTGAAGACGCTTATGACCGATTTTATCGATCTTGCTGACTGCCAAAGCATATCCCGGCACCGCTGCAATCAAGAAAATGATGAGGGTCCATGCTTCCGTTTGAATTAGACTTGCGTGCGGCGACACCATCTTCATAATAAGTGGAGTTGAAATAGAGTTGCCATAATACGCATAGTCAAATGCAAACCATGTGCCCGCTGTGCCCAGCAGCGTAATCATCATCTTGCGATTCGTGATGAACTCGATAAAACGCATCCGATTTCCCTGTACTGCACCGGACTCTGTGCCTGTGAACTCTACCTGATTCTTCGTGTATGTTTGCAAATCCTCAATGGCGTTTTGTGTTTGTCCGAGTACCTGGGTTTTGTAACGTGGAGATTCCGGCATTTTGCGTCGTGCATAAATCACACTCAGCGCAGGCAGCGCACCTAACCCCAACATAATCCTCCATGCCAAATCATGATTAATACCGCTGGCGAGTAACGTGATAGCAACGATTGGACCGGCGACTAATCCTAAAGCCTGCATGGAAAAGACCATTCCTACCAATTTCCCACGATCTTTTATATTCGCATATTCACTCATTAGCACGGCGCTAATAGGATAATCTCCGCCAATGCCTAACCCTAAAATGAACCTAAAAGCAATGAGCCAAAATATATTAGGCGAGAACGCCGTGAGCACTGCACCTACGGACATGATGATGGCTACCAATCCATACAGGGTCTTTCTTCCCAAAACATCCGCTAGTCGCCCAAAGATAAACGCCCCAAAAAAATTGGCAATTAAAGTCGTACTTCCAACAAGCCCGACCATAGTTTGGTCGAGGTGCCATTGTTGTTTAATCAACACTAGAGCGGCACCAATTATAAACAAGTCGTACGCATCCGTGAAAAATCCCAAACCTGAAATCAAAACGGCACGGAGATGGAACAAGCTTAACGGAGCTTCATCTAGCGCGTTTAAAACCTTGTTGTTATCTTCCACAGTTTAGTTCCCCTCCACAAGGACCAATTAAAAACAAATGAATATTAACAGGTCGTTGTGAAGGTTTTATTAAGATATCGTTAATCATCTGCGATGTTTTCCGTATTTTGTTGATTGGACTATACAAGCATAATGAAAGGGGTACATCTCGGCCTACTGCCCTACCGTCTCCTAAAGGGGACTAGGTTTCCCCGTACCGAGTCTTTCAGCCGTACTACTATTCGAATCAAAATGACCATTACTAAACGAGAGTTCTAAACACACACTTCAAGTTGTACAAACGTTACACTATCTGCCTTAAGAGATAGTTGGACAGCTCCAGTTACTTTCTTGTGCAAATAAACACCGCCCAGGGTTACAACGTTGACAGGGCGCGTTCCAACGTGAACCGTAACATCTAAGTCATGTTGATACGGGTTGTAATACATCTTTGTCGGCTTCACGTTATGGGTTAAGAAGTCTGTTTTCGTCACATCTAGTTCCAAGACATATGAATCGGATGTAGGTCGGATAATTTCGCCCCACCACAACGTATATGCGCCACCATATACAGATTTCTGGCCGTGGAAATCTCCCGTTGCATACGGCGAGTGTCCATCCCGCTCATGATGTAAGGCCTCGTATGGAACCAAATGAGATAAATCAGGGCGGCCCTGTGCTTCCTTGCTATGAAAGTTGCCATAAAACAAACGTGCATTTATGGCAGCATGGAGCAGATATCTACCGATCCTCTTAGCAAATCTTGCATCATAACGTGCCACGGGCAGAAGATACGGAACTAAAACAAATGTCTCGAAGCTGTAGGCCATGGAGGAAGCCTCTTCCCGACTGTGTCCTCGCCATCCGCGCATCAAACCGTCGATAGCAGCGTTGCCCCATGTGCCCTCATGAAGACTTCCGAATTCCGGGTCGAGAGCAAATTGAACAACCTTATCTAAGGGAAATGTCGCTCCGCCATCATTTAATTTGGCAGCTGCTAAACAAGCCATGGCACCACTGGGTATTTCATACCAAGGATTCACTTCAAATGAGGTGTAGTTTTGCATGGCCGCCCTCGCTTCGGACTGATACGCTTCTTCGCCAAAGAGCTCATACGCGAACTCCATTAGGTAGGCGTAGGCCCCTATGGTATCGGGTTGGCGAAAGGCATCCAATTTTGTCCACGGTTGGGCATTCTCGAAGTCGTAACCTTGGTCATTAAAGCTGTAGTTGTTTTGATGAGCGATTTGAATGAGACGATCCATACTGCTCCGAAGTCGATTAACTGCATTTTTATTATCCATGAGAGCTAGACGGGTAATCGTAGCAGCAAGCGCATTGACATGCATTAAATACCAATATTCTGATTTTTTATCCCCAACGCCATTCTGATATATGCCATAGTTTTCACTATAATAATCCTCCAAGGATGGAAGCAGTTCTTGTACGTCCTCGCCCCGAAGTAATTTTCCAACGATGATACCGCCGTACGTTATAAGCTCGCACCCCGATCCTTCTATAAATGCCGTGAAGTGGACGTGCCCATTGTCCGTTCGATGCATCACCTGATTCTTTTCATCAAAAACGTATCCTAAAAATTCATCCGCTTTACTCCGCCAATCGATGGGCTTAGAGTTCAGCATATTTTCTATCCAGTAAGACACAATAATTCACTCTTTTCTTATAATTTAAATTAAAAATACAATCTTCGGACCGGAGTCCTCCAGGAACGCCTCAAGCTGCATATGACCATCACCTAGGCTGTGCTGTGCGTAAGGCCGTTCCTTTCCACCCGTAATCGAGAAACTGATTCGCAGGCGGTTTAAACTCCAGTGGCAGATGTTTCGGTTTATTAGAAAAGAGATGGGTAATCACTATTACGCCTGAACAGTTTGTTAATCAGACTATCGCCCCCCTAGGTCAAGTGCAGAATACCTTTGGTGACTCTTAGGCTTGGGTAACTTGCCATCGCATCGGGTAACTCTTCTAATGAAAACCGATGCGAGATGGTGCGGGTCACGTCTACTTTCCCTTGTTGAACCAGCGCGATAGCGGCATTGTGAGTATGTGGATTTATAAACGATCCCTTGATCTGTAGTTCTTTTGAAAATATCTCGAACGGGTTAACAGTAATGTCTGTACTCGGATCAGCAACGCCAAACAGCAGGATTTGCCCACCCTTACCGGCCATGTGGATAGCGGTTTGCATCGTTTCCGCCCGTCCGACACATTCGATCACGATGTCAAAGCCGCCGCTCGCTTGTTCCTCCCTCACGGACATCAAGTCTGTGTCGACTGGTGAGTAGGCGCAAGTAGCTCCCAGCTCTACTGCGATGGCGTGTTTAGACTTGTCTAGTTCACTTACGACAATTGGGCTCGCACCGTACAAGTGTAGCAACTGGACCATGAGCAGCCCTATGTACCCACCTCCAATTACCACAGCCGACGCTCCTGGTTTAATGTCTAATTGCGCGATTCCGTGGAGGCAACAACCCAATGGTTCCATCATGGCACCCTGTTCAAACGTCAACATGGCAGGCAAAGAAAAGCAATTGGCTGCAGGCACAGTGACGTACTCTGCCATCCCCCCGTCTTGAGTTACGCCAACGGCTTTTAGATGATCACACAGATGCATCCTACCTCCGCGGCAATGATTGCACCGTCCGCAGTAGATGTTGGGATCGACCGTGACTCTGTCGCCTATTGCAAAGGAAGTTACCTGTTCGCCGACGGCAGAAATCTCGCCGGCCAATTCATGGCCCAACACACGTGGTGCAACGACTGAAGCAGATCCTGGTTTCCCATGGTAAATGTGTTGGTCGGTTCCGCAAATACCGCAGACCATAACTCGGACAATAACTTCCGATGGACTTGGTTTTGGAACCGGTCTTTCCTCAATACGGATGGTTCCTATGCCCTGAAACTCAGCCACTTTCATGCTCTAGAACCTCCGTTCTCAATAAACGAGACAGTTGCCTCGGGTGCATTCATCGCACTCACTCTTAGAGAGGAAAGGTCGATAGTGTCCCCATCCAGATGCCCAAGCTGCACCACTTTCGTTTCACCTGCAACGAGATCGAAGAAGTTATCACTCCATGAAATGTTAGGCTGTTGTACATCGATATTGACCATTCGAGCGTGTTGGTCCGTGGAAACCGACACGGTGCATGCATCTGTATCTACCGTGACACGGAGGCCTGCTCGAGTCATCTGGAGGTCTTTTTGATCCCGGAAATAGTACAGGTTGTCGTAGGCTTGTTCTTCTACGGAATGTAGTCGAAGAACTGCTTGGCGCGGGTCCACTCCCTGTAACACTTCCATTTCAGTGAGATTAGCTACAAGGACCTTGCCATTCTCCTTGACGGCCACTTTATGCTCCTCCGACCAGACAACGTTTCCGGAAAAGTCCAGTACCTCCATCCGCAGTACATCTCTGTAGTTCGACAGGGTGTCATTGACGACCCAAACCTCAATCCCTCCGCTCCCGTCTAGTTGTGCAGACAACAAAATGGGGGCGAAAAATCGCTTGGCGTAAAAATACGATGCTTTCGGCAATAAGTGATAATCAATTACTGCCCAACTCGTCCCCGGCCAGCAGTCATTCAGTTGCCAAAACAGCGCACCACTCGACTGAAACTTCCTCCTTCGGTAGTGCTCAATCCCGTATTTAAGACCCTCGGCCTGTGTGAGCATCGAATAATTTAGGTACTCATTCAGTTCTGTCGGTATTCCTGTATAACCTTCCATTAAAAGGATCCCTTTTTGATGATGATAGTCCTTGTTTCGATAGGAGAACTCATCACTGCCCCAGACGAACTGACCTTCAGGAATCCAACGCTCTAAGGTATAGCGGTTTGATGCTGCATGCATCCCGAACTCACTGACAAACGTGGATAAACAGGAGGCAAAGTTCTTGAACGATACTCCTTCCACACTGTAGTTAATCTGCTCAGGTTCGCCAAACTTTCGTGGATAGACGTGGCCATGCCAAACCTGCCAGTTATGCCTGTCCCCTACATCCGCCGCGTTGTGGTCATTGCCGCCAAAGGGGGAACTTGGCCAGTACAATCTCGTTGGATCCAGTTGTTGCAGTAGTGTCGGCATCATTTCGTGGTAGATCTTCTCACCGTAAAACGGCGTGTGAATCGTCCCGCTCGATTTCATAGACTCGTAAATCCAGTCGTTTTCGTTGTTGCCGCACCAGAGAGCCATACAAGCGTGGTTTCGCAGACTTTTCACCACATGGATAATCTCTCGCTCAACATTTTCCATGAAGTTCTTGTTAAAGTCAGGATACATCGCGCAGGCAAACATAAAATCTTGCCAGACGAGAATCCCCTCTCGATCACACGCTTCATAGAAGACCGGTTTCTCGTATATGCCACCACCCCACACGCGTAGCATATTCATGCCCGCTTCTCTCGACAAAGAAACCAAGTGCTCATAACGCGAATCCGGTGCAGCTCCAATGAAGCTGTCAACTGGGATCCAGTCCGCACCTTTGGCGAAGATTTCTACACCATTTAACACGAACGTAAACACGTTGCTGCCGTCATCCGCAGTTTGTTTCACTTCTACAGTACGAATGCCGTATGAACACTCATATCGGTCGACCGCCTCTCCGTCGGCATAGAGATCGAGGGACAAATGGTAGAGATGGGGATTTCCCAAATCGCTCGTCCACCAAAGCTTTGGGTTCGGAATGGTTAACACAGCGGTGCCGTTGCCGTCATCCAACTTGGCTTCTGCCTCAACAACGGTATTCTCATCCGAGAAGACAAGGCGGGCGCTCAATGTATGAGTTGGGATCCCAGAAGAGGAGCCCCCATATGTCTGTGGTCTATCCCGGAATATGCTCGCAAAAAGGTCTACCTCGACGACAGCTTCCGTAGCGGAAATCGATTCAGTTCGCGCAAAAACACTATCCCATTTAGCAATCTTTCTCTTCTCCAGATGAACTGCTTGCCAAATTCCCACCGTAACCAGTCTTGGACCCCAGTCCCATCCGAAGTTCATTTGCGCCTTTCTAACCCACATGCGTTCTTTGCTGAATCCGGACCAGTAACTCTGTTCTTTGTTCTTAACGTGTTTTGAAATGGGATCAAAGCGTACGGCAACAATGTTCTTCCCGTGGACCAGCTCGCGTGTTACATCCAATGTCACGGGCACAAACATGTTGTCGGAAAAGGCAAGCTCTACGCCGTTCAAATAAATGGTCGCAAAGGTATCGAGGCCTTCAAATGTCAATTCCATGCGCTCTCCGGTTTCCAAAACTTCGTCCCAGTGGAACTCGGCCCTATACCACCAAACTTTATCTTCTACCCAGCGGCACTTCTGATCGTTGTGCCCAAAAAACGGATGTTCTATGATTCCCTTTTCAATCAGGGTTGAGTGTATATCCCCGGGTACCTTCGCTGTCATCCAGAAGTGGTCAATATAATCCGGACGCGCTACGACGAGGTCTCGCTCCTGTCCTTCATCAAACGATTGTATCTTCCAATTGGAGATAGTCCCCACCGTTTCACGACTCCTTTGCTGAATTCGTTTTCATATCGGTCGACTTACAATCAAAGAATGAGGTGGTCTCATGAGACCACCTGTCTGTGATTAGTAATAGGTACGAATGACCTTCATTCCGTTTTCGGTCTTCAATTCGTACTCGTTCAGAGTGGTCGGGATCAAAAGTGTATCCCCTCGCTGAAGCGAAATGGATTCCCCATCTGTCCATTGCAATATCCCACTACCTTCAGCGACAATCAGGACATCCGGGTTGCCGTGATTACCAGGTGAAAGGGTATACGCCTGGGCCCGAATTGCGATGGACTCCATCACAAAGTACGGGCACGTAACCAACTGCTTGTGTTCGAGTACATCTGTCTTGCAAACCAGTGTAGGTTCAACTAGTGTGCTATCTTGGTGATCGTTGTCGAATATCAGTACATCCGCAGCTTTACCGACATGCAATTCCCGCGGACTACCGTTCGGGTCAACTCTATCCCAGTCGTAAACGCGGTAAGTGACATCCGAGGTTTGCTGAACTTCAATCACTGTTGTACCCGCCAATAGTGCATGCAACGTCTGCGCAGGTACAAAGACTACATCACCTGGTTTGATGGATCGAAATCGGAGGTAGTCTTTGACACGTTTCTCCGAGACCGCCGCTAGGTACTCTTCTTTTGACGCGAAGTTGTGCCCATAGTTGACTTTGCCTTCTTCAAGGCAGTCCAGTACATACCAGGCTTCGGTTTTGCCAAAGTCGTTTTCATATGCTTGCGCATACTCGTCATTCGGGTGAATCTGAACCGACAAATCAGCGTTTGCTTCCAGAAACTTGATGAGCAATGGAAACCGCGGTTGCGGTGATTTCCCCAAATAAACTTCCGGATACTCTGTGCATAGTTCGATTAATGACTTTCCGACCAGTTCACCGTTCATCACGATACTCGTCCCGTTCGGGTGGCCAGACAGTACCCAATACTCCCCAACCGGAGCTTCTCTTTCTTCTTTAAACCAAGGCTTCAGTTGATGACCGCCCCAGATTCGTTCCATAGGGACTGGAGCAAACTTGACCGGATAAAACTTTTCCATCTTCCAGCCACCTTAATTCTCAAGATACGTCAACGACGCTAAAATCTCATGCAAACTCAACTCTGCACAAGCCATCGATGTATCCGCTACACCGTAATAGATTTTTACGATATCACCATCTACCAAAGCACCGCATGAAAACACAACGTTGCCAAAGAATCCTTCTACCTCGTAACTCGCTTCCGGTGCGAGAATCGGTTGGTTCGTCCGTGCGAGAACCTTACTCGGATCTTCTAAATCAAGCAACACCGCTCCCATACAGTATCGGTGGCTTTCATCTGCCGCATGATACAACTCAAGCCAACCCTTTTCGGTTTTAAAGGGCGCAGCTCCGGCCCCTAGTCGTCCGTTGTCCCAATGGTTCGGTCGAAGTCCCATCAGATAACGATGGTTCCCCCAGTAGCGTAAATTATCCGACTCTGCGATCCAAATTTCCGGTGCTCCTGTGCTCTTGGGAACTGGTCTATGTAGCACGTAATACTTCCCGTTAATTTTCTCTGGAAACAGCACTACGTCTTTGTTTTCCGGAGCAAGCATCATCCCGTGATGTTCCACGTGAACAAAGTCTTTTGTTGAAGCAAATCCAGTGCCGACCCCAACCGGAGATACCTCACTAAACGAAATGTAGTACGTATCTTCGATTCTTGCAATGCGTGGATCTTCAATACCAAACGTTTCAAGACTTGTTTTTGGGAACAAGAATGGTTTGTCATCGACCGTGAAACGATGTCCATCTTTACTCCGCGCAATTCGGAAATAGGAAAGTGAGGTCAGGTAGACGAAAGAATCTTGACCTGCCAACTTGATGGCTCTTGGATCCGAGAAATCGTATGTTTTATCTTCGCGATGGAATGACAACACTTTAAGCTCACCGGTTTTATGATTCAAGACAGGTGCTTTGATGATGTTGGGATCATCACTTACGGGCCGCTCTGCGACACGCAACAACATAATGATTTCATCATTGAACTGGGTTACGCCTGCGTTAAACGCACCAATGACTTCATAATCAAAGCGGTGTGGTTTTACATCGGCGGGTGTGAGTAACGGATTTTCTTCATATCTGTAAACGTTCATTAGATATCCTCCTAGAGACTTACAATTGCAACAATAGCCTCGTATGGCAGCAGGGTAAGCGAGTCTTCCGACTTGATATCAGTCCGTTGATTCGACAATAAAATTAGGAACGATACGTTGCGACACCAATCTTTGAATCTGCCATGCCATAATAGAGATAATTCGTACCTTTGTAATCCACCAACCCCTCCACGAAGACCACATTATCCACTTGTCCAATGATCTCATCACGGGAACCTGGGACAAAGAACGGTTCAGTGGTGCGATGAAGCACTTTGGTTGGATCCTCTTTAGACAACAACACTTGGCCTGCTGAGTAGCGAAGTTTGCCGACCGACGGATCGTCCGGCTCTGTAATAGTTCTAGCCGCGTTGTAAATGAGGACAATTCCTTCGTCCGTCAAGATGGGCGCCGGACCTGGTTCAATTAAGGCACTATCAAACGCCGCTGGATCGGATGAAGGCGTAAAGACTGGCTCTAGTTCTGGGGTCCAGTGAATCAAATCTTCCGAATAAGCGATCCAGATGTTTGTATCGCCGAAGTACATCACGTACTTCCCATTGATGGGTTGCGGCAGAATGGCACCAGATTTGGACCAGACTTTGTCAGAGCCCTCCGTCCACTCAGGGAATAGAACGCCATGTTTTTCCCATGTATAGAGGTCCTTAGACGTCGCCAGACACAGCACCGCACTCGATCCGTTAAAGCCCGAGTATGTGAGATAGTATGTATCTCCTACCTGAGTCACCCGAGGATCTTCGCAGCCACCAGGCAATTCGTACGGTTCTGTAGGAACTAATACCGGTTCCGGATGTCTCTCGAAGTGCATCCCATCCTCACTGATGGCTAGCCCAATCCGTGAAGTACCATTCCATTCACCGGCACCAGTATGGTCTTCGGCGCGATACAACATGTACACTTTTCCATCTTTTTCGATAGCGGTCGGGTTGAACAAGTCTTTCGATTCCCACGTGTCACCTTGCGGTCCTAGAATCGGGTTATGCTCATATTTTTCGAAGGGTCCAATGGGAAATGTAAGCTGCGATATGATTGATTTCATACATACTCTCCTTAAATCAGCGATTTTGTTTTCTTGAGCTCAGCTAGTTGTGCCAACGGCAATGCCGCTCCACCCAACAGCCCTGAGTTGAGTCCGAGTTCCGCAGGCATGATTTCCACCATCGCTGCAGGCGCCGGAAATGCTAATTCCCGAACGGCGTGCCTCAGAGGTTCAAACATCGCGTCGCCAATCCTAGATACGCCGCCACCGATAACAATTCTGGACGAATTAAATACGTTCACGATACTAACAATACCCATGCCAAGGTAGTGCATCGCTTCATCTAATATGGCTTTAGCTTCTAAGCTCCCGTTTTCCGCCATGATCGCAACATCCTTCGCGCTCATGGGGCGTTGAAACACCTGCTCCGCCTTCCGCGCAATCGCAGTTCCAGAAGCGACTGCTTCTAAGCACCCACGATTGCCGCAATCGCATAAACGGCCGTTCGTGTCGACGACGGTATGTCCAACTTCTCCTGCATATCCACCGGCTCCACCGTAAAGCCGGCCATTGAGAATGAGTCCGGCTCCAACACCAGTGCTCACAGTGATGTAAACCATATCTTCCACACCACGCCCAGCACCGAATCGATGTTCGGCAAGCGCCGCTACATTTGCATCATTTTCCAAAAATGTAGGAAGACCACATTTCGCTTCGATTATCTGTCGCAAAGGAATGTTGTCCCATCCCGGCAGATTAGGCGGAGATAAAACGACCCCAGTAACCGGATTTAACGGCCCTGGCGCACCGATGCCAATCCCACAAATTTCCTTACGTTCTACGGAGCCCGCCACTTCATCGATAGAGCGAATCAGTTGATCGATGACAGCGTCCGGCCCTTGTTGCGCTGCCGTCGGGCATTCTACCGTTTTGTATATAACACCTGATTCATCAACAAGTCCTGTGAGGATTTTCGTTCCACCTAAGTCAACGCCTATGCTGTACACACTCGATCCCCCTGAATTTAGAGCTGCCTGCCATACCTAATAATCCTGGTCTAGGCCCACATTATCCTTTGGATCCCGTCATTGTGATGCCCTCGATAAAATAACGCTGTGCCGAAAAGAAGATGATGAGCATCGGTAAGGCGACAACCACTGTGGCTGCCATAATAAGATTCCACTCGGTGTGATACGTCCCTTGAAATTGAGACAGTCCAAGTTGCAGCGTGTACTTACTCGGGTCATTCAAGTAAATCAGGGGCGACAAGAAATCATTCCAAGCGCCTTGGAAGGAGAAAATGGCCACTGCGGTCAATGCTGGTTTAATCAGCGGCAGTACTACTTTGAAGAAAATACGTAGGCTACCGGCACCGTCGATCGTGGCAGCTTCTTCAAGTTCTATTGGAATGGTCATGAAAAACTGACGAAGCAAGAACACGTAGAATGCCGATCCAAAGAAGGCAGGAACCGTTAATGGCAAAAACGTATTTAACCAGCCTAAGTCATGGAACATGATAAATTGAGGAACCAGTAGCACTTGACTCGGAATCATCATAGTGGCTAGCATGACCATGAACAAAATGCGGCGGCCTGGAAAGCGGAAACGTGCAAAACCGTACGCTACAAACGCACAAGACACGACGTTCCCAACCACATTCGCTGTAGCAATAATAATGGAGTTGAGTGCATAGCGGCCGAAAGGAAGCGTGGTTAAGGCTTTGGCAAAATTCCCCCACTCCCAGTGTTTCGGCAACCACACTGGAGGAAAGACAAAAATTTCGTCACTAGACTTCAGTGCGCTCAAGATCAGCCATGCAAACGGCACTAAAAAACAAATGGACGTCCCGATGAGAAGAAGGTAAATCACCAAGCGATTCAATCGAGATCGAACAACTGTATTGTGGCGGACTTTACGAGCGTGCGTCGTTTTGAGTACTTCAGACTGCGGTGTCACTCTTTTTCACCCCCGTAGTAAACCCACAAAGACGAACTTTTGAAGACCAGCAAAGTTAAAACTAGCACGATAAAAAACAGAACCCAAGCCAGCGCACAAGCATAACCCATATTCAGGTTCGAGAATCCCTGGATATAGATATTTAACGCATAAAATAATCCGGAGTTGCTGATTCCAGCCCCCTGCCCGCCGTAGCCAGACCCCATTACAAACGCTTGCGTAAAGTAACTAAACGCCCCGATGATGCCCATGACGAGATTGAAAAATAGAACTGGTGAAATCATAGGCAGGGTCACATGCCAAAATTTCTTCCAGGTCGATGCTCCATCAATGACTGCGGCCTCATAAAGGCTCATGGGAACATCTTGAAGTCCGGCCAAGAACGTGATCATCCAGGTTCCAACGCCCCAAATACTCATGACAATAAACGAGGGAACCGTCCATTGAGGGGTAACCAACCATTGCGGTTGAGGGAGATGCAAGAAAGCAAGAAAACGATTTAAAATCCCGTATTGGGGATTCAATATCCAGTTCCAGAGAATTGCTACGGCAACAGGTGGCAAGACGGCAGGAAGATAGTAAATGGTTCTAAACCACCGCATAAACCTAACCTTTTGGTTAAGCATCATCGCAAGCACGAGTGCTACAAGCAGGTCGAGCGGAACAGAAAAGATGGCGTAGTAGAACGTTACATAGAGAGATTGCCAAAAATCGTGATCCTGAAAGAGGTGAGCGTAGTTTTGAAAGCCGATAAACTTTGGTGAGTCCAACAAGTTATACTGTGTAAATCCAAAATACAGAGAAGCAATTAAAGGACCCAATGTTAAAGCGACGAAACCAATTAACCACGGGCTGATGTACGCGTAGCCTAGAATCGCTTCCCTCTGTTTCATTTTCAAACCTGTCACCCCCATTCCCCCAAACCAATTTTGACTTAGGGGAATACTTAGACACCAACTCGTTATGATTGTTTAAACATGGCTGAGCAATATGATTACTTCACAAGAGCAGATAGGTCAGTCTGAGTTTTTTGTGCGATTTGTTGAGGTGTTTCCTTGTCCAACAAAAGTGGTTCATACACATCGTTCGCGAGAACGTTCCAGTAGTTTTGCATCGCAGTTGGATCCGAAATGTTTCGGTACAAGCGCGCATACTTCATGGACTCCAAGATGGGTTGAATTCGATCAGCCGGAGTGTGTCCGCCCGGTGCATCGGAAACCGAAATTTGGCTCAGGTTTTGAGCGTATTGCTTGACAGGAGGAACAACCTTCCAGTGGTCGATACCATTTAGCAGTGCCATGTATGCCTGGAACACTGTATCTTTATCCACGTTGGTGTGGGCATTGATAGCCATGTCGTCGATGCCCAAGTCAGTTACTTCTTGTGTTCCCTTTGGCAAGACCGCAATTTTTGCCGTGAATCCCTGTGCATCGTAGTTTCCGTCTGCCGCACCGCCCATGAACATAGCGACCTTACCCTGACGGAACAGATCTTCGATATCAACGTTCGCCAATTCTGCCTGCGTTGGCACTAACTTCTCATTGATCAACGTATGCATCAATGTAAGAGCCTGGATGGTCTGCGGCGAATCAAATGTGCTTTGAGTCATATTTTGGTTCCACAGATGTCCTCCGAAAGACCAGATAAAGTCATAGACCGGCGGCCAACCATTTGCTAACAAGAAACCATACGTACCTGTCTTTTGTTTGATGACTTCGCAGTCTTTCAAGAAATCATTCCAGGTCCAGCCTGAAGTGGGTTCTGCAAGCCCTGCTTGTTGGAACAACTTCGGGTTATAGTACATGACCGTGGGTTGTCCAATCCACGGCAGAGCATAGTAAGAGCCCTTATACGTGTCGTTTGTCAATGTAACAGGGTAATAGTCACTCGTATTGGCAACTGGATTTTGGCTCTTGTATTTATTTAGATAAGGATCAAGGTTTAATAGCGCACCGTCATTTGCATACATCGGTGCTTCACCATCGTTCAAATAGAAGATATCCGGAGCGCTTCCTGCCGCCAATTCAGTCTTTAACTTTTGATCATAATTAGAAGGCACGTTCAACTCTTTAATTTGGAACTGATTCTTATGTTCTGCGTTGATTTGCTGAATGATCTTTTGGAGTTGTGCGTCTTCCTCAGCGCCACCCCAGGTGCCGAACGTAATGGTAACGGGACCTTTAGAGCTCGATCCGCCGCTACCTGAGCTACCGGTACTTGTTCCACACGCCGAAGTAGAAAGAAGAACTAAGCCAGACGCACCAACCATCATCCATTTGGATATCGCTTTCATTTTGCATCCCCCTTATTCTGTGAGTCACAAGCCTATAAAGTGTAAATAGAAATGGTGTTGTAGACGGAACACGCGTAGCGTGCCTGCGCCCACCCCCTCTCAGATTGTCTGGTATACGGTATTTTGAAAGACGATAGTCGCAGCTCCAATGGCTCCAGATAAGCCACCGAGTTTGGCACGGACAATTTGAATTCGCTGTGCAAAATCCGGCAGGATACGCTGTCGTGCCCTTTCAATGGCTTGTTCAAAGTACAAATCGCTACCTTCGACAACTTTCCCACCCAAAATGACTAGAGGTGGATTTAATGCATTGCATAAGTTCGCAACTGCAATGCCCAAGTATTGTCCTGCTTGAACCAGAGACTTGTGCAAGAATGGATGCTGTCCAATCCCATCTTGAAGCAATTGCTCCAGTCGTATATTTGTTCCTATTTCGCGGTATACCTCACGTTCAATGACGATGCCGGATGCAACTGCTTCCAAACAGCCATTTGAGCCGCAGTTGCACGGAGGGCCACTCGCATCGATCATCATGTGACCAATCTCGCCAGCTCCCCCTAGGAAGCCGCGGTAGATGTCATCGTTTACAATGATGCCGCCGCCAATCCCGACATCCACCATGATGTACACAAGATCATTTACGTCTTTGCCGGCACCGTACTTCAGTTCACCTAACGCGGCCGCATTCGCATCTTTCTCGATATAGCAGGAAACCTGAAACTCCTGAGTCAGCAGATCGCGAAGCGGAACGTTACGCCAACCGGGCATATTCGGGGGGGATATGATAATCCCCGCCTGATTATCGATGGGACCCGGCACAGAAACACCCATCCCGCGAATTTTCCAAAAAGTAGTTTTGGTATCGGACAGAACCTGGTCAATCAGTGTTCGAATCGACTGAACCGCCTTATATGGCCCATCTTCCACGTGATAAGGGATGGAATCCGAATGGACTAACGTTCCTTCAAAATCCGTCAAAACACAGACAATCTTTTCGACCTGTAGGTCTATTCCAATGAAATAGAACGCATCGGGGTTCAGACGGTATAAAACAGGCTTCCTGCCGCCTTGCGACTGTGCATACCCCATCCCGATGATGAGGTCGTCTGCCTGCATTTCTTCAATAAGGTTGGATACAGTTGCAAATGTAAGTTCTGCTTCCGAAGCAATGACCGCCTTGGTAAGCGGAGCCTTCTCCCGTAGAAGTTGCAGGATAGCCGTCTTATTCATGTGTTTCATACCCACGGCATTGGAACCTGTATATCCCACGCAATTCACCTACCTCTCTGCGCGGTGTCTTATATATCTCTCTATGTATCTATTCAAAATGTTTTTATTTCACTTCTTATAAACAATTTAATAATGGGATTATAAAGGGAGCGCTTTCATTTTGTCAACTACCTCGAATGCAGTCACATGAAGAAGATTCACTACCCGGAATTAGTGGATGCGCTAATGTTTCGGAATACATGTATTTAAACACGGTCGTATTCGAAGGAGGCCTCATGGATGTTCGAACATTTTTGTACAAGTATGCATAATAGAAAATAAAAATTCTGTGTTGAATGTCGCTTCCTATTCGCTGCTTTCGGTTCAATTCCCATGTCTGAACTTGAAACGGCTTCAAGTAAATCGTGAGCTGCAATATCACAGGTTGTGCATCGGAGACATATCGGTCCGTCCATACACCATCATCTTCATCATCCATATATAAAGCCGGCAGCCTAATGTGGTCGACACTTTTTTGCAAATTGGTGTCAGGCACGTTGAGTTCGTATACTTTGGTTGGTGTCATACTTCTCGAAATCGGCAGTCCCGTCATAACGGTGTGCATTGACTACCAGAAAGATTTCATCGGTTGGTCGGTGAGTGACGTCGAACAAAGCATGGGCACGAGAATACACTTGTGCCATTCTGCCTTCCGTTCATGCGGTTTGAAGCAACAGAGCTTATGGGATTTATGCTCCCAATAACAACTTAATCCACGAGGGAGTTCAAGAACAAAAGGAGTTTCCTATTTTTTACTGTTATTTATCGACTAGCTTGCGAAGCTTGGCGTTTTCAAATGCGGCTTGCATGGCAATTTCATCAGAGAAATATCTATTCTTCCATGACAAACGCTTAGCAAAAAGGCGCCTGTTAGGGCGCCCATGTATGGATATCACCGCGTACTTACGGCTGCAGAAGTACGCGATAGTTAAGCTTCTACAGGGAACCAGCCAGGCGTATCCATAATTGCTTGCCAGAGTGGATCTGGGATAACCAAACGTTCTTGATCGTGTTGTCTTAGGGTAGTTGCAATTTCAGATTCACGACCCTCTAAAATTTTCTCCACCCAATCCGGGTCCATAATTAATTCCCGGGCGAGGGCGACAAGAGGGATACCGCTTTGTAGCGCTTTTAATGCATCATCCGCAGTATGGATAGACCCAACTCCAATTACTGGGACCCGATTACCCGCTCGTTCCTGAATTAATTCTAGACGTGACCGTGAATCGTCTACTCCTCGCCGGGGCTTGGACCAAAAGTTCAGCAACGAAACGTGAAGATAGTCAAGCTCTTTATCGGACAAAGCGTCCACGAATTCAAGCGTATCGGACATTGTTATACCAGGTGTCGATGCCTCTTCTGGAGAAAAACGGTAACCAACTAAGAATGGTTGTTTTGCGTGTTTGTTAATCACTCTCTTTACTTCATCCACAACCGCAAGCGGAAATGACATCCGCTTTTCTAGGCTCCCCCCCAAGAATCATTACGATGGTTCGAGTGTGGTGAAAAAAACTGCTGAACTAAGTATCCATTGGCGCCGTGAATTTCGATACCATCAAATCCCGCCTCGATAGCTCGACGAGTAGTTTCACCAAAGGCATCAATGATTGATTGTATTTCGGATTCGGTTAATGCTCTAGGTATCGCTCGAGGCATAATTGGTGGTAGACCCTCTTCTGCCTGTACCGCACTGGCACTTACGACGTCACCGTTTGGAACTAACTCCGGTGGACACATCCGCCCACCATGGAAGATTTGCAGAACAGCCTCTGCACCTTGTTCTTTGATGGTGCTCGCTAATCGACGTAAACTAGGGATCATTTCGTCACTGTCAGCACCAAATTCACCCTGGAACCCTTTACCATTTTGCGTTACGTAAGTGCAAGCCGTGATAACAGTACCAACTCCATGAGAACGACGAGCATAATAGGCTAACTCAGCGTCAGTCACCGTGCCATCTGGGTTAGAAGAGAAATTTGTCATCGGCGCCATCACAATACGGTTTTTTAATTGCACACCACTTCTAAAGGTAATCGGCTCAAACAAGGGTGCATATTTGTCATTCATGATTTCACCATCCATACTATTTATCTGAAATTACATTTTCTTCGTTACTAACTGTATATCAACAAAACATCCGAATCAATTTACAAAACCTTTAGTGGGTCTATGTTTTCTCGCCGTGCAATGCAATCCCGTATTGGTTCTTCTACATTTATAATTACTCAATTGTCCACTCATCTATCCGGAGATTTTATTATTTGGAGGTAAAACGATGTGGTTATAGGGGTCACCTCACGAAACGGAAAAATCGTACCTAAGCAAGACGTGAAAAAACCCGGATTCCATTTCACAATGAATCCTGATTTTTACCATTCCGCGATAGCCTCTTATTAAACTAATCCGTTAGTTCAATAAATTGACTATTAAAATGGTGACGAGTAGAAACAGATATTTTGAACCCTTCATGGAATGATTTCAGTCAAACTTCCGTATGGCTGGAATCAACATAACTCCAATAGCTACACAAAACATCAATGTTCCCTCAATCAACATCGTCTCGATACCGCCGATTTTCGTAGCCAACCATCCGCTAAGGACATTACCTATAGGCAACAATGTCCATGAACCAAAGAGGTCAAGACTCGCTACACGACCGTACGATTCAGATGGAATCAACTCCTGCAAGCTACCTTCCCAAATCAACATGAATATCATAATTGCACCGTTTGCAACCGCCATTAACAGCATTAGCTCGAATGTTGAATGACCAAGTGTAAGGAACAAAAAGGCAAGAGCATTCACAATAATACAACCGTATCCTACAAAACCACGACGACGGTGATTGTTCTTTCGTCCATATAGCAATGCAGCCACAATCGCTCCGACACCAGCTGCACTATTCACTAATCCATAACTGGTATCGGGCAGGTGCAAATGAACTTTGACTAGCCACGGTAGAAGGATTGCTGTTATCCCAGTGTCGGCAATATTGATGACGGTAAAAGCCACTATCGTTATCCATAGCCAGGAATGCTTGCGAAGTTCTATAAATCCCCCAATTAAGTCACGTCCAAAATTACGAAGAATTTGGGATGAACGATGACGTTCATAGCGAGGTTTAGGAACCCTTAAAAAGGAGAGGGTAATAACGGATATACACAACATAATGGCATCAAACCCAAAACCAGCCCCAATAGAAATAAAGCCTGCGATCACGCCTCCAATTGCCGGACCAAGAAGGCGACCCAGTTCTTGACTTACTTGCGTCAGTGATAGAGCTGCGCTACGAATATCATCCGTAAATATCTGAGCACGAGCAGCTGAATAGGCGGGTTGAAACAGAGCATCCATGATGGCGTAGATGATTACAAACCCTGATAAGATCGGAATGGACATGTGGTGCAATGCACTCAATACTGCGAGAGTGCCCACTATCAAACACCGAACGGTCTCGGTGGTAATCATGAGTCTTGACCGAGAAACCCTGTCGACGAGCACCCCTGCAAAAGGCAGTAGGATAACCTGTGGGATCATGAGCAACGCCATAATCCATCCCATATCCAAAGTCGACTTGTTTATCGAGTAAACACATAATGGCAGCACCACCCACAAGACGCCATCACCGAATTGTGAAAGCGTCTGCCCGCTCCACAGAGCCGTGAAATTGCGGGACTTGTGAATTGGTTCCATGAGTCTTCTCACAGAAGAACGCCGTGCGGCTTCAATCAATTCCACATTATCCATTTTCCATCTCCTAACATTGTCTCTTTCAAAATAAAAAACACCGTAGGTAAATGTACCCACGGCGTTTAACCCAAAATGGTTAAGTTCAAGTCCGTAAACGTGAGCACACGATACAAGGGCATTGCCTCGCTTGCAGCATTTGCATTGATTGCAAGACTTGCATCATTGATGCTCACGTCCTTCCATATAATTTGCTTGAAACAATATCATTCAATGGAAATTTAATCAAGCTTGTTCTAGTTAATTTGATTTCCTGTTGTTCAGTTAAACTGCCCAGTAGTGCAATAACACCTGGTCCTCAGTCATACAAAAACAGTGGCATGCAGCCTGTTCAGTTCTCGCTCCCGTTTGTCCAAGTAGATTTAGTTACCAATTTTACAAATTTTAATTTATCCATTTGGTAGCCCCGCACTGTTTGACGGTAGCGGAAGTTTCGATATGTACACAGCGACAAGGCCGCCAATCACAAGACAACACACCACGTTGATCATGCACGCAACTCCAGCCAATGCCTTGTCTTACAAGGGATGCAGGGTTTATTCACTGGCGGACCCTGTATGAGTGCATGTGCTGATACGAGGCTTTACCAGATTTTTTATGTCTCGCGTCTTTGTGTATTCTTCGCCTCTCTTCTTCGGTTGGCTACAGTATTCCGCACATCTCCCGCAAACGACGTGCGAACCTTCACACGTTACCACGCCGTATTCCTCATCACTGCCTGTTACATAATAGCTGATGTCTAACGGAATTTATCCCATGTGCGTTGGAGGTTGAGGATATGACCAAACTGTCAGAGATTCATTCAGAATACGAAGCCACAATGCAAGCAGATATGAGCAACCAAGAGCGTGACAAGGCACTAGCAGGGCTCATGACACGCATGAAAAATGAACTAGGCCTACCGTCCATTAACAATCAAGAGTGGGAGCAGGAGAACAACCCGGCGATTGCGCTGTATCGGACGATCTTTGAAAGTAGGGCAATGCTGTTGGATAAGCCCAATAACAAAGCAGAGTTGAGAATAGGTAGCCATGTCCAGGTTAACGACTTCGCAGACAACTTTTTTCGCAAGATCGGAAAGGTTAAATCTATTGGTGAAGCCACTTGCGACGTTGAGATTGATGGGTATTCTGTGGAGTATTTGCTTAAGCAGTTGACACCGTTGGATTAAGACACTCGCAGATATGCGGTATCTTTTTGCCGACTGTTATAAGGCCGAGATCGTAACTCGCTTAAGTTGATAGATGAGCCTCCAGCCTTTGTATGTGAATAGATGAAAATACTGTGTTCAAAGAAAATAAAGGGAAATCTTTCTCATGTTCGTTACGAGGTAAATAAAGATATAGAGTGTGGTACAAACTAATCGCAAACGCCATCAGAACGGAGTGTGCGCCATGAAGGTCCGTACCCTATGCGCTGTCGCCATGACAAGTGTACTGCTCGTGGGATGTGGTGACGACGACTCGAAGCGGGAAGCCGCCATTGCGAGCCAAGCATTACCAATGTCCATCGCGGACAAGCCCGCAGAAATTCAACTGCCACGGTGGCAGAACATGGCCAATCCGCACATTTACATTCAGAACCAAAACGGGAAGGTCATCTTTTATTCGCCATATAACCCATGGAACGGGCATATCATGAACATCTACTATGTCCCGCGCGATGACGTAGAAGAGTACAGCGGCAGATACGCCTTGCACTCCACTGCTCCGCTTCAACGCATCGCGACTACGCGGATAGGAAAAGACGGGACTTGGTCTGCCACATGGGACATTCGTGGACACGAACTTCCCAAAGTGTTCTATGTCATGGCGCGGACCGATGTCAACCAGACCACGCTTGAAAAAGTGACATGGCATGATCATGCGCTGCGCATATCTGGAGGGGAAAGTGTACAACAGTGACGGTTACATTATCGAACGGGGGCGGTAAGGAAATATTTGTACCAAGCGGCGACGACCTAGGTAAATATCACTGGGTCGTCCGTCTACGCACTGGTATCTAAAACAGTGTTTGGCCCGGTTTTACGGCAAATTCCTTGTCCGTGAATTCACAATGAATCCGCAAACCCATCTTACTCTCCAATTTTTGCTGCGCTTTTTCTCTCGTGTGCCGAGGCACACTAGGGACATCACTATGGAGGGAAGTGAGAATTTGGGTCCAGAAATGATGTCGTGGTTTACGGATATGGAGACTGAAACTGCCGTGTGGATAGGTATTGGGTCTGCCATGATTATTGGTACTTTTTTTGGCTTGTGGTATTGGGATCGGTTTTTAAATCAATTACATGAAAACGAAAATTTGCGCGACAATAGCACAAAATAACTTTTTTAAAGGCACCCATCGTGGTGCCTATCTCCCACAGGAGGAAACTGGATCAACCTGTGAATTTTCGGTACCACAACTTGCAGTAAAATGCCACATTAAAACGACTTACTCCGCATCCTGGTGCAAAATGTGAACCGTAGTCTCTGGCAAGTCGCGCAATGAATCTCGCAGGAATGTCGGGAATACCCTTGTGCCTTTTAATTCACTTGTCGGGTGCCATTTAAACAACAGACGTCCACCATCTTCTATCCCGTGGAATTCATCACGAGTGTAGTATGTATGCCCTTCAGGGCTTGTTGCCTTCTTGGTATGAAATCATTCGAGTCACCCTTTCCTTTGTCCCAAGCCTCGTGTGTCACGAACCTCCCCATGACCGACATAAGGGTCACACGAGAAAATGAACCGTGGTGCATTCCCTCGCGCGACCCGTGCCACGTATGGCTTCGAGTTGCAACAACAGATAGCAGTCGAGCCCCTAAAGTGCCTGATTCAGCAAATCGACAATGTGCACCGCTTGCACTCGATGAGACAGTCCCGCATCGAGAATGCCCTTTTTCATCTGCAAGAGGCAGCCAGGGTTGGTCGTGACGATGAGGTTCGCCTTCGTATCGGCAACCTGTTTCATCTTGTCATCGAGAATGCGCATCGACATGTCGTAGTTGGTGATATTGTAGATGCCCGCTGATCCACAACAGCTGTCGGCACTCGGCAATTCCACGTAGTCCACGCCAGGGATGCTGCGAATTAATTCGCGCGGTTGCCGTCGTACCCCTTGCCCGTGTGCGAGATGGCAGGAATCTTGGTACGTGACCCGCGCATTCACCGATTTTGTGAATGGGAGCGGAGGCAACTCGGCGAGCAATTCGCTGATGTCGCGCACCTTCGAGACAAATTGGCGGGATCGGTCGGCCCATTCAGGGTCATCCTTGAACCAATGCGCGTAATCTTTTAACGCCGCACCGCAGCCACCTGCGTTATTTACGATGAGCTGGACGTTTGCTTGCTCGAACGCGACGATGTTCTGCTTCGCCAATTCCATCGCGTCCGCTTTTTCGCCAGAGTGGGCGTGCAGTGCACCGCAGCAGACTTGGTGGCGAGCGAACACGACCGTGCAACCGGCTTTTGACAACAATCGGGCGGTCGCTTGGTTGGTGTCGTAGAACATGACATCCATGATGCAGCCGGTTAACATCCCTACGCGCAGACCCGACGCGCGATTCGCGCTCGAGGCGTCCTGCTCCATCTGCCGACGACTTGTCGGGGCTGGACCTACCACCTCTTGGCGGTGTCGGCGCTTGGCGGGAGAGGCCACCGCGTCGACCGCCGCCTGCATCTCTGCCATTTCGCGGGGCAATACCTTGATGAGCCCCGTTTGCTTGGCGAGCTTCTGCATGCCACTCGCTTGCATCGCCCACAACACATGGCCACCCCAGCGAATGCGCTGGGGGTGCATGAACAGGTGTTTTAAGGTGGCCGACCGAGCGAACGACGTACGCTTGCGCGCCTTCTTGGCGTCTTCAATGACCTCGCGCGCGTCCTCGATGAGCGCCCCGTAATGGACGCCTGCTGGACAGGCCGTTTCACAGGCGCGACAGCCGAGGCAGGCATACATGTTGTGTTCAAATTCGGCGTCCACCGAAAGGGTGCCTTCTGCGACGCCTTTCATCAGCGCGATGCGCCCCCGCGGGCTGTAGGTCTCCAGCCCCGTTTGCTGAAACGTCGGACAGGCAGGCAAGCAAAATCCACAGTGCATGCAGTTGAGCAACTCATCCATATCGAATGAACTCATGGCTGGTTCACCACGATTCTTTGGCGCGCACTTCTCGCGACCACTTTGCCAGGATTCATGATGCCGTTGGGATCGAACGCGCGTTTAATCGCCTGCATCAATTCCATGCCGCCTTCACCGACGCGCTGCGGGAGGTATTTGAGCTTGGCCATGCCGACGCCGTGCTCGCCGGTGATGGTCCCGCCGAGCCCTAGGGCCGTCTGAAAAATCTCGTCAAACGCCTGCTCGACGCGGTGAATCTCCTCGTGATTGCGCTCGTCCGTCAGACACGTGGGATGCAAATTCCCATCCCCGGCGTGGCCAAACGTACAGATTTGTACTTGATATTTATCGGCGATGCGTTCTACGGCCTCCACCATTTCTGCCAGCCGAGCGCGCGGGAC
The DNA here is from genome assembly GCF_026651875.1 of Alicyclobacillus fastidiosus. Classification (GTDB taxonomy): domain Bacteria; phylum Bacillota; class Bacilli; order Alicyclobacillales; family Alicyclobacillaceae; genus Alicyclobacillus; species Alicyclobacillus fastidiosus. The sequence goes on along the minus strand of NZ_CP104067.1, from coordinate 1,262,927 downwards.
GGTCGCATCCTCCAAAATCGTCGTGGGGCGCAGGCGCGACAGGGCGGCGAGGGCAGACCGTCGAGCGGCCATCAGCTTCGCACCCTCCTCGGGCGTCTTCGCCACCTGTACGTCCACGGCCCCCTCTTGCCGAGCAATGGCCGCGATGCGGTCGATATCGCGGGCGACCTGCTGCTCCGACCCATCCTGCTCAATCAGTAACATCGCAGCGACGTCGCGAGGCAGGCCGAGGTGGGAGAACTCGTCGACGACACGCATGGTCGCTTGATCGAGAAATTCCATCGTGGCCGGAATGATCTTATCGGCCACGGTGCGCTCGACAATGCGTGCGGCATCCACCATCTGTGCGCAGAACACGACGAGCGTTCGCTTGGTCTGTGGCAGCGGCAACAGCTTGAGCGTCAACTCCGTGATCACCGCCAGCGTGCCTTCCGAGCCCACCAACAGGCGCGTGAGGTCATACCCTGCGACATCCTTATAGTTCTTGCCGCCCGCGCGCAGGACTTGGCCGGACGGGAGGACGTATTCGAGGCCAAGCACGTAATCCTTCGTGACGCCGTATTTCAGTCCGCGCATGCCCCCTGCACACTGTGCGACGTTCCCACCAATCGTGGAAATCCGCTGACTCCCAGGATCCGGCGGGTAGAACAAGCCCACCGATTCGACTGCTTTGTGCAGGTCGGCCGTGATGACGCCTGGTCCGACGGTCACAGTGAGATTCTTCTCGTCTATCTCATAGATTTGGTTGAATTGCGTCATGTTGAGGACGATTCCTCCCTCCACGGGAATCGTGCCCCCGGCGAGATTCGTACCGGATCCACGTGGAATGACTGGGATTTTGTGAGCATCCGCCAGCTGGAGCACCTGGGCCAGTTGCTTTGTCGTCCTCGGGATGACGACGACATCCGGATTCGCCCGCAAAATCGGCGTCGCGTCAAACGAATACGCATAGAGGCTATTGGGCGTAATCAACACGCCTTCGGTTCCGACGATCTCTGTGATTTTCTCCAACACGTCTGCCTTCACTGCACCATCACCGCCCCGGCAGAGGAAAGTTTTTCGAGATAGGTGGCACCTGACTTTGTGTGAATGTCCAGGGTCGAGACCATCACCTGATTGATGGGTATTTCGGTGCCTTCCACCACATATCCGGCAAAGTCGTGGATGACGTACGGTCTACCTTGAATGGAACCGAGGTAAATCATGGTGTGGCCTGGCATATAGAGCAAATCGCCTGGCTGAAGCTGTTCCAATTGCCGACCCTTATCACGACCGCTGATTCCTTCTGGAAAAGCAATGCGCCAAAGCAAGGCCCTCTCCTGCACGCCCGCGTCGCGCGGCAGTTCTACCCCCATTGTCCGATGCACGTCGCGCGTAAAGCTCGAGCAGTCGTGAACCCCGAGTCGACCGCCCCAACCATACCGCTCGTGCAGCAAGGTGAAGGCCATCGACACACAGGATTGGCGCGTGAAGGGCAGCCACCCTACGTGCACATCCGCACGCGGCACGTAGGCCGGTCGCATCGTCAATTCTCCGTCGCGCTCGCGCACAGGTAGGAAGACGCAGATATTGCCGAGAACATGTTGTCTGCCTAAGTTCTCCCCGCTCTCAAAAAGCGGTAGAACGGCGGCAAACTCGAGCCACCTGCGGGAGACCTTCGCATCGTACGGCTGCGGTTGGGTCAGCGTAAACGGTTTCGTCACGACGACAAACGACGGAGAAGACCGCAGTTGTTTAAAATTTTCCCACGTCGTCACGGCGACCGCCTGCTTCGCCACAAATCCTCGATAGGTGGTCGTGTACACGTAAAGCCAGTTGGCATCCTGACTCTCCCCCACCACGACGAGCGGTTCGAACGTGTGGAGGGTGGTGTCCTGGAGCTCGTCAAACTCTTTGTCCGTCGGGGATTGGAATGCGGGCGTCGCCACCGCAAAGCGGCGCAAATCAGTCGACTCCACGGCAAATCCGGGAGTTGGGGAACACGTCCGAACCCGCGAAACGTCTTCCATCAAGTCCCAGTCCCGGTCTGTGATTGCTCTTCCCTGTTCATCGAATCGAACATCTGCTGGGCGGAGCGGTGTAACGACTGGAAATTCCGCCGTCTCGGTCAATGCGTAAAGTGTGCCTGACTGCGCGATGCCATCGTTACACGCGTCTACCTGGTACGCTCGCCCGTCCCGACATCGACTCAGCCAGTACTGCGGGCGCAACATGTCTGCAAAGACGCCTGGAAGCAGTTCATCCATCTCGTAATCCCCTCACTTTCACGAACGAGTACACATCTGACGCGAGCATCGTTTGTCAGTCATTGTACGTCGTGGAATGGCAGTGCGATAAACTCCACGAGTACGATGAAAACGGAGCGGACTGTCGTAGCGCCGCTCCGTCGCGTGATGCTGTTCGCGTGGAGAATTACTTGAAGTACCAGTTCACCGTGCTCTGTATTTCGTTCGCAGCTTTTGCGGGCGTCATCTGGTTGGTCAGAAGCGGCAAGAGCACTTTTTGTTCCGCCGAGAAAATTCCTGAGTCATTGCTCGCGGCATCCTTCGTCTGGCTCGTGATAGGAGTCGGCGGTGGCGTGTCCATGGGACTGCGAATGCCGAACGTCGGGTTAATCGGTACTGTCTGATACCAATTGTACGCTTGAATCGACAGTGGATACTTCTTGGGGACCTGAACGCCGGCAATTGGTGAAATCTCACCTGCGATATCGGCGAAATCCTGGCCGAACTGCTTCGTCGCCGTATACGCCAAAACCTCCTCTGCGGCTTTTTGCTCCGCAGCATTCGAGATCTTGCTGTTCAAGGCAATATCTCCGTCCACGTACCAGTCAATCTTCGCAGATTGCGTCGAAGTCGCTGGAGGTATCAGAAAGGCGCCCATGTTCAATTTGGGATTGAATTGTTGAATGGTCGGGACATCGAAGATGCCGTCCATGACCATCGCCGCATTCCCGAGCGCGAATTGGGTCTCCTGCTCGTTCCCGGCTGACCCGACGGCCTTGAAGTTCGGCTCGAAGTACGGGGCAAGCGACTGGTATTTGCTAAGCGCATCGACATACGGGGCATCCGTGTACTTCGCCTGTTTGTCGACCAACTGCTGCGTGAATTTATCCCCAAGCATCGTAGCGCCAATTTCGTCAAAGTTCAGCGCGAGCATCCAGCTTTGAATGCCCATGGTCGAGATCGGTGTCACATTGTGGGACTTTAGCACCTGACAGATGTGCAGGAAGTCGGCCCACGTCTTCGGAACAGACAACCCGTACTTATTGAATATGTCCTTGTTGTAGAAGACTTCCATCGTCTGAATCGCGAACGGGACGCCGTACGTCTTCCCTTTCCACTGCACAGATTGCAGGGCGGCCGAGTTGATGCCCGACAGGTTTGCGATTTTGTCGACTGGGCTTATCATGTTGGCCGCGGCGTAATCGAGCGTTCCGACACCCGCACGCCCGTAGAAGATGTCAGGGCCCTTGCCCCCGTCCATCGCCGTCTGTAACACCGAGTCGTAGCTCGTGGCGTTGATGGCGCGGAACTGAATGTTCACCTTGTCCCCTTTCGCATTCAGGGCCGCCTGCACCTGTTTCCACAGGCCTGCGTCCTGAGAGCGCCAGGACCACACGGTGACGGTAGGAGTACCTCCCGTACCGCCTGTACCACAACCTGCGAGCGCCCCAGTTGCCGCCATCGCCAGTGCGAGCGTCGATAACATCGCCTTTTTCGTTTTTTTCATGGCTTTTCCCCCTCTAGATATATGAGACTTATCCGGCTGGTTGATCCGGGTCACCTCCTTTACATCTTCACGGCCCCCGCCGTCATGTTCCGAATGAATTGGCGCGACGCAATCACAAACACGATGATGGTCGGCAACATGACGATGACCAGCGCTGGAAGCAACAGGTTCCACTGCGTGGAGTATTGGCCCACAAACGACAGCACCCCCACCGCAACGGTCATCCGATTCGGGTTGGAGAGAAGAATGAGCGGAAAGAAGAATCCATTCCACGCAGAGATGAAGTTGAGTAAAGCCGTCGTGCTCAGGGATGGCCGAATCAGCGGGAGAATGACGTGCCAGTAGGTTTGCAGGTGCCCCGCGCCATCGATAAACGCCGCCTCTTCCAAATCCTTTGGTACACTGCGGATAAAGTTGACAAGCAAGAAGACGCTGAAAGACAGTCCACTTGCCGAGTAAATTAGGATGACAGAAAGGAGATTATCAATCAGGTACAACTGCTTCATGAGAATGAACAGGGGCACTGCGATCATTTGAATAGGCAGCGCAAGACCTGCGAGAAACGTCAAATAGATAATCTGGTTCCCCTTAAAGTTGAAGCGCGCGATGACGTACGCCGCCATCGACGAGAAAAACGTGATCACGGTGACCGACACGACGGAGACGATGGCGGTGTTGATGAGGTAGGAAAACAGATTTCCCTCGCCCCACGCGTTCACGTAGTTTTCCAAATGCCAGCTGGTCGGCCAACTAAACGGTTGCGAAATAATGCCCGGTAGGTCCTTAAACGACATGAGCAACATATCGATCAACGGATACAGCGCGACGATGCCGAATAGGGCTAAGATGACATAGGCTAGAATTGGACGCTTGAAGTGCATTCGATCACATCCTTTGTAGAGGGTCGGACACGCATTTACAGATCCATCGACGCCTTTCGCTGCAAGAGCACGAGAAATGTAGACGCGATCATGACGATGATAAAACCGACGAATGCCAGCGCCGTCGCTAAGCCAACACCTTGCGCGGTCGTTCCAAATCCGCCGAACGCAGTCCGGTAAAACAGGGTGCCAATCACGTCTGTGGCATAGTTCGGACCCGCTTGCGTCCCTTCCATAATGTAGATGTAGTCAAACGCTCCGAACGCACCGACGAAGTTGAGTGTCGTGATGGTCAAAAAGGTCGGTTTGATGAAGGGGAAAATCACGGAAAAGAAGATCCTAGTGCGCGACGCGCCATCTACCTTTGCCGCCTCGATCATCTCTTCCGGGATATTGATCATCGCTGCGATGAAGATGAGGATGGGAAAGCCCATCCCCGCCCAGGCCGTAATGACCGCAATCGTCGGCAGGGCCAAGCTTCCACTTCCTAAAAACGGAACATTCAGCACATTCAAGTGAAGTGCGGTCAAGGCGCGCGAGATCGCTCCGTAGTCTGGCTCGAGGTACATGCTCCAGATGTAGGCCACGACGACAGGTGGGACGACCATGGGAATGAAGTAGATCACTTGAAACCAGCGGGATGCACGCTCTTTGACAGCGACGAGCAGATAAGCGAGAAACAGTCCGAATACGGATGTCAAAATCATGGAAAGGACGAAGAAATACAGATTGTGTGCGACAGCTCGCCAGAATTGCGGCGCAAACTCGTGAGAAAACAGGACGTACGTGAAATTCTTGAGGCCGATGAAGTCCACGAGCGGGCCGACGCCGTTCCAGTTATACAGGCTGTACCGAATACTAGAGAGAAATGGATAGACGATAAACATCAGGTACAGGACCAGTGCCGGCGTGAGAAAACCAATAATGATTGGCCATCGTCTTTTGCGCAACATGCTCACCTCAGTTACGAAATTTATGGCTCTTCACAACATTTCTCGTGACCTCAAGTGCCTCGTATATCTCCTCGCGAAACTGGTTCGCCAGCGAGACGAGCAGTACGTCAATGACCGTGAGTGCAGCCATGCGAGACGTTGTTGCACCAAGTCGAACCTCTGGTTCGACCGCACTTACGTACAATTTCGTGTCGACAATGCGGGAGAGCGGGGTGTCGCCAAAGCAGGTCACCGCAATCAGATGGGCGCCTTTTCGCTTGGCGATTTCAGCGACCTCCACCACTTCCGAGGTCGCACCGGAATGAGAGAGCAAGACGAGAACATCCTGGTCGTTCAAGTGGGAGGCCAACACAGCCGCCTTGTGGAAGTCTGCGGCCTCGTAGACCGGAAATCCAATCCGCGTCAACTTTTGGGCCAAATCCTCCGCCACGACGCCAGATGCGCCAATTCCGTACGCCATCACTTTGGAGGCGCGGTGAATCACTCGCACCGCTTCTGCAACCGCGGATTCATCCAGCAGGCGAAGGGTATTTTGAATCGACTGCAAATGCCTTTCTTCCACAGACCTGAGAACCGACGCGAAGGAACTCCCGACTTTCAGCTCACTGTACTCTTCGGCCACATTGGATTGAACGTCGCTGGCCACGCGTATTTTAAATTCCTGATAGCCGGTAAAGCCGAGTGACTTCCACAAGCGAACGGCCGCCGCAGGACTGCTCTGGCTGCGCGATGCCAATTCCTGTATCGTCAAATGGACAAACTCAGACGGGTTTTGAATGATAAACTCTGCAATTCTCGCTTCAGAATCAGATAGTCTCGGAAGTGCTTCCCGAAGACGAATCAAACCCCCACTTGGCACCACGGTTCATCAACCTCCACGAATGAGTCCAGTATAAAAGTAAATTCACATATCATCAATAATATTTTAAAAATTATTTTCATTTTGTATATTATACTTCTGAATATTTATTTTATAATTGGTTTATCGCGAGGGAGGGGAAGTAAAATGGTCATGATCGGTGCCGAGATGCTGCTTCACGCACATCGCCAACGCATCGCAGGAAAACAGTTGGGGCTCGTGAGCAATTACAATGTCACGGATTCGGCCTTGAGACCGATTGTCGAACTGCTGGTAGAAGAAAGAGAGTGGCACGTCGCCAAGCTGTTTGGACCCGAGCACGGCATGTTGAACTGCGCCAAAGAAGGCGAAGAGGTGCCATCCGCAAGCGACCCCCACACGGGGCTGCCAACTTACAGCCTATATGGAGACACACTGCAACCCACGCCAGAGATGTTGGCCGGCCTCGACGCCCTCGTCATCGACGTTCCCGACATCGGATCGCGCTATTATACGAATATGAACACGATGGCCTACTGCCTTTTGGCCTGTGCGCAAAACGGCCTGGAATGCATCGTCCTCGACCGGCCGAACCCAATCGGCGGCGTCATTCGCGAGGGAAACATCCCTGATAAAAATTTTCACTCCTTCGTAGGGATGATTGATATCCCCAACCGCCACGGATTGACG